>NZ_OZ239144.1:0-1834640 GCF_965194505.1 Hahnella aquatica (SeqCode) | reverse complement strand
GGCCGTATTCTACCCGAGGCGGATAGTTATCCACAGGGCTTGCTGGCAGTAATTTTTGCGGAAAACCCTGTTGACAGGCTACACTTGACGGTTCACCCATAGGAGTTGCTTTAAATGAAACGCACATATCAGCCTTCCGTGGTTCGCCGCAAAAGAACCCATGGCTTTCTGGTCCGCATGAAAACCCGTGGCGGCCGTGCCGTGATCCGTGCTCGTCGCGCCAAGGGCCGCAAGCGCCTGGCTGTCTAAGCTTTTCAAGGCTGGCCGATTTGGCACTCGAAAGCCTTCGGTCCCCGGCTGAAATCGGTGCGTTGCTGTCGACGCGTCCAGTGGCTGTTTCTGGATCGTATGCCTTGCACACCAGTGCCGCACCGGTGCTTCGACTCGGGCTTATCGTTCCCAAGAAGTGCATCCGCTCCGCGGTGGCTCGAAATAAAGTGAAGCGCTGGTCTCGTGTCTTGATGCATCAACACGGCCTGGAGCCCCAGTCGGTGTTGCTTCGTGTGCGACACAAGGTGGCGCTCGCCACGCCGCAGGAGCGTCATCAACAATGGCTCTTGCTCAGCGGCCTCTTTCAGCGAGGCCTTCAAACCCCCAAGTCTGTATCCCAGGTGCCGTCAACATGTTGATTTGGGCTGTGCGAGCGGCCATCTGGTCTTATCAGATAGGCCTCAGGCCCATCCTGGGGCCTCGGTGTCGTTTTGAACCGAGTTGTTCCAACTACGCAATGGAAGCGTTTCAAGAACACGGCCTCTGGACGGGTGGGCGTTTGACTTGCCAACGCCTGTGTCGGTGCCACCCATGGGGCGGTTCAGGCTGGGATCCTGTTCCCTCTCCACCCACATCTTCATCTTCGAATCAGTAAGGGCAACATGGACACGCGTCGCACAATTTTATTGATGGTTTTTATTGGATCTGTATTTCTGCTGTGGGACGCGTGGACACGTCAGTCCATGACACAGAATGCGTCTTCGCCTGCGGGGGCGGTGGCAACGGGCAGCGACGCATCGGCACCCGCGGTGGGAACCGGTGTGGGCGCAGTCGCAACCGCGCCAGCCCCGGGTGTGGCCAGTGCAAGCGTTCCAGCGGCAACGCTGCCCACCCCCAGCCTCACAGCACCGCCGCCTGCAGCGGCTGCGCCCGTGTTGCCAGAGGCCGCCAAGGGCCAGGTCATTGTTCTGCAAAACAGAGACCTGTATCTCGAAGTCAGCACCCTGGGTGGCAATCTCGTGACGGCCAGGTTGCTGGACCAGCAGTCTGACAACTATGACGACGGCGTGGTCCGACTGTTCGACGGTCGAACAGAGCGCCGCTACGAGGCCCAGTCGGGTTTGGTGGCCGGTGCGGGCCGAGCAGACACCTACCCCAATCACACACTGGTGTTTTCGCCTCAGCCTCTCAAGTCAGACCAAGACCCCAAGCGCACCGTGGTGCTTGCATCGGAATCAGGTGGTCTGAAGCTGCTGAAGACCATCTCCATTGAGCCCACTGGGCACGCGGTGCGAATCTCCCATACGGTGCTCAATACGGGCGCAGACACCCTTGCGCCCAATTTGTATTTGCAATTCCTACGAAATGGAAACGCGCCCCCTGGTGAGAGCCAGTTCTACATGACCTTCACGGGCCCCGCCATTTACACCGACCAGGGCAAGTTCCAGAAGATTGACTTTTCAGACATTGAGAAAGGCCGACAAGACTTTGTTCGGCAGGCCAATGACGGCTGGATGGCCATTGTCCAGCACTACTTTGTGGCAGCCTGGGTCTTGAAGAATGACGCCCCAAGGGAGTTCTACACCCGCAAAGTGGGCGAAAATTTATATGCCGCTGGCCTGATTCAGGCCTTTGCGCCCGTGTCACCCGGGGCCCAGCAAACACACGATGCCACCCTGTATGTGGGTCCACAGGCACAGCGTACGCTGGAGGCCTTGGCGCCTGGTCTCGATTTGGTGGTTGATTACGGCTTTCTGACTTTCTTGGCCCAACCGATTTATTGGTTGTTGGAGCAACTGCACAAGGTGGTGGCCAACTGGGGCTGGGCCATTGTGCTGCTCACCATTCTGATTAAGCTGTTGTTTTATCCGCTGTCGGCCGCGAGCTATAAGTCGATGGCCAAGATGAAGGCCGTGGCTCCCCGGCTGGTGGCCTTGCGAGAGCGCTATGGCAATGACAAGGCCAAGTTGAACCAGGCCATGATGGAGCTCTACAAGACCGAAAAAATCAACCCTCTGGGTGGCTGCCTGCCGGTTCTGATTCAGATCCCTGTATTCCTGGCACTCTATTGGGTGTTGTTGGCAAGCGTGGAGATGCGAAACGCGCCATGGGCGCTTTGGATCACCGACCTTTCAACGCCAGACCCGTATTACATCCTGCCGATCGTCATGGCCATCACCATGTTCATCCAGACCAAGCTCAACCCAGCACCGCCGGACCCCTTGCAGGCCAAGGTCATGATGGCCATGCCCATCGTGTTCTCGGTCTTTTTCTTTTTCTTCCCGTCGGGCCTGGTGCTCTACTGGTTGGTGAACAACGTGGTCTCCATTGCGCAGCAGTGGTTGATCATGAAGCGGATGAATGTCGTCTGACACCATTGCGGCCATCGCCACGGCGTTAACGCCGGGCGCGGTGGGTGTGGTGCGGGTCTCTGGCCCGGGTGTTCAGCGGGTGATGTCGGTGGTGTTGTCGGCACCGGTGCCGGCCCGTGAGGCACGGCTGCGACGATTTCGCACGCTCGAGGGCGAGGTGGTGGATGAAGGCCTTGCGCTCTATTTCCCTGGCCCGAATTCCTTCACCGGCGAAGATGTTCTAGAGCTGCAGGGCCATGGCGGCCTGGCCGTGTTGGACCGAGTCCTCTCGGCTTGTTTGTCTGCTCAAACGCCAACACACCCCATTCGTCTGGCCGCGCCAGGCGAATTCAGTCAGCGCGCCTTCTTGAACGATCGGTTGGACTTGCTCCAGGCCGAGGCCATTTCAGATCTGGTTGCTGCCCGGTCACACGCGGCGGCCAAGGCGGCGATGGTGTCTCTGCAAGGTGGATTTAGCCAGGCCGTGGCGTCCTTGCAGGCCGAACTCACCGACCTTCGCATGCGCGTGGAGGCTTGTCTGGATTTCCCCGAGGAGGACGAGCCTTTTCTGGATCAAGAGGGGGTGCCGGGGCGACTGACGGCACTGCAGCAACGGGTGGCACAGGTGCTCGCGACATCTGCGCGCGGTGCGGCGCTACGAGAGGGCTTGCGCGTGGTGTTGGTGGGGCCACCCAATGTGGGCAAGTCTTCGCTGATGAATGCCCTGGCCGAGCGCGAGCTTGCCATCGTCACCCCCTTTGCAGGCACGACTCGAGACCGCATCGACCATGACTTGATGGTGGGCGGCATTCCCATCCATGTCACTGACACGGCGGGCTTGCGCGAGGCGGATGATCCCATTGAGCAGATGGGTGTGGCCCGCACGTGGCTGGCCGTGCAAGAGGCCGACCTGTTGCTGTTTGTGGAAGATGCGGCCGGCGTGGTGCCTGCCGACGCCGTGTTGGCGCAGACGCTCATGTCAGCCTGGAAGGCGCAGGGCGGACAGGCCCAGGATGTCTGGCACGTGCACAACAAAGTGGATCTGCTGCCGCAGGCCAGGGTCTCGCCCGAGGGTCATCATCATTGGGTGTCGGCCACGACGGGTGCAGGGCTGGATGGACTGCGTGCGCAGTTGAGTGCACGGGCTGGCTGGTTTTCAGAGGGGGAGGCGCCTTGGGGCGCCCGCAAGCGCCATGTGCTTGCACTCGAAGCGGTTCAGGCCGCGCTGGTGCTGGCCGCGGCCCACCTGCGGGAGTCCGAGGCAGAGCTGTTGGCTGAGCAGCTTTGGCTGGCACAGCAGCAGTTGTCCACCCTCACCGGGGCGCTGCATCCCGATGTCCTCCTTGGCGAGATCTTTGGCTCATTCTGCATTGGGAAGTGAGGCTTCAAAGCGTGCCAAGGCCTTGTTCTTTTTCACCTGTTCTGCTGGAAAGATTTGCCCCGACATGCAGACGTACGTGCCTGGCGCCATCGCTTGGGCGGTGGCCACGGCCATGCCCAAGTTAAAGAGCGCATCTGATTCTGGCTGGCTGGCGGGCACCATGGCCCCGGTGAAGACCACGACCTGATCTGGACGCTTGCAGCCCATCACCGCTTGGGCCGTGTTCACCATGGTGTCGGTGCCGTGGATGATGACCACCTGATTTTCTGCGGCGTGCGCCACTGCATCAGTAATCTGGTCTCGTTGCAGATCGGTCATGTCCAGGCTGTCGACCAGCATGAGCACCTCGGTGCGCGTGTTGGCTGGAAGACGACACTGCTGCGCCCATTGGGAGAGGCGGCTCTCAGTGAACCAGAGCCGTCCTTCGTCGGGTCGGTAAACCTTCTCAAAGGTGCCACCGGTCGAGAGAATCAGGAGAGCCATTGTGAGGCGAGTCTAACGGCAGATTCGAGTGATTTGGCGCTCGCGCAACCCCGACCGGCAATGTCGAAGGCCGTGCCGTGGTCGACACTGGTTCGGATGTACGGCAGGCCAATGGTGATGTTCACGCCGTCATCCAGCCCGTTGAGCTTGATCGGGATGAGGCCTTGGTCGTGGTAGAGGCAGACCACCAGGTCAAAGGCTTGGCCGAGGGGGTTCTTTTTGCAGGCACGCATGAAGACCGTGTCTGCTGGCCAAGGCCCTGACATTTGGCAATGTGGTGCGAGGGCCTGGGCGGCTCGGATGGCGGGCGCAATGAGGCGGGTCTCCTCGTCTCCAAATGCGCCGCCCTCAGAGGCGTGGGGGTTGAGACCTGCCACGGCGATGCGTGGCTTTGCAAGCCCGAGGGTCTGGGTGGCTGCTTGGGCTGCGATCTGGATGGTTTCTTGGAGGTGTTCCACCGAGAGGGCGTCGATGGCGGTGCGAAGGGGTGTGTGGATCGAATCCAGCACGACGGTGAGTTGATCGTTGGCCAGCATCATGCGCACGGCAGGCGGTTGCGCCGGGTTTGCGAGGTGGGCCAGCAGCTCGGTGTGGCCTGGCCAAGGATGCCCCGCAAGGTGCAGGGCCTTTTTTGAAATGGGTGCGGTCACCATCGCCTGGATGTGGCCGGTCATCGCGTCTGAATGAGCCTTCAGGATGGCCCGGTGCGCAGCCTCGCCGCTGGCCGCATGGTCGACCCCAACAGGATAGGCGCCCTCGCCACCGGTGTGCACCCACTGGGATGGGTCGTGCGGAATCTTCAGCCGCTGGGCCAGTTCTGCCAGGTGCGTGGCGTCTCCGTAAAGCACGAGTGCAGGGGCCTGCTGCGAGCGTGGCTCGGCCAGGATGGTCAGGCAGATCTCTGGGCCAATGCCGGACGGATCACCCATGGTGAGCCCTATAGAATGGCGGGCTCGGGGCAGGCTGTTCATGTCGACATGATGACTGATCCCTTCATGCATGTGGGGGTCATAGGGGATCGATGGTGGACGAGAGCCTTGGGCTGTTGGTGTTTCTGGGGTTGGCGGCGTTTTCGGCTGGCTTTGTGGACTCCGTGGTGGGCGGCGGTGGGCTGATCCAATTGCCCGCGTTGTTTGGCAGCTACCCTGGTGCGAGCACGGCAAGCCTTCATGGCACCAACAAGTTTTCGTCGATTGCGGGAACAGGCTGGGCCGCGTGGCGTTACATTCGGGTGGTCCGACTTGATTGGCGTGTGGCTGCGCCGGCCGTGGCCATGGCGGGGCTCTTTGCCTGGTTGGGTGCGAGCGTGGTGAGCCTGCTGCCAAGGGCCTGGGCACAGCCCTTGGTGCTGGTCTTGTTGGTGTTGGTGGCGGCCTTTACATTGCGTCGCCGTGACATGGGGATGGTGCATGCGCCCCGGTTATCAGGCAGGGCGGCCTGGGTTGCGGGTGGGCTTACGGGTGGTGTGATTGGGTTTTACGATGGCTTTTTTGGCCCAGGCACCGGAGCATTCCTGATCTTCGTGTTTGTGCGGTTTTTTGGGTATGACTTTTTGCACGCGTCGGCCAACAGCAAGTTGGTCAATGCCACCACCAATGTGGCGGCATTGGTCTTTTTTCTTCCGGCGGGCGCTATTTTGGTGGTCACGGCGGTGGTCATGGCCTGCTGCAATATTTTGGGTTCGACCTTCGGCACCCGAATGGCTGTGACGAAGGGCAGTGGCTTTGTAAGACAGTTCTTTCTCATCCTCTTGGCGGGGATGATTCTGCGAATGGGTTGGACGACTTGGGAGATGTTTTGATGGGAAGCACCACACAGATTGTTCATTGGATCAATGGTCAGCGACAGGCGGGCGTGGGCGATGGCTCGCAGCCAGTGTTCAATCCGGCCAAGGGCGCGGCGGCCTCGACCGTGGCCCTGGCCAGTGCAGAGACCGTGGACTTGGCGGTCAAAGGCGCTGCGAAAGCCTACAAAGAGTGGGCGGCCACTCCTTCGGTAAAGCGCGCCCGCGTGATGTTTAAATTCAAGGAGTGGGTTGAAAGCCATCGGGATGACCTTGCCATGGCCATCACCTCCGAGCATGGCAAGACGCTCGACGACGCCAAGGGGGAGATTCAGCGCGGCCTGGAGGTGGTGGAGTTTGCTTGCGGCATTCCGCAGTTGCTCAAGGGTGAATACACCGAACAGGTGGGCGGTGGGATCGATGCCTGGAGTGTTCGCCAGTCGCTGGGCGTTTGCGCGGGCATCAGCCCGTTTAACTTCCCCGTCATGGTGCCCATGTGGATGTTCCCCGTTGCGATTGCTTGTGGAAACACTTTCGTGATGAAGCCATCCGAGCGAGACCCGTCGGCGTCTCTGCTCATGGCCGAGGGTTTGAAGGCGGCTGGGCTGCCGGATGGTGTTTTTCAGGTGGTGCAGGGCGGTGTCACGGCGGTGGAGGCTCTGCTCGATCACCCCGACGTGGCGGCGGTGAGCTTTGTGGGTTCCACCCCCATTGCCAAGGCGGTTCATGCACGCGCCACTGGCCACGGAAAGCGTTGTCAGGCCCTGGGCGGCGCGAAGAATCACTTGGTGGTGATGCCCGATGCAGATCTCGACCAGGCCGTGGATGCCCTCATTGGGGCGGCATATGGCTCTGCGGGTGAGCGCTGCATGGCCATCTCTGTGGCGGTGGCGGTGGGCAGTGTGGCCGACGCCCTCGTGGCCAGGCTCACGGAGAAGGCTCGTGCCATTCGGGTGCTGCCCGGTGACCTGCCGGGTGCCGAGATGGGCCCCCTGGTCACCCAGGCGCACTTGGAGCGGGTGACGGGTTACGTGGATGCGGGTGTGGGTGAGGGCGCAACCCTCGTGCTCGACGGTCGTGGCCAGAAGCCGGCAGGCCACGAGAAGGGTTTTTTCATTGGCCCAACGCTCTTTGACCACGTCAAGCCCAGCATGTCGATCTACCAGGATGAAATTTTTGGTCCCGTGCTCAGCGTGGTTCGTGTGCCTGATTTTGAGTCGGCCCTGACCCTTATTCACGGCCATGCCTTTGGCAATGGTGTCTCCTTGTTCACGCGTGACGGCGACACAGCCAGGGAGTTTGGCAGCCGGGTACAGATTGGCATGGTGGGCATCAACATCCCCATTCCGGTGCCCATGGCATTTCACTCTTTTGGAGGCTGGAAGGATTCTCTGTTTGGCGACCATCACATTCATGGCCCGGAGGGTGTTCGGTTCTACACCCGTTACAAGGCGATCACGCAGCGTTGGCCCAAGGGCATTCGGGGTGGGGCAGAGTTCGTCATGCCCACGATGAAGTGAGCACGTCCATGGCTATTGTCCTCAAAGACCCTTCGCTTTTGTGCTCCGACGGCCTGATTGCCGGCGCCTGGCGTGGTGCTGTGTCGAGTCGACGGTTTCCTGTGACCGATCCCGCCTCGGGTGAGGCGATTGCACAGGTGGCCAACATGGGCGCGCAGGAGGCGCGTGATTCGGTGGATGCTGCTGCGGCAGCCTTGCCGGCCTGGCGGGCACGGTCCACCAAAGAACGCGTGGCCGTCCTCAGGGCCTGGCATGGGCTCATTCTTGCCCACGCAGACGATCTCGCCATGCTCATGACCCGGGAGCAGGGCAAGCCCTTAGCGGAGGCCAAGGGAGAGGTCTTGTATGCCGCGAGCTTCGTGGAGTGGTTTGCCGAGGAGGCACGTCGCGCATACGGGGAAATCATTCCCTCGCCGAGTGTTGACCGAGAGCTGTTTGTGTTTCGTGAGGCCATTGGCGTGGCGGCCGCCATCACGCCTTGGAATTTCCCCGCAGCCATGATCACGCGCAAGTGTGCCCCCGCATTGGCGGTGGGCTGCACGGTGGTCGTCAAACCCGCCGAGGCCACGCCGCTCACGGCGCTCGCCTTGGCCGAGCTCGGGCAGCGGGCGGGCTTTCCGGCAGGCATTTTCAATGTGGTGGTGGGCGATGCTGATGCTGCACCCGTGATTGGGGGGGTGCTCTGTGAGGATCCCCGGGTGCGAAAGCTCTCGTTCACCGGGTCGACGGAAGTGGGGCGGCTGCTCTACAAGCAGTGTGCGCCCACGGTGAAGAAGTTGTCGCTCGAGCTCGGCGGCAATGCGCCATTTATTGTCTTCGACGACGCGGACCTGGATGCCGCCGTGGAAGGCCTCATGGCCGCAAAGTTTCGCAATGCAGGCCAGACCTGCGTCTGCCCCAATCGAATTTATGTGCAGTCGGGTGCGGTGGCGGCGTTCGCCGAGAAGTTGGTCGCCAGGGTTGCGACGCTTCGTGTTGGTTCCGGCCTGGGGGAGGGCGCTCAGATCGGCCCCTTGATCGAGGAGGCCGCCGTTGAGAAGGTGGAGGCTCATTTGGCAGACGCCTTGGCGCACGGCGCGCGCGTGCTTCGCGGTGGCACCCGGCATCGACTTGGCGGGCTGTTCTTTGAGCCGACGGTGTTGGTGGGTGCCACGGCGCGGATGCGCATCGCGCGCGAGGAAACCTTTGGTCCCGTGGCCCCAATTTTCCCATTTGAATCGGAGGCAGAGGTCATCGAGGCTGCGAACGCGACAGAGTTTGGCCTGGCTGCGTATTTCTATGCACGGGATGTCGGCCGCGTGTTCCGTGTGGCGCATGCGCTGGAGGCCGGGATGGTCTCGGTGAATGCAGGAGCCTTTTCCAATGAGGTGGCGCCCTTTGGCGGCGTCAAGCAGTCTGGTCTCGGCCGTGAGGGCGCTCGTCAAGGGTTGGACGAGTACCTCGAGACGAAGTACGTCACGGTCGCCGGCTTGCGCTGATCGAGTTGTTTCACGTGAAACATGGTTTCACGTGAAACAAACCCCATCCGCTCGTTTCTGAGCATCGACCCTGTCCAAAGGGACGAGGGTCGCCTATAATCGGCCTCCCTTTGACACAAACGCGCCGCCAGGCCAAGCCCGAAGCAACGTGAACTATCCAAAGCCATTCGACGTGATTGTGGTGGGTGGCGGCCATGCCGGCACGGAGGCCGCCTTGGCCGCGGCCCGCTCCGGCGCCGCAACGCTGCTTGTGACCCACGCCTTGGAGACGCTCGGCCAGATGTCCTGCAATCCGTCGATCGGCGGCATTGGCAAGGGTCACCTGGTGAAAGAGATCGATGCCTTGGGTGGGGCCATGGCCATTGCCACGGACGAGGCGGGCATTCAGTTTCGGATTCTCAACGCCTCCAAGGGCCCCGCGGTTCGGGCCACACGGGCCCAGGCCGATCGGGTGCTCTATCGCCAGGCGATTCGGACGCGTCTGGAGAACCAGCCCAATCTGATGCTCTTCGCCCAGGCGGTTGACGACATTCTGGTGTCGGGCGATCGCGTGACGGGCGTTCGAACCCAAACCGGTGTGGTCTTTCGGGCGCCAACGGTCGTGCTGACGGCTGGCACTTTTCTCAATGGACGAATTCACATTGGTTTAGACCATTATTCGGCTGGCCGGGCAGGGGACCCACCGGCCGTGGCCCTCTCACACCGTCTGAAAGAACTCGGGCTGGCGCAAGGCCGCCTGAAGACGGGGACGCCACCACGCCTGGATGGTCGAACGATTGATTGGCAGGTGCTTGCGCAGCAGCCGGGCGACACCGACCCGGTTCCGGTCTTCTCCTTCATGGGAGACGCGGGTATGCATCCCAGGCAAATTCCCTGCTGGGTGACGCACACCACGGCGGCCACCCACGACCTGATTCGCAGTGGGCTCGATCGCTCGCCCATGTTCACCGGCGTGATCGAAGGGGTTGGGCCTCGTTACTGCCCCTCCATCGAGGACAAGGTTCATCGGTTTGCCGACAAGAGCAGTCATCAGATCTATTTGGAACCCGAGGGCTTGACCACCCACGAGGTCTATCCCAACGGCATTTCCACCAGCCTTCCTTTCGACATCCAGCTCGGCATCGTTCGCTCCATGAAGGGCCTGGAGGCTGCGGACATCGTGCGCCCAGGCTATGCCATTGAGTACGACTACTTCGACCCACGTCATTTGCGGCCCAGCCTGGAAACCAAGGACATTGCTGGGCTCTTCTTTGCCGGCCAGATCAATGGCACGACGGGTTACGAGGAGGCGGCAGCCCAAGGCTTGTTGGCTGGCCTCAATGCCTCGCGGCAGGCACGGGAGCTTCCCCCATGGACGCCGGGGCGGCATGAGGCGTATCTGGGCGTGCTGGTGGATGATTTGGTCACCCGCGGGGTGACGGAGCCGTATCGGATGTTCACCAGTCGGGCCGAGTATCGCCTGAGCTTGCGCGAGGACAACGCCGACCTGCGGCTCACGGCCATTGGACGGGCCATGGGTCTCGTGGACGACGCCCGTTGGGCCGCATTCGAGACGAAGAGAACGGCCATCGACCAGGCGAGTGACTGGGTCAAGCGGGTTCACCTGCATCCCAGTCGGCTGTCTGCTGAGCAACTGGCATCGGTCTTTGGCCAAGAGCCACCCCGCCAAGAGGCCTCCTTGGCCGCGCTTCTGCGCCGGCCGGGCATTTCGTTGGAGGCCTTGTTGGGCCTGCTGCCACCCGAAGACGTTCATGTGATGGACGCCGCGGTCTCCCAGCAGGTCGACATTCAATTCAAGTACGAGGGCTACATCCAGCGCCAGGAGGATGAGATCGAGCGTCGTCAGTCCCAGGAAGACACGCCATTGCCAGAGGACCTGGATTACGCCGCGGTTCGTGGATTGTCCGTGGAGGTGCGGCAAGTGCTGGTGGCCGCAAGGCCCGCCACGGTCGGCCAGGCGGGCCGGCTTCCTGGCGTCACGCCCGCGGCGATCTCGCTGCTCTTGATTCACCTCAAACGGATGGGACGGGGTCGGGCGGTTGAGCGCGCAGCGTAAATGGGAGGTCTTGCATCCAGTGAGATCCTTCGGGCGTGGCAACAGTTGCCGGTCTCGCAGGCCCGGCCACTCTCCCAGGTGCAGGCCGACCAACTCGCAGCCTTTCTGGAGGGCATGTCTCGCTGGAATGCTGTGCACAACATCACGGCCGTTGGGGCAGAGGCGTCTGTGCCACGTCACATCTTGGATGCGTTGGTGGCCTGGCCAAGCCTGCTCGATCACCTGGGCGACCAGCCGAACCCGGTCATCCTGGATGTCGGCAGTGGCAACGGCGTTCCTGGCCTGCCTTGG
The DNA here is from genome assembly GCF_965194505.1 of Hahnella aquatica (SeqCode). Taxonomy (GTDB): domain Bacteria; phylum Pseudomonadota; class Gammaproteobacteria; order Burkholderiales; family Burkholderiaceae_A; genus Hahnella; species Hahnella aquatica. The sequence continues at coordinate 1,823,087 of NZ_OZ239144.1, read as the reverse complement.
GCCGTGGTGGCGCCCAGCCTGCAGGTTCATTTGGTGGAACGGGTGGCCAGAAAGGCAGCCTTCTTGCGCAGGGCCGCACGAGACTTGGGCCTGTCGGGCCGCGTGAGCGTCTTTCAAGAGTCGGTGGAGTCGGGGTCTGGGCTGGTTGCGGCGGCCCCTCTTCAAGGCTATGCGATCATTGCGTCGCGGGCGTTTGCGGCCCTGGAGGACTTTCTTGGGTTGACTTGGCAGCACGCGGGCCCAGGCACTTGCTGGCTTTACATGGCAGGAAAACTTAGTGAAATAAAAGGCTTGTCAAGTAGTGTGTACATACATCCAGAGCATGCGTCCCGGTATGCCCTGGCATCGATTGAACCGGTGAGCGTGCCGGGGCAGGCTGGGGACAGACATCTCATATGGATTCGGAGGGCGCAGGCATGACCACCATCACACCCCGCAAGACACATATTTTTGCGGTGGCGAATCAAAAGGGCGGGGTGGGCAAAACCACCACGGCTGTTAACTTGGCTGCGGCCATGGCGCGCCTGGGCTTTCGGGCCTTGCTGGTCGATCTCGACCCCCAAGGCAATGCAACCATGGGCAGCGGCATCGACAAGAGCAGCCTGACACAGTCGGTCTACCCCATGCTCGTGGGGCTGGCGGGGGCGGCCGCCGTGCGTGTGAGCACCCCCGGCGGCTTCGACCTCTTGCCCGCCAACCGAGACCTGGCTGGTGCCGAGGTGGAGCTGGTCGATCTCGATGATCGCGAACACCGCCTGGCCAAAGGCCTGGCTGACATCACCGCCGACTACGACATTGTGGTCATCGACTGCCCCCCATCGCTCTCGCTGCTGACCCTCAATGGGCTGTGCGCCGCCCACGGGGTGGTGATCCCCATGCAGTGTGAGTACTTTGCACTCGAGGGCCTCTCCGACCTGGTCAATTCGATCAAGCGGGTCCATGCGGGCCTGAACCGAGAGCTGCGAATCATTGGCCTGCTGCGGGTCATGTTCGATCCTCGCATGACCCTCTCTCAGCAGGTCAGCGACCAGCTCGAGCGGCACTTCGCAGAGAAGGTGTTCAAGGCCGTGATTCCCCGAAATGTCCGCCTGGCCGAGGCCCCCAGCCATGGTCAGTCCGGCCTCGATTACGACCCAGCCTCACGGGGCTCCCAGGCCTACTTGTCGTTTGCCCAGGAGCTCGTGGCGCGAATGGGCATGGTGCGTGGCGCAGCAGCGGTCCAGGAGGTGGCGCAATGAGCCTGAAGAAAAAAGGCCTCGGACGCGGCTTAGAAGTCTTGCTGGGCGCCTCCACGCCCATGCAGGAGGCCACCGATGGTCTGGTGTCCTTGCCGCTCACGGCGTTGCAAGCAGGCCGTTACCAGCCTCGGCAGGTCATGGATGAGTCGGGGCTTGAGGAGCTTGCCGATTCCATCCGTCGGCAGGGCGTGTTGCAGCCCATCGTCGTGCGGCCCATCAGCACCGGAACCGACACCGTCGCCTACGAGATCATCGCCGGCGAGCGCCGTTTCCGCGCCACCAAGCTCGCCGGGCTTACGGAAATTCCCGCTGTGGTCAAGGCGGTGGACGACCAAACCGCCCTGGCCATGGCGCTCATCGAGAATCTGCAGCGTCGAGACCTTTCGGCGCTTGAAGAGGCGCAGGGCATTTCCCGGCTCATCGAGGAGTTCGGGCTGACCCATGAGCAGGCCGCCCAGGCTGTGGGCCGCTCGCGCAGTGCCACCACCAACCTGCTGCGGCTCTTGCAACTGCCCCAGGCCGTGCAGGCCTACCTGCGCGAAGGCCAATTGGAGGCAGGGCATGCCCGAGTGCTGCTGACCCTGCCCGCCCCGCAGCAGCGCGCCTTGGCAGAGTTGGCTGTGGCCCAGGGGCTGTCTGTTCGGGACGTGGAGGAGCGCGCCCGCCGGCTGGCAGGCGCATCCGGTGTGAGCAAGCCAAGTGGCGCCAAGCGCGCGGCTGCAGCCGAGGCGAGTGCCGACTGGCGTCGCATGGAAGAGGTGCTGTCTGACCAGCTCGGGCTGGTGGTGGCCTTAAAGCCCAAAGGGGCCGGCGGGGAGTTGCGGGTGCAGTTCAACAGCCCCGAGGAATTTGAGGGCCTCCTGCAGCGGCTCGTCCCGGCAAACACTGAGGGTTTTTGACAATGGACGCTTGCGCCCTTTACACTCCACAGGCTTAACCAAGGCGGCTGGTAGACAAGAATCAAATGATCAGGGTGCCAGTTGTTCAGGGGGTCTTGGTGGCCGTGTGTGCCGTGTTGGCCGCACTCCACTCGGCGCTAACGGGCTGGAGCGTTTTGCTCGGCGGCCTGTCCATCGTGCTGCCCAACCTCCTGTTTGCCTGGCGACTGCAGTTGGCTTTACCGAATCAGGCGGTGGTTGTTTGGATGGTTGGCGAGCTTCTCAAAATGATGCTGTCCGTCGTCCTGCTGGCCTCGGTGGCCACATGGTTCGAGGGCTTGGTCTGGCCAGCCCTGCTGCTCGGAATTGCCGTGGCAGCCCTGTCGATCTTTGTGGCCCCTTGGGTATTGAATCGGGCGGTTCGTCAGCAAGACGCCCAACGAATTGATCGTAGGCTTCGGCAGGCGCCGGAGTCCGTTGAAACGAAGTAACGAACGTCGACGAGGAAGACTATGGCCGCTATGCAAGCGCCGACTGCTGGGGAATATGTTGTCCATCACCTGGGACACCTCACCAATACGGGCAAGCCACAGACGGCCATCGTTGATTTCTCGATCATCAATTTCGACACCATTTTCTGGTCGGTGACCCTCGGGGCCCTGGCCGTGTTTTTGATGTGGCGCGCAGCCAGCATGGCCACCGCCGGCGTTCCCGGGCGCTTCCAGGCCCTGGTGGAAATCCTCGTGGAAATGGTCGAGAACCAGTCCAAGAGCATTGTTCATGGCGACCGCCGCTTCATCGCGCCTTTGGCCCTCACGGTGTTTGTCTGGATCTTCTTCTTGAACGCCATGGACCTCCTGCCGGTCGACCTTCCTGCTTTTGTCTTCAGTGCCACCGGCCTTGACCAATACATCCAGTACCACCGCATTGTCGCCACGGCGGACTTAAACGGCGCGCTCGGCATGTCGCTCGGCGTGTTCGTGCTCATGATCTACTACAACCTGAAGATCAAGGGCGTGGGTGGCTTTCTGCATGAGCTCTTTTGTGCACCCTTTGGCTCGCATCCCGCCTTGTGGCTGGCCAATCTGGGCCTCAATATCATTGAGTTCCTGGCCAAGACCGTGTCGCTCGGCATGCGGCTCTTCGGAAACATGTATGCCGGCGAGCTCATCTTCATTCTGATTGCCCTGCTGGGCGGCACCGCCACCGCATTCGGCTTCATCGGCCACGTGATTGCTGGCTCCATCTGGGCCATCTTCCACATCCTGATCATCACGCTGCAGGCCTTTATTTTCATGATGCTAACGCTGGTGTACATCGGCCAGGCCCACGAAGGGCACTAAGTCGAATGAAGTCTGTCTTTTCCTTTTCCGCTGTCGTTTCTTTTTTGTTTCCCCTCTGAGGAGTTGTTATGACGAACGTTGCATTTGTCGCGCTGGCTTGTGGTCTGATCATTGGTCTGGGTGCCATCGGCGCCTGTATTGGAATTGGTCTCATGGGCGGTAAGTTCATCGAGGCCTCGGCCCGTCAGCCAGAGCTGATGAATGAGCTGCAGACCAAGATGTTCCTGCTGGCTGGTCTGATCGACGCGGCCTTCCTGATCGGCGTGGGCATCGCCATGATGTTTGCCTTCGCGAATCCGTTTGCTGGATAAGACGGGCTCTGATCAAGACTCTGTGAGGACTGCGCTGTGAATCTGAACGCAACCCTGGTCGCCCAGCTGGTCGTATTTTTTGTACTGGCCTGGTTCACCATGAAATTTGTATGGCCCCCGATCATGAAGGCGCTCGATGAGCGGGCTCAGAAAATCGCCGAAGGCCTCGCCGCGGCCGACAAGGCCAAGACCGACATGGTCATGGCTGAGCGTCGGGCTGCCGAGGAAATGGGCAAGGCCAAGGATGTCGCTGGTGAGGTCCGTGCGTCGGCTGAAAAGCAGGCCAACCTCCTCATCGAGCAGGCCAGGTCCGAGGCCACCCGCATCGTTGCAGCCGCCCGTGAGGCGGCCGAGAAGGAGGCCGAGTCGGTGGTTCAGTCTGCGCGCGACAGCCTTCGTGACGAGGTGGCCACCTTGGCGGTCAAGGGCGCGGAGCAGATCCTGCGCCGAGAAGTCGATGCCAAGGCCCATGCAGACCTGCTCAAGCACTTGAAGAACGAGCTCTGATATGGCGGAAGTCGTAACCATTGCGCGGCCATACGCAGAGGCCGCCTTCGCGGTGGCCCGCGCTGATGCAGCGGCCATGTCTGCATGGTCTGCCGCACTCGGACGGCTGGCTGCCATCGCGGCTGACGATGCCATGCAGTCGCTCTACGGCAATCCGTCTGTGGGGCCAGACCAGCTCGCCAAATTGTTTTCAGATGCCGCAGGTGGCCTCACTGGCCCATTGGAAAACTTTGTGAAGCTGCTGGCCGAGAACGGCCGGCTCTCCACCCTGCCAGAGATCGCCACACTCTTTGAGGCGCTCAAGAACGCAGCCAATGCCACCTTGGCGGCCCGGGTGGAAACAGCCTTTGCCTTGTCCGCGGCCGAGCAGGCCGAACTCAAGGCGTTGCTTGAAAAAAAATACGGCCAGGCCGTGACCCTCACCACCGAAGAGGCCAAGGGCCTGATCGGCGGCGTGAGGATCTCGATTGGCGACGAAGTGATCGATGCATCGGTGAGCGGCAAGCTCGCCAAGATGACATCCGCCCTGATGAACTAGGAGCAATTTGAATGCAACTGAACCCCTCTGAAATTAGTGAACTGCTCAAGGGCAAAATCCAAGGCCTCAATCTGGCCGCGGACACCCGCAACCAGGGCACGGTGGTCTCGGTCACCGACGGCATTTGCCGCATCCATGGCCTCTCGAATGTGATGCAAGGCGAAATGCTGGAGTTTCCCAACAACACCATCGGCCTGGCCCTCAACCTCGAGCGCGACTCCGTTGGTGCGGTGGTGCTGGGGGAGTACACCGAGATCTCAGAGGGCGACGTGGTCAAGGCCACCGGCCGCATTCTGGATGTTCCCGTGGGCCCAGAGCTCATTGGCCGCGTGCTGAACGCACTGGGCCAGCCCATCGATGGCAAGGGCCCCATCAATGCCAAGATGACCGACGTCATCGAGAAGGTCGCCCCCGGCGTGATCTACCGCAAGTCGGTCTCGCAGCCGGTTCAGACCGGTCTGAAGGCCGTGGACTCCATGGTGCCTGTGGGCCGTGGTCAGCGTGAGCTGATCATTGGCGACCGTCAGACCGGCAAGACCGCGGTGGCCGTCGACACGATCATCAATCAGAAGGGTCAGAACATGACCTGCGTCTACGTGGCGATTGGTCAGAAGGCTTCCACCATTGCCAACGTGGTGCGCAAGCTCGAAGAGACGGGTGCCATGGCCTACACCATTGTGGTGGCCGCCACGGCCTCGGAGTCGGCTGCCATGCAGTATTTGTCGGCCTATTCCGGCTGCACGATGGGCGAATACTTCCGCGACCGTGGCGAAGACGCCCTCATCATTTACGACGACCTCTCTAAGCAGGCCGTGGCCTACCGCCAGGTCTCACTGCTGCTGCGCCGCCCGCCGGGCCGTGAGGCGTTCCCTGGCGATGTCTTCTATCTCCACTCCCGCCTGCTCGAGCGGGCCGCCCGGGTCAACGAGGAATACGTTGAGAAGTTCACCAATGGTGCCGTCAAGGGCAAGACCGGTTCACTCACAGCCCTTCCCATCATTGAAACCCAGGCTGGCGACGTCTCTGCATTCGTGCCCACCAACGTGATTTCGATCACCGACGGTCAGATCTTCCTAGAGACCGACCTCTTCAACGCTGGCATTCGTCCCGCACTCAACGCCGGTATCTCAGTGTCGCGTGTGGGTGGTGCGGCCCAGACCAAGCTCATGAAGCGCAAGGACACGGGCGCAGGCGTGCGTCTGGCCCTGGCCCAGTACCGTGAGCTGGCTGCCTTTGCTCAGTTTGCTTCCGACCTCGACGAGACCACTCGCAAGCAGCTTGAGCGTGGCCGCCTCGTGACCGAGCTCATGAAGCAGCCCCAGTACCAGCCGCTCAAGATCTGGGAGATGGCGCTCACCCTGTTCGCGGTGAACAACAACTACATGGACGACGTCGATGTCGCCAAGGCCAGTGCCTTCGAGCGGGCCTTGCGCGACCACGTGCGCAACAAGCATGGCGCGCTGGCCGATGCCATCGAAGCCGCCAAGGATCTCTCGGCAGACCATGAGGCCCAGTTGCGCAAGGCCATCGAAGACTTCAAGAAGACCGGCGCCTACTAAGGACTCCCCATGCCAGGCTCAAAAGAGATACGCAACAAGATCAAGAGCGTTCAAAACACGCGCAAGATCACCAAGGCCATGGAGATGGTCGCGGCCTCGAAGATGCGCCGCGCGCAGGAGCGCATGCGTGCTGGGCGCCCCTATGTGGAAAAGGTTCGTGCCATCTGTGCAAACCTCAGCCATGCCACACCGGAGTTCGTGCACCCCTACATGACCCGGCGCAAAGAGATCAAGCGCATTGGGCTCATCGTGATCACCTCCGACAAAGGCCTGTGCGGTGGCCTCAACACCAACCTGCTGCGCCAAGTGGTGACCCGCATGAAGGAGTGGGAGGCCGCTGGGGCCAGCGTGCAGGTCACGGCGTTTGGCAACAAGGGTTTTGGCTTCTTCAGCCGCATGGGCTCGAAGGTGGTGAGCCACGTCATTGGTCTGGGCGACGCCCCGAAGCTCGACACGCTGATTGGTCCCGTCAAGGTTCAGCTCGACGCCTTTGCGGCCGGTGAGCTCGATGCGGTGTTCTTGGCGTCCAATCAGTTTGTGAACACCATGAAGCAAGACCCCACCGTGATGGAACTGCTGCCCCTGACCGACGACCGTCTGGAGCGGACCGATCCCAATCACGACTGGGATTACCTCTACGAGCCCAATGCAGAGGTGGTGCTCTCCGAGCTGCTGACCCGCTACTTGGAGTCGGTGGTGTTCCAGGCGGTGGCCGAGAACATGGCCTGCGAGCAGAGCGCCCGCATGGTGGCCATGAAGGCCGCCTCGGACAACGCCAAACAGCTCATCGAAAGCCTGCAGCTGTCTTACAACAAGGCGCGCCAGGCCGCCATCACCAAAGAATTGTCGGAAATCGTGGGCGGTGCGGCGGCGGTGTAAGCCCCGCGCCCACATGCAATTAACAAACGTTTAGAGAGAAGAGGACCCTCAAATGAGCATGGCACAAGGCAAGATTGTTCAGTGTATTGGTGCGGTGGTCGACATCCAGTTCCCACACGACGGCATCCCCAACATTTACGATGCCCTCACCCTGGACGACTCCGCCCAGCACGACCTCATCGAAAAGGGACTCACCTTCGAGGTGCAGCAGCAGCTCGGTGATGGTGTGGTTCGAACCATTGCCATGGGATCGTCCGACGGCATTCGACGCGGCATGCCCGTGAACAACACCGGCAAGGGAATCTCTGTGCCGGTGGGCGAGGGCACCCTGGGCCGAATCATGGACGTCCTTGGACGCCCCATCGATGAAGCCGGCCCCATTCCCTGCGACGAGCTGCGCGAGATCCACCAGTCCGCCCCGAAATTTGCAGACCTCTCCCCATCGGTCGAGCTGCTCGAGACCGGCATCAAGGTGATCGACCTGATCTGCCCGTTTGCCAAAGGCGGCAAGGTTGGCCTCTTCGGTGGTGCTGGTGTGGGCAAGACCGTGAACATGATGGAGCTCATCAACAACATCGCCAAGCAGCACTCGGGCCTCTCGGTGTTTGCAGGCGTGGGTGAGCGTACCCGTGAAGGAAACGACTTCTATCACGAGATGAAAGACTCCAACGTGCTCGACAAGGTGGCCATGGTCTTTGGTCAGATGAACGAGCCCCCGGGCAACCGACTGCGCGTGGCGCTCACCGGCCTCACCATGGCCGAGCGCTTCCGTGACGAAGGCCGCGACATTCTCTTCTTCGTGGACAACATTTATCGCTACACCCTGGCCGGTACCGAGGTCTCGGCACTGCTGGGCCGGATGCCCTCGGCTGTGGGCTATCAGCCCACGCTGGCCGAGGAAATGGGCCGTCTGCAGGAGCGGATCGTGTCCACGAAGGTGGGTTCGATCACGTCCATTCAGGCCGTTTATGTGCCAGCCGACGACCTCACCGACCCATCGCCTGCCACAACATTTGCCCACCTCGACGCCACCGTGGTGCTCTCACGGGACATCGCCTCCCTGGGCATCTACCCGGCCGTAGACCCCCTCGATTCCACCTCACGCCAGATCGACCCCAACGTGGTGGGCGAGGAGCATTACTCGGTGACGCGCAAGGTGCAGCAGACCCTGCAGCGCTACAAAGAGCTGCGCGACATCATTGCCATTCTGGGCATGGACGAGCTCTCGCCCGATGACAAGCTCATCGTGGCCCGCGCCCGTAAGGTTCAGCGCTTCTTGTCGCAGCCCTTCCACGTGGCCGAGGTCTTCACGGGTTCGCCGGGCAAATATGTCACGCTGGCCGAGACGATCCGTGGCTTCAAGATGATTGTCGATGGCGAGTGCGACGCCCTGCCGGAGCAGGCCTTCTACATGGTTGGCGGCATCGAAGAGGCCTTCGAGAAGGCCAAGACGCTTCAATAATTCAATCGGAGTCCATGCCCCATGGCCGGAACCATTCAAGTCGACGTTGTCAGCGCCCAAGAGATGATCTTCTCTGGGGAGGCCGAGTTTGTGGCCCTTCCCGGAGAGCAGGGCGAGCTGGGCATTCTGCCGGGGCACATCCCGCTCATCACCCGCATTCGTCCTGGCACGGTTCGCATCAAGGTCAATGGCCAAGAAGAGCTCATCTTTGTGGCCGGTGGCATCTTGGAGGTGCAGCCTCGTGTGGTCACGGTGCTCGCCGACACGGCCATCCGTGGAAAAGACCTCGATGAGGCCAAGGCTGAGCAGGCGCGCAAGGATGCCGAAACAGCGCTTGCCAATCGCAACACCGACATCGATTTCGCAGCCGCCCAGGCGGAGCTGGCCATCGCATCGGCCCAGCTCGCCGCCTTAAAGCAGTTCAGAAGCCGCAAGTAAGCGGCCCGCGGCACCCCTAGATTTGGCCCAGACCAACGACCTCTTTTTACGGGCCCTTGCCCGGCAGCCGGTGGAACGAACTCCGGTCTGGCTCATGCGCCAGGCGGGCCGTTACCTGCCGGAGTACAACGCCACCCGCAAGAAGGCCGGCAACTTTCTGGCCTTGTGCAAGAACCCCGAGCTGGCCTGCGAGGTCACCCTCCAGCCGATTGATCGTTACGGCCTGGATGCGGCCATTCTGTTCTCGGACATCCTCACCATCCCCGATGCCTTTGGCCTTGGCCTGCATTTCGTGGAGGGGGAAGGCCCGCGCTTTCACCGAAAGATTGAGTCCGAGGCCGACCTTGCGGCCATGCCCAATGTCGACATGGCCGAGGCCCTCTCCTATGTGGGCGATGCGGTTGCACTCATTCGCAAAACCCTCGATGGCCGCGTGCCCCTCATTGGCTTCTCGGGCAGCCCATGGACACTGGCCTGTTACATGCTCGCCGGCGGCAGCAGCTCCGACGACTTTTTGTCGGTGCGCAAATGGGTCTACAGCCGCCCAGACCTGGTGCAGGCCCTGCTCAAGCGCCTCACCCATGCCGTCACCGACTACTGCGACATGCAGGTGCGCGCGGGTGCGCAGGCCATCATGCTCTTCGACAGCTGGGGTGGGCTGCTGGCAGACCAATCCTTCGATGCCTTCTCGCTGCAAGCCCTGGAGACCATTGTGCGCGACCTGCGGGCCCGCCATCCGCAGACCCCGGTCATCGTGTTCGTCAAGGGTGGTGGCCAGTGGATGGAGCGCATTGCGGCCACCGGCTGCCAGGGCGTGGGCCTCGACTGGACGGCCAACCTTGGGCAAGCCCGCCGCCTGATCGGCGACCGCTGCGCCCTGCAAGGCAACCTGGATCCAGCCGTTCTGCTCGGCACGCCTGCGCACATCGAGGCCGAGGCCACCAAGGTGGTCAACAGCTTTGGAAAGCTCTCGGCGGGTGCAGGCCACATCTTTAATTTGGGTCATGGCATCTCGCAGTTCACGCCCATCGACCACGTCACATGCCTCGTGGAGGCTGTTGCAAAGGCCAGCCGCCAGCAGGCCGCCTGAGCGCAGCGCGCATGTCAGCCCTCACGGGCAAGCCCACCACGCGACTGCTGGATGTTGCAGTCGACACCCCAGGCCTTGGCCCGCTCAGCTATCTTGCGCCACCGTCGGGCCTCAGCGGCGACACCGACAGCGGCCTTGAGGCCGGCGACTGGCTGCTCGTGCCGGTGGGGACACGCAGCCGTGTGGGCCTGATCGTGGCCACCCAGGATGTCGACCCAGGCACGATCGACGGCCTGGGCTATGCGGTGCGCCCAGCCCTGCAACGCCTGGCCCTGCCAAGGCTGTCCTCCCCCATGCTGCGCCTCTTGGGCTTCACGGCCCGTTACTACCACCGGTCGGTTGGGCAGGTCATGGGCACGATGCTGCCCGGCTGGTTGCGCGCGCCGGCCACCCACCGCCAACGCCCGACCAAGGACGGCTTGCGGCCTTCGAGCCTGGAGGCCTGCCTTGGCCAAGGGCTCGATGCACTCGAACTGCCGGACGAACAGGCCCAGCCCCATGGCGACGCAGCAGGCCTAGGAGACGCATGGCCAGCCCTCACGCCAGACCAGGCCGCCGTCGTGAAGGCCTTCGAGGCGCATGTCCAACAACCCAACCCTGCGGCCGCCTTGCTGCACGGGGTGACAGGCTCTGGAAAGACACGGGTCTACTTCGAACTCATGGCCCAACGCCTGCAGGCGGCTCCGGACCAGCAGGTGCTCTTTCTGGTGCCAGAAATCGGCCTCACCCCACAGCTGCAGACACGCCTGGCCCAGGCCTTTCCGGGCCATCGGGTGGGCGTGCTGCACAGCGGCCTCACGGACCGCCAGCGCGCCGTCATTTGGCTTGCCGCGGCCTTGGGCCAACTGCAGATTCTGGTGGGCACACGCATGGCCATTCTGGCCCCGTTGCCCGGCCTGGGCATGATCGTGGTCGACGAGGAACACGACGCCTCCTACAAGCAGCTCGAGGGCCTGCGTTATTCCGCGAGGGACCTGGCCCTTTGGCGTGCGAAAGACCTCGGCATCCCCCTGCTCCTGGGCTCGGCCAGCCCCAGCCTTGAGATGCAGGCCCAGGTGGCCCAGGGCCGCCTGGTCTCACTGCGCCTGGATGCGCGGGCCACCGGCACCATGCCTGCGCCGGTTCGGTTCATCGACCTTCGCGTGGAGCGGGCCGAGGAGGGACTGGCACCGAGCGCCTGGCGCGCACTCGAGCAGACCCTGGCCGAGGGGCAGCAAGCCTTGGTCTACTTGAATCGGCGGGGCTGGGCGCCAGTGCTCAACTGCGAGGCCTGCGGATGGACAGCGCCCTGCCCAGACTGCTCCACGCCCGCAGTCCTGCACAAGCGCAAGGCGGGCTGGCGGCTCGTTTGCCACCGGTGCGGCCACCAGTCGGCCACGCCAAAGGCGTGTCCGGACTGCGGGAATCCCAGCCTGGAGACCTTCGGCCGCGGAAGCCAACAGCTCGAGGAGGCCCTGCAGTCGCGACTGCCACAGGCCAAGCTCTTGCGCATGGACCGCGACGCCATCCGAAGCCAGGCGGCCTTCGAGGAGGCCCTGGCACAGATCCGTCGCGGCGAGGTGAATCTGCTGGTGGGCACCCAGATGATGGCCAAAGGCCACGACTTCCCCGCCCTCAAGCGCGTGATCGTGGTCGACGCCGATGCCCAGATCGCCAACCCAGACTTCCGAGCGCCTGAATGGCTGTTCGCCAACCTGCTGCAGGTGGCCGGCCGAGCCGGGCGCCACCTTGCAGGTGCCGAGGTCATCATTCAGACCCGCTATCCCAGCCACCCCTTGTTGCTCGCCTTGGCCGATCCCTCGCCGGGTGCGCACCGTCGGCACTGGCAACAGCTCTTGCAAGAGCGGCAGTCTGCAGGCCTGCCACCGTTCTCGCACTTGGCCGCCGTGCGCTTCTCGCATGCTCGGGGTGATGCGGCCGTGGAGGCTGCAAAGGCCTGTGAGGCCTGGTGTCAGGCGGAGTCGATTCGACACGGTCTGGGAGTGACGGTGTACCCACCGACGCCGAGGTACCCCGAGCGTCAGGCGGGAAAGACCCGTTGGCAGATCATTTTGGAATGTACGGAGCGCGCGGGCCTGCACGTGCTGCTCGACGGTCTTGGCCACTGGGCCCAGGCCCACCGCGCGGTGGATGTGGCCCTGGAGGTCGACCCGCTGGGATTTTCTTGATGAACCCCTGATGAACGCCTCGTGAACTTTTGGCGGCCGTGGCGCGTCTGGCAGGAATCGAACCTGCGACCCTTGGCTTCGGAGGCCAATACTCTATCCACTGAGCTACAGACGCATAGCCTTCTATAATACGCGTCTCCACCCTTTGAGACTCCACAGAGACCTTGCCATGAGCGAACACGACAGCCTGATCAAAACCCCCAAACAACTCATCGTGGTGGTGGTACTCAGTTTCATCGTTCCAATTGCTGCCATCGTTTTGCTCACCAAATACATCGCGGCGGCACCCAAGGTTGGTGCGGGCAGCTCAGCCCTCACGGCCGAGTCCATTTCAGAGCGCATCAAGCCCGTGGGCCGCGTGGCCACCGCGCCGGAGGCCGGCGCAGCAGCGCCCGCCGCTTCTGCAGCCGCAAGCGCGATCATTCGAACCGGTGCCCAGGTGTACGCAGCCGCCTGTGCGGGCTGCCACACCTCTGGTGTGCTGGGCTCCCCCAAGTTCGGTGACAAAGCCGCCTGGGCCTCTCGCATTCCCAAGGGCTACGACGCCCTGCTCACCTCTGCACTCAAGGGCAAGGGCGCCATGGGCGCGCAAGGTGGTGGTGCCTACACCGATGCAGAGATCGGCAAGGCCGTGGCCCACCTGGCCAACAGTGCCGGTGCCAACTTCCAGCAGTAACAGGCTTGATCCAATTCTCGGCCCTCGATCGGGTCTTTAGTGCCTTTGACAATGCACTAAAGACGCTCACCACCGATCCCTCGGGCACCGGCCGGCCCATGCCCGGTCAGGCCCTGCCGGAAGCCTCCCTGAACGACGCACAGCGCAGCCATGCGGCGGGCCTCATGCGTGTGAACCACGCAGGCGAGGTGGCCGCCCAGGGCCTGTATCAAGGCCAGGCCCTGTCCACCGAATCTCCACAGCAGGCCCGTGCGCTTCTCGAAGCAGCACGCGAGGAGTCCGATCACCTGCGCTGGACACGCCGGCGCCTCACGGCCCTGGACAGCCGCCCCAGCCTGTTCTCGCCGCTCTGGTATGCAGGCGCCTTCTGCCTGGGCCTGGTGGCGGGCCGACTTCCCGCCGCACAGGGCATGGGCTTTGTCTCTGAAACCGAGCGTCAGGTCGAGGCGCACCTCAAGGGCCATTTGTCTGCCCTGCCGCCAGAAGACGCGCGGTCTCGGGCCGTGGTCACCCAAATGATGATCGATGAGGCCGAGCACGGTGCCGATGCTCGTTCCATGGGTGGCGCGGACCTCCCTCGGCCCGTTCAACTGGCCATGAAGGCCAGTGCCAAGCTGATGATCCACACGGCCTACCGCCTCTAAGCGCCGCCATGCTGCCCCTTCAACGCCAGGCCTTCGGCCAGGCCCTGCACGACAACCTGATGGAATTGGCCGCCTCCAAAGGCGCTGGGCTTGCGCTGTCTGTCGATGAACTCACCACCAGCCTGCAGCAGCCCAAGCAGCCTGAGCACGGCGACCTCGCCACCAGCCTGGTGCTGAAGTTGGCCAAGCCCTGGCAGATGAAGCCTCCCGTGCTGGCCCAGGAGTGGGTGAACCGAATTGCGGCAGATGATCGCCTTCGCGTATGGCTCACAGCGGCCGAGGTGGCCGGCCCAGGCTTTGTGAACTTTCGACTTCAGTTGGCCGTCAAGACGGCCGTGGTGGGGGTGGTGCTCGAACAGGCCAATGCCTTCGGCCATCGGCCCATGCGTGCACAAGACCGCCTCTTGCTCGAGTTCGTGTCGGCCAATCCCACGGGCCCGCTGCATGTGGGCCATGGCCGACAGGCGGCCCTGGGCGACAGCCTGGCGAGGCTGATGGCCTCGCAGGGCACCTGCGTGCATCGCGAGTTCTACTACAACGATGCAGGTGCCCAGATCGAGAACCTGGCGCGCTCCGTGCAAGCCCGTGCCAAGGGCCTAGGCCCAGACGACCCCGCATTTCCGGCCGACGGTTACCGCGGCGAGTACATCGGCGAGATTGCCCAGGCGTATTTGTCGGGCGAATCGGTCACGACGGCCGAGGGCACGACGGTGGTGGGCCAGGCCGACGCCGAAGACCTCTCGGCCATTCGCGCATTCGCAGTGGCCTATCTACGCCACGAGCAAGACCTGGACTTGGCGGCTTTTGGGGTTGGATTCGACCAGTTCAGCCTCGAGTCGTCGCTCTACACCGATGGCCATGTCGAGGCCGTGGTGGCCCGCCTCGTGGACAACGGCAGCGCCTATGAGCAAGACGGTGCCCTTTGGCTGCGCACCACCGACCATGGCGACGACAAAGATCGGGTGATGCGCAAATCCGAGGGGGGCTACACCTACTTTGTGCCCGATGTGGCCTATCACCTGCAGAAGTGGCGCCGTGGCTTTGCCAGGGCGGTGAACATTCAGGGCTCCGACCACCACGGCACCATCGCCCGTGTGCGGGCAGGCCTGCAGGCGCTCGGCGAAGGCGTGCCTTCACAGTACCCCGACTACATCCTGCACAAGATGGTCACCGTGATGCGCCACGGTGAGGAGGTGAAGATCTCCAAGCGCGCGGGCTCGTATGTCACCCTGCGCGACCTCATCACTTGGTCGGGCCAGGTGGCCGACGCAGCAGAGCCAGACCCCGACCGCGGCCGAGATGCGGTTCGCTTCTTTCTGGTGTCTCGCAAGGCCGACTCGGAATTTGTGTTCGATGTCGACCTGGCCCTGTCGGCATCCGACGAGAACCCGGTCTATTACGTTCAATACGCCCACGCCCGTATTCAGAGCGTGCTGGCGCAGGCCGGGCCCGATTGGGACCAGGGCCTGACGGCATCAGCCCGTGAGGCCTGCCTGGCACGGCTCGATTCACCCAAGGCCTTGGCCCTGTGCGCCTGCCTGGCCAGCTATCCAGACCTCTTGGCCCAGGCGGCCAACGAGCACGCTCCCCACCTGGTGGCCTTCTACCTGCGCGAACTCGCCGCGGCCTTCCATGGGTTTTACAACGCAGACCGCGTGCTGGTGGAAGAGGCTCAACTGCGCCAGGCCAGGCTCTTGCTGCTGGTGGCCACGGCCACGGTGCTGGCCTCTGGGCTGCACATCCTCGGTGTTCGCGCGCCCAACAAGATGTAGCATCCCACCATGGCCAACGCTCGGAATCCAGACAACCCTCGCCAAGCCGGCCCGGCCGGCAGCGGCGGCAGCATCGTGAGCTTCTCAGCCGGTGTGGCCGTGGGTCTGATTGTGGCGGCCGCTGTGGCGGCCTACATCACCCTCACACCGCCGCCATTTGAAGACCGTGGCCTGCGAAAGCCCGAGCCACCGGTGGCTGCCAAGAAATCATCTTCGGAGCCCTCTGCCGCACCAGAGCCCGCCGAGCCGCCGCCACCGCCACCAGAGGCCGTGGCGCCCCCACCGCCACCCCCGTTGGCCGACCCCAAGGGGGCTCCATTGGCCGAACCCCCCGGCACCACGTATTTTTTGCAGGTCGCCGCCTACCGCTCGGTGGATGAGGCCGATCAGATGCGGGCACGCCTGGCCATCCTGGGCTTTGAGGCCTCGGTGTCTCAGGTCCGTCGAGACAGCACGGTCTTTCACCGTGTTCGGCTTGGCCCCTTCTCAGACTTTGAGGTGTTGAACCGCACCAAGGTTGGTCTGTCTGAAAACGGATTGGAATCCACCGTGGTCCGGGTTCTGCCCGCCCAGTAAAGGAGCACCGTCTTATGCAAGCCCCGAATTCCCATCGTCGACGTAGCCTGGCCACTGGCTCGGCACTGGCCCTCTCACGCCTGCTGCCCGCGGGCCTGCTGGCAGGCCTTGCGTCCAACAGCCTTCAGGCTGCACCCATCGACGAAGGCATCGACTTTCGCGTGCTCGCCAAACCCGTGCCCACCGCCGCAGTCGGCAAGGTCGAGGTCTTGGAGTTTTTTTGGTATGCATGCCCCCATTGCTATGCCATGGAGCCCGCCATCAAGGCATGGCAGGACAAACTGCCGTCCGATGTTCTCTTTCGAAAGGTGCACGTGGCCTTTCGAGGCAATGTCCAGCAGCAACTCTTCTACACCCTGGAGGCCCTCATGGCCCCCGAGGCCGCGCATGAGAAGGCCTTTGCAGCCATCCACCTGGGCCGAAAGCCCCTGGTCACACCTGCGGAAATTTTTGAATGGGCTCGCTCGGCAGGCCTCGATGGTGCTCGCTTCGAGAAGGCCTGGGCATCACCCGCAGTGGCCAGCAACATGCGCCGCGCCACTGCGCTGATGACCGCCCACGAGGTGGAGGGCGTTCCTCGTTTCACCATTCATGGCCGTTTTGTGACCGCCCCATCCATGGTTGGTGGCAGCCATCAACGGGCCATGGCCGTGGTCGATCACCTCATTGCGAAGGCGCGTCCGCTGGTCCGCGCTTAGCCAGCGAGGTCACCATCTGATAGGCCTCGGCGCGCTCCAAGCCCAGGCCCTTCACCAACAACTTGGCGGCTGCGGAGGCCGGCAGCTCTGCCGACAGCAGCCTGGCCCACTCCTGTGCCGATGCCGTGCGTGCGCCTTGGGTCTGCGCGGCACTTGGCAGGTCAAAGACCAAGACCATTTCACCCTGATTGCTGTCCGGGTCCGATGCCAGTCGGGCGCTGCGCTGGGCCATGACGTCGGTCAGGGTGCCACGGTGCAGGGTCTCGAAGGCCTTGGTCATCTCGCGGGCGAGCAGGGTGGGCGTGGTCTCCCCCAGCACCGAGGCGGCGTCTTGCAGGGCAGCCTCGATGCGATGCGGCGCCTCAAATGTCACCACCACACCGCCGGCCTGTCGCATTCGCTCGAGTGTGGCTCGCCGGCCCGCGGCCTTGGCCGGCAAAAACCCCCAAAAGCTCAGCGGGTGCTCCTCTGAGATGAGAAAGCCACTCACGCTCACTGCCGCCGTGAGTGCGCTCGGGCCCGGCACGGGAATCACCCGCAGGCCTCGCGCCCAGGCCCGTTGAACCAACCGCGCACCGGGGTCGGCCACACCCGGCGTGCCGGCATCCGAGACCAAGACAACCCGCTGACCCGAGAGCCCCGCCTCGATCAGCCCCTCGGCCTGCTCCTGTTCGTTGTGGGCATGCACGGCCGTGAGGCGTCGACCATCGACGGGCAGCCCCAGGGCGTTGAGCAATTGGCGCAGCCGCCGCGTGTCCTCGGCACACAGGCATTCGGCCTGCTCCAGAAGCTGGCGCGCACGGCCACTGATGTCTCCCATGTGGCCGATAGGCGTGGCCACCAAGTAGAGACCAGGCTCCAGGCTTTCAGAGGAGGTCTGCATGCCAAGTCCGAGACAACAAGAGGGAACCGACAAGGAGTGGGAGGCGTCTGACTGGCTGACGTCGCAGGGGTTGAGGCAGTTGGCCCATCAGGTCCGCTATCCGTTTGGTGAGATCGATCTGATTATGGTCGATGGGGCTGTGATTGTTTTTGTGGAGGTGCGCATGCGCGCGAGTTTGTCGTTTGGAGGAGCCCTGGCCTCGGTCACCCTGGCCAAGCGTCGGCGCATTCTTCGTGCCGCCCGGGCCTGGCTTGCGGCCCGCGGTGGCCCAGCGCCCGCCTGCCGGTTCGACCTCATGGCCCACGAGGCAGGCCAGTGGTGCTGGATACAAAACGCCTTCGATGAAACGGCCCGCTGAGCCGTCATGCACGTGCACCGCACCGACACGCAGGCTTCTATAATCGGGCATCACCTTCTAGGAGTTCGTATGGTTACGCGTCGTGTCTGCCTGCTCGGACTGGGTTCTTTGGCGGTCTCCTCTGGCCTGACGGGCTGCTTCCCGTTGGCCGCCACCGGCATGGTGGTGGGCGCGCTGTCAATCTCCGATCGCCGCACCACCGGGGCCCAGGCCGAAGACCAGGCCATCGAACTCAAAGGCTTTAACCGGCTGCGTGAGCGGTTCAAGGGCGATGCAGCCGTGACCGCCAGCGTCACGTCCTTTAACCGCACGGCGCTCATCACGGGCTTTGTGCCCGACCAGGCCACCAAGACCGAGGTGGGCCAGATCGTTGGCCGCATCGAGAACGTGCGAACCGTCATCAATGAATTGATCGTGGGCCTGCCCGCGAGCGTGACCACCTACGGCCGCGATGTGCTGCTCACCACACGGGTGAAGGCCACCCTTCTTGATGCCCGCGATCTCAATGGCAACCTCATCAAGGTGGTCACTGAGTCGAGCACCGTCTACCTCATGGGGGTGGTGGCTCCCCGCGAGGCCTCCAGGGCCTCCGAAATTGTTTCCCGGGTGCCAGGCGTGCGCCGCGTGGTGCAGGCCTTTGAGGTGATCACCGAGGAGCAGGCCCGAGCCATCGACACGGCCCTTCAGGGCGGCAAGCCCGCGCCCGAGGTCAAGGGCACACCGTCCACCCAGCCCGTGCCGCCGCCAGCGGGTGCACCGCAGGTCATGCCCGTCCGATGATCACCCGCCGCAACCTGCTGCTGGGGTTTGGGGCCGCGGGCGGGTTGGCGGCCATCGGTGCCTGGGCCACGCGCAGAACGCCCGCCCCA
Organism: Hahnella aquatica (SeqCode); assembly: GCF_965194505.1. Lineage (GTDB taxonomy): Bacteria > Pseudomonadota > Gammaproteobacteria > Burkholderiales > Burkholderiaceae_A > Hahnella > Hahnella aquatica. The sequence continues at coordinate 1,804,200 of NZ_OZ239144.1, read as the reverse complement.
TTGGTCTCTGGCCAAACGCTGTCGGGCGAAGCCGTGTCCACCCAGGCCTTGCGGGGCCGGCCTTACCTGGTGAATTTTTGGGCCACCAGCTGTGTGACCTGTGTGCGTGAGATGCCCGAGCTCGTGTCTTTGCACCAGGCCTTTGAGGCCAAGGGGTTTCGCACCCTGGCTGTGGCCATGCACTACGACCGCCCCGAGTTCCTGCAGCGGTTCGTGGAAGATCGGCAACTGCCCTTCTGGGTGCTCCACGACACGGACAACCAGTGGGCCAAGGCCTGGGGCGATGTCTCGGTCACGCCCACCACCTTTGTGGTCGATGCCAAGGGCCAGGTCTACAAGCGTTTTGTGGGCGAGCCGGATTTTGAGAATCTGCGTCGCTGGCTCACCAAATCACTCGCCTAGACCCCCTGTAACACCCCATGGGCCTGCTGGTCCGCATGGTAGGACGAGCGCACCATTGGCCCCACCGCAGCATGCACAAAGCCCATGGCCTGGGCCTGCGCCTCAATGGTTTTGAATTCCTCCGGGGTCGCGTAACGCGTCACCGGCAGGTGGGCATTTGAGGGCGCGAGGTACTGGCCCACCGTGAGCATGTCGACATCGTGGGCTCGCAGGTCCTGCATCACGGCGAGTACCTCGTCCAGTGTCTCGCCCAGGCCGAGCATGATGCCGCTCTTGGTGGGCACGCCGGGCACGCGGGCCTTGAAGGTCTTGAGCAGGTTCAGCGAGTGCTGGTAATCCGAACCCGGCCGCGCCGCCCGATACAGCCGGGGCACGGTCTCAAGGTTGTGGTTCATCACATCTGGAGGCGCGGCCTCCAGGATGCCCATGGCCCGATCGAGCCGGCCACGGAAGTCGGGCACCAGCACCTCAATCTGGGTCTGGGGTGAGGCAGCTCGAACAGCTTGAATGCAATGAACAAAGTGCTGGGCGCCGCCGTCCTTGAGGTCGTCACGGTCCACGCTGGTGATCACCACATAGCGCAGGCCCAGGGCCGCAATGGTCTTGGCCAGGTTGGCGGGTTCGGCTTCATCAAGTGGATCCGGGCGGCCATGGCCCACGTCACAGAACGGGCAGCGCCGGGTGCACTTGTCACCCATGATCATGAAGGTGGCCGTGCCATTGCCGAAGCACTCACCAATGTTGGGGCAGGAGGCCTCCTCACACACGGTGTGCAGCTGGTGGGCGCGCAGGATCGATTTGATCTCCGTAAAGCGGCTGTTGGGCGAAGCGGCCTTCACCCGAATCCAGTCGGGCTTGGGCAATGGCGCCTGCGGCGCAATCACCTTGATGGGAATCTTGGCGGTCTTGGCCGCGCCCTTGAGCTTGGGATGCGGCTTTTGTGGGCCTTGGTCGAGCAGGCGTTGTTGGGCGGTGTCAGTCATGTTCCAAAGGCATCTTCAAATCGTGCGCACAGGGCATCGGCTGCGGCCTGCCAGCCCACGCGATGCCCCAGTGTAGCCAGGTCTGTGACCCGCAGGCCAGCATGGCCACACGGGTTGATGCGGTCGAAGGCGCTCAGGTCCATGTCCAGGTTGATGGCCAGTCCGTGGGTGGTGCAGCCGCGTCGCAGCTTCAAGCCCAGGGCTGCGAATTTCTCCAGGTCGCCATCCGGCCGCCGGTGATAGACGCCGGGCTCCCCCGGCCACCGGCAGGCCGTGGCCAGGCCCAGGCTGCTCACCCAGTCGATCACGATCTGCTCGTACTGGAAGACCGTCTCGCGCACCAGGCCGCCGCGACGCTTCAAGTCGATCAAGGGAAAGACAATGAGCTGCCCAGGCCCGTGGAAGGTCACCTCCCCGCCACGATCGGTCTTGAGCACCGGAATCTCGCCGGCCGCACGCACATGGTCTGGGTTGGCCGCCAGGCCCAGGGTGATCACCGGCGCCACCTCGATGGCCCAGATTTCATCGGGTGTTTCCGGGGTGCGGCCATCGGCGAAGGCCTGCATCTCACGGGCCACGTCGGCATAGTCCGCTAACTGAATTTGCCGACGAATCATGACGGCCTAGAGCACAAGCTTGACCATGGGGTGGCTGGTCAGGGTTCGATAGATCTCATCGAGTTGGGCTCTGGACTGGGCCTGCACGATGAGGGTGAGGCTCAGGTACTTTGCAGTCCGACTGCTTCGGATCTCCACCTGGTCGGCCGACAAGGGGCCGGTCAGCGGCGCCACGGCCGCCACAATGGTCTGGGCAAAGTCGTCGCGACGCTCACCCATCACCTTGATGGGGAAGGCGCAGGGAAAGCCAAACAGGCTGTCTGGCGTGGTGTCGGGGCTGTCGTGTTCATCCATGGTGCCTGGCCCAGTCAGGCCCGATGCGCCGCAATGGCGTCGTCGTATGCAGCCCTCAGTGCCTGAAACACAGGCCCCGGCCTGCCCTGGCCCACGGCCTGGCCGTCGAGCTGTGTGATGGGCAGCACCTCTTTGGTGGCCGAACTCATGAGCAGTTCATCGGCCCCAACCACCTCTGCCTCCGAGATGGCCCGCGATTCAAAGGGCACGCCCACCGCTTCGGCCAGCCTTGGCAGGATGGCCATGCGAATGCCGGCCAGCAGCTGGTTGGAGCGTGGTGGCGAGAGCAACTGGCCTTGGCGCACGACCCAGATGTTGGAGGCCGCACCCTCGGTGAGCAGGCCATCGCGAAACAAGATGGCCTCATGGGCGCCTTGGGCCACCGCAGCCTCCCGAGCCAGCACATTGCCCAGCAGGGCCACCGACTTGATGTCACATCGCAGCCAGCGCTGATCGGGCATGCGAACGGCCTTGAGGCCGACGTCGCGATCGGATGCAGCAGGCCGCTTGAGTGGGCTCACCATGGCAAAGACGGTGGGCGGCACGGCAGGCCTGGGAAAGCTGTGGTCACGGCGTGCCACGCCGCGGGTGACCTGCAGGTAAATGAACTGGTCGTCGGTGGGGGCCCTCTCGATCAGGCCCTGCACAATGCCGTCCCAGTCGACATCGGCCGTGGCGTGGGCCAGTGAGAGCTCCGCGAGGCTGCGCTGCAGCCGGCCCAGGTGCTCGGCCCAGGCAAAGGGCTTGCGGCTGTAGACCGGCACCACCTCGTAGATGCCATCGCCAAAAAGAAAGCCGCGGTCGAGCACCGAGACCTGGGCCTCCGAGAGGGCAAGCCAGCGGCCGTTGAGAAAGGCGGGTGCCTGGGGGTCGAGGTCGGCTGGAAAGAGTGGGTGGCTCATAAGAAGGGATGGCTCATGTGTGGGCTGATGCCGAGTGTTTACGGGGTTGCAGTGCTGGGCGCATGAAAGGGTGCGCGGGCCCAGAGCCGCACGCTGTCGATGGCCCGGCCCAGGAGGCCAGCCGATTTCACAGACTCTGCGGCCACGAGGTCCACCTCGTGGATCTGCAACGGGCCCATGAAAATGCGCAGGCTGCCCACCCGCTGGCCGGCCGTCACCGGGGCCACCAGGCCCGCGCCCGTTTGCAGTTCTGTGCGCAGCTCATTGAATCGCTTGCGGGGTGCGGCCACCAGAACGTCCTGTCGGAACTCGGTCTTGAGCTTGGAGCGAATGCCTTTGAAAACCTCGAGCTCCGTTCCGATGGCGTTGCGCGCAAAAAGCCGCACGACATCGAACTGTTGGAAGCCAAAGTTCAGGAGCTCCAGGGTCTCCTGGGCCCGCACCTCTGCGGAGGTCGACTGCAGCACCACCACCATCAGGCGTCGCTGCATTTGCTCGCGGGGCCCAATGGGTTGGGGCCGCTGAGCGGTCACCAGGCCAGAGGCCTGGGTGGGGTGGTCGATGGCGATCAGGCCATCGACGCTTCGGTCGAGCCACAAGAGCCGGTTGCGGTTGGTCTGCCGAATGCCGTTGAAGGTGATTTCCCGTTGGTTGGCAATTTGAAAGGCCTCGGGAAATTCCACGTAGAGCTGAATGGCCAGGGCGGCCATCTCCTGGGCGGTGGTCTGCGCAGAAGGGTTCTCGGTGCGTGCACCACTGGCATTGGTGAAGCGGGTGTTGCGCAGGCCCAGCCGCTCGGCGGTCTGGTTCATGAGTGCCACGAAGGCTTCCTCGGAGCCCGAGATGCCCTTGGCCAGGCTCACCGCGGCATCGTGGGCGCCCATGAGCATCAGGCCCGTGAGCAGGTCCCGCACCTTGGCGCCATCGGGGCCAAGGAACATGCGCGGGCCTGCGGGCACTTCGTCCTCATTGGGGCCGGGCAGCACCTGCTGCATTCGGATTTGACGCTCGCGCAAGGCATTGAAGCTGAGGTAGGCCGTCATCAAGACCGAGAGGCCGCCAGGCTCGGTCGGGGTGCTCTCGCGGCTTCCGGCCAGTGACTGGCCGGTGCTCAGGTCGATGAGGATCCAGGCCTTGGCCGACACCCCACTGGGGGCAGGCCAATTGTTGGCTGCTGCGGGGGTGGCGCCCGTTTGGGCCTGGGCCCATCGGGTGGGAGCGGCCAACAAGGTCGTGAACAACAAGCCCGCCAAGGCCAGGGCCAGTAGCGCTCGGGGCCGTTGCCCGCGCGGCTCAGTGGGCATCGGCCACCGCCATGGTCACCAGGCTGCGCAGCTCGGGCAGCATGCCGTGAAAGAAGTGGCCCGCACCGGGCAAGACCAAGATGGGTTGCTGATGCGGTCGTGCGTAGTCCAGGGCGCCGGCCAGGCTGGCGACATCGTCGGTCTCGCCGTGAATCATTCGGGTCACCGCGCAGGGCGCGGCAGGGGTCATGCGTTCAGTGGCCAGGCCCACGAGCAGGCACACCCCCAGGGGCAGGGCGCCCAGGCCGCGGCTCGCGCGGCCAGCCTCCCACTGGGCCGCCAGGTGGGTGGACATCACAGCCCCAAAGGAAAAGCCCGCCATCCAGCGCCGTTCGCCCACCTCCGGGCCGAAGGTCTGTTCCGCCCAGACCCAGGTCGCCCAGAGGTCGTCTTGTTCGCCCTGGCCGTTGTCGTGTTCGCCGGCACTCTGGCCCACGCCACGAAAATTTGGGCGCAGGCAGAGCAGCCCTCGGGCCAGGAGTGCACGCGCGATAGTCTGCACCACCTTGTTGTCTCGGGTGCCACCAAAGAGGGGGTGCGGGTGGGCCAGCACGGCCAGCCCGGCTGCCGGGCCACTGGGCCGGTCCAGGGCCACATCCAGCGGGCCTGCTGGCCCGTCAATGAGGTGGACTTCTGTCTGGGCGTTCACGCGATCCGCAGGCGCTCCACCGGCAGGCCCTTGACCAGGTGCTGGTCGATGATCTCATCGACATCGCTCTGGTCGACATACTGGTACCAAATGCCTTCCGGATAGACCACCATCACCGGCCCGAAGTCGCATCGGTCCAGGCATCCCGCCTTGTTGATGCGCACCTTGCCCTCGCCATTGAGCTTGAGCGCCTTGATGCGGTCTTTCGCATAGGCTTGAAGGTCGGTTGCGCCGCAGTTGTTGCAGCAGTCCACGCCAGCATCGCGCTGGTTCGTGCAAAAGAAGACATGGTGTTTGAATCGGCTCATCGGCGTAGTGTACGGCGGCTTTTGAGCAGCCAAAGGGCGAGCCAGCCCACCGACACAAAGGGCCATAGGGCGGCAGCCCAGGCGGCCAGGCCTCGCAGGTTGATCCACTGGCCTTGGGCCAGGACCACGATCACATTGGGCTCGGTGTCGGCATTGGGCAGGCCAGAGGCCAGCATGGCCAAGAGCAGGGCCAGCGCCATGCCCAGGCCACACAGGCCCAGCGGGCCCAGAAAGGCCACGGCAGCGCCGAGCAGGGCCACCAGCAGCAGGCCGACCTGCACCCCAGGGCTGAACCAGGCCTCCAGGCCCACCCAGAAGGTGTCGTGGGCCAGGGGGTGGGGCTGCAGCAGCAGCACCCAGGCCATGCGCGAGCCCACGCCAATGAGCAGGGCCAGGGTGATGACCCAGGCCCAGTTGCCCGCAATTTGGCGCAGCCACTGGCGGTGCTGGCCAGACAGCCCCAGCTTCAGGTGAATGGCCAGGCCCAGCAGGGCGCATACCACGAGGCTTGCCTCGGTGAAGATGCGCTCGCCCTCGCCCAGCGGCCAGGTGGAGCCTGCCGCGGCCCCTTCGGCCCCGAAGGGGCGGATGGCCAATTCCAGCGGCAGGATGTCGCCAAAGGCGAGCCACAGCGGGGTGGGGGCGGCCTGTGCAAAGAGCCACAGCAGGGTGAGGCCTGTGGCACCCGTGAGGCTGATGGGCCCGCTGCCCCAGACATGGGCACGCCGAATGGCGGCCCGTTGGCGCAGTCGCCGCGCCATCAAGGCCCAGGCGGCCGCTCCCAGCAGTGCCCCCAGACCGTTGGCAAGCAGGTCGAGCCATTGGGCCCGACGATTGGGCAAGAACGACTGGGTGGCCTCCATGCTGAGTGACCAGGCCAGGCCGACGAGCGTGGCCCAGAGCACCGCCCGCCCGATGCCGCGGCTTCGGAAGATGTTGGCCCAGACGGCACCCACGGGCAGGTAAGCCAGCAGGTTGGTCCAGAGGTCGAAGCTCGTTCGGTAGCGGGGCGGTGGCTCGAACAAAAAGGCGAACGGATGCCCACTGGCAGGCCAGGTCCAGCCGGTGTAGGGGTAGAGGCTGATGAGGGCCAGGGCCACGAGCAGGCCCACGCCCACCAACCAGCGCTCCCACCCCACGCGTTCGCGCATCCAATGGTCCATCTCCGTATGATGCCAAGCATGTGGCCGATTGAGCAGTGCTCGGGGGTGGCCTCCACCCATCTCTTGGCCGTGGAGCGGGTTCGACAGGGCCTGGCCACGGCCCCCTTTGTGCTGGTCTCGTGTGATCAGCAGGCCGGCGTGGGCCAGCACGGGCGCCAGTGGGTCTCGTGTGGGGATGGCCTGGCCATGAGCCTGGCCTGGCCCGAGCATGTCGATCAAATCCACCTTGGTCTGCCGTTTGGTGCGCTGCCGCCCTGGCCCACGTGGCTGGCCCTGCAGGTTCTTCAAACCCTTGAGCCCCGGCTGCCGGCCGAGACGGCCAAGGGGCTCGCCCTCAAATGGCCCAACGACCTCTACTGCCATGGCCGCAAGGCCGGCGGCGTGCTGGTGCAGCGTTTGAACCTCGGTGCCCAGGCCTGGCTGGTGGCCGGCATGGGCCTCAATGGCCGATGGCGTGTGCCCATGCCCGAGGGGCTCCAAGCCATGGGGCTGCTCGAGGCCGCCGACCCTGCCCTGCAGGTGACCGATTGGGTCGCGCCGCTGGTCGATGCCGTGGCCGCGCTCGCCATGGCGCCGCAGCTCGATGCTCAGGCCTTGGCCCAGTCGTATGCACGTTGGGATGCCCACCTGGGGGCACAGATCGTGTTGGTGGGCGTGCAAGAACAGTTGGAAGGGCGCTCCGAGGGCGTGACGCCAGATGGACGGCTGCGCCTGCGCCTGGCCAATGGGGCCCTGGTGGAGCGGGCCTTGGGTGCGGTCTCTCTGCGGCCGGTTGGGCCTTGAAGCTGCCGGCAGCCAGCCTGTTGTTGGACTTGGGCAACAGCCGCCTGAAGTGGCAGCTGTGCTCGGACGAGGGTGGTGCGCTGGGGCAGGGGGCCTTGGTCGCCGCCGGCCGCCCCGCGGCTGCCTTGGTGTCTGAGCTCGCCGAGGCCTGTGTGCCTGGGCTCATGGCCCTGGATGAGCAGGGCCTGCCGTGCCGCGCGGCGCTGGTGTCGGTGGGGCCGTGCGACCAGGCTGAGGCCTTGGTGCAGTGGGCCGAGCGGGCCACGGGCTCCCCCGTGTGCCGTGTCTGCTCCCGTTCAGAGCAGGCCGGCCTTGGTAACGATTACTGCGACCCCTCGCAGCTGGGGTCGGACCGCTGGGTGGCTGCCCTGGGTGCGGTGGCGGCCGTCGCCTCGCGCGACCCGCAGGCCGAGCATGTGTTGGTTGTCTCGGCGGGCACGGCCACGGTGATGGACTCCATCGCGCGCGTCTCAGGGGCCTGGCGCTTTGAGGGTGGCGTGATTCTTCCGGGCTTTGACCTTATGCGCCAGGCACTCGCCCAGGGCACGGCCGCATTGGGCCCGCTCTTTGAGGCGCCGCCCCAGGCGTTGTCTGAGCGCGGCTGGCCGCGCGACTCGGCCCAGGCGCTTGCCATGGGCATTGAGTTGGCCCAGGTGAGCCCTTTGCTTGGGCTGCCCCGGGCGCACTGCGTGTTGGTGCATGGGGGCCACGCCCAGGGCTGGCTCGAGGCCCATGACCGCCTGCATCACCAGCTGCAACAGGCCATGGCCCCGGCGTTGCATGTGCCAGACCTCGTGTTTCAGGGGCTCCAGCGGGCCTTGGCCCACGACCCGGTTTAAGTCGTTGAAGGCCCTGGGGCTTCATGCCCCCGAATGCGGGCCAGGGTGGCCGTGGTCGAGCGTTCGTGCTCAAAGGGAATCGAGCAGACCCGCCCGCCCCAGCTGCGCACCTCGGCCCCGCCCACGATGTCCTCGAGCGCCCAGTCACCGCCCTTGACCAGCACATCGGGCCGTGTGGCCAGAATGAGCGCGAGCGGCGTGTCGTCTGAAAAACTCGTGACCACATCCACGCAGCCCAGGGCGGCGGCCACGGCCATGCGGTCCTCCAGGCTGTTGATGGGGCGGTCTGCGCCCTTGTTGAGGCGCCGGACCGAGGCGTCGCTGTTGAGCGCCAGCACCAGGCTGGCACCCTCGGCCCGGGCCTGGGCCAGCAGGGTCACATGGCCACGGTGAAGCAGGTCGTAGACGCCGTTGGTGAAGACCACTGGCCTGGGCAGGGCGGCCAGTGCCGCCAGCAGGCCTGCGCTCGGGGCATCGTCAACCCCCGAGCCGGAGTGAATCTTGTTGAGAAAGGGCAGTGGGCTGGTCAAGCGGGCTGCGTATCCGGGCTGGCCAGGCCGCGGTTGATTTCCTTTCGGAAGCGGTTGAGTTCTTGCACGCTCTCGAAAGGCCGCTCAAAGAGCAGGCTCAGGTTGTGCAAGATGCGCTCGGCCACCTTCTTTTCCCAGTCGGTGTTGAACCGAATCTGCTCGTCGAGCCAGCGCTCGAGCCAGCCGGGTTCGGGCAGGCGGCTCTGCACGGTGTCGTTCGGGTAGAGCGATTCGTTCACGTGCAGGTTGGTGGGGTGCAGGGCCTTGGCCGTGCGACTGGCTGAGGCCATTAAAACGCCAATCTTGGCAAAGGCAGACCGGGCGTTGTCGCCAACCTGGTGAAGGGCCTTCTTCATGTAGCGCAGGTAGGCGCCCCCATGGCGGGCTTCGTCCTTGGCAATGGTCTCGTAGATCTGCTTGATGACCGGCTCGGTGTGCCATTCGGCTGCACAGCGGTACCAGTGGTTGAGCCGAATCTCGCCGCAGAAGTGCAGCATCAGGGTCTCGAGGGCGGGGGCTGGGTCGAACTCAAAGCGCACCGCGTGCAGTTCAGCCTCGGTGGGCACCATCTCTGGCCTGAACCGGCGCAAGTATTCCATGAGCACGAGGCTGTGTTTTTGTTCTTCGTAGAACCAGACCGACATGAAGGCCGAGAAGTCGCTGTCGTGGCGGTTGTCGCGCAGGAACATCTCGGTGGCGGGCAGGGCCGCCCACTCGGTGATGGCGTTCATCTTGATGGTGAGGGCCTGCTCGTCAGAGAGCAGGCTGGCATCAAAAGAGGCCCAGTCGATGTCTTTGTCGAGATCCCATCGAACCCGCTCGAAGGCGCGAAAGAGTTCGGGGTAGAGCATTTGGTCGGAGTGTATGGTCTTCACGTGCCCATTCTATAAACGATTCAAGTCTTTTCCGTGACATGTCCCACTGTTGCGATGCGTCTTTTGAGGCTGCGAACCGCCCAGCCCAGGCCAGGGAAGGCTGCAAAGAGTTCGCTGGCGTCCCAATGGTCTTGGTGTTCTTGAATCAGGCCTGTCTCGGGGCACAGCCACAGCCAGCTGGTGCCGGCAATGGCCTGCTCGGGTGCGCCTGGCTTCACACGGAAACGAAACACCCAGCGCACCGCCCAGCAAGGTCCCGGGCTGCCGGCAGGGTTGGGTGAAGGCGGGCCGGCGGGAGCCACCGCCACGGCCAGGTCCGTGAACCGGGGCTCGATGAGGTTGGCAAACATGCCCCGATAGACGGCTGCAATGGCCTCGCGGCCCGTGACGGTTTGGAAGGGGTCTTGAAACCGGGCCTCGGGGTGGTAGTGGGCCACCAGTGTGTTGAGGCTGTGCGGCCCGAGGTTGGCAGCGGCCTTTAGGAAGTCGTCTGGGCTCGGCGCAATGGTCATGCTCAATGATAATGAGGGCCAACCGCCATGACCACGCCCTTTTCCGTTCTTCCACGCCTTATGTTGGGCTTGTGCCTGCTGTGTGGAGCGGCTGCGGGTGATTGTGTCGAATCTGCTCGACAACGCCCGCCGCTGCTCGCCTGTGGATTCTGCGGTGCTGTTGTCTGTGCGGCTGAGCATGCATGAGTCGGTGGCGGGCTAGAAGATCGCTTCACCGTGTGGATCCCCCGTTAGCGCAGCGTCTTCCCCATGAGCCAGAAAAAAAGCCGGTGGGGCAGCACCCTTAGCAACTTCATGAACCAGGTAAAGCGCTTGGGGTAATGGATTTCAAACTCACCCTTGGCGAGCCCCCGAAGCGTCTGCTCTGCGGCTTCATTGATGGAGATGAGTGCGGGCATTTTGAAGTCGTTTCCATCGGTGAGCCGGGTCTTCACAAAGCCTGGGCAGACCAGCGAGACATCAATGCCCTTGGGCTTGAGTTCTACGAAGCTTGTTTCAGCCATGGCGTTCAAGCCCGCCTTGCTGGCGCTGTAAGACAGCGCCAGTGGAAGGCCGCGGTAGCCCGCAACGCTTGAGAACCAGCAGATGTGAAACCTTGGAACCCCTTGGGCCAGGCGGCCGGGCGCCAGTGGCAGCCAATGGTTGAGCAGTGCGCGAAGCCCGTCGTAGCAGGCCAAGAGGTTGGTCTCCACCACCTGGCGAGCATCCTCCACCTGGAAGTCTGCAATGGGCTGCGGCTTGTAATCGCCCGCCACCCAGAAGACCAGGTCCGGCAGCCAGCCATCGGCGGCCAGTGCATCGAGCACCCGCTGGGCACCGCCGCGCTCCGTGATGTTCAAGACCTCTCGCCGCACATCCGCCGAGGGGAAGGCCTCAGAGAGTGTCTGCGCCCGGCGCCCAGAGACCACCAGGCGAGCGCCCTGCGCCAGGGCCTGTTGCGCCAGGGCTTGGCCAATGCCGGCCGAGCCGCCCACCACCCAGACGGTGCGGCCCCGAAGGCTTGGGATGGGTTGATTCAAGGGCATGGGCTGTTAGGGCCGCTGAAATGAGAGGGTGACCTCACCGAGCCGAATGCCAAACTTGCTGAAGGTGGCGCGGTTGAGCATGACCTTGTCATCGATCAGCACCATCCAGTCATCAAAGGCCATGTTGATCACGGTTCCCTTGACCGGCACAGCCAAGGTGTAGCGCCAATGGAGTGCGTTGCCCGCGATCTCGCCGGTGGCCTCTCCCACCACGTCATCGGCCGTGCCCTTCCAGCGGTTGGGGCCAAGTTTTTCGAGGCGCCAGATGCGTTTCTGTTTCTCGCCATCCGACCATTCAAAGGTCTCGTCGAGCACCCCCGTGTTGCCTTCGAAGCGGCCATCGATCTGCACCACAAAGCGTCTTGTGACTTCACCGGAGCGGTCGGTGACCATGCCCCAGCCCGTGGTGCGACCCTGGAAATATTGGGCCAGGTCCAGCGCAGGCTTTTCTTGGGCGTAGCGCTCGACCGATGGGCCCGCGCAGCCTTGTAGGCCAATCATGGCGGCGGCCGCCGCAAGCAGTGCAATTCGTTTGAGCATCATGGTCTGGACTCCAGTCGTCGGAACATCAAAAGGGCTGCGAGCTTGAGCCCGCAGGGCAAGGCGGCATAGGCCAAGGGCAGGGCCAGGCTGTGGCCCGTGCCCGGGGTGTAGCCCAGGCCAGCAAGCAGGGGCAGAACCAGCCCGGCCGCCAGGGCCAGGGCGAGTTTCTGCAGAAGCGTCCACAGGCCCATGATGAGGGCCTCGTGCTGGCCACGCTGGCCCGACCTTGAAATGGCCGCCGCCAGCAGCAGGGCAGGGCAGGTGAGCTCGGCCCCGAGCGCGAACCCCGTGACCAGGCAGATCACGGCAAAGGGCCACAGGTCGCCCGCGCCAAGCTGGCTCGCCCAGACAAAGGCGAGGATCGAGACCACCACCGAGGCCTGCCAGATGCGGCCGGCCGGGTGTTGTCGCAACAGTCGTTGCCAGAACACCATGGAGACCGCCGCGGCCAAGAAGTAGGCCATGAGCAGAACACCCGCCGTCTGCTGGGCAAGGCCGAGTTGGTCCGCCACGAAAAAGAGGAACAAGGTGCCCGGAATGGCATTGGCCAGGGCGTTGAGGCCCATCACACCCAGCAGGCCGCGGCCTGGGGTGTCGAGCAGACGAAACCCTTGCCAGACCGACACCGCTGCTGGCCGAGCACCACTGCTGCTCGGCTGGCCGGGCAACCCCCGCAGGGCCAGGCCCCCCAGCAAGGCGGCGAGCAGCACCCAGCCCAGCAGGCCCGTGAGGCTCGACTGGCTGGCCAGCACAGCCGCCACCATCACACCCACCAGGGTGAAGCCCTCACGGCTGGTGACCAGCCGTGCCTGCACTGCGGGTTCTGGCGTCCAGCTCACGAGCCAGGCCTGGTGGGCCAGGCCCGCCGCACTGTTGGACAACGACACCAGGAGTGCGCAGGCCGTCATGTAGGCCATGAGCGCCGCACTCGACCAGCCCCCGGGTGGCGAGAGCAGCAGCACCATGCCAAGGCAGAGCAGGGCCAGACTCGGCAGCATCCAGCGCTCAAAGCGCTGCCCGGGGGTCTTGTCCATCCAGCGGCCAATGATGGGATCGGTGATCGCATCGATGAGCCGTGTGGCCATAAGGCACAGTCCGACCCAGGCGAGCGGCAGGCCCACAGCCCCTGCATAGAGGTGGGGCGTTACCAAATAGAGTGGAAGTGCAGCAGAGGCCAGGGCCATGCCTGGCAGCCCGTAGCGCAGCACCTGCGCCCGGGAGATGTCCTCAGGGTGTTGCAAGGCCGAGCAGTGCCTTGCGCAGGCCCGGTGCACTGGTCTTGGGGTCGAGCCAGATGCGGAAGAATGCCCGCGAGAAGGCCTCATCGGCCACCTCGCCCACGGGCCGGCCATTGAACTGAAAGCGCGCGCCCAGGCCGGGCACATGCTGTCCAACCAGCTCATCGCCCTCGCGAACCGTGGGGAAGATGCTGTTTAGCGCCTGGGTCCAGGCTTTGTGCTGCTCAGCGGTGCCGGCCCCGAGGGCCTGCATCTCGTCGATGGTGCGATCGATCAGTGCGCGCGATTGAATCTCGCGGGCGTAACGAATGCGAAGTGCGAATGGCCGAGCAAAAAGCCGATCGAGGTCTTGCAGGTCTGGGCCCGGTGCAGTCGCGAGCAACTCGGCGTCGTAGACCTTAAAGCCCCAGACACGAAGGGTGCCCTTGCCCACCGCGTTCATGGCTCGGGCCGGGATGGTGACAAACATGGTGCTGCCCGCCAGGAAAGCGCCAAGCAGGCCGCAGGTGAACCCTCCCAACAGCAAACGGCGGGAGGGCGCCGGCACGCCTGCGGCGGTGCGAGTGGCCTTAGCGCTCAAAGCAGACCTGCAGCACATCGAGGTCGCCGGTGTAGAAGCCGGCCTCGCAATACGACAAATAAAACCGCCACATGGCCATGAATCGGTCATCAAAGCCAAGCGCACGAATCTCATCTTCCTTGGCATTGAATCGGTCGTACCAGTCGCGCAAGGTGCGCGCATAGTGCTGGCCAAACGCGAACTCATCCACGACCCGCAGGCCAGCCTTGGCCGACACCGACTCAATCGCCTGACGCGACAAGAGCATGCCGCCGGGGAAGATGTACTTCTGAATAAAGTCCAGGCCCTTGCGGTACCGGGGGAAGAGGTCGTCTCGAATGACGATGGCCTGCACCACCGCGCGGCCACCGGGCTTTAAGCAGCGGTGCAGGGTGTTGAAGTAGGTGGGCCAGTAGGCCTCACCCACGGCCTCGATCATCTCGATGGACACAATTCCGTCGAAGCGGCCATCGGTGTGGCGGTAGTCCTGCAGACGAATCTCGCAGCGGTCTTGCAGCCCTTGGGCGGCCAGGTGCTCCTCGGCCCAGGCCTTTTGCTCCACCGAGAGGGTGATGCCCAGGTGGCGGCCGGGCTGTTGAAGCCGGCGCATGGCCAGACCACCCCAGCCACAGCCGATCTCGAGGGTCTGGCTCTCGGGCCCCAGGGGGCCCAGCATCGAGAGGGCGCGGTCCATCTTGCGGTTCTGCGCACCAGACAAGTCGGTGGGCAGTTCGCCACGCATCTCACGGTCGGTGTAGATGGCGCTCGAGTAAGTCATGGTGGGGTCGAGCCAGAGCCGATAGAAGTCGTTGCCGAGGTCGTAGTGGGCCTCGATGTTCTTCTTGGCCCGCTTGGTCGAGTTGCTGCGAAGCAGGTGGCCGATGCGGTCGAGCAGCAGCAGCCAGCGGTGCCCAACAATGGCTTTGTCCAAGGCCTGCCGATTGGCCGCCAGCGTGCGCAGCAGGCCGGGCAGGTCGGGCGTGGTCCAGTCGCCATCCATGAAGGACTCGCCAAAGCCAATGTCTCCTCGGCGCAGGGCGCGCTCAAAGGCGCGCCAGCGGCGAATCTCAAAGGTCTGCGGGGCCAGGTCGGCCTGCTGCAGACCCTGCAACTGGTGTTCACCAGCCGGTGTGATGAGACGAATCTCGCCGATCTGAATGTTGCGCAACATGTTGAGCACCATCCGTGCGGTCAGCCCTGGGCTGCTCATGCGGGGTTCTCCTTTCTGGGTGCCAGGGGCACACGTTTGATCCAAAGTCGAAGGGCCTGCCAGTGAATCAGTAGGATCACCGACAAACTCTGAAAAGGGTGGAGTGCCCATGCGGCCAGCGCCGTGGCCTGGGTCAGCGGGCGGGTCTGGCCGCTGATGCTCGTGATGAGTGCAGGCCCCTGCGGCTCGATGACCTCGATGCGCGCCAGGGCAGCACCATGGCCATGGGCCAGGTGGTGAAAGCGAAATTGGTACTGGCCACGCGCAGGAAAAAAGGGTGAGACATAGAAGTTCTTGTCGTGCCCGAGGGTGCGGCCGGCCCGGTAGCCCTGCCCGCAATCGAGCACATAGGCGTGGCGCTCGCCAAAGGTGTTGTTCACCTCGGCAATGATGGCCAAGGTCTCGCCGGCTCGGTTCTCGCAAAACCAAAAGCTCACCGGCTTGAAGACATAGCCCATGCTGCGCGGCAGGCAGCTCAGCCAGATTTCGCCATCCACACCCTCAATGCCCGCCGCCTCGAGCTGGGCCCGGGCCCAATCGAGCAGGGGGCGGCCATCGCCGTGGTCTTTTGTTTTCACCTGGAGCAGCGCCGCCCGATCCAGGCCCCAGGCCCAATTGCCGGTGTCTTGGTGGGCCGCCATGGAGACCAGTGGCAACTGCATCACGGTCACCTTGGTTCGAAAGTGGTGGTGGGCCGGTGTGATGCGGGTGTGAATGACCTCGCCTCGCATCAGCCGAGGGTGCTGGCGGGGCGCGGTGGGCTGGGTCATGCGGCCAGTCGGGTGCCTTCGGTGGGGGCCTGGTCTTGGGCATGCCAGGCCAGCAGGGCCTGTGCAGCCTCCCGGCCCGAGCGAAAGCCGTCTTCATGAAAGCCGTAGCCCATCCAGGCACCAGCAAACCAGATCTGCTCATGGCCTTGAAGGCTTCGAATGGTCTCTCGGGCCGCCATGGCCGCCTGGTCAAAGACGGGGTGGGCATAGCGGATGGTCTCGATCTGGTGCTCGATGGCCGGTGGCCGCTCGGGGTTCAGGCTCACCAGAATGGGCTGCACAAAGGGCAAGGACTGCAGCACATTCATCCAGTAGGTCACGGACACCCGTGGGCTGGTGCCCGGCTGGGCTGGGCTGTGCGGGTCGATCGGCACGCCATCGGCAAAGTAGTTCCAGGCGGCCCAGGCCGCACGGCGCCGGGGCATGAGCCGCGTGTCGGTGTGCAGGTAGGCCGTGTTGTCCTCATAGCGAAAGGCAGCAAGCGGCTCGGCCGCGGGATGCTGGGCCGCCTCGAGCATGGCGGCCGACTGATTCGAGTGAGAGGCAAGGATCACCCCGTCGGCCAGGATCTCAAAGCGCTCGCCGGTTTGTCGGTTCGTGCCCACGATGCGCTTGCGGCCATTGGGCAGGCTGCTCACGGCCTCGACCGCGTGACTGGTGCGGCAGTCGAGTGGTTCGCCTTGTTGGGCACAGTGCGCCTTCAAGGCATCGATGTACTGATGACTGCCACCCAGCAGGCTGTACCACTGCGGCCGATTGGCAATTTGCAAGAGCCCATGGTTCACGCAAAAGCGGGTGAAGCTTTGAAAGGGAAAGGCGCGCATCTGCGCGGCCGGGCAAGACCAAATGGCCCCGGCCATGGGCAGCAGGTAGCCGTATTCAAAGGACTGGCTGTAGTGGCCTGCCTTTAGGTAAGCCCCAAGGCTGCAGGCGGGCTTGGCCCCAGACTCCATGGCCAGCAGGTCTTTGGGGGCCTGGCGGTTAAACCGCAGGATGTCCGCCAGCATGCGCCAAAAACTGGGCTTGAGTAGGTTGGCGGGCTGGGCAAAAAGGCCCCGAATGCTGTGGCCTGCCCACTCGAACCGGCCGCCGCGGGCCGAGACCGAGAAGGACATGTCGGCTGGATGGGTCTCAACAGAGAGCACCTCGAACCAGGCCAAGAGCTCGGGGTAGGTGCGGTGGTTGAAGACGATGAAGCCAGTGTCCACCGGGGCCCGAATGCCTTCGAGGGTCACATGCCGGGTGTGTGTGTGACCGCCCAGGCGGTGCTCGGCCTCGAGGATGGTGACCTGCCCCTGGCCTTGCAAATGCCAGGCGGCGGACAAGCCCGAAATGCCACTGCCAACCACCACCCAGTGGGGACGCGACGGGGCCATGGTGTCAGGCCTGGGCAGCGGCGCGGTGCTCGATGCGGGCGTAGGCCGAGTGGTTGTGAATCGACTCGAAGTTTTCGGATTCCACGGTGAAGGCGGCAATGCGGTCGTCGGCCACCAAGGCCATGGCCACGTCCCTTACGAGGTCTTCCACGAATTTGGGGTTGTCGTAGGCCCGCTCGGTGACGTACTTCTCGTCCGGACGCTTGAGCAGGCCCCAGAGCTCACAGCTGGCGGCCTTTTCGGCCACACCAATGAGCGATTCGACCGACATGCTCGCGCCGAGTTCGGCTGCGATGGTGACGTGCGAGCGCTGGTTGTGAGCACCGTAGTCGGAGATGTTCTTGGAGCAGGGGCACAGGCTTGTGACCGGCACGACCACGGTGAGCGTGGTGACGCGCTGGCCTGCCTTGACCTGGGTTGACCACTTGATCTCGTAGTCCATCATGGAGGCCACGGCCGAGACGGGTGCTGTTTTGCGCACAAAGTAGGGCATGGCCACGTGCATGGCGCCCTCTTGGGCATCGAGGCGCTCGAGCATCTTATCCATCAAGTGGTTCAGGCTTGCGAAGTCCAGTGCCTCTTCATGGTTCTGGAAGACCTCGATGAACCGCGACATGTGCGTGCCCTTCTCTTCGGCGGGCAGGGCCACGGTCATTTCAATGGTGGCCACCGAGGGCTGCGGCCCGTTGGCCGTCTGCACCATCACCGGGTGCTTGAAATCCTTGATGCCCACCTGCTGAATGGCGAGCCGACGCGTGTCCCGGGAAGACTGCACATCGGGCAGGTTGCAGGACTGGAATTTTTCGGGTGCGTTCATGGGGTCGCCTTTCGCGTGGCAGCGGTGGAGGGGGTGGGTGCCTTTGCGATCAGGCCCTCGATATCGGACTTGAGTCGTTGGCTGTTTGGGGCGACTTGGCTTGCATAGCTGCGAACCAGACGGCCCTCTTTGTCTATTAGATATTTGTGGAAGTTCCAGCCCGGCGCATCCGACTGTCGGGTCAACTCCTTGAACAAAGGGTTGGCGGACGGACCCTTCACGCTGGTCTTGGCAAACATTGGAAATTTCACCGAGAAGGTGTTGGTGCAGAACTCGGCGATCTGCTGGTTGGTGCCTGGCTCTTGATTGCCGAAGTCGTTCGATGGGAATCCGAGCACCGTAAATCCTTTTGCACCGTACTGGCGTTGCAAGGCCTCGAGCCCCTCGTACTGCTGGGTAAACCCGCAGTAGCTTGCCGTATTCACCACCAACAGCACCTGCCCTTGATACTGGCAGAGGTTCTGGGGCGCGTCGTCTTGTAGGCGCGGGAAGGTCTTGTTAAGGAGCGGCGCGCAGGCCGCCCAGGCCGACTGCGCAAGCACAAGCCCAGCCAGCACCAAGCCGGCCGCCAACACTTGCATGTGGGCCGGGCGACGGTGAAATGCTGCAAAGGATGCCCCGGATCGATTGACGGATGTTCGCAAAAAATTGTCCTAGCCAAGCCAAAAGTGAAGCCCTATACTATGGGCGGGGGAAGTATTAAGTCAAACACTTGTCTACGACAAGTAAGGTTTTTCGGGGGCAACAACATGGACCAAGCCGTCCAGTCACCGATTTATTTGAGCATTGCGGCAGTCGAGCGCGACACGGGGCTTTCCAAAGACACCCTGCGCGTTTGGGAACGTCGGTACGGCTTTCCAATTCCACAACGCGATCCGTTTGGTGAGCGGATCTACACACTTGATCAAGTCGACCGACTTCGGCTGCTGCGTCGGCTGCTCGATGCAGGCCATCGGCCAGGCAAGATCATAGGCCTTTCAGATGACGTGCTGCGAAGCCTCTCTGAACAGATCCCGTCGGGCTTTCCGCCGCCCACGCAAGATCAGATGGCTGACCTCGACCTCTTCATGCAACTCGTGCGTGCGCACCACGTGGAAGAGTTGCGCCGCCAACTTGGCCAGCGCGTGCTGCGCCATGGTCTGGCCCGATTTGTGACCGAGGTGGTGGCACCCCTGATCGACCAAGTCGGCGATGCCTGGGCGCGAGGCCAACTCGAGATCTACGAAGAACACCTCTTTACCGAAAGCATGCAAGTGGTGCTGCGCAGTGCCATCAGCACCATCCCGCACCCGGCCTCCCAGCCCAAGGTGCTGCTCACCACCTTCCCAGGCGAGTCTCACGGCATGGGCATTCTGATGGTCGAGGCACTGCTCGCACTCGAAGGCTGCCGATGTGTGTCGCTTGGCGTGCAGACCCCGATTTGGGACATCGCCCTGGCGGCCAAGGCCCAAGAGATTGACGTGGTGGCCTTGTCATTCTCGTCTGTGGCCAATCCCACCATGGTGATTCAAGGCCTCACCGAACTGAGAACCAAACTGCCGTTGGGCATCGACATCTGGGCGGGTGGCCGCTCGCAGGCCCTGCGTCAGCGGCGCATCCCCGATGGCGTCAAGGTGGTGACGAACCTGTCGGACCTGACCGAGGCCGTGGGGTCTTGGCGGAACCGCTCGCGCGACTAGACGACGCTTTCTTGGCCCGGCTGGGCTCGCCCGAGCTGGTCTTGCCTGCGCCGTTCTTTGTTGCTTTCGCGGGCTTGGCCGCGGTGGTGTTGGCCTTGGAATCGTTGCCCGCGCCGGCCTGGGCTGCAGCCACCATCTGATTGAACTGACTCTGTAAGTTGGCCCACAGGGCGCCGGCCTGGTGGCCAGCATCCTCGGCCGGGCCCTGCATGGACGACTGCATGGCCTTTAACTGGGCCAGGGTGCCCCGCTGCACCTCCATGCCCTGGATGGTTGTTTTCAGAAGTTGCAGGTTCAGGCTGAGCCATTGATCCACGGCCTTCAGGTCCGCGATGCGCTTGTCGAGCTCGTCGATGTCCATGGTGGGCATGGCCGCTGAGGGCATCTGGCCCAGGCCACCCGAGGAAAATCCGGGCCAAGCGCTCAGGAAGGCAAAGGGATCACTCGGGTTTTGCATGCAACGAGTGTAAGGTGAAATTCGTGAGAACGACGCGTATTTTCTGGACCAGCCTGGCGGCGGTGCTGCTGCTGCATGTGCTCGTGCTGGCATGGCTTTCAGACACCTTGGTGGGCTGGATTCGTCTGCTGCCCAGCCAAGAGCCCTCGCCCGTGGAGGTGTCGTGGGTCTTGCCGCCGCCACCGGTGCAGCCCTCGCCGCAGACCAAGGCCGTGCCTCCCTTTTCGCCGCCTGCGGCCGAGTCCAGCCCCATCGGGCCAAGCCCACCGCAGCCCGATCCAGCCCCATCGACCACCGAATCGTCACCGATCCCCAGGCCACGGGCTGCCGAGATGCCCAAGCCGGGTGTGCTGGCCGTGGAGGCCTATTGGGGTGTGCACGCACTCGATGGCCAACCCCTCGGTCGGGGCGAAATTCGCCTGGAATATCCGAACCCAGGCGAGTACACACTCACGCTCACAGCCAAGGCGATTGGCTGGCTGTCTGTCTTTGTGTCCGAGCCGGTGGAACTCATGAGCGCGGGCCGACTCGGGCCCGATGGCCTGGTGCCCACCCGGTTCAAACAGAACACGCCCCGCCGCCCGCCCGCCGAGAGCCGATTCGACCCGACCGCGAACACCGCGCAATTGGCCGCCGATGCGCCGGTGATCCCTGCGCCGCAAGGCCTGCAAGACCGCCTGAGCGTGGCCTTTCAACTGGCCTGGATTGGCGAGTCGCAACCCAGAGGGCTTGAGCCCGGCCAACGATTCGAGATTCCCTTGGCCACCCACAAAGAACTTCGCACCGTGGCCTTTCAGGTGGGCGACCCGGAGGACTTGGTGCTGCCCGGGGGCATTCTGGTGACCGCACTTCGGGTGACGAGCGATCCTTTTCAGACCCGGCGAATGGGTCAAATTGACCTCTGGCTGGACCCGGCCGACCGCCACTTCCCAGTGCGCATTTTGTACAGCGAGCCCGGCGGCCGGGCCCTTGATTTTCTGGCCATCCGGAGCGTCTTCTAGCCCCAGGCCTTATTTGACAGTCTCACCTGAAAGATGGATAGTTACGGGTTCGTCGTGGAGGGGTGCCCGAGTGGCTAAAGGGGGCAGACTGTAAATCTGTTGGCGCACGCCTACGTTGGTTCGAATCCAACCTCCTCCACCATTGGGGCGTGCGGGTGTAGCTCAATGGTAGAGCAGAAGCCTTCCAAGCTTACGACGAGGGTTCGATTCCCTTCACCCGCTCCAAGATTTGCTGTTTTTGTAGGTTTGGCCCATGTGGCTCAGTGGTAGAGCACTCCCTTGGTAAGGGAGAGGTCACGCGTTCGATCCGCGTCATGGGCACCACAGTTTATGAGTTGATGTTCAACAACCAGTTAATGACTAGGAGTCAGAGATGGCCAAGGGCAAGTTTGAGCGGACCAAGCCGCATGTGAACGTAGGGACGATTGGTCACGTGGACCATGGGAAGACGACGTTGACGGCTGCGATCACGACGGTGTTGTCGTCTAAGTTTGGTGGTGAGGCCAAGGGCTATGACCAGATTGATGCGGCGCCGGAGGAGAAGGCTCGTGGGATCACGATCAACACGGCGCATGTGGAGTATGAGACGGCCAATCGTCACTATGCGCACGTGGACTGCCCGGGCCATGCCGACTATGTGAAGAACATGATCACGGGTGCGGCGCAGATGGACGGTGCCATTTTGGTGTGTTCGGCCGCCGATGGTCCGATGCCCCAGACGCGTGAGCACATTTTGTTGGCCCGCCAGGTGGGCGTGCCTTACATCATTGTGTTTTTGAACAAGTGCGACATGGTCGACGATGCGGAGTTGCTCGAGCTCGTGGAGATGGAAGTTCGCGAGCTGCTCTCGAAGTACGACTTCCCTGGCGATGACACGCCGATCATCAAGGGCTCTGCAAAGCTTGCGCTCGAGGGCGACAAGGGCGAGCTTGGTGAGGGGGCGATTCTCAAGCTGGCCGAGGCCCTGGACTCCTACATTCCCACGCCTGAGCGCGCCATTGATGGCGCCTTCCTGATGCCCATTGAGGATGTCTTCTCGATCTCGGGCCGCGGCACGGTGGTCACGGGCCGTGTGGAGCGTGGTGTGGTGAAGGTGGGTGAAGAGATTGAGATCGTGGGCATCAAGGCCACGGTCAAGACGACCTGTACGGGCGTGGAGATGTTCCGCAAGCTGCTCGACCAGGGTCAGGCGGGTGACAACGTGGGCGTTTTGCTGCGTGGCACCAAGCGTGAGGAGGTCGAGCGTGGTCAGGTGCTGGCCAAGCCCGGTTCGATCACGCCGCACACCAAGTTTGAATGTGAGGTGTATGTGCTCTCGAAGGACGAGGGTGGTCGTCACACGCCTTTCTTTAACAACTACCGTCCGCAGTTTTACTTCCGCACGACCGATGTCACGGGCTCGGTGGTGTTGCCTGAGGGCACGGAGATGGTGATGCCTGGTGACAATGTGAAGATGGTGGTCACCCTGATTGCTCCGATTGCCATGGAGCAGGGCCTGCGCTTTGCCATCCGCGAGGGCGGCCGTACCGTCGGCGCAGGCGTCGTCGCCAAAGTGATCGAGTAAAAGGATTTGTCTGGTCTATCGGAGCCTAGGGGCATAGCTCAACTGGCAGAGCGTCGGTCTCCAAAACCGAAGGTTGGGGGTTCGATTCCCTCTGCCCCTGCCAACCCTCCGATCCCAGACAACCTCGCGCCATGAGCACCGTCACCGACGTCTCCACCAGCAGCCTGTCCAACAAACTCATGTTGGCGGGGTCTGTGCTTGCCTTCATTGCAGGGGTGGTGGGCTACCACACGCAGGGTGATTCCTCTGCACTGGCAGCCCTGGGCTCTATGGTGGCGGGCATTGTGGTGGCACTGGTGCTTGGCCTGGCCAGCCCGTCTGGCCGCGTGTTCATGGGCTTTGCCCGTGAGGCCCAGGCTGAGGCGCGGCGGGTTCATTGGCCCAGCCGCAAGGAGACGCTCCAGACCACCGGCATCGTTTTCGTATTTGTGTTTGTGATGGCGCTCTTTCTCTGGCTGACCGACAAGTCGCTGGAATGGGTGCTCTACGATTTGTTGTTGGGATGGAAGTGACCATGACCAAACGTTGGTACGTCGTACATGCCTTTTCAGGCATGGAGAAGAGCGTGGCCCGAGCCATCCAAGAAAGAATTGACCGTGCAGGCATGCAGGATCAATTCGGCCAGATTCTGGTGCCCACCGAAGAGGTGGTCGAGATTCGTGGCGGCCAGAAGGCCCTCTCGGAGCGTCGTTTCTTTCCAGGCTACGTGCTGGTGGAAATGGACATGAATGAGCAGACCTGGCATTTGGTGAAGAACACCAACAAGGTCACCGGCTTTGTGGGTGGCACCGCAAGCAAGCCCACCCCCATCTCACAGGCCGAGGTCGACAAGATCATGGCCCAGATGCAAGAGGGGGTTGAGAAGCCTCGGCCCAAGGTGCTCTTCGAGGTGGGCGAGGTGGTCCGCGTCAAGGAAGGCCCGTTCACCGACTTCAACGGCAACGTCGAGGAAGTGAACTACGAAAAGAATCGTCTGCGGGTGTCGGTCACGATCTTCGGTCGTTCGACACCAGTGGAACTGGAGTTTGGTCAGGTCGAGAAACTCTAGCAGTGGCCCGGCCGGAAGCATCGGCCGGTTTTTGAGGAGCAGGGCTGAGAAGTAGGGCCCCGCGCATGTACTCGCAATAGGAGCCGTCATGGCAAAGAAGATCATTGGTTACATCAAGCTGCAGGTTCCTGCAGGCAAGGCGAATCCGTCGCCACCCATTGGCCCAGCCCTGGGCCAGCGCGGTCTGAACATCATGGAGTTCTGCAAGGCATTCAATGCCCAGACCCAAGGCATGGAGCCGGGCCTCCCCATTCCATGCGTGATCACAGCCTTCGCAGACAAGACATTCACCTTCGTGATGAAGACGCCACCGGCGTCCATCCTCATTAAGAAGGCCGCAAAGATCGACAAGGGCTCTGCCAAGCCCCACACCGACAAGGTCGGCTCGATCACCCGCGCCCAGTGCGAAGACATCGCAAAAACCAAGCAGCCCGATCTCACGGCCGCCGACCTCGATGCGGCGGTCAAGACCATCGCTGGAAGCGCCCGCAGCATGGGCATCACGGTAGAGGGACTCTAATCATGGCCAAACTCTCCAAACGCATTTCAGCGGTTCGGTCCCAGGTCGACCGCACCAAGACATACACCGCCGATGAGGCCCTGGCCCTGGCCAAATCCTGCGCCACGGCCAAGTTCACCGAGTCCGTCGATGTGGCGGTTCAGCTCGGCATCGATGCCAAGAAATCAGACCAGCTCGTGCGGGGCTCCCTGGTGCTGCCCGCCGGCACCGGCAAGACCGCCCGTGTGGCCGTGTTCGCCCAGGGCGAGAAGGCCGACCAGGCCAAGGCCGCAGGTGCCGACATCGTTGGCATGGAAGACCTCGCCGAGCAGATCAAGGCCGGCCAGATGAACTTCGACATCGTGATTGCCTCGCCAGATGCCATGCGCCTGGTGGGCCAACTCGGTCAGATCCTTGGCCCCCGCGGGCTCATGCCGAACCCCAAGGTGGGCACGGTCACCCCGGATGTGGCCACGGCCGTGAAGAATGCCAAGGCAGGCCAGGTGCAGTACCGCACCGACAAGGCCGGCATCATCCATTGCACGATCGGTCAGGCCTCGTTCGAGGTTGGCGCATTAAAGAGCAATCTTGTGGCGCTCATTGATGCCCTCAACCGCGCCAAGCCCTCGTCGTCCAAGGGCGTCTACCTTCGCAAGGTGGCCGTCTCCACGACCATGGGTCCCGGCATTCGAGTGGAAACGCAGTCGCTGCTGGGGCAGCAGGCTGCATAGAAGACTTTGGGCTGTTGGCCTTGCGGCAGTGCTGCGCGGGGCCAACAGGTTGTCAAAGACCGTTGGGGCATCGCTTAATTTCAGGTTGAACTGAGCCCAACGCAGATGGCGGTCCCGGAAGACACAAGGCAAGGCCCTTATGGGCCGCGCCGGAAGGTTCGAAGGTCGCCGGTTTCAACCGCCTCAAGGGCCATTGGCCTGCGAGGCTTTTGTAGGAGCAAACCGTGGCATTAAACCGCGAAGCAAAGGCAGCCATGATTGCCGACGTCACTGCCCAGGTGGCAACAGCGCAAGCAATTGTGGTTGCGGAGTACCGTGGTCTGGATGTTGCCAGCATGACCGAGCTCCGCCGCAAGGCCCGGCAGTCGGGCGTCTACCTGCGCGTTCTCAAGAACACGTTGGTGCGCCGTGCCGTTGCGGGAACCCCGTTCGAGAAGCTGTCCGACCAAATGGTTGGTCCGCTGATCTACGGTGTCTCGCAAGACCCCGTTGCTGTGGCGAAAGTCCTTCAGGACTTCTCCAAGGCCAACGATCGGCTGGTCATTAAAGCGGGTGCGCTGCCCAACAGCACTGTCGACGCAAATGCAATCAAGGCCTTGGCCGCATTGCCCTCGCGCGAAGAACTTTTGGCCAAGCTGCTCGGCACCATGCAGGCGCCCACCGTCAAGTTTGTGCAGACCCTCAACGAGGTGCCCACGAAGTTTGTGCGGGCCCTCGCTGCTGTTCGGGATCAGCGCGAGCAGGCTGGCGCCTAACAACCACGACCTTTTGAACCTTTATTTGGAGTTTTAAACATGGCAATGACCAAAGAAGATGTCCTGAATGCAGTTGGTTCGATGAGTGTTCTGGAGCTCTCCGAGCTCATCAAAATGATGGAAGACAAGTTCGGCGTGTCCGCCGCAGCCACGGCTGTGGCTGTTGCAGCGCCTGCTGGCGGCGGCGCAGCCGCGGGTGGCGCGGCTGCTGAAGAGCAGACCGAGTTCACCGTGATGCTTGCGGCCGCTGGCGACAAAAAGGTTGAGGTCATCAAGGTGGTGCGTGCTGCCACTGGCCTGGGCCTGAAGGAAGCCAAAGACCTCGTGGACGGTGCACCCAAGGCCGTCAAAGAAGGTGTCTCCAAGGCCGATGCCGACGCCCTCAAGAAGCAGCTCGAGGAAGCCGGCGCGAAGGTCGAAGTCAAGTAGTCGTTTATTCAGCCGCCCCGGGCCGTTGGCCCGGTGGGGCTGTCTTCGCAATGGCGGCTTTCAATGGAAGGCCCACATCGTCAAGTCAGTCCCTTCTTTTTCAGACCCCGAGGACCCGAATGGCCTACAACTTTACTGAAAAGAAACGCCTCCGCAAGAGCTTTGCAAAACGCCCACCGGTGTTGGAGGTTCCTTATCTGCTCGAGACCCAGCTTCAGTCTTATCGAGACTTCCTCCAGGCCGACAGGGCCCCGGATGCTCGAGACGAGTCTGGCCTCCAGGCGGCCTTTCAGTCCATCTTCCCGATCTCCAGCCACAACGGCATGGCACGGCTCGAGTTCGTGCATTATCAGCTCGGCATGCCCCCCTTCGACATGAAGGAATGCCAGCAGCGAGGCCTGACCTTTGCAGCGCCACTGCGCGCGCGCGTGCGGCTCGTCATCCTCGACCGCGAGGCGGCCAAGCCTACGATCAAAGAGGTCAAGGAGCAAGAGGTCTACATGGGCGAGATGCCCCTGGTCACCGACACCGGCTCTTTCGTGATCAACGGCACCGAGCGTGTCATCGTGAGTCAACTGCACCGCTCGCCGGGCGCATTCTTCGAGCACGACCGGGGCAAGACCCACAGCTCGGGCAAGCTGCTCTTCTCGGCCCGAATCATCCCTTACCGTGGCTCCTGGCTCGACTTCGAGTTCGACCCCAAGGACATTCTCTATTTCCGAGTCGACCGTCGTCGCAAGATGCCCGTCACCATCCTGATGAAGGCCCTGGGCCTCACGCCCGAGCAGATCCTGGCGCATTTCTTTGCCTTCGACCACTTCCAGCTGATGCCCCAGGGCGCCCAGATGGAACTCGTGGCCGAGCGGCTCAAGGGCGAGCAGGCGCGCTTTGACATCGTCGACAAGGACGGCAATGTTGTCGTTCCCAAAGACAAGCGCATCAACGCCAAGCACATCCGCGACATTGAGAAGGCGGGCTTAAAGCGCATCTCCGTGCCGGACGACTACCTTCTGGGCCGTGTGGTGGCCACCAACCTCATCGACCCAGAGACGGGCGAACTGATGGCCAAGGCCAACGATGAGATTACTGAGGAACTGCTTGCCAAGATGCGCGACGCCAAGGTGCGCGAGTTCTCGGCCCTCTACGTCAACGACCTCGACCATGGCCCCTATATTTCCTCGACCCTGCGGCTCGATGAGACACCCGACCAACTCTCGGCTCGGGTGGCCATCTATCGCATGATGCGTCCGGGCGAGCCGCCCACGGAAGATGCTGTCGAGGCACTCTTTAACCGGCTCTTCTTCAGTGAGGATTCCTACGACCTCTCCAAGGTCGGCCGCATGAAGTTCAACCGCCGCCTGGGCCGTGAAGAGGTGCTCGGCGCGATGACCCTCTCCAACGAGGACATCCTCGACACCATCAAGGTGCTTGTGGAGCTGCGCAACGGTCGCGGTGAGATCGATGACATCGATCACCTCGGCAACCGCCGCGTGCGGTGTGTGGGTGAGCTTGCAGAGAACCAGTTCCGCTCCGGCCTGGTGCGGGTGGAGCGTGCAGTCAAGGAGCGTCTGGGCCAGGCCGAGGCCGACAACCTCATGCCTCACGACCTCATCAACTCCAAGCCCATCTCAGCGGCCATTCGCGAGTTCTTTGGGTCCTCCCAGCTCTCGCAGTTCATGGACCAGACCAATCCGCTCTCTGAGATCACCCACAAGCGCCGCGTGTCCGCACTCGGTCCTGGTGGCCTGACCCGGGAGCGCGCCGGCTTTGAGGTGCGCGACGTGCACCCCACTCACTATGGCCGTGTCTGCCCCATCGAGACGCCAGAAGGCCCGAACATCGGCCTGATCAACTCACTGGCCCTGTATGCCCGCCTCAATGAGTATGGCTTCCTTGAGACGCCGTATCGCAAGGTGGTCAATGCCGTGGTGACAGACCAGATCGAGTACCTCTCGGCCATTGAAGAAGGCCGTTATGTGATTGCCCAGGCCAATGCCGAAATGGATGGCAAGGGCCGCCTGCTCGAGGACCTCGTGTCGGTGCGTGTCAATGGCGAGACCACCCTGTCGGGCCCCGACCGTGTGGAATACATGGACGTGGCGCCTTCGCAGATTGTCTCGGTGGCAGCGTCGCTCATTCCCTTCCTCGAGCACGATGATGCCAACCGCGCCCTGATGGGATCGAACATGCAGCGCCAGGCCGTTCCCTGCCTGCGGCCCCAGAAGCCACTGGTGGGCACCGGCATTGAGCGCACCTGCGCCGTCGACTCCGGCACCGTGGTGCAGGCCCGCCGTGGCGGTGTGGTCGACTATGTCGACTCACGCCGCATCGTGATTCGGGTGAATGATGCCGAGACACGTGCAGGCGAGTCGGGTGTCGACATCTACAACCTGATCAAGTACACCCGCTCCAACCAGAACACCAACATCAACCAGCGTCCCGTGGTCACCAAGGGTGATGTCGTGGTGCGTGGCGATGTGGTGGCCGATGGCGCCTCCACCGACCTGGGCGAACTCGCCCTGGGCCAGAACATGCTGGTCGCCTTCATGCCCTGGAACGGCTATAACTTCGAAGACTCCATCCTCATTTCTGAGCGTGTGGTGGCCGAAGACCGCTACACCTCGATCCACATCGAGGAGCTCTCGGTCTTCTCGCGCGACACCAAGCTCGGGCCGGAGGAAATCACACGAGACATCTCCAACCTCTCCGAAGGCCAGCTCGGCCGGCTCGATGAGTCGGGCGTGGTCTACATCGGTGCAGAGGTGCAGGCCGGCGACGTGCTCGTGGGCAAGGTCACCCCCAAGGGCGAGACCCAGCTGACCCCAGAAGAGAAACTGCTTCGCGCCATCTTTGGTGAGAAGGCCTCGGACGTGAAGGACACGTCCCTGCGCGTGCCCTCGGGCATGAGCGGCACCGTCATCGACGTGCAGGTCTTCACCCGTGAGGGCATTCAGCGCGACAAGCGGGCCCAGCAGATCATCGATGAAGAGCTTGGCCGTTATCGCAAAGACCTCAACGACCAGCTTCGCATCGTTGAGACCGACGCCTTCCAGCGGATCGAAAAGCTTCTGCTCGGCCAGCCTGCCAATGGCGGCCCCAAGAAGCTCGCCAAGGGATCGCCCATCACGGCCGATTACCTCGCCGACCTCGACCGCTACCACTGGTTCGACATTCGACTCTCGGATGAGACGGCGGCCCAGCAGCTCGAGGGCCTCAAGGAGTCGCTCGAGCAAAAGCGCCACCAGTTCGACCTCGCCTATCAAGAGAAACACCGCAAGCTCACCCAGGGCGATGAACTCCCCCCGGGCGTGCTCAAGATGGTCAAGGTCTACCTGGCCGTCAAGCGTCGTCTGCAGCCGGGCGACAAGATGGCCGGCCGCCATGGCAACAAGGGTGTGGTCTCGCGGATTGTTCCCGTGGAGGACATGCCCTACATGGCCGATGGCCGCCCAGTCGACATCGTGCTCAACCCCTTGGGCGTGCCCTCACGGATGAACGTGGGCCAGATTCTCGAGACCCACCTGGGCTGGGCCGCCAAGGGCCTTGGCCAGCGCATCGGTGAGATGCTCGAGCGTCAGGCCAAGGTGTCCGAGCTTCGCAAGGCCCTCGAGAGCGTCTACAACGCCACGGGCAAGCCCGAAGACATCGCTGGCCTCAAGGATGTCGAGGTGGTCGAGCTTGCACAGAACCTCCAGGATGGCGTGCCCTTTGCCACCCCGGTGTTCGACGGCGCCAAGGAAGACGAGATTCGGCAGATGCTGCAGCTCGCCTATCCCGATGATGTGGCCGCCAAGGTGGGCCTCACCGTCACCCGCACCCAGGTTCAGCTCTATGACGGTCGCACCGGCGACGGCTTCGACCGCACCACCACCGTGGGCTACATGCACATGCTGAAGCTGCACCACCTGGTGGACGACAAGATGCATGCCCGCTCCACCGGCCCGTACTCGCTGGTCACGCAGCAGCCCTTGGGCGGCAAGGCCCAGTTCGGCGGCCAGCGTTTCGGCGAGATGGAGGTCTGGGCACTCGAGGCCTATGGTGCGGCCTACACCCTGCAGGAAATGCTCACCGTCAAGTCAGACGACGTTGCTGGCCGAACCCGTGTCTACGAGAACATCGTCAAGGGCGACCACGTGATCGACGCTGGCATGCCGGAATCGTTCAACGTGCTGGTCAAAGAGATCCGCTCGTTGGGCATTGACATCGATCTCGAACGCCACTGATCACAAAGGAACTGAGAATATGAAAGCGCTACTCGATCTATTCAAGCAGGTTCAGCAGGATCAGCAATTCGATGCCATTCGCATCGGCCTTGCCTCTCCCGACAAGATCCGTTCCTGGTCTTTTGGTGAGGTCAAGAAGCCAGAGACCATCAACTACCGGACCTTCAAGCCCGAGCGTGATGGCCTGTTCTGCGCCAAGATCTTTGGCCCCGTCAAAGACTACGAGTGCCTGTGCGGCAAGTACAAGCGCCTGAAGCACCGCGGTGTCATTTGTGAGAAGTGCGGTGTGGAGGTCACGCTGGCCAAGGTGCGCCGTGAGCGCATGGGCCACATTGAGCTGGCCAGCCCCGTGGCCCACATCTGGTTCCTGAAGTCTCTGCCCAGCCGCCTCGGCATGGTGCTCGACATGACCCTGCGTGACATTGAGCGGGTTCTGTACTTCGAGGCCTATGTGGTGGTGGAGCCCGGCATGACCCCGCTCAAGCGCGGTCAGATCATGTCCGAGGACGACTACCTCGCCAAGGTCGAGCAGTATGGCGACGGCGAATTCGTGGCCCAGATGGGTGCCGAAGGCGTGGCCGCCCTGCTGTCGTCCATCGACCTCGAGCGCGAAATTGAGCAGCTCCGCAAGGACCTCGCCGAGACCTCCTCCGACGCCAAGATCAAGAAGATCGCCAAGCGGCTCAAGGTCTTGGAGGGCTTTCACAAGTCGGGCGTCAAGCCCGACTGGATGGTCATGCAGGTGCTGCCTGTGCTGCCTCCCGAACTGCGCCCCCTGGTGCCGCTCGACGGTGGCCGTTTCGCCACCTCCGACCTCAACGACCTCTACCGTCGTGTCATCAACCGAAACAACCGCTTGAAGCGCCTGCTCGAGCTGCGCGCGCCTGAGATCATCGTGCGCAACGAGAAGCGCATGCTGCAGGAGTCTGTCGATTCCCTGCTCGACAATGGTCGCCGTGGCAAGGCCATGACGGGTGCCAACAAGCGTGCCCTGAAGTCGCTCGCCGACATGATCAAGGGCAAGGGCGGTCGCTTCCGTCAGAACCTGCTGGGCAAGCGGGTCGACTACTCGGGCCGCTCGGTCATTGTGGTGGGCCCCACGCTCAAGCTGCACCAGTGCGGCCTGCCCAAGCTGATGGCGCTCGAACTCTTCAAGCCCTTCATCTTTAACAAGCTCGAGCTGCGTGGCATGGCCACCACCATCAAGGCGGCCAAGAAGCTCGTGGAGCAGCAGGTGCCCGAGGTCTGGGACATCCTTGAGGAAGTCATTCGCGAGCATCCCGTCATGCTCAACCGTGCCCCGACCCTCCACCGTTTGGGCATCCAGGCCTTTGAGCCGGTGCTCATCGAGGGCAAGGCCATTCAGCTGCACCCCCTGGTCTGTGCCGCCTTCAACGCAGACTTCGACGGCGACCAGATGGCCGTTCACGTGCCACTGTCGCTCGAGGCCCAGATGGAAGCCCGCACCCTGATGCTGGCCTCCAACAACGTGCTCTTCCCCTCCAACGGCGAGCCATCCATCGTTCCGTCGCAGGACATCGTGCTGGGCCTTTATTACGCCACCCGTGAGAAGGTCAACGGCCGTGGCGAGGGCATGTTCCTGGCCAATGTCTCGGAAGTGGAGCGTGCCTACGCCTCGAAAGAGGTGGAGCTCGGCACCAAGATCACAGTGCGAATTGAAGAGACCGAGATCGACCGGGCGAGCGGTGAGTCCACCACCAAACTGGTGCGCTACGAGACCACCGTGGGCCGCGCACTGCTCTCCAAGATTCTTCCCGCCGGCCTGGCCTTCACGAACATGAACAAGGCCCTTAAGAAGAAAGAGATCTCACGGCTCATCAACGCCTCCTTCCGCCGCTGTGGCCTGCGCGCCACCGTGATCCTGGCCGACAAGCTTCTGCAGTCTGGCTTTGCACTGGCCACCCGTGCTGGCATCTCCATCTGTGTGGATGACATGCTCGTGCCGGCGCAAAAGGTCGACATCCTTGCCAAGGCCGAGACCGAGGTCAAAGAGATCGAGCAGCAGTACGCCTCGGGCCTGGTGACATCGGGCGAGCGCTACAACAAGGTCGTGGACATCTGGGGCCGTGCAGGCGACCAGGTGGGCAAGGCCATGATGGACCAGCTCGCCGGCGAGGTCGTCAAAGACCGCAAAGGCCACGACGTTCGCCAAGAGTCCTTCAACTCCATCTACATGATGGCCGACTCGGGTGCCCGTGGTTCGGCAGCCCAGATTCGGCAGCTCGCGGGCATGCGAGGCCTCATGGCCAAGCCCGACGGCTCCATCATCGAGACCCCCATCACGGCGAACTTCCGTGAGGGCCTCAATGTGCTGCAGTACTTCATCTCCACCCACGGCGCCCGAAAGGGTCTGGCCGACACGGCGCTCAAGACCGCCAACTCTGGCTACCTGACCCGTCGACTGGTCGATGTGACCCAAGACCTCGTGGTCATTGAGGATGACTGTGGCACCGACAACGGCATCACCATGAAGGCCTTGGTCGAGGGTGGTGAGGTCATCGAGGCCCTGCGCGATCGCATCCTGGGCCGCGTGACCGCCAGCGAGGTCGTGAACCCGGAAACCCAAGAGACCCTCATCGAGGAGGGTGCCCTGCTCGACGAGGATGCCGTCGATGCGATCGAGCGCCTGGGCGTGGACGAGGTGCGCGTGCGCACCCCGCTGACCTGCGGCACGCGGTTTGGCCTGTGCGCCAAGTGCTATGGCCGCGACCTTGGCCGCGGCAACCTGGTCAACGTGGGCGAGGCCGTCGGTGTCATTGCAGCCCAGTCGATTGGCGAGCCCGGCACGCAGCTGACCATGCGCACCTTCCACATCGGTGGTGCAGCCTCGCGAACAGCAGCCCAGTCGAGCATTGAGGCCAAGTCCAACGGCGTGATCCGATTCACCCCCACGATGCGCTACATCACCAACGCCAAGAAAGAGCCCGTCGTCATCTCTCGCTCGGGTGAGGTCTTGATCGTCGACGACAACGGCCGTGAGCGTGAGCGTCACAAGGTTCCTTATGGCGCCACGCTGTCCATGGTCGATGGCCATGCGGTGAAGGCCGGTGCCATTCTGGCCACCTGGGATCCGCTCACCCGTCCCATCATCACCGAGTACGCCGGCCAGATTCGCTTCGAGAATGTGGAAGAGGGCGTCACAGTGGCCAAGCAGATCGACGACGTCACTGGCCTGTCGACCCTCGTGGTCATCGATGCCAAGCGCCGCAGCGCAGCCAGCAAGGGCGTTCGCCCCCAGGTCAAGCTGATCGCAGGCGGCGACGAGGTGAAGATCGCGGGCACCGACCATGCGGTGAACATCAGCTTCCCGGTGGGTGCACTGATCACCGTGCGCGATGGCCAGGAGGTCGCTGTGGGCGAGGTGCTTGCGCGAATTCCGCAGGAATCCCAAAAGACCCGCGACATCACCGGCGGTCTGCCCCGTGTGGCCGAGCTCTTCGAGGCCCGTTCACCCAAGGATGCTGGCATGCTGGCCGAGGTCACGGGCACCGTCTCCTTCGGAAAGGACACCAAGGGCAAACAGCGTCTGGTCATCACCGACATGGACGGCGTGGCCCAGGAGTTCCTGATCCCGAAGGAAAAGAGCGTGCTGGTCCACGATGGTCAGATCGTGAACAAGGGCGAGATGATTGTGGACGGCCCGGCCGATCCGCAGGACATCCTTCGCCTCTTGGGCATCGAGGCCCTGTCGCGCTACATCGTTGATGAGGTCCAGGACGTCTACCGACTCCAGGGTGTGAAGATCAACGACAAGCACATCGAGGTGATTGTTCGCCAGATGCTGCGCCGCGTGCAGATCTCCGACCCGGGCAACACTCGATTCATTCCGGGTGAGCAGGTGGAGCGCTCCGAGCTGCTCGAGGAGAACGACCGTGTGGTGGCCGACGGTGGCCGCGCCGCCATGCACGACAACCTCCTGCTGGGCATCACCAAGGCCTCACTCTCGACCGACTCCTTCATCTCGGCGGCCTCCTTCCAGGAGACCACCCGGGTGCTGACCGAGGCGGCCATCATGGGCAAGCAAGACGACCTGCGTGGCCTCAAGGAGAACGTGATTGTCGGCCGACTGATCCCAGCCGGAACGGGCCTGGCTTACCACCGCGCCCGCAAGGAGCGGGAGACTGCGGAGGCGGCCGAGGCCAAAACCTTGGCCGAGCAGGCAGCCATTGAGGCCGAGGCCCTGTTCTCGGGTGGCGACGACGCATCTGAAAACGCCGCCACAGAAACCGACGCAGGGGAATCCGCTTGACAGCCAATGGGAAAAGCCCAAAAATCGTGGGCTTTTCCCAGATTTCATCAGAATTAACCCAAGGAAGCTGAAATGCCCACGATCAACCAGCTGGTGCGCAAGCCGCGCACCAGCGAGACTATCAAGAGCAAGAGCCCTGCGCTGGAGTCATCCCCCCAGCGCCGCGGCGTCTGCACGCGGGTCTACACCACGACCCCGAAGAAGCCGAACTCGGCGCTGCGAAAGGTGGCCAAGGTTCGCCTCACCAATGGCTTTGAAGTCATTAGTTACATCGGTGGTGAAGGCCACAACCTCCAGGAGCACTCCGTGGTCCTGATCCGTGGTGGTCGTGTCAAAGACCTCCCAGGTGTTCGTTATCACATCGTTCGCGGGTCACTCGACCTGCAGGGCGTGAAGGATCGGAAGCAGTCGCGCTCGAAATACGGCGCGAAGCGCCCGAAGAAGTCTTAAGTCGTACCAAGACCACCGTGCAATGGTGCGCGGTGGAGTAAGGGTCTGCGGCCAAGCGATTGGCCAAGCGGGCTGGGTCAAACCCAACTGAACCAATAAAGGAAAGAACATGCCCCGTCGTCGCGAGGTGCCCAAGCGCATCATTCTGGCCGATCCAAAGTTCGGCAGCGAAGAAGTCTCCAAGTTCATGAATGTGGTGATGCTCCACGGCAAAAAGGCTGTTGCAGAGCGCATCGTCTATGGCGCCTTCGATCACATCGAGCGGGTGGCCAAGAAGAACCCCATCGAAATCTTCCAGCAGGCCCTTACCAACGCCAAGCCCATGGTGGAAGTCAAAAGCCGTCGCGTGGGCGGTGCCAACTATCAGGTGCCCGTTGAAGTTCGCCCAGCCCGTCGCTCCGCCCTGGCCATGCGCTGGCTGCGCGAGGCCGCCAAGAAGCGTGGCGAGAAATCCATGAACCTGCGCCTGGCCGGTGAACTCCTTGAGGCCGCAGAAGGCCGGGGCGGCGCCGTTAAGCGTCGCGACGAGGTGCATCGCATGGCCGAGGCCAACAAGGCCTTCTCGCACTTCCGGTTCTAAGCCGGCTCACCACACGAATTCCCAAGGACACCACATGGCCCGTAAGACTCCGATCGAGCGCTACCGAAACATCGGCATCAGCGCTCACATCGACGCTGGCAAGACCACCACCACCGAGCGCATCCTGTTCTACACGGGCGTGAACCATAAAATCGGTGAGGTGCACGATGGCGCCGCCACCATGGACTGGATGGAACAAGAGCAGGAGCGAGGCATCACGATCACCTCTGCGGCCACCACCACCTTCTGGAAGGGCATGGACGGCTCCCTGCCCGAGCACCGGATCAACATCATCGACACCCCGGGACACGTCGACTTCACCATTGAGGTGGAGCGTTCCATGCGCGTGCTCGATGGCGCCTGCATGGTCTATTGCGCCGTGGGTGGCGTTCAGCCTCAGTCCGAGACGGTCTGGCGCCAGGCCAACAAGTACAAGGTTCCCCGTCTGGCCTTCGTGAATAAAATGGACCGCACTGGCGCTAACTTTTTCAAGGTCTACGAGCAGATGCGCACCCGCCTGAGGGCCAATCCCGTTCCCATCGTGCTGCCCATCGGTGCCGAAGAGAACTTCAAGGGTGTTGTCGACCTCATCAAGATGAAGGCCATCCTCTGGGATGAGGCCAGCCAGGGCATCAAGTTCGATTACACCGATATTCCCGCGGAACTCCAGGCCCAGGCCGATGAGTGGCGCGAGAAGATGATTGAGGCGGCCGCCGAGTCGGACGAAACCCTCATGAACACCTACCTCGAGTCCGGTGAGCTCTCTGAAGAGCAACTCATGAAGGGCCTGCGTGACCGCACGATCGCGGGCGAAATTCAGCCCATGCTCTGTGGCACGGCCTTCAAGAACAAGGGCGTTCAGCGCATGCTCGATGCTGTCATCCAGTTCATGCCCAGCCCCGTGGACATCCCTCCCGTCAGCGGAACGGACCCCGACGGCAATCCTGCTGAGCGCAAGGCCGATGACAAAGAAAAATTTGCCTCGCTGGCCTTCAAGCTCATGAGTGATCCCTTCGTGGGCCAACTCACCTTCATTCGGGTGTACTCCGGCGTGCTGAAGTCTGGTGACACCGTGCTCAACCCCATCAAGGGCAAGAAGGAGCGCATCGGCCGTCTGCTCCAGATGCACGCCAACAACCGTGAAGAAATCTCTGAGATTCTGGCCGGCGACATCGCCGCCGCCGTGGGCCTCAAAGAAGTCACGACCGGTGAGACCCTCTGCGATCCAGACGCTGAAATCATTCTGGAGCGCATGGAGTTCCCCGAGCCCGTGATCTCCCAGGCGGTTGAGCCCAAGACCAAGGTCGACCAGGAAAAAATGGGCATTGCGCTCAATCGCCTGGCCAAGGAAGACCCATCCTTCCGCGTGCGCACAGACGAAGAATCTGGCCAGACCATCATCTCAGGCATGGGTGAGTTGCACCTCGAGATCATCGTCGACCGCATGAAGCGTGAGTTCGGCGTCGAGGCCACGGTGGGCAAGCCTCAGGTGGCCTACCGCGAAACCATTCGCAAGTCGGTCGAGATCGAGGGCAAGTATGTGAAGCAGTCGGGCGGCAAGGGCCAGTACGGTCACGTCTGGCTCAAGCTCGACCCCCAAGAAGAAGGCAAAGGCTATGAGTTTGTCGATGCCATCAAGGGTGGTGTCGTGCCCCGCGAATTCATTCCCTCGGTCGACAAGGGCTGTCTCGACACCATGAATGCGGGCGTACTGGCAGGCTTCCCGGTGGTCGACATCAAGGTCACCCTGTTCGACGGCTCCTACCACGACGTCGACTCCTCACAGATTGCCTTTGAACTGGCTGCTTCCATGGGCTTTAAGGATGGCATGCGCAAGGCCAATGCCGTGCTGCTCGAGCCCATGATGGCGGTGGAGGTGGAAACCCCCGAAGATTACGCTGGTACCGTCATGGGTGACCTCTCGTCACGCCGTGGCATGGTGCAGGGCATGGATGACATTCCCGGCGGCGGCAAGACCATCAAGGCAGAGGTCCCCTTGGCCGAGATGTTTGGTTATTCCACAACCCTTCGGTCTCTGACCCAGGGTCGTGCGACATACACCATGGAGTTCAAGCACTATTCCGAGGCTCCCAAGAACGTGGCTGAAGCAGTCATGTCGAGCCGAACCAAATAATATTTAGAAAGGAAAAGCATCATGGCCAAGGGCAAGTTTGAGCGGACCAAGCCGCATGTGAACGTAGGGACGATTGGTCACGTGGACCATGGGAAGACGACGTTGACGGCTGCGATCACGACGGTGTTGTCGTCTAAGTTTGGTGGTGAGGCCAAGGGCTATGACCAGATTGATGCGGCGCCGGAGGAGAAGGCTCGTGGGATCACGATCAACACGGCGCATGTGGAGTATGAGACGGCCAATCGTCACTATGCGCACGTGGACTGCCCGGGCCATGCCGACTATGTGAAGAACATGATCACGGGTGCGGCGCAGATGGACGGTGCCA
Source organism: Hahnella aquatica (SeqCode) (assembly GCF_965194505.1). Lineage (GTDB taxonomy): Bacteria > Pseudomonadota > Gammaproteobacteria > Burkholderiales > Burkholderiaceae_A > Hahnella > Hahnella aquatica. Next base: position 1,766,353 of record NZ_OZ239144.1, on the reverse strand, counting down.
TTTTGGTGTGTTCGGCCGCCGATGGTCCGATGCCCCAGACGCGTGAGCACATTTTGTTGGCCCGCCAGGTGGGCGTGCCTTACATCATTGTGTTTTTGAACAAGTGCGACATGGTCGACGATGCGGAGTTGCTCGAGCTCGTGGAGATGGAAGTTCGCGAGCTGCTCTCGAAGTACGACTTCCCTGGCGATGACACGCCGATCATCAAGGGCTCTGCAAAGCTTGCGCTCGAGGGCGACAAGGGCGAGCTTGGTGAGGGGGCGATTCTCAAGCTGGCCGAGGCCCTGGACTCCTACATTCCCACGCCTGAGCGCGCCATTGATGGCGCCTTCCTGATGCCCATTGAGGATGTCTTCTCGATCTCGGGCCGCGGCACGGTGGTCACGGGCCGTGTGGAGCGTGGTGTGGTGAAGGTGGGTGAAGAGATTGAGATCGTGGGCATCAAGGCCACGGTCAAGACGACCTGTACGGGCGTGGAGATGTTCCGCAAGCTGCTCGACCAGGGTCAGGCGGGTGACAACGTGGGCGTTTTGCTGCGTGGCACCAAGCGTGAGGAGGTCGAGCGTGGTCAGGTGCTGGCCAAGCCCGGTTCGATCACGCCGCACACCAAGTTTGAATGTGAGGTGTATGTGCTCTCGAAGGACGAGGGTGGTCGTCACACGCCTTTCTTTAACAACTACCGTCCGCAGTTTTACTTCCGCACGACCGATGTCACGGGCTCGGTGGTGTTGCCTGAGGGCACGGAGATGGTGATGCCTGGTGACAATGTGAAGATGGTGGTCACCCTGATTGCTCCGATTGCCATGGAGCAGGGCCTGCGCTTTGCCATCCGCGAGGGCGGCCGTACCGTCGGCGCAGGCGTCGTCGCCAAAGTGATCGAATAACCCAAGGACCCAGCATGCAACAGAAAATCCGCATTCGTCTCAAGGCGTTCGATTACAAGCTGATCGACCAGTCTGCACTCGAGATTGTCGACACAGCCAAGCGCACTGGTGCGGTGGTTCGAGGCCCGGTGCCCCTTCCCACTCGCTTTCGTCGCTTCGACATTCTGCGCAGCCCCCACGTGAACAAAACCTCACGCGACCAGTTCGAACTTCGCACCCACCAGCGGTTGATGGACATCGTCGACCCCACCGAAAAGACAGTCGATGCCCTCATGAAACTCGACCTTCCCGCCGGCGTGGATGTGGAGATCAAGCTGCAGTAATGCCGCATTTGGAAGATCGGCCAGTTGTGTAATAGACTAGCGGGCTTTCCTGTTGCGCTTGCGAGCGGAACAGGGGAGATCCAGCAACAAGCACTTGGAATTTAATCAGCCCCAGCCAATCGCAGCTGGGATCGGAGAAAAAATGAGCCTTGGACTTTTAGGTCGCAAGCTTGGCATGACCCGTGTGTTCACGGACGAGGGCGACACCATCCCCGTGACCGTGATCGATGTGTCAGACAACCGCGTCACCCAGATCAAGTCAACCGAGACCGACGGCTACAGCGCCGTTCAGGTTGCCTTTGGCGTTAAGCGCGCCTCCCGTGTGTTGAAACCGCAGGCAGGCCACCTCGCCAAGGCTGGCGTTCAGGCCGGCGAGTTGCTGCGTGAATTTCCCGTGTCGGCTGAAGCACTGGCCAATGTGGCTGCCGGTCAGCACCTGACGGTCGAGATCTTCACGCCCGGCCAGATGGTCGACGTCACCGGCACCACGCAGGGCAAGGGCTTTGCTGGCACCATTGCTCGGCACAACTTTGCCTCCCAGCGTGCCTCCCACGGCAACTCGCGGTCCCACAACGTGCCCGGCTCCATCGGCATGGCCCAAGACCCAGGCCGCGTGTTTCCCGGCAAGAAAATGCCTGGCCACGACGGCGCGGTACGTCGCACCAGCCAGAACCTTGAAGTGGTTCGTGTGGACACGGCTCGCCAGCTCGTCCTGATCAAGGGAGCGGTGCCCGGCTCCAAGGGCGGCCACGTGATCATTCGTCCAGCCGTTCGCTCGGCTGCGAAGGCATAAGGGGCTCGCCAATATGGAACTCATGCTCTTAAACGAAGCCGGCCAGTCCGCCGGCACGGTGCAGGCCAACGATGTCGTCTTTAACCGCGACTTCAACGAACCCCTCGTGCACCAGGTCGTGGTGGCCTATCAGGCCAATGCTCGCAGCGGCAACCGCGCTCAAAAGGATCGCAGCGAGGTCAACAAATCGACCCGCAAGCCTTGGCGCCAAAAAGGCACGGGCCGTGCCCGTGTGGGCCGCGCCTCCAGCCCCCTGTGGCGTGGCGGTGGCAAGGTCTTCCCGAACTCGCCCGACGAGAACTTCAGTCACAAGCTCAACAAGAAGATGTATCGCGCCGGTGTGCGCTCCATCTTGTCGCAACTGGCCCGTGAAGGTCGCCTGGCCATCGTCGAGAAGTTTGAGGTCGAGGCCCCCAAGACCAAGTTGGTGGCCGCAAAGCTCAAGCAGATGGGCATGGATTCCGTGCTGCTCATCACCGACAACCTCGATGAGTCCTTGTACCTGGCCTCTCGCAACCTTCAGAGCATTGCCGTCATCGAGCCCGAGGCCGCAGATCCAGTCTCCTTGGTCTATTTCGACAAGGTGCTCATGACCCGTGCTGCACTGGCCCGCTTCGAGGAGATGTTTGCATGAACCAGGAACGCCTCATGAAGATCCTGCTCTCGCCAATCGTCTCTGAGAAGAGCACCCAGATTGGTGAGCAGAACAACCAGGTGGCCTTTCGTGTGCTGCAGGATGCCACCAAGCCCGAAATCAAGGCCGCCGTTGAACTCATGTTCAAGGTCCAGGTCGACACCGTTCGGGTGCTCAACCAAAAAGGCAAGGCCAAGCGTTACGGCAAGACCAGCGGCCGTCGGCGCGACACCCGCAAGGCCTATGTCAGCCTGGCCCAGGGCCAGGAAATCAACTTCGTTGGGGAGGCCACGTAATGCCCATCGTTAAACTCAAGCCCACCTCGGCTGGCCAGCGCGCCATGGTCAAGGTGACGCACCCGCATCTCTACAAGGGCCGTCCCCTCGAGGCACTCACCGAGCACCAGTCCAAGACTGCGGGCCGCAACAACCTTGGCCGCATCACCACGCGTCATCGTGGCGGTGGCCATAAGCAGCACTATCGCATCATCGACTTTCGTCGCCTCAAGGATGGCATCCCTGCCAAGGTCGAGCGCATCGAGTACGACCCCAACCGCAGCGCCCACATTGCCCTGCTCTGCTACGCAGACGGCGAGCGCCGCTACATCATCGCGCCGAAGGGCGTCGAAGTGGGCACCGAACTCATGAACGGCGCCGAGGCACCCATTCGTGCGGGCAATACCCTGCCCATTCGCAACATCCCTGTGGGTTCGACCATCCATTGCATCGAGATGGTGCCAGGCAAGGGAGCCCAGTTGGCTCGCTCGGCCGGTGGCAGTGCGCAGCTTCTGGCCCGTGAAGGCACCTACGCCCAGGTTCGCCTGCGCTCCGGCGAAATTCGTCGTGTTCACATCGAGTGCCGGGCCACCATGGGTGAGGTGAGCAATGGCGAGCACAACCTGCGTCAGTACGGCAAGGCCGGCGCCATTCGTTGGCGTGGCATTCGTCCAACCGTGCGCGGTGTGGCCATGAACCCTGTCGATCACCCACACGGTGGTGGTGAGGGTCGAACGGGCGAGGCCCGTGAGCCCGTCAGCCCATGGGGCACCCCCACCAAGGGCTACAAGACCCGCCGCAACAAGCGCACCAACTCCATGATTGTGACCAGCCGTCACAAGCGGAAATAAGCCCTAAAGGAACCAGCACAGATGTCACGTTCTGCCAAAAAAGGTCCGTTTGTAGACGACCACCTTTTCAAGAAAGTCGAGATTGCGGTCGAGTCCAAGGACAAGCGCCCCATCAAGACTTGGTCCCGTCGGTCCACCATTCTTCCGGAATTCGTGGGCCTGACCATCGCCGTTCACAACGGCCGTCTTCATGTGCCTGTCTACGTGACAGACAACATGGTCGGCCACAAGCTCGGCGAATTCGCCATGACCCGCACGTTCAAGGGTCATGCCGCCGATAAAAAGGCCAAGAAGTAACCGGCCCCGAGCAGAGACCAGAGGACAAACATGGAAACTTCCGCAAAACTCAGGGGCGTTCGCCTCTCGGCCCAGAAAGGCCGGCTCGTGGCCGACCTGATTCGAGGCAAGCCGGTTGAGCAGGCGCTCAACACCCTGGCCTTCACCCCAAAAAAGGCGGCGGTGATCGTCAAGAAGGTTCTCGAGTCGGCGATTGCCAATGCCGAGCACAACGATGGCGCAGACATCGATGAGCTCAAGGTCACCTCCATCACCGTGGAGCGTGGCACCAAGCTGCGTCGCTTCTCCGCACGAGCCAAGGGCCGTGGCGTTCGGATCGAAAAGCCGACCTGCCACATCTGCATCACCGTCGGTAACTAAGGGCCAGACATGGGTCAAAAAATACATCCCACCGGATTCCGTCTCGTTGTTTCCCGCAACTGGTCGTCACGTTGGTTCGCCAACCCCCGCGACTTCAGCAAGATGCTCAATGAAGACATTAAGGTCCGAGACTTCCTCAAGAAGCGCCTCAAGAGCGCTGCTGTGGGCCGCGTGCTCATCGAGCGTCCCGCCAAGAACGCCAAGATCACCATCTTCAGCGCCCGCCCCGGCGTTGTGATTGGCAAGAAGGGCGAAGACATCGAGGCCCTCAAGACCCAGCTCTCCACCATGATGGGCGTGCCTGTGCACGTCAACATCGAAGAGATTCGCAAGCCAGAGGTCGATGCCCAGCTCATCGCAGAGAACATCACCCAGCAGCTCGAAAAGCGGATCATGTTCCGCCGCGCCATGAAGCGGGCCATGCAGAACGCCATGCGCCTTGGCGCTCAGGGCATCAAGATCATGAGCTCGGGCCGCCTGAACGGTGCCGAGATTGCCCGAACCGAGTGGTATCGCGAAGGCCGCGTGCCCCTTCACACCCTCCGGGCCGACATCGATTACGGCTTTGCCGAGGCCAACACCACCTACGGCATCATTGGCGTGAAGGTCTGGGTCTACAAGGGCGACACCCTTGGCCGTGCCGATGCGCCGGTTTCTGCAGAGCCCCCGATGGCCGAGCCCAAAGATGAGAAGAAGCCACGTCGAGCGCCCGCGGCGCCCCGCAGGGTCAAGGCCGAGGGCGATGCTCCTGCCGCCGCAGCCCCTGAGGGCGATGCAAAGCCTGCCGTGAAACGTGTTCGCAAGGTCGCTGCCACACCGGCCGCAGACAAGCCCGCAACCTAAACCAGACAAGCCAGAGGTTCTCTATGTTGCAACCCTCACGCCGAAAGTATCGGAAAGAACAAAAAGGTCGAAACACAGGCCTGGCCACGCGTGGCGCGAATGTGTCGTTTGGTGAATTCGGACTCAAGGCCACCGGCCGCGGCCGCCTCACCTCGCGCCAGATTGAGGCTGCCCGTCGTGCCATGACCCGCCACATCAAGCGCGGTGGCCGCATCTGGATCCGCATTTTTCCGGACAAGCCCATTTCACAAAAGCCTGCCGAGGTTCGAATGGGCAACGGCAAGGGCAACGTGGAGTACTACGTGGCCGAGATTCAGCCCGGCAAGGTGCTCTACGAGATGGACGGCGTCGATGAGACCCTGGCCCGTGAAGCGTTTCGTCTGGCCGCTGCCAAGCTGCCCTTGGCCACCACCTTCGTGGTTCGCCAGGTGGGCCGTTAATTCAAGGAATCCGAGACATGAAAGCCTCTGAACTTCGCACCAAGAACGACACCGAACTCCAACAGGAATTGGAGTCGTTGCTGAGGGCTCACTTCAACCTGCGCATGCAGCACGGTACCCAGCAACTCACCAACACGTCCCAGTTGGGTCATGTTCGCCGTGACATTGCCCGTGTTCGCACCCTCCTTCGTCAAAGGACTTCGGCATGACCCAGACCGCCTCCCTTACTCGGACCCTGGTGGGCCGAGTCGTCAGCGACAAAATGCAAAAGACTGTCACGGTGCTTGTTGAGCGCCGGATTCAGCACCCCATTTACGGCAAGTTCATGGGCCGCAGCAAGAAATACCACGCCCACGTAGAGCAAGAAGGCATTCAAATGGGCGACACCGTCGAGATCTCCGAAACCCGGCCCATCTCGAAGACCAAGGCCTGGGCAGTGACCAAGCTGATCAGCAAGGCCGTGGTGGTTTAAAGCATTTGTAGGTTATAGTAGAGGGCTGTTCTCGATTGTCTTCCCGTTAACGGGCCCAAAACTATCTGAGCGTGTTTCTGAAGTTGATGTCTGCTCAGACAAGTTGGGAGCAGGTCCTTCCATTTTGTTTTGTATGTTGAACTGAGGAATCAGGAATCATGATTCAGATGCAATCGCGTCTGGACGTCGCCGACAACACCGGCGCCCGTTCGGTCATGTGTATCAAAGTGTTGGGTGGATCCAAGCGCCGCTATGCTGGCATTGGGGACGTCATCAAGGTGTCCATCAAAGACGCAGCCCCCCGTGGCCGCGTGAAGAAGGGCGAGATCTACAACGCCGTGGTGGTTCGAACCGCCAAGGGCGTTCGCCGCCCAGATGGCTCACTCATTCGCTTCGATGGCAACGCCGCCGTGCTGCTCAATGCCAAGCTTGAGCCCATCGGAACACGCATCTTTGGCCCAGTGACCCGTGAACTCCGCAGTGAGCGGTTCATGAAGATCGTGTCCTTGGCCCCTGAAGTGATTTAACAAGAGTAGAGATCAGACCATGAACAAGATTCGCAAAGGCGACGAAGTCATCGTGATCACCGGCCGTGACAAGGGCAAGCGTGGCGTGGTGCTGCGCCGTGTCGACGATCAGCACCTGGTGGTGGAGGGTGTGAACATCGTGAAGAAGCACACCAAACCCAATCCCATGAAGGGTCAGCAGGGCGGCATCGTCGACAAGACCATGCCCATCGACCAGTCAAACGTGGCCATCTACAACGCGGCCACCCAGAAGGCTGATCGCGTCCAAATCCAGATTGCCGAGAACGGTGAGAAGCAACGGGTATTTGCCTCCAACAAGGCCGCCGTTCCCACCGCCATCAGCAACGCCTAAGCCTCGCGCACCAAAGGAATCCAAATGTCACGCATGCAAGAAATCTATCGCGACAAGGTGGCCCCGGAGCTCATGACCAAGTTCGGCTACAAGAGCGCCATGGAGGTGCCGCGCCTCTCGAAGATCACCCTCAACATGGGTGTCGGAGAGGCCATCGCCGATAAGAAAGTCATCGAGAACGCCGTCTCTGACCTCACCAAGATCGCGGGTCAAAAGCCCGTGGTGACCAAGGCCCGCAAGGCGATTGCTGGCTTCAAAATCCGTGAGGGTTACCCCATTGGCTGCATGGTCACCCTCCGTGGCAACCGCATGTACGAGTTCCTCGACCGGTTTGTCACCATTGCACTGCCCCGCGTGCGCGACTTCCGCGGCATCTCCGGAAAGTCTTTCGATGGCCGTGGCAACTACAACATTGGCGTGAAAGAGCAGATCATCTTCCCCGAGATCGAGTACGACAAGGTCGATGCCGTCCGGGGCCTCAACATCAGCGTCACCACCACCGCAAAGACCGACGAAGAGGCCAAGGCACTCCTGTCTGCCTTCCGGTTCCCGTTCAAATCCTGACCTAGGACAGACATGGCAAAGCTCTCCCTCATCAATCGCGAAAAAAAGCGCATGGCCACCGTGAAGAAGTTCGCGGCAAAGCGTGCGGCCCTTCAGGCCATCATCGACGATCAGTCCAAATCAGAAGAAGAGCGTTACGAGGCACGCCTCACGCTCCAGAAACTGCCCCGCAATGCCAGCCCCGTGCGCCTTCGCGCCCGCTGCCAGCTCACGGGACGCCCGCGTGGCACGTTCAAGATGTTTGGCCTTGGCCGCGCCAAGATTCGTGAGGCTGCCTTCCGCGGTGAGATCCCTGGTCTCACCAAGGCCAGCTGGTAACCGTTTGCACAACCAAGTACAGAGTTAAAAAGGGTCTCATCTTATGAGCATGAACGATCCCATCGCCGACATGTTTACCCGCATTCGCAATGCGCAGCGGGTGGAAAAGCGTTCGGTGCAAATGCCGTCCTCCAAGATCAAAGTGGCCATCGCCACTCTCCTGAAGGATGAGGGCTACATCGACGGCTACCAGGTCCGTCAAGAGGGCCCCAAGGCCGACCTCGAGATCAGCCTGAAATACCACGCTGGCCGCCCCGTGATCGAGCGCATTGAGCGCGTCTCACGGCCTGGTCTGCGGGTTTACAAGGGCTGCGAATCCATTCCAAACGTCATGAACGGATTGGGCGTGGCCATCGTGTCCACCTCCAAAGGCCTCATGACCGACCGCAAGGCACGTGCCACCGGCATGGGCGGCGAAGTCATTGGCATCGTGGCGTAAAGGGGGCACGAATCATGTCACGCATCGCAAAGTATCCGGTTGCACTGCCGTCTGGCGTTGAGGCTCAACTCTCGGCCGAGTCCATCACGGTCAAGGGCCCGTTGGGCGTGCTCACCCAGCCCCTCACGGGCGAGGTCACCATTGCAAATGAGTCTGGCCAGCTGGTCTTCAAGGTCGTCAACGACTCTCGTCATGCCAAGGCCATGAGCGGAACCCTCCGGGCCCTGGTGGCCAACATGGTCCACGGCGTGTCCAAGGGTTTTGAGAAAAAGCTCAGCCTCATCGGCGTGGGCTACAAGGCTGCAGCCCAGGGCAAGTCGCTCAACCTGGCCCTTGGCTTCTCGCACCCCGTCGACTACGCCCTGCCTGAGGGCATCAAGGCCGAGACGCCAACACCCACGGAAATTGTCATCAAGGGCATCGACAAGCAGCGGGTGGGTCAGGTGGCTGCCGAGGTGCGCGCCTTCCGTCCGCCCGAGCCTTACAAGGGCAAGGGTGTTCGCTACATCGACGAAGTCGTTCAGATCAAAGAAACCAAGAAGAAATAACGTCGAGTCATCGACTCAGGAACCGCATCCATGGATAAGAACCAATCAAGACTTCGCAGGGCACGGCAGGCACGGGCCAAGATCCACGAACTCCGCGTGCATCGGCTCTCCGTGCATCGCACGAATCTTCACATCTACGCGGCCATCACCGACCCGACCGGCGAGAGAGTGCTGGTCTCGGCCTCCACCGTCGAGGCCGAGGTGCGTGCGCAGCTGGCCTCCCAGACAGGCAAGGGCGGCAATGTGGCCGCGGCTGTGCTGGTCGGCAAGCGCGTGGCCGAGAAGGCCAAGGCCGCTGGCATCTCATCGGTCGCATTCGATCGCGCGGGCTTCCGTTATCACGGACGCGTGAAGGCATTGGCAGACGCAGCCCGCGAGGGCGGGTTGCAGTTCTAAGCGGACACAAAGGACACAAGACATGGCAAAAATGCAGGCACGGGTCAACACCGAAGAGCGCGATGACGGCCTTCGCGAGAAGATGATCGCCGTCAACCGCGTGAGCAAGACCGTCAAGGGCGGGCGCATCCTCGGCTTTGCTGCGCTCACCGTGGTGGGCGACGGCGACGGCAGCATCGGCATGGGCAAGGGAAAGTCCCGTGAGGTGCCGGTGGCCGTTCAGAAGGCCATGGACGAGGCCCGCCGCAAACTGCTGCGTGTGCCCCTGAAGGGCGGCACCTTTCACCACGCCGTCATGGGCAAGCATGGCGCCTCCACCGTGCTCATCTCACCAGCCCCCAAGGGCACGGGCATCATCGCAGGCGGCCCCATGCGGGCCATCTTCGAGGTCATGGGCGTGAGCGACGTGGTGGCCAAGAGCCTTGGCTCGAGCAACCCCTACAACATGGTTCGCGCCACCCTCAATGGCCTCAAGCAGATGCACACGCCGGCCGATGTGGCCAACAAGCGCGGCCTGTCCATTGAACAGATCCTGAACTAAGGGACGCAAGATGAACAAACCCACTCTGACTGTGAAGCTGGTGCGCAGCCCTGCAGGCACCCGGTCCGATCACCGTGCAACGGTGTTGGGCCTGGGCTTGAAGAAGATGCATCAGACCCGCGTCCTTGAAGACACGCCCGCTGTGCGCGGCATGGTCAACAAGGTCTCCTACATGGTTCAAATCATTTAAGGCTCGTCATGAAAGACTCCATGCGACTCAACACGATCGCGCCGGCTGAAGGTGCGACACATGCCAAGAAGCGGGTTGGCCGGGGCATTGGCTCGGGCCTTGGAAAAACCGCAGGCCGCGGCCACAAGGGCCAGAAGTCTCGCTCCGGTGGATTCCACAAGGTTGGCTTCGAGGGTGGTCAGATGCCCATGCATCGTCGCCTTCCCAAGCGTGGATTTACTGCACCCTTCGGGCGTTTCACCGAAGAGGTGCGTCTGTCTGAAATTCAGAAGCTTCCCATCGACCAGATCGACCTCCTCGCACTCAAGCAGGCAGGGGTTGTCTCTGAGCTCGCACGCCATGCCAAGGTCATTCTGTCGGGCTCCATCAGCCGCAAGGTGAGCCTGACCGGTCTGGGCGTGACGGCCGGTGCCAAGGCTGCCATCGAGGCGGCTGGTGGTTCGGTCACCCTGCCGGTGGCTGCCGAGAAGGTCCGCAAGCTGCCGCCGAAGAACAAGGCGGCCTAACGCCTAAAAGCCACGAGACCCAAAGACTCTAATGCTGCCCAAAGCCGATAAATTCGCCGACCTGCGCAAGCGCCTGATTTTTCTGGTGCTGGCCCTGGTCGTCTATCGCCTTGGTGCGCATATTCCGGTTCCGGGAATCGATCCAGAAGAACTGGCCAAGCTCTTTCAGTCTCAGGCTGGCGGCATTCTCGGCCTCTTCAATATGTTCTCTGGCGGTGCGCTCTCACGCTTCACCGTCTTCGCCCTCGGGATCATGCCGTACATCTCGGCCTCGATCATCATGCAGCTCATGTCCGTGGTCTCACCCACGCTCGAGGCCCTCAAGAAAGAGGGCGAGGCCGGCCGCCGCAAGATCACCCAGTACACGCGCTACGGCACGGTGGTGCTTGCTATTGTGCAGGCCATCGGCATTTCCGTGGCATTGGAATCACAGCCGGGACTGGTCATCGATCCAAGCCTCATGTTTCGTTTCACCACCGTGGTCTCGCTTGTGACCGGTACCATGTTCCTCATGTGGCTGGGCGAGCAGATTACCGAGCGTGGCCTGGGCAATGGCATCTCTATCATCATCTTCGCGGGCATTGTGGCGGGCCTACCTGGTGCCCTGGCCGGCTTGTTTGAACTGGTTCGCACCGGTTCCATGAGCGCCCTGGCCATGCTCTTCATCATCGTCCTGGTGGTGCTGGTCACAGCCTTTGTGGTCTTTGTGGAGCGCGGCCAGCGTCGCATTCTGGTGAACTATGCCAAGCGCCAGGTGGGCAACAAGATTTATCAGGGTCAGACCTCTCATCTGCCGCTCAAGCTGAACATGGCCGGCGTGATTCCGCCCATCTTTGCCTCGAGCATCATTCTGTTCCCAGCTACGCTCACCTCGTGGTTTAGTGGGGGCCCCGATGGCGGCATGCGTTGGCTCTCCGACTTTGCAGCATCCTTGTCGCCAGGCCAACCGCTCTACATCGGCCTCTACGCCAGCGCCATCATCTTCTTCTGCTTCTTCTACACGGCCTTGGTCTTCAACAGCAAAGATACGGCCGACAACCTGAAAAAGAGTGGAGCCCTCATTCCAGGCATCCGCCCGGGCGACCAGACCGCTCGTTACATCGACAAGATCCTCATGCGTCTGACCCTTGTTGGCGCCATCTACATCACGCTGGTCTGCCTGCTGCCCGAGTTCTTGGTGCTCCAGTACAACGTGCCGTTCTATTTTGGCGGCACCTCACTGCTGATCATCGTGGTGGTCACCATGGACTTCATGGCCCAACTTCAGTCGTATGTGATGTCTCAGCAGTACGAGAGTCTCATGAAGAAGGCCAACTTCAGAGGGATGGGTCAGTAATGGCAAAAGACGATGCCATCCAGATGCAGGGTGAGATTGTGGAGAACCTCCCCAATGCCACCTTCCGCGTCAAACTCGAAAATGGCCATGTGGTGTTGGGGCACATCTCCGGGAAGATGCGCATGCATTACATCCGCATTCTTCCAGGAGACAAGGTCACCGTTGAACTGACACCTTACGATTTATCCCGAGCCCGAATCGTTTTTAGAGCGAAGTAAAAGAGGAATCATCATGAAAGTTCTTGCATCCGTCCGGCGCATCTGCCGCAACTGCAAAATCATCAAGCGGCACGGCGTCGTGCGTGTGATCTGCACGGACCCGCGTCATAAGCAGCGCCAAGGTTAAGGAGGAAGTCCCACATGGCCCGTATCGCCGGAATTAACATTCCCAGCCATCAGCACACAGAGATTGGCCTCACCGCCATCTACGGTGTTGGCCGCCCTCGCGCACGCCTGATCTGTCAGGCCGCGGGTGTCACGCCCACGAAGAAGGTCAAAGACCTCACCGATGATGAACTCGATCGGCTGCGCACCGAGATCGGCAAGTTCACCACCGAGGGTGACCTGCGTCGCGAAATCTCCATGTCGATCAAGCGCCTGATGGACCTTGGCTGCTACCGTGGCCTGCGCCATCGCAAGGGCCTGCCGGTCCGTGGTCAACGAACCCGTACCAATGCCCGTACCCGCAAAGGTCCGCGCAAAGGCAGCATCACCCTCAAGAAATAAGTAGGAGAAAGACATGGCCAAAGCAGGGCAATCTGCCAATCAGCGCACCCGCAAGAAGGTTCGCAAGAATGTGACCGACGCGGTCGCGCACATTCATGCGTCGTTTAACAACACCATCATCACCATCACCGACCGTCAGGGCAACACGCTCTCATGGGCTACCTCTGGCGGCGCTGGCTTCAAGGGAAGTCGCAAGAGCACGCCCTTTGCTGCCCAGGTGGCGGCCGAGGCGGCCGGCCGTGTGGCATTGGAGTGTGGTGTGAAGAATGTGGAAGTTCGGATCAAGGGCCCCGGTCCTGGTCGTGAATCCACCGTCCGGGCGCTCAATTCGCTCGGCATGCGCGTGACCCAGATCTCCGACGTGACACCGGTGCCCCACAACGGCTGCCGGCCGCCCAAGCGTCGCCGTATCTAAGTCACATTCACCAGTAAGCCCACCGTCTGGCTTGGCCAGACATTCCAAGGCCGATGAACTCGGCCTTGGCTTTCGAAAAAGGAAATCGAAGTGGCACGTTATGTTGGTCCTCGTTGTAAATTATCTCGCCGTGAAGGCACCGACCTTGGCCTCAAGAGCGCCCGTCGGTCCCTTGACTCCAAGTGCAAACAAGACAGCAAGCCTGGTCAGCATGGGCGCACCTCGGGTGCTCGCACGTCCGACTACGGCAAGCAGCTGCGTGAGAAGCAGAAGGTCAAGCGCATCTACGGCATGCTGGAGCGCCAGTTTCGCCGTTACTTCGCCATGGCCTCCCTCAAAAAAGGAAACACCGGCGAGAGCCTGTTGAAACTCCTGGAGTCGCGGCTCGACAACGTGGTCTATCGGATGGGCTTTGGCTCGACCCGGGCCGAGGCTCGTCAGCTGGTCAGTCACAAGGCCATTCTGCTCAATGGAAAGCCCTGCAACATCCCTTCGGCGCAGGTGCGGCCGAACGATGTCATCTCCATCGTGGAGAAGTCCCGTGGCCAGGCTCGCATTGCCTCCTCACTGGAGCTCGCAGAGCAGAGCGGCTTTCCGGGATGGGTGACCGTAGACACCAAAAAAATGGAAGGGGTCTTCAAGCAGGCGCCGGACCGCGCCGACATCTCAGCCGAGATCAACGAGAGCCTGATCGTTGAGCTCTACTCCCGCTAATCGATTCGATTGACAAGGAACCACATGCTGAACGCTTTTCTCAAGCCCCGCATCATTGAAGTCGAGCCCATGGGCGGCCACACCGCCAAGATCGTCATGGAGCCGTTTGAACGCGGCTTCGGACACACCCTCGGCAACGCCCTTCGTCGCGTTCTGCTCTCTTCCATGGAGGGCTATGCCGCCACCGAAGTTCAGATCGCTGGTGTTGTGCACGAGTACTCCACCATTGAGGGTGTCCAGGAAGATGTCGTCGATGTCCTCCTGAACCTCAAGGGCGTGGTCTTTCGTCTCGAGGGCCGTGCAGACGTGCTGTTGTCGCTGCGCAAGCAGGGCCCGGGTGTGGTCACGGCTGCCGACTTCGACCTCCCCCACGATGTCACCATCCTGAATCCCGATCACGTCATTGCAAACCTCTCCGACGATGTTCGCCTGGAGCTTCAGGCCCGTGTGGAAAAGGGCCGTGGCTATGTGCCGGGCACCCTGCGCGACATTGGCGATGAGTCCACACGCTCCATTGGCCGCATCGTGCTCGACGCTTCCTTCTCACCGGTGCGCCGCGTGAGCTATGCCGTGGAGAGCGCCCGTGTGGAGCAGCGGACAGACCTCGACCGACTCGTCATCGAGGTGGAGACCAACGGGGTGATCGACCCTGAAGATGCCGTGCGGCAGTCCGCCCGAATTCTCGTCGAGCAGCTCTCGGTCTTTGCAGCGCTCGAGGGTGGTGAGCCTGCCGCCGAGGCCAGCCGGTCTGCCCAGGTCGACCCAATGCTCATGCGCCCTGTCGATGACCTGGAGCTCACTGTGCGGTCTGCGAACTGCCTGAAGGCCGAGAGCATCTATTACATCGGCGACCTGATCCAGCGCACCGAGAACGAACTCTTAAAGACACCGAACCTCGGCCGCAAGTCGCTCAACGAAATCAAAGAGGTGCTTGCCTCACGCGGCCTGACCCTCGGCATGAAACTCGAGAACTGGCCACCGGCCGGCATCGAACGCTAAACACGAAGGAGAAACGTCATGCGTCACCGTCACGGCCTGCGCAAGCTCAATCGCACCTCGAGCCATCGATCTGCGATGTTCCGCAACATGGCCAATGCCTTGCTGCGGCATGAGGCCATCAAGACCACCCTGCCCAAGGCCAAAGAGCTGCGCAAGGTGGTGGAGCCCCTGATCACCATCAGCAAGAACCCCAGCCTGGCCAACAAGCGGCTGGCCTTCAATCGGCTGCGTGATCGCGAGATCGTGGTCAAGCTCTTCGAGGAAATTGGCCCGCGTTACGCCAGCCGTCCAGGGGGCTACTGCCGCATCCTGAAGTGGGGCTTTCGTCAGGGCGACAACGCGCCCATGGCCCTCATGGAACTGGTGGATCGTCCCGAGGCCGGCGAGGTTGTCGAGGCCAACTAAGGCCTGCCGGTCTTAAGGCGTTGTCTTCCCGAGAGGCTTGGCGCCGCCGCGCCTCTCGGAACCCTCAGCGGCTCGCAAGCCACTGGGCCGCATCCAGGGCGGAGTAAGTCAGCACACCATCTGCGCCTGCACGCTTAAAGCACATCAAGGCCTCCATCACGGTGGCCTCTTCATCGAGCCAGCCATTGGCCGCTGCAGCCTTCAGCATCGCGTATTCCCCGCTCACCTGGTAGGCAAACGTGGGCATTCCAAAGCTCGATTTGATTCGGTAGACCACGTCCAGATAGGGCATGCCGGGCTTGACCATGACCATGTCTGCGCCTTCGGAAATGTCGAGTGCCACCTCTCGGTGGGCTTCTGCGCCATTGGCGGGGTCCATTTGGTAGGTCTTCTTGTTCGAGCCCCCCAGGTTGGCCGCCGAACCCACGGCCTCGCGGAATGGGCCATAGAAGTTCGAGGCGTATTTCGCCGCATACGACATGATTCGAGTGTGGATGAGGCCCTGGGCCTCCAAGGCCGCTCGAATGGCGCCAATGCGGCCATCCATCATGTCGGAGGGCGCCACCATGTCCACGCCGGCCTGGGCCTGCATCACGGCCTGCTGACACAAAATGGCCACCGTCTCGTCGTTGAGGATGCGACCCTGGTCGTCGATCACGCCGTCCTGGCCATGGCTGGTGTAAGGGTCGAGGGCCACATCGGTCATGACCCCAAGGCCTGGGCAGGCCGCCTTGATGGCCCGAACCGCCCGGGGCACGAGGCCATCTGGGTTGAAGGCCTCACGGCCCGAGGGGTCCTTCAGACCAGCATCGATCACCGGGAATAGGGCCAGCAGAGGAATGCCGAGTGCCTGGGCCTTCTCAGCAGTTCTGACGAGCCGGTCAATGCTCTGTCGGTGTACCCCCGGCATGGAGGCGACCGCCTCGGACCTGCCCTGGCCATCGACCACAAAGACGGGGTAGATCAGGTCTTTCACACTGAGTCGGTTCTCTTGCACCAACTGGCGAGACCAGTCATCGCGGCGGTTGCGGCGGGGGCGGCCCAGCGGATAGGGCGCGAGGATGGACACATGCTTGGTCATCGAGTGGGCTCCTGGTTGGTGGGGATGGCGGGGGCCGATGCGGCGGCCAATGGAGGGGGCGTGAGGCCGAGCCAGTCGGTGATCCGCTCGAGCACGGGCTCACGCCCGGTGCGCTTGAGGCCCGAGAAGGTGGAGGCGGTCAGGCCGCCGCCCCAGCGGGGGCCGGCATTCTGAATTTGGGCCAGGGCGGACTTCAAGGCCTTGGTCTGCTCTTGACGGTTGAGCTTGTCGGCCTTGGTGAGCAGCAGATGCACAGGCAGCCCCCGGGGGCCGAACCAGTCGAGCATTTGCTGGTCGAGCGGGCCCAGCGCGTGGCGAATGTCACTCACGAGAATGAGCCCAACCAGATTGGGCCGGCTCTCCAAATACCGGCTCAGCTCGGCCTTCCAGCGGCGCTGGGTCTGGGCATCAACCTTGGCGTAGCCATAGCCCGGAAGGTCTACGAGACGCCCGACGTCCTGTTCGAGGCAGGACAGTGCGAACAGATTGATGAGCCGCGTACGCCCCGGCGTCTTGCTGGCAAAGGCAAGCTTGCGGCGCTGGCACAGCACATTGAGGGCCGTGGATTTTCCGGCATTGCTGCGCCCGGCAATGGCGATTTCGGGCGTACCGCCACCCGGAAGTTCAGACACCTTGGCCGCGCTCTGCAAAAAGGAGACCTCTGCGAGCAGGCGCGCGAGGCTGGGCCCGGCAACCGTCGAAGCGAGGTTCGACTGGCCTGGATCCGTTGGGGTTCCCTGGCGGGACATAGGGCCGTGGGGCAGAGTGGTCAAGGCTTGCAATCGGGTCGGATGTTCTAAACTAAGGGATTATTACAACCCTCACCATCCTTGGAGTTTGACATGTCTAGCACTCGCACCCTCAGCCTTCTCAGGGCCCTTCCGTTTGTTGCTGCCTCGGGCCTCGCGAGTGTGGCCATGGCGGCTGGCCCCTCGACTGCGCCGAAGGCCGACATCACCAAGGGCCAGGCCGTTGCCGCAGCGGTCTGCGCCGCCTGCCACGCAGTCGATGGCAACAGCGCCTCGCCAGCCAATCCCATCCTGGCCGCCCAGCATGCAGACTACATTGCCAAGCAACTCCACAACTTCAAGGTCAAGCCAGGTGCTCAAAAGGCCGAGCGAGACAATGCCATCATGGCGGGCTTTGCGGCCACCCTCTCCGACGAAGACATTCGGAACGTTGCGGCCTTCTATGCAGCCCAGCCCATCAAGCCCAGTTATGCGCAGAACAAAGAGCTCTTGCCGCTGGGCCGCAGCGTCTACCTCGGTGGTGTGCCCCAGCGCGGCATTCCCGCCTGTGTGGGCTGCCACGCGCCCAATGGTGCCGGCATCCCAGCCCAGTACCCCCGTCTTTCTGGCCAGCATGCCGACTACACCAAGTCGCAGTTGGTGGCCTTCCGATCGGGCCAGCGAGCCAACAGTGCCCAAATGATGACCATTGCGTCGCAGTTGTCCGATCGTGAGATAGAGGCCGTTTCTGTCTACGTCGCCGGACTCCGTTAACCCCCCACTCGTCTCCGAGGAGGAGCTCGACCGAGAGGCACTGGCCTCTCGGACCCAGGGCCTTCAACTCCAATCAGGGGCCGCCTGGTTTCGAGGCCTGGTGGAGCTCATGAGCTCCATGCGATTTGCCATTTCGGCGCTCACCATCGTGTGCATCGCGAGCGCGATCGGCACGATCGTGACCCAGAATTCCCCGCCCATCAATTACGTCAACCAGTTTGGCGCCTTCTGGGCGGAGGTCTTTTCCAAGCTCGACCTCTTCCGGGTCTACAACGCGCCGTGGTTCTTGTTGGTGATGGTGCTGATGCTGGTCTCCACCAGCCTGTGCGTGACCCGCAACACCCCCAAGATGATCAAAGAGGCTCGGGCCTGGCGCATGCAGGTTCGCGAGTCTGCCTTTGCGGCCTTCCGTCAACGCTTCGCCTTACCAGCCCAGCCCAAGGCGCAGGCCGATGCCCAGGTGTCGCGCGTCTCGGACTGGCTCAAGCAGCGGGGCTACCAAGTGCGGCAGCCGTCCGAGTCCGTCGCGGGCATGCCCGTGCTGGTGGCCAAGAAGGGTGGTGCAGGTCGGCTCGGCTACATTGCGGCCCACCTGTCGATTGTGGTCATTTCCTTGGGCGGGCTGCTCGACAGTGAGGTGCCCACGCGCGTGATGGCCTGGTGGTGGGACAAGACCCCGGTCGAACTCGCCTCGGTCACCAACGAGACCGTTCCTGCCTCGTCCAAGCTGCCTCAGTCGACCCCGACCTACCGGGCCAACCTGCTCATCCCTGAGGGTGAGCGTTCAGACCTGGCGGTGATCAACCAGCCCAAGGGGGCCTTTCTGCTCGACCTCCCCTTTGAGCTTGAGCTCAAGGCCTTCCGGGTGGAGTACTACTCCACCGGCATGCCCAAGCTCTTTGCCAGTGACGTCATCCTGCGAGACAAGAACACGGGCGAGACCAAGACCACGACCATCGAGGTCAACAAGCCCCTCATCCACGACGGCATTGCCATTTACCAGTCGAGCTTTGATGACGGGGGATCGGCCCTCAAGCTGCTGGCCCATCCGCTCAAGGGCCCATCTCGAAAGCCCCTGGACATCGACCTGCGTGTGGGCCAGTCCATTCCCCTGAGGGGTGGCGACGAGACGATGGGCCTGGAGATCAATGGCTTCAAACCCATCAACGTCGAGAGTCTGGCCGACGGACCGGGCCGCACCGATGCCTTCCAGGAGCACGTGGCCTCGGTCCTCTCGCCAGCGGTCAACAGCGAGAAGAATGCGAGCCTTCAGAATGTGGGCCCGAGCTTCAATTACAAACTGCGCGATGCTGCCGGGCAGGCCCGGGAATATCACAGCTACATGCTGCCCTTTGAGCTCGATGGCAGCCGGGTCTTTCTCACCGGCATGCGGGAGTCTCCCGACGAGTCATTCCGTTACCTGCGCATCCCGGCCGACCAGGACGACTCTCTGCAGGAGTTCCTGCGAATTCGGGCCGCCATGGACGACCCAGCGGCCCGGCTGGCTGCAGCCCGGGCCTTCGCCCGGGGCGCCGCCCCAGGAAACCTTCAGGATGCGCTCACCCAGAGCGCCATTCGGGCCCTGGACGCACTGGCCGAGGGTGGCCTGACCAACCTGGCGGCCATCATGGAGCAGACGGTGCCCGTGGCCGAGCGGGAACAAGCGGCCGATGTGGTGGTGCGCATGCTGAGCGGTGCCTTTTGGGAACTTTGGCAGGCGGCTCGGCAGCGTGATGGTCTGGCCCGGCTGCCGACAATGGAGGACTATCAGACCTACGCACAGCGAGCGCTCACAGCATACAGCGATGCCAAGCTCTTAGAGTCCCCCTTGTTGGTCACCATGGCGGACTTTCAAGAGGTCAAGGCCTCGGTCTTTCAGGTCACCCGGTCACCAGGCCAGTCCACGGTCTACTTCGGCTGCCTCTTGCTGGTGCTGGGCATCTTCGCCATGCTCTACGTGCAGGAGCGGCGTGTCTGGGTCTGGATGCGTCCTGAGGGTGAGGGCCAGGGCCTGCGGGTGGCGGCCTCGTCCCCTCGCCAATCCCTCGATTTCGAACGAGAATTCAAGGCCCTTGAGTCTGTCTTAGGGGAACCGTCCAAAGGAAAAACGCCATGAACACATCGGTGATGCAAGACCTCTCCGCGGCTGAACTCACCCCTGTGGGTGGAGGGCGGCTCAATTGGCTCGACGCCGCCTTTGCCGTGCTTCTGCTCGCCGGTGCGGCCTATGCCACTCAGCAGTACGGCAACTTCATGGACATCTATGAGAAGGTGATCCTCTGGTCTTGTGTGCCCAGTATCGTGTTCCTGGGCTGGCTGTGGCCTGCCATGCGCCCGTACATGGTGGGATGCGGTGTGCTGGCGCTCCTGGGCATTGCAGCCTACGGGGCTGACATTGCCAGGGCCGAGACCAGCTTTGTCCTCAAGTACTTCCTGAGCTCCCAGACCGCCATCCTGTGGATGTCAGCCCTCTTTTTGCTGAGCTGCGCTTTTTACTGGCTGGGCGTGCTGAGCCGGGGTGCCACCGCGCTCTGGGCCGGTTCGGTACTCACCTGGTCAGCCTGCGTCATGGGCTTTGTGGGGATGCTTGTGCGCTGGTACGAGTCTTACCTCATCTCTCCAGATGTGGGCCATATTCCGGTGAGCAACCTCTACGAGGTCTTTGTGCTGTTTGCCGTCATGACAGCCCTCTTCTACCTCTTCTATGAGCAGCGCTACCGCAACCGCAGCATGGGCGCCTTTGTGTCGCTCATCATCGTGGCCGCCGTGGCCTTCTTGCTCTGGTACACCGCGACGCGTTCGGCCCACGAGATTCAGCCCTTGGTGCCGGCCTTGCAGTCCTGGTGGATGAAGATTCATGTGCCCGCCAACTTTGTGGGCTACGGCACCTTCTCCATCGCGGCCATGGTGGCCTTTGCCTACCTAATCAAGGTTCATTCCGCGGCCACCAATTGGAAGGCCTTGGCCCCGCTCTTCATTCTAGGCGTGCTGCTCTGCCTGGAGCCCCTGGCCTTCAGCCGCTCAGGCTTCTCTGATTTCTGGGCGCTTTACTTCGGCATCTCGGCTGTCTTTGTCGGCGGCGTGATTCTCGGGCGGCGTCGAATTGCGGAGGCCTTGCCCTCACTCGAGGTGCTCGACGATGTCATGTACCGGGCCATTGCCATCGGCTTTGCCTTCTTCACCGTGGCCACGATTCTGGGGGCCCTCTGGGCCGCTGAAGCCTGGGGCACTTACTGGCAGTGGGACCCCAAAGAGACCTGGGCGCTGATTGTCTGGCTGAACTACGCGGCCTGGCTGCACCTGCGGCTCATGAAGGGGCTGCGTGGAACATTCGCGGCCTACTGGTCTCTTGTGGGCCTGCTCATCACCGGCTTTGCATTCCTGGGCGTGAACATGTTCCTGTCCGGTCTGCATTCGTATGGTGCGCTCTAAGGTCACGCGCAACCTTCGAGGCGAGGCCCTCGAGCCTTTCATCACGCCGCAGTGGGCTTGGGCCCGCCGACAATTCATTGCAGCGGGCCTGCTGGCCGGCGCCGGACTCGGCCATGGCGTCCCTGCGCGCGCCTCGGCGGTCAAGCCGCCGCCCCTTCCCGGGAAGGCGGCGGGGCCCGTCATCCTCGAGAAGCTCACCCCCTGGGACGACGTCACCAGTTACAACAACTTCTACGAGTTCGGCACTGGGAAGTCTGACCCCGCCCGGCATGCCCCAAAGCGGCTCCAGACGAGCCCATGGGCCATCGAGGTTGGTGGCCTTGTGGCCAAGCCCCAGACCATCGGCATCGAAGAGCTGCTCAAGTTGGCACCCATGGAGGAGCGCACCTACCGCATGCGCTGTGTCGAGGGCTGGTCCATGGTGATCCCGTGGATGGGCTACAGCCTGTCTGCACTCATTCGGCGGGTTCAGCCCCTGGGCTCGGCCAAGTATGTGGCCTTCACCACCCTGGCCGACCCGAAGATGATGCCGGGCCTGCGCTCACCCGTGCTCGACTGGCCTTATGTCGAAGGCCTGCGGCTCGATGAGGCCCAGCACCCGCTCACGCTGCTCTCTTTTGGCTTGTACGGACACCAACTCACCGCACAGAACGGCGCGCCGGTTCGGCTCGTGGTGCCCTGGAAGTACGGCTTCAAGAGCAGCAAGTCGATCGTTCGCATTCAGTTCCAGGAGCGCGAGCCGCTCACCAGTTGGTCCGCGGCGGCACCCCAGGAATATGGCTTCTACTCGAATGTGAACCCAGCTGTGCCGCATCGCAGATGGTCTCAGGCCACCGAGCGTCGCATTGGAGAAGACGGCATCCTGAGCGCCCGTCGTCCAACCCTGCCGTTCAACGGGTATGCAGAGCAGGTGGCCTCGCTCTATGCCGGGATGGACCTCCGCCGTTTCTATTAACCCGCTCTACCTAAGCCTTTGGTGCTGGGCTGCGGGGCCACTGCTCGAGCTTTTGGTGCGCCTGCTGCTCGACAGCCTGGGCGCCAATCCCCAAGAGGAAATTCTTCGGGGCCTTGGTCGACAGACCCTGGTGCTGCTCTGGCTGGTGCTGCTCGTGCCGGTGCTCCAGCGCACCCTCTGGCCGGGCGTGCTGGCGGCCCGGCGCATGCTCGGCCTCTGGGCCATCTTCTATGCGGGCATTCATCTCCTGGCCTATGCCCAGTTTGAGCACGACCTGGTCTGGCCCGCACTCGTGGTCGACGCCTTCCAGCGGCCATTTGTGACGGTGGGTCTTCTGGCGCTATTGATCATGCTGCCCCTGGCGTTGACCTCCAACCGATGGAGCATGCTCAGGCTTGGCAAGAACTGGAAAATGTTGCACCGTTTGGTCTGGCCCGTGGTGGGCCTGGCCCTTGTGCATTACGTGCTGCACAAGGCGGGTAAGAACGACTTCCTCGAGCCAGCGCTCGCGGCGCTGGCCCTGATGATCATTGTGATGCTTAGACGGGTTCGCCCCGGATCAAATCGTCGAGGCGCTCGCGGGCCCGTATGACCTGGACCTCGCCGTCCTCCTCGATGAGAATCTCTGCGGGCCGTGGCCGGCTGTTGTAGTTCGAGGCCATGGAGGATCCATAAGCACCCGCCGAGGCCAGCACGAGCAGGTCGCCTCGGACCAGCGACAACGCGCGGTCTCTTGCCAGCCAGTCGCCACTCTCGCAGACCGGCCCCACCACATCCCACTGCAGGGTTGGGGCGGTTGAATGGCTTGAGACGGGGAAGACCTCGTGCCAGGCTTCATAGAGGGCCGGCCGCATGAGGTCATTCATACCCGCATCGATGATGGCGAAGTTCTTTGACGCACCGGGCTTGAGAAAGCAGACCTGTGTGAGCAGCACGCCGGCCTGCCCGACAATGGCACGGCCAAACTCGAAGACCAGCCTGGGCACCGGCTGCTGACGTCCTTTGGACCAGCCGGCCACAGAGGCCTTGACGGCCTCGAGCAGGTCTGTGGCCGATGGGGGCGACTCATCGTGGTAACGAATGCCCAGGCCGCCGCCCAGGTCGATGTGCGCAACCTGAATGCCCTCAGCAGCCAAGGTGTCCACGAAGGCCAGCACCCGCTCCGTGGCCTCCAGGAAGGGCGGCAGTGAGGTGATCTGCGAGCCAATGTGGCAATCGACTCCATGAATCTCAAGGCCCGGCAGGGTATGGGCAAGCCGGTAGGCGTCGAGGGCCTCTCCGATGGGCACGCCGAACTTATTCTCCTTGAGGCCAGTGGAAATGTAGGGATGTGTCTTGGGGTCGATGTCGGGATTGACTCGAATGGAGATGGGCGCACGCTGCCCGCTTGCGCTGGCCACGGCCGACAGTTGGTGAAGCTCATCGATGCTCTCGACATTGATGCAGCCCACACCCGCGCGCAGGGCTTCGGCGAGTTCTTGGTCGCGCTTGCCCACACCCGAGAATACACACTGGCTGGCCTGTCCGCCTGCCTTGAGCACTCGAAACAATTCACCCTCGGAGACGATGTCAAAGCCTGCACCTTCTTGCGCAAGAAGCTTGAGAATGCCGAGGGTGGGGTTGGCCTTGACGGCATAACAGACCGACAGGGGCTGTTCGGCAGAGGCTGCGGCGGCAAAGGCGCGATACGCCTGCCGGATGGCCCGGGCGCTGTAGACATAGAGGGGGGTGCCGTGTGCCTGCGCCAGGCTGGAGAGGCGCAGGCCCTCGCAGTGCAACTGGCCCTCGGCATCCCGACCGAAGGCGTCCGGCAGGATGCTGGACTCAAGGGTCACGGGGTGGTGCTGGAAGGAGCCCCCGGCGCGGCGGGCGCCGGATACTGGGGGGTGGGCATGACCAAGGGGCCCTTCTGCCCACAGCCCATGGTGGCCACCACCAGGCAAAATCCGATGGCGCGAAGGGTTGGTTGCAGCGCGCGGGGAGGGCAGCGGTTAGTCTTCTTGCACATGAACGAAACCATCGCTTGAGTATGAACGAATCCGATTATCTTCAAAAAATAGAAGCGGCCTTTCGCTGGCTGGAAGACACCGTGGACCGATGGAACTCAGAACACGACCTTGCCCTCGAGTGCCATCGCAGCGGGCCTGTTCTGGAAGTGGAATTGGAGTCCGGCCCGTCGATCATCGTGAATGCACAGGCGCCCACGCAACAGCTCTGGCTGGCCTCCAGGCAGGGTGCACATCATTTTGTCTGGCACGACGACCACTGGGAGGACACGCGAGGACATGGCGAATTCAAGGCGGTCACGCTCTCGCATGCTCGGGCCCTCACGGGACTTCATTTCACCTGATTCAGTTGCCGCCGGGGGGTCTAGGGGCGACGTCTCCGGGGGCATCTCCCGCCGCAAAGCCAAGTGATTCCACGCCAACACCCGGCAGGTTGCCACTGGTGTAGTACTCGTTGCCGATCCGAATCACACCCGCAGGAACGGGCCATGCCCGCTGTGGAATGCGCTTGCTGGTTTCGGATACGAATGAGATCCAGACCGGCAGGGCGAGCCCACCACCGGTCTCCCGCTCGCCCAGGGAGCGCGGCTGGTCATAGCCAATCCAGGCCACGGCCGCGAACTGGCTGTGGTAGCCCGCGAACCATGCATCCTGCGCGTCGTTGGTGGTGCCTGTCTTGCCCGCCAGATCGGTTCGGCCCAGGGAGAGCGCCTTTCGTGCCGTCCCGGACCGAACCACCTCCTGCAACAGGGAGTGGGCAATGAAGGCATAGCGTTCATCGATGATTCGGGGCGCGTCCCCTCCGGCCCTGGCAGGCTCATTGCGTGAGAGCAGGTTGCCATGTTCATCGATGACGCGGTCGATGAAGTAGGGCGTCACCCGATAGCCGCCATTGGCAAAGGCCGCATAGCCGGTGGCCATTTGCATGGGGGTGACAGCGCCCGCACCGAGGGCCAGTGTGAGGTAGGGCGGGTTCTTGGAGGATTCAAATCCGAAACGGCTGAGGTAGTTCTGGCCGGCCCGTGGCCCGATGGCGTGAAGCAGTCGGATCGAGACCATGTTCTTGGACTTGGCCAGGGCCTGCCGAAGCGTGATGGCACCGTCGTACTGGCCGTCGTAGTTCTTGGGGTTCCACTCCTGGCCTCCGGTGATGCCAGGATCGAAGGTGACGAGGGCGTCATTGATGAGGGTGGTGCCCGAGTAACCCCGTTCCAGGGCGGCCGCATAAATGAAAGGCTTCAGGGTGGAGCCTGGCTGACGGTAGGCCTGGGTCACGTGGTTGAACTTGCTGCGCCGGAAGTCAAAGCCTCCCACCAGGGCGCGCACCGCCCCGGTGTCGTTCTGCAGGGCCACGAAGGCGCCCTCAACCAAGGGAACCTGGGTAAGTTCCCATTCACCGCTGGCCATGAGCGCAATGCGAACAATGGCGCCCCGACCAATCTTTAAGTTTGCAGGCGCGTTGGGCTCGAGCCCCTTGGCGGCAAACTTGAGGCCTTCGGCACCAATGACAAACTCGCGGCCCCGCGCACGCATGACACGAACCTCCTGGGCCAGCGTGCTGGTGACCACGGCCGTGAAGAGCCCGTCGCTGTCTGGGCGATCGGCCAAGGCATCTTCCACAGCATCTTCGATCTCTTCAGCCCGGTTGGCGGGGAGTTCAATCCGGCCCTCGGGCCCCCGCCAGCCCTGACGGCGGTCGAACTCTATCAGGGCGCTGCGCAGGGCTGCGTGGGCGGCGCGCTGCTCATCGGCCCGAATCGTGGTGAAGACCGTGAGGCCTCGGCTGTAGGTGCCCTCCTGAAACTCGCTGTAGAGCTGCTGTCGAACCATCTCGGCCAGATAGGCCGCGTTGATGCTGTAGTCGTCGCTGCGCCCGATCACGCGAAGCTGCTCCTTCATGGCCTTCACGAATTGGCCGTCGCTGATCATGTCAAGCTTGCGCATGCGCCCGAGGATGTATTCCTGTCTCGCCTTGGCCCGCCGAGGATTGACCACGGGGTTGAAGGCCGATGGCGCCTTGGGAAGGCCCGCGAGCATGGCCGCCTCGGCGATGGTGAGTCGCTGAATGGGCTTGCCGAAATAAATCTGGGCGGCCGATGCAAAGCCGTAGGCCCGGCGGCCCAGGAAGATTTGGTTGATGTAGAGCTCGAGAATCTGCGATTTGGTGAGCTGCTGCTCAATCTTCAGGGCGAGCAAGACTTCATAAATCTTGCGCAAGAACGTTTTGTCGGAGGACAAATAAAAGTTGCGCGCCACCTGCATGGTGATGGTGCTCGCGCCCTGGGCCTTGCTGGCAGACATGAGGTTGGCGCCGGCCGACCGGAAGATGCCCTGGATGTCGATGCCGCTGTGCTCGAAGAAGCGGTCGTCCTCGGCGGCCAAGATGGCATCGATGAGGGAGCGGGGTACCTCGTTGAAGCGCACCACGCTTCGCCGTTCCTCACCGAATTCTCCAATGAGCACACCGTCGGCCGTCATGACCCGCAGGGGCAGCTTCGGGCGGTAGTCGGACAGGGCGAGAACCTCGGGCAGTCGAGGCGACGCCATGGCCCAGACGAGCCCCACCAGCCCAGCCAGGGCGATGAGACCGAAGAAGCCCACGGCGAGGGCTTTAAGAAGCAGGCGCATACGCCACAAGTGTATCGCCTGATAGACTCAGACCCCGAAGATGGACGCACATCGAAACATCGTTCTCATCGGCTTGATGGGTGCGGGCAAGACGACCGTGGGTCGGCGACTCTCGCAGCGAATCGGACGAGCCATGGTGGACACCGACCAAGAGATCGAGCAGCGATGCGGCACCTCGGTGGCCGTTATCTTTGAGGTGGAGGGCGAGGAGGGTTTCCGGCGGCGGGAGTCCAAAGTGGTCGACGAGATCATGGCCCGACAAGACCTTATCGTGACCACCGGGGGCGGTGCCCCGATGGCGCCCGAAAACCAGCAGGCCCTTTCCAAAGGCTTTGTGATTTACCTGGAGGCCGACCCTCGGCTGCTCTGGACGCGCTTGAAGACTGACCAATCCCGGCCCCTGCTCACCCAGGCCGACGATCCGCGCGCCAAAATTGAGGAATTGCATGCGGTTCGCGACCCGATCTACCGTGGCCTGGCAGACCATGTGGTCTCGAGCACCAAAGGCTCCTTGGCCCAGGTGCTTGGCCAGATCGAAGCGCGGCTGGTGGCCGAGGGCCTGGCCGCACCCTCCGAAAAGGACGTGACATGAACAAAGAGACGTTCCAGCAACGCTCCCCGACAACCTTGCCCGGCCTCATGGCCACGGTGAATGTGTCTTTGGGTGATCGCAGCTACCCCATCTGGATTGGTGAGGGGCTTCTGGGCCAGGGCAGCCTGTGGCGCTCGGTCGTGGCCGGCCGGCAGGTGGCCGTGGTCACCAACGATACCGTGGGCCCTTTGTATGCCGATCGCCTTTTGGCAACGCTTCGGCAGGAGGGCTTGGAGCCCATCCTGATCACGCTTCCGGACGGTGAGGTCCACAAGACCATGGCGGTGCTGGGCACGGTCTTCGACGCCATGATGGAGCATCGGATGGAGCGGGGCGCCACCGTGGTGGCCCTGGGCGGCGGTGTTGTGGGTGACATGGCTGGCTTTGCCGCAGCCTGTTACCAGCGTGGCGTGGCCCTCGTGCAGGTGCCCACCACCTTGCTGTCTCAGGTGGATTCATCCGTGGGCGGCAAGACCGGGGTGAATCATCCCCTGGGCAAGAACATGATCGGTGCCTTCTACCAGCCGCAGGCCGTGCTCATTGACATGACCGTGCTGCAGACCCTTCCCGAGCGGGAACTCTCCGCGGGCCTGGCGGAGATCATCAAGTACGGCGCAAGCCTGGACCGAGCCTTTTTTGAGTGGCTCGAGGCGCAGATGCCCGCCCTGCGGGCCCGCGCCCCTGCAGCCCTGGCCCATGCGATCGAGCGGTCTTGTCAGATCAAGGCCATGGTGGTGGCACAGGATGAGCGAGAGTCGTCTGGCCGTCGCGCGATTCTAAATTTCGGCCACACCTTTGGCCATGCCATTGAGGCTGGCATGGGCTATGGCCAGTGGCTTCATGGCGAGGCCGTGGGCTGTGGCATGGTCATGGCGGCCTGTCTGTCGGAGCAGTTGGGCCAATTGGCCGTGGCCGACCGAGATCGCATTCGGCGCCTGGTGGCAGCCGCTGGCCTGCCCGTGGTGCCCCCGGATTGGTCGAGCGAGGCCTACCTGGCGTGGATGGCCCACGACAAAAAAGCGGCGGCTGGTCAGGTGCGCTACATCGTGCTCAAGGGTCTCGGCGATGCGGCCCTCCAGCCGGTGCCCGCGCCGGTGGTTGCGCAGGCCATCGCCCAGAGCCAGCAGCTCGCCGCCTGAGGATCAGGAGTGGCACGGCGCCCTCGTCAGGTGGTGGCCGGACGCTGCTACCACCTGGCCCAGTCGGGCCACGGGGACGCCTCTTTTTGCCTGGATGCGGAGGACCGAGAGGCCTACGAGCAGATTTTCTTTGAGGCCGCCTTGGGCCTGGGTCTCTTTGTGCATGGCTGGGCGGTGGTGGGCCGTGAGGCCCACTGGCTGGTCACGCCACAACGGCCCCGCGCCATGGCCGATGTCGTCCAGCAGGTGGGCCGGCGTTATGTGCGGCGGTTCAATGCCCGATGGCGACGATCCGGGACGCCCTGGGCGGGCCGGTATCGAAGCTACTGGGTGGATCCGTCGGCCCATGGGGTCGACGCCCTGGTCTGGATGGCCTGGCAGTCTGTGCGGGCGGGTCTCTGCGGGGACCCCCTGGACTGGCTATGGTCGAGTGCAGGGCTGCTCGCGGGCCAGCAACCCCCCGCCCGATTCGTGAACATCAAGCCGGTGCAGGGTTACTGGGCCCTGGGCAACACGCCTTTCGAGCGAGAGGCGGCATTTATGCGACTGCTGCGAGAACCTTTGTCGCCCAGGGTGCTCGACGGGGTGGCCCGTGGCCTGTCGATGGGCTGGCCGCTCCTGGGGCGAGAGGCCTG
This sequence comes from Hahnella aquatica (SeqCode), assembly GCF_965194505.1. GTDB lineage: Bacteria > Pseudomonadota > Gammaproteobacteria > Burkholderiales > Burkholderiaceae_A > Hahnella > Hahnella aquatica. Next base: position 1,737,236 of record NZ_OZ239144.1, on the reverse strand, counting down.
GACGCGGCTGCCGGCCGAGGAGCGCGAGGCCTGGGTCGTGCGGCCGCGTGGCCGCCCTGCGGGCAAGACCCCATTGGATCCAAGTCTCACGAATTTTGATGTGTCCCTAATTTAATGGGCTGCGTTGCTTTCGCCGTCTTTTATTTGTTCTGACCCCAATTAAAATCCATCCTCGAAGGGGTTTGGAGGTCCTTTTCCTTTGCACCCCATGGGCCGGCCCTGGATAATTGCCCCCTCAAATTCATTTCGTTCGGGAGCACCCCATGTTTTCAGCCGGCCTCTACAACCCCGCCCATGAGCACGACGCCTGTGGTGTGGGCTTTGTGGCCCACATCAAGGGCCAGAAGTCGCACAGCATCGTTGAGCAGGGGCTCTTGATTCTCAAGAACCTCGACCACCGAGGCGCGGTGGGCGCGGACGCCCTCATGGGCGATGGCGCCGGCATCCTGATTCAAATTCCCGACGCCTATCTGCGCGAGGAGATGCAAAAAGAGGGCGTCACCCTCCCGCCACCGGGCGAGTACGGGGTTGGCATGGTCTTCCTTCCGAAGGAGCACGCCTCCCGCCTGGCCTGTGAGCGGGCCCTAGAGCGGGCGGTGGCAGCCGAGGGCCAGGTGGTGCTGGGCTGGCGCGATGTGCCCACGGATGCCGGCATGCCCATGTCGCCGCGGGTGCGCGCGAAAGAGCCCTTGATTCGTCAGATTTTTATTGGCCGAGGTGCCGATGTCGTGGTGCAGGACGCCCTGGAGCGCAAGCTCTACGTCATTCGCAAAACGGCCTCCAGTGCCATTCAATCGCTGCAACTCCAGCACGGCCAGGAGTACTACGTGCCCTCGATGTCGAGCCGCACGATTGTCTACAAAGGCTTGCTGCTGGCCGATCAGGTCGGCATTTACTACAAAGACCTTGCCGACCCACGCTGTCAGTCGGCCCTGGCCCTGGTGCATCAACGTTTCTCCACCAACACCTTCCCCGAGTGGCCGCTGGCCCACCCCTACCGCATGGTGGCCCACAACGGGGAGATCAACACGGTCAAGGGGAACTACAACTGGATGCGCGCCCGCGAGGGCGTGATGGCGTCTCCTGTGCTGGGGGCCGACCTTCAAAAGCTCTACCCCATCAGTTTTCCAGGCCAGTCCGACACAGCCACCTTCGACAACTGCCTGGAACTGCTGGTGGCTGCCGGCTATCCGCTGGCCCACGCCGTCATGATGATGATCCCAGAGCCATGGGAGCAGCACACCACCATGGATGAAGGCCGCCGAGCGTTTTACGAATACCACGCGGCCATGATGGAGCCCTGGGATGGCCCTGCCTCCATTGTGTTCACCGATGGCCGGCAGATTGGTGCGACCCTCGACCGCAACGGCCTGCGGCCCTCGCGCTACTGCATCACCGACGACGATCTCGTGATCATGGCCTCAGAGTCGGGCGTGCTGCCCGTGCCCGAGAGCAAGATTGTTCGCAAATGGCGCCTGCAGCCCGGCAAGATGTTTCTCATCGACCTCGACCAGGGCCGCATGATCCACGACGAGGAGCTCAAGGCCAGCCTCTCGAAGTCACGGCCCTACAAGCAATGGATTGACAACGTTCGGGTGGAGCTCCATGCGCTGGCGCCTGAGGTGGGCAATGCGCCCGAGGCCCATGCGGTCTCGCTCATCGACCGACAGCAGGCCTTTGGCTACAGCCAGGAAGACCTCAAGTTCCTGATGGCGCCCATGGCCCAGGCTGGAGAAGAGGCGGTGGGCTCCATGGGCAACGACTCGCCCCTGGCGGTGCTGTCCGATCGCAACAAGCCGCTCTACAACTACTTCAAGCAGTTGTTTGCCCAGGTCACGAATCCGCCGATCGACCCGATTCGTGAGGCGATTGTCATGTCGCTCAACTCCTTCATCGGGCCAAAGCCCAACCTGCTCGACATCAACCAGGTCAACCCGCCGCTGCGGCTCGAGGTGAGTCAGCCCATCCTCGACTTCGCCGCCATGCGCAGGCTTCGCGACATCGAGCAGCACACCCGTGGAAAGTTTCGCAGCCAGGTCATCGACATCACCTACCCGGTGGCCTGGGGCAAGGAGGGCGTGGAAGCGCGCCTGGCCACGCTCTGCGCCGAGGCCATGGAGGCCATCACCGCAGGCGCAAACATTCTCCTCATCAGCGACCGTGCGGTCGGTCCTACACGGGTGGCCATTCCTGCGCTCTTGGCCCTGTCGGCCATTCACCAGCATCTCGTGCGTGAAGGCCGTCGAACCTCCGCCGGCCTGGTGGTCGAAACGGGCTCGGCCCGCGAGGTCCATCACTTCGCAGTGCTTGCAGGCTATGGCGCAGAGGCGGTCCACCCGTATCTGGCCATGGAGACCATCGTGGACATCCATGCCGAGCTCTCGGGTGACCTGAGCGCCGACAAGGCCATCGCCAACTACATCAAGGCGATTGGCAAAGGCCTGGCCAAGGTCATGTCCAAGATGGGCATCTCCACTTACATGTCCTACTGCGGGGCCCAGATCTTCGAGGCCATTGGCATCAACACGGTCACGATCGACCGCTACTTCACCGGCACGCCGACCACGGTGGAAGGCATTGGCATCTTCGAGATGGCCGAAGAGGCCATCCGAACCCACCAGGCGGCTTTTGGCGCCGACCCCTTGTTGGCCACCATGCTCGACACGGGCGGCGAGTATGCCTGGCGCGTGCGGGGCGAGGCCCACATGTGGACACCCGATGCCATTGCCAAGCTGCAGCATGCATCGCGTTCGGGCAATTTCTCCTCCTTCAAGGAGTACGCCCAGATCATCAACGATCAGAGCCGTCGCCACATGACCCTGCGTGGGCTCTTCGAGTTTCGTGTCGACCCCAACAAGGCCATTCCGCTCGAGGAGGTTGAGCCCGCAGCAGAGATCGTCAAGCGCTTTGCAACGGGTGCCATGTCCCTGGGCTCTATCTCAACCGAGGCCCATTCCACGCTGGCCGTGGCGATGAACCGAATCGGTGGAAAGTCCAACACGGGCGAGGGCGGGGAGGACAAGCGCCGCTACCGCGAAGAATTAAAGGGCATCCGAATCAAGGCGGGCACAACCTTGTCGGATGTGCTGGGCGCAGCCCAGATTGAATCGGACTACCCCCTCGAGGAGGGCGACAGCCTGCGCTCGAAAATCAAGCAGGTGGCCTCCGGCCGTTTCGGGGTGACCACGGAGTACCTGGTCTCGGCCGATCAGGTCCAGATCAAGATGGCCCAGGGGGCCAAGCCCGGTGAGGGCGGCCAGCTTCCCGGTGGCAAGGTCTCCGAGTACATCGGAACCCTTCGCCATTCGGTGCCAGGTGTGGGCCTCATCTCGCCACCGCCCCACCACGATATTTACTCGATCGAAGACCTGGCCCAACTCATTCACGACCTCAAGAACGTGGCCACCCAGGCCGACATCTCGGTCAAGCTGGTCTCGGAGGTGGGGGTCGGCACGGTCGCCGCGGGCGTGGCCAAGGCCAAGGCAGACCACCTGGTCATTGCAGGCCACGACGGTGGAACAGGCGCCTCGCCCTTGTCCTCGATCAAGCATGCAGGATCTCCCTGGGAGATTGGCCTGTCCGAAACCCAGCAGACCCTCGTGCTCAACGGGCTGCGCGACCGCATTCGGGTTCAGGCCGATGGCCAGATGAAGACCGGCCGCGATGTTGTCATTGCCGCCCTGCTGGGTGCTGACGAAATGGGCTTTGCCACGGCACCCCTGGTGGTTGAGGGCTGCATCATGATGCGCAAGTGCCATCTCAACACCTGCCCGGTGGGCGTGGCCACCCAAGACCCAGTGCTTCGCAAGCGCTTCCAGGGCAAGCCCGAGCATGTGGTGAACTTCTTCTTCTTCGTGGCCGAGGAGGTGCGGCAGATCATGGCCCAGCTGGGCATTGCCCGCTTCGAGGATTTGGTGGGCCGCGTGGACCTGCTCGACACCCGCAAGGGCATTGAGCATTGGAAGGCCAAGGGCCTTGACTTCGCCCGCCTGTTCGCGGTGCCCGAGGGTGCCGATGAGAACAGCCGTCGCCACCTGTCTCGCCAAGACCATGGCCTCGAGAAGGCCCTCGACCAAGTCCTCATCACAAAGTCACGCGCAGCCATTGAACGCGGCGAGAAGGTGCACTTCATCGAGCAGGCCCGAAATGTGAATCGCACCGTGGGCGCCATGCTCTCGGGCGAACTCATCCGTCGGCATCCCGATGGCCTGCCAGACGACACCATTCACATCCAGCTCGAGGGTGTGGGTGGCCAGTCTTTCGGGGCCTTCCTCGCCAAGGGCATCACCCTCTATCTCATTGGCGATGCCAACGACTACACCGGCAAGGGCCTCTCGGGTGGCCGCATCGTGGTGAGGCCGTCCATCGAGTTCCGAGGTGCCGCCCACGAGAACATCGTGGTGGGCAACACGGTGCTCTATGGCGCCACCTCCGGCGAAGCCTTCTTCCGTGGCGTGGCGGGAGAGCGTTTTGCAGTTCGGCTCTCGGGAGCCACCGCGGTGATCGAGGGCACCGGCGACCATGGCTGCGAATACATGACCGGCGGTACCGTCGCGGTGCTGGGCCAGACGGGCCGCAATTTTGCGGCGGGCATGTCGGGCGGCATTGCCTATGTCTTCGATGAAGACGGCACCTTTGCCAGCCGCTGCAACATGGCCATGGTGCAGCTCGAGCCTGTGCTCTCGGATGCAGACCAGAAGAAGACCATCGACCTGGCTATTTGGCACCGTGGCATGACGGACGAGCAACAACTGCGTCGTCTTCTCGAGGACCACCTGCGTTGGACGGGCAGCGCCCGGGCCCGGGACATCCTCGATGACTGGCCCAAGGCCAGGGCCCGTTTTGTAAAGGTCTTCCCGGCGGAGTACAAGCGGGCCCTAGCTGAAATTCATGCCCGTCAGGCTGCAGCGACATCCTCACAACAGCCGGTTGGCGTCTGAACCACCCTCAAGGACACATCATGGGAAAAGCAACGGGATTCCTAGAGCTCGAGCGAATCGAGGAGGGCTATGAGGCCCCGACGAGCCGGCTCAAGCACTACAAAGAGTTTGTCATTGGCCTGGCACCCGAGCAGGCCAGCGCACAGGCGGCGCGCTGCATGGACTGCGGCATTCCGTTTTGCAACAATGGCTGTCCGGTCAACAACATCATTCCCGACTTTAACGACCTGGTCTATCGGCACCAGTGGCAGGCTGCCCTGGAGGTGCTGCACTCGACCAACAACTTTCCTGAGTTCACCGGCCGCATCTGCCCAGCGCCATGCGAGGCCGCCTGCACCCTGAACTACAACGACGACGCAGTGGGCATCAAGTCGATCGAGCACGCGATCATCGATCGCGGCTGGGTCGAGGGCTGGGTGGTGCCCCGACCAGCCGCACACAAGACAGGCCGTCGAGTGGCCGTGGTGGGCTCCGGGCCGGCCGGCCTGGCCGCTGCCCAGCAGCTCGTCCGTGCAGGCCACGATGTGGTGGTGTTGGAGAAGAATGATCGCATTGGCGGGTTACTTCGTTATGGCATTCCCGACTTCAAAATGGAGAAGCTCCACATCGATCGGCGGGTCGCACAGATGGAGGCCGAGGGTGTGGTCTTCCGAACCAGCGTGCTGGTGGCCGACCTTCCCAAGGACACCAAGGTCACCAACTGGGCCAAAGAGACCATCTCGCCCAAGGCCCTGCTCGAGGAATTCGATGCAGTGGTGCTGGCCGGCGGTGCCGAGCAGCCTCGCGACCTTCCCGTGCCTGGCCGTGAGCTCGACGGCGTGCACTTCGCCATGGAGTTTCTGCCGATGCAGAACAAGGTCAATGCGGGCGACCCCTTCCCGAAACAGATTCGCGCAGATGGCAAGCATGTGATTGTCATCGGCGGGGGTGACACTGGCTCTGACTGCGTGGGCACCAGCAATCGGCATGGTGCCAAGAGCGTCACCCAGTTCGAGCTCATGCCCATGCCCCCCGAGCACGAGAACAAGGCCCTGGTCTGGCCCTACTGGCCCACCAAGCTGCGCACCTCGTCGAGCCACCAGGAGGGCTGCGAGCGGGCCTTTGCCACGGCCACCAAATCATTCATTGGCGAAAACGGCCGCGTGGTGGGCCTGCAGGCCTGTGAGGTGGCCTGGAAGGACGGAAAAATGCAGGAGGTGCCCGGCACCGAGCGGGTGCTTCCGGCCGACCTCGTGCTGCTGGCCATGGGCTTTGTCTCCCCCGTGGGTTCGATCTTGGAGGCCTTTGGCGTGGATCAGGACGCCCGCGGCAATGCCAAGGCGGCCACCGAGGGCGAGAAGGCCTATGTGACGGGCGTGCCCAAGGTTTTTGCAGCGGGCGACATGCGCCGGGGTCAGTCTCTGGTGGTCTGGGCCATTCGAGAAGGCCGCCAGGCGGCCCGGGCCGTGGATGAATTCCTCATGGGCCGCTCCGACCTCCCCCGCTAGGCGGGGCTGCTGCGCGGCGCATCGGCAGATGGGTCGCGCACGATGGTTTCAATCTCGATGCTGCCGGTCATGAGGCGGTGGATGGGGCACTTGTTGGCGATCTCAATGAGCCGGTCGTGCTGCTCGGCCGTGAGGTCGCCCGTGACCTCGATGGCACGGCGCACTTGGTATCGAACCTGGCCGTCGGCTGACTTGGTTTCGGCCAGTCGTTCCACCTCACATCGGATGCGGTCAACCTTCCAATCGGCCTTGCGCCGCAGGTAGAGTTCAAGCGTGAGCACGGTGCAGGCCGCCAGCGACGAATCCAGCAGGTCGTGCGGGTCGGGTGCGGCATCGTGTGAGCCATAGGTGGTGGGCACATCGGATGCCCAGGTGTGGCGTCCGTTGCTCAGGGTCGTGATGCAGCCGGTGTCCCGGTGGAGGTGCGCAGAGATCGTGGTCATGACATGAGATTAGCAAACTCGATTTGGATACTTTTGGCTTTTGCCTTCGGCTGGTCTGTGCCGGCCGTGGGCAGCGTGGATGAGCGTCTTTTGGCAGCGCTGCGTGAGCCAGGCGTGGTCATTCTCATGCGGCATGCCGAGACCGAGCCCGGCTTTGGAGATCCGCCCTCCTTTCGAGTGGACGACTGCAGCACCCAGCGCAATCTTTCCCGCGAGGGCCTGGCCCAGTCGGAGCGGTTCGGACGGTGGATGCAGTCGCAGGGCTTGCGTCCCACACGGGTGCGGTCGAGTCAATGGTGCCGCTGCCTGGACACCGCGCGGGCTGCCTTCGGCCCTCGGGTGCGTGTGGAGCCATGGACAGCGCTCAACTCATTCTTCCAGGGCCATGGCAATCGAGACGCCCAACTGGCCGAGGCCCGAGCCGTTGCCGCCCAGATTCAAACCGGCCTCGAGGTCTGGGTGACCCATCAGGTCGTGATCTCGGCCCTCACGGGCAGTTCGGTGTCGATGGGCGAGTTCGTGGTGGCCAGGCCAGGTACCGATGGCCAGTTGGCGGTGCTAGGCCGCGGACTGGTGAACTGACGCCGGCTTGAAGAGGCGGGCCAGGTAGTGGCCCGTCTTGCTCTCCGGGTGGGCTGCGATGTCCTCGGGTGTGCCCTGGGCCATGACCTGCCCACCCTCCATGCCCCCGTCGGGCCCGAGATCAATGACCCAGTCTGCGACCTTGATGACATCGAGGTTGTGCTCAATGATCACCACGGTGTTGCCAGCGTCGCGCAATTGCCCGAGCAACTTCAGCAGCAGTGCGGTGTCGTGGAAGTGAAGGCCGGTGGTGGGCTCATCGAGCAGGTAGAGGGTCTTGCCCGTCTCTCGCTTGCTCAACTCGCAGGCAAGCTTGATGCGCTGGGCCTCGCCACCCGACAGTGAAGTCGCACTCTGGCCCAGTCGCAGATAGCCCAGGCCCACCTCGGCCAGGGTGTCGAGCCGCCGGGCCACGGCGGGGATGGCCGCGAAGAACTGCCGAGCCTCTTCAATCGTGAGGCTCAGCACCTCGGCAATGGTCTTGCCCCGGTAGCGGACGTCCAGCGTTTCGCGGTTGTATCGGCTCCCGCGGCAGACATCGCAGGGCACGAAGAGGTCCGGCAGGAAGTGCATTTCCACCTTCACAAGTCCGTCGCCCTGGCAGGCCTCGCAGCGGCCGCCTTTGACATTGAAGGAGAAACGGCCGCTGTCGTAGCCGCGCTCGCGGGCCGTGGCCGAGCCTGCGAAGAGCTCTCGAATGGGGGTGAAGAGGCCGGTGTAGGTCGCGGGATTGCTCCTGGGGGTTCGACCAATGGGACTCTGGTCGACACAGACCAGGCGCTCGACATGCTCCAGGCCCTCAACGGCATCCACCGGCGCGGGCTGGGCCCGGGCGCCATTGATGACCTGGGCAGCCGCCAGTGCAAGGGTCTCGTTGATGAGGGTGGACTTTCCGCTGCCGGAGACGCCGGTGACACAGACCATGAGCCCCATGGGAATGTCCACATGCAGGTTGCGAAGGTTGTGGCCTCGCGCACCTCGAATCCGAATGGCCCGCTCACCCGGCGGCTTGCGGTGTCGGGGCAGGTCAATTCCTCGGCGGCCTGCGAGGTAGTCGCCGGTGAGCGAGCCCGCCGTGGCCATGATCTCTTTGGGGCTGCCTTGGGCCACAATTTCCCCGCCATGCACCCCGGCACCGGGCCCCATGTCCACCACCATGTCGGCTGCACGAATGGCGTCCTCGTCGTGCTCGACCACGACCACGGAATTCCCCAGCGACTGGAGTCGGCGAAGGGTGGCCAGGAGGCGGTCGTTGTCGCGCTGGTGAAGTCCGATGGACGGCTCATCCAAGACATAGAGCACGCCACTGAGCCCCGCACCAATCTGGCTGGCGAGCCGAATGCGTTGAGACTCTCCGCCAGAAAGCGTGGAGGCGCCCCGGTCGAGGCTGAGGTAAGAGAGCCCGACATCGATTAGAAAAGAGAGCCTCGACTGGATTTCGCCCAGGAGTCGCTCGCCCACGGCGGCATGCACACCCTTGAGCTCGAGACAGCCCAGGCTGTCATGCACCGCCTGCAGTGGCATGGCCAGCAGGCTGGGCAGATCGGTGTCATGGCCTGGCTCGCCCACACGCACGGCCCGCGCCTCGGCCCGAAGCCGACTCCCTCCACAGGCACTGCAGGTCCGGGTCTTGCGCAGCTTGGAGAGTTCCTCTCGGACGGCCGCGTTGTCGGTCTCCAACCATCGACGTGCAAGGTTGGGGAGAATCCCCTCGAAGGGCTCCTGCTTCACCACACTTCGGCCACGGTCCAGTGGGTAGCGCAGGGCCAGGCTGCGCTCACCAGACCCATGCAGCAGGAGGTCCTGGACCTTGGGCGGCAGGGATTCATACGGTGCGTCGAGGTCAATGCCCTCTTGTTCGGCAAGGCTCTGCAGGATGGACCAGGCAAAGGCATTGCGCTGGTCCCAGCCCGCAATGGCTCCAGAGGCGAGCGACAGGTGCGGGAATTGCACAATTCGCTCGGGATCGAAGCAGGTCTCCTCGCCCAGGCCGTCGCAGGTGGGGCAGGCCCCTGCCGGGGAATTGAATGAGAACAGGTTCGGCTCCAATGGCCCGGGGGTGTGGCCACAGTCTGGGCAGGCCAGGTGTGGCGAGAGACGGAGCCGTTCAGTGGCCCCGGTGTCTGTGGGAGGCTCACAGATGGCCAGGGCCTGGTCGCGGCCCAGCCGCATGGCGGTCTCCAACGATTCGCTCAGCCGCTCCCGACTGGTGGGCTTGACCTTGAGCCGGTCGACCACCACCCACAGGCTGATGGGCAGGTGGCTTGGCCAGGCAGGCATGGCATCCAAGACATGGTCTTCGATGGGGCCGTCTCCCACCTGCACCTGCACCCGAACAAAGCCTTGGGCACGAAGGCCATCGATGACCGGATGCAGGTCACCGGCCCGCTGCATTTGAATGGGGGCCAGCAGGCTGACCTTGTTCTCGGCGGGCTGCTCGAGCAGTTGGTCCACCATTTGGGTCAAGGTCTGGGCGGCCAGTCGTCGCGAGGGGTGCTCAGGGCAGTGCGGCGTGCCGGCCCTTGCAAAAAGGAGGCGAAGGTAGTCGGCGATTTCTGTCACGGTGCCCACGGTGGACCGAGGGTTGTGATTGTTGGCCTTTTGCTCGATGGCAATGGCTGGTGAGAGCCCCTCGATGAGGTCGACATCTGGACGTTCCATCAACTGCAGGAACTGCCGGGCATACGGGGAGAGCGATTCCACGTAGCGACGCTGGCCCTCCGCATAGAGGGTGTCAAAGGCCAGCGATGATTTGCCAGACCCAGACACCCCTGTGATCACCACGAAGGCATCTCGGGGAATGTCGAGGTCGATGCCCTTGAGGTTGTGGGTTCGGGCACCTCTGACGCGAATGAAACGACTGTCTGTCATGGGGCGTGCCAAAAGGTCAATCAACTACTATAGCGAACGATGTCTGTTCAAGCCGATGCACCCCTTGCGCTAACCCCAGCCGAGCGTCGGGCCAGCCTGTCCCTCTCCAGCGTGATTGGCCTGCGCATGCTGGGCCTCTTTCTCATGCTGCCCGTCATGGCTGTTGGTGCGCGCGACCTCCCGGGCGGGACAGACCCGGCCCTCGTGGGACTGGCCTTGGGTGTGTATGGGCTCACCCAGGCGGCCCTTCAGATTCCATTTGGCATGGCCTCCGACCGATTGGGCCGCAAGCCGGTGATCATTTTTGGGCTTCTGGTCTTTGCCGCCGGAAGCCTGCTGGCAGCCGTGGCCCCCACGATTGAGGCCTTGGTGGTGGCCCGAGCCATTCAGGGTGCTGGTGCGGTCTCTGCAGCAGTGAGCGCCTTTCTGGCAGACCTCACCCGTGACGAGGTTCGGGCCCGGGCCATGGCGATGGTCGGCGGTGCGATTGGCCTGTCCTTTGCGATCTCTCTGGTGCTGGCACCCGTGGTCTTTGGGCACTACGGACTGTCTGGACTCTTCCTGCTCACGGCCTCTCTTGCCGGAGCAGCTTGTCTGGTGGTCTGGCGCATTCCGCCTGCGGCCAAGGTGGGCTGCGCCCTGGGCGGGCCGGGTCTGCGTGTGGCCGACCTGCTGCGGCTGGGGCAGCTCAACCGCCTGCACGTGGGCATTTTTTCGATGATGGCGGTCCAGACGGCCATGTTCGTGGCCATTCCGCTGGGCCTCGACAGTCAGGGCCTGCCCCTGGCCGACCACTGGATGGTCTATTTGCCGCTGCTCCTCTTGTCTTTCGCGGCAATGGTTCCGATTGTCTTCTGGGCCGAGCGCAAGGGTCGTTTTCGGTTTGCCTTCTTGCTGGGCATTGGGGTGCTCATGACGGCCATGAGTGTCTTCCTGGGGGCGGGTGCCATGTGGCACTGGTTACTTGCCATTTGGGTGTTCATGGTGGGCTTTAATTTGCTGGAGGCCCTGCTGCCGTCCTGGGTGTCTCGTGTGGCACCCCAGCAGTCTCGTGGCATGGCCTTGGGCCTCTACACAACCGCCCAGTCATTGGGCTTGTTTGTGGGCGGCGCCATGGGGGGCTGGGTGGCCGGTCGGCACGGGGTCGCCGGCATCTTCATGGTCTGCCTCTTGATCTTGTTATTCTGGCTCGTGGTCGCCCTGGGTCTCAGAGAGATCGGGTCGCGTCGGGCCTCGTTCGATCGTCCATCGGCCGTCGGATAGTCGGCCCGCAGCCACCCCGTTAGGGTGGTGGCCCTTTTTTATTTCAAGGAGCATTTGCATGGCATCAGTGAACAAAGTCATTCTCATGGGCAACCTGGGCAGAGACCCAGAGGTCCGGTACTCCCCAGACGGTGGCGCCATTGCCAATGTCTCGATTGCCACGACATCCCGCTACAAGGACAAGTCGAGCGGCGACATGAAGGAGGACACGGAATGGCATCGCGTCGTCTTCTTTGGCCGGCTTGCAGAGATTGCAGGCGAGTACCTGAAGAAGGGTCGGCCGGTCTATGTCGAGGGTCGGCTGCGCACGCGCAAGTGGCAGGATCAGCAAGGCCAAGAGCGTCAGACCACCGAGATTGTGGCCGACCAGATGCAACTGCTCGGTGGCCGTGAAGGCGGTGGCGGTGGCGGTGGTGGGGGTGGTGGCCAAGGGGCCCCGTCGGATGACATGCCCTCGAGCCCCAGTTCAGGCCAAGGCCGCTCGGGCGGCAAGGCCTCTGGCTTCGACGACCTTGACGACGACATCCCGTTCTAAGCCGAGTACACTTAGTATCCGGTTCAAAACGCCGCTTTTGCGGCGTTTTTTTTGTTCGAAGATCCTATGTTCAAACGCTATTTCATCACTGGATTGCTGATCTGGCTTCCGATTGGCATCACCGTTTGGGTGCTTGGCTTTGTCGTCAATACGCTCGACAGCGTGCTGCCCATCGCCCTGAGCCCCAAGGCCCTCTTTGGGGTGGACATCCCAGGCTTTGGGGTGGTGGCCGTGGCCCTGGTGGTCTTCGTCACGGGCGTGCTGGCGGCAAACCTGCTGGGCCGCCGGGTGGTCACCCTCTGGGAGGCCCTCTTGGCCCGCATCCCCTTGGTGCGGTCCATCTACTCCTCTGTGAAGCAGGTCAGTGACACCATCCTTGCGCCCAACGGACAGGCCTTTCGTCAGGCCGTGCTGGTCCAGTACCCGCGTCCCGGCGCCTGGACGATTGCCTTCGTCACGGGCTCGCCCAGCCACGAGGTGGCCTCGCTGCTGCCCCCAGATTGCGTGAGTGTCTATGTGCCGACCACGCCCAACCCCACCTCTGGATTTTTCCTGATGATGCCCAAGGGCGATGTCATCCCCTTGAGCATCCCCGTGGATGCGGCCCTGAAATATGTGGTCTCCATGGGAACCGTGCCGCCGGCCGCGGCCCAGACCAGTGCGCTCCTGCGCCCCACTTCTACGAAGCCCTGATCGCCATGCGGACTCATTACTGCGGAACCCTCGACCTCGACCAACTCGACCAGACCGTGACCCTCTGTGGCTGGGTGCATCGGCGGCGCGACCATGGTGGGGTGATCTTCATCGACCTGCGCGACCGCGACGGCATCGCCCAGGTGGTCTGCGACCCCGACCGGGCCGAGGTCTTCGCCTTGGCAGAGTCGCTCCGAAATGAGTTCTGTGTGCGAATTTCGGGCCTGGTTCGTCGGCGTCCAGAGGGCACGGTCAATGCCAACATGCGCAGTGGCGGCATTGAGGTGCTCTGCCGCGAGTTGGAGATCTTGAATCCGTCTGTCACACCACCCTTCCAACTCGATGATGAGCATCTTTCCGAGACGACACGGCTCACCCATCGGGTGCTCGACCTTCGCCGGCCGGTGATGCAGCACAACCTGCGGCTTCGGTACAAGGTGGCCATGGGCGTGCGTCGCTTCCTGGATGCCCAGGGCTTTGTCGACATTGAGACGCCCATGCTCACCAAGTCCACCCCCGAGGGCGCGCGAGATTATCTGGTGCCGTCTCGGGTTCACGCGGGCTCGTTCTTTGCCCTTCCGCAGTCGCCCCAACTCTTCAAGCAACTCCTGATGGTTGCGGGCTTCGACCGCTACTACCAAATCACCAAATGCTTCCGGGACGAAGACCTGCGGGCAGACCGTCAGCCCGAGTTCACCCAGATCGACTGCGAGACCTCCTTCATGACGGAGATCGAGATCCGCAGCCTCTTTGAGTCGATGATTCGGGAGGTCTTCGCCGACAACCTTGGCGTGGCCTTGCCCAACCCGTTCGCGGTGATGCCGTATGCCGAGGCCATGCAGCGTTTTGGGTCTGACAAGCCCGACCTGCGGGTGTCGCTGGCCTTCACCGAGCTTACCGATGCCATGCGCGATGTCGACTTCAAGGTGTTCTCAGAGCCTGCGAACCTTGCCAATGGCCGTGTGGTGGCCATTCGTGTGCCGGGTGGTGCCGCACTGAGCCGAGGAGACATCGATGCCTTCACCGAGTTCGTGAAGATCTATGGCGCCAAGGGGCTTGCCTGGATCAAGGTCAACGACATTGACGCAGGCCGAGAGGGCCTGCAGTCCCCGATCACCAAGAACATTCACGACCAGGCCCTGGCGGCCATCCTCGCTCGAACCGGTGCCACCTCGGGCGACATCATTTTCTTCGGTGCCGACAAGGCCAAGGTGGTCAACGATGCCATGGGCGCCTTGCGTTTGAAGATTGGCCTGAGCGACTTCGGCCGCGCGCAGGGCTTGTTTACGGCTGGCTGGCAGCCTCTGTGGGTGGTGGATTTCCCCATGTTCGAATTCGACGAGGAGTCTGGCCGATGGTCCGCCGTTCACCATCCCTTCACGGCGCCCCAGGACGGCCATGAAGACCTCCTCGCGTCGGACCCCGGTGCCTGCCTGGCCAAGGCCTACGACATGGTGCTCAACGGCTGGGAGCTGGGTGGCGGCTCTATTCGTATCCATCGAGAAGAGGTGCAATCCAAGGTCTTCCGGGCCCTGCAGATCGGCGCCGAGGAGGCTGAGCTCAAGTTTGGGTTCTTGCTCGATGCCCTGCGGTACGGTGCACCCCCGCATGGGGGTCTGGCCTTTGGCCTCGACCGACTCGTCACCCTCATGACCGGTGCGGATTCGATTCGAGACGTCATTGCCTTTCCGAAAACCCAGCGGGCCCAGTGCCTGCTCACGCAGGCTCCGTCTGCTGCAGACGAAAAACAGATGCGGGAGCTTCACATCCGGCTTCGCGAGGCGCCCAAAGTCGTCGCATGATCAGCCCCACTGCCATCGGTCACCGCCGCGCCCTGGCGTACGGACCCTTGGCAGTCGTCCTGGGACTCTCCACGGCCTGGCTGGCATCAGAGAATCCGGCCTCCTTCACCGGCCCCTGGCCTCTGGCCCTGCTCATCGTGGGCTGCCTGTTCGTTGGGCAGTTGCTGGTGCGTCGATATGCGAAGGCCTGGCTTGAGGATATTCAGGGCTGGCCTCGGCCCGTGCAGATGCTGGGCCGTTTCGGCTGGTCGGCCATCATCGTCACGGGCGTCCACGGCATCTTTTCAGCCGGCCCAACGCGGGCCAGCATGGTCTTTGCCCTGGTGCTGGGGGTGGTCATGATGGGTCATCAACTCTTTCTCTCGCAGCTTGGTTCACAGGCCACGCGCCAGGCCGCGCTCACGGTGTATGTGGCCAGCTTTCTGCTGGCCTTGGCGGGCTTATATGGCTGGGTGCCGGTGGCCTCGGTCTGGGCCTCGGTGGCGGCGGTGCCAGCCTTTCATGCCAGACGACTCATGGCCATCGGGGAGTCCTCAGAGGTGGAGGCGGCCCGCATGTTGTCGGCCGCCATCTTTGGGTTTGTGCTGATCATGACCTTTGCGGTGGCGCTCACGGCCCTGCTGGCGGCCCGCGGCATGTTGCAGGCATGACGGCCGATCGGCCTTGGAAGGTGCCGGAGTCTGTCTTGGTGGTCATTCACGACCATCAGCACCGGATCTTGTTGCTCGAGCGTGCAGACCATCCAGGCTTTTGGCAGTCGGTCACCGGCAGTCTCGATGCGCCCAATGAGCCGGTGTTGGAGGCGGCCCGCAGGGAGGTCTGGGAGGAGACCGGCATCGACTGTCCCACGGATCGCTTCGATGACTGGGAGTTCACCCAGGTCTTCGAGATCTTTGCCCACTGGCGGCACCGATATGCCCCCGGTGTGACACACAACACCGAACACGTGCTCTCCCTCATGGTGCCGTCGGAACAGCCCGTTCAGCTCTCACCCCGTGAGCACCTGCGGCATCAATGGCTCGACTGGCGGGCCGCAGCCGAGACCTGTTTCTCATGGACCAATGCCGAGGCCATTCGTCAATTGGTGACCCGGCAGACATGAGGCTTGTCTTTGGGGTCGACTTCAGTTGCGCCCCAACACGTCGAAAGCCCATCACAGTGGCCGCCATGGCCTGGTCTGCCGCGGCGGCCGGCGGTGCCGATCGACTCGAACTTCTCGACATGGCAGCCTTGGCCAGTCTCTCGGACTTCGCGACCTTTCTTGAGCGCCCGGGGCCTTGGCTCGGGGGCTTCGACCTTCCCTTTGGCCAGCCCCGCAGCCTGATTGAGGCGAGCGGCTGGCCCACCGACTGGCCCGGCTTTGTCGAATTCTTTGGGCGGCAGCCTCGTGAAGCGTTGCGAGACCGTTTTCGGCAGTGGTGTCAGGCCCGGCCCGTCGGGCAGAAGTTTGCATGGCGCCGCGTCGACCGGCTCGCCGGCTCGAGCCCGGCCATGCGTTGGACCAATCCGCCAGTGGCCTGGATGATGCAGACGGGCGCGCCCCTGCTGCTGGCCGCTGGCCTGTGGTGCCCCGCCCACCAATGGCCCAGGGCGTGTGCCTTGGAAGACTTTCCCTCCGATGCGCGCATTGCCCTGGAGGCCTACCCGGGCCATTTGGCGCGGCAGATCACCAAGGCTTCTTACAAGAGCGACAGCCCCGCCAAACAAACGGCCGAGCGCCGCCTGCAGCGCGCGGCGATTGTGTCTGCCTTGGTGGAGGATCGGCTTGGCCTGGGCCTGCATGTGAAGGCCGATGCAGCCTGGTGGTCTTTGCTGGTGGAGGAGGGCAGTGCAGACCTACTCGATGCCCTGCTCTGTGCAGTGCAGGCCGTGTTGGCCGCGCGCACACCGGGATTTGGCCTTCCCGACAACCTCGACCCACTCGAGGGCTGGATTGCATCTGTGCCCCCGCCGCCTCACTAGAATGAAAGCCCCATGAGACACCACACCAATAGCGCCCCGCCGTTCGACCCCACCCTGGCGGCCCGTTTCCCGCCGCCGCCCACAGCGCCGCAGGGCACGTGGCCGGTGATTCGCACCCTGCTGCCGTATTTGCTGGCCTATCGGATTCGCATCGTGGTGGCACTGTGCGCGATGCTCCTGGCCAAGGTGGCCAATGTGGGCGTCCCGGTGGTGCTCAAAGAGATTGTCGATGGCCTGGCCAATCCCAGCACGGCCATGCTCGCCCTGCCCGTTGGCCTTATCGTGGGTTATGGCCTCATGCGGCTTGCGGCCACCTTCTTCAATGAGCTGCGGGAGGTCGTGTTTGCTCGGGTCACCCAGGGTGCCGTGCGAGACATCTCCCTGCGCGTGTTCCGGCACCTGCACAGCCTCTCGATGCGGTTCCACCTGGAGCGCCAGACCGGCGGCCTGACCCGCGACATTGAACGGGGCTCTCGCGGTGTGGGCACCCTGGTGAACTTCACCCTCTACAGTGTGGTGCCCACCCTGGTGGAGGTCTTGCTGGTCACGGGCTGGCTGGCCTACCACTACGAGCCGATCTTTGCCCTCATCACCCTGACCGCACTGGTGGCCTATGTGGCCTTCACCAT
This sequence comes from Hahnella aquatica (SeqCode), assembly GCF_965194505.1. Classification (GTDB taxonomy): domain Bacteria; phylum Pseudomonadota; class Gammaproteobacteria; order Burkholderiales; family Burkholderiaceae_A; genus Hahnella; species Hahnella aquatica. Next base: position 1,720,029 of record NZ_OZ239144.1, on the reverse strand, counting down.
TCTGGTGACCGAGTGGCGCACCCATTTCCGCCGTGAGATGAACGAGCTCGACTCGCGGGCCAACGCGCGGGCCATCGATTCCTTGATCAATTACGAGACGGTCAAGTACTTCAACAACGAGGCCTTTGAGGCTGCCCGTTACGACAAGAGCCTCTTGAATTGGCAGGAGGCTGCCATTCGAAGCCAGACCTCCTTGTCGGTTCTCAATGTGGGCCAGAGTTTGATCATTGCCGTGGCCGTGACCCTGATGGTCTGGCAGGCGGTGGCGGGTGTTCAGGCGGGCACGATGACGCTGGGCGACCTCGTGCTGGTCAACGCATTCCTCATCCAGCTCTACATCCCCCTGAATTTTCTGGGCGTGCTCTATCGGGAGATCAAGCAGAGCGTGGTGGACATGGAACGGCTGTTTGCGCTGCTGGCCCAGAACCGTGAGGTGGCCGATCGGCCAGAGGCCCAGGCCTTGGTGGTGGCTCAGGGTGAGGTGGCCTTCGATTCGGTTCGTTTCGCCTACGATGCCCGGCGACCCATTTTTGATGGCCTGTCGATTCGCCTGCCGGCTGGACGAACCACCGCCGTGGTGGGCTCCTCCGGCGCTGGAAAGTCCACGCTCTCGCGGCTGCTCTATCGTTTCTACGACCCGGATGCAGGCCGAATCCTGATTGATGGTCAGCCCATCGACACCGTCACCCAGGCCTCCCTGCGCAAGGCCATCGGCATCGTCCCCCAGGACACGGTGCTCTTCAATGACACGCTGGCCTACAACATTCGCTATGGCCGGCCAGATGCGGCGCCAGAGGAGGTCGTGGAGGCTGCCCGGGCGGCCCACCTGGGGGCGCTGATCGACAAGCTGCCCGATGGCCTGGAGACGATGGTTGGGGAGCGCGGCTTGAAACTCTCGGGCGGGGAAAAGCAGCGCGTGGCCATCGCCAGGGCCTTGCTCAAACGGCCAAGCATCATGGTGTTCGATGAAGCCACCTCATCCCTGGATTCGGAGTCGGAACGGGTCATCCAGCAAGAGATTCGAGAAGTCTCTCAGGGCCGCACCACCCTGGTGATTGCCCACCGGCTCTCCACCATCGTGGATGCCGATCAGATCCTGGTGCTGGAGCAGGGCCGACTGGTGGAGCAGGGCCGGCATGGCGAGCTGATCGCTCGGGGTGGGCGCTATGCCGAACTCTGGGAGTTGCAGGCCCGCCAGGCCCAGCAGACGGACCCTTAAGGGCGTCTGCAGGCAGCCTTCGGGCTGCTGGGTTTGGCCTGCACCAAGGCTGGGCTCAGTATTTTCCCGAGGCCGCGCATTTTGGTGTGGCCACTGGGGCACACTGTGGGGCCGAACGTTTTTCGTAACCGCTGTTTTCGCAATGGCTGTGACGTCTAAATACCCTAGAGGAGACTGACGAATGCTGAGCAAGAAACTGTTGACCGTGGCCCTGGCCGCTGGACTGGTCGCCGCCGCCCCCGCGATGGCCAGCAAGACCATGGAGTCGATCAAGAAAAAAGGAGAGGTCTCCTGTGGTGTGAACTCTGGACTTGGTGGTTTTGGCATCGCGGGCAGCGATGGCAAGTGGACTGGCTTTGACGTGGACTACTGCCGGGCCATTGCTGCGGCTGCCCTGGGCGATGCCAACAAGGTTCGGTATGTGCCCCTGAGTGCTGCGCAGCGCTTCACGGCCCTGCAGTCTGGCGAGATCGATGTGCTGGCCCGCAACACCACCTGGACGATGAGCCGCGATACCCAGTTGGGAACCACTTTTGGCGCAACAAATTTCTTTGATGGCCAAGGTTTTCTGGTTCCCAAGAGCCTGAAGGTGAAGTCTGCCAAGCAACTCAAGGGCGCCACCATTTGTGTCCAGAGCGGCACGACCACTGAGAAGAACCTGGCCGACTACTTCCGTATGAACAAAATGACCTACAAGCCCGTGGTGGCGGAGGACCTCAAGGTCGTGATTGCCAACTACAACGAAGGCCGCTGCAAGGTGTTCACATCGGATGCGTCCCAACTCGCCGCGATTCGTGCCAACGACACCAAGGTGCCCGACGACCACATCATCCTCCCCGAGATCATCAGCAAGGAGCCCTTGGGCCCGGTCACCCGTCAGGGCGATGAGGCCTGGTCCAAACTCGTGACCTGGGTTCACTTCGCCATGATCACGGCCGAGGAACTCGGCGTGAACGCTGGCAATGTGGATCAGATGCGGTCGGACGCCAACCCGGAAATTCAGCGTCTGCTGGGCCAGGGCAACAACGACTTTGGAAAGTCGATTGGCACCGATGCCCAGTGGGCCTACCGGGTGATCAAGCAGGTTGGCAACTACGGCGAGGTCTTTGAGCGGCACGTGGGCAAGAAGACACCCCTGAAGCTTGACCGTGGTCAGAATGCCCTTTGGACCAACGGCGGCCTGCAGTACGCTCCACCCATTCGCTAGTTGATGTTGCGGGCCCAACCCCTTGGGCGCCTGAGTTGAGGCCTTGAGGGGTGGGCCGACTTCTGTCGGGATGGGGCAGTCTTGCCCCTCCCGCTTTCCTTTAAACACCCGAGAAGACGGCCTCTGATGCCCCGTCCTGCCCCGCGGAGTTGCTTGTGTTGAACCAGCCCGGCCTTCGCGCCATGGTCTGGCAGGCTCTTCTGTTTGCCTTGTTGGCCGTTGGCCTCTGGATTCTGGTGGGCAACCTCAATGCCAACCTTGCCCAGCGGGGCATCGATTTTGGCTACGATTTTTTGTTGGGCCCGGCGGGCTTTGACATTGCCGAGCGGGCCATTGAATACGACGCCGACAGCAGTTACGTGCGGGCCTTTGTGGTGGGGCTCATCAACACGCTTCGTGTTGCGGTGATTGGAATCGTGCTGGCGAGCCTTCTGGGCCTTCTGGTGGCTGTGGGCAGCCTCTCACCCAACCCCTTGCTCGTCTGGCTCTGCCGGCAGTTTGTTGAGTTCATACGCAACGTGCCCCTGCTGCTGCAACTGATCTTCTGGTACCTCACGCTGGCAGTGGCGCTTCCCGACACCGAGACGCCCGCTCAACTGCTGCCCCATGTGTTCTTGAGCAAGAACGGCCTGCAATTTCCATGGTTTCTGGCAGGAGCCTTCCCAGCACTCGAGTATCCCGAGATGGGCGCCTTCGGTCTGGTGGGGGGTGCGGCCCTTTCGCCGGAGTTCATTGCCCTGCTGCTGGGCCTGTCGATCTACACCAGCGCCTTCATTGCCGAAATCATTCGGGCTGGCATTCTGGCCGTGCCCAAGGGGCAGACCGAGGCCGCCGCCGCCTTGGGTTTCACCCGGTGGCAGCAATTGAAGCTGGTGGTGCTGCCGCAGGCCTTACGGGTCATCATTCCACCCACCACCAATCAGTACCTCAACCTCACCAAGAACAGCAGTCTGGCCATTGCCATCGGATACCCAGACCTCGTGAGCATCGCCACCACCACCCTGAACCAGTCGGGCCGGGCGGTGGAGGCCATCTCCATCATCATGGCGGTCTACCTCAGCCTGTCTCTGCTGACATCGTTTCTCATGAATCGGTTTGAGCAGGCCACGCGGCTCAAGGAGCGTTGAGGTGTCCGAGACCTTCAAGGCACTCTTCAAAGGCCGGCTCAACACCGCCATCACCCTGAGCCTCTTGGTGCTGTTTGTCTGGATGGCCAGCGCGCTCCTGCCGTGGGGGCTGTTCAACGCCGTCTTCGCAGTGGATCTCAATGCCTGCCGGGAGGCGCGTGGCGAGGGTGCCTGCTGGGGTGTGGTGGGCGAGAAGTGGAAGCTCATTATTTTTGGGCGTTACCCATTCGAAGAGGCCTGGCGACCGGTGGTGGCCAGCCTGCTCATGGTGGCCGCCTGTATTGCCATCTGCCAGCGGCAGCTCTGGCGGCCCTCCACCTTTATTGCGGCAGCCCTCGTGCTGGTGGGCTCGGTGGCCCTGATGGTGGGTGGGTTCGCCGGCCTGAGCCACGTTCCGACTGAGCGCCTGGGGGGACTGGCCTTAACCCTCTTGCTGGCCATTCTTGGCAACATCCTCTCGCTCCCCTTGGCAGTGTTGCTGGCCCTGGGCCGAACCTCCGAGCTACCATTCATTCGGGCGGTCTGCACGAGCTTCATCGAGATCATTCGTGGCGTGCCCCTGATCACCGTGCTCTTCATGGCGAGCTTCATGTTCCCCTTGTTCATGCCCAGCGGGACCAATCCAGACGTGCTGCTGCGGGTGGCCGTAGGCCTCATTATTTTCAGTGCCGCCTATCAGGCCGAGGTGATTCGAGGGGGCATCAACAGTGTGCCCAAGGGCCAGATTGAGGCGGCCCAGGCGCTGGGCATGGGCTATTGGCTGATTCAAACGCGAGTTGTCCTGCCGCAGGCCTTCCGGGTGGTGGTGCCGCCCCTGGTTAACAGTTTCATTGCCATTTTCAAGGACACCTCGCTGGTCACCATTGTGAGCATGTACGAGCTCTTTGGAAGCCTGCGCCTTGCCCTTGGAGACCCAGAGTGGCGCGCCTTTTACATTGAAGGATTTATTTTTGTTGCCCTGATTTACTGGGTCTTTTGCAGTGCCATGAGCAGTTATGCCCGTGGGCTCGAACGCGACTTTGCTGCCGCCCGACGTTAAAGGAGTGAATGCACCATGGCCATGATCCAGTTCGAAAGCGTCTCTAAGTGGTACGGCAGCTTTCAGGTCTTGAACGATATCAACCTCGAGGTTCAAAACGGCGAGAAGATCGTGGTCTGCGGGCCCTCCGGCAGCGGCAAGTCGACACTCATTCGTTGCGTCAATGCGCTCGAGCCCTATCAGAAAGGCCGCATCACGGTGGCGGGAACCGAACTGACCACCGACCTGAAGTCAATTAACCAGGTGCGGGCCCGCGTGGGCATGGTCTTTCAAAGCTTTAATCTGTTCCCGCACATTTCGGTGCTCGAGAACCTCACCCTTGCGCCCATCAAGGTGAGGGGCGTGGCAGAGGATGAGGCCAAGCGCGAGGCCATGGTTCAGTTGGAGCGGGTAAAGATCGCCGAGCAGGCGGAGAAGTATCCGGGCCAACTCTCGGGCGGGCAGCAGCAGCGTGTTGCGATCGCAAGGGCGCTCTGCATGAAGCCCGACGTGCTCCTGTTTGATGAGCCCACCAGTGCACTCGATCCAGAGATGGTCAAGGAGGTGCTCGATGTCATGGTGGCCTTGGCCAAGCAGGGCACCACCATGATCTGCGTCACCCACGAGATGGGCTTTGCACGAGAGGTTGCCGATCGGGTCATCTTCATGGATGCGGGGAGGATCGTGGAGCAGGCCCCCCCCAGAGGTCTTCTTCAATTCACCGCAGCATCCGCGGGCCATTGACTTCCTCAGCAAGATACTCGCCCACTAGATCAGCCGTGCTGGCCCAGCGCCATGTGGCCGCTCGGCCAAGGCCGCAGCGGCCTGCAGGCTACAATTTTGGTTTGATCCCGAGGACCACGACATGTCTCATCGAATCGCAGCCATCCCCGGTGATGGCATCGGCAAAGAGGTTGTGCCAGAGGGCCTGAGGGTCATCGAGGCCGCGGCGCGGCGCTTCAATATTTCGATCAAGATCGACCACTTCGACTTTGCCTGCTGCGATTACTACCTGCAGCACGGCGAGATGATGCCGGCCGATTGGAAGGCGCGCATCGGTGGCCATGACGCCATCTTCTATGGCGCTGCGGGCTGGCCGGCGGCGGTGCCCGACCACATCTCGCTCTGGGGGTCCCTGATTAAATTTCGTCGGGAGTTTGACCAGTATGTGAACCTGCGCCCGGTTCGTCTGATGCCGGGTGTTCGTTGTCCGTTGGTGGGCCGCGAGCCTGGCGACATTGACTTCTATGTGGTGCGTGAGAACACCGAAGGTGAGTATTCGGCCGTGGGTGGCACCATGTTTGCCGGCACCGACCGCGAGGTGGTGGTGCAGGAGTCGGTCTTTAGCCGTTTCGGTACCGACCGTGTCTTGAAGTTTGCATTCGACCTGGCCCAACGACGGCCCAAGAGGCACCTCACGGCCGCCACAAAATCAAATGGCATCGCCATCACCATGCCCTACTGGGACACCCGGGTGGAGGAGATGGCCAAGCATTACCCCGATGTGAAGCACGACAAGTACCACATCGACATTCTCTCGGCCCACTTTGTTCTTCACCCCGACTGGTTCGATGTGGTGGTGGCCAGCAACCTCTTTGGCGACATTCTGTCGGACCTCGGGCCAGCCTGCACCGGGACCATTGGCATCGCGCCCTCCGGCAACCTCAATCCGGAGCGTCGTTTTCCGTCGCTCTTTGAGCCAGTGCATGGGTCGGCACCGGACATTTATGGCAAGGGCATTGCAAACCCCATTGGTCAGATCTGGTCTGGCGCCATGATGCTGGAGTTTTTGGGCCATGCCGATGCGCACGACGCAATCCTTCGGGCCATTGAGGATGTGCTGCGCAGTGGCCCCAAGACCCGAGACCTCGGCGGTGAGGCCGACACGGTCACCGTGGGCAAGGCGATTGCCGATCGGGTCTCCCAGGCATGAGCACCCCCCAGGACTGGTCTGGCCTCCTGCGGCAGAGCTATGAGGCGGCGGTGGCCGCCGCGGACCCCATGAAGATCGTGGCCGCACACCTGCCCCGCCCACCGGCTGGCAAGACCCTGGTGGTCGGCGCCGGCAAGGCGGCAGCCTCCATGGCTGCGGCCGTGGAGGCCGCCTGGCCTGCCGATGCCGCACTGGAGGGTGTGATCATCACCCGATACGCCCACGGCCTGCCGCTTCAACGCATCCGCTGTGTGGAGGCGGGCCATCCCGTGCCCGACACGGCGGGCGAGGCGGCGGCTCACGAGATTCTCGAGCGAGTCTCGGCCCTCGGCCCGGACGATGCCCTCATTGCATTGGTCTCTGGCGGTGGCTCGAGCCTGCTCTCGCTGCCAGCCGAGGGCATCTCGATGGCCGACCTCAAGCAGCTCACCCAAGACCTCCTTCGCAGTGGTGCGCCGATCACCGACATGAACATTGTGCGCAAGCACCTCTCCCGCATCCAGGGTGGTCGACTGGCCTTGGCCTCACGCGCACCGGTCTGGGCGCTTGTAATCTCCGATGTGGTGGGCGATGACCCCTCTGCCATTGCCTCGGGCCCGTGTTCGGCCGATGCCTCCACCTATCAAGAGTCGATTGATATTCTGGCCCGCTGGGGTGTCACGGCTCCCAAGGCCGTCCAGGCCCATCTGCAGGCCGGCCTGGCCGGGCGTGTGCCGGAGACCCCAAAGCCCGGAGATGCCCGACTCTCGCATGTCACCACCTGCCTGATTGCCACCGCACGCCAGAGCCTGGCGGCGGCCGGTGAGGTCTTTCGCGCCGCAGGTGTGATGCCGGTTCTGTTGGGCGACTCTGTGACCGGCGAGGCACGAGATGTGGCCCAGGGTCTGGCCTCCTGGGTGCGGGAGATCGCAGAGGGCCGCGATGCCCTGGTTCAAAAACCCGTGGCCCTCATCTCTGGCGGGGAGTGCACGGTGACGGTTCGTGGCCAGGGCCGAGGCGGGCGGTGTGCGGAGTATTTGCTGTCGATGGCATTGTCGGTCGACGGTCTGGGCGTGGCCCATGCCGTTCATGGTATTGCAGCAGACACCGATGGCATTGACGGCTCGAGCCCGCATGCGGGGGTGCTGCTCTCCCCCCAGACGCTTGCTGAGGCACAGGCCCGAGGGGTCTCCGCGCGGGCCGCCCTGGATCGCAACGACTCCCTGGCCGTCTTTGAACCGCTGGGCCAGGTGATCACCACCGGCCCGACCCTCACGAATGTCAATGACTACCGGGCCATCCTGATCACATGACGACACAACTGGTCATCGATCGGCCAGACGATTGGCATGTGCACTTTCGCGATGCCGAGGTGCTCGGCGATGTGGTGGGCGCCACGGCGCGGCAGTTTGGCCGTGCACTGGTCATGCCCAACCTCAAGCCTCCCGTGGTCACGGCGGAGATGGCCGTGGCCTACCGCAGCCGCATTCTTGCCAGCCTGCCCCAAGGGCTGCCCTTCGAACCGTGGATGACCCTCTACCTCACCGACCACACGAGCCCGGACACCGTTCGGGCGGCCAAGGACAGTGGCGTGGTCTTGGCCTTCAAGCTCTACCCGGCGGGGGCCACCACCAATTCAGATTCCGGTGTGACCGACCTGCGTCACTGCCGTTCTGCCCTGGCCGAGATGGAGCGGCTGGGCACAGTCTTGTGCCTGCATGGCGAGGTCACCGGGCAGCATGACGATGTCTTCGATCGAGAGGCCTTGTTCATCGATCGCATTCTCGAACCGATGCGTCGAGATTTCCCCGGCCTGCGGCTTGTCTTCGAACACATCACCACGGCCGAGGCGGCCGACTATGTGCGCCAGACCAGCGGCGACATTGCGGCCACCATCACGCCGCAACACCTGCTGCTGAACCGTAACAGCCTATTTCAGGGGGGGCTTCGGCCACACCTGTATTGCCTGCCAGTGCTCAAGCGCGAGCACCATCGTGAGGCCCTCCTGAAGGTGGCCACCAGTGGCCATCCACGCTTCTTCTTGGGCACCGATACGGCCCCGCATGCCAGGCATCTCAAAGAGTCCGACTGTGGCTGCGCGGGCTGCTTCTCGGCCCTCACGGCCTTGGAGTTGTACGCCGGCATATTTGAGGCCCAGGGGGCCCTCGATCGGCTCGAGGCATTTGCGAGCCATCACGGGGCCGATTTTTATGGCCTGCCCCGCTCGACGCAGAAGGTGGCCTTGAAACGAGAACCGCAGGTCGTGCCGAGGTCGTGCCGCTTCGGAGGCGACCAGGTGGTGCCCTTGCTGGGGGGCGAGACGATCGACTGGACCTTCGCAGGCATCGTGTCCTCGCGGGCCTAAGGCCGTTATCATGACCCTGGGAAGTGGGTTGGGCGACCGCTGCTGGCATGCCAGGAGAGGAAGGTCCGGACTCCACAGGAAAGGGTGACGGCTAACGGCCGTACGCAGCAAGTGGGCACCTGCCCACCCAAGGCGAGGAATAGGGCCACAGAGACGAGTAACCGTTGGCAACAATGGGGACGTGAAACGCGGCAACCTCCACCCGGAGCAACACCAAGTAGGCGCACGACGGGCCCTCGGGCCCCGAAAGGGTGTTCCGCCTCATGTGCGCGGGTCGGTGGCTTGAGCCCTTCAGCAATGAAGGGCCTAGATGGATGGTCGCCATAGGGCGGGCCCATGGCCTGCCCCGTAACAGAATCCGGCCTACAGACCCGCTTCCCTTTTACCCCGCATGCTGCATGCTGGCTTGACCCCGTTTGACCTTTTCCCTAAAGTGGGAAATCGTGTGAAAAAGTGCATATTTGTGGGGATTTGTCCCTGCGTCTGGCATGTCACGCCCAAACAGGGGGTCTCTCTTGAACCAGCAGTTTGTCGGAATCACAGCATTGAGCCTGGATGCCAAGGGGCGGATGACCGTTCCCACGCGGCATCGGGAGGCGCTGCTGGCCGATGCGGGCGGTGAATTGGTGCTCATGGAGAGTGACAACGGCTGTCTCTTGCTGATGACCCCGAACCTTTGGCTGCAGCGGGTCAATGGGCTCACCGACGATGAGTCTGACGATGAGCGCCGTCGGTTTTGGATGGGCCTGAGTGATCGCCCCGAGATTGATTCGGCTGGCCGTGTGCTCATCAACCCCGTGCTGCGCGAGGGGGCTGGCATCAGTCGCGAGGTCATGCTTCTCGGGGTGGGCCCACACTTTGAAATCTGGGATGCAGGCCGACTCTCGGCCCACAAGGAAGCCGTGCGCTCGCGAAAATTGAAGGGGGCCGCGTGATTGGGCCGGACCGATCCGGTGCAGGCCTCGCACCACCAGCCCGTCATGCTCGAGGAGAGCCTGGAGGGACTGCAGATCAGACCGGATGGCACTTATGTCGACCTGACCTTCGGTCGCGGTGGCCACAGTCGAGGGCTGCTCGCCAGGCTTGGGCCATCGGGGCGGCTCGTGGCATTTGACCGCGATCCCGATGCAGTGGCCGCCGGCCAGGTCATCCAAGACGCTCGATTCACGCTCTGCCACGCCCCCTTCTCATCCCTGGAGCCGGTGCTCGACAAGCTCGGCCTCTCGATGGTGGACGGCCTGCTGGCAGACCTGGGGGTGTCCTCCCCGCAGCTGGATGAGGCTCACCGTGGATTTAGTTTTACGCGCGACGGGCCACTCGACATGCGGATGGACCCGACCACGGGCCCGACGGCAGCCCAGTGGCTTGCCGTGGTGGATCCCGATGACTTAGAGGAGGTGCTCAAAGAAGATGGCGACGAACGGTATTCTGGCCCGATTGCGCGGGCGATTGTGTCTCGCCGCGAGGCGGCGGCTCGCGGGCAAGCCGAGCCCCTGCTTCGAACGGGTGAACTCGCACAACTTGTGGCGCAGGTCTATGCGAAGAAGGGCGCTCGCACGCAGCCCGGCCACCATCCGGCCACTCGCACCTTTCAGGCTATACGGATTCATCTCAATCGGGAGCTCGACGAACTGGAGACGCTCCTCGCGTCAGCGCCCATCGTGCTGCGCGCGGGTGGGCGTCTCGCGATCATCAGCTTTCACTCGCTAGAAGATCGTCGCGTCAAGCAGGCGAGCCGACCTGTGCAGCCGCCGCGCACGGCCGACATGACCCGTGCACGGTATGCCCTCTTGCGCGATGCGCAGTCACCCCAGTCATCTGCCCTGCGCGAGGTCTCTCGGTGCCGTGCAACGGCGCAGGAGTGTGCGGCGAACCCACGGGCTCGCAGCGCGGTGCTGCGAATCATGGAACGGGCAGCAGCATGACCGGCCGAATTCTGCTCCTGGGTATTTTGCTGGTGGCCTCGGCCTTGTCCTTGGTGCATGCCCGCTACCAGGAGCGCCGGCTTTATGCCCAAATGGAGCGTCTCGATCGCCTGGGTCAGCAGCTGCAGTCCGACATCGAAACCCTGGCGGTGCAGCGGGCGGCCCTCGGGGTGCCCGCGCGAATCGATGGCCTGGTTCGAGACCGCCTTGGCATGGTGCCGATTCGTCCGGCCGACACCAGTGAGTTTCGGCCGCAGGGGGCGCGTTGAACGCCAAGCCCAACTCCATCCTGACCTGGCGGGCCACGGCATGGCGAAGTCGGCTTGTGCTGATTGGGCTCATGGGGGCCTTTGGGGCGGTGCTGGTGAAGGCATTTGTCCTGCAGCACCTGAATGTGGAGGAGTGGCAACGGCGGGCCGAGAACCGTTACGAGCGGGTGCGGGACATCCCGGCCGCCCGTGGCCGACTGCTTGATCGTCATGGCCAGGCGCTGGCCGTGAGCATCCCCGAGTATCGGCTGGGCGTGGTGCGGTCTCAGATCAAGCCCCAGCATCCCCGCATGCCCGAGTTGGCCAAACTCCTGGGACTGAGCGAGCCCGCCCTGCAGAAGAAGCTGCAGGCGAACAAGACATACTTCTACCTTGCCTCGGGCCTCGACCTCGAAAAGGCAGACCGGATTCGCCAGCTGCGCATGCCGGGCCTCGACCTGGAGCAAGAGTTTCGTCGTCACTACCCGCATGCCGAGAGCTTTGCCAACTTGATTGGTTTTACCGACGCAGAGGACCGAGGCCAAGAGGGCGTGGAGCGCGCCTTTGACGACACGCTCAAAGGCCGTGCAGGCACCGAGCGTGTCTTGGTGGACCGACGCAACCAGGTGGTGGGGCAGCGTCAGTCACGGTCGGCCGCCCCAGGCGAGGATGTGCGCCTGTCGGTCGATGCCGGCATTCAGTCGATTGCACACCGTGCGGTTCAAGACGCCATGAAACGACACCAGGCCAAGGCTGCCGCCGCCGTGGTGATCGATGCGCGAACGGGCGAGCTCTTGGCCATGGCCAATGCCCCGTCCTTCGATCCCAACCAGCGCCAACGGCTCGACCCTGCCCATGTTCGGAATCGATCCGTGACCGACAGCTTCGAGCCAGGCTCGACCCTCAAGCCATTCTCGATTGCCACCGCCATGGATGCGGGCCTCGTTCGTCCCTCCAGTGTGCTGCCCACGGCCGCTGGCTTCATGACCATTTCAGGCAGAACCATCCGCGACACCAAGAAGCTCGGCCCCTTGAGCGTGAGCGAGATCCTTGAGAAGTCGAGCAATGTGGGAACAGCACAGATCGCGCTGCGCCTGCCGGCCCAGACGCTCTATGAGCGTTATCGACTCTCCGGCTTTGGCAGCCCCGTCCCCATTCAGTTGCCTGGGACGATCTCGGGCCGACTGCGGCCTTGGCAGTCATGGGTGGCCATCGATCAGGCCACCATGTCCTACGGCCATGGGATTTCTGTGTCCTTGTTGCAATTGGCTCGGGCCTACACCGTCTTTGCACGGGACGGCGATCTCGCACCATTGAGCATCACGCCGGTCGATGGCCCGGTGGTCGGCGACCCCGTCTTCTCGAGTCAGACGACGGCCCAGATGCGTCAAATGCTTGAGCGCGCCACAGGGCCTGAGGGCACGGCACCGCGCTCACGCGTGCAGGGCTTTCGGGTGGCCGGCAAAACAGGAACGGCACACAAGCCGGAGCGCGGTGGCTACGCGAAAAACCGCTACATCTCGTCCTTCGCGGGCTTTGTGCCGGCCGATGCGCCGCGCGTGGTGATCGCCGTCATGGTCGATGAGCCCACGGCAGGGGGCTACTTCGGAGGCGAGGTTGCGGCCCCGATCTTTGCAGAGATCGCGGCCGAGAGCCTTCGCCGCATGCAGATGTCACCAGACCCCTCGATTCGAATTCTTCCAGACCTCCTGCGGGTCGCCGAGGGCGCGCGCTGATGACCCACGCGGTGGACCAGCAGGCCATGGCACTCGGTGTGCAACTGCGCGAGCAGTCGCCGGGTGGCCGGATGCTGGCCAACACCAGCATGCTCACGCCCTTGGATTGGTATGTGCTGCGGCCTGGCCAGCGGCATGGCCTTCACGCCCTTTTGGAGGCCGCAGCATCTCGGCAGCCATTTGGCCTGGTCTATGACTCGGCCCGTGCGCCGGCAGTCACCACCTGGCTTGAAGGTCGGCCTGCCTCCGACTGGGCCCCACACTGTGTGACCCTCGATGATCTGGCTGCTCGCAGTGGCTGGCTGGCCAGCGGCTTTCATGGTGATCCATCCTCGGCCATGGGCCTGGTGGCCATCACCGGCACGAACGGAAAGTCGTCGGTGGTGCACGGGCTCGCGCAGGGGCTGGCCCGACTGGGCGTCTCCACCGCCAGCATTGGCACACTTGGCGTCACCCGCTTTGAGCCGAGCGCATCGGACTCTCTGGCCACCGCGCAGCAGCAGGTCATGCAGGGCCCTGGCCTCACGTCTCTGGATGCGGTCGATCTTCAAGAAGTGCTCGCCAGGCTGCGAGACCTCGGCGTGACCTGGGTCTTTCTGGAGGCCAGTTCGATTGGACTCGTTCAAGGCCGACTCGCGGGCTGTCGACTGCGAGCCGCGGGTGTGACCAATCTCAGCCATGAGCACCTGGACATCCACGGCACCATGACCGCCTATGCCGAGGCCAAGGCTTTGCTCATGCGCCTGCCGGGCGTCTCATCGGTGGTGGCCATGGAGCAACTCCAGCTTGCCACCGACGCACCCAGGCAGATTCTGGCCCAGGCCATTTCGCAGGCGCCATCCGTGACCTGGGTCGGCTGCACCACAGACTCGCAGGCAGCCCAGACCTTGGTGGCCGAGTCGGTGGATGATGCCGGACTGCACTGTCGTTGGACGGTGGGAGAGACCCACACTCGACTGGTGATTCCCACCTGGGGCACGCACAACCTTGAGAATGCAGGCCTCATGGGGGGGCTGATGCTGTCGCTGGGCTGGTCCATGGCCGAGGCGACTCAGGTCCTCGAGGGCCTGGACCTGCCCGCTGGACGACTCGAGCCCGTTCGCATCGAGGACGACCAGCCAAGGCCCATGGTTCTGATCGATTACGCACACACGCCAGAGGCCCTCTCGGTGCTGCTAGAGGCCATGCGAGCGCTGGCCCAGGCTCGATCGGGCCGGCTGCTCGTGCTCTTTGGCTGCGGTGGCGATCGCGACCGAACCAAACGTCCACTGATGGGCGCGGCCGTCACCGAGGCGGCCGACCTGGTGATGCTCACTGCCGACAATTCCCGCTCAGAGGCCACGGCGGACATTCTTCAAGACATTCTGGCGGGTGTGCCGGCGGGCCAGCGGCTGAAGGTGCATTCGTGCGAGGACCGGCGAGAGGCCATTGCGCAGCTCCTCGACCATGCAAGGCCGGCCGACATTGTGCTGCTCTGTGGGAAGGGTCACGAGAAGACCCAGGTGCTGCAGGGCCAGACCCTGGCCTTCGATGAGGCGGCTGTGGCTGCGGCGGCCCTTCGGGCCTGGCGCGCGCCTTGGTTGCTGCGCGATCTTGTGCCGGCCCTAAAGGAAGCGGGGCTCACGACCGCGCGGTGGCTGGTGCCGCCCGATGCAGCCGACGCGGCCATGGCGGGCGTCTCGATCGACAGCCGGCGATGTTCCGCCGGCGCCTTGTTTGTCGCCATCGCGGGTGAGCGCTTCGATGGCCATGACTTTTTAGACGCGGTGGGGGCCCAGGGTGCTGTTGCGGCGGTGGTGGCTCGTCCACCGGCGAATCCACCCAAGGGCCTGCCCTTGTTGCTCGTGCCCGACACCGTGGCCGCCCTGGGTGCGCTGGCGGCCGCCTGGCGCCGGGCCTGGCCGGGTCGGCTGGTTGCCGTGACGGGCTCGAACGGGAAGACCACGGTCAAGGAAATGGTGGCCGCAGTGATGCGGGCTGCCGTCGGACCTTCGGCGAGCTGGGCCACACCCGGCAATTTGAACAATGCGATTGGGCTTCCATTGAGCCTCTTGGGGCTCAGGCCTCGGCATCAACTGGCTGTGGTGGAGATCGGCATGAACCACCCGGGCGAGATTGCTGCCCTTGCCGCCATGGCGGCCCCGGAGGTGGCGGTGGTGACCAATGCCCAGCGCGAGCACCAGGAGTTCATGGGCAGTGTGGCGGCCTGTGCCCGAGAAAACGGCATGGTCTTTCAGGCCATGGCCTCGGGTGCGGTGGCGGTGGTGCCCCGTGACCCAGACCATGAGGCCATTTGGCGGGAGCAGACCAGTGCGCAGCGTCTGATTCGATTTGGCCTGGCCGATGATGCCGCAGACCCACAGACCGACTGCGAGCTCGAGATGCTGGCCAACCCCACGAGCCTTGCCCCGGTGGCCTTCTCCTTGTCTCGGCTGAGCGCGGACCGTGGCTGCCATGTGCTCCATGGCATTCAGGTGGCGGGCTTTGGTGCCCACCTGGCGCGCAATGCTGCGGCCGCCGCCGCGGTGGGCGTGGCCATGGGCCTCTCCGATGCACAGATCACGGAGGGGCTCTCTGCATTTGAGGTCGTGCGTGGCCGCGGGCGTGTGCTGCCACTGCCGGGCGGTGGCAGTCTCATCGACGACAGTTACAACGCCAACCCTGACTCGGTTCGGGCGGCCATGCTGGCCCTGTCCGCCGCCACCCGTCCAGTGGCCATGGCCCTGGGTGACATGGGGGAGGTGGGTGAGAACGGCCCCGCCTTTCACGACGAAGTGCTTGCGTATGCGCAGACGCTGGGCATTGACCGCCTCTTCCTCTGGGGTGAGGCGATGCAATCCGCGGGCCGTCGGACCGGACTGGCCGCGTCAGCCGAGACCTTTGACGAATGGCTTGCGGGGGTCTCGGACTGGGTCCGATGCCAGCAGGCCAGCGGCCTGACGCCCATAGTCTGGGTCAAGGGCTCTCGCTTCATGCGCATGGAACGCCTCATCGACCCACTCATGACCAAGGATCCGCACGATGCTGCTCTTTCTGTTTGACCTGCTCGAGCCCATGATCCGTGGCCTGGGGGTGTTCGGCTACATCACACTGCGCGCGGTCATGGCCACCCTGACGGCCCTGGCCATCGGCCTGCTCTTGGGCCCCTGGGTGATTCGGCGTCTCACCGAACTGAAGATTGGGCAGGCCGTTCGCCATGATGGTCCACAGACCCATCTGGTCAAGGCGGGCACCCCCACCATGGGTGGCGCCTTGATCCTGTTGTCGGTGGGGGTGACCACCCTTCTCTGGGCAGACCTTGCCAACCGGTTTGTCTGGGTGGTGCTGCTCATCACCTTGGGCCTCGGCGCGGTGGGGTGGGTGGATGACTATCGCAAGGTGGTCTATCGGGATCCCAAGGGCCTGCCCGGTCGTTGGAAGTATTTTTGGCAGTCGGTGATTGGCCTGGTCGCCGCCTTCGTGCTGGCCTTTGCCGTGTCTGGAAACTCCAATGAGCAGGCCTGGCAGCTGTTCCTCACCTGGCTCAACAATGGCCTGGAGCTGACCCTGCCATCCCAGGCCGACCTCATCGTTCCCTTTTTTAAGAGTGTGGCCTATCCCTTGGGCGTCTGGGGCTTCGTGGTGCTGTCTTACTTCGTGATCGTGGGCAGCAGCAATGCGGTCAACCTGACCGACGGCCTGGATGGCCTGGCCATCATGCCCACCGTGCTGATCGCCGGGGCCCTGGGCGTCTTTGCCTATGTGGCGGGCAACGCCGTCTTTTCGAAGTACCTGCTGCTGCCCCACATTCCAGGCGCCGGTGAACTCACCGTGTTCTGTGCAGCCCTGGTGGGCGCAGGCCTGGCCTTTCTGTGGTTCAACGCCTACCCCGCCACGGTCTTCATGGGAGATGTGGGTGCACTGGCCCTCGGTGGGGCCTTGGGTGCCGTGGCCATTGTGGTGCGGCAGGAAATTGTGTTCTTTGTGATGGGCGGTGTCTTCGTGGCCGAGACCCTCTCGGTGATGCTGCAGGTGGCCTATTTCAAATACACCAAACGACGATTTGGAGAGGGCCGACGCATCCTGCGGATGGCGCCCTTGCATCACCACTTTGAGGAATCGGGCTGGAAGGAGACTCAGGTGGTGGTTCGGTTCTGGATCATCACCATGATGCTGGTGCTGGCAGGGCTTGCCACCCTGAAGATTCGATAGCCATGAACGAGATGCAGCCCACCTGGAACTGGGAGGCCGGCCACGATTGGCGAGGCCGTCAGGCCTTGGTGGTCGGCGGCGGAGAGTCTGGCCAGGCCACGGCGCGTTGGCTGGTTCGTCAGGGCATGCGGGTTCGGCTCATCGACAGCCGGGCGCAGCCGGCCAGCCCCGACCCGGATGGCGTGGACTGTCGCTGGGGGCAGTCGATGCCCTTCGGGGACCAGTGGCTCGACGGTGTGGACTTGGTGGTGGGCACGCCCGGCCTATCACCCCACCCGGACCGGCTGGGCTCCGTTGCGGCCTTGCGGGCTGCCGCCCTGTCGCGAGGCATTCCCATCGTGCAGGAGCTTGACCTCTTTGACTGGGCGATCTCTCGGTTGGCCTCGAGCCCTGGTGCCTCGGCGGAGGCGGTCGAGCTGGCCCTGGCCAGGCCCCCAGTGTTGGCCGTCACTGGCACCAACGGCAAGACCACCACCGTGATGCTGCTGGCCCACCTTCTGGGTGTGGCTGGCATGGATGTGCAGGTGGCTGGCAATGTCAGCCCATCGCTGTTGCAGGCCCTCATGATGCGAGAGGATGCCGGGCAGATGCCCGCGGTCTGGGTGCTCGAACTCTCCAGCTTTCAGTTGGCATTGGCGAACCGATTCACACCCACCGCCTCGGTGCTGCTCAATGTGGACCAAGACCACCTCGACTGGCACCTCGACCTCGAGGACTACCGCGCGGCCAAGCTGCGCATTTTTGGCCTGCCCTGCACCGCGCAGAGCATCTGGGTCGACCGGGACGACGCAGCACTGGCCGAGGCCATTGCAGTCCATGTGTCGCAGGCGACCCCCCAGCGATTTGGCTATGGCGTCTCGCCACTGGGTGCCGCGGAGCCTGGCCTGGGTGTGGCCCACGAGGGCCTCGACTGGCTGGTTCATCGGGCCAGTGCAGCCGAGCCTTTGGTGCGACTGATGCCTGCAGCGGCCTTGCGCATTCCGGGGCCACACAACCTTCGCAATGCGATGGCCAGCCTTGGGCTGGCCCTCACGGTGACCCAGGACCTGGCGGCCTTGCTCCGTGGACTGCGTGAGTACCGCGGAGAGCCCCATCGCCTGGAGACGGTTCTCTCGATTGGCCCCGTCGATTTTGTGGATGACAGCAAGGGCACGAATGTGGATGCGACCCTGGCCGCCCTCAAGGCATTCGGCGGCGCCCTGGTGGTGATTGTGGGTGGCGATGGCAAGGGCCAGGATTTTTCGCGCCTGGTGGAGGCCCTGGCACAGAAAGGCTGTTCGGTGGCCACCATTGGACGAGACGGCCCCGCCTTGGCCCAGGCGCTGCGGGCCCGCGGCCAATCGCCACAGGAGTCGGATGACCTGCCCCAGGCGGTGCGCTGGGCGCATGCCAAGGCGAATGAACTGGCCGAGTCCACGGGCCATGCCACGGTGCTGCTCTCGCCGGCCTGCGCGAGCTTCGACATGTTCAGGAATTACGCCCATCGGGCGGCCGTGTTTGTGGAGGCTGCGCGTGAGATCGCGCAGCAGGAAGGCCAGCCATGCTGAGCCGGTTCGGCAACGTCCTGCGGCCGGCCCCGCCCGACTGGCGCCTCATGGGCGTCTTTCTGGGCCTGCTCATGCTCGGTCTGGTGATGGTCTATTCCGCCAATCTCCCGCTGCCGGGCTCGGAACAGGCCCCGAGCATCTGGCGGCTCATGCGAGGCCATCCGGCCCATCTGCTGGTGGGCCTCTTCGTCTTCTGGATCCTGCTCTCGATCCCCATCAGCCAGTGGCAACGCTTCTCGGCCTGGGCCTTCGTGCTGGGAATTGCGCTGCTGGTGGTGGTCGCTGGCATCAAGCTCATTGGTGGGGCCGCCTTCATCAAGGATGGCGCGGTGCGTGCCATTCCCCTGGGCGTGATCACACTGCAGCCGGCAGAACTGATGAAGCTCTTTGCATTGGTCTTCGCAGCCGCCTATGCCGTGCGCCGCCAAGAGCGCATGCAGTCTGACCTGCTGCGTGGCCTGGCCCCCATTGGAGGCCTGATGCTCCTGGTGATTCTCCTGCTGCTCTATCAGCCCGACCTCGGCTCGACCATTGTCATCACCTGCACCGTGGCCACCGTTCTGTTCTTGGGCGGCATGAGCCTTCGGGTCATTGTCCCGTTGGTCATTCTCATGGCCGGCTTCTTCGCCTTCATGGTCTACATCACCCCGTGGCGGCTGGATCGGCTCTTTTCCTACCTGAGCCCCTGTGCACCAGACCATGTTCAGACCACGGGCTATCAGCTCTGTGGTGCCCTGATTGCATTTGGCCACGGTGGGCTCTTTGGGTCTGGACTGGGCACGGGCATTGCCAAACTGGGCCACCTGCCCCTGCCGCACACCGACTTCATCTTCGCGGTGATCGGTGAAGAGCTCGGATTTGTCGGGGTGCTCGCCGTGATGCTGACCTTCGCCTATTTGATCCGGCGGGCCATGGAAATTGGCCGCGTCTCCATGTCCCAGGAACGTCTCTTTGCCGGTCTGGTGGCACAGGGCATTGCGGTCTGGATCGGCCTGCAGACCTTCATTCATGCCGGTGTGAACACAGGGCTGCTGCCCACCAAAGGGCTTACGCTGCCCTTCATCAGCCACGGCGGCAGTTCCATGCTCGCGGTTTGTATGGCCATGGGCCTGCTGGTTCGAATCGACATGGAGAATCGAGCGCGAATTCGCGGCACCCCCATTCAGGAATCCGCCGGCATGGTGCGACCACGGCATCGCATGGGAGCCTTCAGTTGAGCGCCCAGGTGATCATCGCCGCCGGTGGCACGGGCGGTCATGTCTTCCCGGCGCTGGCCGTGGCCAAAGGACTCATGGCCCGAGGCCATGGCCCGAGCTGGGTGGGGTCCAATCGTGGTCTGGAGGCACGGGTGGTGCCGCAGGCCGGCATGCCCCTGTTGCAACTCGACTTCCAGGGCCTTCGGGGACGCGGGCTTTGGGCCTTGCTGCAGATGCCCTTTGGCCTGCTGCGGGCCATGCTGCGCTGCTGGGCTTGGATGCGCAAGGCCTCCCCCCGACTGGTCATTGTCTTTGGTGGCTATGTGAGCTTTCCGGTGGCCGTGGTCGCACGTCTCATGGGTCGGCCCGTGATGGTGCACGAGCAGAACGCAGTCATGGGCACCGCAAACCGATGGATTGCCCGGTGGGCCCAGGCGGTGGTGGTGAGCTTTGAGAAGACACGGTTCGCACCCGGCAACAGCCAATGGATTGGAAATCCGGTGAGGCAAGAGCTGATCGCGTTGGGTGCGGCCCGAAGCAGCATGGCCGAGCGCACGGGGCCGCTGCGGCTCCTGGTGCTCGGGGGCAGCCTGGGCGCCCGGCCACTCAATGAGGGCCTGCCTGCCGCACTGGCCACCTTGGCCAAGGAGGGCATTGCATTCGAGGTTCGTCACCAGTCTGGGCCGGCTGGCCAGCCAGACTGCCAGGCACGTTATGCCCAGGCTGGCCTGGTTGCCGAGGTGCTGCCGTTCATCGACGACATGTCTGCGGTCTATGCCTGGGCAGACCTCGCCGTCTGCCGTGCGGGTGCCTCTACCGTGGCGGAGATGACGGCCGTGGGCCTGCCCGCAGTCTATGTACCACTGCCCCACGCCATTGATGACCACCAGACCGCCAACGCGGCCGCCGTGGTGGCTGCAGGCGGCGCATGGCTGGTTCCACAGGGCAAGGACTTTGAGGCCCGCCTCTCCGAGCGGCTTCGTGGCCTCGACCGGGCGGTGCTTCTGCAGGCCGCCCAGGCCTTGGAAGGCCAACAGCCCAAGGCGGTGGAGGCTCGGATGCTCGACCTCTGCGAGGCCCTGATGCAGGCGGAGGGACGGCCATGAAGCACAAGATTCGTTGCCTTCATTTTGTGGGCATTGGCGGCTCGGGCATGTCTGGCATTGCTGAGGTTCTGATCAACCAGGGCTACCGTGTGCAGGGCACAGACCTCCATCCCAATGCAGCCACCGAGCGACTGGCCTCACTGGGCGCCACCATCCATCTGGGCCATGCGGCCGAGAAGATCGAGGGTGCCGATGTGGTGGTCATCTCCACAGCCGTGAAGTCTGACAATCCCGAGCTGCAGGCGGCCCGGGCCAAGAAGATACCGGTGGTGCCGCGTGCCCTCATGCTCAGTGAACTCATGCGCATGAAGCAGGGCATTGCCATTGCAGGAACCCATGGGAAGACCACCACGACAAGCCTGGTGGCCTCTCTGCTCGCCGAGGGTGGCCTGGACCCAACCTTCGTCATTGGTGGTCGGCTCAACAGTGCGGGTGCCAATGCAAGGCTTGGCCTGGGTGATGCCTTTGTGGCCGAGGCCGATGAGTCTGATGGATCCTTTCTGAACCTCATGCCCATGATGGCGGTGATCACGAACATCGATGCCGACCACATGGAGACCTACGACCATGACATGGCCAAGCTCAAGCAGGCCTTCATCGCCTTCACCCAGCGCCTGCCGTTCTACGGGGAGGCGATTGTCTGTGTCGATGATGCAAACGTGCGCGAGATCATCCCGTTCGTTTCGCGGCCGGTTCTTACCTATGGCCTATCTGCCGATGCCGATGTTCGCGCAGCCAATATTCAGGCGGGCGACTTCAGCATGGCCTTCGACCTGCTCCGCGAGGGCCATGCACCCTTGTCGGTGCGGCTGAACCTGCCAGGCCAGCACAATGTTCTGAATGCACTGGCGGCCTGCGCGGTGGCCACCGAACTGGGTGTCACCGATGCGGCCATTGCTGCGGGACTCTCTCAGTTCAAGGGTGTTGGCCGTCGGCTGCAACGCTGGGGCCGCACACAGATTGGCCAGGCCCAGGTGGAACTCATCGATGACTACGGCCATCACCCGGTCGAGGTTCGGGCCACGCTCGAGGCCGTTCGGGGTGCGTTCCCGGGGCGTCGCCTGGTGCTGGTGTTTCAGCCGCATCGATACAGCCGGACCCGCGACCTCTTTGAAGACTTTGTGAAGGTGCTGTCCACGGTCGATGTGCTGGTGCTCTCGGAGGTCTACGCCGCGGGCGAGGCCCCGTTGGCAATGGCCGATGGCCGAAGCCTGGCGCGCACCATTCGCCAGCTTGGCCGTGTCGACCCGATTTTCGCGGAGACCGTGGATGACATCGCGGGCCTGCTCGAGGGTGTGGTTCGAGACGATGATGTCGTCGTGACCATGGGGGCGGGCACGATTGGTGGCCTGGCCGGTCGGCTACAGGCCCAGGGAGGGCGCCACTGATGGTGCACATGCCCTACCGGAGGGTGGCCGTCCTGCTGGGCGGGCGCTCTGCTGAACGCGAAATTTCCTTGCGCACGGGCGCTGGCGTGCTGGCCGCACTGGCACGTCGTGGTGTGGCCGCCGTGGCCTTTGATCCCGCGCAACGTCCATTGGAGGAATTGCGCACCGAAGGCGTGGATGCGGTCTTCATTGCCCTGCATGGGCGATTCGGAGAGGACGGCACCGTGCAGGGGGTGCTCGAGTGGATGGGCCTGCCGTACACGGGCTCCGGCGTCATGGCCTCGGCTGTGGCCATGGACAAGTCGCTGACCAAGCGAATCTGGGCCTCGATGGGCATTCCCACACCGGCCCACCAGCTCGTGACCTCGAGCACCGATCCCTCCACGCTGGGGCCAGGGCTCTCACTGCCCCTGGCCATCAAGCCTGCGCGCGAAGGATCCTCGATTGGCTTTACCAAACTGACCGACTGGTCTGGGTTCCGGCAGGCCGTGACCCTGGCTGCAGAGCACGACACAGCCGTGATGGCCGAGGCCTTTGTCTCGGGGCGCGAATTCACCATTGCCCTGCTTGGTGGGGGGGCGGCTGGACCTTTACGGGCCCTGCCGGTCATTGAGATTCAGGCTCCCGATGGCCGATACGACTACCAGAACAAATACTTCGGCGATGCCACCCGTTACCTGTGCCCAGCAGCCTTGCCGCCCAAGCAGGCCGAGCATTTCCAGGCCTTGGCGAAGTCTGCCTTCGAGGCCATCGGCTGCGAGGGCTGGGCGCGAGTCGACCTGCTTTGGGACGGCGTCTCGGCAACGCCCATGCTGCTGGAGATCAACACCATTCCCGGCCTGACCGACCATTCCCTGGTGCCGATGGCGGCCCAGGCTGTTGGCATGGACTACGACGAACTGGTCATGACCATCCTTGCCTCTGCACGCACCAAGCTGGAGGGCGCCTCGCGTGGATAGCCTTCGCAGCCTCTGGCATTCCCCCCTGGCCTTGCAGCGCCTGAGCAGCGCCCTGGTCTGGGCTGCGGGGCTGTCGCTCGTGCTCGGTCTCGGACATTGGCTGGCGAGTCGACCAGCCTTTGCCCTGCGCATGGTGGAGGTGCAGGCCGTGGGCGCCCCCATGCGGCACGTTCAAGAGGCAGACATTCGCCTGGCCTTTGCCAATGGGCTGTCTGGCACCACCCTCACGGCCCCGCTCCACGAGATTCAGTCGCGGCTTGCAGCCCACCCCTGGGTCCGTCAGGTCAGCATTCGCCGCATCTGGCCCAACCGATTGTTGGTTCGGGTGGAGGAGCATCAGCCCCTGGCCAGCTGGGAGGATGGGCGCTTCTTTAACCAGCAGGGTGAGCTCTTCCTGGGTGAGGAATCGGCGGCACACGAGGATGCGCGACGGGTCTACGGCTGCCTGCTGCCCGCACTCTCGGGGCCGATCGGAACCGAGTCGCGGGTGCTCGGCCGAGCCCTCGACATTCAGAGCCTCATGGAGGCGTCCAAGGCCGGGCCAGCAGACCTCACCGGGGTCATGCTCACCCCACATTTCGCCTGGCGTCTGACCTTGTCGTCCGGCATGTCAGTGGAGCTTGGCCGAGACAGCCTGGGTGCCGACTGGCGTCTGCGGCTCGGGCACTTCTTGGAGAGTCGGGATTGGCTCCAGGAGCGTCTCGCGCGCGAGGCCGGTGAGCGGCCCACAGCCGTTGACCTTCGATATGCCAATGGATACGCCTATCGCGCTGTGTCCATGGGGCAGGCGGCGCCCACCGCGCAAAAGGCCAGCCCCCCCGCATCGGCTGTGAGCTGTCTGCGCCACTTTCAACAGGAATTCCCTCATGACACGTGACTCCAAGAACCTGTTTGTCGGTCTCGACATCGGGACCTCCAAAATTGTGGCCATCGTGGGCCAGCTCGATGGAGATCGGCTCGATGTCATTGGCCTGGGCCAGGCCGAGAGTGACGGCCTCAAGAAGGGGGTGGTCGTCAACATCGACTCCACCGTGGCCTCGATTCAAAAGGCCCTGGAAGAGGCCGAGCTGATGGCCGACTGCAAGATCGCATCGGTCTGGACGGGCATTGCGGGCAGTCATATCCGCAGCTTCAACTCGTCGGGCATGGTGGCCATCAAGGAGAAGGAGGTCAGCCAGGCCGACATGGATCGGGTCATTGAGACCGCCACGGCCGTGAGCATTCCGGCCGACCAGCAGGTGCTGCATGTGCTGCCGCAGGAGTTCATCATCGATGGCCAGGAGGATGTCCGTCAGCCCCTGGGCATGAGCGGTGTTCGCCTGGAGGTTCGCGTGCACATTGTTACGGGGGCCGTGAGTGCCGCCCAGAACATTGTGAAGTGCATTCGACGCTGTGGCCTCGAGGTGCAGGAACTCATGCTGCAGCCCTTGGCCTCCTCCCTGGCCGTCCTGACCGACGATGAACGCGAACTCGGTGTGGCCCTGGTCGACATTGGCGGGGGTACCACCGACATCGCGATCTTTGCGGGCGGCGCCATTCGGCATACCGCCGTCATTCCGATTGCTGGAGACCAGATCACCAACGACATTGCCATGGCCCTTCGCACGCCCACCAAGGACGCCGAAGAGATCAAGTGCCGCCATGGCGTGGCCAAGCAGACCCTGGTCGACCCGACCGCTGGCTTTGAGGTGCCGGGTCTTGGCGACCGCGGCCCGCGGATGTTGTCGCAACAGTCGCTTGCCGCGGTCATTGAGCCGCGTGTGGAAGAGCTCTTCTCATTGGTCTCTCAGGTGATCCGCGAGAGCGGCTTTGAGGAACTGCTCTCTGGCGGTGTCGTGCTCACGGGGGGCAGTGCGCAACTGCCCGGCATGGTGGAGCTCGGCGAAGACGTTTTCTTGAAACAAGTCCGTGTGGCCAAACCGAGTTATCGGGGCAGCCTCGCGGACGTGGTGGGCAGTCCCCGTTATGCCACGGCGATGGGGCTGCTTGAGCAGGCGCGAGTGCAGTGGCTCCGCGGCACACAGGTGGACAGGCAGACCGGATCCTTCCGGGACACCTTGGCGCGGATGAAGTCTTGGTTTGTGGGCAACTTTTAGGTCCTCTTTCGAAGGAGAAATGCAATGAGCTTTCAAATGTTAGAAACAGAAACCCTGGGCACCGTGATCAAGGTGATTGGGGTGGGCGGTGCGGGCGGCAACGCGGTGCACCACATGATTCGCCGAAAGGTCTCGGGCGTGGAGTTTGTCTGTGCCAACACAGACGCCCAAGCGCTGGCCAAGGCCGAGGGGCATCTCTCCCTGCAGCTCGGTGCCTCAGGACTCGGTGCGGGTGCCAAGCCGGAGGCGGGAAAGGCGGCCGCAGAGTCGGAGCGTGAGCGGATTGCCGAGGCCCTTCGTGGCGCACACATGGTTTTTATTACCGCCGGCATGGGCGGTGGCACCGGCACGGGCGCAGCACCCGTGGTGGCCGAGGTTGCCAAGGAGCTGGGTGCCCTGACCGTGGCCGTGGTGACCAAGCCCTTCTCCTTCGAGGGCGGCCGCAGAATGAAGGCTGCCGAGCAGGGCCTGGCCGAACTCGAGGGCAAGGTCGACTCGCTCATCGTGATCCTCAACGAGAAGTTGGAAGAGGTGCTGGGTGACGAGGTGACCCAGAAGGAGGCCTTCGGGGCCGCCGACGACGTTCTGCACAACGCGGTGGCGGGCATCGCAGAGATCATCAATGTGGAAGGCCTGGTCAACGTCGACTTCGAGGATGTGAAGACGGTGATGGGTGAGCAGGGCAAGGCCATGATGGGCACGGCCACGGCCTCGGGCCCAGACCGGGCTCGCATCGCGGCAGAGCAGGCCGTGCGTAGCCCCCTGCTCGAAGGTGTCGACCTCTCGGGTGCTCGCGGCATTCTCGTGAACATCACGGCAAGCAGCACCCTCAAGCTCAAGGAGACCAAGGTGGCCATGGAGGCCATTCGGACCTTTGCCGCCGAGGATGCCACCATTATTTTTGGCACGGTCTACGACGAGGCCTTGGGCGATGACATGCGGGTCACGGTGGTGGCCACGGGCCTTGGTGCGTCCAAACGCCGACCCAGCCTGGTCCGCAGCACCGCGGCCGCACCCATGGCACGAACTGGCACCGACGATGCAGTGGGCGCGCCCGTGAACTTTGGTTCGGAGGTGGAGCCCACGCCCGCAGCCGGTAACTACCAGGACTACGACCGTCCGGCCATTTGGCGCCAGCCCGCCAAGAGCGAGGCGGCCGCACGTGTCATTGCCCTGGAGGAGGGCGGCATGGACCGATTCGACATTCCTGCCTTCCTTCGCAAGCAGGCGGACTGACCCGAACCTGCACTAGACTGTCTCCTTCGGAACCCGGATCTGACCTGCCTGTCGGATCCGGGTGTTGTTCATCCTTGTCCCCAACGGAGTTTCAGATGCCCATTCAAATTGGTCAGGCCCTTCCCAATTCCACCCTCTACGAGTTCATCGAAGAAGAGACCCCTGGCTGCGCCGTGGGCCCCAATGGCTTTCAGGTGTCTGACCTTGTTCGCGGAAAGAAGATTGTGATCTTTGGCCTGCCAGGTGCCTTCACGCCCACCTGCTCGGCCAAGCATGCGCCCGGCTATGTGGCCCTTGCCGACCAGTTGTTTGCCAAAGGCGTTGATGAGATCTGGTGTATTGCTGTGAATGATGCCTTCGTCATGGGCACCTGGGGCCGAGAGCTCGGCACCCGTGGAAAGGTTCGCATGTTCGGTGATGGCAATGCCGAGTTCTCCAAGGCCATCGACATCACCCTGGACCTCACCGGCCGTGGCATGGGCATTCGCTCGAACCGCTACGCCATGATCGTTCAGGACGGCATCGTCCAAGACCTGGCCATTGAAGGCCCAGGCAAATTTGAAGTCAGCAGCGCAGAGGCGGTCCTCGCCAAGCTCTGATCGCCAGCCTGCATGCTTCGTCAGCGCACCCTCAAGACGCCGGTCTCTGTGGAAGGCATCGGCCTTCACAGTGGCCAGCGGGTGCGCCTGGGCCTGGTGCCCGCGCCCGCAGACCACGGCATTGTCTTTCGTCGAACCGACCTCACCGGCCCCAACGAGATTGCCTCTGGGGCCGCGTCCGTGGGCGACACTCGAATGGCCTCCACCCTGGCCGATGGCCATGTCCGCGTCGCCACTGTGGAGCATCTCATGTCAGCCCTCTCGGGCATGGGCATCGACAACCTCACGGTGGAGGTCGATGCGGCCGAGATCCCCATCATGGATGGCAGCGCGGCGACCTTTGTTCACCTGATTCGAAGCAGCGGCGTGGAGGAGCAGTCGGCACCCAAGCGTTTTGTCGAGGTGCTTCAGCCCATCGAGGTGCGCGACGGCGACAAATGGGCACGGCTTGAGCCCTACTTTGGTTTTCGGCTCGACTTCACCATCGACTTCAAACACCCGGCCGTGGACCAGACCGGCCAGGACGTCTCTGTGGACTTCGAGAAGAACGCCTTTGTCCAAGAGATTGCCCGTGCACGCACCTTTGGATTTGTTCGGGATGTGGACCACCTGCGGGCCAAGGGGCTTGCCCTTGGTGGCAGCCTCGACAATGCCATCGTGGTGGATGACCACCGCATTCTGAACCCGGGCGGCCTGCGCCAGCCCAATGAGTTCGCCATGCACAAGGCACTCGATGCAATTGGCGACCTCTATCTCTTGGGCCGGCCCCTCATGGCCGCCTACCGTGCCTTCAAGTCGGGCCACGCCCTGAACAATCAGCTGCTGCGGGCGCTTTTGAGCCAGACGGATGCCTGGCGGGAGCGGTCTTTTGAAGACCTGGCCCATGCGCCGCCGGCCTGGGCTCGGCAGTGGTCCTGGGCCTAAGGGCCCAACAACTCCCCATCCCCCAAGAGCGAATCGAGCAGTCGCTTTCGCGCCATGGCAGGCACGGGTGGGCGTGCGGGTGGCAGGGGCACCCCCGATTGTGTGATGGCCACTGGCGCGCGCACGTGAATCGACTGTAGGCCCAGCCCCATCGACTGGAGTTGAGACAGCAGTGGTGCGCTCACGAGCTTGAGCTTTGCGATGGCAGCCTGGTGCTGGGCCACCACGACCAGCCGAGATCCACGGATGCCCTGGCTGGGGTCGGACCGATGGGCGGAGAAGACGTGGCTGACCATTGCGCCGTGGCCATTGCGCCGAAGCGCCTCCTGAACCTGCCGGGTCATGGCCTCGGCCTCCTGAAGTCGGTCGAAGCCAGGGATGGATCGCAGGGCGTCTTGGATCGGGCGCGTCATGGCCTCATGCTACGCTAGCACCCCTATGTTTAGTCGACTCCTTGCTTCGGTCTTCGGCAGCCGAAATGACCGCCTGCTGAAGAAGTACCAGTCCCGCGTGGCCCTCATCAACGCCCAAGAGCCGGCCCTCCAAGCCCTCTCTGATGAGGCCCTTCGGGCCAAGACAGATGACTTTCGGGCGCGCATTGCCCAAGGGGCCAGTCTGGACAGTCTGCTGGTCGAGGCCTTCGCGGTCTGCCGAGAGGCAGGTCGGCGTGCCTTGGGCATGCGGCACTTCGATGTCCAGCTGGTGGGTGGCATGGTGCTCCACGAGGGCAAGATCTCTGAGATGCGCACGGGTGAGGGAAAGACCCTGGTGGCCACCCTTCCCACCTACCTCAATGCACTGGCGGGCAAGGGTGTTCATGTGGTCACCGTCAATGAATACCTGGCACGCCGAGATGCCGAATGGATGGGCCGCCTCTACGGCTTCCTTGGACTGACCACTGGCATCAATTTGTCGGGCCTGTCATCTGAAGAAAAGCATGCGGCCTATCAGGCCGACATCACCTACGGCACCAACAATGAGTTTGGCTTCGATTACCTCCGTGACAACATGGTCACCGAGCGGGCCAAGCGATCCCAGCGCGGACTTTTCTTTGCCGTGGTCGACGAGGTTGATTCCATCCTCATCGATGAGGCCCGCACACCCCTGATCATTTCAGGCCAGGCCGACGACAGCACCCAGCTCTACCAGCAGCTCAATGGGCTGCCAGCCATGCTCAACCCACAGCCCACCGAGGACGGCCCCGGCGATTACTTTGTGGATGAGAAGTCTCGGCAGCTTCACCTCTCGGATGCCGGCTTCGAGAAGGCCGAGCAGCTGTTGGCCGAGCGTGGGCTGGTGCCCGAGGGGGCCAGCCTCTACGACTCGGCGCAGGTCTCCTTGCTCCACCATCTGCTGTCGGCCCTGCGGGCCCATGCGCTCTATCACCGAGACCAGCACTATGTGGTGCAGGCAGGGCAGGTGGTGATCGTCGATGAGTTCACTGGTCGGCTCATGCCCGGCCGGCGTTGGTCTGACGGCCTGCACCAGGCCGTGGAGGCCAAGGAGCAGGTGGCCATCGAGCCCGAGAACCAGACCCTGGCCTCCATCACCTTCCAGAATTATTTCCGCATGTACGCAAAGCTCGCGGGCATGACGGGAACGGCCGACACCGAGGCCTTTGAGTTCCAGCAGATCTATGGGCTGGAGACCGTCATCGTTCCAACCCACCGCCCCATGGTGCGGCGAGACCTCCAAGATCAGATCTACCGGTCCGACGAAGAAAAGTTCGAAGCCATTCTTGCGGACATTCGCCGCTGCCATGCGTCAGGACAGCCGGTGCTGGTGGGCACCACGTCGATCGAAAATTCCGAGCGCATCTCTGAGCAACTGACCGCCGCGGGCCTGTCTCATCAGGTGCTCAATGCCAAGCAGCACGAGCGTGAGGCCGAGATTGTGGCCAATGCCGGACGGCCGGGCATGATCACCATTGCCACCAACATGGCTGGCCGAGGCACCGACATTGTTCTGGGTGGCCGCCCCGATGCATCCGACTGGCAGGCTCTGCACGACCAAGTGCTGGCCGCGGGTGGACTTCACATCATCGGCACGGAGCGGCATGAGTCGCGCCGCATCGACAACCAATTGCGTGGACGCGCGGGCCGCCAAGGCGACCCAGGGTCTTCTCGGTTTTATCTCTCGATGGACGACCCCCTGCTTCGCATTTTTGCGGGCGAGCGGATGAAGTCGATCATGGCCCGTCTGGGGGTGCCGCGCGGTGAGCCCATCGAGGCCGGCATGGTGTCCCGCTCCATTGAGAGTGCGCAGCGCAAGGTCGAGAACCGCAACTTCGAGATTCGCAAGCAGCTCTTGGAGTACGACAACGTGGCCAATGAGCAGCGCCAGATGATCTACGCCCAGCGCAATGAGGTGCTGGAATCGGAAGACTTGAGTGCCTTCGTGGGCGGGCTTCGGCATGGTGCACTGACAGCACTGGCCCGGCTGCACGTGCCCATGGAGAGCATCGAGGAGCAGTGGGATCTCCCCAGCCTGGAGCAGGCCCTTCGCGAACTGTATCGGCTGGAGGTTCCATTGGTGAGCCTGCTCGAGTCCGAGGACGAACTCGATGACGACGACCTTGTGGCCCGTATCTGCGAGGCGGCCGACAAGGCCTATCAGGACAAACTGGGCCAGCTGCCACCGGGTGTTTTTCTGGAGTTTGAGCGTTCGGTCTTGCTGCAGCACATCGATGCCCACTGGCGTGAGCACCTGGCTGCGCTGGATCATCTGCGTCAGGGCATTCACCTGAGGGGTTATGCCCAGAAAGACCCCAAACAGGAATACAAGCGTGAGGCATTCGGGCTCTTTGAGCAGTTGCTGGGTCGTGTTCGGGATGATGTCACCCGCACCCTTCTGAATGTTCAAGTGGCCACCGAGGAAGAGGTCGCCCAGGCGGCCCAGGCTGCAGCCCCGGTTGAGCCCAAGGCGGTCTCCTACACCCACGCCGATTTCGAGGGTGTCCCTGCGCCAGACGATGCTGGTGCAAGCCCCGACGCGCAGCCCGAATCCGAGCCCACCGTGCCGACGCGGCGCAGCTTTCCAAAGGTGGGCCGCAACGACCCCTGTCCCTGTGGCTCGGGCAAGAAATACAAGCAGTGCCATGGGGCGCTGAGCTAGTGCCCGTTCAACTCCCGCCACCCGATCGAGCCTCGCTGCTCCCTGTGGCGGGGGTCTCTCTCTCGGTGGTGAGTGCCGGCATTCGGAAGTCTGGCCGAAAAGACCTCCTCCTCATGAGGCTTGCCGAGGGCAGCACGGTGGCGGGTGTCTTCACCCAGAATGCCTTTTGTGCGGCACCGGTTCAGGTCTGCCGTGCCCACCTTGCCAGCGGGAAAGCCATCCGGGCCTTGGTGGTCAACACCGGCTGCGCCAATGCTGGAACCGGCCGGCAAGGCCTCTTGAATGCCCAGCAGACCTGTGACTGGGTGGCGCAGTCCCTGGGCGTGGCGGCTGAGCAGGTCCTGCCTTTCTCCACGGGGGTGATTCTGGAACACCTTCCCATGGACAAACTTCAGGCGGGGCTCGTGCAGGCGGCCGCTGCCCCTGAGGCCGATTGGCTCGATGCTGCGCAGGCCATCATGACCACAGACACCCAGCCCAAGGCCATGAGCCGGCGGGTGCGCCTCTCGAATGGTGAGGTGGTCATCACGGGCATCTCCAAAGGGGCCGGCATGATTCGTCCCAACATGGCGACCATGCTGGGCTACATGGCCACCGATGCCGCCATGGACACAGCGGTCCTGGCGGCACTCACGCGTGCCGCAGCCGATCGTTCCTTCAATGCCATCACGGTCGATGGTGACACCTCGACCAACGACTCCTATGTGACGGTGGCCACGGGCCAGTCGGGCGTGGTCCTGTCACCCCACGGGACAGGGCAGGCCGCATCCGACTGGACTCGTTTTGAGGCCGCATGGTTTGAACTGGCCGAGGGCCTCGCCCAGGCCATCGTTCGAGACGGTGAGGGTGCCACGAAATTCATGACCATCCGGGTTCAGGATGCTGGCTCGGCTTTGGAGGCGCGGCAGGTTGCTTATGCCGTGGCCCACTCCCCGCTGGTGAAGACGGCCTTCTTTGCCAGCGATCCCAACCTGGGCCGTATCCTGGCCGCCGTCGGCTACAGCGGCCTGCCGAACTTCGACACCAATCTGGTCTCGGTGCGGATCAATGGCCTGCTGGTGGCCCAAGACGGCGGACGAGCGCCGAGTTACACCGAGGCTGATGGCCAGGCCGTCATGGCGCCTGCAGAGATTGAGGTGGAGATTCGACTGGGCCGTGGGCAGTCGTCGGCCACCATCTGGACCTGTGACCTCTCTCACGATTACGTCACGATCAATGCCGACTATCGATCCTGATTCAGACTGGCGTGCGAGCCTGGTGCGGGTTCTGCACAAGCTCGACGCCATGCTGCCGCAGCCGCCAGCACCGGTGGATTTTTCGAGCCAATGGGCCTTTCGCTGGGTTCGCCGCCCGGCAGCCTTGGGCCCCACCGCGGCCCTCGTGCCGGTGCAGCACTTTGCAAGCATTTCGCTGGCCGACCTCTGCCATATTGAGTCCCAGGCCGAGCGTGTGGTTCGCAACACCGAGCAGTTCGTGTCGGGCCGACCGGCAAACAACGTCCTGCTCACCGGTGCCAGGGGCACCGGAAAGTCGTCTCTGGTGCGGGCCTGCCTGACGGCTTACGGTGCGAGAGGCCTGCGCCTCATCGAGGTGGACAAGTCCGACATGGTCGACCTGCCCGAGATCGCCGACCAGGTTCATGGTCGGCCAGAGCGGTTCATTCTGTTCTGTGACGACCTCTCCTTTGAGACAGGCGATGCCGCCTACAAGGCACTCAAGACCGTTCTCGATGGTGGCTTGTCTGCCCAGGCCGACAACCTGTTGGTCTACGCAACGTCCAACCGTCGGCATCTCATGAGCGAGTCAATGCGCGACAACTTGTCGGCCCACACCGATGCCGATGGTGAGATTCATCCTGGCGAGACCGTGGAGGAGCGCATCTCGCTGTCGGAGCGATTTGGCCTCTGGGTGTCCTTTCACAGCTTCAGCCAGACCCACTACCTGGACATCGTCTCGCATTGGCTCTCCGTGCATGGCGTTCCTGCGGCCGACCATGAGGCGGCCCGGCGAGAGGCGCTCCAGTGGGCCACCGCCCGGGGGTCGCGCTCTGGCCGCGTGGCCCTTGCCTTTGCCAAGGACTGGGCCGCCAGCCACCATGGACACAGCGCCTGAGCTCCGTGTGGTGGCGGGTCTGATCCTCTCCGAGGATCGGCAACAAGTGCTGCTGGCCAGCCGACCACTCGGCAAAGTCTATGCGGGCTGGTGGGAATGCCCGGGTGGCAAACAGGAGCCCAATGAGTCACTCGAGGATGCCCTGGCCCGCGAGCTTCAAGAAGAGCTGGGCGTGTCGGTGGAGCAGGCCAGCTTTGGCTGGTCGGCCACACATGCCTACAGCCATGCCCATGTGAGGCTTCATTTCTTTTGGGTTACACGCTGGAGGGCCGCAGGCCAGTTGATGCACTTGGCTGCAGAGGCCGGACTGGAGGGCCAGCAGTTGTGTTGGATTCGCCTGGATGGGCCGGCACCGTTTCCCGTCCTGCCAGCCACCCTGCCCGTGCTAGAGCGGGCTAGAAGTCACAGAGCGTCAGTTCAAAGGCCGTATGGCCAGCGATGGGCTGCAGCTTGAGGGATGCATCGAGCTTGCGGAATCGGATGGCCACCACATACTTGTTTGAACTGACATCGCAGACAAGCTCTTGCGGGTCGCGTGTCTCGATGCGAATCAGACGAATCTGCTGGCCACTGAGGCTGAGTTCGAAGGAACCATTCTGTGCGTCGTATGCCACGGGCGATGCACCCTGGCGCAGCAGCTTGAGGCCGAGGTCGACGGCGTCGAGCAATGGCTGAAGCGGCCGAACCCACTCTTCGAGGGCCCCTCGGCGGCTCGCCGCATCTCGTTTGAGCCAGACAGACAAGGCTGGGAGGTCGAAGCCGCAGTTGCCCGCGGGAATGCCCGCTCGGCCCTTGATGGCCATGAGGAACTCGAGCTCATTCATGTGGGCACCGAGGCGAAGCCGAACATCTCCCAGGGCAGCAAAGATGGCACCGATCTCGCCAATGACCGCCTGAAGCCGATCGTTGGAGACATCGGGAAGCCCTTCGAACTTGGCAAGTTGCTGCCGTTGGCGCTCGAGTTCTTGGAGCAATTCGTTCTTGATGTCGCTGCGATTGGAGAGAAGGTCGTAGAGCTCGAAGAGGGTGGCCAGGGCCGCCTCGTGGGATGCGGAACAGTCTTGCTTCTTGAGCAGGCTATAGCGGTGGCTCAGGCATTCAAGCCGGAGCATGGTTCTCACCCGCTCGTTGCAGGGAAACTCAAAGACCTGAAGGCCTGCAGTGGCGGGCGGATCGACAGAAGAGTCCATCCGCGCATTATGTCTGATCTCAGCTGGAATGGACCGTTGCATCGTCTTTGAGCTGGGCATGGAGGGCGACCACGCGCTGGTCGAGCGCGGCCGGGATGCCATCATTGTGAAGGATGTGGTCGGCTCCTGCAGCCCGGGTCTGGTCATCAGACTGGCGCTGGAGAATGCCCTCGAGGACATCCGTGGGCATGGGCGAGCGGCGGTCGAGCCGATCCAGCCTTGCCTGCAGTGGTGCGATGATGGTCACGATTCGCCAGACCCAGTCTGGGCGTTGGAATCCGTGAATCTCAAACCAGAGCGGCACCACGTACACCAGATAAGGCGCCCTGCAGGACTGGAAGAACGCCTGGGCACGTGCTTGAACTTTGGGGTGGAGGATGGCCTCCAGGGCTTGTCGCGCTTGGGGTTCCCTGAAAACGAGGTCTCGCATGACGGCACGGTTCAGGCTTCCATCCGGGCAGGCCACCTCGGGCCCCCAGCGCGAGATGATCTCGGCCATGGCCTCTCCGTGGCTTGCTGTGAGTTGGCGAGAGATGTCGTCTGCGTCGAGGCAGGCCACACCGAGCCGCTCAAAGCTGGTCATGGCCATCGACTTTCCGGCGCCAATCCCGCCGGTGAGCACCACGACTCGGGCGGGAGCGGCTTTGATCATTATGTGAGCAGTGGGGTGAGCAGCCCGCCGATGCAGAGCGCCGGGCCGAAGGGCAGTTGGGTTTGGCCCGACCACTTCTGCCGCCAGAGGCCCCAGGCCACCAGCGGCAGCATCAGCAGGGCCCCGAGGCCCAGGGCGGCGAAGGGTGCCAGGGGTCCGAGCCAGGCACCCAGGGCAGCCAGGAGTGCAAGGTCTCCACGGCCCATCGCGGCATCTTGGGATGCGCGCCGAGGCCAGGCCCACATGATGAATGCCACCAGGCCCGCGCCAAGCAGTGCGCCCGTGATTGAGGCCTCGGGCGTCGTGGGCCAGTTTGGGAGCAGGCTGACCGCCAGGCCCACGCCCAGCAGCCCCCATGTGATGCGGTTGGGCAGCAACTGGGTGAGGAGGTCGATTCGGGAGGCTGCCATGAGGCCGCTGACCAAGAGGGTCAGGGACAAGGCCATGGACAGCGGTGCGGCGGTGGGCAGGCTCACCGAGAGCAGACCGATCAGCAGTCCGACCACCGTGGCCAGCACCGCCCAGCCAGCGCTGAGTTGCGAGGCGGATTGGCCCTGGCCCGGCGACACCCAGCGCACGAGTTCTGCCCGACTCCAACGAAGCCACAAGCCCAGCATCACGGGCATGAGGGCGGCCATCAGCAGGGGCGTGCCAATCGTGGCCATGCCGCTCGGTGTTGACCACTCATTCATGGTCGGACTCGGGGTCGGGCTGGGTGCTGGCCAATGGCCGGTGGAGCAGGACGCGTCGAATCATGCGGTCTTGAATTTGAACAATTTCCAACGGCGTGTTGCCGATCTTCAGGCCCAGGTTGGCCTCGGGGATGTCTTGCAACTGCTCAAGGATCAGGCCGTTGATGGTCTTGGGGCCATCGACTGGCAGGCTGAGGTCGAGCCGCCGATTGATGTCCCGCACGAGGCTCGCGCCCTCCACGACGGCGGTGCCGTCTGAGGACCACTGCAGTGATTTTGCCTGTCGTTGAGGG
This sequence comes from Hahnella aquatica (SeqCode), assembly GCF_965194505.1. GTDB lineage: Bacteria > Pseudomonadota > Gammaproteobacteria > Burkholderiales > Burkholderiaceae_A > Hahnella > Hahnella aquatica. The sequence continues at coordinate 1,683,977 of NZ_OZ239144.1, read as the reverse complement.
TCCTGGCCGGAGAATTCGCCCACCAGTTCCTCGATGATGTCCTGCAGGGTGAGCAGCCCCTCGACCTCCCCGTATTCATCCACCACCAGGGCGAGCTGCTGACGGTTGCTTTGAAAGTGGGTCAGCTGGGAGAAGAGCTTGCTGCCCGACGGAATGAAATAGGCGGGCGTGAGGGCCTCGATGAGCCGCTCCTTGCTGAAGTCGTCGTGGGCCAGCATGGTGAGGGCCTTGCGGACGTGGAGGATGCCTTCGATCTGATGGAGCTCGCCGCGGTAGACGGGCAGGTTGTTGTGAAAGCAGGTGGAGATCTGCTCGATCAGGGTGGCCTCGTCGTCTTCGAGGTCGAGCGCCTCGATTCGGCCCCTGGCCACCATGACGTCGTCCACACGCAGGTCTTCCAGGTCGAAGAGGTTGAGCAGGATGCTGCGGTGTTGGCTCGGAATGAAGGCCGCGCTCTCGAGCACCGCTGTTCGGAGCTCGTCGGTGGTCATGCCCTCGGAGCGGTTGCTGGGCGATGAGACTCGAAAGAGCCGCAAGAGGACGGAGATCAGGCCATTGAGAACCCAAACAAAAGGCCGAAGCAGGTAAATCACTGGAATCAGGCCATGGCTGCTGCCCATGGCTGCTGCCTCGGCCCGGTTCGCACCGATGGTCTTGGGCAGAATCTCCCCGAATATGATCAGCAATCCCGCCGCAATGGCGGTGGCCACGGCCAGGACCGAGTCTTCGTTGCCAAAGGTCTGGATGGCGGTGGCTGTGATCAGCGTGGTGAGTGCCGCATTGACGAGGTTGTTGCCCAAGAGAATGCTGGCGAGCAGTTGGTCTGTTCTGCCGAGCAGTCGAATGACCTGCTTGGCGCTGCGCCGACCCTGCGAGGCCAGGTGCCGCATCTTGTAACGATTCACCGCCATGAGGCTGGTCTCGGACATCGAAAAGAAGGCCGAAATCAGCAGAAGGACGACGATGGCGAGGGCCTGTGCCCAGAACGGGAGGTCGCTCAAGCGGTTGTTGATTCCTTATCAGCAATGCTTGCGGAGTGGTCGGGGTGAGAGGATTCGAACCTCCGACTCCTGCGTCCCGAACGCAGTACTCTACCAGGCTGAGCTACACCCCGACGGCGATTACAGGGAGTCAACCCTGGCGCTCAAGTACAAAGGAGGCCAAGTCTAGCAGGGATGTTTTCGCCTCGGAATCGGCCAAGGGGGCCAGGGCCTCGCGGGCTCGACGGCATTCCTGCTCGGCCACGTCCCTGGCGTAAAGAAGGGCGTCGGACGCCCGCACCCGACCAATCACGGCCTCGATGTCGGCCGACTCCGGCTGGATGATGGCCGCTCGAATCAGGGCCTGGTCGCTGGCGCTGCCGTTGGAGAGGAGCCGAATCAGTGGCAGGGTTGGCTTGCCCTCCCGAAGGTCGTCGCCCAACTGTTTGCCCATCTCCGTCTCATCGCCGCTGTAGTCCAGGATGTCGTCGGTGAGCTGAAAGGCCGTGCCGATGTGCCGACCGTAGGCTGCGAAGGCCTCGACCAGCGCCGCGGGCTCACCTGCCAGCACGGCTGGCAGGCTGGCGGAGGCCTCAAAGAGCTTGGCAGTCTTGAAGCGGATGACCTGCAGGTAACGGGCCTCATCGACGTCTGGGTCCTGGCAGTTCATCAGTTGCAAGACTTCGCCTTCGGCAATGACGTTGGTGGCCTCCGAGAGCACCGCCATGACGGGAAGTGAGTTTATGCTCACCATCATTTGGAAGGCCCGGGAATAGAGAAAGTCGCCCACCAGCACGCTTGCAGCGTTGCCGAAAATGGCATTGGCGGTCTGGCGACTGCGGCGCATGCCGGATTCATCGACCACGTCGTCGTGCAGCAGGGTGGCGGTATGAATAAACTCCACAATCACCGCCAGGTCGGCCACGGCGCTGGCCGGCAGGGTGACCATGCGGCCTTGGGCCTGCTGGTGAGCCTGCTGGTGGGCAAAAAGGGCGCGTGCGCTCAGGATGACCAGCACCGGCCGCATCCGCTTGCCGCCACCCTGAATGATGTACTGCGCCACCTGACGGACCAAGGGCACGTCGCTCTGCAGGCGGTTGGTGAGCACCCGATCGACCTCGGCCATGTCGGGGGCTAGGGTCTGCAGGATGGTTTGGTAGCGGTTGGGCTTTGTCGCGACTTGCATGCCGTACTGTACCAACCCCCGAATCGTCTTGCGTTTGCATTCCCCCTGCACTATCATGGTGGGCTTTTGATCGTCTATCCAGCAGGGGACCTACGATGTACGCAGTCATCAAAACCGGTGGAAAACAGTATCGGGTGAGCCCGGGCGATGTGCTCAGGGTGGAGACCTTGGTGGCCGAGCCAGGCCAAGAGGTTGTGCTCACCGATGTGCTGGCCATTGGCGCAGGCGAAGGCCTGCAGGTTGGAAGCCCCATGTTGGTTGGCGCAAGCGTGAAGGCCATGGTGAAGTCGCACGGCCGCGGTGAGAAAATTAGAATCTTCAAGCACCGTCGCCGCAAGCATTACGCCAAGACCCAAGGCCATCGCCAGAATTACACCGAGATCGAAATCCAGACGGTTGTGAAGCCCGACGGTTCCGTGGTCTCTTGATCCATTAGGAAGCAGACGACATGGCACAGAAAAAAGGCGGCGGCTCGACGCGAAATGGGCGCGACTCAGAGGCCAAACGGCTTGGTGTGAAGCGCTTTGGTGGCGAGTCGATCTCGGCCGGCAGCATCATTGTTCGCCAGCGGGGCACGCAGTTTCATCCTGGTGTGAATGTGGGCATGGGCAAAGACCACACCCTGTTTGCGCTGGTCGATGGCAAGGTGGCCTTTTCGGTTCGGGGCCCACTCAAGCGTTCCACCGTGAGCATCATCGCGGAATAAGCCGCTGGCGGCGCCTTTGGTGCCCGCCCTCCAGAGGATCGCAGGCCAATGAAGTTCATTGACGAGGCCGTGATCGAAGTTCACGCAGGCAAGGGTGGCAATGGTGTGGCCGCCTTTCGTCGTGAAAAATTCATCCCCAAGGGTGGTCCGAGCGGCGGCGATGGCGGCCGCGGTGGCTCCATCTTTGCCATCGCCGATCGGAACATCAACACCCTGATCGACTACCGCTACGCCAGGCTTCACCGCGCCAAAAACGGTGAACAGGGCCAGGGCTCCGACCGCTATGGGGCTGGCGCGGCCGACATTGTTCTGCGCATGCCGGTGGGAACCACGATTTTGGATGCCGAGACCGGCGAACTGCTCTGGGATCTCGCCCATCACGATCAGAAAATTCTGCTGGCCAAAGGCGGCCAGGGTGGCCTTGGAAACCTGCATTTCAAGTCCAGCATCAATCGGGCGCCGCGACAGTGCACGCCGGGTGAACTGGGTGAGGCTCGCCGCCTTCGGCTCGAGCTCAAGGTCTTGGCAGATGTTGGCCTGCTCGGCCTGCCCAACGCGGGCAAGTCCACCCTGGTGGCGGCGGCCTCCAATGCGCGTCCGAAGATTGCCGACTATCCATTCACCACGCTGCACCCCCAGTTGGGTCTCGTGCGAACCGATGAGGGCCGCAGCTTTGTCATGGCCGACATCCCTGGCCTCATTGAGGGTGCGGCCCAGGGGGCTGGCCTTGGGCATCAGTTTCTTCGGCACTTGCAGCGCACCCGCCTGCTGCTGCACCTTGTAGACCTCGCGCCGACCGAGGCCGAGGACACCGATGCGGCGGTGACGAGTCTGGCCCAGTCCATTCGCACCATCGTGGCAGAGCTGACTGCCTACGACCCGGCCATGCTCGACAAGCCCCGCTGGCTTGTGCTCAATAAGGCCGACATGCTCAGTGATACTGAACGTGATGCCCGTCTGTGCAAGCTGCAACGAAAGCTGCGCTGGAAGGGCCCCGTTCACATGGTCTCGGCCCTGACACGCGAGGGGCTGGCACCACTGCTCTATGCCGTTCAGGATGAGATCGACCGTCAGGCATTGCTGCAGCATGAGGCGCTTGTGAACGCCCAGGCCCAAGAAGGGTCGACACTGGAGGGGGCGTGATGCGCTCGTTACAACACATTGAGGAGGCCGGCTGCTGGGTCGTGAAACTGGGCTCGAGCCTCGTGACCAACCAGGGGCGCGGCGTCGATGCCAAGGCCATTGGCCAGTTCGCGGGCCAGCTTGCGGGCCTACGTCAGCAAGGACGCCGAGTGGTCGTCGTCTCCAGTGGTGCGATCGCGGAGGGCATGAAACGATTGGGATGGGCCAGCCGACCGCATGCCATCCACGACCTTCAGGCCGCTGCAGCCGTGGGCCAGATGGGGCTCGCGCAGGCCTATGAGGCTGGGTTTTCTGTTCATGGCATTCAAACAGCACAGGTGCTGCTGACCCACGAGGACATTGCCGATCGCAGGCGTTACCTCAACGCCAAGTCGACCCTCAGCACCCTGCTCGACCTGGGCATCGTGCCCATCGTCAACGAGAACGACACGGTGGTCACAGAAGAGATCAAGCTCGGTGACAACGACACGCTGGCCGCCATGGTCACCAACCTGCTCGAGGCAAACCTGCTGGTCATCCTCACCGACCAGCCCGGCCTGTTCACGGGCGACCCCAGGCGCGATCCGTCGGCCACGCTGCTGAGTGAAGTCTCCGCCAACGACCCAGGCATCGTGGCCATGGCTGGGGGCGCAGGCTCCAACATCGGAACGGGCGGCATGGCCACCAAGGTTCAGGCGGCTCGACGGGCCTCGCACAGTGGCGCTCATACGGTCATTGCCAGTGGCCATGAGCCCGATGTGCTGCTGCGCCTGGCCGCATTGGAGCCGATTGGATCCCTGCTGCTGGCCGATGTGCCGATGCGTTCAGCCCGTCAGCAGTGGCTGGCCGATCACCTGCAGCTTCGGGGCCATTTGTCACTGGATGCTGGCGCGACCGACGTGCTCCTGCGCGGCGGAAAATCGCTCCTGCCGGTTGGCGTGGTGTCGGTGGGCGGGCAGTTCGAGCGTGGTGATGTGGTGGCCTGCCTGGACCCGGAGGGCCGAGAGATCGCACGCGGCCTTGTGAACTACGCCGCCCACGAGGCCCGGCGCATCAAGGGGCTCCCCTCGTCTCAGATCGAGGCGGTCTTGGGCTTTGTGGAAGAGCCGGAGCTCATACACCGAGACAACCTGGTGCTGACCTCTTCTGGAGAGAAGAGGTAGCTGGCCAGTTCAGACATGGCCATCCAGTAGACATTGCGTTTGAACTCGATCACGGAATCGAGCGGCACAAAGAAATCGTGCCAGCACCAGGCATCGAATTCCGGCTTCTCGCTGCCAGACCGAAGTTCAATGTGGTGGTCTTCTCCGAGCATCTTGAGCAAGAACCAGATCTGCTTTTGGCCACGATAGAGGCCTCGCCACTCGCGTCGAACCCAGCGGTTGGGCACATCGTAGTGCAGCCAGTCTTGGGTGCGCGCAAGGATCTCGACATGCTCAGGCAGCAGGCCCGTCTCTTCCGTGAGTTCGCGATACATGGCCGCCACAGGGTCTTCTCCCTGCTTGATGCCGCCCTGCGGAAACTGCCAGGCCTGCTCGCGCACCCGTTTGCCCCAAAAGACCTCACGCTGGTCGTTGACCAGGATGATGCCAACGTTGGGGCGGTAACCATGTTCATCCAGCATAATCGCCCCATTATACGAAGCCCCACTCTGACAAGACCATGCGTGCCAGCCAATTTCACTTCCAGACCCTCAAAGAAGACCCTTCCGATGCAGAGGTTGCCAGTCATCGGCTGATGCTGCGAGCAGGCATGGTGCGCCGACTGGGTGCGGGCATTTACACGCAAATGCCCCTTGGGCTGCGTGTGGTTCGCAAGGTCGAGGCCATCATCCGCGAGGAGATGAATCGCGCAGGCGCCATTGAACTCTCCATGCCGATGGTCCAGCCGGCGGAACTCTGGCAGGAGACGGGCCGGTGGGACAAAATGGGCCCGGAGCTTCTGCGCCTGAAGGATCGTCACGGCCGCGACTTCGCCATGCAGCCGACCTCGGAAGAGGTTGTGACAGACATTGCTCGCCAAGAGATTCGCAGCTGGAAGCAACTGCCCAAGAACTTCTATCAGATTCAAACCAAGTTTCGTGACGAGCGCCGCCCCCGGTTCGGCGTCATGCGAGGCCGCGAATTCATCATGAAGGATGCCTATTCCTTCGACAAGGATGTGTCGGGGGCCGAGCGAAGCTACGACAACATGTTCGTCTGTTACGGACGCATCTTCGATCGTCTCGGTCTGGCCTATCGGGCTGTGGCGGCCGACACGGGTGCCATTGGGGGCTCCCGCTCCCATGAATTCCAGGTGATCGCAGACACGGGGGAGGATGCCATTGCCTTTTGCCCTGCGTCCGACTATGCCGCCAACATCGAACTTGCAGAGGCCGTCGCGCCTGCGGCTGCCAGGGGTCCCGCCATCGAATCCATGTCGGTTGTTGCAACCCCCGCCACCACGCGGTGCGAGGATGTGGCCGATCTGCTCGGACTCCCCCTTTCGCAGACCGTGAAGTCGATTGTGCTGGCCGTGGATGCAGATGCTGCGGCGGGTCGTGACCAGCAGATCTGGCTGCTGCTGCTTCGTGGAGATCACGAGATGAACGAGGTGAAGGTGAGTAAATTGCCGGGCCTCTCGGAGGGCTGGCGCTTTGCCTCGCCAGAAGAGATTCTCGGGGCCTTTGGCTCTCCGCCAGGCTTTCTGGGCCCGGTGGGCCTGTCCGCATCGGTGCAGGTGGTGGCCGATCGCACGGTGGCCCAGATGTCCAATTTCGTGGTGGGCGCAAACCAGCCCGATGCCCACCGACGGGGTGTGAACTGGGGCCGCGACCTGCCAGAGCCCGCGCGGGTGGCCGACATCCGAAATGTGTTGGCCGGTGATGCCTCGCCCGATGGCCAAGGCCGTCTCTCGATTCAAAGGGGCATCGAGGTGGGCCATGTCTTCTATCTGGGCACGAAGTACTCCGAGGCCATGCGGGCGAGCATGCTCGATGAGACGGGCAAGCCCTGCCTCATGGAAATGGGCTGCTATGGCATTGGGGTGACGCGCATTGTGGGTGCGGCCATTGAGCAGAACCATGACGACAAGGGCATCATCTGGCCTCGCGGCCTCGCCCCCTTCGAGGTGGTGATTTGCCTTGTGGGTGCGGCCAAGTCGGAGCTCGTCCGCGCCGCGGGGGAGCAGGCCTATGCGGGCCTTCTCGCCGCAGGCGTCGACGTGATGCTCGATGACCGTGATGAGCGCCCCGGCGCCATGTTTGCGGACTGGGAATTGATTGGGGTGCCGGTGCGGGTCACCCTGGGGGAACGCTCTCTGAAAGAGGGACGGCTGGAGTTGCTGCTGCGGCGTGGCATGGTGTCATCCGAGGCGAGCACCGAGAACCTGGTGGAGGCCGTCACGGCGCTGCTGGCCCAGGCTTAGTTGACACCACCGGCCCAGACTTGGGCTTGAGGGCCGCCTCAGCGCCCGAGGCCAGGAAATCCGCCGCCCATGCCCTTGAGGCCGCCCATGGCACGCATCATCTTGCCCAGGCCGCCCTTTTGCATTTTCTTCATCATGTCCTGCATCTGCTCGAACTGATTGAGCAGGCGGTTGACCTCCTGTACAGGCACACCGGAGCCGGCTGCGATGCGCCGCTTGCGACTGGCCTTGAGCACCTGTGGGTTGGCCCGTTCGGCCGGGGTCATGGCGTTGATGATGCCCTCCATGCGGCCCACAGACTTGTCGGCATGGGAGAGGTCTGCGGCCTTTGCGGCCTGCTGCATTTGGGCGGGCAGTTTGTCGACCAGGCTTGAGAGGCCGCCCATGGATTTCATCTGGCCAATCTGCAGCTTGAAATCGTTGAGGTCGAACCGGGCGCCAGACTTGAGCTTGGCCGCCATCTTCTCGGCCGACTGGAGGTCCATGGTCTGCTGTGCCTGCTCGACCAGGGCAAGGACATCGCCCATGCCAAGGATGCGCTGGGCAAAACGTTCGGGATCAAAGGCCTCCAGGCCATCGAGCTTTTCTGCCGTTCCCACGAACCGAACAGGGCAGCCTGTGATGGCCCGGACCGAGAGCACGGCGCCGCCCCGGGCATCGCCATCAACCTTGGTCAGCACAATGCCGGTGAGCGGGATGGTCTGTTTGAAGGCCTCTGCCGTGCGCACGGCGTCCTGACCCTGCATGGCATCGACCGTGAAGAGTGTCTCGATGGGGGCGAGGCTTCGGTGGAGTTCGGCGATCTCGGTCATCATCGCCTCGTCGATGGCCAGGCGGCCCGCGGTGTCGACCAGCAGAACATCGTGATAGTGGCGTCGGGCCCAGTCGGCCGCCGCCCGCGCGATGGCCACCGGGGACTGGCCTGGATCGCTGGGGAAGAAGTCGGCCCCAGCCTGCGCTGTGACGGTTCGCAGCTGCTCAATGGCCGCTGGCCGATAGATGTCGCAGGAGACGGTGAGCACCTTCTTCTTGTGCCGCGTGGTGAGCCATCGGGCCAGCTTGCCCACACTGGTGGTCTTGCCCGCACCCTGCAGGCCGGCCATGAGCACAATGGCGGGTGGCTGTTGGGCCAAGTTCAGGCCCGTGGGGCCAGCCGTGCTGGCCTTCTGGCCGGTCATGAGCTCGACCAACTCCCGATGAACCACGCCCACCAGCGCCTGCCCGGGGGTCAGGCTGTTGAGCACCTCCTGCCCGAGGGCCTTCTCGCGAACCGCCTGCACAAATCCTTTGACGACCGGCAGTGCAACGTCGGCCTCGAGCAGTGCGAGCCGCACCTCGCGCAGCATCTCGGAGGTGTTCGCCTCGGTCAGGCGGGCCTCTCCTTTGATGGTCTTGAGTGCGCGGGTGAGTCGGTTGGTGAGGCTTTCCAGCATGCGGGCTCCTGTGGGCCTGCGCTACACTCGGGCCCATGTCTGCCTCATTGTACGGAGTTGCGCCTTGGCTCGTGGCAGCGGGCTACGGCGCCCTTTTCTTGGCTGGCACGCAGCGGCCGGCGGCGCCATGGCGCCTCGGACGCCATGCCCTGGCAGGCTTCACCATTCTCTTGCAGGGCCTTGTGTTGCTGCCCGGCTGGTTCTCTGAAGGCGCAATTCAGTTTGGGTTTGCAGCCGCCGTGTCCTGGATGTTCTGGCTGGCCGTGATCCTGCTTTGGGTGGAGTCCTGGTTCCATCACCTGCCTCGGCTGGCCGTGTCGATTTTTCCGCTGGCCGCCATTGCGGTGCTGCTGCCGGGCTGGTTCCCTGGGGTCGTCCTGCTCGAGCATCCGTCCGTGCTGTTCCGGGGTCACATCCTCACGGCCATGCTGGCCTACAGTTGCTTTGCCATCGCCTCGGGCCATGCGCTTCTCATGCTGGCCCAGGAGAAGGCCCTGCACCGAGGTCAGCTGCAAGACGGCTGGTGGACAGAGATGCCGCCGTTGCTCGAGATGGACCAGACCCTGGCCCGCATCGCCATGGTGGGCATTGCCCTGCTGAGCCTCACCCTGCTCACCGGCATGGTGGTCAATTTAGATGCCGGCCTGCCCGCGCTGCGTTTTGACCACAAGACCCTCTTCACCCTGCTCACCTGGGTGATGGTCGGTGTCTTTCTGCTGGGCCGAGGCCGCATGGGCTGGCGGGGTCGTGTGGCGGCTCGGTTTGTGCTCGGAGGCTTTGCCATGCTGCTGCTGGCCTACGTGGGCAGCCGATTTGTGCTTGAAATTTTCATCGTGGCCTGATGTTCGGACGCATCCTTACGATCCTGGTCTTGGTGGGGATCGCGCTCTTCATGCTGCGCCTTGCGCTTGGCAAAAAGAAGCCCGCCCCACCCCCGCCCCCGCCAGAGCAGGTGCCTCCCCCGGCGTCCTTGGTCTCCTGCAAGCGGTGCGGCCTTCACCTGCCATCGGATGACGCGGTCTGGCACCTGGGCGAGCCGTATTGCGGGAAGGACCATGCAGGCCTTTGATGCCCTGGGGGCAGACGGCTGGATTGGCCCGGCACCATGCCTCGTCCACGCGCCATCGCCACACGCCGATGCGAGGCCTCTTGGGGCCAGCCTCGACCTGATCGTGGTGCATGGCATCAGCCTGCCCGAGGGTTGTTTCGAGGGCGACCACGTCACGGACCTCTTCTTGGGGCGGCTCGACTGCGCTGCGCACCCGAGCTTTGCCGCCTTGGAGGGCCTGAGGGTCTCGGCCCACTTTTTGGTTCGACGCGACGGCCTGGTGATTCAATATGTCTCTTGTCACGATCGGGCCTGGCATGCCGGCGTGTCCTCGTTCATGGGCCGCAGTGGCTGCAACGATTTTTCGATTGGCGTGGAACTGGAGGGCTGCGATGCACTGGCCTATGAGCCTGTTCAGCTTGAGCGGCTGGCCGAGCTCTGTCGGGTCATTCAACAGGCCCATCCCTCCTGCGTGAGCATCGCTGGCCACTCGGACATTGCACCGGGCCGCAAGACAGACCCCGGCCCTCGCTTCGACTGGGATCACCTGCATCAATTGTTGCGTTTGTGCAAGACACCGCTGCATCGGCAGCCACCGCCACACTTTTTTTCCTGATGTCTTGATCGAGCCTGGGCGGGGGGTCAGCGGGCGAAACATCCCGTGAGCGCCCGAAAAACCTCGGCGAAAAAAAATCTAGTGAGACGTCGCGGGCCTTCTCACCGGTAATCGTGGAAAACAAGGGATTTCCCCTGTGATTCGCCTTGCCCCTCATCCGCTTGGACTACTAGAATTAGTACTCAAACAGCTATTTTTTTACTACCTGTAGTGTTCTAGGGAGGAACGACCCATGCAGCGGGGAATTGAATCAGCCACATTGGCCACACGGCAAGAAGCGTCGGCATCCATGATGGTGGGAGCGCCGTCGCCAGCCGTTTTGTCTGCTGCAGCCACCCTCCAAGACATCAAGGTGGTTCGTCGCAACGGTGCCGTGGTTCGGTTTGAGGCTCCCAAGATCAGCGTGGCCCTCACCAAGGCGTTTCTTGCGGTCCAGGGCGGCCAGGGTGCCGCCAGTGCCCGTGTTCGCGAGATCACTGAATCCCTGACGGAGCAGGTGGCTGCGGCCCTGATGCGCCGTCTGCCGGCCGGCGGGGTCATCCACATCGAGGACATCCAAGACCAGGTCGAGCTCGCCCTGATGCGCTCCGGCGAGCATGAGGTGGCCAGGGCCTATGTGCTCTACCGAGAGCGTCGCGCCCAGGAGCGGGCTGCGAACATGAAGCTTGAGCCAGCCCAGCCCAGCCATGGCCTTCGCATGCTCGTTGATGGCCGCAAGGTCCCGCTCGATGAGGCCTGGCTGGCCTCGATGGTGTCGGCGGCCTGCCTGGGGCTTGAGGCCCATGTTCAGGTTCAGGATGTCCTTCAAGACACCCTCAAAAACCTCTACGACGGTGTGCCCGTGGAGGAGGTTGAAAAGTCAGCCATTCTGGCCGCCCGTGCCCTCATCGAAAAGGATCCCGCCTATGCCAAAGTCAGTGCCCGCCTGCTTCTGCACACCGTTCGCAAGGAGGTCCTGCAGGCCGACGTCACACCGGCTGAGGTGGCGGCGCGCACGCGCGAGTACTTCCCCCGATTCATCAAGAAGGGTGTCGAGATTGGGCTACTGAACGAGGACATGTCCCGGTTCGACCTGGGCCGACTCGCGGATGCCCTGCAGCCTGAGCGCGACCTGCAGTTCGACTACCTCGGCCTGCAGACCCTCTACGACCGCTACTTCCTCATCGACCGCAACGACCCCTTTACCGGGGAGGGCCGTCGAATCGAACTGCCGCAGGTTTTCTTCATGCGGGTGGCCATGGGACTGGCCCTCAATGAGCTCGACCGCGAGGGCAAGGCGATTGCCTTCTACGACCTGCTCTCGAGCTTCGACTTCATGAGCTCCACCCCCACCCTGTTCAACAGTGGAACCACGCACTCACAACTGTCGTCCTGCTACCTCACCACCGTGGGCGATGACCTCGACGACATCTATGAGGCCATCAAGGAGAACGCCTTGCTGGCCAAGTATGCCGGGGGGCTCGGCAACGACTGGACTCCCGTTCGTGCCTTGGGCAGCCACATCAAAGGAACCAACGGCAAGAGCCAGGGCGTGGTTCCGTTTCTCAAGGTGGTCAACGACACGGCCGTGGCCGTGAACCAGGGCGGCAAGCGAAAAGGGGCGGTCTGCACCTACCTGGAGACCTGGCACATGGACATCGAGGAGTTCCTCGAGCTTCGGAAGAACACCGGAGACGACCGCCGCCGCACCCATGACATGAACACCGCCAACTGGATTCCAGACCTCTTCATGAAGCGGGTGATGGAAAACGGCAACTGGACGCTCTTCTCGCCTTCCGATGTGCCAGACCTGCACGACATGTATGGTCAGGCCTTCGAGGAGGCTTATGGGGCCTACGAGGAAAAGGCTGCCCGTGGCGAGATTCGTCTCTTCAAGACGGTTCAGGCCACCACCCTCTGGCGCAAGATGCTCACCATGCTCTTTGAGACCGGGCACCCCTGGATCACCTTCAAAGACCCCTGCAACATTCGTAGCCCGCAGCAGCATGTCGGGGTGGTGCACAGCTCCAACCTCTGCACCGAGATCACGCTCAACACCAATGAGTCCGAGATCGCCGTCTGTAACCTGGGCTCGGTCAATCTGGTTCAGCACCTGCGGCCGTCTGCCAACGGAGGCCTGGAGTTCGACACCGACAAGCTCAAGAAGACGGTGTCTGTGGCCATGCGGATGCTCGACAACGTCATCGACATCAATTACTACGCGGTGGCCAAGGCCCGGGCGTCCAACGTCCGTCACCGTCCGGTGGGCCTCGGCATCATGGGCTTTCAGGAGGCCCTGCATGCCATGCGCATTCCATATGGCTCCCAGGCTGCAGTGGAGTTTGCAGACTCCTCCATGGAGGCCGTCTGCTACCAGGCTTATTGGGCCTCGACCGACCTCGCCCAGGAGCGCGGTGCCTATTCGAGTTTCAAGGGCTCTCTCTGGGACCGAGGCATCCTTCCCCTCGACTCCCTGGACCTCCTGGCCAAGGAGCGGGGTGGCTATCTCGAGGCTGATCGTTCCGCCCGTCTGGATTGGTCTGCCCTTCGAGACCGCATCAAGGCTCACGGCATGCGCAACTCCAATTGCGTGGCCATCGCCCCCACGGCCACCATCTCGAACATCGTGGGCATCTCGGCCTCCATTGAGCCCACCTATCAAAACCTCTACGTGAAATCGAACCTTTCGGGCGAGTTCACGGTGGTCAATGAGGCCATGGTTCGTGATCTGAAAGAGTTGGGGCTCTGGGACGAGGTGATGGTCTCCGACCTCAAGTACTTTGACGGCAGCCTCTCCAAGATCGACCGCATTCCCGCCGAGGTTCGGGCCCTCTATGCCACCGCCTTCGAGGTGGACACCAGTTGGATGGTCGAGTGCGCAGCCCGTCGTCAGAAATGGATCGACCAGGCGCAGTCACTCAACATTTATATGGCCGGGGCATCGGGCAAGCGGCTGGACGAGACCTACAAGCTCGCCTGGCTGCGTGGCCTGAAGACAACCTACTACCTCCGCACCATGGGTGCGACCCATGCGGAGAAGTCCACCCTCAACACGGGGCAGCTCAACGCAGTGCCGGTCTCGGGTGGCATGCAGGGCGGCGCTTCAGCACTCACGGCTGCAGCAAATCCAATCTCCACGGGTGGGGCTGTGATTGGTTCCGATGTGAAGTTTTGTTCCATCGACAACCCGGATTGCGAGGCCTGCCAGTAGTGAGGGCAGGTGTTGCATCCATACGAAATTTTTTTATAAGAAAGCAAGAAAACAATTGCAGAGTTTTCTTGCTTCCATCATGATTCGGTCTGTGTTCATTGACCGAATCTCACTGACCTAATGAAGAAAGTGAGATCGATATGCTGAACTGGGAAGACACCACCACGACGACCATCGCGCCCAAAGCGCTCCCCTCGGTGACAGAGCCACTGTCGCGGGGTCCCGTTCCCTCTCCAATCCCTGATGCCGATCTCGATGTCGAGCGCCGTGTGCGCGTGGAGGACAAGCGGGTCATCAATGGAGGCACCGACGTCAACCAGTTGGTGCCCTTTAAGTACAAATGGGCCTGGGAGAAATACCTCTCGGGCTGCGCGAACCATTGGATGCCCCAGGAAATCAACATGTCCAGAGACATTGCGCTCTGGAAAGATCCCAACGGTCTCACCGATGACGAGCGTCGGCTTGTGAAGCGCAACCTTGGGTTCTTTGTGACGGCCGACAGCCTGGCGGCCAACAATATTGTGCTGGGCACATATCGGCACATCACGGCACCGGAGTGCCGTCAGTTCTTGCTGCGTCAAGCCTTCGAAGAGGCCATCCACACCCACGCCTACCAGTACATTGTGGAGTCGCTCGGCCTCGAAGAGGGCGAGATTTTCAACGCTTATCACGAGGTCGCCTCGATTCGAGACAAAGACGAGTTCCTCATTCCTTTCATCGACACCCTGACCGACCCCGCCTTCAAGACCGGCACCCCAGAGACTGACCAGCAGCTCCTCAAGTCCCTGATTGTCTTTGCCTGCATCATGGAGGGTCTGTTCTTCTATGTTGGATTTGTCCAAATTCTGGCCCTTGGCCGCCAGAACAAGATGACGGGTGCGGCCGAGCAGTATCAGTACATCCTTCGCGACGAGTCGATGCACTGTAATTTTGGCATCGACCTCATCAACACCATCAAGCTCGAGAACCCTCACCTCTGGACGCCAGAGTTCCGGGCGGAGCTTCGCGAGTTGTTCGTCAAGGCGGTGGAGCTGGAGTACCGCTACGCCGAAGACACCATGCCCCGTGGCGTGCTGGGCCTCAATGCCGCCATGTTCAAAGGCTACTTGCGTTACATCGCCAACCGCCGCTGCCAGCAGATTGGCCTGGACCCCATTTTTGGAAACGAGGAGAACCCATTCCCCTGGATGGCGGAAATGGTCGACCTTAAGAAGGAACGTAACTTTTTCGAGACCCGTGTGATCGAGTATCAAACGGGGGGCGCACTCAGTTGGGAATAGCCATTTGCTGATTCCCTCCTTCGGGCCCACTCAACAGGATTCATTGGCGTTGGTTTTGTCGACAGGCAGGCAAAGGTTCGACGGCTTGCGCAAATGAATGGTTCGAGCCACCAGGTTCGAATCTCCCATGTAACCGCCGACGGAGTCGGCCTGAAGGAGAATGAAAATGGCAGCAAAGAAGAAAGCAAAGAAGGCGGCGAAGGCTGACAAGCCTGAAGTGAAGAAGTCAGCAGCCAAACCCGCAGCGAAGAAGGCAGCCGCCAAGAAGCCAGCAGCCAAGAAGCCGGCCGCCAAGAAGAAGCCTGCAGCCAAAAAGCCAGCAGCCAAGAAGCCGGCCGCCAAGAAGAAGCCTGCAGCCAAAAAGCCAGCAGCCAAGAAGAAGCCCGCGGCCAAGAAGCCAGCAGCGAAAAAGCCAGCAGCGAAAAAGCCAGCAGCCAAGAAGAAGCCTGCAGCCAAGAAGAAGCCTGCAGCCAAGAAGCCGGCTGCTAAGAAGGCACCCGCCAAAAAGCCTGCAGCCAAGAAAGCACCTGCTAAGAAGCCTGCTGCTAAAAAGGCACCGGCCAAAAAGCCTGCTGCTAAGAAAGCACCTGCTAAGAAGCCTGCTGCTAAAAAGGCACCGGCCAAAAAGCCTGCTGCCAAGAAGGTCGTCGCACCCGCTGCGGCGCCCATCTCCAGCACATGGCCATTTCCGGTTGGTGGTCGCCCTTAATTTCGGCGTCCGTTGTCTAAAAGCCTCGCCGCGAACCGGCGGGGCTTTTTTCTCTCATGGCCGTTGATCTTCTCTGGATGGTCATTCGGGCTGCCTCTGGCCTGCTATGCGTGGCCTGTCTTCTGCGAGCCTACCTTCAGTGGCTTCGTGTCTCACCCCTCAACCCCCTGACGCAACTCTGTTTTCGACTCACCAATTGGCTTGTCTTGCCCATGCGCCGGGTGGTTCGTCCTATGGCAGGCCTGGACACCTCGAGTCTGCTGGCGGCCTGCCTGGTGTCTCTCGTGGCAGCCATGCTCAAATGGGCCTTGTTCGCCGCAGATTTCGCCCCGGTGGCTGATGCGGCTGAGGCTGGCCTGCCCACCCCCGTGGCCATGCTGCTGCTCGCCCTGGCCTGGGTGATTGGCTGGTGGCTGCGGTTCTTGGTGTTGCTTGTGATCGCCCACGTCCTGATGAGCTGGTTTGGCGCAAGCCCTGCGGCAGAGCAGATTCGTCCGGTGCTGGCCGCGATGGTGGAGCCGTTCATGGGACCGCTTCGGCAACTCATTCACCGTGGAGCACCATCGGGCCTCGACTTCTCACCGATTGTGGTGTTTCTGCTCCTGCAGGTCATGCTCACGGTCCACGAGCGCGTGGAGCATTCCTTGTCGGCGGCCCTGTTGGGCCTGCCGGGGCTCTAAACCCCAGGCCCCACTTCCCGCTTACTGCGGCGAGACTCTCACCGCCGAGCCACTTCCCACCACGCGCACCCGAGCACCTGCCTGCAGCGCTGGATCTGCCTCTTGCACAATGACACGACGCTCTCCGGTGTCGAATCGGAGGGTGATCTCCTGGCCCGGCCGCTGATTGCCGCGCTCCTCGATCATCTGGCCGGCGATGGCGCCGCCCACGGCACCAAGCACGCTGGCGATCGTGCTGCCTTTGCCGTCACCGACCGAGGAGCCAGCCACCCCGCCCACCACGGCACCTGCGATGAGTCCACCGCCCTTGCTGTCACGCTGCACCGTGACGGCTCGGATGGATTCGATCACCGCCATTCGGACCACCTGCTCAACCTGTGCCTCACCAGCACGGTAGACCGTGCCGGAATTGCTCTGGGTGGCGCAGCCGGTGGCCAGCAGGGCGGTGATGAGCACAGCAGGCCAGGCCAATTGTGGAAAACGCTTGGATGGGGAATGGGACATGATGGTTTGCTCCAAAGAAAGTGATGAACCTATGACCACTTGGACAGCATGTCAGCCACCATGGTTTCAGACACAGCGTGGTTTTGTCCACCCCGAGACTGAACCTTGATGGCGCCAAGCACAATGCCGTGCGAGACGGCCTTCTCCAGGCTGTGCCCCTTCGAGAGCGCATGGAGCAGGCCAGCCCGGAAGGCATCGCCACAGCCGGTGGGGTCTACAGGCGTGGAGACGGACACAGCAGGCTGACTGCGCCGCTGGCCATTGATGATGATGGTGGCGCCAGCCGCACCTTGGGTCATGATGAGCCCACCTCGCGCGTGGGGCTTGAGCCACGTGGCGACCTGCTCGAGTGGCTGGCCGACCTTGCGGCTGAGCATTTCCCCTTCGTAGGCGTTGACAGCGAGCCAACTGGCCTGCCGAATGAGGCCTTCGAGCTCGTCGGCCTCGAAGATGGGCATGGCCTGGCCCGGATCAAAGACGAACGGAATGCCTTGCTCGTGAAACTGTTGGGCATGGGTGAGCATGGCGGACTTGCCATTGGGCGAGACAATGCCCAGGCCGTTGTCGTCTGAGACGACCGCCTTCTCGTGGGCGTGGTTCATGGCACCGGGGTGAAAGGCCGTGATCTGGTTGTCGTCGAGGTCGGTGGTGATAAAGGCCTGTGCGGTGAAGCAGTCTTCACGCTCGAGTAGGCCTGAGCAGTCCACGCCCAGAGCCTCCAGGCGAGACCGGTAAGGCCCACCGTCACGACCAATGGCGCCGATGACACGCACATTCGAACCCAGGGCCCGAAGGCTGTAGGCGATGTTTGCCGCGCAGCCACCGAACTCTTGACGCATGGAGGGGGCCAGGAATGCCACGTTGAGCATCTGCACCTGGTCTGGAAGAATCTGCTCCGCAAATCGTCCTTCAAAAACCATGATGGTGTCGAAGGCGACGCTGCCACTGACTTGAATTGCCATGTTCAAAAAGCCTTATGAGAGGGGTGAGAGGGAGTCGGGGGCTTTCACGCCAGTCGGCCAGAAGCCAAGGCAGAGCCAGCCGTCGCGGGAGCCCAGGGAGATCATCTTGTTCTGCTGCTGGGGGTCGATCGCGGCATAGGCTGCCCGCACCTCGTCTTCCTGACGCGTGAGCAGTCCGGAGAGCACCAGCCCGCCGTGGGACGCGACCGCGCCCAGGATCATGGGGGCCAGCACCTTGAGCGGCTGGGCAAGGATGTTGGCCACGACGAGGTCGAATGGATTGGGGATGGGGGTGCGCGCATCGGCCACGGCCAGTTGCGAGCCAACCCCATTGATTTCAGCATTGCGGCGGGTGGTCTCCAGGGCCATGGGATCAATGTCGACCGCCAGCACATGGCTCGCACCAAGTCGCGCCGCTGCAATGGCGAGAATGCCAGAGCCGCAGCCCAGGTCCAGCACCCGGGCTGGGCTCTCGGCAATGGCCTGGCGGGGCTGGGAGAAGATGGTGAGCAAGGCCTCGAGGCAGAGCTGGGTGGTGGGATGGCCGCCGGTGCCAAAGGCCATTCCGGGGTCGATCGACAAGTGCCAACGTGGTGCGCGAAGAAACGCATCTGGGGTGGTGTGCCAGTGAGGGCCCACCCAGAGGGTGTCCCGAATCACGATGGGCTCAAAGGACGACTGGGACAGGGTGACCCAGTCAGACTCCTCTACGGCATGGGCCTGCATGGGGCTGGCGGCCAAGACGGGGAGGGCGATTGTCAGAGACTGCCACCAGGCCTGTGGCTCGAGCGCATCGGAGATGAGTATTCGGACGCGGCTGACGGGCCATGGCCGCATGTGAATGTCGGCGCCGGGCTCGCCAAACTGAGGCTGCTCTGCCTCGCTGCCGGCCAGAAGGTCGTCGACCGACACCGAGAGTGCGCCGTGCTCGAGGAGTGCGTCGGTGAGTGGCTCGAGGTCTGCCTGGTCTGCATGCAGTTCGAAGACCAATTCCCAGGTCAAGGCCTAGGCCTCATCCGCCAGCATGGATTCCAAGTAGTGGATGGAGGTGCCGCCGTCCCGAAAGTGGGTGTCTCGCATGAGCTTTCGATGCAGCGGAATGTTCGTCTGAATGCCCTCGACCACCATCTCAGACAGGGCGATGGCCATGCGAGCGATGGCCTGCTCCCGGGTGTCGCCGTAACTGATGATCTTGCCGATCATGGAGTCGTAGTGGGGTGGCACCAGGTAACTCGCATAGGCATGTGAATCGACTCGAATGCCTGGGCCGCCGGGCATGTGCCATGACTGAATGCGCCCGGGCGAGGGCGTGAACTTGAATGGGTCCTCTGCGTTGATGCGGCATTCGATGGCATGGCCTTTGAACTGGACATCCTTCTGGCGCAGCCGAAGCCGCTCCCCGCTGGCCACACGGATCTGCTCCTGCACGATGTCGAGACCAGTGATGAGCTCCGTGACTGGGTGCTCCACCTGAACGCGGGTGTTCATCTCAATGAAATAGAACTCACCGTTCTCGTAGAGGAATTCAATGGTGCCAGCGCCGCGATAGCCGATCTTCTTGCAGGCCTCGGCACACCGAGCCCCGACCTTGTCGCGCAGCTTCTCGGAGAGCTGGGGCGCAGGGGCCTCTTCGAGCACCTTCTGATGGCGGCGCTGCATGGAGCAGTCGCGCTCGCCGAGGTGGATCACGTTGCCATGGTGATCGGCCATGATCTGAATTTCGATGTGCCGCGGATTCTCGAGGAACTTCTCCATGTAGACCTCGGGATTGTTGAATGCGGCGGCCGCCTCCGACTTGGTGGTGTGCACAGCATGGATGAGGGCCGCCTCGGTGTGCACCACCCGCATGCCCCGACCGCCGCCGCCGCCGGCGGCCTTGATGATGACGGGGTAGCCAATGGCCCGGGCACAACGAACAATCTCCTTGGGGTCGTCTGGCAGGGCGCCTTCAGAGCCCGGCACGCATGGCACACCAGCGGCAATCATGGCCCGCTTGGCTGCAACCTTGTCGCCCATCATGCGAATGACATCTGGCGAGGGCCCAATGAAGGTGAATCCGCTTCGTTCCACCCGCTCGGCAAAGTCGGCATTCTCAGAGAGAAAGCCGTAGCCGGGGTGGATGGCCTCTGCATCCGTGACCTCGGCTGCCGCAATGATGGCCGGAATGTTCAAGTAGCTCTCGCGGGAGGGGGGCGGGCCGATGCAGACCGATTCGTCGGCAAGCCTGACGTACTTGGCCTCGGTGTCGGCGGTGGAATGCACCACCACCGTCTTGATGCCGAGTTCCCGGCAGGCGCGCTGGATTCGGAGGGCGATCTCCCCCCGATTGGCGATGAGCACTTTCTCGAATAGGGCCATGACGCGCTCGAACTAGGCGATCACAAACAAGGACTGTCCGAACTCCACGGCCTGGCCGTTCTCAATCAGGATGGACTTGACCACCCCGGCGCGGTCGGAGGGAATCTCATTCATCAGCTTCATGGCCTCAATCACGCCAAGGGTCTGACCGACTTCCACGACATCGCCCACGTTGACATAGGCTGCCGCGCCGGGTGCAGAGGCGCGGTAGAAGGTGCCCACCATCGGCGACGGGAAGGCGTCCTCCGGCGCCGGGACTGCGGGTGCCGCCTCGGGTGGGGGCGCGGGAGCGGTCGGTGCGGGCATGGGTGCGGCGGCCATCGCGGGAGCGGCAGCCTGCAGGGCCGCAGGCGCGGCCACCATCGGCGGGCCGGATTTCACGATTCGAACCTTGCCCTCGCCCTCGGTGATCTCGAGTTCGGCGATGTTCGATTCCGCCACGAGGTCGATGAGGGTCTTAAGCTTTCTGAGGTCCATGGGGTCTCCTGTCGAGTTGACCAATGAGGAAGGTGAGGGCGGCGGTGTATCCCTGCGGGCCGAGCCCACAGATCACGGCCTGCGCCAGGTCTGAAAAGTACGATTGGTGCCGAAAGGGCTCTCGCCGGTGGACATTCGAGAGGTGCACCTCCACGAAGGGAATCTGCACAGTGGCCAATGCGTCTCGCAGGGCCACGCTGGTGTGGGTGTAGGCGGCCGGATTGATCACAATGCCCGTCACCCCCTGCTCGGAGGCCTGGTGGATGAGGTCGATCAGGACGCCCTCATGGTTGCTCTGGTGGCAGGCGAGGTCCACCTGATGAGACTTCGCCAGCGCCTCCAGTGAGGCGTTGATTTCGTCGAGGGTGGTGGTGCCATAGACCGACGGCTCACGCTGCCCCAGACGATTGAGGTTGGGTCCGTGGAGGACCCAGAACAGAGATTTGGTGCTCACCAAGGGCGGCGGGTGGTCAACATGGCCGCCAGTGTACCCGAACAGCTAATTTCTTGTTACTGACTTTCTTTTAGCCAGCTTCTGAGCTCTTCTTCTTTGATCCTTCCCAGCTTCTGGCGGCGCACAACGCCCCTGTCATCGATCAGGACGGTGTAGGGCAGGGCGTCAATTCGCGCGCCGAGCCGTTTGGCCAGTTCGGTACCAGCGCCCCCCACCAAGAGAATCGGGTAGCTCACGCCATGCTGCTCGAGAAAGCCTTTGACATTGCTCGGGGAGTCGACGGCAAGGCCAATGACCTTGGCAGTGTGGGGTGCCATGTCTTGGTGGACTCGGGAGAGTTCGGGCATCTCCTCGATGCAGGGTGCGCACCAGGTGGCCCAGAAGTTGACCACCGTCAGCGGCCCGCGGTGCTCGGCCACGCGGGTTGTCTCCGTCTGCCCATTGATCATCTGCGGGTACTGCAACTCGAAGACCCAATTGGCCGGGGGGATGTCGAGCTTGGGCGCCTGACGCCAGTATCCAAGGCTCATGCCAGCCAGCAGGGCCAAGACGATCACGCCGATCCAGAGCAGGTGACTGCGCCGTGTCATAGGAGCTCCTCAAGAGATTGTCGGTGAATGGCGCCCGCATGCTTGAGGGCGCTCACATCATCGGTGACGCGAATCACCACCGGTTCATTTTCCCATGTGAAGGCAAGGGCTTCGTCTGGGCCTTGTCGCCCAGGGCGGCCTGGCCATTCAACGGCGTCGACATCCAGGCCATGGTTGATGAGGAAGATCCCCAACTCCTTGGCGCTGCTCGTGCGGCAAATGAGGTGCAGGCCGGAGTGTTCCGTGGCGGTGCCATTGACCACGGCCCCACCAATCCATGGCTCGAAGTTTTCCAGAAGGACCATGAGTCGATGGCCCGCCGCCCTCAAGTGCTGCAGGCGCTGAGGCTGGGTGTCGGCATGGTAGAGGGCGAGGTGCTCTCGCAGGGCGTCTTCGACCTGCGCGTTGGAGGGAAGGTCTTCGCGTGCGATGCGGTGGCCTCGACCACCGGTGAGGCCTTCGTAGGCCTTGCGCTTGGCCTGCTCATAACTGAGCCCATCATCGGCAATCAGTTGCGCAGCCGCGGCAGCGATTTCGTCTCGAAGGCCCATGGGAGCCCATTATGCCGCTCGCTACAATGCACCATGCACCTCCATATCATCGGCATCTGCGGAACCTTCATGGGCGGCCTGGCCCAGATTGCCAAGGCCATGGGCCATCGGGTCACGGGCTGCGATGCCCATGTCTACCCTCCGATGAGCGATCAACTTCGTGCCGCTGGCATCGATCTCGTGGAGGGCTTCGAGGTGGACCAACTGGCGCTCCGCCCCGACCTCTGGGTGGTTGGCAATGTGGCGCGCCGCGGCCAACCCCTGGTTGAAGCCTTGCTCAATGGCCGCTTCCCCATGGTGTCGGGACCACAATGGATGTCGCAGCATTTGCTGGGCGATCGCCGCGTGCTGGCGGTGTCGGGCACCCACGGCAAGACCACCACCAGTTCGCTGGCCGCCTGGCTGCTGGAGCATGCCGGCCTGGCCCCCGGCTTTTTGATTGGTGGTGTGCCCGAGGATTTTGGCTGTTCGGCCCGCCCGGGTGCCCAGGATGGCTGGTTTGTGATCGAGGCCGATGAGTACGACACGGCATTTTTCGACAAGCGCTCCAAGCTGTTGCACTACCGGGCCGAGGTGGCCATTGTGAACAACCTGGAGTTCGACCATGCCGATATCTTTCCGGATCTGGCGGCCATCGAGACCCAGTTTCATCATTGGATTCGCACCCTTCCGTCGCAAGGGCATCTGGTGGTCAATGCCGAGGCGCCCGCAATTGCGCGTGTGCTGGAGCGGGGCTGTTGGACCCCGGTGACTCGTTTCCTCGACGCTGCGGGCTGGTCGATTGGCTCGGATGTGACGGCCGAGTCGGGCTTTGAAGCCTTCTCGATTCTGCAGGATGGCCGCACGGTGGCACAGGCCCGAAGCCCATTGTGGGGCCCACACAATCGGGCCAACGCCCTGGCGGCCTTGCTCGCCGTGCAGGCCTGCGGTGTGCCCTGGCCCACCCTGCTCGAAGGCCTCTCATCCTTTCAGGGTGTGAAGCGGCGCATGCAGGTCCGAGGCACGTCGGGCGGGGTGACGGTCTACGACGACTTTGCCCATCACCCCACGGCCATCGCGACCACCCTCTCGGGCCTGCGCCCTCAGTTGAAGCCAGGTGCACGGCTTCTGGCGGTGCTCGAGCCCCGGTCCAACACCATGAAGATGGGGGTCATGCGGGCCAAGCTCGCCGAGTCTCTGGTGCAGGCCGATCTGGTCTTTGGCTTTGCGGGTGGCCTGGACTGGCCACTGGATGAGGCCCTTGCGCCGCTGGGCTCGCGGGCATCGTCGAGCCCAGACTTCGAAGCGCTTGTGGCCCAGGTGGTCGCGGCCGCTCGGCCAGGCGATGCCATCTTGGTCATGAGCAATGGGGGCTTCGGTGGCATCCATGAGCGTCTGCTGGCCGAGTTGTCATCGCGGGCGGGCTGAGGACGCGCTGGTGAATGTCTTCTTTGAGGAGTCGGGTGCATTCAAGACGGCATCCGTGTTGAGCCAGTCGGATGCGAGCCTGCAGGTGAGCCTGGTCTCTGGGCGGCGTCTCAAGCTCAAGGCCAATCAGGTGCTGGTGAGTTTTGAGCAGCCGGCTGTAGAAGCATTTCTGGAGGCAGCCCAGCAGGTGGCCGAGGGCCTGGAGGCCGACTTTCTCTGGGACTGTGCACCCACAGAAGATTTCGCCGCCTCCGCCTTTGCCCGAGAAGTTTTTGGCGCGTCGTGCCGGCCTGTGGATGAGGCGGGCCTCATCCTGGCCTTGCACGGGTCTCCGATGCATTTCTACAAGAAAGGCCGGGGTGTCTATCGGCCTGCCCCCGCGGAGGCCCTGGAGGCAGCCCGGGCCAGCGCGCTCAAGAAGCAGCAGCGCCAGGCCGAGCAGGACGCCATCGAGGCTGCGCTGCGTACAGGCGACCTGCCGACGGCTGTGGCGGACCAGGCCATGCGGCTGTTGGTCAACCCAGACAAGCAGTCGGTCGCCTTCAAGGCCTTGGAGGCTGCGGCCCATCACCTGCAGCAGACGCCTGCCCGGCTGCTGCTGGGCCTGGGCGGCATTCCCTCCGCCTACGCCCTGCATCGTGGTCGGCTGCTGGCCGAGTGTTATCCGCAGGGTGCCGAGGCGACCCTCTCTGAGGCCGAGGCCAGTGGGCTGGCTGCAGAGCGCGAGGCTTTGTTGGCCGCCCTGCCAAAGGCGAGCCCACAGGTCTACTCCATTGACGATGCCGCCACGACCGAGGTCGACGATGGCTTCTCCCTGGAGCCGCTGGCCGATGGGGGCTGGCGCGTGGGCGTGCACATTGCGGCCCCAGGCCTGCTGCTCAAGCCTGGCAGTGCCGTGGCCGACCGCGCCCGTGAGCGGGCCTCCACGGCCTACTGCCCGGGTGAGAAGTTCACAATGCTGGCGGAACCCCTGATTTCGCTCGCCTCACTGGATGAAGGCCGCTGGGTGCCTGCCGTGTCGCTCTATGTGGAGTTTGATGCCGCAGGTGCGCGGCAGCGGCATGTGAGTCGCGTGGAGCAGGTCTGGGTGGCACGCAACATCCGACACGGGGATTGGGAGCATCGTCTGGAGCAGGCGGCGGCCGCGGCCGACGGCGCTGCAGCGGATCTGCCGTGGGAGGGTCTGCCCGTCTTGTACCAACTCGCCTGCGGCCTGCGGGCCGGCCGTGAGGCCGTGCGCGGCCGCCCAGAGCCGGTGGGTCGCAGCGATTTTTCGGTGGGTGTGGACTGGGATGCCGATGATCCAGATGCCGTGGCGCATGGGCACGGAGCGGCCACACTCGGCCTGCGGGCCCGGGGCTCGCCGGTCGACATCCTGGTCTCCGAGTTCATGATTCTCACGAATGTCATTTGGGGGGAGACGATCGCCCTGGGCCAGCTGCCGGGCATTTACCGTTGCCAATCGATGGGCCGGGTGCGAATGCAGACACAGCCCGGGGCCCATCAAGGCCTTGGGGTGTCCCACTATGCATGGTCGTCCTCACCCTTGCGCCGGTATGCGGACCTGGTGAACCAGTGGCAGCTCTTGTCGATTCTTGGCCATGGCCGCCCGGCCTTTCGTCCCGGTGATGCGGGACTCTTCGCAGACCTGGCCCACTTCGAGGCCCGGTACGACCGCTACGCAGAGTTTCAGGCGTGGATGGAGCGCTACTGGAGCATTCGTTGGCTTGGCCAGCGGGCCGGACAGGCGGGCGAGTTCTGGCAACTGTCTGAGGCCGCCGAGCCACTCATCGTCGAGGCTGTGGCCACGCGACAGGAAGGGCAGTTCCGGCTGCGTGCGGCGCCCATCAGCGTTCGGGTGTCGGAGTGGTCGCAGTTGGCGCCTGGCACCGAGGTCGAGGTGCGACTGCTTCGGGCCGATGGTCTGGAGGTGAGCATCGAGGCCAAAGGGGTTCGGGTGATCTCCACCGTCGAGGTCGACCGCTATGCGGTCCTCGGCGACCCCATCTCCCACAGCAAGAGCCCGGCCATTCACCAGGCCTTTGCCGAGCAACTCGATGAGCCGATGCAGTACGGTGCCCTTCAGGTGGCCGCATCTGAACTGGCCGAGCGGCTCGACGGCCTGGCCCAGGAGGGCTATCGGGGCATGAACCTCACCATTCCCCTCAAGGAGGTGGCCTTTGCCCTGCTGCAGGAGCGGGGCTGGCCCATCAGCCCACGGGCCAGCAGTGCCCAGGCGGTCAACACCCTGATCCGAATCGATCAAGGCTGGCAGGGCGACAACACCGACGGTGCGGGCCTGGTTCGCGACATTCAACGGCTGTTGGCGGTGGCGTCTCTGGCAGGCCATTCGATTCTCATCCTGGGGGCCGGTGGCGCAGCCCGTGGTGTCGTGGGCCCCCTGCTGGATGCCGGCGCTGGCCCCATCTGGATGGCCAATCGCAGCCTGGATCGGGCCCTGGCCGTGGCCGCCGACCATGCGGCGGCCTCGGTGTTTGCAACGTCGCTGGCGCCCTTGGCCACGGGCCATGCGGCCGACCGTCCCTTTGTGCCAAGCCTGATCATTAACGCCACGGCCGCAAGCCTTCAGGGTGACGACCTGGCCATCGACCAAGGGCTCTTCGCGGGTGCCCAGCTCGTGGTGGACATGATGTACGGCGCTGGCCTCACGCCATTTCTTCAGGCCGCACGGGATGCCGGTGCCCCACTGGTGGCCGATGGCCTGGGCATGCTTGTGGAACAGGCGGCCGAGAGTTTTTCTGCCTGGCGGGGCCGACGGCCCGAGACGGGGCCTGTGCTGGAACAGCTGCGAGGCCTGTTGGAGCAGGCCGCATGAACACGAGCCTGCAGATGCGAGACCCCGAGGCAGGACCGCACGCCCTCGAGGAGATTCAGTCCCTGCTGCACCGGTTTCGAGTGGAGGCCGAGCTTGTGCATCGCGAGCAGCTTGCGGGCGATGATGCCCGCAAGGGCCTGGTGGAGCAGTTGGTGGCCAAGCAGCAATTGGCTGCGCTCTCGCCAAAGATTCGAGCCCTGCATGCGGCCGATGTGGCCTGTGTCCTGGAGGGACTGCCGCTGGAGCAGCGGATGCTGATTTGGTCGCTGGTGCCGGATGCGCTGCATGCCGATGTCATGGTGGAGCTCGGCGAGCCCGTGCGGGCCAGCATCATCGAGCGCATGACCCGTGAGGCCCTCATTCGAATGGCCCAGGCACTCGACACCGATGACCTCGCGGCCCTGGCCGATGAGCTGCCGGCCGAGGTGGTGGAGCGGGTTCAGCAGGGCCTGACCATCGAGGAGCGTGAGCAGCTGCGCGCGGCCATGTCCTACCCCGAGGACAGCGTTGGGGCCCGCATGGATTTTGAAATGGTCACCATCCGAGACGATGTCACCCTGGAGGTGGTGCTGCGCTATCTGCGCCGATTCGAAGACCTGCCCGACCACACCGACCAGGTCTTTGTGGTGGATCGCAAGGAGGTGCTGCAGGGCCTGCTGCCCCTGGCCAAGCTGCTGGTGCACGAGCCCGAAACCTTGGTGGCCGATGTCATGCGGCGTGATGCCCTCTCACTCAATGTGCTCGATGAGGCCATCGATGCAGCCCAGGCCTTTCAGCGCTACGACCTTGTCTCCGCGCCCGTGGTGGATGAGTCCGGGCGGCTGGTGGGTCGCCTGACCATCTCGGAGGTCGTTGATGTGATTCAGGAGGAGAGTGGGGCTGAGGTGCTGGCCCAGGCCGGCCTTCGCGAGGAGGAGGACCTCTTTGCCTCCGTCTGGGCCTCGGCCAAGAACCGTTGGCTTTGGCTGGCCCTCAACCTGTGCACGGCATTTTTTGCATCGCGCGTGATCGGTGCCTTTGAGGGCACGATCGAGCGGGTGGTGGCCCTGGCGGCCCTCATGCCCATTGTGGCGGGCATTGCCGGCAACTCGGGCAACCAGACCATGACCCTCTTCATTCGCTCGTTGGCGATGGGCCAGGTGAGTGGGTCGAATGTGCGGCGCCTGATTGCCAAGGAGTTGTCGATTGCGGGCTTGAACGGCCTCGTCTGGGGCTCGGTGGCGGGCGCCTTTGCCTGGCTGCTCTATGCCGACACGGCCCAGGGGCCCTTGCTGGGCCTCGTGATGATGATGGCCATCATGCTGAACCTGCTGGTGGGCGCGCTGGTGGGGCTGCTCGTGCCCTTGGCGCTCGATCGGATGGGGCGTGACCCAGCCCTGGGTTCGTCGGTGCTACTCACCTTTACCACCGACTCCATGGGCTTTCTGTTCTTCTTGGGCCTGGCAACCTTCTTATTCTGAGTCGGCCTGCCAGTGGCCGCTTCGGCCGCCAGACTTCTCCAGCAGTTTCACATCGCCGATCACCATGCCGCGGTCGATGGCCTTGACCATGTCGTAGACGGTGAGCAGGCCCACTTGCACTGCCGTGAGGGCCTCCATTTCCACGCCCGTCTTGCCGGTGAGTCCAACGGTCGCCGTGCATCGAACCGCCTGATGGTCTGGCTCACATCGGAGTTCCACCGCCACCTTGGTGATGGCCAGGGGGTGACACAAGGGGATGAGGTCGCTGGTTTTTTTGGTGGCCTGAATGGCGGCAATGCGGGCCACCGCCAAGACATCGCCCTTGGCGGCCTCGCCGCGTTGAATCACCGCAAGTGTCTCCGGCTTCATGCGAATGACGCCCGTGGCCGTGGCCTCGCGCGTTGCGTCGGGCTTGCCACCGACATCCACCATGTGGGCCTGGCCCTGCTCGTTGAAGTGCGTGAGTTCGTTCATTCGAAGGCCTGCTTTTTCATAATGTCATCATAGAACGAGATGACAACACAGACTTCAAGGCGTGGCCCGCGGCTTGGCTGGACTCCTGCCGGGGTCCTGGGCTTGGCCTTGGCCCTGTTGATCGGCCTGCCGTGGACACCCGTATCGGCCCAGTCCAGTGCAAACCTGCCGGCCCTGGGGGAGGCCACGGTCGACGAACTCTCCTTGCCCGCCGAGCGGCGCCTGGGCCGCAGCATCTTTCATCAGATTCGTCGGGCCGGGGTGGTGCTCGATGACCCCGAGCTCGAGGACTATCTCCAGGCGCAGTCGTGGCGCCTCCTGCAGACCGCCGTGGCCCAGGGCTTGTTGCTGCCCGGTGCGAGCCTTGCGCCAGAGGCCTTCCGGCTCTTCGCCCTCCAGGACCGCAGCATCAATGCCTTCGCCCTGCCGGGTGGCTACATTGGTGTGCACACCGGGCTGGTCGTGCAGGCCCAGACCGAATCCGAACTGATGTCGGTGCTGGCCCACGAGATCGGCCATGTCACCCAGCGCCACATCTCACGCATGATCGGGCAGCAGCGGCAGTCCACCGGCGTCATGATGGCTGCAGCCATCCTGGCCGCCTTGGCTGCCTCGAGCAGTCCCGATGCGGCTGCGGGGGTGCTGTCCTTGGGGCAGACGGTGGCCGTGCGTGAACAGCTCGCCTTCTCGCGCGATGCCGAGCGCGAGGCCGACCGTGTCGGACTCTCACTGCTGGAGGGGGCTGGATTTGATCCCGAGGGCATGCGTGCGCTGTTTGAGCGGCTTGCCAAGGCCTACCGGTTTGCCGAGACCGATGCTCCTGGCTGGATGCGAACCCACCCGCTGACGGCGGAGCGAATCACCGATGTGGCCTCGCGCCTGCAGTTGCGTGCGGCGCAAGGGCCGGTGGCCGATGCGGTGGAGTTTGGCTGGTTGCAGATGCGGCTGCGGGTCCGACAGGACCCTTCGGTGGATGCCCTGCGCGCCTTGGAAGTGAGCTGGCGGGCCAGCCTCGCGGCGCCGGCGCTCTCGGCCGCGGCACGTGCGCGACTCTTGTATGGCCTTGGCTGGATTGCCCTGACCCTTCGCCAGTTTGAGGAGGGCCTGGCCTTGGTGCCGCAGCTCCTGGAGGCCATTCGGGCCCTGCCCGATGCCGAGCAGGCCAGCCTGGTTCCGATGGCGGCCCGGCTTGAGCAGGCTTTGCAGATGGGGCGAGGGAATTGGGCCGTTGCCCTGCGCCTGGGGGATCAACTCGCCGCCTCGCACCCACGCTCGATCACGGCCCGAGCCCTCATTCGCAATGCGGGTCAGGCGGCCCTCGAGGCGGGGAATCTCACGGACGCCCTGGCACGTGCGCAGCGCTACACCGGCGCCTTTCCCGAGGACCTGGAAGGCTGGCGCCTGCTGGGCCGCGCGGCCGAGGCGCAGGGCCGGCCTGTGCTTGCGAGCCTGGCTGCTGCGGAGGCTTACGCCTTGCTGGGGGCTTGGGCGGCTGCGGTGGACCAGCTCGAGCGGGGCCGCAAGCAGAAGGACCCTGACTTTCTGCTGCTCTCGCGGATGGATGCCCGACTGGCCACGTTTCGAACCGAACTCATGAACGAAAAACCACCGTCTTCTACCCGTTGAGCAGGATTCGACGCTCGGCCTGCCAACTCACGGCCCTGTTTTGCGTGGAGGAAGCAGTTGCAGGATGAGCTCTGGCGCGATGTCCTTGAGGCAGGCGGTGGTCTGCAAGGGGCAGGTTCTTTGGAAACAGGGGCTGCAGCCAAGCCCCGCAGACACGAGGCTGACAGCGGGTCCGCGGGCGGGTGTGTGCTGCGGGTCGGTGGAGCCATAAATGCCGATCACCGGCCGCCCCAGGGCTGCGGCCACATGCATAAGGCCGGAGTCGTTGCTCACCACCGCCTGGGCATCGGACAGGATGGCCATGGCCTGAACCAGGCTCGTCTCGCCAGCCCGCTGTTCAAGGCGCGTTTGCAGTGCAACTGGAATGAGGCCTGCGATGACGGCCTGGGTGTCTCGGTCGGCCCCGGTGCCAAGGATCGCCACCCGCCCGCCGTGTTCGAGCCAGTCGGTGGCCACGGCGGCGAAGTGTTCAGCGGGCCACTGTTTGGCAGGCCCATAGGCCGCACCCGGGCAGATCACCAGCAGCCCTGGCAGGTTCGCGGCATCTGTGTGCGCCGTGTCTGGCCGTTCGGCCCGGGCAGGTGCGGTGGGCGCATGGAGTACTGGTGCGGCCCGAAGGGCGGACTCGGGTGTGTCGGCCAAGGCCGCGTATTGAGCAGGCTGGGATGGGCCACGGGCGGTGTCGGCCTGTGGCCGCCGAATGTCGTTGAGCAGACCCAGTCGCCATTCACCGCACAGGCCTCGGCGCTGGGGAATGCCGGCCATCCAGGGCACGAGGGCCGCCTTCCAACTGTTGGGGCAGACGACAGCCCGCTGGTAGGCCTCTGGCCGAAGGCTCTGGGCCAGCGCGCGCCGGGCCGACCATTCGAGCTTGCCGCGGGCCCATTCCACAGGCCAGACCCGTCGAACCCCCGGCATGGCCTGATAGACGGGTGCGAGTGCTGCGAGACTGAGAACATCCACGGGCCCGCGACGGGCCAGATCCGCCAGCAGGGGCTGGGCCATGACTGCGTCGCCGAGCCACTGCGGGCCCACCACCAGACAGCTGTCAGTGTCCGCCAGCAACGGCGCCTTCTGCCAGTTGGTACTGGGTGCCGCAGTACGGGCAGGTGGCCTGGCCATGGTCGAATTCCAGGAAGACCTTGGGGTGGCTTGACCACAGCGGCATGGCCGGATTGGGGCAGTGGGCCGGGAGGTCTGCCGCCTGAATGACGATGGGCAATGGGCTTGCGGACGTGGTCATGAACGCGTTCCTCAGATGACTGCAAGCCAGTGGGCGTAGGCCGGCGCCTTGCCACTGACCGCATCAAAAAAGACAGACTGGATCTTGGTGGTGATCGGACCGCGTGCGCCCTCGCCGATGACCCGATCGTCGAGCTCGCGAATGGGCGTGACCTCTGCGGCCGTGCCCGTGAAGAAGGCCTCATCGGCGCAGTAGATCTCGTCGCGGGTGATGCGCTTTTCAATGACACTGAGGCCGAGGTCTTGGGCGATGGTGATCACCGCATCTCGCGTGATGCCATCGAGGCACGAGGCCAGGTCTGGCGTGTAGACCTTGCCGTTGCGAATCACGAACAGATTCTCGCCGGAGCCCTCGGAGGCATAGCCATCTGTGTCGAGCAGCAGGGCCTCGTCATAGCCCTGTGCCGCGACCTCTTGGTGGGCGAGGATTGAATTGATGTAGTAGCCACAGGCCTTGGCGCGAACCAGTGAGACATTCACGTGGTGCCGGGAGAAGGAGGATGTCTTGACCCGAATGCCCTTGTTGAGGCCATCTTCGCCCAGGTAGGCGCCCCAGGGCCATGCGGCAATGGCCACATGAATGGTGTTGTTCACGGCCGCGATGCCAAGCTTCTCTGAGCCGATCCAGGCAATGGGCCGCAGGTAGCAGGACTTCAGCCCATTGGCCTTGACCACTTCGACCTGGGCCGCCTCGAGGGTGGCGGCATCGAAGGGCACCTTCATCTGAAAGATCTTGGCCGAGTTCAGAAAGCGTTGGGTGTGGGCCTTGAGTCGAAAGATGGCGCTGCCGGTGGGGGTCTCGTAGCAACGAACCCCTTCAAAGACGCCCATGCCGTAGTGCAGGGTGTGGGTCAGCACGTGGATCTTGGCATCTCGCCAGGGCACGAGCTTGCCATCCATCCAGATCCATCCATCACGATCTGCCATCGACATCGTGTTGCTCCAAAGGGGTTCGAGAAGGAGTCGATTCTACCCAGTGCGCTGCCGGATCGCCGCCAGGGGCCGAATGGTCTCGGGCGCAGCCGAGAAGACCTCTGCCCAGAGGGCCTCCACGGCAGTCCGCTCGGCCTGCAAGAGGCCGGCCTCGACCCGGGCCGAGGCCGCGCCAGAGAGTCGGATGCGATGCTGGTGCTGCCGAAATCGGCGATAGGCATCGGCCGTGGCATCGGCCAAAGGCCTCGAGATCAGGCCGAGGTCGGCGGCCCGACGCAGCAGTGCGATGTTGCCCAGGTTGTCCGTGAGGCCAGGATGCTCGTGGGCATGGCCCAGCACCAAGGCCTGCACCATAAACTCAATGTCCACCATGCCACCGGTGTCGTGCTTGAGGTCAAACTGCCCGCTCGGGTTGGGATGCCCGTCGTGCATCTTGTCTCGCATGGCCAGAATTTCTTCGAGAAGCCCCGCCTGGTCGCGCGGCATGCGCAGAATCTCGATGCGGGCCGATTCAAAGGCTTGGCCGATCTCTGGGTCCCCCGCGCAGAAACGCGCGCGGGTGAGTGCCTGGTGCTCCCAGACCCAGGCCTGCTCCTTCTGGTACTGAATAAAGCCGGTAAGGTCAGAGACCAGCAGGCCCGCATTCCCATTGGGCCGCAGGCGCAGGTCGATCTCAAAGAGGCTGCCCGCCGCCGTGGTGGTCGAGAGCCAGACATTCATTCGCTGGGCCAGGCGTGCATAACGCTCTTGGGCCAACTCGTGTGGATCGTCGTGCACAAAAATCAGGTCGAGGTCGGAGGCGTAGCCCAGTTCCTTGCCCCCGAGCTTGCCGTAGGCAATCACGGCAAAGCGGGGCGTGTCCCGGTGCTTCCTCGGGGTGGCCACCCAGGCCGCATGCAGCGTGGCTCGAATCAGGCAGTCGGCCAGGGCCGAGAGATGGTCTGAGAGGCGCTCCACGGTCCACAGGCCCTCGAGGTCTTGCACCAGGAGTCGGAAGGTCTGCGCATGGTGGGCCTCGCGAAGAAGGTCCATCTGCCGCTCCACATCTGGCGCGTCCCCCAGCCGCGCCTGCGACATGTGCCGCTCCAGGTCGAGGGCGAATGCCGCCAGGTCGGGCGGGTCCATCAGGGTGCGACTGTCGAGCAGTTCGTCGAGCACGATGGGGTGTCGACGCAGGTAGTCGGCCGCCCAGGAGGACGACTCCACCACGCGCGCCACGCGCGCCATGGCCTCGGGATATTCGTCAAAGAGGGCGAGATACGAGGCCCGGCGGCCGAGCGACTCCAGCAAGGCCTCAAGCCCCTGACGAACCAATATGGGCTGTTGGCTTGCATTGGCATGCTGCTCGATGAGCGCCTTGACCCGGCCCATTCGGCTCTCGCGGTCCGTCGGTCGGGGCCGGGGCTCCTCCGATGGGTCTGCCTGCGTGGTGTCGTCGCGTCGAAAGAGCTTGTCAAAGAGGGCCGACACCCGCTGTTGGTGGATCAGGATGGCCTCGGCCAGTGCGTCTGCATCGGTCAGGCCCATGGCCCGGGCGGCCCGATCATAGGCGCTGGCCGAGCCGCCGAGCACATGGGTCTGGGCATCCTCGTCGTACTGGAGCCGGTGTTCCAGCCGTCGCCAAAAGCCATAGGCCTCCTGGAGGTCCCGCACCTCATCGTCGCTCAGGCGGCCTTGCTCTCCGAGGGTCGTCAGTACACGGCGTGTGCTGCGGTCCCGCAGTCGCTCCTCCCGGCCGCCGCGAATCAATTGGAACAACTGGGCGATGAACTCGATCTCTCGAATGCCGCCGCGGCCAAGCTTGACGTCCACCGGTGCGCGGCTGCCGGCGAGTCTGGCCTCACGGCGCTGGCTCCGACGCTCGGCCTCTTCTCGGATTTGGCCGTGGAGTTCGCGAAGGGCGGCCAGGGCATTGAAGTCGAGGTAGCGCCGAAAGACAAAGGGGCGGCGAATGGATTCCAAGGCCTCCAGGCTGGCCTCAAACAGGGCAGGGCTCTGGAAGACAGGCTGGTTCACCACCCTGGCCTTGATCCAGGCATAGCGTTCCCATTCGCGGCCTTGAACGATGAGGTAATCCTCGAGCATGGCCAGGCTGCAAATCACGGGCCCGGCATCGCCGTTGGGCCGCAGCCGCAGGTCCACGCGAAAAACGAAGCCCTCCGCAGTGGGCTCGGCCAAGAGGGCCGACATGCGTCGGGCGACCTTGCCGAAGAAGCTGCTGAGGTCGATCTGCCCACCCATTGCGCCGTCTTCAAGGGGCACGCCACTGGTCTGACCGTCGTCTGGGATGAGGTAGATGAGGTCGACATCGGAGGAGGCATTGAGCTCATGGCCCCCCAGCTTTCCCATCCCAACAATGAGCAGGTCGACGGGATGTCCGCGCGGGTCTTGTGGCGTGCCGTGCCGGGCTGCAAGTCCTTGGGTGGCCGCCTGATAGGCCAATTGAATGGTCTGCTCTGCAAGTGCGCTGATGGACGAGAGGTTCTCGGAGAGGTTGGAGAGGCCTGCCAAGTCTCTGGCCATGATCGCCAGCAGGGCGCTGTTGCGAAACTGGCGCAGGCTCGTCGCTGCATCGTGGGACGGCTCGGTGATCCCTCGCCAGTGGGCTGCCAGGTGCTCTCTGAGTTGCAGCTCCGTGATGGCCTTGGCGGGATCCATCAGCAGGCCTGCCGCATCGAGCCGCGCCAGGGATCGCCGTGCAAAGCCGGAATGCTCGGCAGCGATCTCATAGGCGTGGTGCAAGGCCATGGTGGATGCGTCTCCTGGGAGGGGTGGGCTGTGCCAGAATTTGGATCATGCCACCGCCACGCGCTCAGACCTTGCCGCCCTCCATGGCGCAGGCGTCCTTGAGGTGGTGGCTGCACCGAGGGGCGCGCTGGCTCATCTGGCTGGTCGT
Organism: Hahnella aquatica (SeqCode); assembly: GCF_965194505.1. Taxonomy (GTDB): domain Bacteria; phylum Pseudomonadota; class Gammaproteobacteria; order Burkholderiales; family Burkholderiaceae_A; genus Hahnella; species Hahnella aquatica. The sequence goes on along the minus strand of NZ_OZ239144.1, from coordinate 1,648,852 downwards.
GGCGATCGCGTTGTTGCTGGCCCTGGCCGCCATGGGCTTTCGCTGGGTGGTCTGGCCCAAGGTCGCAGATCTCCTCAATGACCCGGTGGCGCTGGCCGAGCAGACGTCACCATACTTGGTTGCGGAGGGTCACCGGCTCGATGCCTTCGGCGCCTCGGCCCAATGGCGGGACCTATTCATACCCACCATCGAGGTGGAACGCATCAGCCTGCGCTCAGCCCAGGGCGACCTCCTGGCCCAGGCCGACCAACTTCGGGCCGACTTCGGCCTGCGCAGCCTGCTCTCCATGTGGGCAGGCCAGCCAGTCTTCTCTCGGCTGGCCTTGGAGCGTTTGCAGATCACCCTGGCGCGAGAGGCCAATGGTGAGATTCGTCTTGCTGGTTTTCTGCTGGCGCAGCCCCCCCCCGATGGACCTGGCCTGATGGCCTTGTTGGCCGAGCAAGGGCCGGTGGCCATTGGCCGAACCGAGCTGCACTGGCGGGATGCACGCGACGACCCCGGTGAACCGGCGGCGGGGCGGATAGACCTTCAGGGCCTCGCCCTGCACCTTCGGGGGGATGAGACCGTGATTGGGTTGGATGCGGTGGCGCTCTCGCCCCTGTCGGAACTCCTGGCGCGGCGTCTGCCGGGCCTCAAGATGGGTGGGCGGCTGTCTCAAATGGAGTTGGGCTGGCAGGGCGCACTCCCCGACCTGACCCAGGTGGATCTGGCCCGAGACCTTCCGCGGCTGCAGATGCGTGCCCGGCTCGACGATGTGAGCCAGGAGGGACTGCCACAGGTGCCGGCCTTGTCTGGTTTGAGTGGCTCGCTGGTGGCCAATGGGGTGCGGGGCAGTCTCAGCATCCAGAGTGAGGGCCTGTCGATCGCCTCTGATGCTTTCATGCGGCAGCCGCGTCTGGCCATGGCCTCTGTGTCGGGTTCCTTGAAGTGGTCTGCCCTCCAACTGGCCGCTGGTGAGGGCACAGGGCCCTGGCCCAGGCTCGCTGCGGTGGATGTGGCGCTTCAGGGGCTCAATGTGTCTGACGAAGGCCTGGTCTTGGATGTGTCGGGTCGGTGGCGATACCGTGGCCAAGGGCTGGGCGATGCCAGCCTCAAGGGCACGGTGGGCGGGCTGGTCCCAACACGGGTGGCCGCGCTTTTGCCCCGGGCCCTGGGCGATGAGACCCACGCCTGGATTGCCCGGGCCTTTGAGTCGGGCCGCCCGGTGTCTGGGAATTGGTCGCTCGATGGGCCCTTGGCCGACTTCCCATTTCGCCAGCCTGGAACGGGCAGCTTTCAGGCGCGGCTGCGCTTTGAAGATCTCCAACTCCATTTCGCCCGACAGTGGCCGGTCATTGATGGCGCCTTTGTAGACCTCCGATTCGACGGCTCGAAGATGACGGTCTCGAGCCGCCAGGCGCGCATGCTGGGAAACCCACTGGTGACGGTGGAAGGTGAGATTGCCGATGTGCTGGCGAGCCAGCCCATGCTGGCTCTCAAAGGCCGCTTTGAGAGCGACCTGCCCAGCTTGTTGGCGGCGGTGAATCAATCCCCGGTGCGCAGCATGCTCGGCGACCTCACCGTGGATGCGCAGGCCAAAGGGCCTGCCAGCCTCGACCTGGCCCTCACGGTCGACCTTCACGACACCGACAAGACCACGGCCGACGGACTGCTCACGGTCAAAGGCGCTGACCTGTTCCTGGCGGGCGGGTTTCCAGCGGTCTCTGGCCTGAGCGGCTCGCTGCGGTTTTCGGACCGAGGCCTGGTGACCTTGGACTGGCGGGGGCAGGCCTTGGGAGGGCCGTTGCAACTGGCCCATCGGCCTGCGGAGTCTCGAGAGACGCGACTGGCCGTGACGGGCTCGCTCGAGGGCGGCGCACTAGAGACCTGGTTGGGCAGCGCCTTGGATTTCCCGTTTCGGGGCGTGCTCGCCGGCCGCACGCCCTACGAGGTGTCGGTGTTGATTCGGCCAGGCCAGGTGGACCTCGATGCGCAGTCGAGCCTCAAGGGCTTGTCGGTGAGGCTTCCTGTGCCGGCCCGCAAGCTGTCTGATGAAGACTGGAGCCTGCGGCTGGGGCTGGCCCAGCGCCTTTCCGCCACGGGCAGTCGCGTGGCCCGATGGACCTTGCGAACCGACAAGGGACCCCTGCAGGCCTTGGTGGAGCAGCGCCGCCCGGGTCCGGGTGCAACGGGACGATCCAAGGGGCTGGTGAGCCTGGGCCTGCCGCTGGCCGAGCCGAGCACAGATGGCACCGTCGTGCGGGTGGCCGCACCCAGGCTGCATCTGGGGCGCTGGCTCGATGCACTGGATCGTCGGGTGGTCACGCCTGCGCCAGGCCAAGGTTCCTCGCTCACAGGGGGCTTGACCCGCATTGAGTTGAGCGCCGGCCGCCTGGAGCTCGATGGTGGAACCGCCCTGTCGACCGTTCAGGCCCAGGTGGCCCAGCAGGCGGGCGCCTGGGTGGTGGACCTGCAGTCTCAGGAGGCGGTGGGCCGCCTGAATTGGCAGCCCAATGCACAGTCAAGCCGGCGAGGGGCGGCCTCCAGGGGTTCCATCACCGCGCGGCTCAGTCGCCTATGGCTCTCCCCAAGCCGCGGCCCGAGCAGCCTGTCGGCTGGCGAGGCTGCGGAGGATGACCTGCAGTCGCTCACCGCCATCAGTCAGGCCCGGCGTTGGCCCAGCGTGGACTTGGTGGTCGAGGATTTTCGCCGAGGGCCCCAACAGTTTGGTCGGCTCACGCTCGACGCCGCACCATCGCTGCAGGAGGCGGCCTGGCAGATACGGTCGGTGGTGATCGACAATCCCGATGCCAGCCTGCGGGGCAGTGGCCGCTGGGAGGCAGCCCCACAGCAGGCTGGCAAGTCTCAGACCAGCCTTGATTTGGTGCTGGATATTAAAAGCAGCGAGGGCCTTCTCACCCGTTTGGGTCATCCGGGCCTGCTGCGGGCAACACCGGGCCAGGTCAAGGGGCAACTGCGCTGGCCGGGTGCGCCGATTGATTTTCGTGTGCCCCAACTGGCTGGCCAGCTCGCACTCGACCTCCAGCAGGGTCAGTTCCTCAAGGCCGAGCCGGGCCTCTCCAAGTTGGTCAGTGTGGTCAACCTCCAGTCGCTGCCCAAGCGCATCACACTCGATTTTCGCGACATCTTCTCGGCGGGCTTTGCCTATGAGCGGGTGAGGGGAGACCTCCTGTTCTCGCAAGGGGATGTGCGCACAGAGAACCTGCGGGTGGTTGGCGTACAGGCCTCGGTCTTCATTGAGGGAACGGCCTCCATCATGGACGAGACCCAGCAGATTCGAGTTCTGGTGTTGCCGGAGCTCAATGTTGGGCTGGCCTCGCTGGGCTATGCCTTGGTGAACCCGGCCATCGGCCTGGGCAGTTTTCTGGCCCAGTACGTGCTGCGGGATCCATTGCGCAAGGTGCTGGCCTACGAGTACGAACTGACGGGGCCTTGGTCTGACCCTGTGGTGAAGGAACTCCCTCGGCGCGCACCGCCAGGGGCCGAGGGCCAAGCTGGGACGGCCGACGGGGCAGCCGGCTCGGTGGGCAGGCCATGATGGCATCCACGCGAGTGGCGGCGGTGCAGATGGTCTCGGGCCAGTCGGTGCCCCAGAACCTGCTGCGCATGTCGGCCCTGGTGGCCCAGGCGGCAAAAGCCGGTGCCCGCATGGTGCTGCTGCCCGAATACTTCTGCCTGATGGGCGCAGACCCCCGGGACAAATGCCGTGTGGCCGAGCAGGCGTGGCCCATCGGTGCATCCGCACCCGAGCCCGGCGCGGCCCAGCCCATTCAGGCCGCCCTGTCTCAGGCGGCCCGTCTCAGTGGCGTCTGGCTGATCGGTGGCACCGTGCCCCTGGCCTCCTCAGACCCGGCCCGTGTGTTCAATGCCACCTTGGTTTTTGATGTGCAGGGTGCCTTGGTGGCCCGTTACGACAAGCTTCACCTCTTCTCATTCCAGCAGGGCCAGGAGTCTTACGATGAATCCCAGACCATTCTGGCGGGTGCAGCCCCAGTGGCCTGTGAGACACCAGCAGGCCGAACCGCCTTGTCGGTCTGTTATGACATTCGTTTCCCGGAGTTCTTCCGACGCCTTGCACAGCCCGAGCCACTGGACCTCATTGTGGTGCCGGCCGCCTTCACCGAGACCACCGGGCGGGCCCACTGGGAACTCCTGCTTCGCGCGCGGGCGGTGGAGAACCAGTGCTGGCTATTGGCCAGTGCCCAGGGTGGCCTGCACGAGAACGGCCGACGCACCTGGGGGCACAGCATGCTGATTGACCCATGGGGCGAGGTGGTCGAGCGCCTTGCCACGGGCGAAGGCATTGTCTCAGGTGTGGTTGACCCACAACGCACGGCGGCCGTTCGCCTAAACTTACCTGCACTGGCCCATCGTCGCGTGGGCCTCACCAAGGAAGACTGACTCATGACACCAGCCGATTCCGCCATCGCATCGTTGGCCATTGCCAACCGAGTTCTGTTGGAGCCCCACGGGCTCACAGAGGCCCATTGCCACGCGGCGCTGGCCGAGATTCATGGCCACAAGGTGGACCATGCCGACCTGTACTTCCAATACACCAAGTCCGAGGCCTGGAGCCTGGATGAGGGCATGGTGAAATCCGGCAGCTTTTCGATCGATCAGGGCGTGGGCGTGCGGGCCATCTCTGGCGAGAAGACGGCCTTTGCCTACAGCGACACCCTGAGCCCAGCGGCCCTGCACGAGGCGGCGCTCACCACGCGCACCATCGCCCGGTCGGGCGGCCGCGCCATGCCCCAGCGGGTCACCGACCATCGCAGCAAACTGGCTCGGCAGCGCGAACTCTTTCAGGGCAAAGGCACGTCCAGCCTGTATGGCGTGGCCGATCCGCTCGAGGCCCTGTCATCCGAGGACAAGGTGGCCTTGCTGATGTCGGTCGAGCGGATCGCACGGGCTGAAGACCCCCGTGTGGTGCAGGTGATGGCCTCTTTGGCTGGTGAATTCGATGTGGTGCTCATTTTGCGAAGCGATGGCCGGCTGGCTGCAGATGTGCGGCCTCTGGTTCGGCTGTCGGTCTCGGTGATCGTGGAGGCCAACGGCCGTCGCGAGCAAGGCTCCAGTGGCGGCGGTGGCCGGGCCGACTTCGGCCTCTTCACGCCCGGGGTGCTCACAGGGCACGCCAAAGAGGCCGTTCGCCAAGCCTTGGTCAACCTCGAGTCACGGCCTGCGCCGGCGGGTCAGATGCCGGTGGTTCTCGGGCCAGGCTGGCCGGGTGTGCTGCTGCACGAGGCGGTGGGCCATGGCCTCGAAGGAGACTTCAATCGCAAGTGCTCATCGGCCTTCGCGGGGCGCATGGGCCAGCGGGTTGCGGCCAGGGGCGTGACTGTCATCGACGATGGCAGCCTGCCAGGCCGCCGCGGCTCCCTGAATGTGGACGACGAGGGCAATGCCACCCAGCGCAATGTGCTCATCGAGGACGGCATTCTCTGCGGCTACCTCCAAGACAGCCTCAATGCCAGGCTGATGGGTGTGGCCCCCACGGGCAATGGACGTCGAGAGTCCTATGCCCACCTGACCATGCCCCGCATGACCAACACCTTCATGCTCGCGGGCAAGGACGACCCGGCAGAGATTGTCGCCTCGCTCGACCGCGGCCTCTATGCCGTCAATTTCGGCGGCGGCCAGGTGGACATCACCAGCGGCAAGTTTGTCTTCTCTGCCTCCGAGGCCTACTGGGTCGAGGGCGGCAAGATTCAGTATCCCGTCAAGGGCGCCACGCTGATTGGTAATGGCCCCGATGCACTGACCCGGGTGAGCCGCATTGGCAACGACCTGTCGCTCGACCCCGGCATTGGCACTTGTGGCAAGGAGGGCCAGAGCGTGCCCGTGGGGGTCGGCCAGCCCACGCTGCGCCTGGAGGGGCTCACGGTGGGCGGGACGGGCTAAAATAGGGGATGACCTCCTCCACTGCCAACCTGCGCATTCGCGCCCTCAAAGAACTCGCCACCCCCGATCAATTGGTGGCCGAGCTGCCCGTCTCGGCCAAGGCTGAGCAGACTGTCTCTGCCGCGCGGCAGGCGATCCATCGCATTCTGCATGGCCAGGACGACCGCCTGCTGGTGATCATTGGCCCCTGCTCCATCCACGACCCGAAAGCCGCCATGGAGTACGCGCAACGGCTTGTGGCCGAGCGTGAGCGCTTCAAAGACCAGCTCGAAATTGTCATGCGGGTCTACTTCGAGAAGCCCAGAACCACGGTGGGCTGGAAGGGGCTGATCAACGATCCGCACCTCGACAACAGCTTTGACATCAACACAGGCCTGCGCAAGGGTCGGTCCGTGCTCTCCGAGATCAACGACCTTGGTCTGCCCGCGGGCGTCGAGTTTCTCGATGTCATTTCGCCGCAGTACATCGCAGACTTCGTGGCCTGGGGGGCGATCGGCGCGCGCACCACGGAGTCGCAGGTGCATCGGGAGCTGGCCTCTGGCCTGTCTTGTCCCGTGGGCTTTAAGAACGGCACCGACGGCAACCTAAAGATCGCCTTTGATGCGATTCAGGCGGCCTCCCATCCCCATCATTTCCTGTCCGTCACCAGCGAGGGCCGAACGGCCATTGTGGCCACGGCCGGCAACGAAGACTGTCATGTGATTCTGCGTGGCGGCAAGCAGCCCAACTTCGATGCCGCCAGTGTGCAGGCGGCCTGCGAGGCGGCGGCTGCGGCCAAGGCACCTTGTAAGCTCATGGTCGACATGAGCCACGGCAATTCCAGCAAGAAGCCAGAGAATCAACTCCCCGTCTCCGAGAACATTGCGGCCCAGCTCGCGGCCGGCGAGACCCGTATTTTTGGTGTGATGGTGGAGAGCCACCTGGTCTTTGGGCGGCAAGACCTGCAGCCCGGCCAGACCCTGGCCGACCTCACCTATGGCCAGAGCATCACGGATGGCTGCATCGGCTGGGACGACAGCCTGCGCATTCTCGAGAACCTGGCCAAGGGCGTGTCTGCTCGACGCACCGTGGCCGCCAAGGCAGCCGCCTAAGAAGCGGCCTTGTTGTTCTGCGGCCGGTCCGACTCCCGGCGCCAGTAGACCTCTGGTCTGCCACCGATGCGTCCAATCGAGCGGGCCATCACAAACATGAGGTCGGAGAGTCGGTTCAGGTAATGCTGCGGGCCGGCCTCCCGGGCGAGCGCCGCACGGCGGGCATCGGAGGTTTCCCGCTCCACCAGCCACAGGAGGCTTCGCTCGGCGCGCCGGGTCACTGTTCGCACCACATGGGCTGTGGCCGTGGCCATCGAGCCCGCGGGCAGAATGAATTCGCGCAGCGGCGCCAGCTGGCCGTTGAGGTCTTGGAGCCACTCGTCGAGCGCCAACACGCGCTCGGGCTTGAGCAGGGCCTCTCCGGGCAGGCTGATTTCACCACCGAGGTCGAAGAGGTCGTGCTGGACGTGACTGAGCATGGCATCGAGACGGGTGGCTTCGGCCTGGCCTGGGCACTCCGCCGAGAGCACGGCCCGAAGCACACCCACCTGGCTATTGAGTTCGTCGAGGTCGCCCAACACGGCGATGCGCTCATGGTGCTTGGGCAGTCGAGTGCCGTCGGCCAGGCCGGTGGAGCCATCGTCACCCGAGCGGGTGGTGATGCGAGAGAGGCGGTGTCGAGTGTTCATGGTCGGGCCCACCAATTGTCTTGGAATTGGCTCTGCAGCCAGCTCAACAACAGTCCAACCTTTGTGGGCAATAGTTTGGGGGAGGGGTAGACCGCATGGACCTCCTGAGACGGCATGCGCCAGTCTGCGAGCAGTTCCTGAACCTGCCCAGACCGAAGGGATCCGTGGGCCACATAGCGCGGCAGGGCCGCAATGCCCATGCCTTCGCGTGCGGCCATGAGCAGGGCGGCGAGGTTGTTGGATCGAAGTGGGCCTTGAACCGTGACCGTGCGCTCCTCGCCCTTGGGCCCGGTGAACTGCCAGCGCGCATCACCCTGCACGGTGCTGTAGATGAGGGCACTGTGCTGCTGCAACTCCTGGGGCAGCTTGGGCCGCCCTCGGGCCTTGAGGTAGCTCGGTGAGGCCACCACCGCCCACGGATTGAGCCCGAGGTATCGGGAGCCGAGGCTGGAGTCGGCCAGTCGCCCCATGCGGATGGCGACGTCGATGCCCTGCTCGAGCAGGTTGATGTAGCGGTCCTCGAAGGAGAGGTCGATCTGAAGGCCAGGGTGCTGCTTGAGAAATTCGATGATGAGGGGTGCGAGCACTCGGCGACCGAAGGCCACCGAGGTGCTAATCCGAATGACGCCATGGAGTTCATGGCGCATGGCGGCCACCTGGTTCTGCGCCTCCTCCACCTGATGCAGGATCTCGCGGCCACGTTCGTAATAGAGCGCCCCGACCTCCGTGACCGAGACCCCTCGGGTGGTGCGATGCAGCAGCCGAGAACCCAGTTTGGCCTCGAGGTGTGCGACGGCCTTGGTGATGGCGGGCTGTCCAACCCCCGCCTCGGCCGCAGCCTTGCTGAAGGAGCCCAGGTCGACCACGCGAACAAAGGCTTGAAGGGCTTGCAGTTGGTCCATGGCCAATTATTCCACAAAGGAATAAGGCAAATGCAGCGAAGGGGGCTTCAGTTCACTACCGAGAGCCAACAAAATCAGCCCATTGGTTGTCCAACTCAAAGGAGACGAACATGGCCAAAATGACCGCCGCAATGGCTGCTGCAATGGTGCTGGAAAAAGAAGGCGTGGTGCAGGCCTTTGGTGTGCCTGGTGCCGCCATCAACCCACTCTATGCTGCCCTTCGGGAGCGACAGTCTGTTACGCACATCCTGGCCCGCCACGTCGAGGGTGCCTCGCACATGGCCGAAGGCTACACCCGGGCCAAGGCCGGCAACATCGGCGTCTGCATCGGCACGTCGGGCCCTGGCGGCACCGACATGGTCACCGGCCTCTACTCCGCCCAGGCCGACTCGATTCCCATCCTCTGCATCACGGGTCAGGCCCCGCGGGCTCGTCTGCACAAAGAGGACTTCCAGGCCGTGGACATCGCCAGCATTGCCAAGCCGCTGACCAAAATGGCCACCACCGTGCTCGAGCCAGGCCTCGTGCCCCGGGTGTTCCAGCAGGCCTTCCACCTCATGCGGTCTGGCCGTCCAGGCCCTGTGCTGATCGACCTTCCCATTGACGTGCAGCAGGCCGAGATCGAGTTCGACATCGACACCTACGAGCCCCTGCCCGCATTCAAGCCCACGGTGAGCCGTCGGCAGGCCGAAAAGGCCATCGACATGCTCATGGCCGCAGACAAGCCGCTGATCGTGGCCGGTGGCGGCATTTTCAATGCCGATGCCGCCGACCTCCTGGTCGAATTCGCAGAACTCTCCGGCGTGCCGGTCATCCCCACGTTGATGGGCTGGGGTTGCATCCCCGATGACCACCGCCTCATGGCCGGCATGGTCGGCCTTCAGACCAGCCACCGTTATGGAAACGCCAGCCTCTTGGCCAGCGATTTCGTCATGGGCATCGGCAACCGTTGGGCCAACCGGCACACGGGCTCGGTCGACACCTACACCAAGGGCCGCAAGTTTGTGCACGTGGACATCGAGCCCACCCAGATCGGGCGCATCTTCACGCCCGACTACGGCGTGGTCTCGGATGCCCGTGCCGCGCTCGAGCAGTTCATTGCCATCGTCAAGGAGCGCAAGGCGGCCGGCAAGGCCAAAGACTTCTCCGACTGGTCTGCCCGTTGCGAGGAGCGCAAGCGCCTGATGGGCCGCAAGACCCACTACACCGAGACGCCGATCAGACCGATGCGCGTCTATGAGGAGATGAATACAGCCTTCCCGCGTGACACCATCTACGTGTCGACCATTGGCCTGTCTCAGATTGCGGCTGGCCAGTTCCTGCGCGTCTACGGTCCGAGGCAGTGGATCAACTGCGGCCAGGCAGGCCCCCTGGGATGGACGATCCCGGCTGCCCTTGGCGTGGTGGCGGCCGACCCCACCCGCACGGTGGTGGGAATCGCGGGCGACTACGACTTCCAATTCCTCATCGAGGAACTGGCGGTGGGCGCACAATTCTCCTTGCCCTATGTGCAGGTGCTGGTCAACAACAGCTACCTCGGCCTCATCCGACAGTCTCAGCGGGGCTTTAACATGGATTATCAAGTCCAGTTGAGCTTCGACAATCAGAACGTGTCGGATCCAACCTTGAAGCCCTATGGCGTGGATCACCTCATGGTGGTCGAAGGGCTGGGCTGCAAGGCCCTGCGTGTCACCGACCCAGAGAAGATCCAGTCGGCCCTGCAACAGGCCCAGTCCATGGCCCGTGAATTCCGTGTGCCGGTGGTGGTGGAAATCATCCTCGAGCGCGTGACCAACATCTCGATGGGCACCGAGATCGACAAGGTCAATGAGTTCGAGGCCATTGAGTGCCTTCACCCCGAGGGCCCTCAAGGCCTGGAGCGTGCCGGCCTTCTGGAATAATTCCAGGCCGCCCACACGCTGGATCACCAACCCACAGAGGAACATCGATGCCCAAGTTTGCTGCCAACCTCACCATGCTGTTTAACGAGGTTCCGTTCTTGGACCGATTCGAGCAGGCTGCGCAGGCCGGCTTCGAGGCGGTCGAGTTCCTCTTTCCTTACGACTTTGCGGCTGAAGACATCCGCGCCAAGCTCAAGGGCAACAAGCTTGCCCTGGTGTTGCACAACCTGCCCGCCGGCGACTGGGCGGCGGGTGAGCGAGGCATCGCCTGCCACCCCAACCGGGTGGACGAATTCCGGGCGGGCGTGGCCAAGGCCATTTCCTATGCGAAGGTGCTCGAGGTTGGTCAGCTCAATTGTTTGGCGGGCAAGCTGCCCGACGGGGTGAGTGCCCAGCAGGCCCACGGTGTCTTCGTGGAGAACCTTCGGTTTGCCGCAGGTGAGTTGAAGAAGGCGGGGCTTCGCCTGCTCATTGAGCCGATCAACACCTTCGACATCCCGGGATTTTTCCTCAGCCGAGCGGACCAGGCCTTGGCCATTCTCAAAGAGGTTGGCGCAGACAATTTGTTCATTCAGTACGACATCTACCACGCGCAGCGCATGGAGGGCGAGATTGCAGCCACCCTGCGCGACCGGCTCCCCCAGATCGGCCATCTCCAGTTGGCCGACAACCCGGGCCGCAACGAGCCTGGCACCGGTGAGCTCAACTACGCATTCCTGTTCAAGCACATCGATGCGATTGGCTACACCGGCTGGATCGGCTGTGAGTACAAGCCCAAGGCGGCCACGGTTGACGGCCTCGGCTGGCGCAAGTCACTCACCGCCTGATGGCCGCAGCGCCCCGGTTGGCCATCGCCCCCGCATTCCATTCATTCACCCCACATTGCATCTGAGGAGAGCATTCACATGAGCATGAAAATCGGATTCATCGGCCTGGGCATCATGGGTGCGCCCATGGCAGAGCACCTCCAAAAAGCCGGCCATCAGCTGTTTCTCAACACCATCGGCGACATGCCAGCCTGGGTGGCGGGCTCGTCTGCCACCGTCTGCGACACCGCCAAGGCTGTGACCCAGAAGGCCGACATCATCATCACCATGGTCCCGGACACCCCTGATGTGGAGGCCGTGCTGTTCTCCGCCAATGGTGTGGCCGAGGGCGTCTCCAAGGGCAAGGTGGTGGTCGACATGAGCTCCATCTCTCCCATTGCCACCAAGGAGTTTGCAGCCAAGATCCGTAGCCTTGGCGGCGACTACCTCGACGCGCCCGTCTCGGGTGGCGAGGTTGGGGCCAAGAACGCCACGCTGACCATCATGGTGGGTGGCGATGAGGCGGTCTTCAATCGGGTCAAGCCCCTGTTCGAGCTCATGGGCAAGAACATCACCCTCGTGGGTGAGAACGGTGCGGGCCAGACCACCAAGGTGGCCAACCAGATCATCGTGGCCCTCAACATCGAGGCGGTGGCAGAAGCCCTCGTTTTTGCAGCCAAGGCCGGGGCCGATCCTGCACGGGTCCGCCAGGCCCTCATGGGCGGCTTTGCATCCTCCAAGATTCTGGAAGTCCATGGGGAGCGTATGGTCAAGCGCACCTTCGACCCGGGCTTCCGAATCAGCCTCCACCAGAAAGACCTGAACCTGGCGCTCTCCAGTGCCCGGGCGCTTGGTGTCTCGCTGCCCAACACGGCCACCGCGCAGGAACTCTTCAACAGCCTGGCCGCCCGAGGGGGGTCCGGCTGGGATCACTCGGCCATGATCAAGGCCATCGAGAACCTGGCGAATTTCGAGATTGAGCCGCCCAAGGCGTGATCCGGTTCTACACTAGCGGTTGTGAACGCGCCCCGAGAACTGCAGCTCGGCGAACTCCGGTTTGCCGACATCAGCCAGCCCATGCCGCCCGAAAAGCGGCGGGGGTTTCTGGCGGACTTGGCCAAGGCCCTGTCGGCCGATCGGCTGATCACCGACCAGGAGTCGCTTCGGCCCTACGAGTGTGACGGCCTGACGGGCTACCGGCAGATTCCGGTGGCCGTGGCCCTGCCGCTCAACGAATCCGAGGCCGCGGCGGTTCTGCGGGTCTGTAAGGCCCATGACGTGCCGGTGGTGGCCCGAGGTGCGGGCACCGGCCTCTCGGGCGGGGCCACGCCACATCGGGGTGGCCTGGTGCTCTCGTTGGCTCGCTTCAATCAAATTCTCTCCATCGACCCACTGGCCCGGCTGGCCCGCGTTCAACCGGGCGTGCGCAACCTGGCCATCAGTGAGGCGGCCGCGCCCCATGGCCTTTATTACGCCCCCGACCCCTCCTCGCAGATCGCCTGCTCCATCGGGGGCAATGTGGCCGAGAACTCCGGTGGGGTTCACTGTCTGAAGTACGGCCTGACGGTCCACAACGTGTTGCGCATCCGAGGCCTCACGCTCTCGGGCGAGGTGATCGAGGTGGGCAGTGAGGCCCTCGATTCTCCGGGACTGGATCTGCTGGCCCTGCTGATTGGCTCTGAGGGCATGCTGGCCATCACCACCGAGGTCACGGTCAAGCTCGTGCCCAAGCCCCGTTTGGCCCAGGTCATCATGGCCTCCTTCGACGATGTCGAGAAGGCAGGCCAGGCCGTGGCCGATCTCATCGCGGCGGGCATCATCCCAGCCGGCCTGGAGATGATGGACAAGGGTATGACGGCGGCGGTCGAGGAGTTTGTCCATGCGGGATACGACCTCAACGCCCAGGCCATTCTCCTGTGTGAGTCCGATGGCACGCCCGATGAAGTGGCCGAAGAAATTGAACGCATGCAGGCGGTGCTCTCGGGCAGCGGGGCCACAGACCTGCGTGTCTCGCAGTCGGAGGCTGAACGCCTGCGGTTCTGGTCGGGCCGCAAGAATGCATTCCCAGCCTCTGGCCGCGTGTCGCCAGACTACTACTGCATCGATGGCACCATCCCCCGCAGACGCCTGGGAGAGATGCTTCGGCGCATTGCCCAACTCGAGCAGAAATATGGCCTTCGCTGCCTCAATGTTTTTCATGCCGGCGACGGCAACCTCCACCCACTCATTCTGTTTGATGCCACCAAGCCGGGCGAGTTTGAACGCACCGAGGCTTTTGGCGCGGAGATTCTCGAGATCTGTGTGGACTATGGCGGCACGGTCACGGGTGAGCACGGTGTGGGCATCGAGAAGATCAACACCATGTGCATGCAGTTCTCGCCCCAGGAACGCATGAGCTTTTTCTCGGTGAAGCGGGCCTTCGACCCCGATGGCCTCCTCAACCCGGGCAAGGCCATTCCCACACTGTCTCGTTGTGCAGAGTTTGGCCGGGAGCATGTGCACCGTGGCGCCCTGAAGTTTCCCGAGCTCTCACGTTTCTGAGATGGGCCTCTCCCACGACACAGCCGACGCCTCGGCTGCCGAATGGATCCGACAGGCGCGCGATCAAGTGGCCCAGGCACGGGCCCAGACCAGCACGCTTCGCATCGAGGGCCACGGCAGCAAATCCTTTTATGGTGAGCCGCCCCAGGGCGATGGCGTGCTGCAGACCGCCACCTACTCGGGCGTGGTGAACCACGACCCGACCGAGTTGGTGGTGGTGGTGAGGGCCGGCACGCCCATTGAAACCCTGGAGTCGGTGCTGGCTGAGAAACGCCAGCGGCTGGCCTTTGAGCCCCCAAGGTTTCATGGCGCGGTCGCGGGCCGGGGCACGGTGGGCGGCATGGTGGCCTCGGGCCTCTCGGGCCCGGGCCGATTCGCCGCGGGGCCTTGCCGAGATTTTGTGTTGGGCATGACCGTCATGGATGCCGATGGCCAGTTGATGCGCTATGGTGGCACGGTCATGAAGAACGTGGCGGGCTACGACCTGTCGCGTTTGCACACCGGCGCCATGGGCATTCTGGGGCTCATTCTGGATGTCGCCCTTAAGGTTCTCCCTGAGCCCGCGGCATCGGCCACCGTGCAACTGCCGATGGCCCAGGCGGAGGCCCTCGAGCGCGTGAATGCCTGGTCTGCCGAGCCACTGCCCTTGTCGGCCACGGCCTGGTTGCCCAATCAGGGCGGCCAGCTTCACCTGCGTTTTGCGGGGGCCGCAGCGGCAGTGTCTTCAGCCGTGGAGCGATTTGGCCATGAGATGGCCCAGGATCAGGCCAAGGCATTTTGGCTGAGCCTGCGGGATCAAACCCATGGGGTCTTTGCGCTGCCCGAGCCCCCGTTCTCGCTTTGGCGGGTGAGCCTGCCCACCCGTGCCGATGTCTTCCCGTTGGGCGAGACCCTGCTCACGGAGTGGGGCGGTGGCCTGCGATGGGTGCGGGCCAGTGAGTCCGCCACGGCCGTTCGATTGGCGGCCACGCAATTGGGGGGGCATGCCACCCTGTACCGGTCCTCATCGGAGGCTTCACGGCAGGCGGGTGTCTTTACCCCGCTGTCGCCAGCCCTGGGCGGCATTCACCAGCGGCTCAAGCAAGAGCTCGACCCCGCGGGGCTTTGGAATCCTGGCCGGCTGCTGCCCGGCCTCTGACACGCAACGAGGCACAAGACCAACATGGACGTTCAACTGGCCAGCTGGGTGGCAGGCACGAAGGCCGGCACCGAGGCGCAAGACATCCTTCGCCGGTGTGTCCACTGTGGCTTTTGCACCGCCACCTGCCCCACTTATCAACTGCTGGGCGATGAGCGTGATGGTCCGCGCGGCCGCATCTATCTGATCAAGGACATGCTCGAGGGGCACACCGTCACCCAGCAGACCCAGACCCACCTCGATCGTTGCCTGACCTGTCGCAACTGCGAGACCACCTGCCCGTCTGGGGTGGCCTATGGCCGTCTCGTGGACATCGGCCGCGAGCTCGTCGAGTCAAGGGTGAGCCGGCCCTTGTTGCAGGGCCTGCTGCGAGGCCTGCTGCGCTGGGGGCTCACCTCGGCCTGGTTTGCACCCGCCTATCGGCTGGGCCAGGTCTTTCGCCCCCTCATGCCATCGGCCTTGAAGGCCAAACTGCCGCGCGCGGCCGCACCAGGCGCCTGGCCCTCGCGCCAGCATGCGCGCCGCGTGTTGCTGCTCAAGGGCTGCGTGCAGCCCACCATGTTTCCCGCGATTGATGCAGCCACGGCCCGCGTGCTCGATGCACTGGGCTTCTCCGCAGAGGTGGTTGGTCGATCGGGCTGCTGTGGTGCCGTCAAGCACCACCTGGCCGATGCCCACGGGGCACTGGAGGATGTGCGTCGAAATGTGGACGCCTGGTGGCCCGAGGTCCAGAAGGGCGACGTGGCCGCCATCGTGGTCAATGCCTCTGGCTGCGGTGTCATGGTGAAGGACTACGGCCACTTGCTCAAGGACAACCCCGCCTATGCCGATCGTGCGGCGAAGATTGCGGCCTTGGTGAAGGACCCCATTGAACTCCTGGCCGAGCACCAGGCGGCCCTGGTGGCCCTGGTCTCAAGTTCGGGTCGGCCCGCCCAGCGTGTGGTCTATCACCCGCCGTGCACCCAGCAGCACGGCATGCAGATTCGTGGCCAGGTGGAGACCCTGCTCAAGGCGTTGGGGGCAGAGCTCGCGCCGGTGACCGACAGTCATTTGTGCTGTGGGTCGGCAGGCACCTACTCGGTGCTTCAGCCCACCATCTCCAAGGCGCTCTTGGCTCGGAAGGTCTCGGCCTTGTCTGCGCCGTCTCCTGAGGTGATTCTCTCGGCCAATGTGGGCTGCATTGGGCATCTGGCGGGTGGCACCGACATTCCGGTGCGCCACTGGCTGGAGTGGCTCGACGACAGGCTGGCCTAGGCCGGCGCCCAACAGCCCAGCAGTCGGGGCCCCTGGGCCCCCGTCACCGCGGGCACATTTCCCGGCAGGCCCTGGTGAAGCCGCCAGGCCAACCATCCGAACGCGGCCGCCTCGATGTCCTGGCTTGGCCAGCCGAGTGCATCGGTGGTGCGCACGGGCACGGGCACGCGGCGTGAGAGGGCCTGCATGAGGGCGTCGTTCTTCGCACCGCCGCCACAAACCCAGAGGGCTTGCAGGCCGGGGGGCAGGGCCTCGGTCACGGTGTCGACAGTCAGCGCCAGCAGGGTGGCCTGCACATCCACGGGGGCCAGGCGGCTGCCGGCCTCGCCAAGCGCCTGAATCTGACGCGTCAGCCACGCCAGGTGGAAGTGGTCTCGGCCCGTGCTTTTGGGCGGTGGCCTTTGAAAAAAATCATCGGACTTGCACTGGGCCAGCAGGGCTGGGCAGGCCGTGCCCTGGGCCGCCCAGGCGCCGTGTGGGTCGAAGGGCTTGCCCATGTGGCGCTGCGCCCAACGGTCGAGCAGGGTGTTGGCGGGCCCAGTGTCAAAGCCCACGAGGGTCTCGGGAATCAGGCGGCCTTCGGGGGGCTGATCGCCGCCCGCCCCACCATCTTGCGTGGCTGCCCGCATCTCAAAGCAGCTGATGTTGGCAATGCCGCCCAGGTTGAGCACCGCCACGGCGCCTGCGGCGGCCGGCGCCTGCCTCGACTGGCAGACCATGGCGGCATGAAAGGGCGGCACCAGTGGTGCCCCTTGCCCGCCCGCGGCAATGTCTCGGTTTCGAAAGTCGAAGGCCACGGCAATGCCTGTGCGCTCGGCCAGTCGGGGTGCATGCAACAACTGAAGGCTGTAGCCCTGGGTGGGTGCGTGACGAACCGTCTGGCCATGGACGCCGAGGGCGGTGATGGCCTGTGGCGCAAGCCCCGTGCGGCCGAGGAGGTCTTTCACCAGGTCTGCCACGGCATCTGAGAGCGCCACGCCCGCCCGCGCGGCGGCATCGAGGGCAAGCGGTGTGTTGTCCTCGAGAAGGCTGGCCAGCTGCGATTGGAGGTTGGCCGGCATGGGGTGGGAACAGCTCTCGATGCGCTCCATGCGATCGGGCTGGCAGTCGATCAGGCAGGCATCGAGCCCATCGAGGCTCGTGCCGGTCATGACGCCGATGAATCTCAAGGGCTGGGCGCTGTCGCCGTGTTGACGCTGTCGAGCAGCGAGAGCCGCTTGCGCAGGTCTTCTGCCACGGCCTGGAAGGCCACGAGGTCGGCCCCTTTGAGGCTGGGCACTTGGGGGTTCTCCTTGGCGATCTTGGTGGGATCGACCGAGCGGCCTTGGACACGGAATTCATAGTGCAGGTGTGGCCCGGTGGCCCAGCCGGTGGCGCCCACATAACCGATGACCTCGCCCATGCGTATCTGCTGCCCCTTCCTGGGCCGGCCCGCGTAGGCCGACAGGTGGGCGTAATAGGTGCTGTAGCGTTGGTTGTGTCGAATCTCGATGGCATTGCCGTAGCCGCCGTTGCGGCCAACCTCGACAATCGTGCCGTCGGCAACCGAGCGCACCGGTGTGCCGATGGGCGCTGCGTAGTCCACGCCACGGTGGGCCCGCGGGTCGCCAAACAGCGGGTGCAGCCGGAAGCTCGAGAAAGTCGAACTCACCCGGGTGTAGCGAAGGGGGGCGGCCAGGAAGCCGCGCTTGACCGACTTGCCTTCTGCGTCGTAGAAGTTGCCACGCTTGTTGTCGGCCGTGCTAAACCGCATGGCCTCGTAGGTTTCTCCGGAGGCCTCAAAGCGAACCGCAATCAGCCGGTAGTCGCCGATGTCCCGGCCGGCCACCTTCTCGGTCTCGAAGATGACGCGGATCTTGTCGCCGGGGTTGACCTGCCGGCGGAAGTCGAGGTCGGATTCAAAGAGGCTCACGATCTCATCGGTGATGCCATCGGGCACGCCCGCCTGGTCCATGGCCCCGAAGAAGGAGCTGCCCACCACCACCGAGCGGTGCTCCACCTGGCGTTCGGTTCCAAGGCGCGCCGTGCGAATCTCAAACTTGTTCTCGCCCGCCCGCTCCACCACCCAGGCATCCATCCCATTGAGCAGTTGGAGCCGCAACAGGCGGCCTTGGAGGTCGGTGTGGACCAGGGCAATGCGCCCGCTGTTGGCCCTGAGCACGGCCGGTGCCTGCCGATCCTTGTTTAGGAAACGCAGCGCCTCCGGGTCGCGCACACCCATGCGGGAGAGCAGGCGTTCGATGTTGTCGGTGGCGCGGACCTCATCCTCCCTGGCGAGTTCGAGCCCGTGGGCTGACAGGGCCTCGATCTGGGCCTCGAGCGAGGGCAGGGGAATGGCCTGAACGGTGGGGGTGGCCAATGCCCGGGACTCGGCCTCCGACAGGGGCGAGACGCCAAGCGCCGTGATCAGCGCCATGGCCAAGCCAAAGCCGGTGGAGCCGAAGATCCAGGTCTTTCGAGCGCGCGGGGTCATCACAAGTAAAATTCTAGCTTTTAAGCGGCCAGACCATGTCCATTGCTTCGCTGTCTCCCGGGGTTTCTCATGCCTTGACTGTCATTGGCCGGGGAGCCGATGACATCCTTGTGGCATCCGAGCTCGAGGAGAAATTGGTGCGGTCGGAGCAGACCGGGCTGCCCTTGCGGGTCAAGCTTGGCCTGGATCCCACCGCGCCAGACCTGCACCTGGGCCACACGGTGGTGCTCAACAAACTGCGCCAGTTTCAAGACCTCGGCCACCAGGTCATCTTTCTGATTGGTGACTTCACGGCGCTCATCGGAGACCCCACCGGGCGCAATGCGACCCGCCCACCCCTCACGGCGGAAGAAATCGCGGCCAATGCCAAGACCTACTTCGAGCAGGCCAGCCTCGTGCTCGACCCCGCAAAGACCGACATTCGGCGCAATTCCGAGTGGTGCGAGCCCCTGGGCGCCACGGGCATGATCCGTCTGGCAGCCCAGTCCACCGTGGCCCGAATGCTCGAGCGGGATGACTTCACCAAGCGCTACAAGTCGGGCTCCCCCATCTCGGTGCACGAATTCCTGTATCCCCTGATGCAGGGCTACGACTCGGTGGTCTTGAAGGCCGATGTCGAGCTCGGTGGCACCGATCAGACCTTCAACCTGCTCATGGGCCGCGAACTCCAGCGCAATGCGGGCCAGTCACCCCAGTGCGTGGTGACCATGCCGCTGCTCGAAGGCCTCGACGGGGTGGAGAAAATGAGCAAGAGCAAGGGCAATACGGTGGGCATCACCGATGCCCCGGAGGACATGTTTGGCAAGCTCATGTCGATCAGTGACACCCTGATGTGGCGCTACTACTTGCTCTTGTCCCGCAGAAGCCTGCTCGAGATCGAGGCCCTGCAGGCCGAGGCCCAGGCGGGCCGCAACCCCCGAGACATCAAGGTCGACCTCGCCCTCGAACTGGTGGAGCGATTTCACAGCCGCTCGGCTGCGCTGGCGGCCTTGGCCAGCTTCGAGGCGCGCTTCAAGCAGGGCGAGGCCCCCGCCGACCTCGCGCTGATTCGACTTGGTGCGGGCCCGCTCGGGGTCGTTCAGGTGCTCAAGCAGGCGGGACTGGTGCCCTCGAATGCAGAGGCCTTTCGCAACATTGAGCAGGGTGGGGTGCGGGTCGACGGCAGTCGGGTTGAAGACCGTGGTCTGTCGCTTCAGGCAGGGCAGTATGTGGTGCAGGTTGGCAAACGGCGATTCGCCAAAGTGGAGATCGAATGAATTCCCGCACACGTCAATTTCTACGGGTGGCGGTGGCCACCATTGCCGCAGTCTATTTTCTGATCCTCGTGGGCGGCACCGTTCGGGCCACCGGCGCTGGCATGGGCTGCCCCGACTGGCCCACCTGCTTCGGAAAGCTCATTCCGCCCACCCAAGAGGCACAGCTGCCGCCCGACTGGCGGGTGCGCTACGCCGCGCGTGGCTACGACACGGCCGACTTCGATCCGGTGAAGACCTGGACCGAGTTTGTCAATCGACTGGTGGGGGTGACCATCGGTCTCATGTCGATCGCCACCGTGGCCCTGGCCTGGCGCATTCGGGCGCAGGGGGCTGTGGTGTTCTGGGCGGCCTTGGGAGGCCTGTTCTTTGTCTGCCTCAACGGCTGGATTGGCTCCATGGTGGTGGCGAGTAACCTGCGGCCGGTCATGGTGTCCTTGCACATGACGGGGGCCTTCCTGGTGCAGATGTGTTTCATCTACGCGGTGGTCAAGGCCACCGCCTCGCGCTGGCAGGGCGAGGGCCCGAGCGGCCGGGCGCCGCCGCCCGACCCGGTTGCAGCGGTTCCGTATGCAGCCCTGCCGAGCTGGTTTCGGCAGTTGGTGCTCTGGAGTCTGGCGGCCCTGACCCTGCAGATTTTTCTTGGCATTCAGATTCGCGAGAGCGTCGACCTCATCGCCCGGGCCGCCCAAGATGTGGGTCGCGCCGACTGGATCGAGGCCGTGCCCTACGTCTTGTATGTGCATCGGTCGTTTTCTTGGGTGGTCTTGGCCTTGGTGGCCTGGCTGGTCTGGCGGGTGATTCGATCGCCCCATGGCCAGGGGCCGCTCGGGCGCATGGTCTGGCTGCTCCTGGCCTTGGTCGTCTTTGAGATGCTGCTGGGTGGCGCGCTCAATCACCTGGGCTTTCCGCTGGTGGCCCAGCCGATGCACCTTCTGACTGCCCATCTGATTTTTGGCATGCTCTGGTTCTTGTGGTGTGCGCTTGCGCCATCGAAGGCCCCTGCTGTGCCGCTGTCTCAACCCTCTTACAGGACATCCCATGTTTGACCGTGCCCAGACCTATACCCAGACCGACCCAGACCTTGCTGCAGCCATTGCGGCCGAGCATGCCCGACAGGAGGCCCACATCGAGCTGATCGCCTCCGAGAACTATGCGAGCCCGGCGGTCATGGCGGCACAGGGTTCTCAGCTCACCAACAAGTATGCCGAGGGCTACCCAGGCAAGCGTTACTACGGGGGCTGCGAGCATGTGGACGTGGTGGAGCAGCTGGCCATCGATCGCCTCAAGCAGCTCTATGGCTGCGAGGCCGCCAATGTGCAGCCACACTCTGGGGCGCAGGCCAACACGGCTGTGTTTCTGGCCTTTCTGAACCCAGGCGACACCATCATGGGCCTGTCGCTGGCCGAGGGTGGCCACCTCACCCATGGCATGGCGCTCAACATGTCTGGCAAATGGTTCAAGGTGGTGCCCTATGGCCTCAATGATCGTGAAGAAATCGACTACGACCGCATGGAGGCCCTGGCCCGTGAACACCGGCCCAAGCTGCTGATCGCCGGTGCCTCTGCCTACTCGCTCAAGACCGACTGGGCCCGTTTTGCCAAGGTGGCCAAGGAAATCGGTGCAATCTTCATGGTCGACATGGCCCACTACTCCGGCCTGATCGCCGCCGGTGTCTATCCGAGCCCGGTGCCTCATGCCGATGTGGTCACCTCCACCACCCACAAAAGTCTTCGCGGCCCCCGTGGCGGCATCATTCTCATGAAGGCCGAGTACGAGAAGGCCATCAACAGTGCGATCTTTCCTGGGGTGCAGGGCGGGCCGCTCATGCATGTCATCGCGGCCAAGGCTGCCGCCTTCGGCGAGGCGCTGGAGCCCTCCTTCAAGGTCTACGGCCAGCGCATCATCGACAACGCCCAGGCGCTTGCCGGGGCCCTGGTGGGGCGTGGCCTGCGAATTGTGTCGGGACGCACCGAGAGCCATCTCATGCTGGTGGACCTGCGGGCCAAGCAGGTCACGGGCAAGGCGGCCGAGGCCGCCCTGGGCCGGGCCCACATCACGGTGAACAAGAACGCCATTCCCAACGATCCTGAAAAGCCGATGGTCACCAGCGGCATCCGGCTCGGCACGCCCGCCTGCACGACCCGCGGCTTTGGGACCGAGGAGATGGTGCTGGTGGGCAAGCTCATTGCCGATGTGCTCGAGGCGCCCGAGGATGAATCGTCCATTGCCCGTGTGCGGTCCCAGGTGGAAGCGCTGACCGCCCGTTTCCCCGTGTACCGCTGACCCCTCGGGCCACAGCAGATGCGATGCCCGGCCTGCGGTTCATCGGACACCCAGGTCACGGACACCCGCCTCTCCGAGGATGGCTACGAGATTCGCCGCCGCCGTCGCTGTCTGGCCTGCGACCGGCGCTTCAAGACCATGGAGCGCCTCGAACTCTCCTTGCCTTCGGTGGTCAAGAAGGATGGTTCACGCAGCGATTTTGATGCGAGCAAGCTCAAGGCCAGCATGGGGCTGGCGCTGCGCAAACGCCCCGTCTCCATGGATGTGCTCGACCAGGCGGTGCGCATCATCGAGGAGCGCCTGGCGGCCTCCGGGGAGCGCGAGGTCTCGAGCCAGTTCATCGGCGAGCTGGTCATGAAGGAGTTAAGGCGGCTCGACAAGGTCGCCTACGTTCGCTTTGCCTCGGTCTATCGAAGCTTCGAAGACATTGCCGAGTTTGAAGCGCTGCTCAAAGAGGTGGGCCCCCGCAAGGGTGGCCGCACCCCCCGCTAGTGTTCGCAGGCTGCTCATCACATGTTTGATGCCGCCGACATGGGCCACATGCAGCAGGCCCTGGCCCTGGCCGAAAAAGGCCTGTGGACGACCACGCCGAATCCGCGGGTGGGCTGTGTGCTCGTGCGTGAGGGTCAGGTGGTGGGCGAGGGATGGCATGCCAAGGCAGGCGGCCCCCACGCGGAGGTGGTGGCCCTGCAGCAGGCGGCTGAGCGGGCCCGCGGCGCCACGGCCTTCATCACCCTGGAGCCCTGCGCCCACATCGGCCGCACCGGCCCGTGCACAGAAGCCCTGATTCGTGCGGGGGTTGCGATGGTGGTCGTGGCCACGGAAGATCCCAACCCACGCGTGTCGGGGCGCGGCCTCGCACGCCTGCGAGAGGCAGGCCTCGGGGTGCGTGTGGGCCTCTTGTCGGAGCAGGCACAGGCCCTCAATGTTGGCTTTTTCAAGCGCATGCGCACTGGCCTGCCCTGGATTCGAATCAAGTCGGCGGCATCACTCGATGGCCGAACAGCCCTTGTGAACGGCCAGAGCAAATGGATCACCGATGCCGCCTGTCGGGCCGATGGCCATGCGTGGCGTGCGCGGTCGTGTGCAGTGCTCACCGGTGCGGGCACCTTTGCACAAGACCAGCCCCTGCTCAATGTGCGAGAGGTGCCCACCGACCGGCAGCCCATGCGGGTGTTGCTCGACGGCCGCCTTGTGGCCGACCCAGACGCCCCCTTCTTTCGACTGCCAGGCGCCGTGCTGCTCACGGGCGCAGCCCTGGATGCGCCGGCCGCAGCCGATCGGCTCGCCCGGCTCCAGGCCCGCGGCTGCAAGGTGGTGCAGCTGCCTGCTGATGACGACGGCGCCAATGGTCGTCGCCTGAACCTTCGAGTGGTCTGCGAATGGCTTGCCGAGCAGGGCTGCAATGAAGTGCAGGTGGAGGCCGGAGCCCGGCTGACCGGCGCCTTTCTGGCCCATGGTCTGGTGGACGAGTGGCTCCTCTACCAGGCCCCGGTGGTGCTGGGGGAGGGGCGTGGACTGGCCGAGCCGATGGCGGCGCTCGCCCAGCCGAGTGACGCGCCGCGCTGGCGGGTGCACGATCTCGCGCGTCTTGGCGACGGGATTCGACTGGTCATGCGTGCGCCACGCACGCTCGATGTCGCCCCGACATCGCCCTAATCGCGCCCCGACGCACGCAGTCGATACACTGGCGCCATGTTCACGGGAATCGTTCAGGCCATTGGTCGCATTGAAGAGGTGGTGCCGCAGTCGTTGGCTCAGCCAGGTGCTGCACAGCAGGCTTGGTCGGATGCCCAAGGCCTGCGGCTCCTGGTGAACTGGGGCGGCCTGGATGCCTCCGACGTGAACGAGGGTGATTCGGTGGCCATCAATGGGGCCTGCATGACGGTGATTCGGCCCGATGAACATGGCTTTGCGGTGGACATCTCTCGAGAGAGCCTCAACCGAACCGTGGGCCTAGACGCTCCAGGCCCGGTGAACCTCGAAAAAGCCTTGCGCTGGTCGGACCGGCTCGGTGGCCATCTGGTCTCTGGCCATGTGGACGCCGTGGCCACGGTGGTGGCCGTGACGCCCCGAGATGAGTCGGTGGGCCTCACCGTTCGCGTGCCTGCTGAACTCAGTGCCTTCCTGACCGAGAAGGGCTCGGTGGCCCTGCATGGGGTGAGCCTCACCGTCAATCAGTTGCGTGACCACGATGCGGGCACCGACATCGACATCAACCTCATTCCGCACACATGGAATCACACCACGCTGTGCGGCTGTCAGCCGGGCGACGGCCTCAATGTCGAGGTCGATCCCATGGCCCGCCAGATGGCTCGTCTGCTGGAGCGGCTCCAGGTTCGACAATCGGGCGGGCAGCGTGTCTGAGCCACTGCAGCCCATTTCCGATCTCATCGCGGCCATTCGGGCGGGTGGCATGGTGGTCTTGGTGGACGACGAAGACCGCGAGAATGAGGGCGACCTGGTCATGGCGGCCGACGCTGTTACGCCCGAGGCCATCAATTTCATGGCCCGGTTTGGACGTGGCCTGATCTGCCTCACCCTCACGGAAGCCCGCTGCCGTCAGCTTCAACTGCCCATGATGGTTCACGAGAACCGCTCGGCCCATGCCACCGCATTTACGGTGTCCATTGAAGCCGCCCGGGGGGTGACCACCGGCATCAGTGCGGCAGACCGTGCAGCCACCATTCTTGCTGCCGTGGCGCCTGCAGCCAAGCCCGAGGACCTCGTTCAGCCGGGTCACATCTTTCCCCTGATGGCCCAGCCCGGTGGCGTGCTGGCCCGCGCCGGCCACACCGAGGCCGGCTGCGACCTCGCCCAGTTGGCGGGCCATTCCCCGGCGGGCGTGATCTGCGAGATCCTGAACGACGACGGCAGCATGGCCCGCCTTCCAGACCTGCGCGCCTTTGCCAAGGCCCACGGCCTGCCACTGGGCAGCATCGCAGACCTCATCCACCACCGCACCGCCCATGAGAGCCTTGTGGAGCGGGTG
Organism: Hahnella aquatica (SeqCode); assembly: GCF_965194505.1. Classification (GTDB taxonomy): domain Bacteria; phylum Pseudomonadota; class Gammaproteobacteria; order Burkholderiales; family Burkholderiaceae_A; genus Hahnella; species Hahnella aquatica. The sequence continues at coordinate 1,623,685 of NZ_OZ239144.1, read as the reverse complement.
TCGGAGGAGCCTGTCCGCATCATGGGCGCAGACTGGCGACTGGTGGCCTTTAAGGACCGTGCCATGGGCCAGCCCCACCTGGCCTTGGTCAAGGGTGTGCCCGACCCCACGAGCATTTGTTTGGCCCGCGTGCATGAACCCTTCACCGTGCTCGACTTCTTCGAGGAGGCGGGCCGTCACAGCTGGCCACTGCAGCAGGCGATCTCGCACCTGGCGGCGCAGCCCGAGCCCGGCGTGCTGGTGCTGCTCAACTGTGCGGCCGGGGCCGACCGGCTCTTTGAACAACTGCAGCACCGCCAGCCCAAGGCCGGTGCGAGTTCGGCCCTTCGCAACTATGGGCTTGGGGCCTCCATTCTTCGTGACCTGGAAGTTCGCAAAATGATTCTGCTGGCCCAGCCCAGGAAGATGCCCAGCATGGCGGGCTTCGGCCTGGAAGTGCTGGGCTATCGCCAACCCGATTGAAACCAAGAGAGGACTCCCCATGAGCAGTGTTCAACGTGTCGCACCGAGCCTGGAGGCCGAGGGTCTTCGGATGGCCGTGGTCGTCTCTCGCTTCAACCAGGACATCACGCGTCGTCTGGAGGCCGCTTGTCTGGCGGCCCTGCAGCAGGCTGGGGTGGCCGAGGACGACATCGTCGTCTTCTCGGTGCCGGGCGCACTGGAGATTCCGCTCGTGCTGGCGCAGCTCGCCGAGACAGGCCAGTTCGATGGCCTGATCGCCTTGGGTGCCGTGGTGCGCGGCGAGACCTATCACTTCGAGGTGGTCTCCAATGAATCTGCGGCGGGCATTGCCCGGGTGTCGCACGACCTGCAGGTGCCGATCGCCAATGGCGTGCTCACGACTGACACCGACGCACAGGCCTTGGCGCGGGCCGATGAGAAGGGCCGCGACTGTGCCCTGGCGGCCATCGAGATGGCCAATCTCATGCTCGCCATTGACGAGCAGTTCGGTTCGGACGATGACCAGTAGTCAGGCCACTGGCCGCCCACCGGCTGGCGCGCGCGGCAGCGGCCGCGGCACGCGCCGGCTCTCGCGACTCTTGGCGGTGCAGGGCATTTACCAGCACCTGTTGGCGGGCGAGCAGGCCGCGGTCATTCAGACGTATCTGGAAGAGTCGGAGGAGCATGCGAGTTGCGATGCCGCCTACTTTCAAGACTGCCTGCATGGCGTGTTGTCTGCCCGTGATGCCCTCACGGCTGCGCTGCTGCCTGCGTTGGATCGGCCCCTGGTGCAGGTCTCTCCGGTGGAGCAGGCCATTCTGCTGTTGGGATGCCACGAGCTGCAGCAGCATCCCGAGGTGCCCTATCGGGTGGTCATCAACGAGGCCGTGGAACTGAGCAAATCATTGGGGGGCAATGAGGGCCACCGGTATGTCAACGGCGTGCTCGATCGTCTGCTTCCGAGCCTTCGCCCGCATGAGTCGCGAGATGCGGCCGGCTGACCGTGGCCGTTGAATTCGGCCTCATTCGAGATCACTTTGGCCGACGCGCGGCCGCCTGGCCTGGCCCGGCCTTAGACCATCCACAGGCCCTGGGCATCGGAGACGATGCAGCCTTAATCCGGCCATTGGCCCCCGGGGAGCAGCTCGTGGTGGCGGTCGACACCATGGTCGAGGGGCGCCATCACCGCGCCGATGTCGATCCCGCCGCCTTGGGCCACAAGCTGTTGGCTGTGAATCTCTCAGACCTTGCGGCCATGGGGGCGACCCCCTTGGGCTTTACCCTCTCGTTGGCCCTTCGGGCCCGCCGACACGATTGGCTCGAGGCCTTTGCCGAGGGCCTCTTTGGCCTTGCGCGCCAGACGGGCTGCAGTCTGGTGGGTGGCGACACGGTCTCCTTACCGGCCGACGCACCCGAGGTCTACACCGTGTCCATCTACGGCACGGTTCCCTTGGGCACTGCCCTGCGGCGAGATGGACTGGTGCCTGGCGATCGGCTCTGGGTGTCGGGCAGCCTGGGCGATGCGAGCCTGGCCGTGGCCGAGGGCCGATCGGACCCGGCACTGGACTGGCCCTGCCCGAGGCTCGCGCTGGGGGCGGCCCTGCGTGGCCTCGCCCATGCCGCGATCGACCTCTCCGATGGCTTGGCCTCTGAACTGGGGCATGTGGTGGCCGCTTCGTCTGCCCGCCGTGGTGATGCCCTTCAGGCCGCGGTCGACCTCACCGCCTTGAGCCACTGCCTGGGCCCTCAGCTGCAGGCCTCGCGGGCCTCGCAATTTCAGGCGCCCCTCGACAAAGCACGTTGGGCCGCCGCCAGTGGCGATGCCTATGAACTTCTCTTTGCTGCCCCGCCCAGCGCAGATGCAGCCCTTGCAGCCCTGTCGGTGGAACTGGCACTGCCCCTGCACTGCATTGGCGAGGTGCTGACCCGAGGCGACGGCGGTCCGCCGGTGGCTTGGCTGGATGCAGATGGCCATCCCCTGGGGCCGGAAGCCAGTCCGACCCAGGGCTTTGCCCATTTTTCGCAGCCCGACGAGGCGTCGCAGCAACGGGGTGGCCATGGCCGATGAGAAGGCCCAGGCGGCGCCCGAGCCGGTGGCCGGCCCGATTGCCCCCGGGGAGGTGTTCCTGCGCCACCCCGCGCACGTGCTGGCCTTTGGATTTGGGTCGGGCCTCTCGCCCATGGCCCCGGGCACGGCTGGCACCCTCTGGGCCTGGGCCAGCTTTGTGGTCATCGATGCCTTTGTCCCGCGGGGGTTTTGGCCCTGGCTGCTCATGGTGGGCCTGGTCGTGGGCATCTGGGCCTGCGAGAAAACGGGCCGAGCCTTGCGCCAGCCCGACCACGGTGCCATGGTCTGGGATGAGATCCTGGCCTTCTGGCTGGTGCTGGCCTGTCTGCCGCATCCGGAGGATCCAGAGGTGGCCTGGGCCACCCAAGGCATGCCCATTGGCGTGCTGCAGCTCTTGGCCTTTGGGCTGTTTCGCGGCTTCGACATCCTCAAGCCGCCGCCCATCCGGTGGGTGGACCGACGATGGAAGGGCGGTTGGGGCGTGATGGCCGACGACCTGGTGGCCGCCGCGTTCACGCTCATGGCGGTGGCGGTGCTGCTTCGCATCTGGTGGTGGCTGGCATGACCACGACCGAGCGGCCGCTTCACGCGGACTTTGATGTTTCACCCCGTGAGGCCTTGCTTCTGGGCCTGGCCCTGGGCTGGGCAGCCCAGCGCCAAGGGGCGTCGATTGGCCTTGTAGAGTCGTGCACTGGCGGCCTGGCGGCGAGCTGGGTGACCCGGCTGGCGGGGTCGAGCGCCTGGTTCGAGGCCGGCCTCGTGACCTATTCCAACGCCATGAAAACGCGCCTGGTGGGTGTGCCCACTGAGGCGATCGCGCAACAGGGTGCGGTCAGTGAGGTGGTGGCGCGGGCCATGGCCAGTGGGCTGGTGGCGGTGTTGCAGCCGGCAAGGCCACAGGTTTGTGTGGCGGCCATCACCGGCGTGGCTGGCCCGACCGGTGGCTCCGCGGCCAAGCCTGTGGGAACCGTTTGGTTTGGCTGGGCTGGCCAGGGGCAGGCCCTGGCCGGGGTCAGGGCCCAGCGCGTGCAATTTGCGGGCGAGCGCATCCGTGTGCAACGACAATCGGCCTGGTGGGCCCTGGCTGGGCTGACCAGTTGGCTGATGGCCAAGCCGGCCCGGGTGCCCTAGCCTGCAAGACCACTTGAATACTGTCTTTTTATACAGTACTCTTTCAACACCTTCAGCAAAGGACACCGCCATGGACGACCAAGTCACCAAAAACCGCGCCGAAAAAACCAAGGCCCTCGCAGCCGCCATCGCCCAAATTGAAAAGCAATTCGGCAAGGGCTCGATCATGCGCATGGGCGAGAACGAGGTCGCGCCCGACATTCAAACCGTGTCCACCGGCTCCCTCGGGCTCGACATTGCCCTCGGTGTCGGTGGCCTGCCGCGTGGCCGTGTGGTCGAAATCTACGGCCCTGAGTCCTCCGGCAAGACCACCCTCACACTGCAGGTCATCGCCGAGATGCAAAAGCTCGGTGGGGTCTGTGCCTTCGTCGATGCCGAGCACGCCCTCGACACCCAGTACGCGCAAAAGCTCGGCGTGGGCCTCTCCGAACTGCTCATCTCCCAGCCGGACACCGGCGAGCAGGCGCTCGAAATCGTCGATGCCTTGGTTCGCTCCGGCTCGGTTGATCTCATCGTCATCGACTCGGTGGCCGCGCTCACGCCCCGGGCCGAGATCGAGGGCGACATGGGCGATTCCCTCCCCGGCCTGCAGGCACGCCTCATGTCCCAGGCCCTGCGCAAGCTCACCGGCACGATCAGCCGCACCAATACCCTCGTCATCTTCATCAACCAGATCCGCATGAAGATCGGCGTCATGTTCGGCAGTCCCGAAACCACCACCGGTGGCAACGCCCTGAAGTTTTATTCGTCCGTGCGGCTCGACATCCGTCGCGTGGGTTCGCTCAAGAAGGGCGATGAAGTCGTGGGCTCCGAGACCAAGGTCAAGGTCGTGAAGAACAAGGTGGCCCCGCCCTTCAAGGCGGCCGGCTTCGACATCCTCTACGGTGAGGGCATCTCTCGCGAGGGCGAAATCATCGACATTGGTTCCGAACTGAACATTGTCGAGAAGTCGGGCGCCTGGTACAGCTACAACGGCGATCGAATCGGCCAGGGCAAGGAGAACGCCCGTGAGTTCCTCAAGCAGAACGTGCACCTGGCCCATGAAATCGAGAACAAGGTTCGCGCCCACTTTGGCGTGGCACCCAGGGTCGAGTCACCGCCCAAGCTCGAACTGGCCTCCGACAAAGAAGCCAAAGACGTGAAGGAATCCAAAGAGCCGCGTGGGAAGGCCGCCCGCGAGCTTAAAGAGGCCTCCTAGTCGTTCTTGTACGGTTGATTCAGGTGGCGGCTGTTCGCAGCCTCAAGTCCAGGGCCATTGCGGCCCTGGCCCGACGAGAACACAGTCGTCAGCAGCTGGCGCGCAAGCTCGCCCCGCATGCCGAATCCGAAGAGGCCCTCGAGGCCGTGCTCGATGAGCTCGTCGAAAAAGGCTTTCTGTCCGATGCACGTTTCGCAGAGGCTCTCGTTCGAGTCCGTGGTGAGCGTTACGGTGCAGCCCGCCTGGCTTTGGAGTTGCGAGAGCATGGGGTTCCGCAAGATCGTTCTCATGAAGCCCTCGAGTCCGCCAAGTCCACGGAGCTCGCAAGGGCGCAGCAGGTCTGGGCTCGGCGCTTTGGCCTGCCCCCCGACAGCCTCGAGGCTCGCGCCAAACAAACCCGTTTTCTCATCAGTCGGGGCTTTGCACCCGACACCCTCCGACGCCTCGAAGCCAATGGCTTTGCGCCCTTCGAGGCCGTACTGCGCACCCATCCACGCACCCATTCCGGTTAGACCTGCGTGCTAACATCCCCACGTACGTCAGGGGGATCGTCTGAGATGAAAATTCACGAGTATCAAGGCAAAGAGATATTGCGCCGCTATGGTGTTCCGGTGCCCCGCGGCATCGCCTGCTTCGACACCAACGCCGCGCTGGACGCCGCAAAAACACTGGGCGGCCCGGTCTGGGTGGTCAAGGCCCAGATTCATGCGGGCGGCCGAGGCAAGGGCGGTGGCGTGAAGGTGGCCAAGTCACTCGATGAGGTGCGAACCTACGCCGAGGCGATCATGGGCATGCAGCTGGTCACGCACCAGACGGGCCCCGGTGGTCAAAAGGTTCGTCGCCTGCTCATTGAAGAGGGCGCCGACATTCAGAAGGAACTCTACGTGGCTGCGGTCACCGACCGCATCAGCCAGCGCGTCTGTCTCATGGGCTCCTCCGAGGGCGGCATGGACATCGAAGAGGTGGCCCACAGCCATCCTGAGAAGATCCACAAGATTTTCATCGACCCGGCCACTGGCCTGCTCGATGCCGACGCCGATGCCCTGGCATCCAAGATTGGTGTGCCCGCCGCCTCCATTCCGGCGGCCCGTGCAGTGCTCAAAGGCCTCTACCAGGCCTTCTGGGAGACCGATGCCTCCCTGGCTGAAATCAACCCGCTCATCATCACTGGCGATGGCCGCGTGGTGGCCCTCGATGCCAAGTGGAACTTCGACTCCAACGCCCTCTACCGGCATCCCGAGCTCACCGAGATGCGTGACCTCGACGAGGAGGATCCCGCCGAGATCGAGGCCTCGAAGTTCGACCTCGCCTACATTCAGCTCGACGGCAACATTGGATGTCTGGTGAATGGCGCGGGCCTGGCCATGGCCACCATGGACACCATCAAGCTCTTTGGTGGCGAGCCCGCCAACTTCCTCGATGTCGGCGGCGGCGCCACCACCGAGAAGGTCACCGAGGCCTTCAAGATCATGCTCTCCAACCCAAAGGTGCAGGCCATTCTCGTGAACATCTTCGGCGGCATCATGCGCTGTGATGTGATCGCCGAGGGCGTGGTCTCGGCCTCCAAGGCGGTGGGCCTCAAGGTGCCATTGGTGGTCCGCATGAAGGGCACCAACGAAGACCTGGGCAAGAAGATCCTGGCCGAGTCGGGTCTGCCGATCATCTCTGCAGACACCATGGCGCAGGCCGCTGAACGCGTCGTGGCCGCTGCATCCAAGAAGGCTTGAGGGCAAGAACATGTCGATTCTGATCAACAAAGACACCAAGGTCATTACCCAGGGCATCACCGGCAAGACGGGCCAGTTCCACACCCGCATGTGCCGCGAGTACGCCAATGGGCAGAACTGTTTTGTGGCGGGTGTGAACCCGAAGAAGGCCGGCGAAGACTTCGAGGGCATTCCCATCTACGCCAGCGTCAAGGATGCAAAGTCCGCCACGGGCGCAACCGTCTCGGTCATTTATGTGCCCCCCGCAGGTGCAGCCGATGCCATCTGGGAGGCTGTGGAAGCCCAGCTCGACCTGGTCATCTGCATCACGGAGGGCATCCCTGTGCGGGACATGATGGTGGTGCGCAACAAGATGAAGGCCGCGGGTGCCAAGACCCTGCTGCTCGGGCCAAACTGCCCGGGCCTCATCACCCCAGAGGAAATCAAGATCGGCATCATGCCGGGCCACATCCACCGCAAGGGCCGGATCGGCATCGTGTCGCGGTCGGGCACGCTCACCTATGAGGCCGTTGGTCAGGTGACCGAGATGGGCCTGGGCCAGTCCACCGCGGTTGGCATTGGCGGAGACCCGATCAACGGCATCAAGCACATCGATGTCCTCCAGATGTTCAACGACGACCCCGACACCGATGCGGTCATCATGATTGGTGAGATCGGTGGCCCCGATGAGGTCAATGCGGCCCAGTGGGCCAAAGATCACATGAAGAAGCCCATCGTGGGCTTCATTGCCGGTGTCACCGCGCCTCCGGGCAAGCGCATGGGCCATGCCGGCGCACTCATCTCAGGCGGTGCCGACACCGCGCAGGCCAAGCTCGAGATCATGGAAGCCTGTGGCATTCGCACCACCAAGAACCCGTCTGAAATGGGCAAGCTGCTCAAGACGGTCCTCAAGTGATTCGGGATACCCACCATGCATGATGACCAGCCCAGCCGTCCCCGCAAGCCACTCCTGCTGGTGATGTCCGTGGTCTTCCTGGCGAGCCTGGTGGTCGCCATGGTCCTGCGGGCCGACTAAACCTCGAGGTTGTCGATCAGCCGTGTGCTGCCCAGGCGCGCCGCGGCCAGAATGACCAGCGGCGCCTGTGCGTCCAGGTCCGCCTGTGAAGGCGGGCGCAGGTTGCGCTGGAGCCGAATCGACAAGTAATCTGGCTGCCAGGCCCGCTGGTGCAGTGCTGCCATGGCCTGGGTCTCCATGAATTGGCAGTCGGCCACCGTCACATCGGAGCGCCCTGCCAAGGCGTCCCGCATGTCCTGCAGGGTTCGGTAGAGCACGGGCGCCTCCTCGCGCTCCTGGACAGACAAATAGCCATTTCGTGAAGACAGCGCCAGCCCATCGGCATCCCGAATGGTCTCGGCCGAGATGATCTCGGTGGGCAGCGAGAACTGCTCACACATCTGGCGAATCACCATCTGCTGCTGGTAATCCTTCTTGCCGAACACGGCCACCTGAGGACCCACACACTGAAAGAGCTTCATCACCACCGTGGTCACGCCCACGAAGAAGCCCGGCCGAAACTCGCCCTCGAGAATGTCACCAAGGTCGCGTGGCGGGCTGATCCGAAACTCCTGTGGCACGGGGTAGATCTCTCGTTCGTCTGGCGCGAACAAGACATAAACCCCCTCCGCCTCGAGCTTCTGGGCATCGGCCTCGAGCGTGCGGGGGTAGCGGTCGAAGTCTTCGTTGGGTGTGAACTGAAGGCGATTGACAAAAATCGAGGCCACGACAGGGTCGCCATGCTTGGCCGCCAGGCGCATGAGCGAGAGGTGTCCCTCGTGCAGATTGCCCATGGTGGGCACGAAGGCGGTGCGAAGCTGCCCACGAAGCTGGGCCCGAAGCTCGGCAATGGTGTGAACAATCTTCATGGTTGAACGTTGAAGTGGGCTCTGCGGCCGCGGAAGTTGGCAATCTGAGACACCAGGGTCTCGAAGTCCTCCTCACGCTCAATGGGGTTCAAGGCCATGGTGTTGATCACCAGCAGGGGGCTCTCATCGTAATGATGGAAGAACTGGGTGTAGGCATCGGTGAGGTCGATGAGGTAGTCGGCCGACATGTTCTGCTCCATCGGGATGCCACGCTGAGCAATGCGGTCGATGAGCTGCTGGGCCGGGGCCTGCAGCAGGATCACCAGGTCTGGCACGGGCACCTGCGGCCGCAGAGAGTCGTAAATCTTCTGATGCAGCGCGAGCTCATCCTCGCTGAGGGTGAGCCTTGCAAAGAGTGGGTCCTTGGCGAGCATGAAGTCGCTCGCCAGGTGCTCCGAAAAGAAATCTCGCTGGGCCAGGGTGCGCAGCTGGTCGATGCGCTGGAAGAGGAAGAAGAGCTGGGTCTGCAGGGCGTACCGCGCGCTGTCTCGGTAGAAGTTCTCGAGAAAGGGGTTGTCCTCCGGGGCTTCCAACAGCAGCTCATAGCCAAAGCGCTCAGAAAACTTGCGGGCCAGTGAGCTCTTGCCCACACCAATGGGCCCCTCAAAGACGATCGATCGAAAACGATCTGTCCAGGCGGGGCGGGTGGGCGCAGCATTGGTCATGACAGACGACATCGACGCACTCTAGCGCATTGGCTCAAGGGGTGAGAGCAGCGCATCGACGGGCAGCTGGCGCCACCAGTCGGCCACCGTCTGATGCCGACCTTCTTCATCGGGCAACTCGAGATCCGGGGCGATGTCCATGAGCGGGCCCAGCACGAAGCCGCGCTGGGTGGCCCGGGGGTGGGGCAGTGTCAGGTCGCGCGTCTGGAGCCGGATGCCCGCCATCCAGATCAGGTCGAGGTCGAGGGTTCGAGCAGCCGAGGGGCCGGGTGCGAGGGGCTGCGTGCGCGCTCGACCGTGGGCCCGCTCGATTGAGAGGAGCCAGTCGAGCAAGTCCTGGGCGGTGAGCCTGGTGTCGAACTGGGCCACCGCATTGATGAAGTTCGGGCCTTCGGCGTTCACGGGGGTTGAGTGCCAGAGCCGAGAGGCCTCAAAGGCGGTGATGTCGGATCGGCCTGCCATCATGCGGGCGGCCTCGCGAATGGTCTGCTCTGGCGGCGAACCGCGCCATGGCAGGTTGGCCCCAAAGGCCACGACGGCGCGCCTGACGACAGTCGAGCGGGCCTGGCTCACTGCGTCGAGTCTGCGGCGGGCGCCGTGTCCCCTCGGTCACTGCTCGCGCGCCGACGCCGCCGACGCTTGGGTGCCGTTGACCCACTCGCAGCCCGGCCGAGCTGCTGCACCAGGGTGAGCCGGTCGTCGGCATCCGAGGCCACGAAGTGTTCCCACCAGTCGGCCAGGGCGGGTTCGAGCTCGCCGCAGGCCGCCCGCAGCAGCAGGAAGTCAAAGCCCGCGCGAAAGCGAATGTGCTCGAACAGGCGAAATGCAGCGCCGCCGCCGCGCTTCTCAAATCGGGGCTGCATGAGCCAGATCTCACGCAGGTCGGAGACATAGCGCCGGGGAATGGCCAGGTCATCGAGCTGACGGTCGATCACGTCGTCAATGGCGGCATGCAAGGCCGGGATGGGGCGCTCGCCACCCGCCTGAATGGCCTGCCAGCGCCGATACACGGGGTTCCAGAGCAGGCATGCAAATAGGAATCCAATGGAAATGGGTTTGCCCTCGGCCACGCGGGCATCGGTGGCCGCCAGGGCCTGCTCCACAAAACGCAGGGCGAGGGCCTGCTCCTCCTTGCTGCCCTCAGGCGAGAGCACCAGGTCGATTAGTGGCAGGCAGCCATGGTGCAGCCCTTGCTCCCGAAGGCCCTGCAGTCCCCGCAGGGCCTGGCCCGACTGCAGCAGCTTCACCATCTCATCGAAGAGCCGGGCCTCGGGCACATTCTCGATGAGTTCGGCGAGTTCCTTGACGGGGGCCAAGGTGTGCGGGTCGACCTTGAACCGAAGCTTGGCCTCAAATCGCACCACGCGGAGCATGCGCACCGGGTCTTCGCGGTAGCGCTGGGCCGGGTCGCCGATCATGCGGATCACTTTTCGTTGAAGGTCTTGAACGCCATCGTGGTAATCGAGCACCGTGTCGCTCAGGGGGTCGTAGTAGAGGGCATTGATGGTGAAGTCGCGTCGGGCGGCGTCTTCGTGGTGTTCGCCAAAGGTGTTGTCTCGAAGCACGCGACCGTGGGCATCGGTCTCTTGGTGCTTGGGCGCGAGCGCCCGAAAGGTGGAGACCTCGATGGTCTCTGGCCCAAACATGACGTGCACGATCTGAAAGCGTCGGCCGATGATCCGGGCCCGTCGAAACAAGCGCTGAACATCATCGGGCGTGGCATTGGTGGCCACGTCGAAGTCTTTGGGCCGCATGCCGAGCATGAGGTCGCGCACGGCCCCGCCCACCACATAGGCCTTCCAGCCTGCCTTCTGCAGCCCATCGACGGTGCGCAGTGCAGCCTGCGAGACCAGCCTGCGGTCGATGCCAACCTTGCTGGCCTTGAAGATTCGGGGGTCGTGTCGGTTGGCCGGTGCATGGCCCTTGGAGTGACCGGGCGCAAGCCGGGCCAAGGAGCGGAGGAGTTTCTTGATCACAGTTCGGAGGGTAACAGGATCACTGGCCAGCCCTCGGCCCTGGCATGGGCCTCCAAGGTGGCGTCTGGGTTGACGGCCACGGGATGGGTGACCCGGCCAAGCAGGGGCAGGTCGTTGCGTGAATCGCTGTAGAAGACGGAGGTCTGGAACTCCTCGAGCGCGGTGTCGAGTGTGGCGAGCCACTGGGCCACTCGTACGATCTTGCCCGCCTGGAAGCAGGGCAGTCCAAGTGGCTTGCCGGTGAAGTGGCCTTGCGGGGTTTGCTCCAGGTCGGTGCCAATCAGGTGGGCAATGCCAAAGGCCTCTGCAATGGGCGCGGTGATGAAGGTGTTGGTGGCTGTGACGATGGCCACCAGGTCGCCCGCGTTCAAGTGCTCGTCGACCAGGGCCCTGGCCGCCTTCGTCAGGTGCGGCCGAATGCGTGTGGTCATGAAGTCGTCGCGCCAGGCCTTCAGCTGTTCGGGCGGATGGGCCGCCAGGGGCGCCAGCTGGAAGTCGAGGAACTCGTGGATGTCCAGGGTGCCAGCCTTGTACTGCTCATAGAAGTAGTCGTTGCGGTGGCTGTACCAGTCGCGCTCGACCACGCCCAGGTCCACCAGGTGCTGGGCCCAGGCCACATCACTGTCAATGGGAATGAGGGTGTTGTCGAGGTCGAAGAGGGCCAGTCGGCCTTGGGATGCTGGGGTCATGTGGGGCCCGTGGCGGTGGAAAGGGGTTGTGGCCACTTGGCCAGGGCCTCGTCGATCAGGCTGCGCACCAATGGCAACGAGATTGCCCGCTGCAGGGACAGCGCCCGGCGGTCGGCCATGTGCAGCAGCTCGGTGAGCAGCGAGAGGTTTCGGGGCAGCCGCGTGAGCAGGTAATCAAAGAGGTGGTCGTAGGTGTCTTGGGTGGGATGCGAGAGCCAGCCCAGGGCGAGCGCACGGTCTCGCAGGGCATGGCGCATCTCTTCCTCGGTGAGTTCGGCCAACTCATAGACCAGGCACTGGCCCAGCCGGGTGCGCAGGTCTTCACGGCTGGGCATGTCCCTGGGGGGGCGATCGGCTGCAAAGACCATGCGGGCGCCGTCCTGCATGGCTCGGTTGTAGGCCGTGAAGAGGGCGGCCTGCTCCTCGGCCGTGGCCAGGTGCACATCATCAATGAGCCAGACCATGGGCGCAGTGGCCTGACCGCCGGGGCTGTCCCCAGGCCCCAAGGCCTGTGCCGGTGAGTGGCTGTGCTGCGGGTCCCCACAGGCAAGCAGCTTGGCACTGGCGGCACCAGCGGCACGCTCCTTGGCCTCTGCCGCGAAGGCCGTGAGCCAGAAGGTCTTGCCACTGCCGGGCGCACCCCACAGAAACAGGCAGGGGCCGGGCTGTTGTGCAAAGACGGCATCGAGTGCAGCGAGCACGGCACCATTGCGGCCCACCACGCCGTCGGCCCGCCGGGGGGCGGGAAGGGCGCGGAGCCCCAGGGGCAACTGCTGCGCGGGAGAGTCGAGTGGTTGTCCCATAAAATGCAATTTTCCGAGCCTCTGCCATGAATTCAAAATCAACCAGCCTGACCTACCGCGACGCTGGCGTGGACATCGATGCCGGCGACGCCCTCGTCGACCGCATCAAGCCGCTGGCCAAGCGCACCATGCGGCCAGAGGTGCTCGCGGGCATTGGTGGCTTCGGCGCCCTGTGCGGCCTGCCCAAAGGGCTGGTGGAGCCCGTGCTGGTGTCCGGCACCGATGGCGTGGGCACCAAGCTCAAGCTGGCCTTCACCCTGGACCGGCACGACACCGTGGGCATCGACCTCGTGGCCATGAGTGTGAACGACATTCTCGTTCAGGGGGCGGAGCCACTCTTCTTTCTGGATTATTTCGCCTGTGGCCGACTGGCGCTCGACACGGCCGCCGCCGTGGTGGGCGGCATTGCCAAGGGCTGTGAGGCCTCGGGCTGCGCCCTGATTGGTGGTGAAACAGCCGAGATGCCCGGCATGTACCCCGACGGCGAATACGACCTGGCCGGCTTTGCCGTGGGCGTGGTTGAGCGGGCCAAGATCCTCGATGGCCGCAAGGTGGCGGCTGGCGATGTGGTGCTTGGCCTGGCCTCCAGCGGTTTTCACAGCAACGGTTACTCCCTGGTTCGGGCCGTGCTCGAGCGACGGTTCGGGTCCATCACCCGCGCGGCCTTGTCCACGGTGCAGCTGGAATCCGCGCCAGGCTCGGGCCAGATGGCGGGCCTCGATGACCTGGTCATGGCACCCACACGCCTGTATGTGAAGTCCGTCTTGGCGGCCCTGCGCGCCCATCCCGAGTCGGTGCACGCCCTGGCCCACATCACGGGTGGTGGCCTGGTGGGCAACATTCCTCGAGTGCTGCCCGACGACCTCATGGTCACACTCGATGCGTCGGCCTGGCCCATGCCGGCCCTGATGTCCTTTGTGCAGGCCGAGGGGCAGATTGCCACCGATGAGATGCACCGCGTCTTCAATTGCGGCCTTGGCATGGTGGTGGTCGTGCCCGCGTCTGCAGCCGAGGCGGTGGGGGCCACGCTCACCGCCCATGGCGAGCGGGTTTATCGCGTGGGCGAGGTCGGCCCGCGGCCGGCCAACTCGGCGCAGACCGTGATCAACTGATCCATCGACTGGGTCTGCGGATCGACCCGGGTCACATCCTCAAAACTGCGAAGCCAGGTAAGTTGTCGTTTGGCCAGTTGACGGGTGGCCTCCACCGCCTTCTGCGCAAAGGCCTCCACCGACTCAAAGCCGCGATCTCGACTCAGATGGGCCCAGGCCTGCCGGTAGCCCACGGCCCGCATGCTCGGATGCTGGGCTGTGAGGCCGGGCCTCTCTCTGAGCCCGCGCACCTCATCCAAAAAGCCGTCGGCCACCATGGCTTCCAGCCGTTGAGCAATGCGTGCGTGTAGCCAGCTGCGGTCCTCGGGCAGGAGGGCCAGGGTCTGCAAGGGCCCCAGGGGTGGCAGCCCTTGGCCCTCGGCCTGGCTTTTGGCAATCCATTGACTCAGGCTTTGGCCAGTCTCCTCGAGCACCTCGAGCGCCCGTGCGATGCGCTGGGCGTCCTGGGGCGAGAGCCGGGCGGCGGTGTCAGGGTCGCGCTCGGCGAGCTGGGCATGCAGGGCGGGCCAGCCCTGCCGGCGTGCGGCCTGGGCAATGCGTTCGCGTGTCTCGCTGCTGCAGCGGGGCAGGGCGTCGATGCCGTCTCGCATGGCCTTGAAGTAGAGCATGGTGCCGCCCACCAGCACGGGGGTGTGCCCCCGCTGAAGAATCTCCGCCACGGCCTGGCGTGCTGCCTCGAGGTGATCGGCCACAGAGTGGACATCTTCTGGGGCGCAGCAGTCGATGAGTTGGTGTGGCACCTCGGCCTGCTCCTGCGCCGAGGGCTTGGCCGTGCCGATGTCCATGCCTGTGTAGACCAAGGCCGAGTCGATGCTCACGATCTCCACGGTGCCCAGCCACCGCGAGCGGGCAAGCGCCATGGCCAGGCTGGATTTTCCGCTGGCCGTGGGGCCCAGGATGCACAACAGCGGTGTCACTGGCCGCGCAGGAACAGGCGGTCGATGTCCCCAAGGCTCCACTGCAGCCAGGTGGGCCGACCGTGGTTGCACTGGTCTGCGCGGGCCGTCTGCTCCATGTCGCGCAGCAACTGATTCATCTCCGGCAGGCTCAGGCTTCGATGAGCCCGCACGGCGGCGTGGCAGGCCATGGTGGCCAGGAGCGCATCGCGCTGGGCCGCAAGACCCGTGGCAGACCCCTGCTCGCCGAGTTCGCGCAGGGTGTCGCGCACCAGGGGTTCGAGTGGCACCTGTGAGAGCAGGCTGGGCACCCCTCGAATGGCGAGCATGTCGGCACCCAGGGGCGTGACGAGCAGGCCCAGGCCGAGCAGGGTGCTTGATTCACGCTGGGCCAGCTCAACCTCGACGGCCGTGGCTCTCATGGTCGGGGGCTCGAGCAGGGTCTGCACATTGGCCTGGGTGCTCTGCTTCAGGCGCTCATAGACCACGCGCTCATGGGCTGCGTGCATGTCGACGAGCACGAGGCCGTTGGCGTTCTGGGCCAGGATGTAAATGCCATGCAGCTGGGCCAGCGCATAGCCCAAGGGATGCGGCTGCTCGGCTGTGGGCGCGGGCGGCTCGGCCACCCAGGCCGTATTGGCGTTCAGCCCCGCGGGGGCGGCTGCAAACGCATGCTGGACATCGCCCGGGGCACCCTGCAATGGTCCGCTGGCCGGTGCACCCAGCGCGTTGTAGAGGGGCATGCTGCTCTGCAGATGGCCCCAGGAGGACGCCACCTTGGCCGTGGCCTCGGGGGCCTGGCCCGCCATGGCCGACGTGGGAAGGCCCGTGGCCAGCGCCTGGCTGCTGGCCAGTGCGGCCTTGCAGGCCGAGAGCACGGCCTGAAACACGGCCTGCCCTTCCCGGAAGCGCACCTCGGCCTTGGCTGGGTGCACGTTGACATCCACCAGCTCGGGGTCGAGGGTCAGGGAGACGACCGCCGTGGGCTGTCGGTCCCCATGGAGCACGTCGGCATAGGCCATGCGCAAGGCCTGGATGAGCAGTCGGTCGCGCACCGCCCGGCCATTGACAAAAAAGTACTGCTGTTCAGATCGGCCCGACACGGCCGTGGGCACCTGCAGCCAGGCCTCGAGTCGCAGTGGGCCGCGTTGTTCGTCGACCCGTCGAAGGCTGGCCTCTTCGAGGTCCAGGACCTGCGCCACCCGCCGGCTGGATTCACTGGGGGCGAGCCGCATCACGACCCGGTCTTGGTGGCTGAGCTGCCATTCAATGGCGGGCTGGATGAGGGCCTGGCGAACAAAGGCCTCGCGGGCATGGCCCCATTCGGTGGCCGGTGTCTTGAGGAATCGACGCCTCGCGGGCACGGCATGAAAGAGCGCCTGAACATCCACCGTGGTGCCCACGCCGCCCGCAGCCGGCGCCACCGACCAGGTCCCACTCCCATTGCTGATCTGGCTTGCATGCTCGGCCTGTGCGGTGCGGCTCGTGAGCGTGAGCTGCGCCACCGATGCAACGGCGGCCAGGGCCTCGCCACGAAAGCCGTGGCTGCCGATGCGCTGGAGATCCTCCATCGAGCGAATCTTGCTGGTGGCGTGTCGTGTCACGGCCAGGCCGAGCTCGTCGGCCGCAATGCCATGGCCATCGTCTTGCACACGAATGCGACGAATGCCACCGTCTTCCAAGGCCAGGCTGATGCGCTGCGCCCCGCTGTCCACGGCGTTCTCGAGCAATTCCTTGACGACCGATGCTGGCCGCTCGATGACCTCGCCGGCTGCAATCTGGCTGATGAGCAGGTCTGGAAGGAGTGCGATCGTGGCCATGCGCGGGGCTACATCAGCCGAGACTTGGCCAGTGGCGGGTTCTGGGCCAGGTAGGCCTTGATTCCATTGAGCAGCGCCTGGGCCATCTCTTGCTGGTAGTTCTCATCCCGCAGGCGCTTTTCTTCCTCAGGGTTGCTGATGAAGGCCGTCTCGACAAGGATGGATGGAATGTCGGGTGCCTTCAGCACGGCAAAGCCTGCCTGCTCTACCTGCTGCTTGTGCAGGCTGTTGACCCGCTTCATCTGGCCCAGAACTGCCTGGCCCAGCTTCAGAGAGTCTTTGATCTGGGCGGTGGTGGACATGTCGAGCAGGGTCTGGGCGAGCTGCTGGTCTTGGCCCATGAGGCGAACCCCACCAATGCCATCGGCGGCATTCTCTTTCTGGGCCATCCAGCGTGCGGCTGCACTGGTGGCTCCTCGCTGAGACAAGGCATAGACCGAGGAGCCACGCGCATTCGGCGACACCCAGGCATCGGCATGAATGGACACCATCAGGTCGGCCCGAACCTGTCGGGCCTTCTGCACGCGACGGCCCAGGGGCACGAAGTAATCGCCGTCTCGGGTGAGAAAGGCGCGCATGCCCGGCTCCTTGTCGATCTCTCGCTTGAGTCGTCGGGCAATGCGAAGCACCACATCCTTCTCGCGCGTCCCGCGCTTGCCAATGGCGCCGGGGTCTTCCCCGCCATGGCCTGGGTCCAGGGCCACCGTGACCAGTCGGTCCTCGGTCGGGGGCTTGGCAGCCAGCCGGTCGCTGGGGGCGGGTGCTGCGGGTGCCGTCGTTGGTGCCGATGGTGTGGCCTCTGTGGCCTGGTTCTCATAGCTTTTGAGAAAGGCCAACAGCGGGTCTCGCTCCTCGGTGGGGTAGAGGTCGATCACCACCCGGTGCTGGTACTGGGCAATGGGCGGCAGGGTGAAGACCGAAGGCTTGATGGTCTGCTTGAGGTCGAAGACCAGTCGAACCGTGGTGGGCAGAAACTGGCCCACACGCACCTGGGCAATGTAGGGGTCGTTGGCCTGAATGCGGGCGACGAGGTCCTTCAAGGTGGGGTTGAGCGTGAGGCCTTCGAGGTCGACCACCAGCCGATCGGGGGCCGTGAGCAGGTGTGTTTTGAATGAGAGGCCTGCGGTGTCGTGCTCAATGGCCACACGGGTGTAGTCGGGGGCAGGCCAGACCCGCACCGCCACGACGGCCAAGGCTTGGGCCGGTGTGCGCAAGCCCAGCAGCAGGGTCGCACCCGAGGCCAACAAAAGCTGCCTGCGCTTCACGACTGGGCCTCGCTCGCCAGGGCCGCCAGGCAGGCCAGAACCTCGGGCTGGTCGGTCTTGGCGGTAAGCAGTCGCGGGCCCTCGGGCGCGTCGGGATCGGCCCAGTCGATGCGCATGGCCAGGTCGGGGCTGGGCAGGTCGTGCCCATGCTCGGGCCACTCCACCACCGCGAGGCCCTCGGAGAAGGCTTCCCGCAGACCGGCGCTGCGCCAGGCATGAGGGTCGGTGAGCCGATAGAGGTCGATGTGGTGAATCACCAGTGCATCGAGGTCGTAGCGTTCGGCCACGGCAAAGCTCGGACTCTTGATCCGGCCCGTCACGCCCAGGGCCTGCAGCAGGCCGCGGGCAAAACTCGTCTTGCCCGCGCCGAGCTCGCCCGAGAGGGTCAGCACGCGCAAATGGCCCGCCAGCACGGGCTGCGCGAGGCCGGCTGCGATGCGCAGCATGGCGGGCTCGTCACACGGTTTGAATCGAACCGCCGGGCGGTCAACAATCATGGAATGTCTGGTCTCCAACACGCGTCTATTGTCACCGATCCCTCGGACCTGGACGCGCTCGAAGGCTGGTCGCGCGAGCTGGGTTTTTCGAGCGTGGGGGTGCTCTCGCTCTCGCAGGAGTGGTCTGCCTCCGAGGCCGTGTCTCGAATGCGGGACTGGCTCGCCCAGGGCCTGCACGGGGAGATGTCTTACCTGGTGCGGCACATGCCGCTTCGGGCCCAGCACGACGCGCTCTTGCCGGGTGCACGCAGTGCCATCATGGTCACCATGGATTACCTCCCAGAGGCCGGGGACTGGCAGGCCAAAGAGGAGGCGGCTGTGCGCGATCCGAACCGTGCAGTGGTCTCGGTCTATGCCCGGGGCCGCGATTATCACAAGGTGCTTCGGCAACGGCTTGCGGCCCTGGCGAAGAGGATGCAGGAGGCATGGGGCCCCTTGGGCCATCGGGCCTGTGTGGACTCGGCCCCGATCATGGAGGTCGAGTGGGCACGCCAGGCAGGCCTGGGCTGGCGAGGCAAGCACACCCTGTTGCTCTCGCGCGCCCGTGGCTCGATGTTCTTCTTGGGCACCTTGCTCACCGACCGACCCTTGCCGGCCACCGCCCCGGTGTCTGATCACTGTGGCAGCTGCACGGCCTGCCTTGCGGCCTGCCCCACGCAGGCATTTCTCGGCCCCTATCAACTCGATGCGAGGCGCTGCATCTCTTACCTGACGATCGAGCATGCAGGCCCCATCCCCGAGGCCCTTCGCCCGCTCATGGGCAATCGCGTCTATGGCTGCGATGACTGCCAGCGGGTCTGCCCCTGGAACAGGCATGCCCAGACGGCGAGCCTGCCCGACTTCGATGTTCGCCATGGCCTGGATGCAGCCGATTTGGTGAGCCTTTTCGCCTGGGATGAGGCGACGTTTGCCGCCCGACATGCGGGCAGTGCCATGGCCCGCATTGGCCATGTGCGCTGGTTGCGCAATCTGGCCATTGGCCTGGGCAATGCCCTGCGGGCCGCGGCCAGCGCGGGCCGGCTGGCCGACTGCGAGACGATTCGTGCGGCCCTGCAGGCCAGGGCGTCGCACGCCAGTGAGATGGTTCGAGAACATGTGGCCTGGGCCCTGGCCCAGGCGCCCGACCGATGAGCAAGCCCTTGGTGTCGGCCGCCGATGAGGCGCTGATCGCCCAGTTCGTCGAGGGCCTCTGGTTGGAGGAGGGGCTCGCCGCCAACACCCGACTCGCCTATGCACGCGACCTCACCGACCTGGCCAGTTGGTGCGAAGGCCAGGGGCAGGCCCCCGCCTTGCGAGACCTTCGCCCGGTCGACCTGCTCGCCTACCTGCAGAGTCGTCACGGCCAGTTGCGCGCCTCGAGCTTCAATCGCAGGCTCTCCTGCATTCGACGCTTCTACGGCTGGCTGGTGCGACAGGGCCTTCGGCCTGAAGACCCCTCGCATGACCTCGCCTCAGCCCGTCAGCCCGAACGCTTTCCGAAGGCGCCTGCCGAGGCCCAGGTGGAGGCCCTGCTGGCTGCACCCGATGTGGCAAGCACCCGGGGCCTGCGCGACAAGGCCATGCTCGAGCTGCTCTATGCCACGGGCCTGAGGGTCTCTGAGCTGGTGGGCCTGAGCCTGCACCAGGTGGGCCTCTCCGAGGGCCTGGTGCGGGTGGTGGGCAAGGGTGGTAAGGAGCGCCTCGTGCCCTATGGGCAGGAGGCCGGTCATTGGCTGGCGGCCTACCTGCAGACTGCCCGGGCCATGCTCTTGGGGCCGCGTCTGACGGAGGTGGTGTTCGTGACCGAGCGCGGCGCAGCCATGACCCGGCAGTACTTCTGGCAGCTCATCAAGCGCTATGGCGAGCGGGCCGGCCTGCCCGCCGGCCTCTCCCCCCATGCGCTTCGCCACGCCTTTGCCACCCACCTGCTCAACCATGGCGCAGACCTGCGCGCCGTGCAGATGCTCCTGGGCCATGCGGACATCTCCACGACCCAGGTCTACACCCACGTGGCCCGGGAGCGGCTCTCCAAGCTGCATGCACAGCACCATCCCCGTGCCTAGCCCGGGGGCATAATCCGCCCATGGATGACAACGCCTCGATGCTCATCGTTGCCGCTGGTGTGGTGACGGCCTACCTGATGGGATCGGTGTCGAGCGCCATTGTCGTGAGCCGGCTGCGCGGCCTGGCCGACCCCAGAAGCTACGGCTCGGGAAACCCGGGCGCGACCAACATGCTGCGCAGTGGCGACAAGATTGCAGCGGCCATCACCCTGCTGGGCGATGCAGCCAAAGGGTTGCTGGCGGTGGCCCTGCTGCCCATGGTCTTCCAGCTCGATGCGCCCCTGTTTCTGGCCTCGGTGGCCTTGGCGGTCTTCGTGGGCCATCTCTTTCCGGTCTTCTTCGGCTTTCGGGGTGGCAAGGGCGTGGCCACGGCCTTGGGCGTGCTGCTGGGTCTGTCGGCCGAGGTGGGCCTGGCCTGCCTGCTGTGCTGGATGCTGGTCTTTGGCATCAGCCGTATCTCATCGCTCTCGGCCCTGGTGGCTGCATCGGCCGCACCCCTCATGTGGTGGGTCTTTCACGGGTTCGATGAGGTCTTCGTCGCGGTGCTGGCCATGACCGTCTTGCTGCTGTGGCGGCACGCGTCGAACATTCGGGCGCTCTTGAGGGGCTCTGAGAAGGGCTTTCAGGCCGGCAAGCCCAGCGAGGACAAATCCCAGCGGGGCTGAGCGCGAATGAGGCCAGCGGGCTGACCCGCCTGGCCGGCCGCATGCCGAAGGGCGGCTGCCCAGGCAATCATCACGCCGTTGTCGGTGCATAGCGCCGGCGACGGAAAGCAGACCTGCACACCGTGGGCCAGGGCCTGTTCGGTCAGGGCGGCCCGCAATGCCTGGTTGGCGCTCACGCCACCGGCAATGACCAGGGTCTTCAAGCCAGAGGAGGCCATCGCGGCCATGGATTTCGACACCAGCACATCCACGATGGCCGCCTGCAGGCTGGCGGCGAGGTCAGCCCGGTCGGTGTCTGAGAGTGGTTGGTGCTTTTGCACTTGGGTGAGCACGGCCGTCTTCAGGCCCGCAAAGCTGAAGTCAAAGCCGGGCCGATGCTTGAGTGGACGCGGCAGGGCAAATCGGCTGGGGTTGCCGCTGGCGGCGCAACGCGCGATCTCTGGGCCGCCGGGGTAGCCCAGCCCCATGAGCTGGGCCGATTTGTCGAAGGCCTCGCCGGCCGCATCGTCGATGGTGTCGCCGAGCAGGCTGTACTGGCCAATGCCATCGACCCGCATGAGCTGGGTGTGCCCGCCCGAGACCAGCAGCGCCACGAAGGGAAAGGTCAGGCCCTGGGCCGACGGGTCGAGCAGGGGCGACAGCAGGTGGGCCTCGAGGTGATGAATGCCCATCACGGGCTTTTGAAGCCCCGCCGCGAGCCCATGGGTGACACTCGTGCCCACCAGCAGGGCGCCAGCCAGGCCGGGCCCCTCGGTTACTGCCAGGAGGTCGACGTCTTTCAGTTGGCGGCCGGCCTGGGCGAGGCAGGCCTCGAGCAGGGGCAGGATACGGAGCAGGTGGTCGCGCGAGGCCAGCTCGGGCACCACCCCGCCGTAGACCTGGTGGAGGTCCACCTGGGAGTGGAGGGCCTGGCCCAGCAGCGTGGCCGTGGGCAGGCCGCCCCCGGGGCTTGGCTGCACCTCGAGCAGGGCCACGCCGGTCTCGTCACAGGAGGTTTCGATGCCCAGCACGAGGCATTGGCTTGCGGAATTCGGCATGGTCAGTCACAATTTACCTTTTTCGCCAAGAAATCTTCAACACACATGCCATTAGTCCGCCCCAAAGAAAACGAGCCCTTCGAAGCCGCCATGCGGCGCTTTAAGCGCACCATCGAGAAAATCGGCCTGCTCAATGAGCTTCGCGCCCGCGAGTTCTACGAGAAGCCTACGGCCGAGCGCAAGCGCAAGAAGGCTGCGGCGGTGAAGCGCCATTACAAACGGGTTCGCAGCCAGATGCTGCCTGCTCGCAAGTACTAAAGCCTTTCGCGCATTCGGCGTCACAATGACGCCATGATTCCTCAGTCTTTCATCGACTCGCTGCTCCAGCGGGTCGACATCGTCGAGTTGGTGGGCACCCATGTCCAACTCAAGAAGGCGGGGGCCAACTACAGTGGCCTCTGCCCCTTCCACACCGAAAAATCGCCGTCGTTCACGGTCAGTCCGTCCAAGCAGTTCTATCACTGTTTTGGCTGCGGCGCCCATGGCACAGCGATTGGCTTCTTAATCGAGCACACGGGCCTCAGTTTTCCGCAGGCCGTAGAGGAATTGGCCCGACGGTCAGGCCTCGAGGTGCCCCGAGAGGCCGAGCCCTCCGAGGCGAGCAAGGCCCCGCGTGAGCTGCAGGCCCGCCTGCAAGACCGGATGCTCGCGGCCGCGAAGTTCTATCAGCGCCGGCTGCGAGAGTCGTCCGAGGCCATCGATTACCTCAAGGGCCGCGGCATCACGGGCGAGACGGCGGCCCGGTATCACCTCGGTTTTGCGCCCGAGGGCTGGCAGCCCCTTCAGGCGGTCTTCGGAGATTACGACCACCCCGACTTGGCGGAGGCGGGCCTTGTGATCGCCTCGGAGGAGGGCGGCCGCGCCAAGCGTTACGACCGCTTTCGCCATCGGCTCATGTTCCCGATTCTGAGTGGCCGCGGCGATGTCATTGGGTTCGGCGCCCGCAGCCTGGGCCAGGAGGAGCCGAAGTACCTCAACTCTCCCGAGACGCCGCTCTTCATCAAGGGCCAGTCGCTCTACGGGCTTTTCGAGGGGCGCCAGGCGATTCGGGCGGCCGGTGAGGTCTGGGTGGTGGAGGGCTACATGGATGTGGTGGCCCTCTCGCAGCATGGCCTGGGCCATGCCGTGGCCACCCTGGGCACTGCCACCACGCCCGATCACCTTCGCCTGCTCAGTCGGCTCACGAGCAAGGTGGTGTTTATGTTCGATGGCGATGCCGCGGGCCGCCGTGCGGCAGCCAAGGCGCTCGAGGTGGCCCTGCCCTTTGCCCAAGAGCGCCTGCTGATGCGGTTTGCCTTCCTGCCCCCGGAGCACGACCCCGACAGCTTTGTTCGAGCCATGGGCGCGGATGCCTTGCGGGCCCATGTGAATGCCGCCTCGCCGCTCAGCAGTTTCTTGGCCAGTCGCGCCACCGAGGGCCAGGACCTCTCCTCGGCCGAGGGTCGGGCCGCGGCCACGGTGGAGGCCCGCAGGCTCATCGCGCTCATGCCGCCCTCCGACCTTCGCAATCAGATTGCACAGTCCCTGGCCGAGCAATTGGGGGCCGATGCGGGCAGCTTGGGGGCGGCCCGTCTCACCCGGGTTGCGGCGCCCGCGAACGAACATTCCGAGAGGGCTCCCGCGCGCGGTGCGCGGGTGACGGCAAGGCCATCGGCGGGCCGTCGGAGCTCACCGGTCACGCCGCTCTCCTTGCGCCTGCTGCAAATCGCTGTGCGGCTTCCGCCCTTGGCCAATGCGCTCTCGCAAGGGGCTCGTTCGGAGATGCCCGAGGACCAGCGCCGTGCGTTGGACTGGGTGGCCGGCCGGGTCGCCCAGCACGGGGGCGGGTTTGCGGCACTCTTTGAAGCCCTGGAGCGTGAGGCCAGCCCGGAGATTCGGCAGTTGCTGTCTGCGGCCATGGCGCCGGAGCCCGGCCTGGACGACCTGGCCGAGCGGGCGCCCGATCAACTGCAAGAAGCATTTGCCCAAGCGTCTCGAAGCCTAGAATTGAGGGCGCTGGAGGCGCGTGCCGCCGAGTTGGCCGAGGCGGGGGACGACCCTGCTCAGCGCAACGCACTTCGGGTGCTGCACCAAGAGATCACGGCCTTGCGGAAATCACTCCAGCGGTAGGGGGTTTTGGTGGGTCCTCTGGTATAATTGCGGGTTCCCCAGCGAGTGGAGTCATGACTGTGGCCGACACCCGAAGCAAAAAAACGCCCCCCAAAAAATCAGAATCCAAATCCTCAACCAAGGCGAGTTCCGTGAAGAATTCAGCAGTGAAGAATTCCGCGAAGGCTTCTGCGGCGAAGGCCTCTGGAACCTCGTCTTCCAGCCGTTCGGCGGACGCCGCGCTGGCCAGTGCCATTGCCAAGCTGCGCGGTGGCAAGATCGACGTCAAAGCCACAGTCAAGGCCGCAACCAAGGTGGTGGCCAAGGCAGCCACTCCCAAAGTTGCTCCAAAAAGCTCGCCCAAAGTGGCGCCGAAAGCTGTACCCAAGCCTGCTGCGAAATCGGCCTCAAAGCCTGCGGGCAAGGCTGCGCCCAAGCCCGTGGTGAAGGCCACTGCGAAGGCACCGGCCAAAGCCTCCGCCAAAACAGCGGCCAAACCAGTCGCCAAAGCGGCGGCCAAAGCCCCCGCCAAGTCAGCCCTCAGGTCAGTCCCCAAGCCAGCAGTCCCCAAGCCAAGCGCGAAGCCTGCAGCAAAGCCCGCAGCCAAAACTGCAGCGAAAGCGCCTGCGAAGCCCCCCGCCAAAGCGGCCGCAAAGCCAAGCGCGAAGCCGGCGGTCAAGCCCGCCGCTCCCACCAAAGCCGCTGCCGCCAAGCAAAGCGGCAAGGCCGCAGAACAGCCCGCCGTGAAGCCAGCGGCAAAGCCCGCAGCCAAGTCCCTTGCGAAGCCTGCAGCGAAGGGCCCGAAAGGCAAGCCGGGTCGCCCGGCAAAGGCCACGAGCGGTTCAGACGACGAGGCCATCCCCGAGGCCGACGATGAGGCCGGCGATGATGCCGACGCCGCGGTGGTGGAAACGGTTGTTGTCGCCCCCAAGCGCGGTGGCCGCCGATCACGCGACAAAAAACTGCTCGAGTTCATGCCCTCTGGGCCGCTCACGGCCGAAGAGCTTGAGGCCCGCAAGGCGCGTCTGAAGTCCCTCATTCTGCTGGGCAAGGAGCGTGGCTACCTCACCCATGCCGAGATCAGCGACCACCTGCCCGACATCCAGATCGATTCCGACCAAATGGAATCCATCATCGCCACGTTCCAGGAATGGAACATCACTGTCTTTGAATCCACGCCAGACACCGAGACGCTGCTGCTCTCGAGCAACACCCCTGCTGGCGATTCCGACGACGCCGAGGAAGAGGCCGAGGCGGCACTCTCCACGGTGGTGGATTCCGAGTTCGGCCGCACCACCGACCCCGTTCGCATGTACATGCGTGAAATGGGCTCTGTCGAGCTCCTCACCCGCGAGGGCGAGATTGCCATTGCCAAGCGCATCGAGGCGGGCCTTCGCGAGATGGTGCTCGCCATCTCATCCTGCCCAACCACGATCAACGAGATCCTCGACCACGCCAGGAAGATCCGCGAAGGCACCATGCGGGTGGAAGAAGTTGTCGATGGACTGGTCGACCCCAACGCCCCTGAGGAAGACCTTCTGTCTGCGGCCGATGCTGAGATCGCCATCGAGGAAGATGACGATGCTGCCGAAGACACCGCCACGGCGGCCCGCCTGGCCGAGCGTCGCGAGGCCTCGCTCGAGAAGTTCGACATCATCGACAAACAGTTCGACAAGATGCGCAAGGCCTTCACCAACGATGGCTATCGCTCGCCGGCCTACAACAAGGCCCAAGATGCCATCAGCACCCAGCTCATGGGCATTCGCTTCACGGCCAAGATGGTCGAGCGCCTGGCCGACACCCTGCGCGCCCAGGTCGACGAGATTCGCCTCACCGAGCGCAGCATTCGCAACCTCGCCGTCGACAAGGTGGGCATCAGCCAGGAATGGTTCATCAAGCATTTCCGCGGCAACGAGACCCGCATGGATTTCTTCACCAAGAAGGTGAACGCATCGGCCGGTGCGAATGCGGCCCTGCTCGAGCGCAACATGCCAGCCCTGCAAGAACTTCAGAAACGCCTCGTGGACATTCAAGCCCGTGTGGTGCTGCCCCTGGCCGACCTGCGGGAAATCAACCGTCAGATGACCGAGGGCGAGAAGCGGGCCCGGGCGGCCAAGCGCGAAATGACCGAGGCCAACCTGCGCCTGGTCATCTCGATTGCCAAGAAATACACCAACCGCGGCCTACAGTTCCTCGACCTTATCCAAGAGGGCAACATCGGCCTCATGAAGGCCGTGGATAAATTCGAATACCGCCGTGGCTACAAGTTCTCCACCTATGCCACCTGGTGGATTCGTCAGGCCATCACCCGCTCCATTGCAGACCAGGCCCGGACCATTCGCATCCCGGTGCACATGATCGAGACCATCAACAAGATGAATCGAATCTCGCGCCAGCTGCTCCAAGAGACGGGCAAGGAGCCCGATCCTGCCGAACTCGCCATCAAGATGGAGATGCCGGAGGACAAGATTCGCAAGATTCTGAAGATCGCCAAAGAGCCCATCTCCATGGAGACGCCCATCGGCGACGATGACGATTCCCATCTCGGCGACTTCATCGAGGACACCAACACGCTGCAGCCCCACGAGGCCGCCCTGCAAGATTCCATGCGTGATGTTGTCAAAGAGGTGCTCGACTCTCTCACCCCGCGCGAGGCCAAGGTGCTTCGCATGCGGTTTGGTGTCGAGATGACGACCGACCACACCCTCGAAGAGGTCGGCAAGCAGTTCGATGTCACCCGCGAGCGGATTCGTCAGATCGAGGCCAAGGCCCTGCGTAAACTTCGGCACCCCAGCCGCAGCGACAAGCTCAAGAGCTTCCTCGATACGTTATAAATACGGTGTCGGGCGCATGCCCGGCACCGTTTTCGTTTTTGGGCCTCTAGCTCATGCCTGGTTAGAGCAGCGGACTCATAATCCGTTGGTGCCGAGTTCGACTCTCGGGGGGCCCACCAATCCCTCTCGTCATTCGTAATCCAGCTACTCTCTACCCACCGAAGTGGGCTGTGCTGGCGGCCTCCCAGCCTGACTTGTAGGGCTCGGGCAGGCTGGCCCGCATGCCTTCATCCAACAGACTCCCCCTCGCAAGTCGCACCAGGCTTGTCGACAAGGGCTGGGCCCGGCCGTTCTCGTCTCTCACCATCAGCAGGTCGGCCGTGATCTGGTCGGCCCTCGACAGGCCGGCCGCGCCCATCAGTTCCGCCAGGTTCTTCAAGGTGTTGGCGTGGAAGTTAAAGACACGCTGGGCCTTGTCGGTCACCACCAGCGCCTTCTGGCGCACGGGGTCCTGGGTGGCCACGCCGGTGGGGCAGTGGTCGGTGTGGCAGGAGCGCGACTGAATGCAGCCCAGGGCGAACATGAAGCCGCGGGCCGAGTTGCACCAGTCGGCGCCCAGGGCCATGCACCGGGCGATGTCGAAGGCCGAGATGATCTTGCCCGAGGCGCCAATGCGGATCTGCTCGCGCAGGCCCACGCCCACCAGGGTGTTGTGCACCAACTGCAGGCCATCGCGCAGGGGCATGCCCATGTGGTCGGCAAACTCAATGGGTGCGGCCCCCGTGCCGCCCTCAGCTCCGTCGACCACGATGAAGTCGGGCACGGTCTTGGTCTCGAGCATGGCCTTGACCACGCCGAACCACTCCGAGACCCGGCCCACGCAGAATTTAAAGCCCACGGGCTTGCCGCCCGAGCGCTCTCGCAGCAGGCGCAGGAAGGCCATGAGTTCGAGCGGCGTTTGAAAGGCCGAGTGGCTGGACGGCGAGATGCAGTCCTCGCCAACAGCCACGCCACGGGCTTGCGCAATCTCCTCGCTCACCTTCGCCCCGGGCAGCACGCCACCATGGCCAGGCTTGGCCCCCTGCGAGACCTTGATCTCAATCATCCTCACCTGCGGCTCGGTGGCCTGGGCCTCAAAGCGGTCTGGGTCGAACTGGCCATCGGGCGTGCGACAACCGAAGTAGCCAGACCCAATTTCCCAGATGAGGTCGCCGCCGTGCTGTCGATGGTGAACGGACACACTGCCTTCACCGGTGTCGTGGGCGAAGTGGCCCATGGCGGCGCCCCGGTTCAAGGCCTGGATGGCGTTGGCCGACAGGGAGCCAAAGCTCATGGCCGAGATGTTGAAGATGGAGATGTCGTAGGGCTGGCGGCACTGGTCGCTGCCCACGGGCACTCGCAACTGCTCGTGCGAGACCTCGATGGGCCGCATGGAGTGGCTGATCCACTGGGCATCCCCGGCATAGAGGTCTTTTATGGTGCCGAAGCCCCGCTTGTCATTCTGGATCTTGGAGCGGGCGTAGACCATGGCCCGTTGGTGGCGCGAGAACGGAAGCTTCTCCTCGTCACTCTCGAGGAAATACTGCCGAATCTCCGGCCGAATCGATTCGAGCGCATATCGAAGCCGGCCGGTCAGTGGGTAGTTGCGCCGGATGGCCTGCTTGGACTGCCGAAGGTCTTGAAGGCCCAGGCCAAAGAGCACCAAGAAGAGCAGCACGGGCCAGGGCCCCCAGGGCAGACTCAAGGCGGCCAGGGGAAGGGTCGACAGCCAGGGCCAGTAACGAATGGGAGGAATGCTCGGCGACACGGGGAGGGCTCCTATGGTTTGCTGCAACGATGCCCAAGCCGGGGGCGAGAGCGAAACCCGTGTTTACCCGTGGCACACTCACCAGTATGGATGACCTCAAAAAAGCGCTGGTGATTGTCGGCAGCCTCTTAGGCCTTGGGGCCTTTGCTGCCTTTGTTTACGTGATGCTCGCCGATGTCGGGCCGCCCAAGCCCGTCGAGGTGGTGGTCACACTCGACAACAAATGTGAACTGGCCAATGATGCCTTCATGGTGCGGGTCATGCCCAATGGGCCCACCGCACTGTTTGAAGGCAAGACCGCCAAGGTGATGGCCATGAGCAATCAGCGCATCAAGCTGGTGGCCAACAGCCGTTATCAGGGGTTTGACTTCGAGGGCGACGAGGCCGATGCCGCGCCGCGCATCACGCTGACCGCCATTTGCGACTCGACGTCGCGGTTTGACGCAACGTCGAGCCAGATGAAGAAGCAGTTCGGGAAGTAGCCCGCCGCGAGACGGGCCCTTCCTTTGCCCTTAGGATGCCAGGCGCACCGGTGCCGGGCGGCTGTTGAGCACCGAGGGAATCGTGCCCCAGGCGTCTTGAATCTCGGAGATCAGGCTGGTCACTTCGGCCAGGGCCTCGAGATCGTTGTGAAGGTTCACATGCAGCAGGCGACGGGTCACGTAGCCGTAGAGCTCATCGAGGTTGCGGGCAATCTCGCCACCAGCGTTGAAGTCCAGGGCACCCTGCAGGCCCAGCACAATCTTGCTGGCACGGCCCAGGCTCTTGGATTTCTCTTCGATGGCGCCGCGGCGAATCTGGCCTTCTGCGGATTTCAGGCTCTCCATCAGCCCGTCAAAGAGCATCTGAATGAGTTGAACGCTGTCTGCTGTGGCCACTCCGGTGGAGACCTTCACATCACCGTAGCTCTCAATCGCTTTTCTCATTTGCCGCATCTTGGAGTCCTCGTTTCCGTTTGAATCAGTGAAGGCGTTTTAACGCCCGACACTGATTGAATCGGCAGATCAGGCGGCGGCTTTAGCGGGAACCTGCATGTCGAGGCCTGGGGCCGGCATGGCGCCAGCATCCATGGCCAGGGCGGGCACATCGCCGCCCTCGGCGGGGGCTTGGCCGGGCAGGTTGATCAGCCGCTGGGCCCAGGCGGCCCCTTTGGCGTCCACGCCGGTGCGCTGGAAGAGGATGTCACAAACGTCTTCCAGGCCTTTGCGCACGGCTCCGAGGTTCTTCTCGGTGACCGTGGCGCTGTCAAAGCCAGCCTGATAGATGGCGTCCGCATGCTGCTGGGGAATCCAGGAGCTCACAACGCCGCGCAAGCCTTTGATTTTTCGACGATTGGAGGCGATCTTGGACGAGCTGGCCTTGCCATGCTCGGCGCCTTCGGCCACCAACTCTTGAATATGTTTGGTGAGGATCACGCCATAGCGGGGCTTGAGTTCCTCGATTTTCTCGGGCTCCACGCCCTCGACGGGCTTGCCGGTCATGCCGTCCCAGAGGCGCTTGCCCTGCAGGGTGCCAAAGCTCGGGTCGGCCTTGTCCTCCTGGACCACCTGGGCATCGGCCTGCTCTTCAGCCTTTTCATCCACGGGGGCCCCTTCGCCCTCGGGGGCTTCGAGCGCCGGGGTGAAGGTCTCGCGCAGTTCGTCTTCCTTGGGCATGGGCGGGGCCACGGCCTGGTGTACCGCTCGGACATGGTCGACCACCATGAGCATGAGCACCATCACCACCGCGAGCAAGACCAAAATCGAAAAGAGAAGAACCGTGTTCATGTTGAGCCCCTAAACTGGTCTAGAGGAATTCGACCCGTCCGCAGGCTTCTTGAGGCCCGGGCCCGAGGCAGTGCGCTGCCCGAACCGGGACTCGCCCGCCCGGCATGCTTACTTGGACTCGGGGCCGTCGTCCTCGTCGGTCTCCTCGCCATCTTCCTCGGCGAGTTGCTCCTTCAGGAAGCCCAGCGCCTCAAAGGGCTGGTCGAGGTCGAGCGCCTCTGAAATCTTGTCGGCCACGGCCTGGCAGAGCTCAATGGCCTGCTCCGGGCTGACTTCCTCGAGCTGGTAGGCGGCGCCGATCTTGAAGACCTCTTCGGCAAATTCCAGGGGCAGGTAGGCCAGGATTTCACCGTTGACCGACTTGATGGGCTGGAAGGCCTTGGGTGCGGGGGGTTTGGGTTTTTCTTCGTCGTTGGCCACGGCCAGCATGCACGCCTCGGCATGCTCGGCGGTTCGCTCGGCGCCCTCGATGAAGGTCTTGTCGAGCACAGCCCGGCAGCGCAGGCCCATGCGCACCTTCATGGTGCGAGTCTCGCGGGAGTCGTCCTTGGCGTTGATCGCCGTCTCGTACTCCTGCTTGGCCTTGACCATGGCCTCTTTGTCAGCGCTTCCGAACAGCTTTCCCAGCACGATGCGTCCTCTCAATCAAGAAAGGGGCCGCAGCGGCTTAGGCGTCGACCCCCAATATGGCTCGGAGTTTTTTCACGTTGGCCGACAAAATCTGGCTCACCCGCGATTCCGAGACGTCGAGTATAGAGCCGATTTCCTTTAAGTTGAGCTCTTCCTCGTAGTAAAGGGACATGACCAGCCGGTCCCGTTCTGGAAGCTGCTCGATGGCAGCCACCAGGGCCTCCACAAACTGGGATTCCTCGGCCTGGACGTCGGGCCGGCGAGCCTGCTCATCGGGGATGCTGAAGGCCTGCTCGGCCACATCTTCCAGGTAGACCGTCTGGAATTGGGCGGCCTTGCGCCGGTCGGTCTGGAAGTCGTCAACGTCCTGGCCCAGGGATGCGGCCAGTTCGGCCTGTGAGGGTTCCCGGCCCAGGGTGGCCGAGAGCTGCCGAGATTCTTCGTTGTGCTGCTTGTGGATGGCCACGGCCGAGCGCGGCAGGGTGGACATGCGCCGCACCTCATCGATGATGGCCCCGCGCACCCGGCTGTGGGCAAAGTGTTCAAAAGGCACCCCCTTGGTGGGGTCGTACGACTTGGCTGCTTCCAGAAGGCCAATCACGCCCACCTGAATGAGCTCTTGGAGGTCCATGACCGACATGAGCCGCACCCGCAGGTGGAGCGCTATGCGCTTGACCAGGTCGAGGTGGCCCAAGACCAGGGCCTCGACCTCGTCGGCCGGGCTGGCGTAGGGATTGGTCGTTTTCAGAGCTGGCGCTCCACGAAGAAAGAGAGGCCGCCTTCGATGCCCTGCACGGGGGGCAGGCCACGAATGCTGGTGGAAAGGTCTTTGAAGTTGCGCGCGCCCAGGCTGCCCGGGGCGTGGGCGAGGATGGGCTTGCTCTTGCGCAGGCCCGCCAGAATGAGTTCGTCGTTCTCGATGCTACCCAGGTAACCCAGCTGCAGCCCCAGGAAGCGGCTGGCCACATCGTTGATGCGGGCATGGAGCAGGGCGCCGGCGGCCTGGTCTTCGACCATGTTGGGCAGCAGGTAGATCTCGTCGGTCACGCCTTCTTGGGCGAGCACCTTGATGATGCCGTAGGCATCGGCAATGGAGGAGGGCTCATCCTTCACCACAATGAGCCGTCGGCCGACCGCGCGCATGAAGGTGATGACCTGCGAGGAGATGCCCGCGGCCGCATCCACAATCAGGGCATCGATCTCATCTTCGAGCTGGCTGAAGGCTTGCACGATGGCGCCCGATGCCACGGCATCCAGGCTTGCAAGCTCCGAGATGCCAGAGCCGCCAGGAATCAGGCGCACGCCATGGGGCGTGCTGACCATGACCTCGTGCAGGGTTTTCTCGCCCGTGAGCACGTGCCCAAAGTGAAAGGCAGCCTTCTGACCCAGTGCAATCTGCGCATTGGCCAGGCCCATGTCGGCATCGAAGAGCACCACCTTGCGGCCTTCGGCGGCCATGGCGGTGGCCAGGTTCACGGCGATGGTCGTCTTGCCGACGCCCCCTTTGCCGCTGGCCACGCCGATGACGTCTGGTCTCTTTTGGGTGCTCATATGGGTGGTATTCAATTAAAGAGAGGCTCGCCCGGCCTGCAAGACGGTCTGCGCCGCCTGGGCCAGCTGGGCAGTGGCCTCTCCCATTCTATCGTTCTCCGTCTGTTTGGCCTGATGGGCCAACTCCTTGGCGAGGTGGTCGACGGCCATGCGGGCCAAGGCCCCGGTGCCAAAGGCCTGGCGGCCCGTGCCATCGGCCTGGCCACCGGTGAAGGGGTAGAGCGCCATGGGCCGGTGGCACAGGGCGGCAATGAGCCCCCAGCCGTGCACGGCCTCGTCGACCTTGGTCACCATGAGGCTCGACCATGCATGTTTTTTGAGCAGGCCTTCGACCTGGTGGCTGGCCGCATCGAGCGGCAGGGCCAGATGGAAAATGGCCTCGGGGATGAGTTCCTCGAGACGAGCCCGGTGGCGTGCCATCTCAATGCCCGGGGTGTCGATGATCACGCAGGCGCGGCCGCGCAGTTCCTCCAGCAGCGGCAGCAAGAGGCTGGTCTCTTGGGCGCGGAAGCAGTCCACCCCCAGCTTGGCGCAGCCCATTTGAATCTGTGCCCAGGCGCCCAGGCGTGTGTCGCACCAGCTCAGCACGGCCACTTGGTCGGTGCCCAGGCCTTGGGCGGCCTCGGCGGCGAGTTTGGTCACGGTGCTGGTCTTGCCAGCGCCCGAGGGGCCCATCACCACATGAATGCCCGCCAGGGGACCCTCATGCACGGCCGACCCCATGCTGCCCTTGAGCAGCTCTTCAATTTGGGAGAGCGCCATTTGGCTGTTGTTGGCGGACTGAATGTGGTCGGTGATGAGCATGCGCAGCCCAATGGGTGCGTGATCGGCCTGCAGGGCCTGGTCGAACTGGGCGGCCAGTCCACCGAGCATGGGGGCACCAAAGCCTCCCACCGACTGGCTCAGGCGGAGGTCGCGCCGCAGAATGGCCATCTCTTGACGAACCAGGTCCACGATCTCCCGGGCTCGAATCTGGTCACGGCCGCGGTTGGCCTCGGGTTCTTGGGCCAGGCGCAGGGGCGTGGCGTCGATCTCGGCCCTCAGCTCGGGCTCGGCCCGCTCATCGGGCATGGCCATGTCGATCTCTTGTAGTTCGCGCTGCAGGGCCTCGCCAAAATTGATGGGTGCAAAGCTGGGCTCGACTCGGGCTGCAAGAGTGCGGGCGGCATCGACGGTCGCGGGTGCGGTCGTCTCGCGGTCGGCCAGGCGCATGGCGATGGGATCGGCCTCCAGGTCCACGGCCACGATGACCTCGGTCTGTCCATTGACCTGCTCATGCGAGATCACCAGTGCCTCTTTGCCATAGAGGGCCACCGCCTTTTCTGTGGCGGCTCGTAAGTCTCTGGCCAGGATGCGTCGGAGTTCCATGGTGTTCACCCTTCTTGTCTGGATGTGATTTCAACGGTTTCGATGACCTTGACGGACTGGTCATCTGGAATTTCGCTATAAGAGATGACGGCCAGGCCATCGGCGCGGTGCTTGGCCGCCTTTGAGAGCCAGGGCCGCAGCACGGGGGAGACCACGAGCACGGCGTTGTTGCCACCGTCCTCCACCTTCTTGGTGCTCTCGCGAAGGGCACGAAAGAGGCCCTCGGCCAGGCCGGGTTCCAGAATGATGTTGGCGGGGTCGCCACGGTGCTGCTGAATGGTGTTGTGAAGCACCTGCTCGAGCGATGGGTCGAGGGTCATGACGGCCAGCGTGTCTTGGCTGTCGAGCAAGGCCTGCACAATCATGCGGCCAAGCTTGGGCCGAACCAGGGTCGTGAGTTCGAGCGGGTCTTGGGTCTTGCTGCAGGACTCCGAGAGCGCCTCCACAATCGTGCGCATGTCGCGAATGGACACGCCCTCATCGAGCAGGTTCTGCAGCACCCGGGTCACCACGCCCAGCGAGAGCTTGGCTGGCACGAGTTCCTCGACCAGTTTCGGGAAGCGGCTGGCAAGCTTGTCGAGCAGCTGTTGGGTTTCGTCGTGGCTGAGCAGTTCAGCCGCCCCTTCACGCAGCACCTTGTTCAGGTGGGTGGCCATGGCCGTGGCGGCATCGACCACCGTATAGCCCAGGGTTCGGGCATGGTCGCGCTGGGCCGGGTCGATCCAGACGGCATCCAGGCCGAAGGCTGGGTCTTTGGTGGGAATGCCTTCGAGCGTTCCGTAGACCTGGCCGGGGCTGATGGCGAGCTCACGGCCCACCTTCACCTCGCCCTTGCCGCGGGCCACGCCATTGATCACGATCCGATAGTGGTCGGGGTCGAGCGTGAGGGAATCCCGAATGCGAACCGGTTGCACCAGGTAGCCCAGCTCGGCTGAGAGTTTCTTGCGCACACCTTTGACGCGGTTCATGAGCTGGCCGCCGGTTTCGGCATTCACCAAGGGAATCAGGCCGTAGCCGATCTCCAGGCCAATCACATCCACGGTGTCGACATCGTCCCAGTCGAGTTCTTTGGGTGCATCGGCCGCCGCCTGGGCCGCGGCCTCTTCGGCGGTGGGGGCTGGCGGCATGGCCTTGCTGCGCATGACCATGAAGCCCACGCCTGTGGATGCAGCCGCGAGCGTCAGGAACATCATGCTGGGCATGCCGGGCACCATGCCCAGCGCGCCGAGAATGCCGCCTGCAATGAAGAGGGCCGACGGATTCGAGAGCTGGCTCTTGGCCTGCTCGGTCATGTTCTCGGAGGTTGTGACGCGGGTCACCACGATGGCGGTGGCGAGCGACAAGAAGAGGGCGGGAATCTGTGCCACCAGGCCATCGCCGATGGTCAGCAGCACATAGGTCTCTCCGGCCTCCTTGAAGCTGAGGTCGTGCTGGGCCAGTCCCACCACCATGCCGCCCAGAATGTTCACAAACAGAATGATCAGGCCGGCGACGGCGTCGCCTTTCACGAATTTGGACGCACCGTCCATGGAGCCAAAGAAGTCCGCCTCTTGGGAGATCTCTTCGCGGCGCTTCTTGGCAGTCTCTTGGTCGATCACGCCGGCGTTCAGGTCAGCATCAATCGCCATCTGTTTGCCAGGCATGGCATCCAGGGTGAATCGGGCGGTGACCTCAGAGACGCGTCCCGCGCCCTTGGTGATCACCGCGAAGTTGATGAGGACCAAGATGCCGAAGACCACGATACCAACCAGGTAATTGCCGGCGATCACGAATTCGCCAAAGGCCTGAATGACCTTGCCCGCGGCATCGGGGCCGGTGTGGCCTTCGACCAAGACCACCCGGGTCGAGGCCACATTCAGGGCCAGGCGCAGCATGGTGGTCAGCAAAATGACAGCTGGAAAGGAGGAGAAGTCGAGCGGCCGCTGCACCCCGATGGCCACCATGATGATGATCAGGCCGACCAGAATGTTGAAGGTGAAGAGCAAGTCCAGCAGCAGTGGCGGCAGGGGCAGCACCAGCATGGCCATGATGAGCAGCACCAGGGCCGGAATCCCCAGTCCACTGAACTCAAACTTCATTGCGCTCTGTCGTAAGCTCGACAAACTCAGGCTTGCCATTCGCGGGTCTCTATGCTTTTCTCAAGTAAATCAATCGGTTGCCAAAAATCGTTCTGGGTCTCCCCGACCTCTATAAGCAACCGTTGTGCCACGCGGCGGGGCCAAGTCCGGGGTCGTCGGCTGGGATGGGGTGCCATCGGCCAGGTGGCAACGGCCCGAAGCTTGCTTATTAGGAGACACCGGAAACCCTTGACCGCGACGCCCACCATGAATGCATCCCTGGACACCCTCTTTCAAGCACCTGTATTGCCCGATCCCGTGGAGTCTGCGAGCACGTCCCGTGTCGATTCCCGGCCGACCACCCCCAGGGATGGGCCCGACTTTCGAGACACCTTTTCAGCCGTGCACCAGCAGCAACGGGCGGCTCTGGACGATCAGCGGGAGCGGTCGGAGATTGCCGATGTGCGTCGCAAACAAGATGATGGTGAGCGCCCGCCTCAAAAATCCCAGGGTGCGGGGAATGACGACGAGGACGCTGGCACAGACCTCAAGTCCCAGCGCACCAAGGCATTGGCGGCCCGGGGGGCCTTGCGAGAAATTCCCTTGGGACGCGCCGGCACCCTGCTGGTGGCGGGTGACCCCCCCACCGATGCCGACTTACTGGACTTCGCCAAGGCGGCGGGGCTTCCGGAGACGGCGGTGGCCGCCTTGCTCCTGGGGGCCGGTGGTGCCGAGGGCGACGATCAGCCAGGCCTCGCGGGCATTCCGGGCGCGCAGGCCGAGTGGGCGGCGCTTGGGCTGCTGGCGGGCGGCCCAGGTGGTGCGCCGAGCGCGTCTCCGAACCCCGGTTTGTGGGCGCCCACAACGCCCTCAACACCGGCGGTTGCAACTGCGACTGGCCTCGAGGCTGCCATGCGTGCGGCACTCTCGGGCGCTGGGGTCGATGCCAATGGGGTTGCAACAGTTGCCGAAGGAGCCGACGGCGCAGAGGCCAACACCGACCTGGGCGCCTTTGTGGCCCACCGCATTCGTGTTCCAGTGCTGGACCCCCAGGCCGCGGCGGTCTGGTCTCAGCGGGCAGAGCAGTCGATGGCGGGCGAGGGCATTCGGCTCGACCCCCTGGTGCTGCGCTCGGTGGTCTTTGAAAAAATGGCCGAGGCGGCCGCACCCATGCCCACGGCGGCTGACCGGCTGGCGAGCCTCCAGGCGGCCGACCTGGGCGCGAGCCTGCCCCTGGATGGGCCGGATGCCGATGTGGATCGGATCGCAGGCGATCTGGCCGCGGGCGGCTCATCCCGACTGGGTGGCGGTGCCCTGGGTTCGAGCACGGGCGATGGCGGCCAGGGCCGCCAAGGCAACCAACAGCTGGCCCAGCGTTTTGGTGAACTGATGAACCAGCGCCTGGTGCAGCAGATCGCCCAAGGAAACTGGAAGGTGAACATGGATGTTCACCCACGGGCTCTCGGTGAGATCCAAATTGAACTGCAGTGGAAGGGCGGCGAGCTGGAGGCCTCCTTCCGGGCGAGTCAACTGGTCACCCGAGACCTCCTGCAAGAGGCCCTGCCCAGGCTGCGTGAGACACTGGAGCGCGCTGGCACAGACGTTGCTTCACTGACGGTGGGTGACTCATCCCGTCAAAAAAATGGCGATCAGACGGGTCACAATCGGAATCGCAACGCGCAGTCAGCAGTCCAATCAGGTGATGCCCAGCCTGTGGCAGTGGTCGAGGGGTTGACTTCTCGGCCGACGTCCTCAGATGGTCGTTTGGATGTCCTGGTGTGAGGACGCAGTGATGGATTAACCAAGAAGGAAACGAAGATGGCGGACGAACAAGAGCAACAAGAAGGCGGCAAGAAGAAATCGCCCCTGAAATTGATCCTACTGATCGTGGGTCTTCTGGTGCTGCTCGCAGTCACCGTGGTGGGTACCCTGGCCGTGACTGGCTTCTTTAGCCAGCCCGACCCCAACTCCGTGGAAGAACTCCTGAAGAAGGCCGAGGCCGAGAAGGCTGCCGAAGAGGCCAAGGCTGCTGAAGGCGAGGGCGACGGCGCTCCCAAACTCGGCCCCGATGGCAAGCCCCTTCCCAACACCAAAGAAGCCCCCGTGGGTCCGGACAAGGTCACCAAGAACGCGGCCGACGTGAAGAAGTTTGAGTCGCGCTACAAAGAAATGGGCCGACCACTCCTGGCAAACGTGACGGGCTCGCGCAAGGTCATGCAGGTCACGGTGGCCATCATGACCCACTACGACGACAAGGTGCTCCAGAACATGGAGAAGCACGACTTCGCCCTTCGCAATGCCGCGCTGGATGTCATGCGTCAGGTGACCGAGGCCGAGATCGACAAACCCACCTTCCGGATTGAACTCGCCGAGAAGATCCGCCTGGCCATGAACGCCGTGCTCGAGAAATACGAGGACTTCGGCGGCATTGAGCAGGTGCTCTTCACCGAGTTCGTCGTTCAGTAACCAGGGGCACACAACATGGCCGCCAATCCCAGCCTGCTCAGCGAAGAAGAACTCGCAGCCCTTCAAGAGGGGCTGGCCGATGGTTCGATTCCCGCGGAGACTGGATTCAACAACAAGGTGAGGGTGCGCAAGCACGACCTCGCCAGCGAAGACAGCTCCCTGGGCATCAACGTGGGCGCCATTGAGATGATCAATGAGCGGTTCCTGCGGCTCTTCCGCCTGGGCCTGGTCGAGGTGCTGCGGTCTACACCGAAGATCACCCCCATGAAGGCCGAGATCGTGCGCTACGGCGACTATCTCAAGTCACTCAAGGCGCCGCTGTCGGTCAACATGATTCGGATCAATCCATTGCGGGGTAACTCGCTCGTGGTGATTGAGCCCAACATGATCTTCGCCTCGCTCGATGTCTTCTTCGGTGGCCTGGGCAACGGCCGCAGCCGTGGGCCCCTGCCGCCCACCCGGCTCTTCACCCCCACCGAGACCCGGGTGATCGGCATCGTGCTCGATGTTTTCTTTCGCAGCCTCAAGGATGCCTGGGGCCCGTTGCTCAAACTCGATGTGGAGATGATCACCTCCGAGATCAATCCCCAGTTCGCACAGATTGCCGACGAGAACGACCTGGTCATTCTCAGCCGCTTTGAGGTGGACAACCCCGATGTGGAGTCCTTCATTGATCTCGTCTACCCCTATGCCTCGCTCAAGCCCATGCGCGATGTCCTGCGCAGCCGGGTGCAGACCAGTGAGGGCAACGAGAGCACCGAGCGCAATTGGCGTGAGGCCTTGCGTGAGGCCACCTTCGAGGCATCACTGGAACTCGAGACGCTGCTGGGCCACATCCCCAGCAACCTGCACACCCTTCGCAACCTCAAGGTGGGTGACCTGCTGTACTTCAAAAAGCCCGATGCGGCCCAGGTTCGCATTGCCAACATCGCCTCGTATGACGCGGATGTCGGCGTGCAGGACAACCAGATGGCCATTCAGATTCGCAGTTCCTACGACGTGACCGGTAAGACCAGACAGGACTAAGCCATGGAAAACCCAGCAGACCAACAAAACGAAACCGATGTCTTGGCCGACATGGATGTCTCGGGCAAAGGGGGGCAGATCGACCCTGAAGTCCTGCAGAACATTCCGGTCACCATCTCCATTGAAGTGGGCCGCGCCTCCCTGAAGATTCGCGACTTGCTCCGCCTGGCCCAGGGCAGTGTGGTCGAACTCGATCGCCTGGCCGGTGAGCCCCTGGATCTCCTGGTCAACCAGACCGTGGTGGCCCAGGGTGAGATCGTGCTCGTCAACGACCGCTACGGCATTCGCCTCACCCGCGTGGTGCCGGCGGCCGAGCGGCTCAAGCAAGTCTAAGAGGCCCCTCGATGACCAACGGGCTCGCCAACAGCATGGACTGGCTCTCCATGGCGAGCAGTTTTCTGCTGGTCATTGGGCTGCTGGCTGTGGTGCTCTATCTGCTGCGCCGGTTTCAGCCCGGCGCGCTGGGCAGCGGCCGACAAATTCAGCTCATCGAGTCTCTGGCCACCGGCTCGCGTCAGCGTGTGGTGCTGGTTCGAGTTCGGGACAAAGACCTGCTGCTGGGCGTGTCGATGCAACAGATCAATACCTTGGCGGAGTGGCCCGCAGGCCAAGGCGAGGCCCGCCCCTCGCTGAGCCCCGTGTCATCGCTGGGTTCCTCGAACGCGCCCGTGACCCAAGGCCTTCCAAAGGCCGTCGTGCCAGCGGCCGAGGCCCTGGCCAAGTTCCTCCGAAAAAAATGAAGCCCCGTCACCTCTCGCCAGTCGTGATGGTGCTGCTGGCTGGCGCCGCCTGCCTGCCCGCCATGGCGCAAGCCCAAGGGCTGCCCGCGGTGAACATTCAGGGCTCGCAATACAGCCTGACCCTCGAGCTCCTCGGCCTGATCACGGCCCTCACACTGCTGCCCTCGATGCTGCTCATGATGACCTCCTTCGTGCGTATCATCATCGTGATGTCACTCCTTCGGCAGGCGCTGGGCACCGCACAGACCCCGCCCAACCAGGTGCTCGTGGGCCTGTCCTTGTTTCTCACGCTCTTCATCATGGCGCCCATCTTCGGGCAGGTCTATGACACGGCACTGCTGCCGTACTTCGATCGTCAGATTTCATTCCCCCAGGCACTCGCCAATGCAGAGGCGCCCATTCGCGCCTTCATGCTCGCCCAGACCCGCGAGGTCGACATTGCCGCATTTGCAGAGATCTCGCGCGCTCCTGTGCTCGATGGCCCGGAGTCGGTGCCCTTTACCACCCTCGTGCCCGCCTTCATCACCTCGGAACTGAAGAGCGCCTTCACGATCGGCTTTCTGATCTACATCCCGTTTGTGGTGATCGACCTCATCGTGGCCAGCGTGCTCATGTCCATGGGAATGATGATGCTCTCGCCCATGATGATCTCGATGCCCTTCAAGCTCATGCTCTTCGTCTTGGTTGACGGCTGGACCCTCATCGTGGGCTCGTTGGCCGCCAGCTTCGTGACACCCGCCGTTCCCTAACCACGCGCACATTTAGAAAGCCATTCCATGGACACCGCCGCCGTTGTCGACCTCGCCCGAGAAGCCCTCATGGTCACCATGCTGGTCTCCTTGCCGCTGCTGGCCATTGCCCTGGTCGTGGGCCTGCTGATTGGTGTTTTCCAGGCGGCCACTTCTATTAACGAGATGACGCTCAGCTTCATCCCGAAACTGGTGGCCATCGGTCTGGCCATGGCGGTCTTTGGCTCCTGGCAGATCAACCTCATGGTGGACTTCTGCCGCGGCATATTCCAACGCATTCCCGGGCTCTTTCTCTAGCCCACGCAGCATTGGCCCTGCATGCTCTCCCTCCTCGCCGCCGATGTTGTTGAACGGTTCCTGACCATGCTCTGGCCCATGGCCAGAATCTCGGCATTGCTGTTGGTGGCGCCGGTCTTGTCATTGGATGCGGTCACCGTTCGAATTCGCATTGTGTTTGCGTTGGTGCTCACCTTCTTTATTTATCCCTTGTTCGACTGGCCGGTCATCGATCCCACCTCGGCCGCGGGCCTGCTGGAACTGGTGAACCAGATCACCATCGGCATTCTCATGGGGCTTATTCTGCAGGTAGTGCTCGCGGCCGTGGCCACCGGAGGCCAGGCCATCGCTGGCTCCATGGGCCTGTCCATGGCCAACATGATGGATCCGAACCTCGGAAACGTGCCGGTGATCGCCTCCTTCTTGGTGATTCTGGCCAGCCTCATTTTTCTGGGCCTTGGCGGCCATGTTTTGCTGCTCGAACTCCTCATTCAGAGCTTCGAGATGCTGCCCATCGGCCAGGGGCTGCTCAGCCTGAATGCCGTGGGCCAGCTCCTGGGCTGGTCGTCGATGATGTTCCTGGGCGCGGTGCTGCTGGCCTTGCCGCTTCTGGTCATTCTGTTGGCCGTGAACCTGGGCCTGGGCGTGGTGGTGCGTGCAGCGCCCACCCTGAACATTTTTGCAGTGGGCTTTCCCGCCATGATTCTGGCGGGCATGGCCATGCTCTATATCTTGATGGGCGCCGTGGGTGGCCGCATGCAGTGGCTCTGGAGTGCTGCCTTTGCGCAGATTCGAATCGTCTTGGGCGTGGAGTGATCGATGGCTGACCAAGATTCCGACCTCGAACGCACCGAAGAACCAACTGCCAGGCGCCTGGAGAAGGCGCGCGAAGACGGCCAGATTGCGCAGTCAAAAGAACTGCCGTCTGCGGTGGTGGTGGTCGCCTCGGTGGCGGCCCTTTTCATGGCGGGCAGTTGGTTTTACCAGCATGTCTCGGCCATTTTTGCCCAGGGCTTTCAGATCGACCCACGGGCACTCGACACCCCGCACCTCTTGCCCACACTCTTTGCCAAGTTCACCGTCGAGAGCTTCCTGGTGATGCTGCCCTTGTTCTTGCTCACGGTGGTGGCGGCCTTCATCGGCTGCACCACCACTGGCGGCTTTAATTTCTCTTGGAAGGCGGCTGCGCCCAAGCCCGACAAGTTAAACCCCATCTCAGGGATCAAGCGCATGTTTGGCCTCAATGCCCTCATGGAACTGGGCAAGGCCATTCTGAAGTTCTCCTTGGTGGTGATCGTGCTCTTTCTGATGATGTCGTATCAGATGCCGGATTACCTCAAGCTCTCGAGCATGCCCATGGAGCCTGCCATGGGCCTGGCCGGACGCCTGCTCGGAGAGCTCTTCTTGGCGGTGGCCTGCAGTCTCATTCTCATTGCCTTCATTGACGTGCCTTTTCAGAAGCATCAGTACTGGGAGCGCATGAAGATGACCAAGCAAGACGTGAAAGACGAGATGAAGGACATCGAGGGCCGGCCTGAGGTCAAGGCCCAGATCCGCCGTCGTCAGCGCGAGATGGCTGCCAACCGAATGATGCAGAAGGTGCAAGACGCCGATGTGGTGGTGACCAACCCGGAACACTTTGCCGTGGCCTTGTCTTATGACCCGGCCGGTGATGGGGCGCCCATGGTCGTGGCCATGGGCGCAGACCACCTGGCCTTTCGCATTCGAGAGGAGGCCAAGCGCTGCGGCGTGGAGATTTTCTCCGCGCCACCACTGGCCCGAGCGCTGTACTTCACCTCGGAACTCGACCGCCCCATTCACCAAGACTTGTACTTCGCCGTGGCCCAGGTCATTGCCTATGTCTTTGGTCTGAACACCACCCGGCCAGACGGAACCTCGCCAGCACGGCCCACGCCGAAGGTGCCCGCAGCCATGCAGTTTGA
Source organism: Hahnella aquatica (SeqCode) (assembly GCF_965194505.1). Taxonomy (GTDB): domain Bacteria; phylum Pseudomonadota; class Gammaproteobacteria; order Burkholderiales; family Burkholderiaceae_A; genus Hahnella; species Hahnella aquatica. The sequence continues at coordinate 1,580,549 of NZ_OZ239144.1, read as the reverse complement.
CGCCGACGGGAAGCCCGTTACCCTTTAAGCGATGGACACCAACATCCCCACCCCTCCCGAAGAGTTGATTCCGACCACGGCCTTCTTCATGCGGCCTTCGGACAAGACCCGATACGACTACCTGATGCGCAGCCTCTTGGATGACAAGCGTGCTGCCATCTTGGTGAGCGACTGCGATGCGCTGCTCGACCACTACGGCCGCATGCTGGCTGACGCCCTTCGGAAGTCTCGAGAACTGGCGGTGGAGGTCTACTTTCCGAACAGCACCGAGGCGGTGCTCGCCCGTTTCAATCGCATCCTGGCCGACCTCACCGTGGCCGAGGCCATCAAGCCCGATGGCTCATCGGCCCCGCAGCGCCTGCTGCTGGTCTACGACGGCAAGGGCACCGGCCTGAAGGAGATTCAACTCCTGGCTCGACTGGTGAAGGACTTCCCTGGGGCCAATACCCGGATGGTGCTGCTGCTGCAGTCGCAAGGGGAGGATGCTGACAAGAAGATCGAGGCCTTTGGAAAAGTCGCGCTGCGTTGGGATGTGGAGCGGCCCACGTCCGATGAGGCCAAGACGCTACTGACTGACGCCCAGTCCAAGGGGATGGGCCCCGAGGTGCAGGCGCTCCTGGATGCCACCGGTGTTCACGGTTTTGAGGCAGCGCTGGCACTGCGCACAGGGCTGCGCGCGCTCGCCCTGGCCGATGAGGCGCTTGGCGATGAGCCCACCCCCAAGAAGCCCCTGGCCCAGGCGGCCTCTGGTTTTGGTGCGGCCATGGCCCAGGCTGCGGCCGCTCAGGCCTCCGGTCGAGAGCCCCACCTGGGGGCCGTTCGTCATCAAGGCCCACCCGACTCGGCGGCTTCAACGCGCATGGATTTGGATTCAGATGACATGGCTCGCAATGGGGCAGCCCAAGCCTTGGCCTCCGCTGCGCCAAAAAAGAAAATGCCAGGCGTGCTGGTCTTGGGCCTGGTGGCCCTGGGCGCCTCGGCAGCCATCACCTTGGTGCAGCATGAGCCTTGGAAGGCCTGGATGCCAGCGCCCACCGAGTCCGATGCGGAACTCATGGCCAAGGCACCCGATGAGAAAGAGGGCGGTGCGGCCAGTGAGGCGGCTGCCGAGGCCGAGGCAGACAAGGGCGCCACCGAGAACAACGACAAGGGCGCACCCGAATCCAGTGCGCCCGCGAACACTGTACCGAGCGCTGCGGCGGTGCCTTCCAATGCGACCGATGCGGCTGCGGCCAAGGCGGAACCTGCGTCCGCGGCAGCCGGTGCTGCGGGGGAGGTCACCGATGAGAAGGGCAGCCGTCGTCGCACCGATTCGAATGCCCGAGTGCTTGGCCCTGTGCCCGAGCAGTTGAGCGAACCTGAACTCAAACAGCAGCGGCAGAGCGGTCTCACGCCACGCGAGCCCGAGGCCATCCCCCAGGATTCACCGGTTCGCAATCCCATTGCCGCGCCGCGCGCAGTGGCCCAGGTGACAGCGCCGGCACCTGTGCAGGCTCCAAAGGATGCCAAAGACACCAAGGCCACGGCCGAGCCCCGTGGTCTGGCGCCAGGCTTTTATGTTCAGCATGCGTCACGCGGCACCCGCGCAGAGGTGGAGCGCTTCAAGGCCCAGAATCCCACGCTCTCCAAGGCGCGTGTGATTCGGCTCACACGGCAGGGTGCACCCGGCGACAACTGGGTGCTGCTCTCGGGCCCCTTTGCATCGCTGGATCAGGCCCGCGCCTTCCTCGCCCGAAAGGGCGTTCCATCCGACTCGTGGGTGCGGCCGGCCTCGGCCTTGCGCCCCTTGCTGGCGAACTGAACCACAGGAGCAGCCCATGGCCAAGAAAGAATCGGAAATCATTCGTTCGGAGGGCACCCATGAGGTGACCTTTGTCGAGGGCACCAATTCGGCTGCAGGCCGAAGGGCCACCCCACAGAGCAAAGACACACGCAAAATGGGTGGAGATCGCTTCGAGGTTGGTCCAGAGGGCAAAGGCGCCCAGGATCGTTATGCCTCTGGCGCAGCCGGCGACAAGGTCGACGACCGTTACGAGGGCCGTGGCTGGGACAGCATCCAAGACCGTCTGGAGGGTGCCGGCGGTGGCGAGGCCATTGAGGACCGGTATGCGGGCGGTGGCCCGGCCGACAGCATTCAAGACCGCATGGCTGGTGGTGGAGCCCCAGATGGCATTCAAGACCGCATGGCCGGCGGTGCAGGCCCCGGCGGCATCCAAGACCGCATGGAGGGCGGCGGCAGCCCGGCCCGTGGCGCCGGCGACCGTTTCGTGCCGCTCGACCAGGCCCTGGTGGCACGAGATCGGCTCATCCTGCAGCCGATTCCGGAGGCTCCCAAGCGCACCCACCGCCTCTATGAGGTGTTGGCCAAAGTGCCCAAGCCTGTCTTCCAGCCCGTGGAAATGTTCAAAGACGTGGAGCAGCTCAACACCCGGCTCACCGACATTCGCGGCCGCACCGACCAAATTCGCAAGGGGATGGCTCTAGAAGTCGGCATTGCTGCCGATCCAACCTCTACTAGAAAGGACAGCAAATGGCCAATGAAGAAAAAACTTCCGAAGCTCTAGAGCCCGTTTCCGATGCCGAGTCGGACGCCGACCAGCGTCAGGGGCTGGCCGACGAGCTTGAGCAGGCCATTGGCGAGGAGCCTGTCAACGAAGAGTTGATTGAGGAGCTGCGCGCGGCCGAGGCCGACTTTCGCGCGGCGGAGAAGTCGCACATTGAGGCGCGGCGCCAGGCCGAGAAGGCGGCAGAGCAGCTGCAGGCCATCATCGCCACTGTGCTGGATGCCGCCGAGGTGGCCAACAAGGCCGCCAGCTCCGCCTCGCTTAGCCACAAGTCGCTCTCCGATGCCACCACCAAGCTCACCAGGGGCTCTCAGGCCGGCACCAAGATGTCCTCCATTTTCTTGGGGGTGGCCGGATTTATTTTCCTGGGCTCCGCCGGTGCGCTCATTGCCATGACCATCCAGCTCAACCAGCGCGTGAACCAGGCCGACGCCCTCTTGGTCAAAATTGGCACGCAGGCCATTGGCCTGAAGGACAGCCTGGGCACTGTGGATTCCGTGGGTGAGAGCATCAAGGTCTTGTCGAGCAAGAACCAAGGCCTCATGACGGCCCAGACCGAGATTTCCGCCAAGGTGGTGGAACTTGGCACGGCGCTCAAGGCCATGCAGGAAGAAGCCGCCAAGCGGGATGCAGACATCAAGAAGACTGCGGCAGAGTCCTCCAAGGCCCTGCTCGAGGCCGCCAAGGCGCCGGCCAAGCCAGACCCCCAGCTTGCCAAGCTGCTGCAGGACGTCAATGCCCTCAGTGGGCAGGTGAAGTCGTTGAATGGGCAGGTCACCAATCAGACCAAGGCCCTGGGTGAGACCGGCGGAAAGATTGCGGCCGTGAACAAAGAGGTGCAGGACCTCAAGCGGGTGGGCGCCAATGTGGACACCCTGAAGAAAGAGGTGGAGGCCCTGATTGTGCTCGAGCGCCAGCGCTATCGGGAGGCATTGGAGGCGGCCACACGTCGAAACACGCAAGAGAAGTCCGTGGCCTTCCCCCGGGCGGAGCGACCGACTGGCACGGCCACGCCTTAAGGCGGCCCAGCCCGTCTACCGTTATTGATCGGTCACCAGCATGAGGAGATATCCATCTCGTTTGAAGGCCCGGCAGTGACCATGGCCGGTGTAGCTAAAGACCTGGCAGGCCTGGCCAATGGTGCCAACCTGCTCGGTGGACGTCCAGAAGTTCTCAAGGGGCAGGTTGGGGAAGGCATTGGGGTTGTAGGCCGGGTTCTGGCAGTCGGTCTCGCGCGCATCCTTCATTTCGCTGTAGGTGGGCAAGCGCCAGGTCTTGCCCGAGGCCTTGGAGAACTCTTGCGCATATTGATGGGCCTCATCCCAGGTGAGGCGAAGTGGGTCGCCCAGGCAGAGGCCGCCTTGAATGGTCTGGCCTGCGGCGCAGCGAAACCATTTGAGCCCCGAGCGGCTGTCGCGAACCACATTGTCGTTTTCGAGCACATACTCGCGCAGTTCCCCCGCCTTAAAGTGTGCATCACAGCGCGGGGTGTTTCGGGTGTCTGCACAGCCCGCCAGGGCCAGAAAAAACATGACAATCGGCCACGTTTTTGGAACAATTTTTGCACTATCGTGTGTCAGAGGATCGGGACGCAAGACGTTTTCCTGACATGAAGATTTGTTACAAGACTATACGACAGCCTCTTTAAAGTAGGAGTTCGACAGCAATGGATATCGCAACGATCATTGGTTTGGCGGGTGCCTTTGCCATGGTGATCATGGCCATGGGAGACCCCGGGCCGTTTATTGACATGCCATCGGTCTACATCGTGGTGCTTGGCACGGCTTTTACCGTGTTGGCCCGCTCGAGCATTCCTGAATTCATTGGTGCGATTGGCACGGGCATGAAGACCATCAAGTTCAAGGTGGAGTCCCCCGTGCAACTCATTGAGCGGCTCGTGGAGCTGGGCCAGATTGCCAAGAAAGACGGCATGATTGCGCTCGAAGGCCAGGACATCAGCAACAAGTTCATGGCCAAGGGCATCCGCATGATGGTGGACGGCACCGACCCCAAGATTATTCAAAAGGCCCTCGAGATCGAGGCCGCTCAGGTTGCAGCGCAAAACAAAACGGCACTCACGGTCTGGGCGTCGATTAAAGAAGTCGGCCCGGCCATGGGCATGATCGGAACGCTTGTGGGCCTGGTGATCATGCTGGGCAACATGTCAGACCCCAAATCGATCGGCCCTGCGTTCGCGGTGGCCTTGCTCACGACCATGTACGGTGCGGTGATTGCCAACATGCTCTGCATTCCAGTCATGGACAAGGTGAACAATCTGGATGCCGCAACCTCGACCAACAATGCGTTGATCATCGAGGCCCTCATGTTCATTGCCGAAGGTGGCAACCCACGCATGCTGCCCACCATTCTGGCGGGCTATGTGGCGCCGAAGGATCAGAAGAAGCTTGAGGCCATCGCAGGCTAACCTCCATGGCAGACGACGAGAACAAGAAGCCGGAAGAGGGCCAGCCGCCAGAAGAGGCGGCTGCTGCCGCGGCGCCACCGCCCCCGCCGGCTCCGGCCGAGGAGGAGGCGCCACCGCCGGCTGCGGAGGCGCCGGAAGAGAAGAAGTGCGAGGAGTGCCCCGACTGCCCCCCCGTCGGCGCGCCCGCCTGGATGGCCACCTTCGCAGACATGGCCACGCTGCTCATGGCCTTCTTCGTGCTCATTCTCTCGTTTGCTGAAATGAATGTGCCCAAGTTCAAGCAGATCTCGGGCTCCTTGAAGAACTCCTTTGGTGTGCAGCGGCTCATTCCCACGGTCGAACCGCCCAAGGCCACGAGCCTCATTGCCCAGCAGTTCTCGCCGGCCGTGGCCGAGCCCACGCCGGTGGCCTCCGTGCGCCAGCAGACCACCGACGAAACCCAGCGCGAGGTGGAACTCAAGACCGAGACCAAGACATCGGATGAGGCCACGGAAAAGGCGGCCAAGGCTGTCGAAAAGGCCCTTTCTCAAGAGGTGGCCAAAGGCCTGGTCGAGGTAAAGGCCGAGGGCCAGAAGGTGGTGGTGCAGATGAACCCGCCTGTGGCCAAGAACCCGGGTGCCGGTGGCGGCGCTGGTGAAAAGGGCGAGAAAACGGCCGGTGTGGTGCCACAAGAACAACTCGAGATTTTTGCCAAGGTGGCCGAGGCGCAGGCCCAGGTCACCGCGCAGGTGGAGGTGCGTCAGGCGCCTTCAGACAAACAAGCCTCACCGGCTGGGGCGAACGCCTCTGGCAAGGCCGGCTCGGGCATGGACGATGCCGAGAAAGACGCCCAGTTCGAGCGCATCAAGAACGACCTCGCCAAAGAGATTGCAGCCGGTCAGGCCGAGGTCATGCGCGATGGCGCCAAGATTGTGATTCGCCTGGCGGAGCAGGGCTCGTTCGTATCGGGTCAGGCCGACCTACAGCCCGGCTTCTTGCCCCTGTTGCAGAAGGTGGGCAAGACCATCTCCGACGGCAAGGGCAGTGTGAAGGTCGAGGGCCACACAGACAACGTGCCGGTCATTGAGAACCCCAAGTTCAAGTCGAACTGGGATCTCTCCGCGGCCCGCTCATCGGCCGTGGCCGACTTCCTCTCGGCCCGGGCCGGTGTTGCGCCCAACCGCATCAGTGTGAGTGGCCATGCCGACACCCGGCCGGTGGACAACAACACGACGCCCCAGGGCCGATCGCGTAATCGTCGCATTGAAGTGATCGTCGACGGCTGATTTCGCCTGGGGCATGTGGCACCGGCGTGGCCTCAACTGCGTCCGAACCCTGCCGGTCTTGCCCTAGGACGCGTCGGTGCCTGTGGCGTCCGCCTCAGGCCTGCATTTCAGGTCGTACTTGTTGATCTTCTCAATGAGCGTGGTGCGCTGAACACTCAGCAGCCGGGCGGTCTTCGACACATTTCCATCGGCCTGCTCCAAGGCCTGCTCAATGAGCGCGCGCTCGATGTCGGTGAGCCGCTTCTTCAAGGGCACGCCATCGAGCACCACCAGCGGTGTTCCCTGTGCCAATGAGATGAGGTCCTCCACCGGGTTGTAATCGCCGGGGGCCACGAGTGGGCGCGCAGTGCTCGCCACCACGGTCTCGGCTGAAGCAGTGATGCCCAGCAGGGCGTCGTGTTCGTCGGCTGCGGCCACTGCGGCAGAGCGGGCGGCTGCAGGTGCGGCAGTTGCTGCTGGCGCCGACCGAGGCAGTGAAATGTCTTGTACGCCGTGTGCGTTGCGCAGGCCCTTGGGCAGCATCTCGCGGGGAATGTCTCCCAGGCAGACCTTGCGGCCTGCGAACAAGGCGCTGAAGCGGGCCATCAGGTTGGAGAGTTCGCGAATGTTGCCCGGCCATTGGTAGCCCATGAGGGCCTCGATGAGGGCGGGGGTGGGCTCAATGGGGGGCAGGCCTCTGCTGGCGTGCAGCTTGGAGAAGTGGCGCATCAGGGCGGGTATGTCTTCTCGGCGCTCCCGCAGGGGGGGCGTGGTGAGCGGCAGCACATTGAGCCGGTAATACAGGTCTTCCCGGAATCGGCCGGCCTCCACCTCGTGCTCGAGGTCTCTGTGGGTGGCCGCCACCACACGAACATCGACCTTGATGGGCTTGCCACCACCCACGGGCTCGACCACCCGTTCCTGGATGGCCCGCAGCAGCTTGACCTGCATGTCCAGGGCCAGGTCGCCGATTTCGTCCAAGAAGAGGGTGCCGCCGTGGGCGAGCTCGAAGCGGCCGACCCGGTCGGCCACCGCCCCTGTGAACGAGCCGCGCTTGTGGCCAAAGAGCTCGCTCTCAATGAGTTCCCGGGGAATGGCCCCGCAGTTGACGGGCACCAGGTTCTTTTCGGCGCGCGGCGAACAGTCGTGCAGGGACTTGGCCACCAGTTCCTTTCCGGTGCCACTTTCCCCAATAATCAACACGGTGGCGTCTGAGTGCGCCACCGATTCGATCAGTCGCTTGAGGCTTAAAGTCGGCGGGCTGCTGCCGATGATGCTATTGAGTGCGTTCAAAAGTCTGTGGTGGCTAAAGCCCTCGAGATTGGGGTCGAAACTAAGCCATAGGCATGATACTAGGGAAGCCAACACCATGAAGCGTCATCTGATTCAAATCCTCATTTCATCGGCCGCCATGGCCTTGTCGGCCTGCGTGGCCATGCCGGTCGAGAAAAAGGCCACCGTGGTCGAGCCGCCTGCACCCGCTGCAGCCCCGGCCCCCACCCTGGCAGAGAAATATCCCGGCTCCACCGGCGCCCGGGCTGCCGCGGCCAAGTCCAACGTGAACATGGCCTCGCCCATGGCCGACAAGCGCGATGCACTCACCTCCACCGGCTATGCCGTGGTGAGCGTGCAAAACCACCGTCTGCCCGCACAGCAACGGCTCATGGCCATTCGGGCCTCCAAGCTCGATGCCTACCGGGGCCTCACCGAGCAGGTCTATGGCCAGCAGTTGGATGCCCGCACCACGGTGGCCGACATGGTCATCCAGAGCGACAGCTTCCGGGCCCGGGTCGAGGGTGTGATCTACGGCGCCCGCCTGGAGAGCATCACGCCCGTGGGTGACGACACCTACGAGACCACGCTCACCCTGGACGGTGCCGTGGTCAACGACCTGCGCCTGCTCTATCTCGAGCAGCTCGCCGCCCAGCGTCCGCGCTGATCCGGTTCTGACCCTGCCCTGCTGGGGACGATCATGATCGCGTTGGCTTCTCGATGGGTCGCTCTGGTGGGTGCAGGGTTGCTTCTCTCAGTGGGCGCGCTGGCGGAGTCGGGCGCGTCTGCCAAGGGCCCTTCGGGCCCGCTGCCGGCCGAGGCACGGCTCGAGGCCATTCGCGCAGAACTCATTGAAGCCGCCACCAAGGCCCGAACCCGCGTGCGGTCCGTGGCCTGGATTGATGAAAATGGCAGCCTTCAAGAGGCGGCCCGGTTCACCTCCGATGTGCAGGTGCGTGGGGTTCGGGGGGTTCGCGTGAACAACTACCTGGCCCCCCAGGTGGACATGGGCCGTGAACTCGAGGCCCTGCCCACGCCCAGCGCCGAGGCCTGTGCCGAGGACATGGGCAATCACCGGCGGCATGCGCTCTTTCGGGTGCTGCCCGGGGTGCCAGGGCCGTTTCTCTCGAATGCCCAGATCGCCCAGTTTTCCCAGAGCTTTGGCCAGGAGCTGGTGAGCCTGTTGGCCGCCGAGACCGGCTGGTCGCTCACGGTGGCCAGGTCGCAGGCCTACTCGGGTCAGACCATGAGCCGCTATGAAGAGTCGCTCGTGCGTCGCATCCAAGACGAGGCACCCTATGTGGTGACGGTTCAGTTGCAAGACCTGGGCCCCTTGCCGCCGCAGCCAAGGGGCTTTGTCTCGGACTCGCTCATGGCCATTGGGCTCACGCAGTCCCCGGCCGAGCAGGGGTTGTTGGGTCTCACAGTGGTCTTGTCGGATCGCGTCTCGGGCCAGTCGGTCTTTGCGCGCCAGGTGCGGCTCGCACTCACCCGCAAGCCCAAGGGTTACTTGGATGTTCCCGAGTTGCAATTGGCCGAGCCCGAGATTGCAAAAACGGCTTTGGGCGGCTTGCAGCGGGATTTCCGCCAGCACATGGCCTGCGACAAGCCCGAGTACCCCGTGATCGAGCGTCAGCCCAGCGGCGAGTTGGTGATCAATGGCGGCGCCAGGGTCGGTCTGCGCGCCGGTGAGCAACTCTTGCTCACGCGGTCTGGACAAGTGCCGAAACGAATTTTAGAGTCGGGCGTGGCCGCAGGCCTGGCCCTTGCAGAGGTTGTGTCGGTGGTGGAAGATCGAGCTGTTGTGAAGGTGATCGCAGGGCCTCGCCCCGCATCACTCGAGCAGCTTGTGGTCTCGCCACTCTGATGCCTACATTGAAAGGGTTGTTTATGAGATCGCTGTCCGTTGCCGTGTTTGTTGTTCAATCGGTTGCCGTGGTGGGCCTGCTCACTGCAGGCGCTGCCCAGGCCCAGCCCATGCCCGACACCGCCCAGGCGCTGCGCACCTTGATGGGCCCCTCCAAGCAGCCGGGCACCGGCATGGCCCCCGAGGCATCTGCCATGCCGCAGGGGCACATGGTGCTCACCAAACCGGGCGACACCCTGGCCAAGATTTTGGCGGCCAACCTCGGCCCACACCCCTACAACCCCAAGGCTGTGCATCAGGCGGTGGCCGCCATGAACCCGCAGGCCTTCAACAAAGGCAATCCGAATCGGCTGATTGCTGGGGTGATGCTTCGGCTGCCCAGCCCCACGGAGCTTCATGCGGTGCTCACGGGCCAGATGATGCCTGCCTCGGCGGCTGCCCGCGGCGCGTCGGGCGCCATGGGCACGGCCTCAGCCCAGGTTGGCCAGATGCATGCAGTGCCGAACCTTCCCAACAACGCCCCCACGGGAGCGGAAGATTTCGAGCGTCATCGCGGGTGGGTGCGGTTCCCCCGCTGATTCAGCCTTCGTGACGGGGCCCCTCACATGCTGACGGGCCCCGATGCCATTGGGGTGGCGGGTGGCAAGCCCTTGCCCATCTACCTGGAAGGCCGCCTGATTCCTGTGGCCGATGCGGTCGGCCGAGAACTCGGGCTTAAATTCAATGAAGTGGTGCGTGGGGTGGTCGAGGCCCGCGCAGAGTCTTTGCTGCTCAAGCTCAACGGCCGAGAGGTCGAACTGCCCGCCCAACTGAAGTTCCGGCCGGGCGAGGTGCTGTGGCTGCGTTACACCGAGATGGGCCGGGGCATGGTGCTCGTGCCGCAGGCGGGCCCCGGTGCGGTGGCCGGTGGGGCGGCCGGCGCAGCCGGGCAGGCTGGGGCCGCTGGGTCGGCGGGGCTGCCTGGGCCCATCGCCGCGCCACCACCGGCGGGCGGGCTCTCGCCCGCCGTGGCCAGCCTCTTTCTGCGGCCAGCCGATTTCTCGGGGCTGCTCTCATTGCTCTCGGGGGCAGCCTTTGTCGGCCTGGCCCAGCGGGCGCAGGGGGGGTCCTCCACCGTGGGCATCAACGCGCTCGGGCAGTGGCTCTCGCAACGTCCGGCCATGGGCCGACTCTCGGCCGATGGTGTACGCCAGGCCTTGCGGGCCAGTGGCCTCTTTACTGAGGCGGCCTTGGGCAAGGGCGGCGCCATCCCGGGGGACCTGAAGTTGGCCATGCGCCAGGTGCTCATGCAGATGCAGACCGAGATGGTCTCCGGCCTGCGTGAGCAGTTGGAGTCTGGGCTTCATGAGCTCGAGAGCGCCCAGGCCGATGCCTTGGGGGTCTCCGCCCAGCGAGACTTGGGCTTTAGTTTCATCATTCCCTTCCGGGATGCCGACCCGGTGCTGGTCTCCTTCTTTCGGCCACGCCGCACCCCGCAAGACCCGAACCCTCCGGCGGTGGTCAACCTCTACACCTCGAGCGAGAGCCTGGGCGAGGTCTGGATGAAGACGGTCATCGAGGTCTCCGACACCATCTCGCTCACCATGTGGGCCGAACGGGAGGACCTGGCCAAACGGGCCCGGGCCGCGATGGGCGAACTCGAAGACGAGATGACCAGTGCCGGCCTGGTGCTCAAGAGCATGGTGGTGCTGCATGGCCGCCGGCCCGAGGAGGGCGTGGCCGTGGAGGCCCGACCCGGCGCCGTGCTGGATTTAAAGGCTTAGGGGAGCGTTCACGATGCTCAAGAGCAAGCGCGAGGCGGTGGCCCTGGAATACGGTGTGAACAAGACACCGGTGGTGGTGGCCAAGGGCTCCGAAGAAATTGCCGAGCGCATTCTGGCCGAGGCCCGCAAGCATGGGGTTTATGTGGCCCAAGACCCGCAGCTGCTGGCCATGCTCGCACGGCTTGACATCGACCAAGAGATTCCGCCCAACCTCTATGCGGCGGTGGCGGTGATTTTGTCGTGGGCTTACTGGTTAAAGGGCATGGAGCCCGGCGACGAGAAGGCTTAGTGCTTGCGGCAGGTGATTAAGCGTCGGCCAGTCCGCGGCTGCGGCGGTTGACACTCATGCGGCCCATGCGGTCGTAGACCTCCACGGAACTCGCCGCATCGGCCCCTTGCAGGGTTTTCAGCGCGGCCCGAATGGCATCGAGTTTGCGCTGCACAAGAATCTGGTTGCGGCGGTGGTGGTCTCGGCACTGCCGAATGACCTCTCGGAAGGGCTCCCAGGCCTGCGCTTCGGGGCCCTCTTCGGGTAGAGCCAAAGCGCCCAGTTCTTGCAAGATGGCGGCTTTTTCAGACTGATGAGACTCAAATGCCGTGAGATCCTGAATTTTAAGGGCCTCAAACTCGGCGTCTAGGAGCGCCAGCAGGCGCTCCGCTTGGGGAAGGCTATCGCTCGGCCGCACCCGAGATCATTCGTTCAAGCGAGACAAAACTCTCTGCAATGCGCCGGGCATCCAGGGGGTAGTTGCCATCGCGAATGGCCTGCTTGATGCGCTCGACCTTGTCGGCATCGAAATCCGGAGCGGCCATGGCGCGGGCGTCGATGCCGCTCAGCTCCACACGGTCTTCTGCGGGTTCGGGTGCGCGAGACGAGGCCGACTGGGCGGCGTCGCGCTTGTCGTCTTCGATCTTCTTGAGTCGGTTCTCCGCCGCGAGGTCTGCCCGCGCGGCGCGGCCCAAACTGGAAATGGAATCAGCCATGGTTGTGTCCTTTAGACGTCACTTTACCTGTTGTCTTGAGAATCGGCACCATTTTGAGGAACTGAAGGCCTTTACTGGAAAATTCGTGAAAAAAGGTCAGGGTTGGGTGCGGGGCCGGACACTTAAGAAGCCCTGGCCTGGCCACGGCCCACCACCTGGCCCGTGGTAATTCGACCGGACTCTTTGTTTTTAAAGCGAATTTGGTCTCCGAAGCGGCCATCTTCGAGGGCCTCCACGGTGATCTGAATGCTCAGGCCCGGCACCCGTTGCACCGCGAGCACCACCGGCTGCCCCCGACGCACGAGCACGGCGGGCCGAAGGTCGCTGGCTCGAATGGCCTGGCCGGCCGGAATGGCCCGAACCACTTGGGCGAACTCCAGGCCGTCGGTGGTGGTGAAGTAGGTGCTCGCAGGCCCGGCGAGTGGACGCTCCTGTAACTCAAAAAGGGCTGGGTCCACGGGCTGGTTGGCCGACAGGTTGGCCAGCGCCACCACCACTTTGCGCATCGACGGGCCTGCGGGCGTGGGCCGGCTGGCGGCGGGGCGGGCTGCAGCCTGGGCTGAAGCCGAGGCGGCAGCGTCGGTTCGCTGAAGGAAGACCGTCCAGTCGGGCTTGAGGCATCGGGCCCGAAGGCTGGCCGGCTGGCTGGGGAAGGGTTGGTCGAACCGAATGGGGCCCTGGCAGCCCTGTATTTGAAGTCGCGCATCGAGCGGAGCAAAGGCAATGGAGGTGTCCGCGGTCTGACCGGGCTTGCTGCCCGAGAGCCACTGCTGGGCCTGCTCAATGAGCGCAGCCTCGGCGGAATTGGGTTGAGCACTGCTGGGTGCGCTGGGTGCCGCTTGGGCGGTGGCCAGCAAACTTGTTGCTGCCAAGGTCAAACCGAGCCCCCAAGAGACAAGCCGTGGCAGGCGCGGGCGCTCATGGGCCCAGGGCATGTCTCGACGGTGTATGTAAGCGTTCATTTGCATGCCAGCCTTCAAGCAAAACCCAGACCAATTTTGTTGGCACGGCTTTCGCTTCCACGCTCGGCATGAAAGTAAATGTTCAACCCGGCGACACCCTTTCTGGCCTCACACGGCAGGCCCTGGGGCAGCTTGGCCAGATGCGGCCTGCAGATGCACAGCGCATGCCATTCCGCGACCTCATGGCCCGCATCCACACGGTGGCCGAACACAATCAAATTCAAAATCCAGACCGCATCCTGGCGGGCCAAACCATTGATTTTTCTGCACTAATCAATGGGGGCTCCATGGCGAAGGGCCCCGTGCCGGGTGGATTGGCACAGGCCGCAGGCCAGCCTCGACTGGCCGACACCCTGGCGGCCAACGAGGCCGCAGCCGTGGTGCTTGGCGAGCGAACCGGCACCCAGTACCGGGTGCTCGAGCGCACGCTGGACCGAGCCGTGGCCAAGGGCTACATCCCCACAGGCGAGGTGGCGGAGGTGAAGCGCCGAATTCTCGACATGTCTCGAGAGCACCGATTCAACCCCGACGACTTTGCTCGCGTGGCCCTCATGGAGAGCGATGGACTGAACCCGCGGGCCACCAACGGCAACTGCCATGGGGTCATTCAGTTCTGTGATGGCCCGGACCGGGGTGCCGCCAGCGCGGGCTACGGCAAGCAGCCCGAGAAAATTCTGGATCTCAGCGTGCTCGAGCAACTGGATTTGGTCGAGCGCTACTTTGAAGACACCGGCCTGCAGCAGTACAAGCCCGCCTCACTCGACAACCTCTATTTAACTGTTCTGTACCCCGCTGGCCGAAACGAGCGTCAGATGCACCGCGACCTGGGCGTACCCGGCCCTCAGGCGGCCGCCCTGCATGTGGGGGGCAATCAGAACGCACCCATCACCCGGGCGTCTCTGCGCAAAGGCTTGGTGGAGAACGCCAACGCGCGCCTGACCCAGTTCGCCTTGGCCCAGGCCCAGCGCGAACCCCTGGCGAAGGCCGAGACCAATGGCTGGCGCCGGCCTGCCACCAAAGAACTGTTGGCCGTGCGATGACCTGCGAACACAAACAACGCAATCAGACCCTGTGCAACGGCAAGACCTTGCCGCTTTGGGCATGGCATGGCCGTTGCATGAATCGACCCGACCAGTCATTTCTTGAGAGAGGCTGAGATGAAATTACTCGACAACGCATTTGGCATTCATGAGCGCGCACTGGCGGTTCGGAATCGTCGCGTCGAAATTTTGTCCCAGAACATCGCCAACGTGGACACGCCCAACTACAAGGCGCGTGACATCGACTTCAAGAAGATGATTGCCGGGGCCGAGGGCGTGAAGATCAAGGCCACCGATAACCGGCACTACGAGATTGCCAAGGTTGAAAACGAGCCCGACGGCCTGAAGTTCCGCATCCCGTTCAACGCCGCCACCGATGGCAACACGGTGGAGATGGCGGTGGAGCAGGCCCAGTTTGGTAAGGCCACCGCCGACTACCAGGCCACCCTCATGTTCTTGGAAAACCGCATCTCGGGCATTCGAAAAGCCCTTCGCGGTGAATAACGGCATCGACCCATAGGAGCCTTGCCATGATTGACAACATCTTTGGAATCGCGGGCACTGCACTCAACGCGCAGCTCACCCGCATGAACCTCACGGCCTCCAACCTGGCCAACCAGAACACCACGGCCCCCACCGAGCAAGAAGCCTTCAAGGCCAAGCGCACGGTCTTCAAGGCGCTGCTCTCCACCGCAGACACCCACCCCGGTGCCAACTACGTCGGCGGCGTACGGGTGGACAAGATCGTGGACGTGCAGAACCCCAACCCGCGGGTCTATGAGCCCGGCAGTCCACATGCCGACAAAGACGGCTATGTCTTCATGAGCAATGTGAACGAGGTGACCGAGATGGTCGAGATGATGGCCGCGGCCCGCACCTACCAGAACAACGTCGAGGTGGTGAACACCGCCAAGGCCCTGATGATGAAAACCCTGGAGGTGACCCGTTCATGAGCATCAATGCCTCGACCCTTCAGATGCCGGCGACCATTCCCACGGTCTCGGGAATCACCAAGGATTACACCAAGATGCAGAACGAGGAGATGGGCCAGCGTGAGTTCCTGCTGCTCTTCACCACGCAGCTGCAGAACCAGAACCCGCTGGACCCAATGGAAAACGAAGCCTTCGTGGCCCAGTTGGCCCAGTTCTCGCAGTTGGAGGCCACCACCAGCATGAGCGATCAGATGAAAGACCTGGTGACCTCGCTCAAGGGTGAGCGGCTCATGAACGGGGCGCATCTCATTGGCAAGAGCGTGGCGGTGCCCGATGGCCCCGCCATTCTGAAGGACGGCGCTGCCATTGCCGGCGTGATCACCGTGCCCAATGGGGCCAACAGCGTGAATCTGTCGGTCTATGACAAGAACGGCTCGCTCGTGAAGAGCCAGGAGCTTGGCCGCAAGGCGCCAGGCGATGTCACCGTGCGTTGGGATGGCACCAATGCCCGTGGCGAAAAGATGCCGGATGGCGCCTACCGCGTCGTGGCCACCGTGAATGGATTCAACGGTGAAGTGACCAAGGTGCCCATTGCCACCCCAGATGTGGTGAAAAGCGTGACCTACAGCACCGAATTCAACGACCTGATTCTCGAGACCCAGAGCGGGGCCACGGTGAATTTCAGTCAAGTCAAACAGATCAACGGCTAACGGCCGCATTCAGATTCCAAGGAGAGCACCACCATGTCGTTCTATACCGCCCTAACCGGATTGAATGCCGCCACCGCCCAGCTCGGTGTGACCAGTAACAACATTGCCAACGTGGGCACCACTGGCTTTAAACGCTCGCGCGCAGACTTCGGTGACATCTTCGCCACCTCGCCTTTGCAGAAAGCTTCTTCAGTGATTGGTCAGGGTGTGGCCTTGAAGTCGGTGACTCAGGAGTTCTCCCAGGGCAACATTCAGTTTTCGGCGAGTTCGCTGGACATCGCCATTACCGGTGACGGCTTCTTTCCCTTGAAGTCTGCCGATGGCCTGCAGGACATCTACACCCGAAACGGCACCTTCTTACTGGATGAGTCATTTGCCGTGGTGAACTCCGCAGACCAGGCCCTCATGGCGGCGAGCGTGGACTCCTCCGGAAAGGCGGACCTCGAGAACCTTCGTAAGCTCATCATTCCGCGCTCGACCACGGGCGACGCCCGCGAGACCACCGAGATTGAACTCAGCCTGAACGTGCCGGCCGACGGTGAAGTGAAGACCGTGGCCTTTGATCCACTCGACCCTTCCACCTACAACCTCACCACGGCTGTGACTGTGTTCGACGCCGGTGGCAACGAATACCTGGCCACGGTGTACTACGCCAAGACCCAGCGTGCGAGCCCAGATGCGCCCGAGAACAAATGGCAGACCTACGTCTATATTGGCGACACCAAGCTCGACGAGTTCTTGATTCAGGCGCAGAGCCCGAAAGGCGAGGCCCTGTATGTGAACAAGTATGGCCAGGTTCAGCCCGAGAGCGCCATTCCGCCACAGGACATTGCACGGGGCATCACCAAGCTGTTTAACCTCGATCGACTCACCGACAAGGAGCCGTCGCAGGCGGCAGAGTACACCGGGGCAGCCATTGACGGAACGATTGTGAGCAAACTGGCCTCTGGCACCTTTGATGTGTACGACGAAGTCATTGCAGAAACAGGTTATTCGGCGGCCGCCATCGCCACCAACGGGATTGCCGTGAGCCTCAATATCGATAGCTCCCCAACACCCGTTCGCATCGAGTTGGGAGATCTCTTTGACAGCTCGGCGCAGCCACTCAGTGGTGTGGAGTTGGCTCGTGTTCTGGAGGGAAAGATCAACAAGGCCTACGGGGATTTAAGAACTTTTGACCTCTCAGACCTTCGCGCTTCAACGACCACATCAGACCAGAACTATCATGTAGCCAATCTTTTCACTGTGCGGGTTGTCACGGATGCGGGTTCCACCACTGAGAAGAATATCTCGATTGACGTGGACGCCAACAATGACGGGACCCCGGAGTATGACCTCTCAGCCCTGACCATTGAGGATTTTGAGACGCTGGTGCAAGCGGCTTTATCGAACACCACGACTGGGTTCGGAACAAATGCGCCAACGTTCTCCTACTCGCCGTCATCCCAGACGATTCTTTTCGCGCCAAAGGCAGCCACCACCGTCTCTGTCAAGTCTTACGGAACCACCGCAACGAGTGAACTATTTGACTTAACCTCTACCTATGCGGTGATCGATGATGAGACCGACAGCTACGGCGGCCTGGTGATCCCCAACGGCGACTCTATTCGCGAATATGAGGCCCGCTACTCCGACAGCGATCAGCGCACGGGCATTCGGGTTCGGTTTGATGCCACCACGGGCACGTTCAGCATCTTTTCGGGCACTACAGGTGACGAATCTTCCGTTGAAATTCTTTACCCAACGGTGGCTGCCACGGCATCAACAACGGGGGTTCGATACACGGCTGACGACTATCCAACGACTCCGGCGACTTCGACGGATGCCAATGTCATCGCCTTTGAGGCATTCAAGGCCATCTTCGCTTTTGAACCGGGTGAAACCGCTTCGGAAGACCTTCCCACCCGCGGTGTTCGTTCGCTTCCGGCCTCGGTGGTCGGCACGCCGATCGGCCTGAACCTCGACAACCGCTTCACGCTGAGTTCTGAGACCAACCGCTTTACTGTGACTGTGGACAACGTGACGGGCCTGATCGAGTTGCCCATCGGCGAAGAATTCACGAAAGAGTCGTTCCGTGAGGAGCTGGAGTTCAGAATCAACTCTCTGGAGGACACGCGTGGCCGCTCGGTCAACGGCGTAAGGGTGACTTATGAGACGGTTGGTAATACCACCCAACTTCGAATCACGACCGGCACCGAGGGGGATGACTCCTTCCTGAAAATCACGGGCCCGAGCATTTGGGGCTTGCAAGACCTGCCCAGTGGCCGGGGTAGCACCGAGCGCTGGCTGGTGCCCCCTCAGGCGGAGAACGCCAACGGCGTGCCGCTCTATGTGGACCGTGACGGCAACGAGACCACCCAGGCTGGCGACTTCTCGGAAGACGAGACTCGAGAGCTTTGGTCACCCATCTTCCTAGACAAGGGCGAACTTACCTTTAATACTGCGGGTAACCTGGTTTCGCCACGCGAGTCGATTGCCTTTAAGGCTACCACCATTGGTGACACCGGTGCCACGCTGCAGTTCTCCATCAATTACGACGGTTCCACCCAGTTCTCCTCGCCGTTTTCGGTGTTGGCCCAGAACCAGAACGGCCGCCCCGAGGGCGACCTGATTGGCCTGGACATTGGTGACGACGGCCTGGTGTCTGCCAACTACTCCAATGGCTCGCAGAAGAACCTGGCCAAAATTATTCTTGCCAACTTCTCTGCCCCCACGGGCTTGCGTCAGATTGGTGATGCCAGCTACTACGCCACCTCTAAGTCGGGTGCTGTGACACTCGGTGAAGCCGGCACGGCGGGTTTCGGAACAGTTCGAGCCGGTGCCCGCGAGCGGGCCAATGTGGACCTCACTCAGGAACTCATTGAACTCATCACGGCGCAGCGAAACTTCCAGGCCAACGCGAAGGCGATTGAGACCAACAACACGTTGACGCAGGCCATCATCAACATCCGGAGTTAATTCGGGAGTGAATAGGACTTAAGCCATGGATCGCCTTGCCTACACCGCCTTAAATTCCATCAATGAGCGTCGCACCAGCCGGCACGTGCTGGCCAACGAACTCGCGAATGTCTCGACGACGGGCTTTAAGCGCAGCTACGAGGCGGCCATGCAGGCGGTCAAGACCGAGGGCATCGGATACGACACCCGCATCTCGCCGCAAATGGAAAAGATTGATCGGGTCTTCCTGACGCCGGGCGCACTCATGGTGACCGGCCAGGCCACCGACATCGCCATTCTGGAGCAGGGTGTGATGGGTGTTCAGGCACCCAACGGCGAGGTGGCCTTCACCCGCCGCGGCGACCTAAAGACCAATGTGAATGGCGTGCTCGAAAACGGCCAAGGCCACTTGGTGCTGGACGAGGGCGGTGCCCCCATCACAGTGCCCCCCGGTTTTTTAGTAAACATCACCAAGCAGGGCGGCGTGTTTGTGCGCAACCCCACGGAGCCCGCACCTCAGGCGGAGGTGCCCGTGGCCCAGCTCATGCTGCGTGATGCCAGCGAAACAGTGTTGGTGCGCCGGGAAGATGGTCTCTTCGAGCCCTTCATCGACGGCGTTCGCCAGCCGGGCGATTTCCCCACGGGCCCCAAGGCCGTGGAAGTAGCTCCCGGTGCCCTCGAGGGCAGCAATGTGAACCCCATCACCGCCATGGTAAAGCTCATTGATGAGAGCCGCTCCTTCGAATCCAGCATTCGATTCATCAAATCTGCCAAAGAAATCGACGAAAGCGGCTCGCAACTCTTGCGCGCCTAGCGGCAACCTTTTTAGGCCCGCTTTTTGCTTCGTGTAGGGCAACTCTGTAAAGGAAGTCGACATGGACGCCTCACTCTGGATCTCGAAGACGGGACTCGACGCTCAGCAAAAACGCATGAGCGTGATTTCCAACAACCTGGCCAACGTCAATACCACCGGTTTTAAGCGCGACCGAGCGGTCTTTGAAGACCTGCTATACCAAAATGTGCGCCAGGCCGGCGGCCAGACGGGTGCCGACACCCTGGCGCCCACGGGCCTTATGATGGGTACCGGTGCCCGAGTGCTCGCCAACGAGAAAATTCACGCCCAGGGCAACATGATCAACACCGAGAATGCTTTGGACATTGCCGTTGACGGCCCGGGGTTCTTCCAGATCACCCAGGCCGACGGCACGATTGCCTACTCGCGTGACGGGGGCTTCAAGATTTCGGCCACCGGTCAGGTGGTGACTGCCAACGGCGACTTGCTCGACCCCGCCCTGGTCATTCCAGACAACGCATCCTCCATCACGATTGGCCGAGACGGCATTGTCTCGGTGGAGATCGTCGCTGGGGGTGGACAGGTCCAACTCGGCCAGATCAACCTGGCCCGGTTCATCAACCCGGCGGGCCTTCAGCCCATGGGCCAGAACCTCTACAAAGAAACCGCTGCCAGTGGCGCCCCCCAGGTCTTGGTGCCTGGCACCGCCGGTGTGGGCTTTCTTCGCCAGGGCATGTTGGAAGCCTCCAACGTGAACGTGGTGGAAGAGATGGTCAACATGATCGAGACCCAGCGCGCCTACGAGGTGAACTCCAAGAGCATCTCGGCCACCGACGGCATGCTGCGCTTCCTTAATCAAAACCTCTAATTTGAAAGGCCGTGTGATGCGCCTTGTTGCCTTGTTTTCCACGGTCTGCGCAGCCGCCCTGCTCGCCGGCTGTTCCTCGCCGCCCAAGATGGCGGCCGAGGAGTTCGCACCCATCGTTCAGCTGCCACTCGAGCCCGAAAAGCTCGTCACCGGTTCCATCTACAACGGCGGCCGAAACGACAACTGGTTTGGCCGCAAGAAGGATTACCGCGTGGGCGACATCATCACGGTCATTCTCAATGAGCAGACCCAGGCCAACCGGGTCACGAACACCAGCGCGGTTCGGGAGACTTCGAACGACGTGGCTGCCGGCCTGGTTCCCAACATCGTGAGCAATTTGCCTGGCTTTGCGCGTGATCGAGCGGGGCGCATCACCAATGGCCTTAAGCTCGACGGCTCCGAAATCAGCAGCGAGGCCACGGGCACCGCAGACCAGCAGGCGAGCCTCTCGGGCTCTGTGGCCGTGACCGTCACCCAGGTGCTCTCCAATGGGAATTTGGTGGTGCGCGGCGAGAAGGTGCTCGACCTCTCCGAGGGCAGCGAGACCATTCGTGTGGCGGGCATTGTTCGCAGCGAAGACATCGCGCCCAACGGAACTGTGTTCTCGCGTCGCTTGGCCAATGCCCAGATTGCGTACACCGGCACGGGTGACCTGGCCAGTGCCAACAAGGTGCCCTGGGGCACCGGCATTCTCATGAAGCTCTGGCCGTTCTAAATGGAGGCCCGCACCATGGACCCATACAACCCACTTCTGCAGCCGTCGGTGCAACCTTCGAAGACGGTGCCTGACGTATCTCTGCTCGACCGCCTTGTTCACAAGGCATGCCAGGTACTCGGTTGGATTGCTGCCGCGCTCGCACTCGCCGTTCTGCTGGCGGGCCCCGCCCAGGCCGACCGTGTGAAAGACCTCGCCTCGGCCGCGAGCATGCGCTCCAACCAACTGCTCGGCTACGGCCTGGTGGTGGGCCTGGAGGGCACGGGTGATGGTGCCGATGTCTCTGTCACAGCAAGCTCCATGAAGGCCATGCTCGGCCGCCTGGGCGTGAACATTGATGGCTCCTTGGGGGACTTCGACACCGCCAGTGGCGGCAAGCTGGATGTGAAAAACGTGGCGGCCGTGATGGTGACGGCCGAACTGCCCGGCTTTGCCAAGCCGGGCCAGAGAATTGATGTGAATGTGTCGGCCATTGGCAAGGCCAAGAGCCTGCGGGGCGGCACGCTCATCCTCACCAGCCTGCGCGGTGTGGACGGCCAGGTCTATGCACTGGCCCAGGGTGCGCTCACGGCCACCGGTGTGAACGAGGAAGCTGCGGGCTCCCGGGTCACCCGAGGTGTACCAACCGCAGCCCGCGTGCCCAGTGGCGCCATTGTGGAGCGCTCAGTGGCCACGCCTTTTGACACCGCCGAGCTGGTGCTGCTTAACGTGCATGCCTCGGACTTCACCACCACCACGGCCATTGTGAATGAGATCAACAAGACCTTCGGTGGGGATGTGGCCAAGGCCCTAGACCCTGTCTCCATTGCCATTCGTGCGCCGCAAGACATCAGCCAGCGGGTCTCCTTCATGAGCATGGTGGAGAACCTTCAGGTCACCCCCGGTGAGCCACCAGCCAAGGTCGTTGTGAACTCGCGCACCGGCACGGTGGTGATCAGCCGCAATGTGAAGGTCACGGCCGCAGCCGTCTCCCACGGCACGATCTCGGTGACGGTGGCCGCCACCAACGAGGTGAGCCAGCCGCCGTCCTTTGGTGGTACGGGCGGCCAGACCCAGGCGGTTCAGAATGCCGACGTTGAAGTGGCCGAGCCGCTTCGCCCCATGTTCCTTTTCCAGCCGGGTGTGGACCTTCGCCAGATTGTGGACGCGGTGAACCAAGTGGGCGCAACGCCCTCGGCCCTCATCGCCATTCTGGAAGCGCTCAAGACTTCGGGCAGCCTGCGAGCTGAACTGGTGGTGATCTAAGGTGAACGTGAACGAATCCGGAGATGTCCGCAGCGCCTTGGACTTCCAAGGCCTTGGTCAGTTGCGGGCCCAGGCAGCGCAGACCAAAGACGCCGCCAGCAACCCGGCACTTCGCAAGGCGGCTGAGCAGTTTGAGTCCATGTTTCTGCAGATCATGATCAAGACCATGCGGGAGGCCACGGCCTCGAACGAAGAGGGCGACCTCATGGGGTCTTCCACCACAAAGACCTACGAGGCCCTCTTTGACCAAGAAATTGCCCAAGAGATGGCCAAGAAGGGCGGCGTGGGCCTGGCCGACATGCTCGTGAAATCTTTTGAGCGCAATCAGCCGGGCCAGGTTCATGTGGACCCCTCGGCCGACCCCGCCACCGCAGAAGTGTTGGCCGGGCGCATGGCCTTACTGAAGGAATCGGCCCAGAAGGGGCTGCCTGTAGCGCCAAAGTTAAAAGGATTGCCCTTGAACGTGGAGCTGGCCTCGGGCCTTGCCCTGCCCAAGGCCAAGACCAACCTGCCCATCGATCTCAACAAGATGATGGGGGGCCACCGCTAGCGCGGGGCATGAGCCATGAGTGACCTCGTCTCCATTGCCGGCTCCGCGGTTGCGGCCTACCAGCGTGCCCTGGGCACGGTGGCCAACAACATCGCCAACGTAGACAGCGCGGGCTACACCCGGCAAGAGGCGGGTCTCATTGAAAACGCGCCGCGCTCCTACGGCACGAGCTACCTGGGCACCGGTGTGAACGTCACGGGCATCAAGCGGCTCTACGATGCCTTCATTGAGAACAGCCTTCGCAATGCCAACACCGAACTCGGCACCCAAGGCCCGCTGGTGAACTACGCCAATCGCGTGGTGGACATCATGGGCAATGAAGAGGTGGGCCTGCTCTCGGCGTTCGACCAATTTTTTGACTCGGCCCGGCAGCTCGCCACCGATTCTTCTTCCATCATTCTGCGGGCCCAGTTCATCAGCAAGGCCGAGGCCCTGGCCTCTCGCTTCCAGGGGCTTAATACCCAGTTGAACCTGGTGGCCCAAGAGACCGCCGAGGCCTTGAAGAGCGAGACCGATTCGCTCAACAGCCTGAGTGGGCAGCTTGCACTGGTCAATGCCCAGTTGGGCAAGACCAAGATCATCGAACGTCAGCCGCCGGCCATCATGGACCAGCGCGACGAGATTCTTCGCCAGATGGCGGCGCTTGCCAAGGTGCAGGTCACCGAGCGCAGCAACGGCCAGGTGGTGGTGTCCATTGGGGCCTCATCCAGCGGCGGAGAAATTGTGAATGGCGACACCTTCCGGCGCGTCACGGCTGTGATGAACCCCTCGTCGGTGGGCAAGGTAGACCTCGTGATTGATGCCGCCTCGCCCCGGGCAGAGACCGTGTTTGGATTCTCCGGGGGCAGCATTTCGGGGCTGATGAACTTCCGCAGCCAGTTGCTCGAGCCCAGCTTCACGGGGCTGGACAACCTGGCGCGTACCTTGGCCATTGAGGCCAATGCCATCCACCGCGAGGGCATTGACCTGGAAGGCCGCAACGGCGGCGACCTCTTCCGAATCGACCCCCAGTTCTCGATGGTCTCTAACAGTGGCGACACGGACGTGCGATACAGCGCCAGCGTGCTGGACTTGGCCACCTATTCCGCCAACACGCTGCGGCTGGATTACCGGGCCAACGCCGGGCAGATCAACAACGTGGTGCTCATGGGCCAGTTCAAGGTGGGTGAGCAGATCACCGTGAACCTAAACGGGGCCGAGAGGCGATTGACCGTCTCCGGTGCGCTCTCGACTGGCTCGGATGCCGGAACCACCCTGGCCGAGGGTGCCGATATCGACCTGGACGAAGTACAAGCGCAGCTGCGTACGTTCCTGGAGGGTGGTAATGGCTCCTCTGTTGGTGGTGCCTTTGGCCTGCAGATCAATGTGGACGACGGCACGGGCACCGATTTGCTGGTGACCAGCGATGTGTTGGGCGCCTTCAACCTTCAGGTGAGCACCAGCAGTGACGGTGGCCGTATTGATGAAATCATCAGCCGTGGCCAGTGGACACTCACCGACACCGTGTCGGGAGAGACCACCACGGGCACCAAGAGCGTGGCCTTGAATGGCATTCAGCTCGATCTCTCTGGCGAGGCCAAAGACGGCGAGATTCTGTTCCTGAACATTGCAAACTCACCCTCGGCTGGCCTGCGCGTGGCGGTGGATGACCCCAACCGCGTGGCCGCTGCTGCACGGTTCCGGGTGATTGAAAACCAGTTCAACCCCAGCAAGGTGAGCGCCAGCCTGTTCGAGACTCCTGAGGACTTCAGCGCCGACCGCGGCCTGTGGCTCGACAGCGTGGTGGGCGACGCCCCCGACTTCGACCGGCTGGACAACAACATTCTGGCTTCTGAGGCCGTGCGTTTCAGTGGCCCCAAGGCCACACCGATTGCCATCGTGCCCGCAGGCTACAAAGACACCACGCTGTTTTTGGGTGAGGTTGGAACCCAGCCGCTCAACCTGCAGGTGATGACCCGCGATGGGCGCCATTTGCTGGGGCAGTTCTATGAGCCCTCCGCGGAGCGGATACAGGTGGAAAAAGATCGCCTGGGCCGAGATGAGCTGACCGATGTGGAGATGGCGGCGCTTTACGATGAGGCCGGGGAGGAGGCGCTTCGTCTGTCTCGCCTGGCTGGAGTGACTTTCTCGGCGGGGGCCACATATTCTCACCAGTATTTGAATGTGGCTGGAGGTGATTCCTATCGGGGCATGGACTTGTTCTATGGTGTTCGAGCCGACGTACAGGAAGTCCCTCAACTGACCCTGGACCATGTGTATGGCGCCATCGAGCGCACGCCAGCCTCCGTAACCAGCACAGCCATCGGTGACATCAAGGCTGCCATTGGCGATGTGATTTACAACGAGGGAGACTTCGACCTCAACGGTGTGGCACTTGGTCAACTCAAACTTGTCGATGATGGTTCGGGCGGCCCCAAGCTCCAGTTGACGCGCACGAATGATGTCGGGGATCAGGTCACCCTAGACCTTCCTCTTCCTGGAACGACAATGAATGCCTTTGGGGCAGCTACGAATGGTCAGTACTCGCTCGACGCGACGCACCTGAAGGCCTATTTTGATGCTCACAGCTATAACCGGGTGCTTGGTGTGCCCAGTGCCTATGCCCGGGGAGGCGCACTCGAGGAGTTCTCAAAGACGTTTGGCGTGACCGTGACCGTCAATGACTTTCTTGAAGACAAAGTTGCCAAACAGTCTCTAACTTTTACTCGCGAGATGGAGAATGTCGGTGAGCAGCAGGCCATCAACTTCTCGAGTGCTGTGGACGCCAAGGGAAGTATTTCTGTTGGTGGCATCTCTGTGCCCTTGGTGTTGGGTGAGACCGCGAATCAAGTGGCCACCAAGGTTGCCGCAGCCTTAAGAGAGTCTGCCGCGTTCGGACCACAGTCTGGCCGCTCTGTTTCCGTGCACGAGGGCAGGGTAACCATCACCTATCGAATCGATGAAGAGAATGTCGATTTGGTGGCGGCCGTTAAGACGACATCGACAACGCCGTCTGTACTGGTCTCGACCATTCGAGATGCCTATGTGGACATTCCGTCCAATCCAGATGCCCGGGACAGTCAGATTCGGCTTGGGCTGGGCCAGACGGGTGGCACGGATCAGCTTGCCGCCTTGGGTTTTCGAACAGGTGTGTACCTCGTTGGAGAGGTGAAAGAGGACTTGTTGGTCTTTGCGCAGGGCGAGTCTGGCGCAAGCTTTCGACTTGGGGCTACTTTCGAAGAAGGAAGCCGTGATGCAGTGGAGACTCTGCGCGCAGAGCCCTTCGAGGTGTCTTTCACGGGCGAGGGTACCTACGAAATTCGGGACGTGCTCACAAATACCATTGTGGCCGAGCGGGTCTTCGACCCTGCCCATGGCGTGAGTTATCGGGGCGTGACCCTGCGGCTCAATGCGGAGCCCGTGGCGGGCGATCGCTTTTTGGTGGACGGCAACCAGGACGGCATTGGCAACAACGGGACCGCCCTTCGTTTGGGCGAACTCCAGAACCAGCGTGTGGTGGGGGGCACGTATACGCTCTCGGAAGCCTACGGAAACCTGGTGGGTGACACCGGCAACGTCGCCTTTCAGGCTGGCATTGCCAAGCAGGCGCTCGAGGTCGTGAAAGACCAGGCCGTGCAGGCCAGAGACAAGGTCTCTGGCGTGAGCCTAGACCAGGAGGCGGCTGATCTTATTCGGTTCCAGCAGGCCTACCAGGCCTCGGCCAAGGTGATGCAAACCGCCAGCGTACTGTTTGACGCCATTCTCGGCATTCGTTGATTGGGCTAAACCATGAAGATTTCCACTACTTACCTATACGACCGGGCTGTGAGCCAGATGACCACCAGCCAGTCCAAGTTGGCCCAGTCTCAGGCCCAGCTCTCTAGCGGCAAGAATGTGCTGCGGCCCAGTGATGCGCCTGAGGAGGCCGTGAGCATTCAACGCTTAAAGAGCGTGATCGCCCGCCAAGAGAGCTTCGAGCAGGCCATTCAAACCACCGAGAATCGCTTGAAGACCGAGGAAACTGCCCTTGAAGGGGTGAGCAATCTGCTCACCCGGCTCAAGGAACTCGCCATTCAGGCCTCGAACGACACCAACGGCCCCAAAGACCGAGAGATCATAGCCATTGAGATGCAGGGCCTTCAAGAAGACCTGCTGTCCTTTGCGAACACCCGAGACGCCAATGGAGCGTATCTATTCAGTGGTTCGCGGGTGTTTACCCCGGCGTTCTCTCAGCAGGCGGATGGCGAAGTGATCTACCAAGGCGACGAAACCGTCAACCTCGTGGATGTGGGCGATCAGCGCCAGTTGAGGGCCAACCGCACCGGCACTCAGGTGTTCGATCGCGTGGTGCGGACCGATGCCGATGGCAGCCAGTTTGGTGTGAGCTTTTTCCAAAGTGTTCAGGATCTGGTGGCTGCGGTCCGATCCTCCGATCGAGCGAACATGAACCGAGGCATTGCTGAGCTCACCAACCTTTCAGACAGTGTGTCCCTCTCGATCGCTCGGGTGGGGTCTGACATGAATGTGGTGACGGGGCAGCGCGCCGTGCTGGAAGAAACAAGGCTTCAACTGCAGCTGGTACTCAGTGAAGCAGAAGACCTTGATTACACCGAGGCTGTGACCAAGATGCAAAAGCAGATGCTGGCGCTGGAGGCCAGTCAGGCCAGTTTTGCCCAGATTTCGAGGCTGAGCCTCTTTGAATACATCCGCTGATGCACATGACTCAAGTTTTCGGCGCCAGGCCGATTCCCAACAAGATGATTCAGGCGACTCAACACCATGGCAGTTGACACCAACTTTGTGAGCGCCTTTGGCGCCGGTTCCGGGGTTGATACTAAATCTTTGGCCAAGAGCCTGGTCGATGCGGAGCGTGCGCCCAAAGAAAATCTCATCAACAAGAAGATTGAGAAGACCGAGGCGCGAATCTCCGGCTACGGCGCAGCCATGGCCATTTTGAATAATCTGAAGACCGCATTTCAGGGCCTCAACGATGCAACGGACTTCAACAGCCTTGCTGTGTCGACGGGAGGTTCCACTGCCTTTGGCGCCACCGCGACGTCGAGTGCGCTGCCCGGGGCTTATTCCGTTGAGGTGTTAAGCCTGGCCAAGGCGCAGCGGCGCCTGTCCGATACCGGATTCGCGGCGGCGACCACTGCGATCAACGGCGGGGAGCCCTTCTACCTCTATCTTCGCAAGAATGGGGGCGACTCCACCACGATCAGCATCAGTGCAGCCAACGCCACGGCAGGCTCAGTTGTTGGGGCCATCAACTCTGCCGGCCTCGGCGTTACTGCGCAGCTTCTCAATACCGGTGCCGCCAGCAATCCATTCAAGATCGTGCTTACAGGTGAGACCGGTGCCGCCAGTAGCTTCACAATGACAGGTGACAAGGGCGACGGCACCGCCGAACGCCAGAAGCTGACTTTTGGTGCCGCATCTGCGTCTGGCACCATCACTGTTGCGGGTGTTTCAGTTGATGTGGAGGCGGGGGATACCGCGGCGCAGGTTGCTACAAAGGTGCACGCGAGGCTTAACTCCAGCGCGACTTTCCTCAGTTTCCCGGGCCGTGTCCTGACCGACAGCGGCAACGGCACCCTCCTGTTTACACATGATGCGACCGAGGGTTATGCTCCCGATGCATCATTTTCGGCCAATGCCACTGGTGTGACCATGGCCGTAAGCGAGGATCAACCCTTTGTTCCCGGCACGACCGTTGCGGCCATGGCCTTTTCCTCAGTTCAGTCGGCCTCGGACGCTTCTATTGAGATCGATGGGGTGCCGATTACCAGAACCACGAACAACATCACCGATGCCATTCCTGGGGTCACACTCAACCTCACACGCACCACCAGCAGCGCCGAGGTGCTCACCCTTACCCGAGACCTCGATTCTGTTCGAACTAAGTTCGAAGGCCTGGTTACCGCGTACAACGATGCAATGTCTGATCTGGATATCCTCACGGGCCCGAAGAACACGGAGGACCCCGAAGACGTCTTCAGCGGCTCATTGGCCAATGATTCCACCGCCAGGGGCATTCGGAACAAGATTCGTGCGCTGTTTACTGGCCCCTCCAGCACTCCCGGCACGGAGGTCTCCACGCTTCGCGACCTGGGCATTTCGATCACCCGCGAGGGAAAAATGGAACTCAAGGCCGACGAACTCACCGCGGCGCTCGAGGGCAAGTTCGACGCCATGGTCTTGGCCCTGAGTGCCAACACCAACAACCAGTCGGAGTTGGGCACGGCAAACAGGGGTTTGGCTGGGGACGCCATCAAGACCATCAACGACATGCTCAAGACCGACGGTGTGGTGATGGCCCAGACCAATAGTGCAAATAAACAGCTAGACCGCTACAAAAAGGACCTCGAATCACTGGAAACGCGAATGGAGGCTTTGTTGGCCCGATATTCTAGGCAGTTCGGGGTGATGGATTCCATTGTTGGGCAGGCCAATGCCACCCGAGATAGCCTAAAGGGCACCTTTGACGCCATGATGGCCGCCTACAAGAACTAGTCCGCAGACAATTCCCAAGTAATTTAGTCGGAATTTGAGGCTCGGCCCTCAAGTTCCCGTTTGCGCTTCCGATGCTTCAAACGTGAGAAAAGGGTTTTGGCATCTGCCATCGCCCTTTGACGTTATTCGAAAGGGCGGTGCCTTATGGAATCTCTGGTTAATCAAGTGAGCGGCAGCCAAGGAGCGGGGGCTGTTCGCGCGGTCACCTCACCGCCCGATAAAGCAGAAGCCAAAATGGCGGAGACCAAGGCAGATGTCTCGAAGCCGCTGCCCATGCTTTCCATCGATCCAGTAAAGCTCTCCGAGCAGATTCAGGAGGCTGTGGCGAAGTTGAACGAGCAGATGAAAACAATGCAGCGAGATTTGGGCTTCTCGTACGACGAGCGCCTGAACCGGGAGATCGTGACGGTGCGCAAGCAATCCACCGGCGAGGTGGTTCGGCAGTTGCCCCCCGAAGTGGTGATTCGGGTTGCGCACAGCATTGAGGACCTCAAAGGCGTGCTGTATGACGACATTTTTTGATCAATCGACTAAAGCGCGGCAAACACTTGCCGATTCAGAGAGCATCAGAACAGACATCGGTCGTTCTGAGATTGCTTCCTAACATTGAAGGAGAAAGACCATGTCAGTTGTGAATACAAACATTAAAGCTTTGGTGGCGCAGCAGTCTGGTGTCAAAGTTGGACGCGATATGGCAACTGCCATGGAGCGTCTGTCGACTGGACAGAAGATCAACGGCGCAAAGGACGACGCAGCCGGCTTAGCCATCAGCACTCATATGAGCTCCATGGTGCGGGGTTTGAACATGTCCGTCAAAAACGCGAATGACGCAATCGCACTGTTGCAAACGGCTGAAGGCTCGATGGTAGAAATGACTAACATGCTTCAACGCATGCGTGAATTGTCAGTCCAGTCCGCATCAGACACGAACACTTCAGAGGATCGTCAATACTTAAATGCGGAATTCCAATCCCTCAAGTCTGAATTCAACCGCATTGTCAAAAACACGCAGTGGAACGGAGTAAACCTGCTGGATGGAACATTCCGCGGAAACCAAGGCGTTGCAGGCGTTACCACCGAGGCGGCCGTGACGGGTGGCGTAAGCGGTCTGATGGCATTTCAAGTTGGTGCAAATGCAGGTCAGATCGTTCGCCATCACTTTGGCGACTACCACGACTCCGATTCCACCTTCCAAGCTGGGACCATCACCATTCAGGCATCTACAGAGGCATTGAGTGGCGGCGTGGCACTATCCGGGACCGTGGTTCGGTTCACTGTCAATGACAGCGTCATCTCAGTGACGATTAACAGCAACGATATGCTGCACACCTCTCTAGCCTCAGCTATTGCAGACGCAATTGCACTCGACTCGGAACTTGGAAACGTTCTTACGGCAGTGGCCTCCGCAGCCGGGGTGATTACACTCACCTCCGTGGTGAAGGGAACAGCTTTCACCGTGACCAACAGCCTCGATCAAGACCAGAGTATTCTGGGCTACGTCGAGACAACCGCAAACGCCACTCGCGGTTGGGAGGTCCTTCAGTCGCTCCACATTAATAACCAAGACAACTCCACAAAGTCGATCATGGGGCTGGATGCGGCAATTATGTCTGTAAATCAGGGGCGGGCCGATATTGGCGCCACAATTAGCAGACTGACGTCCGCCATTGATAACATGACGGTAACATCAACAAACTTGGCGGATTCCCGCAGTAGGATTCTAGACACGGACTATGCCGTTGAATCTACGAAGCTGGCAAGGTCACAGATCGTCAGCCAGGCAGCAACCGCGATGTTGGCCCAAGCCAACGCTCAGCAGCAGTCTGTACTGGCTCTGCTGCAGTAATAGTAAGTTAGGACTGGCTTGTGTGAGAAGGGTTGGTGCGAATAGCACCAACCCTTTCTTTTATATCATCCTGAGCCAACTCAAAAAGTTTAATAGCACGGTCACATGCCTCAGGGATCTTCTCGTAAAGCATCACATTGTTCAGAAGTTTCGAACTTTCGTCATCGTCGCTGAGTACACTCGCTCTGCGATGAGAGAACGTTTCAATTCGCAGAAAAGATGTCATTACCAAATCAACCTTGGATTCGATGCTCTCAATTTTCTTAGCCTGTGCGTTAAAAGTCATCTTGGCCTCGGCTAGATCTCGTGACCCACCACTCTCAGACCATAGCCGTTGAACTCGCCCCAAAAGCTTCGAAGCTTCCATTGCATCTGTCTTCAAGTTGGAGAGCTCTTCACAGAATGCTCTGATTCTGTTGAGGGCGCACTCCGCCTCACTTGGGGTAAAAACCGGTGTTAGAGTAGAAAATCTGAGGAGTTCCTTCTTTGAGACTCGCTCCACGGACTCGATCGTGTCCAAAAGCTCCGCTTCCGGAATGCCCTGAATCCTGGCTCCACCCTCGGTGCAGTTGATGACTCCCGTCTTATCCTGGAGCCGCTCGTACCATAGTCGATAGACGTCCATCTGCTCGTTCGTCTCAACTGTTCCTACCCCACCATACGCAAGAACCGAGCGAAACTTGTCGGGTCGTTGAGCCTTGTCCTCCGAGAGAGTCGAACGACCTGTGTGTCCACGAGCATGAGAAATACCGCCGGTGTAAGCTAGATCTTGCCCGACAAGGATAATCGGCGAAGCTCCGATGTGACGCAAAAAATTAAAAGCCGTATGCGCGACGGAGCCCCCCGTTCCAAGGCTGCCATACTTAGTGCGCGTGAAAAATTCGCTAAGCTCGTCGCGGTCATCGCCTGAGTGACAGAACATCCGAATACCTTCAAACGTCTCAATAATTCTCACGTTATTACAGAAATCCGTCAAAAGTATCTCCCCATCTGCCTGAAGTCCTTCAAAGTGAGTCCAATTGGGGTCAAAAGGATCGATTGACACAACAAAATGCGGCTTCACGTCAGCTGCCCGTAACGTCTTCCAAGCCGGACCCACGCAAACAAGAAGAACCTCGTCTTGTATTGATCTCAGTATTGGTAGTTGCTTCTCTAGCGAGGGGCCAGCTGCAACAAGAACCCCTGGCCGGCCGAGCCACAGGCCTTTCGCCGAGGACACCGTAAGGGAATTAATAGAATTTGAGATATTGAGAATGGAATTTGAGAAAAACTTCTCACCCTGGGTTAGCCCCGTGAGAAATCCAAGCTTTTGTGTCGTCGTTCCAGACTTAAGGCGACTTAGAAAATCAATCAAAAAATTTGGATAAAAATCTTCAGATGACGCTGGATGCAATATCTTCCAGAGCTTTACTGTGACAGGGTCAATCAGGCTCGTAATCGCGTCCGCACAGGTGTTAGGTTCCTGCCCAAATAGCCAGATTGTTTTTGGTCTACTGATAACTTCATTAAAACTCCCGCAGAAAAAAAACGCCCTCAAGGTCTCTTCATTTGGCTCTATGACAATAAGTAGCGTCTCTGGCTTGATTCGCCGAGAACACTCCAACAGGAAGTGACCGGATGCAACGCCGATGACGACTAGGAACGTAAGTGATGAGGCATCCTCGGTCAACTCCTCGTCGAGCTGCCTTTGGGCAGCTGACCGCGCTCCGTAAGGGCTTTCTGAGAACAATCTTCGCGACTTGTCGACGACGTACTGTGTAACAACCTCTCCTGATTCAGTGTTCCGGAAGAACCTGATGCCAACATCTCTCAAGGTCGGGAGAGAAGAGGAGTTAATCAACCGATGAAGCGAGTGCTCCTCAGGTACGCCAGTTCTGTTCTTTTCCCAGAACTTAACCAACTCGGCGTCGGATGCAATCTCGCGATTCATTTGCCTTTACTTGCTCTGGCTTAAGTTGAATGAGAGCACTTGGATCTCTGCCAAGGTTGGCAGCAGTTCGTGCGTTAGTGACGCGCCCATTGAGCGAGCGTCCCCGTCTTGCATGAAATCGTGCAGGGACGTGACGGATTCTGACAAGTTCGTAATAAGCTTTGAAACGTCGGCGCTTAATTCTAGGCCGATAGAATTAAGAGAATTTAGATACACGTTGATGAGATCCAGGCCATCACTTAATTGATTTATCTCCGTCAGAACACTCGCAATAGACGACGAGGATAGAATTTTCTCTTCCATAATTTTTATCTCTGGAATTGCTCGCTCAAGGTAATTATGAATCTCAATTGAAGACAAGACTACTAGATTACCTGGCGCATCGTGATTCGGGGTCCGATCGTTCTTCTGCATAAAAATTTCCTTGAATTGGCTGATTCGGAGCATGCGCTCTTGGTGATGCTAAAACATAACACGATTGAACTTCACTTAATCTCTCTTAGATACAGCAGTGTAGGGGTTGTGTAGTCTCCCCCGTCTAGTAGAAACTCTGATGGGGGACATTTCTACTGGTGTGGGGTGTTGCCAGCTCTGAACGGGTGGCAACTTCTCGTTAGCCCTATGGGGCCGATCCTCGTTGTAATATTTCATCCACCCCTCGATAAGCTCACAGACCTCTCCACGGTCAGAGAGGAGCCAAGCGCCTAAGACTTCGTGTCGGTAGGTTCTATTTAACCGATCAATAAAGGCATTTTAGGTTAGCGCGCCGGACATGGGTTCGACATAGTAAACAAAAATTCAGTCAATAATAAGAGAGGCAAGAATACTTGAAATCTTTATGGGGGCCTCTAGAACCAAATCCTCAATTAGAGGAAAAGGCCTTTTTTTGATCATGGGTAAGCGTCAAAAAGTTTAATGAAAAAAAATCCGTTGGAAAGTGTCGATTTGGCTTTCGCTCGAAGAGGCATAGTGACCCTAGTACCCCATTCCAAACAAAGCGCCTAGTAAGGCAGCCGTACAGGGCACGCTGGTCAATGTGGATTATAAGGTTTCCGGCCTCTTTATTACTCGTTTCGAAAAGTTGATAGCTTCCTAGTCTACGCTCTTCGTCAGGTCCATCCTCCCTCAGAGCAAGTTCGTTGTAGATCTCGAATCGGATCGACTGCGAGACATGAAGCTCGGCTTCCTGAATTTTCCTCAACCAGTTCTCTCGAGCAGTAGCCAGAATCTCAATGATCCTTGTAAATTGTGGAGGTATAACAGTCTCGTAGTCATAAGGATCGGACCTGTGCATGCGAATAGCGGTCTCCAAGTCCGGCTCGATCGGGCTTACATCAGGATCGAATTGCTTGTGTGTGGATACATCTATAGAAAAGCCACCCTCTAGTTTGAGAGGACGCACCTCGAGCTTTAGGTTCTCAATTAGTTGTCGTATCTCATGAAATTCCGGTTGCGCAACATTCTCCCCGAAGCGACTCAGCCAACCCGGAATTAAATAAGTTCCGCCGGCGGGGAAGTAGTACTTGGGTGCCAATAATTCCAACCATCTCACGAGTTTAGTAAGCGACTCATCTACGATACGCCGCTTTTCACTGACCTGATCAATACCGAGAAATAGGTGAGGGTATTCACTGGCAGCGCCACTCATTAAGCAGCAGATGTCGATGGGGCCCAACGACCTCAAGATCCAATTTCGCACCTCTTCCAAATCAACTGTTGAAAGGGGGTTGTCAACTTGGTTAAAAAAAACCTCGCCATCTGCCTTTAAGACAATTGACGTGTCTAAATCGTAATTCACGGCATCATCTAGCCCAGATGAGTTGCTGGTCATCTGCGGAAAGATAGCGATGTCAAAGGAGCCGACCTGATTTATCGTGAAGGGATCAAACTCTCTAATGCGCGTCACCCCGAGTTTATTTAGTCGCTCCCGCATCACCGGTGCTGGAAACCGCTTTAAGATGAATTCTCGGTCTAGTAGATTCAGGGACTTGAGGGTCTCGGGGTGAAAATGATCATCATGAAGGTGTGAAAGGTAGACCCAGCGTGCATCTGACAAGTGACGCGCGAGTTGATCGACAGGGAACTCTGGAAAACTCTGCCAGCCTCCTGTATTCGCTTTACCTATCCATGGATCGCACACAATGTGCTCTCCTTGCGTCCTTACCGAGATGAATGAATTGCTATAGTGGGTGATTCTCAAGGTCGACTCCAATGAGGGTCAAAATTTTTCAACGTAACGCGATAGACTCAAAGCGCGACCATCTTTCTTGGCGCCAACGAAGTCGGACGTACTGCTTGGCCGAAGACCTCCTCGATGTAGAAATTGGGCGAGATCTCAAGTAGCTCAAGATACAGACTACGCGCTGAATCCAGATCAACAACGGTAATCGCCCCGCCACCCACGCGCTCAAATCCTGCCAAATCCCGCTCTATCAGCATATTCTCGTAAATCTTCGCACCACCGCCCGCCTGGACGCCTTCGTCACGAATGTATAACGTGTACTTGTCCTCATAGCGGCGGGTTCCATCGATAATGGAGCCCGTAAATGTAAAGTCATATCGATAGGGCACCTGTTTAAATGCCTCAAGGTAATGCATATAAGTGAAGCAATCGTGAATGCGAGGTCCCAGAAACAGAAATTTGACTTTCGCGTTTAGGGAGGACAACAGATCGAATGTGGAGTCACGTCCGACCGAATGTTTGCCAATTTGTGTCAGCAGACCGCGCTCCTCACCATGCAAAATATTAGACATAAGTGGATCACAAGAACGCATCCATTGATGCCTCACCCGCATGTACTCGTTTAGAGCCCCCATCGGGCTTGCAGATTTTGCTCGGTCGAACAATTGTCCATCGCAAAAACTGAAGGTGTAAGAGGGCATGATCAAAGTGGGCACGGCCATCCCATAGAGCACCTCTGCAATGGCTTCGAGAAGGCCGGATCGGCCCATCTCCAGGTTGGGCAAGCCGAACTGCATACCGGTATGGATATAGAGTACATCACACTGGTCAGCCTGCAACTCACGCAAGATGCGCCGTAATGCTGCCGACGAAATCAGCTCACCATCGTGTTTGAAAAGATAACTTTCCACTGCATACCCTTGGTTTTATAAATAAGTCAGGCGACGGATGCCCCACCGTCCAGAAAGATCTCCTGGCCGGTCATCCAAAGCCCATCCTTGAGCAGGAAATTGATCGCATCGGCGACGTCGTTGGCATGCCCCGTGCCTAGCAAATAGCGGGCGAAACGCTGGCTGTCGTCACCTTCGGAAAACAAATGTTCGGTCATGCGTGTTCTCACAGCCCCAAGAATTAGAGCGTTGTATCTTGTTTGGGGGAATTCAACTGCTAACCCCTTGATCAGACTGTTGAGCGCGCCCTTGGATGATGAGTAAACTGCGTTACCCTTGTCTCCAAATTTGCTGAATAGAGCTGACATCAATACGACTGAATGCAAGTACTCGCGGTGGGGTTTGCGCGCCAAAACCCTGAGAATCTCAATAATGCTGAACACATTCACATTGAAGATGGTCATCGTGTCCACTAGTTCAAACGAACGAAGCGGAAGTATCTTGAGATGCCCTGCAGCATGAACAACCCGCTCGACGTGAATGTCGCCCGACTCTAGCAACTGGAGAAATTCCGCATGGAGTCCCTCTGGGCTTGCCAGATTTCTACACCAAGTCCGCACCTCAGTAACAGCGCCTAATTCCGCGGCCAGGGCATCCAGAGCCTGAGTGTCGCGCCCGTGAAGCAGCAACCGATCCGTGGAGGACCGGCGGCGCGCCACTGCCGCACCGATAGTTGAGGTCGCCCCCGTTATAAGGGTGTAGCCTGCCTTATTTCCGGCTGGCGAGAACATGCTGTACGAACTCATTGATACTGCCAAACTTTTGAAGTCCCGCGGCGTCGATCTGGATCCCATAGCATGAATCCAGTAGCGCGATGACGCTGAGCGCATTAAGGGAGTCCCATTCCGGTAAATCCTCAAAGCGGGCATCCAGCGGCACTTCCACTACCTCAAGGATCTCACACAGTTCGGCTACAAGCTTTTCCATTTAAACCTCCAATACTCTTGCAAAAGAAATATTGCTCATAGGCATGAGCAGCGAACCCCAGGTTAACCCGACGCCAAATCCGGCGAGACACATTAAACGCGATCGCGCAAAATACGACGCGTCAAAGCTTGTGCAAAGCACGGCCGGAATGCTGACGCCACTGGAGTTTCCAAAATGACGCACCAGGTCCATGGGCATCTTGCTCTGCGGAACACCGAGCTTCTCGGCCAGTTTTCTAAGCATGAATGGATTGGGCTGGTGGAATACAAAGCTGTCCACCTGCGAAACCGTCACGCCACCATCTTCAAGTAGCGACTGGATCATCGGCGGAACTTCTTTCATGACGAAGTTGAACACCGCGTCGCCCCTCATGATCAGGTTATCAAGCGCTCTGGCATTTCCACTTGCGTCGACCTCAGGAATGGCTGTTTGAGGGCTCGGTCGGACTTTCATTCCCCCAGCCGGCACCATCAGAGCGTCCCAGCCAGAACCATCGACCTTGATGTTCCCATAGATCTCGTCGCAGTCGGATGTCGCGTCGACAATCGTGATCGAAGCTGCATCCCCGATGATGGGGCGACTGTTTCGATCGCCCTGGGCGACCAGACGACTGACCACGTCGGCGTTGACCAGCGCCACTCGCCGAATCCCCTTTTGATACAAAAGCGAGAACGCAACCGTGAGGCCGACGATGAACCCCGCGCAACCCTGGTTTATGTCAAGACACAACATATCCTGACGCATCCCAAGCCGCCTATGGATAACATAGCTCGTCCCTGGGATGAGGTAGTCAGGAGTCTGGGTAACGACTATCAGGGCATCCAATGTATTTAGGTCAAGCAGGTCGTCACGCGTCAGGGCTTCAAATCCAGCGGTAACCAGGTCCGAGCAAGTGACACCTTCGGCGACGACTCTGCGTCGGTCGAACCCCATCACGAGCTTAAGCTTCGCCGACTGTTGCGGAGAAAAATCGTAGGAGTTGGCTTCGCTGTCGAAACTAACCTCACGCGCAGGCAACACCAATTGGATGCCTTGGATGTGCGCCCCCTTAAACCGCAGGTTCATCGCTTGCAGCCCTCGACGAAAGCCTCAAGGATACGCAACGACGCGAAGTTCTCCGGAACGATCTGCTCCGCTTCGATAGAAATGCCCAACTGCTTCTCCAGTTCCTCGACAATCAAAATTATGTCTAGGGAATCCAGCACGCCAAAAAGTTCCGTGTCTTGACCTGAATTAAACTGAATCTCTGGCCGTACAGAATGAATGATTTTCGCAACACGACTACTCATCAATTTCTCCATTTTGTTAGCTCCAAAACCCCATCGTTGAGAATCAGGTATAGGTCATTTCCGACTAGGTGTAAGTCGGGTGCGCTTGCGGACTGCCGCAGTTCTGTATCCAACTCCTCACTGACCGTATTCTCCTTCACGATGCGAACCCCGCAGAGTCGGGCCTCTGGGTATGAAAACGAGAGTTCCCGGAAAATGAAATAGGCGCCGCCCACACCCATCGCTGCATGAATTTCCATGTTCGGTTCCTGAATCTCATGTAAGCAACGTGTGCTCATACTCGACCAACCCTCGCTCTCTAAGAAGTTTGCTCCCCAATAAGTAAATCAAAAATTAAACGATCATGAAATGATCCACCCACAGAGTGACTTTCTCTCTGGACTCCTATGCAGCGGAAATTATTCTTCTGTAAAACTCTGCACGAAGCGATGTTGTCCTCTACAACCGAGGCATGTAAGGAGTGCAGAGTTAGGGGTCCAAACGCCTCTTTAAGAATCAGATTAACCAACCTTGTCGCAATACCCTGCCCTCGCATTTCGTTAGTTGCTGTCAGGTACCATACCATCGCCGAGCGATCGAGTCGATCTATTTGGCTGAGACCAACCAAACCAACTGGCACGTTGCCGACAAGCCCAATGCACAAATAGTTAGACCTCTGCTTCAAACTTAATTGATGCGTAATCCGGTTGTATCTCCCCAAGCGGTAAACCGATTTCAACCACTTTCTAGTTTCCGGGTCGTCAAACCAAGGTCGAACCAATTCAAAGTCATCGTCGACCATTCGTCGAATTTCAATTTCGAGACCTCGGTATTCCATGTCTCCAGCTTACCCTTCAAGTAAATTTTTGAAGTGCAGTCGGTCTATCTTACCGTTCGAATTCATGGGCATCTGATCAACCTCCTCCAGCCGACCTGGGATCATGTAAGCAGGTAGCCTCTTCCCCAAGACCGATCGGAACGTTTGGAAAGTAAGACCTTCTCGCAGCTCGCAGTATGCGACGATCTCCTTTTTGCTTTGCGAATAGAGGACGCACACATTTCGCACAGCCGGGATCGAACTGGTTATTGCGTGCTCGATATCTGCCAGCTCGATTCGATATCCCAGATGCTTGATCATGGTGTCGGCGCGACCCTTGAAATGGTATTTACCCTCAAGGCACATGACCAGATCGCCCGTCTTGTAGATGGTCTCTGGATAGCTCTTGTTCAGGGGATTTTGGATAAAGGCCCGGGCAGTCTGTTCCGGATTGTTGTAGTAGCCCATAGCGAGGGATGTGCCACGAACATACAGGTCACCAATCTGGCCATCCGGAGTTTCTGTGCCGTCCTCGTTCAATACGAGTAAGGCTGTATTAAGGCAAGGGCGTCCGATGGGAATTGGCTGATCGTCGGGTATTCTCTCTCGGATAACGTGAAATGTGCAGTCGAGCGTAATCTCTATCGGCCCATAGAGATTCACGAATCGGACATCCGGGAACCGATCAAACCACTTATTGAAGTGAACCGTCGGGAATACCTCGCCCGCAAACCACACCATCTTGAGGTCTCGTAGCGCGAACTTGTCCAAGAGCCCCATGTTAGCGATATTCACCATGATGGTTGGCACCCAAAAAATGAAGCTAACCCGATTCTTTTCCAGAACATCAAGTATCTTTGCCGGGTAGGGTGCCAAGCGCTCGTCGATCAGAAAGAGTGTGCTCCCCTTAAATACAAGCATGCAAAGCTCATAACTAAAGATATCAAAGATGATAGGAGACAAGGATCCGACAACCTCGCGTCCATTTACATCCAATTCGTAAACGCTCCAATGCATGAAGTCGACGAAGCTGCGGTGATTGAGAACAACCCCCTTGGGAATGCCCGTTGATCCAGAGGTGTTAATGACGCAATATGGATCTGTGTCGATGAGTGACGTCATACGTGATTCACCGGGATTGTCCACTTGGTCCATCTCGTTTGAGCGAATCTCGTCGATGTTAAGAACCGGAACCTTCCGATCAGGAATCTGAGACAACACCTGTAAGCCCTGCGCATCTGTAATCACCAAACAAGGACCTATGACATCTAGAATCTGTCCCAAACGGGCGGAAGGACTCTTGATATCCAGATTCATATAGGCGCTGCCAATGGCGGTAATAGCCAGATCAGCCACCACCGCGCGATATGACTTCTTCAGAAGCACTGCGACAACAGCATTCTGAGGAACACCTCTTTGCAGTAGCACCCCAGCCAGTGAGTGAGTGGCTTGCTGCAACTGTTTAAATGTCCATGATTGATCACCCTCAATGACTGCCATCTTTTCCTCGAAGCGTTCAACCGTCTCCGTGAAATAGTTGTAAATGCTATTCTTCATCGCCACTTTCTGCCGCTTCCATGAGTTTCAGCAATCTTCCTTCGGACGAGACCCGACTCGACCAAACGTCGCGCGTCAGCTTCAAGTAACTCATCCGCAGATCTGCGTCGGTAGGTGTCTCATCGAGTCTGAAGCCAAGCATGGCGTTCAGCTTCGCAACTGAACTGTTGTTCTTGAGTTGATATCCGCGAATCATTTCGACCGGAAATGTCTCGAACACATAACGAATGCTTTGAAACACTACACACAGGCTTAGCAAACGCTGACGTGCATAGGCGGAGACCCAGAATCCACCAACCGCAGACCCTTCGTGCATATCAGTTAGTGAGTAAACGCCGACGAAGTGTCCATTACGCTGTACCTTCAAATAGGCCTGCGTGGTGGACGCTTTCAAAGACTCCACGAATCGCCGGTGCTCATCTGGCGCGATGACCCTATCTGATGTCATCCAGAGCCGCACTTCCGAATCGTTGCGGCCTCGTAGCACCTCATCCGACTCCTGTTCGGTCAGATCCGTGAAGTTCTTGAAGCAATATGTGGCACCCATCAATTACCCTACCCTTGCCCCGCCGTATCTGGCTACGAAATGTCTTGCATACCCAAGGGCTCGCCCAGCGCAATGGTGCGGCTGGCGGGCTTACCCAGGAGGTCTCGGAAATAGCGCGGATGCAGTCCGTATCCGGGCCGAATGATACGAAGGTTTTCTTCCGTAAACACCTCGCCACGCGCGATGGCTCGTGCTGCATAGATAGAGCGCTTGCCAGCGCTCACCTTTGCCTCGGCATCTTCCAGACCGTAGTACACCCGGCCCAGCGCATCGAAAGCGCGGTTGGCTTCCGTCACCAGGCTGGCAAATTCCTGCGGCTCCATGGAAAAGGAGGAATCCACTCCGCCATCGGCGCGCGACATCGTTAAGTGCTTTTCGATGCAGGTGGCGCCAAAGGCAATGGACGCCACCGCCACGCCAATGCCCAGCGTGTGGTCAGAGAGCCCCACATCGCAACCGAATAGTGCAGCCATATGAGGTATGGTGCACAGGTTGATTTCCTTTGGATCGGCAGGGTAGGCGCTGGTGCACTTCAGTAGCGTCAGGTCCTTGCAGCCATGCTTGCGCAAGGTATTAACCGCCTCCTCGACCTCGGAAACCGTAGAGCCACCGGTGGACATGATGACGGGTTTTCCGGTCTCGGCCACGCACCGGAGCAAAGGGATATGGTTGATCTCGAAAGACGCAACCTTGTAGATCGGGTTGCCCAGGGTTTCAAGAAACTCCACAGCCTTGGTGCTAAACGGCGTGGAAAAGCAGGGAACGCCCTCCTCCCGGGCGACCTGAAAGAGCTCCTC
The DNA here is from genome assembly GCF_965194505.1 of Hahnella aquatica (SeqCode). Classification (GTDB taxonomy): domain Bacteria; phylum Pseudomonadota; class Gammaproteobacteria; order Burkholderiales; family Burkholderiaceae_A; genus Hahnella; species Hahnella aquatica. The sequence goes on along the minus strand of NZ_OZ239144.1, from coordinate 1,538,365 downwards.
ATGCCATTCCCAGGGTGTACTGGCCTCCTCGTACAGGTCGTATAGTTCACGGCCCAGCCAAGGAGAGCTGGGCTCCGTGATAGTGAATGCGCCCCGGATGGTCAGGCACGCGGGCGTGTAGGTCTGAAGCTTGATGGCTGAGGCGCCTGCCTTGGCTGCGGCCTTGATAAGGTCGATGGCCAGCGCCTTGGAGCGATTGTGATTGCCGGACAGTTCGGCGATAAGGAAAGGCCGGTCTCGGCGGGGAGCGTGGTTAATTGGTTTCATGGAGGCAAGTCTCTGAATTAGGAGGATATATGGGAAAACAGCCTGTATTGGATGTTCATGCCGCTTTCTCTCTTGTTAGGATGGCGAGAACAATATCCTCCATGCCTGTTTGCGCCGCAGCGATGTAGGCGCGCTGGCGACGAATCATGCGGCCGCCCTCCCGTTTTACACGGCTACGAGCCTTGATGAGGCCGCCGTGTGTGATCCGGCGCAGATCGCCCACATTGACGATCAACCCCCGGCGCCCATAGAAGCCGAGCGAGTTGCGCTGGTTTTCCGCGACCCAGCCTGAAATAAGCGGGCAACCGGCTGAGAAGGCTTCCAGCATGACGGTGCTGGCTGGCGCGACAAGGTAACGTGCCCGCCGGTATAGCCGAAGCATTTCGGCAGGCTCCAGACCGCTGAAGAATCGAACCCTGCCAGGGCATAGTCCCACCCTGCGCACAATCTTGCCCGCGGGCAGACGCCTTCCCGAGAGAACCCATAGCATGGCGCGCGGATCGACACGGCTCAGATGGGCAAGCATATTAATCACCCATCGCTCCTGCCGGGTACCTCCAGCGGCAAGCATCACGGCCCGACGGGGGGTCGGGCCGTCAGTCAAACGGGCCGCCTCATTGATTTCCGGCCGCAACAGCAGGTAACGCCCACCCAGCAGCAGACGGGTACCCGGCGCGAGGTGAAACTGTGCGGCGTCTACACCCTCGTTGTAGCAGATCACCAAATCGGCAACGTAGCGGACGCCGCGCAGGTCGTCGATGCACACGGTTCGCCAGGGATGGGCCTCAAGAAGTCGTCGCCAGAAATCCTCGTCGAACTGGTAGCCGTCAACGACGACAATCTCTCTGCTCCAGTCCCTGCCGAGAAAGGCCTCTTCGTCCGGCAATTCGACGACCTGGATGCCTTGACGCTGGAGCGCCGACTTCGTGTCGACGCGAACAGCGCGGCAATAGAACGATACTTGCGCACCGGCTCTCAGCAAGGCTTCGGCCAGCGCCCGGCAACGCGACATATGACCTCGCCCCACTTGCGCCGACTCGTCGACCCGAAATACCGCGCTCCATCGGTTTGTCACTCGGACGCTCCGTCTGCCGAAATCGACTTGATCAACCCCTCGTTGCGCACGATACCCTGGTTGGCATTCAACAACTCGGGTTCCCGGTCCAGCAGGTCAAGAATGTCCCCGGCCAGAAATGGCTTACCATCACGCCGTTGCAGACGTTCAAAAACTGCCTGCAGAAATGCAAGATCGCGAGGTTCATCCAGCGTCCAGCGGTGATGTGCCAATCCGGTAAATTTTTCCAGATTGCCCAGACGGAACCATTCGGGATGGTTCACCACATACGGTCCAACGTGCTCTCGCTCAGACTGGAGGGTTGCTTCTCGCCAGGCCCTCTCAAGCGCAGAAAAGGAAAAAACTGCACAGTCCAGTCCATCAGGGAATTCGCCCCCCAGGTAGAACAGGTCGAAATTACAGGCCTTGAATCCGCAGACCACTTCGTCAACGATTGTCGGATCGAGCGCAGGACAGTCTGCCGTGATGCGCACAACGGCATCAGCACGAGACTGCAGGGCACACTGATAGTAACGGTCCAGCACATCATCCAGGCTGCCGCGAAAAACTTGCACACCACGGCGGTCGCACCACTGAGCAAGCACATCGTCGGACGGCTGATCGGACGTGGCCACAACGAAATCGTCGATGGTCTCGCAGACCGCTAGCCGTTCAAGGACGTGAGCCAGCACTTCCCGCCCGGCCAAGGTCAAGAGCACCTTGCCGGGCAGGCGAGTGGAGGTCATGCGAGCTTGAATGATGCATACGATTCGCATGGTCACGAAGGAGGACTCAGTTCAGACGCTTGAATCCAGCGTGGCATACCGGGCCTTTGAGCAGGGACATCACATCGCGGCCTTCCTCGCAATCCTTAATCAGGCGAAAGATGGGCTCCAGGGCCGCAAAATAGCTGTCGATGACTTCCGGCGTATGGTCGGTACAGACATAGACGCCTGTCGTGGCCAGATAGCCCTTGGCCAACATCTCCTGCGTAATCAGGGTCTTGTACTCCAGCGCCTTGGGGCTCTTGATCGTGAAGCCGGTCAGGGCCGGCAGGCCCCAGTGATCCAGTTGCAGCCCGGTCCTCTCAGCCAGCGCCTGCCAGCGGGCGCGGATTTCGAGGCCCGTGTTGGTTAAGATCTCCCAGGACTTACAGCGCTCCATGACTTCGAGTGTCTTGAGCGCGGCGGTCGGGCCGATACGCTCAGTCCAGAAAGTGCTGCTGATGAAGGTGGACTGCGCAGCCTCCATCACTTCACGACGGCCAATGGTTGCAGTGATGGCATATCCATTGCCCAGAGCCTTGCCGAACATTGCCATGTCGGGCTCGACGCCGTAGAGCTTGTGCAGGCCGCCGAAGGTTTGCCGGAAACCGGACGTGCACTCGTCAAAGATTAGCACGATGCGTCGTTCGGTGGCCAACTGGCGTATTTTGTGCAAGAAATCGTTTTCTGGTCCACGGTTGCGTGAGACCTCCATCTTGATTACGCCGATATCGTGCCGGTCAACCAGCGCCTTCAGTTCCTCGAAGTTGTTGTAGTTGAACGGAAAGACCGTACCTTGCAGGTTGCGAGGCACGCCTTTGGGGTCCAGGCCAGGCAAAAGGTGGCCATCAAGACCACCTTCGTCGCTCAGATTGGCGGACAGATACCAGTCGTGCCAGCCGTGGTAGCCGCAGATCGCAACATTGTCGCGCCCTGACGCAGCGCGTGCGATTCGGATCGCGATGGCATTGGCTTCACCGCCGGATCGCGCAAAGCGCACCATGTCGGCCCAGGGATGCATCGCCACCAAACGCTCGGCAAGATACACCTCTTCCGGGCAGTTGAGAGTCGACATGTTGCCGGTCTGGACTGTTGCCGCCACAGACGCATCAACCTCGGCATGGCCGTACCCGAGCGTGTTCGTGCCGATCCCCATGATGCACATGTCGGTGTAGCGGTTCCCATCAAGGTCCCACACCTGACAACCCTTGGCCTTGCTGAAATAGGCGGGCCACTGCTCTGGCAGAAACATTTCCGCCCGTTTGGAAAGGAGCATGTTGCCGCCCGGAATCAGGTTCTTGGCACGCCTCCACAGTTGTTGCCCAGAATTCATACCGTTGGCTTCCTTGCCAATGCAAATATAGAGCGAGCGTGGCCACGAAGAAGCTGGGGTACCGGTAATCTTGAATCATTTCGGAATGGCAGGAGGTAGTAGGCTTTGGCAAAACGAAACCTTCCCCTATACCAACCAATTCCTTTACATCGCAATCCAGGGAAGGTAGCTACATTTGAAAACCCATGGAGCTTTAATAACTCTGCGATAGATGTCGGTGTATATGGCTTTACATGCGTGGGGTCATTGTAGAAATTTTTAAAATCGAGTTGGAAATTAGGGGTGGAAAGATAAATCAAGCCACCGGGTTTAAGTACACGCGATGCTTCATTTAAGAATTTGTTTGCGTCTGAAAGATGCTCAATCACAGCCAAGCTCACGAACATGTCGAGAGATGAATCGGATACGGGCAAGGAATCCCGCTCAAAGTCGACTTGGTCATAATCGAGTCCCTGATAATTCCACCCCTCAGACTCGCAAGCAGGCTGTAAGAATTTGTCAGCACAACCCAAATCTAAGAAACTAGAACCCGAGGAGGCCCTGAAACCTATCTCTAACCCAAGTTTGATCAGAGTACTAATCTCCCGATAACCCGCTTGTGTTCTTTCCTCGTGCAAAGAGATATCCTTTTTTTTGGATTCAAAATAAGACTTTTTAAGATAATTTTTATTTTGCATGCTCGAATCCTTCAGCCTAACCTAGGTTGACTGGCAAGCGGCAGAAGCACCTTGTTTGGAAGCCGCCGCGAACTCATTCGGGCTTGAATGATCCCGATGACTCTCACTGCAGGCTCCATTGGGCAGGAGAAATAAGCGCCAGCGGCAGATCTTTGAACGGCGCCCACGCTGCGTCAGGGATCACAAATTCACTATCGTCACCGGCACTTAGAATTCCAAGAAGTTGATCTTCGCTGTCCACGCCAATCACCCACTTGTCAACAAAGCGCTGTTGGTTTGCGAAGGCCAGACACACCTCGAGAGGTGTTCTCTTGAAGGTCTCCACCAGGGTGTGCCAAGCCTCAAAAACATGATCCCATGGGTTGAAGTAGGCGGGTCGACTTATATCGGGCATGAGCAATAGGCCCTGCAAGAAGACCGAGCGCGCATGCACTTCAATGTTTTTTGAGCGAAGGTGCGCCACTGCAGGGCCAGCGGTAAACCGTTGGTCAAAGACATTGCATGGCAACTGTACCAAGTTGTATTGCAAAACCCTCCAGCAATCCAATAACTCTTGCGGTTCGTAGACGGAGACACCAAGCTTTTGGATATTGAACTCCTCTTGGGCGAGGTGCATTGCCTTGGCCAACTCGGGCCCGTGCGGTCCGAGTAAATCCCCGGGCCTGTGCAGTAAGAGGCCGTAGAGGTTTTCGCGCCTTAAATCCAGAAGGGCCTGAGCAACCTGGTTATGCACCCACTCTGCAATGTTTTCCACAGGGGCGGGCAGGCCAGGCAATTTGGTAATGCAATCAAGCCCAAAGCACCCCGCACTTCCCAACATTCTCTGGCTCTCGCCGTACCCAATTGCGGTGTCGAAGGTGGTCACGCCAGATGCTCGGCAGGCGCCAAGAATCCTCTTTACCTCCTCTGGTGGGAGTTGGTTCTGGTTCTTAACCCCATATTGGAGACCGAAGTTCGCAGTCCCCAGGGAAATCTGACTCGCTTTCATTTCAAAGGGGCTCGAAGTTGGGGTCGATGTGCTTCTTGATGAGATCTCGTAGGGCCTCTACAGAGAGGAACTCCGTATTGCTCCCCGAGTTGTAAGAAAAGCCCTCTGGAACATCCTTGGCTCCGTGGGACTGTGCGTACTTCTTCGCCACGCCGTTCTTCATGGGAAGAATGGCGTAGTAACTGCCGAGGTCTATGGTGTTGGGGCTGTCGCTCGACGTAATCATTTCCTCATGTAGTTTTTCACCGGGGCGAATGCCCACAATCTCGGTCGGGCACGAGGGGGCCACAGCCTTTGCAACATCCGTAATTCGGTACGAGGGGATTTTTGGCACCAGTATCTCGGTGCCATGCGCATTCTCGATGGCCCAGTGCACCATTTGCACGCCCTCACTCAAACTGATGTTGAATCGGGTCATGTCCTCATGCGTGATGGGCAAGCGGCCTTTTTTTGCCTGATTTAAAAAAAATGGGATGACAGAGCCTCGTGAGCCCATGACATTTCCGTAGCGAACCACTGAAAATCGCGTTGGGCGAGAGCCTTTAAAATTGTTGGCAGCAATAAACAATTTGTCTGAGCAGAGCTTGGTTGCGCCATACAAATTGACTGGCGCAGCAGCCTTGTCGGTGGAGAGTGCCACCACCCGTTTTACATCTGAATCTAAGCAGGCCTCAATAAGGTTCTGTGCGCCAAGAATGTTGGTTTTGATGAACTCAAAGGGGTTGTACTCCGCTGCCGGCACCTGCTTTAGGGCAGCCGCGTGAACCACGGTGTCAATCCCCTCAAGAGCGCGTCGCAAACGTGCTTCATCTCGCACATCGCCCAAGAAGTAACGAATGGCTGGAAATTCATCTTCTGGGAACTCTTGGGACATTTCGAACTGCTTGAGTTCATCCCTGCTGAAGATCACCAGCCGCTTAATTGTCGGACAGCGCCTGAGAGTCTCGCGTACAAAGGCGCGCCCAAATGAACCAGTGCCCCCGGTGAGGAGGATGGAACTGCCGCAGAGCGTGTCAAAAGATCCCATGGATGAACTCACTTAATTGACTCAGCATCCACGAAGCAGGAGTTATGCCAACACAGAAGTTATGGTCTATGGCTGCATAGTCGCAATGATTTCAATGACTTCCGACTGTTGACTGTCCGACAGGTCTGCATACATTGGTAGTGAGATGGCCTCTGAATAGAAGGCCTCCGCGGCCGGGCATAACCCAACTTTGAATCCCATTTTTTCATAGTAGGGATGAAGGTAAATGGGAATGTAGTGGACATTCACTCCGATACCGCAGTCCCGAAGTCGATCAAACGTGTGCCTGCGCCGCTCAGCAGGCACACGAATCGGAAAGAGATGACGGGCCGATGACGTGTACTCCGGAACCTTCTGGGTTTGAGTGACCCCCCTGAAGGCTTTCTCATATTGAGCAGCCAACGCTTGACGCCGGGCCACGAATGCACCCAATCGCATCAACTGCGAGCAGCCCAGGGCGGCTTGCAGGTCTGTCATGCGGTAGTTGAGACCCAACTCCAGTTGCTCGTAGTACCAGGCGTCGGGGGCTGCGGCCCTCATTTGCGAGGGGTCCCGAGTGATGCCGTGGGTGCGGAGTCGTGACAGTCGAGCGAACAGGTCCGGGCAATTGGTCGTCACCAAGCCTCCTTCGCCGGTGGTGATGATCTTGACGGGGTGAAAACTGAATACGGTGGCGGCGCTGTATTGGCAGTCGCCAACGGGACGGCCCAGATAGCTTGCCCCAATCGCGTGGGATGCATCCTCAACCACCAAGAAGCGATATTCGTTGGCAAGGCGGGCAATTTCGGCCATGTGGCAGCTTTGTCCACCAAAGTGAACCGGTATGACCAGCTTGGGCATGGGCAGGCCCAAGCTCGAATGGCGCAGCAGCTTCTCCTCCAGGGCCAGCTCCGACATACAGAGCGTTTGGGCGTCAATGTCAACAAAATCTACTTGGGCGCCACAGTAGAGCGCACAGTTGGCTGATGCCACGAAACTGTTTGGACTCGTCCAGACATGGTCGCCAGGTCCGACATCCAGGGCCAAACACGCAACATGAAGTCCCGAAGTTGCGCTATTCACGGCCACTGAAAAGGCTGCGCCGACCTTTGTGCCAACGGCGGCTTCGAATGCAGGAACCGCTGGCCCCTGTGTAAGAAAGTCTGATTGAAGCACCTCGACGACCGCAGCAATATCTGCTTCGGATATGGATTGGCGACCGTAAGGAATCATGTTCCTAGTCTCTCACAGGGCGAGCACTCAAAAGTTGGCATTGCGTTTGCTTTGGTCTGTCGCATCCAACCCCGAAGGGAGCGTAAGACCATGAACACCAACCTTTACCAAGAAATCATCGCAGCCCATTTGCCTGTTGTCACGGTTGAAGACCCAGGCCAGTGCGTATCGAAGTATTCGCCTGAAGAAATCCGAGAGACGATTGCCAAGCTGGTCACAGAGCAGCGACTGGATTTGGCGAATGCCTTGGGCCAGGCTGGTTTGGCTCTGTACCCCCAAAGTGAGGACATTCTCGCGATCACGGGGCTTTTGGCCATGCTGCGCGAGGATTGGGAGGAGTCGGTAAGCCTGCTGAATGACCTGCTCGTGCTGCAGGGTGAGTCGGCGCCCGTCACCACTCATTTGATGTTCGTTCGTGCCTTGCGTTGTGCATTGGAGCCAGCAGCTGCCCTGAGTGCGGTGATGTTGGCTCATGAGCATTACCCCAATCACCCCGAGCTTGAGCGTGAGTTCAAGGCCATTTCCGCCCAGCTCGGCATCACAACGGCCTGAGTGGCAAATGGTTGCCGGTAAGTCGACACCTTTTGCCGCCGACGGCAAGACCGTCTAAAAGTTCATGTTAATCAATTACTTGTGATCTTTGTTGCGTCTCGAAGAGGTTTGGCACAGAACGTGCTGAGTTGGCAGTGAGCCCGGTGGAGTCGGGCAATTGATTCGCGGGGATTGTCCTTGCGATAGGAGAAAAAGATGTCAGTGATCAACACCAATACCAAAGCGTTGTTCTCGCAGCAGGCGCTCAAGGCCACAGGACGGAGTCTGTCCACGGCGATGCAGCAGCTGTCGACAGGCAAGCGGATTAACTCCGCGGGCGACGACGCGGCTGGCATGGCGATCTCCACTCGGATGACCCAACAGATCAGGGCACTGAATCAGTCTGTGCGGAACGCAGGCGACGCGGTTGCCTTGATACAGACGGTTGAGGGTGCAACAAACGCGATCACGGACATGCTCCAGCGGATGCGTGAACTGGCCATTCAGGCGGTGAACGACACCAACGCAAATGACCAGCGCAGTTACCTTGATCTTGAGTTCCAGCAGCTCAAGAAAGAAATTGTTCGTATCGCAGATATGACCGAGTGGAATGGGTTCCCGATCCTCAACGGCTCCGCAGGCGAGCGGGTCGGCGAGCGACCTGTCTACAAGATCACCTCCGATGCGGAGTTCAATTCCACGATTACATACGTCTCGGGAACGGCGTCGACAACTCTCACGAGCGGCTCGGTGACGGCAACAGACAGTTGGCTGGTGGGTGGTTCACTCTCTGTTGCCATGTCGGGTTCCACCGTTGGGGCTGCAAGTTTCTCACTACTCGATGGGACGCGGATCGACATTACTTCTGCTGTCTCTGTATCAACCAACACAATTACGATTACCGCCTCAACCCTGAGTTCGATGGGGTACGTATTCCTCTCTGGAAATGCAACCTACGCTCAGGCTGTCTCGGGGACAAATACGGATTGGGCCGCTGGGCATACGCTGACGCGCACCATAGAGCGCTCTTTCTTTGCTCTCGATGAGCTTGAATCGAGCGATCTCTTCATCAATGGCCACAACATCAACGCCACGGCCGCCAGTGACGACACGGTGTCCTTTAGCAATAACGCGGGCAGTGCAATTGCCAAGGCAGCTGTCATCAACCGCGAGTTTGGAGACACAGGGGTCCGCGCCGTTGTAAACCCAACGGTCATGACGGGATCGGCGATGACATCCGGAGCCGTGGTTACTGGCACTGTCACCATCAATGGTGTTGTGTCTGCACCGATAGCGACGGTCCTTGATAACCCACGCGAGACACGCGCTGCTGTGGTTGATGCCATCAATGCGGCCTCCCACCTCACTGGAGTGGTTGCATACGATACAGGTGAGAACAACAAAGGAATTCGTCTCGAAGCGACAGATGGCCGGAATATTGAGGTTGGATTTAACACAGCCTCGACGGCAGCAGTATTTGCGGCCAGAACCGGTCTGAAAGAGGGCATTCAGAGCGGTACTTACTCACTTGAGACCACTGTTGAGGGCAAGTTGGTTATCACGACCGATCAAAACGGTGATGTCACCCGCTCCGGCTTGCCGATCACCACGGTTTACGACAACCCGCTCAGCCCGGATATCGCCCGAGGTGATTTCACCGAGAACAAGTCGGTCTATGTGGCTGGAGCCAGAGACGTTGTAACCGCGGCGGCCAACATCAAGCCGTTAACAGTCTCCGATCTTGTGATCAACGGTGTGGCCATTCGGGCCACCGCGGCGGCAGATGACACCAAATCGGACACAACGAGTTTGACCAGCAGTGCATCTGCGAGCGCCCTGGCCATTACAAACGCAATTAATGATCACACATCTGAAACGGGTGTCGTTGCAGTTGCAGGAGAGGCCTCAACCGCAGGTACGCTCACCACAACATTGGCCAGTGGATCTCAGACGCTTTACATCAACGGCAAAGCCATTGCTGTGACGCTGACTGCTGGTGAGGATGCATCCGTTCGTCGCGCCAATGTCATTACCGCCATCAATAACCAGTCGCCTCAGACGGGTGCGTACGCACGTGATACGGGTAATGGTGGGGTGACCGTGGCAACCTCCGACGGCCGCAATCTGTCCATTTGGTACGACTCTTCCGCAACAAGTCTTGAGGCCTCGGAGTTTGGCCTCGGAACGGGGACTGCTGCGGGCACTGATGCATCGGGTGTTCTTGGAATCGCAAGTGCGACTGCTGCATCCACTGGTGCCCCTACCGTTTATGGAAAAATCATCCTGACGTCACAAGAGCGAATCAAGGTCGAATCCGGATTTGATGGCTTCAATACAGATTCCAACTTCACTGCACTCGGTTTTGAGGAGGGCACGTTTGGCGGCGAAGTAGTCAGCGCCGATGGCAAGATGTCACCGCCTCGAACCGGTCGCCTAGCCTTTCAGGTGGGCGCCTCAGCTGGTCAGTTGATCACCATCGATCTTGCCGACTTCGGCAAGGGAGGGCTGGTCACCGGGGCCATTACGGCGGACGTCGATGACCCGGGCCTCGTAAGCACAAAAGGTACAACCACGACCACCACAATGACGGCCGGAACCTACTCAATCTTTGTGAATTCGGTGGAGGTCGAGGTGGCTTTTGGTACCAACGACACGGTCAACCAAAGAAACATTCTTGTCAAAGATGCGATTAATCTTTTGACCGCACAGCATGGGATTAAAGCCTCTTTTGTGGAGGGCACAGACACAGGTCTTACGCTGACCAATACTGCCGGACAGAATCTTTCGGTATGGTTTGACAGCGATGTGATCTCCAGCGCGGCCGAACTGGGCCTGGGCGGCGCCGATGGCGTCACTGGATCTCCGGGTGTCACGGCGCAGTTCACCGGTGCAAAAATTCTCTATCCGGATACGAACAACATCCGCTCGGCAGCCCATGCAACAGCAGTTCTCAGCAAGCTAGACCGCGTGATGGACAACGTGAACGCGAACCGAGCCAACATGGGTGCAGTGATCAACCGGCTCACCTATGCGATGGATAACCTCAGCAACGTGTCCACAAACTCGGCAGCCTCGCGCTCCCAGATCGAGGACGCAGATTACGCGCAGGCATCTACCGAGTTGGCCCGCACGCAGATCATGCAGCAGGCCGCCACGGCGGTGCTGGCCCAGGCCAACATGAGTCAGCAGACGGTGCTGCAGCTGCTCCAGGGCTAATGCGGGCTCATGAGGCAAGGAGACACAGCGCAGGGTTTTGACTGGAAATCAGCCGAGCCAGCGCCTACACTTGCCCTCATGGATCGCCAGCCCACCGTGAAAACAAGCGCCACCGGTGCTGCAGCCAAGGCCAAAGCGCCTGACTGCACGCAGCGCGTGAAGCCCGTTTGCTCGGTCTGCCGCACCATTCGCGTCTACTTGATCTTTGCCATCCCGCTCATCTTCATGGCCTTTGCAGGCGTGCGGATCGACTGGCCAGACATCAACATGACGGCAATGGTGGGCAACATCTTCCTGGGGGCCTTCTGCCTCCTCGTGGCCTGGCGGATCTATGTCGACTACTTCCGTAAAAAATAGCCCGGTGCCCTCGGCCAATGGCCGGCCGGACTGCTGGTCCTGCCAGCACTTTGCCGTGAGCTGGGATCCAAAGCTTCCGTATGCCTGTCGCCAGATGGGCTTTAAGAGCCGCGCGCTACCGTGCCTGGAGGTGATCGGTGCGGATGGCCGCCCCTGCATGGGCTATGTGCGCAAGGCACGGCTCGGAGTGGCGCCAGCGCGTTAGTTCGGCGGGCTTGGGGGCTTCGAGCTGCCCTCAAACAGCCTTATGTCAAACGTCAAAAAAATTGACGCCCAGACATCTCAATCGGATTTTTCGGTTGAAAACTATTTCACTTAGTGAAACACTATGTTATGTCTCAAACCTTACAAGTGCTTGTCACCAAGCCCTTTCTCCGTTGGATGCGCAAAAGCAAGGTCAGCTCATCGGAGATTGTGGGAGCCGCGCATGAGATGGTTCAAGGGCTTATTGATGTCAAGCTCGGTGGCTATTTGTTCAAGAAACGAGTGGCACTGCGTGGACGCGGTAAAAGCGCTGGCGCGAGAACTATTGTTGCAACCAAGTTTGGGCGGCGTTGGATTTTCTTGTTCGGCTTTGAAAAGAACGAGCGGTCGAACATCGATGCCACCGAACTGAAGGTGCTGCAGGAGTTGGCTTCTACCCTACTGGACTTGAATGAACAGGCATTGGCTGTGGCTTTGAGCACAGGACAATTGATTGAATTGATGGAGAGCAGCGATGACCACTAAACGCAAAGGCCGCTTACTTGCTGAAGTACATGAAACTGCACAGGGCCTCAGCAATGCTGGCTTGATCAGCAAACGCCGCATGTCGGAGTTTGATGTGTTGTGCAATTTAGAAGTCAAACCGTTGTCAGCGCTTCAAATTCGCCAGCTGCGCGAGAAAGAACATGTGAGCCAAGCGGTGTTTGCAGCCATTCTCAACACCAGCATCTCAACCATTCAAAAGTGGGAGCTAGGTGATAAAAAACCCAGTGGCCCCTCGCTCAAGTTATTGAGCTTGCTTGAGAAGAAAGGGCTTGAGGCGGTACTGTAAGCCTCGGGTGTTCAACGCTTATGTTTTGTAAGGGTCGATCGACCCTTAGGCGAGACGCCTATCGGGCGTCATAAAGAATGACCTTCGTTTCTTCGATGTTGCTCAGAATGAATGGGTTGGTGAGGGATGCTGTTGTGACGAGGTCCACGGGTCGGGTAAACATCTCCTCGAGCTCTCCGAGAAGGCTGAAATAGGCGTTACCGTAATCAACCGGTGAGACATCCTCCATTTCAACAAGCAAATCGATGTCACTTCTCCCCGGCTCGAAGCGGCCAGTAACCGCAGAGCCGAAGGCCGATAAGCTTCTCACTGGATAGCGCGTACAAAGGGTCCGAATTTGCGAGATTCGTGACCGGAGTTCAGGGGCCAGTTCGCCTGTGGGCCCTATAACGGTGGGATCCTGGATTTGCGTCTCCATCATGGGCGTATGTTCGCCCGCTTACTACTCCTTGTAAACAAGTTGGCTGCATCGCCGAGGTCCCCTCAAAACCTGACTTTTCTCCAGCCAAAGCTCGTTTGGTCATGACCAAAACGTCAACGGCTAGAGAAAAGTCGGACTAAAGGACTAATCAGCGCATCAGGTGCGGCGATTAGATTGACGGTGCGGCGCAAAGCATCCATAATCGCCGCATGAAAGGCGGAGATAAGCGCTACATTTGGCAGCAAGACGACTGGCCGCAGTGGGCGTATGACCACGAACGACTGGCGCCGTTGCTCGCCCAGGTTCATCTGGCCCAGGGCCACCTCATGGGCCGCATGCACGATCTCGGCCTCGATCTGCGAGATCAGGCGGCCTTGCGAGTGCTCACCGAAGACGTGCTCAAAACCAGTGAAATCGAGGGTGAAACGCTCAGCCCCGAATCCGTCCGTTCCTCGATCGCGCGCCGGCTCGGTGTTGACATCGGCGCCTTGGCCCCGGCCGATCGGCATGTTGATGGCGTGGTGGACATGGTGCTGGATGCAACCCAGCAGCACGCCACCGCCCTGACCACCCAGCGCCTGTTTGGCTGGCACGCCGCACTGTTCCCTACTGGCTACAGCGGGCTGAACCAAATACGCGTTGGACGATGGCGTGACGACGCACAGGGGCCGATGCAAGTCGTCTCAGGCCCGATGCATCGCCAACGCGTTCACTTCGAGGCCCCCGCAGCGGATCGTCTGGATGTCGAGATGGAAGGCTTCCTGAGCTGGTTCAACGAGAACAACCAAGACGACCCGGTGATCAAGGCGGGCTTGGCCCATCTGTGGTTTGTCACCATCCACCCCTTCGAGGATGGCAATGGCCGCATGGCGCGCGCCGTGAGCGACATGGCGCTGGCGCGGGCTGAGCAATCAACCCAGCGCTTTTACAGCCTGTCGGCCCAGATGCAGCGCGAGCGCAAGGACTACTACGACTTGCTCGAGGCCACACAAAAAGGCGGCCTGGAGGTCACGGCTTGGATGATGTGGTTCTTGGGATGTCTACTCCGCGCCATCCAGGGTGCCGACGAGACCCTTTGCCAGACATTGTCCAAGGCGCGTTTCTGGCAACGGTGGGCCGGTCTGCCGTTCAATGAAAGGCAGATCAAGTTGCTCAACAGACTGCTCGATGGCTTCGATGGAAAACTAACCAGCAGCAAGTGGGCGGCCATCGCAAAGTGCTCGCAGGATACGGCACTCAGGGACATCAATGAATTGCTGGCGCGAGGCGTATTGCAGAAAACCGCAGCCAGTGGACGCAGCACAAGCTATGAGTTGGCTGGGCTCGCCTGACTCTTGGCATCTAACCGGTAAATGGATCGAGGAGTCACCTTGATTTAACCTTAACGTGTGCATAAAATGCACACATGCCCGCGACAAAAAGCTACAACTGGAATACAGAAAAAAACCAGATGCTGATAGAGGAGCGTGGCATATCGTTTGAGAGGATCGTCTTCGAAATCAGCATGGGAAACGAAGTTGCCGTGGTGATGCACCCCAACCAGGACAAATACCCTGGGCAGATGATTTCCATGATCGAGGTCGATGACTACATCTTCCTCGTTCCCTTTATTGAGACCGAGTCCGAGATCTTTTTAAAAACCATCATTCCGAGTCGTAAAGCCACCCGACAATTTAGGAGTAAATCATGACGAAGAAAACCCGCTACGACGACGAAGAGCTTGAGATCCTGCAGGCCCTGGAGTCAGGCAGTCTGCAGCGTGTCAAAGATCCCGCGCGGCATCTTGAAGCCCACCGCGCGGCTGCCAGCGCCACCTTTAAAAAAGACCAGCGTCTGAACATTCGCATTTCCAGCCGGGATCTGAAAAACCTTCAGGCCCGCGCCCTGGAGGAGGGGATTCCTTACCAGACACTAGCCGCCAGCTTGCTGCAGAAGTATGTCAACGGCCAACTGGTGAATCGTCGGTGAGAGCACGGCCTACTGAAGTGACATCGATCCGGTCTGAACCGTCATGGAGCATGATTTGGATCATCTGAAACAGAGCACCCCGAGCTTGCTGAGGCAATTCTTGAGTTGAAACTCGCTCAGTTCAAAGATTGGCCAGCCAGTCGGCTGCGGACACCACGGCCACCGGCCCACGCTGCTCAGGCTGCCGAAGATGGCGAACCACCTGCACCGCCGCGGCCTGGGGGAAGCATTCGGCCAGCTTACGCAGATAGGTTGAGACGACGGGGTCCGCCCACTTGCACTCCACCAAGACCGTGGGCTCGTTGTTCTGCACGATGCAGAAATCGATCTCGCGCCCATCCTTGTCTCGGATGTATCGCAGCGCCATGTCCCGGCCATCTCTGTCCGTCTGGAGCTGAACATGGGTCAACAGCATGACCCCGCAGGCATTCTCAAAGCGAGCACCGTCATTGCCCATGACCAGGCCCGTGTCATAGAAGTAGACCTTCGGCTCTTTGAGCAAGGCTCGAGCAATGTTGTGGTGGGCGGGGCGCACGAGGAAAACAATGTGCAGGGTTTCCAGAATGTCCAGATACCGCCGCAGTGTGGTCGGTGACACTTGTAGGTCTCTGGCCATCGATGCCAAGGAAATGGGGGACCCCACACGTTGCCTCAGAAGGTCTACGAAATGCTGCATCACCCGCACCTCTCCCAGACGCGAGAACTCCAGGATGTCATCCCGAATGAGGCCCTCCAAATAAAGGCGCCGCCAACGGTCAGCGTCCTCCACTCGTTCTGCCAAGAGCGGCTCCGGAAAGCCCCCGCGCGCCAGAATGCGGGAGAGCGCATCCTCAGCTGTTGATGAGGTGGCCGCCATGAACTCCGAGATGGTCACTGGGTTGAGGTGCCAGGCAAAGTAGCGGCCTGCCAAGGACTCTCCTGTCTGGCGAAATGCATCCAACCGTGCGCTGCCCGTCACCAGGATGGCCTGACCAGGTGCGCGTCCATCAAATACGCCCTTGAGCCAGTCTCGCCAGCCCTTCATCTTGTGAAGTTCATCGAATACGAGCATTGGCGCCGTGGGCGCCCAAGATTGAGCCATCATCACCCGACGATCAGTCAGAACATCCCAGTTAAAGACCTGGGCCCCCGGGCGTTGACGGGCGAGTTGACGCGCAAGGGTGGTCTTACCAGCCTGACGCGCACCGGACAAAAACACCATCTTGGTGGCGAGGTCACGCTCCAAGTGAGGCGCAATGGAGCGGGCGATGGGGGAGCGTTTCTGACTTTCTTCCATAATTTGCTATTTTAGTCGCGACCAAACAGGCTTTGACTGGAAAAAAGTCAGTTTTTCGAGAAAATTGAGGAGCCCGCCGGTCAGCCCGCCAGTCTCAACACACCAGTAAGCCTGCCACTCAGCGTGCCGGCACCGTCCCGCCGGTGCCCCGCTCATTGATCACGGCCACCCGGGTGTTGCCAGCATTGTTGAAGAGCCTAATGCGGTGAACGGTGTAGAGATCATTGTTTACCATGAAGTGGCTCTTGGCCCCGCCGGGGCAAAGCTCAGACGCTGGGAATTGCAGGGCGTGAATGCCTGCCGGCAGGAACATGCTCACATGAATCAGTGCCTGAGCCTCTTCTCCTTTTCTGACCAGCAGAGCCTCGGAGCCCGCGAGCTCAAAAGTCATGCCATCCACGGGCACGCAGGCTGCCGGAATGAGGGCGGGGGCATCGAGCGGGCCGGGCGCAGCCGGCGCAGGCGCATTTTGGGCCCAGGCGCTTTGGGCCAGCAGGGCTCCACTGACCAGAACCGAAGCCAGCAGCAGCCGAACTGTCCCGCGAGATTCAAATTTCATGTGCATGCTGTGGAATCGGATGCAATAAGCCAGGGTTGAGTGCTTTAAGATCAGGCCATGCGCACATTGTCTGCTCCTCTCGCTGCTCTGGCCCTCGCGGTGTTGTCCATCACCACACTCACGCCATGGTCTTCGGCCCACGCCCAGGCCCCCGCGGCGGACAACGACCCGAACCGCCCCTTCAATGCCCAGCTTCAGGCAGGCCTCTCGGCCCTGGAGCGCAAGCACTATTCCACGGCCCTTCGGTCTTGGGGGCCACTGGCCAATTCGGGTGAGCCCCGGGCCCAGAACAACATGGGCATCATGTACGAGCGAGGCTGGGGGGTCACCCAGAGCTACACCGAGGCCATGTCCTGGTACCGCAGGGCGGCCGATCAAGCCCTGCCCGAGGCCCAATACAACCTGGGCACGCTTTATCACAACGGCTATGGCACCGAGGTGAACAACAGCCAGGCCGTCTTCTGGTTCAAGAAGGCTGCAGACCAGAACCTGCCCGACGCCATGTACATGATGGGCCTACACCTCTATGAGGGAAAAGGCATTCGGCAGGACAAAATGGCCGCCAAGTTCCAGTTCCTGAAGGCGGCCCGACGCGGCAATGTGAATGCCCAGTTCATGGCGGGCTACACCTTCATGGATGAGGCCGCGGGCAAGCCCGACCTGGTCGCAGCCCACGCCTGGGCCACTGTCTCTCAACTCAATGGCTATGAGGGCGCGGTCGAGATCCTCAACTTCACGCAGTTCAAGTTAAAGCGAACCGAGATCGACCTCGCCCTGAACATGGCGCGGCGCTGCAGAACCTCCGGCTATCGGGACTGCCCGGGGAACTAGCCCCTGGACTCCTGCAAAGGGTTCAATACCTTGAGCCCTTCAATGCCTCCGAAGTCTTTGTCATTCAGCGTGATCAGAGTGAGATTGTGCTGAGTCGCGCAGGCAGCAATATGGGCGTCTGCCAATGAAATGGGCTTTCCAGCGCGCTCCCGAGCGGCCCGGATATGGGCTGTGAGATGTGCCGTGCTGGCATCGATGGGCAGGCACCTTTGGCCGTAGGCATTCTCGAACAAGTCGATCACGCTGGCCTCTAGAACTGTGCGTCGGCGGCCCTCCGGGAGGCGAAACACCCCAAACATCATCTCTGAGATCGAGACACAGCACACCCACTGTGTCTCAAGGGGGGTGCTGTCGAGAAATCGCAGCACCGCGGCATTGGGCTGGGGCCGCAGTGGCTCGGAGAGCAAATTGGTGTCGAGCAGCAGCATGAGCGCCTACTCAAAGGATGGGATGCGATGGTCCGAGGATGGGCCGGCGTCTCGGTCGACCCAATCGATCTCTTTTGAATTCTTTGCATACAACCCAGCAATGTCATGGTGGGCCCGAAATTGGGTGGCCCACCCAAGCGTGGGGGGGGTGCTGACCGAAACGGCCTCTCTCAGAATGATTCTTGCTTCTTCTTCCATCGAATGGCCGCGAAGGGCGGCCCGCCGTCGCAAGGCTTCTTTGGTTTGAGTGGGAATTTTTCGAATGATCAGTGATTCCATTGGGGGGGCACCTAAGATTGATATCGTTGATATCTTATGGGACATGCCTCCCATGATCAATCCCTTGCATGGCCGATTCTTGCCGGACAAACCTTGCCGTCGGAAAGCCGTCGCCGCTTTTTGGCATAACGGTTGCTTAACCCACACCGAACCATTCCCAAAGGGGTGTTGCGGTGAGCGAAAACGACAACCAAGCATGCAATGCACTCTGGCTAGATCCATACCAGCCAGCCGGTGAGACCGAGCGCGCGCGCCTTGCAGCCGCGGGCTTGAGCCTGCTGCCCGTGCGCACCCTGGAAGACCTGCGCCATGCCTTGAAGACTGCCAAGACGGTGGTCGTGCGCCTGATGGACTCCACCGAACTGCTCACCGAGGTGCGCCGGCTCGTGGAGGCCTTCAAGAAAGACATTCCGGTCATCTGCCGTTCCACCCCGGGCCAAATGGGCCTGGCCGTGGAAGCCATGCGCGAGGGCGCATGCCACGTGATCCCCGCAGACGACTATTCCGAACAAGCCTGGCGTGCGGCCCTGGCCCATGTGTCGGCCGCAGAGAAGGTGGTGCCTTCTTATGCCGAGCCCACCATTGCCACGGTGCCCGGCCCCGCGGCCGACAAGCCCCGTGCCCAGGCCAAGGCTGAGCAGCCCAAGACATTCGTCTTCGTAGACCCCATGAGCCAAAAGCTGTTGGCGCTTGCCCAGCGGGTGGCGCAGGCCTCGGTCACCACCTTGCTCACCGGCCCCACGGGTGCGGGCAAGGAGGTGCTGGCAACCGTCATCCATGAATCGTCGAGCCGGGCCAACGGCCCCTTCGTGAGCCTCAACTGCGGCGCCATTCCCGAGAACCTGATGGAAGACATGCTCTTTGGCCACGACCGTGGTGCCTACACGGGCGCCCACCGCGACCACAAGGGCATCTTTGAGCAGGCCCAGGGCGGCACCGTGTTCCTGGACGAAATCGGCGAGCTGCCGGCCAACCTGCAGACCAAGCTGCTGCGTGTTCTACAAGAGCGCAAGCTCACCCGCCTGGGTGGCCAGCAGACCATCGACCTCGATTTCCGGCTCATCGCCGCCACAAACAAAGACTTGAAGCAGGCCATGCTGGCCCGCGAATTCCGGGAAGACCTTTACTTTCGCATCAGCACCTTCCGGCTTGCCATTCCTGCGCTGCGCCAGCGGCCAGAAGACATCCTCCCCCTGGCCAATCAGATGCTGCGCCGGCATGCCGAGCCTGGCTTGGCCACGCCAACCCTTACGGTGGAATCCCAGCGCATTCTCTTGGCCTATTCCTGGCCCGGCAATGTGCGCGAGCTCGACAACGTGATGCAACGGGCCATGGTGCTGTGCGCCGGCTACGACATCGAGCCCATGCACCTGCTCTTTGATGACCTGGGCGATGACCAGGCCTGGGCGGCCCTCTCGGCCCCAGACCCCGATGCCCTTCAGACCGAACTTCCGCTGGATGCACCGGCTGCGGTGGCCGAGGCCGCCACCTGGATGGCACCCCATCTTCCCGCCGCCATGGACCCCGCCCAGCCCATCCGGCTGCAGCAGGCGGTGAAGTCCAACGAACACCAAATGATTCTGCGGGCCATTGAGGCCGCACCCACCAAGGCCGAGGCTGCCAAGATGCTGGGCATCAGCCCGCGCACCCTGCGCTACAAAATGGCCCAACTCAAAATGGCAGGTGCTGCATGATCGATCGCACCAGCCAAGCCGCCGGCATTGCGGACATGCTCGCGCAGATCCGCAGCTTCCAGGCCCAGGTTCAGTCTCAGGTGGCACCCCCTGCGGTGCCGGCCTCCTTGAGCCCCACGCCTGGCATGACCCAACTCTTTCAAAACGCGATGGCCGCTCAGGGCATCTCGCCGCAGTCGCTGCCGCCCGCTACGGCGCCCGACACCATGCCGAACGCGCCGGCCATCGACCCCAACGACCAGTCGGGCTCGGTCATTGCGCCGCCGGCCGTCAAGAAGCCCAGCTTCGGTGAGGTGGTGCGCGACTCAATCTCCTCGGTCAACGACCTGCAGATGCGCTCATCGGCCCAGCGGTCGGCCTACGAGAAAGGCGAGAACATTCCGCTGACGGATGTTGTGTTGGGCATGCAGAAATCCTCGCTGGCCTTTGAGGCCACCCTCCAGATTCGCAACAAGGTGCTCAAGGCGTACGAAGACGTCTTGAACATGCCCGTCTAATTTTTGATGAACCCACCAGGACCTCACCATGGCTGCTGACAATCCTTCCATGCCCAACCCCGCGATGGCCGCGGGTGTTCCCGTTCCGATGGGGGTACCGGATGCCGGCAACGGCTCGGCGGCCGGGAACGCGGCCCAGGCCGCCACTCAGGCCGCAAGCCAGGCCGCAAGCCAGGCGGGTGCCGCCATTGCTGGCGGTGTGGCTGGCGTGAAACGAAGCATCGAGAGCCTGCCCGTGGTCCAGAACTCGCCCACCCTGAAAATGGTGCGCGATGCCTTGAACCAGCCATCTGTGAAAAAGGCCGTGCCGGGGCTGATTGCCTTCTTCGTGCTCGTGCTGTTTTTGTCCCTCTACAGCATGATGCAGGCCCCGCCCACGCCGCAGCGTGCGCTCATGCCGGGCATCTCCGAGACCGACCAGCAGCTCGCCATGGAGGCCCTCAAGATGGCCTCCTTCGATGCCAAGATCGACCCCACCACCGGCCAGATCATGGTGCCGGGCGACAAATACCACGAGGCCCGCATTTACCTGGCCTCCAAAGGAATTCCCAAGCAGCCGGTGCCCACCGGCATTGATGCGTTGGGCAATGAGAATGCGATGACCACCAGCCAGTTCATGGAGCAGGTGAAGTACATCAAGGCCATGGAAAACGAACTGGCTGCCAGCATCACGCAAATTGGCACCATTCAATCGGCCCGCGTGCACCTGGCCCTGCCCAAGCAGAGTGTCTTCGTGCGCGACCGCGCCCTGCCCAAGGCCTCGGTGGTGGTGAGCCCCTATCAGGGCCGCGCCGTCACGGCCGGCCAGGTCGATGCCATTGTGCATTTGGTGTCCTCCAGCGTTCCTTACCTGGCGGCCCAGCATGTCTCGGTGGTGGACAACCTGGGCAACCTGCTCACCGATCGAAAAGAGAACACCCCGATGGGCCTCACGGCCGCCCAGCTCGCCCACAAGCAGCAGGTGGAGGAGACCTACCGCGCCCGCATTCTGGAGATGCTCATTCCGGTGTTGGGCGAAGCCAATGTCCGCTCGCAGGTGGATGTGACGCTGGACTTCACCCAGAGTGAGGTTGCCACGGAAGATTTCGACACCTCCAAGCAAGGCCCCAAGACACGCTCCGAAGTATTGGCCGAAGACCGCAGCCAGCGCTTGAACGCCGAGGGCGTGCCAGGCTCGATCACCAACGCCCCGCCGGCCCCCACCGACACCAACCTGGCCACGGGTGCGTCGGCCCAGGATGCCCTGCAGGAGAACACCACGCTCTCCAAGCGGGCCACCCGCAACTATGAGATCGACAAGACCGTTCGTTACATCAAGAATCCGCAAGGTGGGGTCACGCGCGTCTCCGTGGCGGTGGTCGTCAATGAGAAGCCAGCCCCCAAGGGCCCGGACGGCAAGCCCCTCACGGCCGAGAATGGTGGCGCCGGCGCGGTCAATGGTTACACCCAAGAAGAGATTGAGCGGCTCACCAACCTGGTTCGTGGCGTGGTGGGCTACAAGGAAGGCCGTGGCGATGTGGTGACGATTGTTCCCACGAAGTTTGCCGAGCCCGAAGACACCTCGGTGCCCTGGTATGCCGACGAGGCTGTGATGCAGAACGTGAAGATTGCCCTGGCTGGGCTCATCTTCCTGGTGATTCTGCTGACCATCGTGCGGCCGGTGATCAACCACCTCACGGGCAAGACCATGGACATGGAGCATCTCGCCAAGATGCAGGCTGAGCAGGAGGCTGCCGAACTCGCCGCCCAGGCCGCGCTCGCGCCGCCGCCCGTGCTCGGCCCCGATGGCCAGCCGCTGCCCCCCGAAATGATTGGCCCGGATGGCAAGCCTTTGGTGGGCATGGTCATGGGCCCTGATGGCAAACCAATTCCAGCCGACCAGGCTCCCCCCACCGAACTCTCAGACGCGGAGATGGGCATGATTGAACTCGACGAGGGCGAGAGCCTGGAAGACATCAAGGCCAAACTCAAGCCCAAAAAGTCATCTATTTCCATCGACATGCTGAACACGGCAAACTCTTACGATGACAAGGTTGCGCTCATCCGCTTCCTGGTCTCTGAAGACTCGGGACGTGTCGCAAGCGTGCTGAAGAACATGATGCGGCCTGCAACCTAGGATCACGACCATGCCTGACGAGAAAAAAGACGAGAAAGCCGCCGGCACGGCGGTGGTGCCTGCCGGTCCGGAGGTCCTGCCGGATTCCGTGCGTGAGGAGATGGATGCCCTCACCACCACCCAGCGGGCGGCCGTGCTGATGCTGCTCTTGGGTGAGCAGCAGGCCGCAGACATCATCAAGTTCCTGAACCCCAAAGAGGTGCAGGCCTTGGGTGCAGCCATGACATCGGTGGCCGAACTCTCCCAAGAGGCCGTGAGCGCCGTGCTCGATGACTTCATCTCCACCATCAAGAAGCAGACCACACTTGGGCTGGGCAGCTCCGATTACGTTGAGAATGTGCTCAAGCGTGCCCTGGGTGAGGACAAGGCCGCCTCGGTCCTGAGCCGAATCATGCCGGGGGCCTCGAGCAAGGGCCTGGAGATTCTGCGCTGGATGGATGCGCGCTCGATCGCGGACATGATCCGCCTGGAGCATCCGCAGGTCATTGCCATCATTTTGTCGGTCTGTGACTACGACGTGGCCGCCGACGTGCTCACCTTCTTGCAGCCCGAGATTCGCTCGGAAGTGATTCAGCGGGTTGCGGCCTTGGAGACGGTGCAGCCCTCGGCCATGCAGGAGCTCGAGGCCATCATGAAGGAGCAGTTCTCCAAGAGTTCGTCGGCGAAGTCGTCGAGCTTTGGTGGCGTGAAGGCGGCGGCCAAGATCATGAACTTCACCAAGAGCGACCTGGAATCTGCAATTCTGGGCGGACTGAACGAGCTCGACCCCGACATTGCCATGAAGGTGCAGGACAACATGTTCTCCTTCGAGAACCTGGTGAGCGTGGACAACCGCAGCATCCAGACCCTCATGCGCAACGTCGAGCAGGACATGCTCATGGTGGCCTTGAAGGGGGCGACCGAGCCTGTGAAGGAGAAGTTCTTCGGAAACATGTCCACCCGAGCACGGGCCATGTTCATCGACGAGATGGAGGCCAAGGGCCCGCTGCGCATCACCGACGTGGAAGACGCACAGAAGGCCATGATGCGGATTGCCAAGAAGCT
Source organism: Hahnella aquatica (SeqCode) (assembly GCF_965194505.1). Taxonomy (GTDB): domain Bacteria; phylum Pseudomonadota; class Gammaproteobacteria; order Burkholderiales; family Burkholderiaceae_A; genus Hahnella; species Hahnella aquatica. Next base: position 1,514,790 of record NZ_OZ239144.1, on the reverse strand, counting down.
CTCCGACAAGGGCGAGCTGATGCTTGCAGGCCGTGGCGATGATTTTGTTTGATTTTGCAACGCCGGCCGAGCAGGCCCGCGTCAAGGTGATGGTGCGACCGGAGGACAGCCCGCTGTTCTCCCCCACACGCCATGGCCCGGCCTTCTCGCCACAGTTTGATGCCGATGAGCCCATCCGACGACATCGGTTCGCCCGCGGCATTCCGCAGGGCGATGACGGTGCCGATTCAGATGTGGACCTTCTCGAGCGTGACGGCCCAGAGGGGCAGGCCTCGGCACAAGACGAACAAGCCTCACAGCAGTCACAAGAACAAGACGGCATCGGGGCCCAGGATGGTGTGGCGTCCGATGGCCTGGCCGCAGCGGGCGCAGCGGTTGAAGAAGGCGATGCGGCCGCGCGAGTAGCCGCCGATGCTGGCATAGAGCCCAGCACAGAACCCAGCGCGGATGCCCATTCAGACAACAATGCACTGGCCAGTGGCGCTGATGCAGAGGCGCTGGCAGAAGCACAGGCAGCAGCGGAGGTTGGTGCAGTGCAAGCCGATTCAGCATTCGGCGATGTTGCAGCAACAGACCCAGCACTCGCAGACGTTGCAGGTACGGATGCGCCAACAGAACATGCCTCAGAAGGCACGGATGACAATCCAGATTCAGTGGAAGCGTTGGCCAGTTCCGAATCCGCGGGCGCTGCCGAGCAGGATGATGTTGCAGGCACCACCACCCTCGATGCCTCCACCGAAGAGCTCGTGAAACAGGCCTTCGAGGCCGGCTATGCCGCGGCCAAGGCCGAGCTGGGTGAGGGGGCTGCAGCGGCCAGCCCCGAGGCCGAAGATGCTGCCTATTTGCGTGGCCTGGAAGAGGGTCAGCGCCAGACCAAGGACGAACTCGAGGCCGAGGTCTTGCTCGCGGCCGATGACTTGAAGGCGCTGGCCAACCAACTGGCCCAGGCGGCGCGCGACACCGAAACCTTTTACCAGCCAATGCTCAAGCTCTCGATGCACCTGGCCGAACAACTGGTGCGCGGCGAGCTCAGTTTGTCGGGCCAGGCCGTGACCCGGCTCGTCGAGCGATGCCTCTCCGAATTCCAGCAAGAGACCAGCGCGCCCATTGTGGTGCGCATGAACCCCGCGGACCATGAGCGGCACCTGGCCTATGGGGCCATGGCGCCCAAGAACATGGACCTTCGCCCGGACCCGAGCCTGTCTGCAGGCAGCGTGAAGGTGTCGATGAATGGGGCCATGATTGAAGACCTCATCGAGCACCGCCGTCAGGCCCTCTGGGATGCGCTGATGTCGGCGGCCGCCACACCCGATGATGACCTGCCAGATTCCTTTCTTCGCAATGTGGCCATCGTGAAAGAGGCCATGGCATTGGTCGACGATGAAAGTACTCAGCCCCCTGCACTTTGATGCGGTGGCCGATGCGGCCATTGCTCGAACCCGTGCGCCCGCTCCCATGCGAGAGGGCAGCCTGGTGCGTGTGGTCGGCCTCACTTTGGAAGCCCGCGGCGTGCATGCCCCATTGGGGGCCGTCTGCGAAGTGGTGGGCGACGATGGCCAGCGCGTGGAGGCCGAGGTGGTGGGCTTTCAGGAACAAACGGTCTACCTCATGCCCTTTGGCGAGACCAAGGGCATTGGCCCCGGATCTCGCGTTCGGGTCTTAGAACCCACGGCCCATGCCCAGCTCGGCCCCGAATTGCTGGGCCGCGTGGTGGGCCCCCGTGGGGAACCCCTCGACGGCCGCCCAGCGCCCGACTGCAAGACGGTGCTCGGCCTCGATGGCCTGCCCTTGAATGCCATGGAGCGTGGGCCCATTCAAGAAGTACTTGATGTGGGTGTGAAGGCCATCAACGGCATGCTCACCATGGGCAAGGGCCAACGCATTGGACTCGTTGCGGGCTCTGGCGTGGGCAAGAGCAGCCTTTTGGGCATGCTCACCCGCTACACCAAGGCCGACCTGGTGGTGATTGGCCTCATTGGTGAGCGTGGCCGTGAGGTGCAGTCCTTCATTCAGGAATCCCTGGGCCCCGAGGGCCTGGCCCGCTCGGTGGTGGTGGCCGCACCGGCCAATGTCTCCGCCATTCTTCGGCTCAAGGCCGTGCAGTACACCCACCTTATTGCAGAATATTTCCGCGACCAGGGCAAGAACGTGCTGCTGCTGGTCGACAGCCTGACCCGAGTGGCCCATGCCCAGCGCGAGATTGGTCTTGCCGTGGGGGAGCCGCCCACGGCCAAGGGTTACCCGCCCTCGGTCTTTACCCTGATTCCGAACCTGATCGAGCGCGCAGGCGTGGGCCGACATGGCCACGGTGCCATCACGGCCGTCTACACGGTCTTGGCCGAGGGCGATGATGCCAACGACCCCATCGTGGACATTGCGCGGGCCTCGCTCGATGGCCAGGTGATGCTCTCGCGCGAGCTGGCCGATGCAGCCCATTACCCGGCCATTGATTTGAATGGCTCGATCTCCCGGGTTATGCAGGGCCTTGTGGAGCCCGAGGTTCAGAAGGCGGCCAATCGGATTCGACGGCTCTGGTCGATCTACCAACAGAACCAAGACCTCATTCAGGTGGGAGCCTATCAGCCCGGGGCCAACCCCGATTTGGATGTGGCCATTCGAATGCGTGCAGAGATCGAGGGATTCCTTCGACAAGACATTGAATCACCCGTGAACTACGAGGTCACCCGTGAAACCCTGCTGAACCTGGCGGCCCGGGCCGTGCCCGAGGCGCCCCAGCAGCAGCGCTCGGCGGCCACTGGCCAACGGGCTGCGGGCATGCGGCTGTGACGAAACGGCGCGAGGAGAGCCTGGGCCTCTTGGCCAAGCTGGCCGACCAAAAGGTGGTGGCCGCGCAGCGCGGGCTCGTGGAGGTTCAGCAGGCCCATGCCAAGCTTCAAGACAAGGCTCAAAAGGTCGCAGCCCTCATGGCCGATTACCGGCATCAACTGCAGTCGGTGGATGAGGATCCGGGAATGGTGAAGAGTCAGTCCATTCGGCGCTTCATTCAGAACCTGTTGGAGGTCGAGGCGCGCCTCGCCTTGGAGCATGACCAGACCATGGCCTGGGAGCGCAAGGTGCGTGAGGAACTGCGCGCAGCCCAGCTCGAGGCCAAGAAGATGGAGTCGCTCTGTGAGCGGGCCAAGGCGCGGGCCGATGAGGCTGCGCAGAAGCGGGAGCAGGGCCGACTCGATGCGGCTGGCCTGAGCCAATTTCATCTGCGCACGTCCCGGACGTAGCCATTTTTTGCCCTCCTCGGGTATATTCCTGAAAGTTGAAAGACATTCACCCACGAACACCGAGGAGAAAAGAATGAAAGTTGTTGTCGCCGCTGCAGCGATTGCACTGTTGGCCGGTTGTGCCAGCCAGCCCCAAACCAAGGATGCTGCACCTGTCTCGTCTGCTGCAAGCAAGCCCGTACCCCAGAAAACGACTGACCTCTGGCTGGCCAAAGGCCGCCTGGGCGCCGTGGAGCCCGCGGTCTACTTCGATTACGACAAGTTCAACATCAAGCCCCAGTTCCACAACACGGTTTCGGCCTTTGGAAATTACCTGGCCCTCGATGACAAGGCCCGCATCGTCATTGAAGGCAATGCCGACGAGCGTGGCACGGTGGAGTACAACCTGGCCCTGGGGCAAAAGCGTGCAGAGGCGGTGAGCATCGGCCTGCAGGCCATTGGTGCCAACCCCGCCCGCATTGAGGCGATCAGCAACGGCGAAGAAAAGCCCCGCAACAAGGCCAAGACAGAGGCCGCGTTTGCAGAGAATCGCCGCGCAGACCTCATCGTTAAGTAATTACCCTGATCTGAGCTGCTTTGAAGGCCCGCCTTGTGCGGGCTTTCTTTTAGGTGCGATAACCTGTCGGCTATGAGCGTTCCCAATCGTCAATTCGATGAGAGCCTGGTGCGAATTCAGGCCCAGCGTCTTCAAGATGCCAGGCTTGCATTGGGCCTGACCCTTCACGATTTCATCCAGCCCCTGAGCACCTCGCGGGCCCAGTTGGATGCGGTGGAACGCGCGAACCTCGATGCCTTTTATGCACCCTTTTATTACGAGCGGTTGTTTCGCCGTTATGCAGAGGCCCTTGCCTTTGCAAGCGAGACCATCGACGAGATGGTGGCGGCCTTCACGCCAGCAGACCCGATCATGGAAGATGAAGACCTGGTCGCTGGTGGGGCTGATGCCGAGGGCCGCGGAGCCGATGCTGCGGGGTCGGTGAGCCCTGCCGAGCCGGCGCCTTCGAGTGCGAACACCTCTGTGGCGCCAGACCAGGCGTCGAGGGCGAGTGTTTCAGAGGACAGCCCACCTGCAAGGGTGGCTGCCTTGGCAACGCAGGAGCGTGATCCTGGTCGAATTCTTGCCTCCGCGCCATCGTCTCGGCTTGCGCCGGGAAAGCGCAACCCGGGCTTTGGCTGGGTTGGCCTGGTCGCGCTCCTCAGTGTGGCCTTGTTGGCGGCATGGCTCTTCACCGATCAGGGAGACGATCGCAAGGTCGTGTCCTCTGGGTCCAAGCCCGCCGCATCCACCGCAGGCAGCGAGCACGGGTCGCCGGCGCCGGCCGAGGCCAAGGCCGACGGTGCGGCGCCGGCAGCTTCGCCCACCGCGCAATCCACGGCAACCCCTGCTTCCCCCCCTGCCGCGGCTGCAGCACCCGCAACACCCGCATCTACCGCAACACCCGCATCTACCGCAACACCGAATGGGCCCGCCGCCGCAGCAAAACCGGCGGTCACCCCCACGCAAACCCCGGCTGCAACTGCTGTGCCCCCAACTCCCGCCCCCCCGGCGCCTTCATCCGCCGCTCCCGCCGCGACTGCTGCGACCAACGTTGCATCGGGCGTGCCGGCCATGGAGATCGTGCCCACGGGGCGCAGTTGGATTTGGGTGCGTCAGGCCGATGAATCGGTTCGAGAGTTCGCGGTGGCCCCGGGAGACCGAGTGGTCTTTGAGCAGATGCCGATCTACATTGTCCTGGCCCGACCCGAGCAGGCCGAGGTCAAGATCTCGGGCCGTCCTGTGCGCCTGGGCCGCAACGATGCCGAGCGCGATCTCGGTCGGTTTGGCCGCAGCCAACTGATTGATGCGCGCAGCCAAGGCAGCACCCCCAGCGTGCCTTTGGCACCCCGGCCGCCTGCTGCGGCCCCCAGCGCCCCCCCTTCCACCACACCCAATCCTTAAGGCCCTAGGCCGTCCACTGGGCATGAACCTTGTTTGTGTTCTTGGGTGAGCCACTCACCCTTGGGATGGGGTTGGGCCTGCTGCTGGTGATTGCGGCAAGTGCCCTGGTGTTGAGCACGCCGTCAGCGCCTGCATCACCGCAGGAACATCATCGGCCACCACCACCCGCTCCAGGTGACCCGGGTAGATAAAACCTTTCTCGCGGGCGCTCTCGACAAAGTCCATGAGGTCGTTGAAGTAGCCCGCCAGGTTGGCGATGACGATGGGCTTCTGGTGGGCATTGGTCTGGGTGGCCGTCCAGACCTCGAAGAGTTCTTCAAAGGTGCCGATGCCGCCAGGCAAGACCAGAAAGACATCCGAGCGCGCCACCATCTCAATCTTGCGCTCGATCATGGTCTCTACAATGAGGAGCTCGGTGAGGCCCTCCAGCGGGGGCTCGGTCTGCGTGAGGTATCGAGGAATGACACCCGTGACAGATGCGCCGCTCTTTAATGCGGCGCTTGCCACCGCGCCCATCAGGCCGGTGCGACCCGCACCAAAGACCAGAGACCAGCCGAGCTGCCCAATGGCCTGGCCAATCTGCGAAGCTGACTCGGCCCAGTGTGCATCGATGCCGGCACGAGAGCCACAGAACACACAGACGCGAAGAAATGAATGGGGCATGGTCATGGAGATGGTCCAATAGAGTATGAATGAGAACGAAAGGCAGGCATGTTAAAGAGCACTCTTGAATCCCTTCTGCGTGAATGGGGCTACAACCAGTGGCCCGCCTGGTTGGAAGCAGCCTTGTCTCTGACCAATCTCATCCTGATTTTGTTGCTGGCCTGGGTCAGCCTGCGCGTCACACACCGCCTGGTGCGCGCCTTTCATCAGCGGCTCAAAGACAAGACCTCCTCGGCCGAGGAGCAGCGCCGCATCGCCACGCTGGAGCGGGTGTTTGGCTATGTGGCCTCGGTGGTCATTTGGGTGGTCACCATCATGCTGGTGCTCTCGGAATTGGGCATCTCGATTGCACCCATTCTGGCCACGGCGGGCGTGGCCGGCCTGGCCATCGGTTTTGGCGCCCAGAGCCTGGTGAAGGATTACTTCACGGGCTTTGTGATGCTGGTGGAAAACCAGATTCGTGTGGGCGACATTGTGGAGATTGCCGACAAGACGGGGGCAGTGGAGGAACTCACCCTGCGCTACGTTCGGCTACGCGACTACAGCGGTGCGGTGCACTTTGTCCCCAACGGCATCATCAGTTCGGTGAGCAACATGAGCCGCGACTTCGCCTTCGCGGTGGTGGATGTAGGAGTGGGCTATGAAGCAGAGTTGGAGGCCGTCTTCCAGGTCATGAAGCGCACGGCGGAAGATCTTCGCGCTGATTCAGCCTACTCAGGCCGAATCCTCGATGCCCTGGAGATCGCCGGGGTGGACCAGTGGGCCGAATCCTCGGTGATGATTCGGGCAAGGCTCAAGGTGGTGGCCCTGGAACAGGCCAACGTTCGACGGGAATACCTGCGGAGACTGAAGATGGCCTTTGATGCCCATGGCATCGACATTCCCTACCCGCATCGAACGGTGGTGCAGTTGCCTGCAAGCACCCGGGCTCCGCTCAAGAGCGACCCGCTCGACGACTGAACTGCCGAACCACGGCCACCAGAATGGCCGCCAATGGCAGGGCCAGCAGCACGCCAAGAAACCCAAAGAGGCTGCCAAACACCACCAAGGCCAGGATCACCCCCAGCGGGTGCAGGCCGATGCGGTCGCCCACGAGCTTGGGCGTGAGCACGAAGCTCTCGAGGAACTGGCCGCCGCCATAAACGATGGCCACCGCAATGAGGGTGTGGGCCCAGCCCAATTCAAGCAGACCCGAGACCAAGGCCAAGAGCACCGACACCGCAAAGCCCACGTAGGGCACGAAGACGAAGAGGCCCGAGAGCAGGCCAATTGAGAGCCATCCCGAGAAGCCTGCCAGGAAGAGGGCTGCGGCGTAGTAGATGCCCATGGCCGCCATGACGCGCACCTGGCCCTGCAGATAGCCCTGCAGGGTGTCATGAATGTCTTGTCCGAGCGCACGGGCCAGCGGACGGTGGGCCTGCGGAATGGCCCAAAGGCTCTTGCCCAGAATGAGTGCCCAGTCCTTGAGCAGGAAAAAAAGCACCACCGGCACCAGGATGAGCCAGCCGAGAATGGCCACCAGTGCGCCGAGCCCCGTCTGCAGGGTGGAGAAGAGGGTGGTGGAGACCTGCTCCTTGTTGTCGCCCAGCCAGGCCATGAGTTTGGCCCGCAGGGCCTCGGTGTCTTCGATGGGCAGGCCGGTCTGGGCCAACCACGGGTGCACCTGCGCATAGAGCGTGGCAATGAGGTCGGGCAGCCGGGCCTGCAGTTTGCCGATCTCATGGCTCACCACGGGCACACCGATCGAGACCAGGGCCACCACCATCACCAGGCCCACCAGAATGGCCACAATGCTCGAGAGCGCACGGGGCATGCCCCGTTTGGTCAGGCCCCGTGCGATGGGCTCCAACAAATAGGCCAGCAGCAGGGCAGCGGCAAAGGGGGCGAGGGCGGCGGTCATCTCGAGACTTTAGACCAGACTGGCCACGAGGATCACCAGGCTGCCCGTGAGCAGGCCGGGCACAAGCCCACCCCAGCGTGTGTTGGGCCAGACCATGACCGCAAAAGCCAGGCCAGCTGCCAAGAGCCGCGCCTCCATGGAGAGCTGCGCGAGCGGCCCGACGGGCAGCAGCAGAATGCGCAGGGTGAGGCCCGCCACCATGGCGTAGGTGATGCAGGCCACCCAGCGAAAGACTTCGCTTGTGGTGTTGATGCGCCCGGAGAACGAGACGCCAAGGGCTCGCCAAAGGTAGGTGCCGAGCACGGCCCCGGTGAGCGCGAGCAGTTCGGTCATGCGGGCCTGCGGGCTTCTTGCCAGCGCACCATGGCATAGGCCAGGCTGCCGCCGATGAGGCCGGTGATGAGCAGGCTGTGGTCGGGCGAGACCAGGTAGGTCAGTGGGCCCAGCACGCCACCCAAGACAATGGCCAGGCGGTTGGCCAGGGGCTTGACCTCTGCAAAGGTGAGCAGAAAGAAGAGGGGGTTGAGAAAGACCAGGGCCAGTGTGAGGGGCAGTGGCACCTGGCCGGCCAGCAGGTAGCCGAGCGCCGTGCCGGGCGCAGACACGCCCCAACAGACCAGGCCGAGCCCGCAGAAGTAGGCGCGGCGGTGGCCCGGATCCATCTGGGGGAAGTCGCGCATGGCAATGGCCCAACTTGTCATGGAGAGGGTGTGCACCCAGGCGTAGAGCCAGCCATTGCGCTGCTCCGCAGGAATCTGCGGCATGACTGTGAGGGTCATGGGAAAGAAGCGGGCCGCGGTGAGCATGGCTGCGAGCGCCACCACAAAGGCCGAGGCGCCAGTGGCCATCATCTCCACAAAGACCACCTGGCCGGGCAGGGCGTACATGAGCAGGCTGGACCCCGTGGTGGTCCAGAAGGACAGGCCCATGCTGTGGCCCAGGGCGCCAAAGCCGAGCATGCCGGCAAAGAGCACCGCCGCCGGTGCCCCCAATGCGTCTCGCATGCCCCGTCGGAAGGCGGCGCGCGGCGACTCGAAGTCAAAGGCGGTCATGCCGCGATTGTATGATGGCCGCTCATGAAGTCTGTCTTCTCCAACCTCTACCGGCGGGTGATGGCCTGGTCTCGACACCCCCGTGCGGTCTGGATCTTGGGCGGCCTGAGCTTTGCGGAATCGTCCTTCTTCCCCATCCCCCCGGATGTGATGCTTGCACCCATGAGCCTGGCCCAGCCCAGGCGGGCCCTGTGGTTTGCCACGGTGACCACCGTGACCTCGGTGCTCGGCGGCCTCTTTGGCTATTGGATTGGGGCCTTGGCCTTCGATGCCATTGCGCCTTGGCTCGAGCAGAGCCGTTATTGGGAACCCTTTGTCACTGCGCAAACTTGGTTTGAGCACTGGGGCTTCTGGGCCGTGCTGATTGCGGGCTTCTCGCCCATACCCTACAAGGTCTTCACCATTGCCGCAGGCGTTGCGGGCATGCCTCTGCTGCCCTTCATTCTGGCCTCGCTCGCAGGCCGTGGCGGGCGTTTCTATCTGGTGGCGCTCCTCATGCGCTGGGGTGGCGCGCGCATGGAGAATCTGCTGGAAAAGTATGTGGACCGCATCGGCTGGGCCACGGTGGCCCTGGTGGCCATCGTGGTCTGGATTCGGTTCTAAAGATCCTGCCGATTTAGGCGGGTCGTGCCGATCGGCTCACGAGCCAGACCCCGGCCATGGTGGCCAGGGTTCCCGCCAGGGTGGTGAGGGTGAAGGGCTCATCAAAGAGCAGCCAGGCCATGGCCGCGGTGGTGGGCGGTGTCAGGTAGAGCAGGCTGGTCACCTGGGTGGCCGCACCCTCACGAATCAGAATAAAGAGCAGGAAGATGGCGCCCACGGAAATGGCGAGCACCGACCAGGCGAGCGCGAAGATCAACTCCGGATGCCAGGTGACCTCGCGGGTTTCGAGCAGCCAGACAAAGGGCAGGCAGGCCAGGGCCGAGGCCATGAACTGGATGGCCGCACCGGTGCGCAGGTCGAAGTCGGGGCAGGCCCGCTTTTGATACAGCGTGCCAATGGTGATCGAGGCCAGGGCCAGGGCGGCCAGCCACAGGCTCAGCTCCGAGAGGCCCACCAGGCTCAGCTTGGCCCAGACCACGAGGCTCACGCCCGCAAGCCCCAGGGCCAGGCCCAGCCATTGCACCGGCCGAATGCGCTCCTTGAGCAGGCTCAAGAACACCGCGGTGAGAATGGGTTGCAGGCCCATAATGAGGGCCACGAGCCCGGCGGTCATGCCCTCGCGAACGGCGGCCCAGACGCCACCGAGGTAGCCCGCCTGCAGCAAGAGCCCGGCCAGTGCGATCTTCCAGGCCAGGGGCCGGGGCGGCCAGGGCGCCTGTGCCAGCCAGGCCATGGGCAGTAGCAGCATGAGCACGAGCACGAACCGCATGAGCAGAAACGTCATGGGCTCGGCATGCGGCATGCCGTAGCGGGCAATGATGAAGCCGCTGCTCCAGATCAGAACAAACAGCAGGGGGAAGCTGGCACGCAGCGTGGGATGAAGGGGCACGGTGTGGAAGTCGTTTGTGAGCGATAATAGCGGGATGTCATTTAAAGAACTGGGTCTCCACCCAGACATTCTTCGGGCCGTGGTCGATGCCGGCTACGAAATTCCAACGCCGATCCAAGAACAAGCCATCCCCCAGGTGATGGCAGGCCACGATGTGATGGGCGCCGCCCAGACTGGAACCGGCAAGACCGCCGCCTTCACGCTGCCCATCCTGCACCGGCTCATGCCGCACGCCAGCACCAGTGTGTCGCCGGCCCGTCACCCCGTGCGGGCGCTCATGCTCGCGCCCACCCGCGAGCTGGCCGATCAGATCTATCAAAACGTGCACCAGTACGCCACCCACACCCCACTGCGTTCGGCCGTGGTCTTTGGCGGTGTGGACATGAACCCGCAAACCGCCCAACTGCGCGCGGGCGTGGAGCTGCTCATTGCCACACCGGGCCGTCTGCTCGACCATGTTCAGCAAAAGAGTGTGAACCTCTCACAGGTCTCCATCTTGGTGCTCGATGAGGCCGACCGCATGCTCGACATGGGCTTTCTGCCCGACCTGCAGCGCATCGTGAACCTGCTGCCCACGAACCGTCAGAGCCTCTTGTTCTCGGCCACCTTCTCGCCCGAGATTCGCAAGCTCGGCAAGACCTTCCTCAAGGACAACCCCGTCTCCATCGAAGTGGCCCGTCGCAATGCCACGGCCGAGAACGTCACCCAAGAGGTCTTCAAGCTCGACCGCATCGAGGCCAAGCGGGCTGCCGTGGTGCAACTGGTGAAAGACCGGGCCTTGAAGCAGGTGATTGTCTTTACCAACACCAAGATTGGTGCCGGCCGGCTGGCCCGAGAGCTCATTCGTGAGGGCATTGCCGCCGACGCCATCCATGGCGACAAGAGCCAGGGCGATCGACTGGCCACGCTTGAGCGCTTCAAGCGAGGCGAGATCGAGGTGCTGGTGGCCACCGATGTGGCCGCCCGCGGCCTGGACATCGCGGAACTGCCGGCGGTCATCAATTTCGATGTGCCCCGCGCAGCCGAAGACTACGTGCACCGCATTGGCCGAACCGGCCGGGCGGGTGCCTCGGGTCAGGCCATCTCGCTGATGACGGCCGACGACGAGCGTTCGGTGGCCGACATCGAGGCCTTGGTGGGCAAGTCCTTTGTTCGTGGCAATTTGGTGCTCACGGCACCGGTCTCCCACGAGAGCAGCGCCGGGCGAAGTGGCCGCGAGGGTGCTCGTGACAGCAGCAGCCGTGGGTATGGCCGAGACCATGGCGGAGGTCGCGGCGAGGGCCGTGGCGAAGGACGCTCCGAGGCACGCAGCGAGGCACGTTATGTGCCGGTTCGCCCCGCGCCGCCAAAGGCACCCTCAGACCCACTCTTCTCGCAGCCCTACGTTGAAAAACCCGTAGACCCCAACGCACCGCCGGCACCACCGGCCAAGCCGGCCGCGCGTGGCCTGGGCATTCTTGGCATCTCCCGCAAGCCTGCAGAGGTGCCCGCCCTGCTCGGCGGCACGCGCAAGCCCGAAAAAACCACGTAAGAGACGCCATCGAAGGAGGCGTTCTTGCTGGCGCCTCCGTTGGACAACACAGCCGCTCGCGACCACCTCTTCGCTTAGGTGGGCATCCAGTGCGCCACCTGCTCGAGCCAGTTGGCCGGCATGTGCGCCTCCAGGTGTTGCCGCGCGGCCTTCAACTGTGCCTGCACGGCATCCCCACCCTTGAGTGCGGGCGCCAAGGTCTGCTTGGAGAGTTTCTGGCCATCGGCATGCACCACCACCGGCACGTGCAGCGTCAGCACCTCGGGCAGGCCGAGTTGTTCTCGAAGCCGGGCCTGCCGGGGCTGTGCAGATGCAAGGTCGCTGCCGCGCACGATGCGGCGCACGTCTTGGAGGGCATCGTCCACCACCACGGCCAGGTGATAGGCCCAGAGGCCATCGGCCCGTTTGAGCACGATGTCATCGCCATCCAGGCCCATGGCACGCCAGGCCATGGCGCGGCCTTGGCCCAGTGTCTCGGCCCGCGGTGGCTGCAGGCGGCAGTGGCCCGTGTACCGAATCTCGCCATCGGCCAGTCGAGTGGTCAGGCCATCGGCCAGCGCCTGCTCCAATTGGCGGCGGCTGCAACTACAGGCAAAGGCCTGGCCGGATGCCTGCAGTTGTGCGAGGGCACTGGCATAGGCGGCCTGGCGGTCGGATTGATACAGCACACCATCGCGACGGCCGCCCTGCGCCATGGGCCAGGCATCCCAGCGCAGGCCGTGGTCGCGCAGCTGCTGCAGGATGAGGGCTGCGGCACCGGCCTGTTCACGCGGCGGGTCGAGGTCTTCCATGCGCACCCACCACTGAAGGCCATGGGCCTTGGCATCGAGCCAACTGGCCAGCGCGGTGACGAGCGAGCCCAGGTGAAGCGGCCCGGTGGGCGATGGTGCAAACCGGCCTGCTCCTGTGGGATGGCCTTCGATCGGTCGTGGTTCAGCAGCAAGACCGGCTGGGCCAGGGATGCATGCAGTGGGATCGGTCATGGGCCACGACGCCCCGAGTCATCTGGCGGGGTGCTGCGTGTCGGCGAATGCTTCGCGTGCGGCCGCCAGAATGGCCGCCGCAGGTTCGCCCGCGTGTTGGATCGACAGAAAGCCGGCCTCGTAGGCCGAGGGGGCCAGGTACACGCCGCGGTCGAGCATGGCGTGGAAGAACTGGTTGAAGGCCGGAATGTCGCAGGCCGAGACATCGGCCATGCTTTTCGGCAGTGCTTTGCTGAAGTAGATGCCGAACATGCCGCCCACGCTGTCGGCGCAGAAGGCCTCCACACCGGCCTCGCGCGCCGTGCGCACCAGACCCTGCATGAGATCGGCCGTGGTCTGGGTGAGGGATTCAAAAAAGCCGGGCGACGACACAATGCGCAGTGTGGCCAGGCCTGCGGCCACGGCCACCGGGTTGCCCGAGAGCGTGCCCGCCTGGTAGACCGGCCCCAATGGCGCCACGCACTGCATGATGTCTTTTCGGCCGCCGAAGGCGCCCATGGGCATGCCTCCGCCAATGACCTTGCCCAGGGTGGTGAGGTCTGGGCTGATGCCGGTGAGGCCTTGCACGCCCTGGGCCCCCACGCGAAAGCCGGTCATGACCTCATCGAAAATGAGCACGCTGCCGTGCTGGCTGCACAGGCTGCGAAGGGCTTGGAGAAAGCCAGGGACAGGCCGCACCAGGTTCATGTTGCCGGCAATCGGCTCGACAATCACGGCGGCAATCTGCGCACCATGGCTGGCAAAGCAGGCCTTCACACCCTCGACATCGTTGTAGTCGAGCACGATGGTCTCGTTGGCAAACGACTCGGGCACGCCGGCCGAGGTCGGGTTGCCAAAGGTGAGCAGTCCCGAACCCGCTTTCACCAGAAGGCTGTCCACATGCCCGTGGTAGCAGCCCTCGAACTTCACAATCTTGTTGCGGCCGGTGTAGCCGCGTGCCACGCGGATGGCCGACATCGTGGCCTCGGTACCGCTGGAGGTCAGGCGCATCATTTCCATCGAGGGCAAGTGGTCTCGCACCCATTCGGCGAGCTCCACCTCGCCGCGGGTGGGCGCACCGAATGAGAGGCCACCCTCGGCTGCCTTCTGCACGGCCGCAATCACCTCTGGGTGTGCATGGCCCACGATGGCGGGGCCCCAGGAACAGATGGTGTCCACATAGCGGTTGCCATCGGCATCCCACAGGTAGGGCCCTTGGGCCCGTGTGAAAAAGCGCGGCGTGCCGCCCACCGAACGAAAGGCCCGCACTGGAGAATTCACGCCGCCGGGGATGGTGCGTTGTGCTTGGGCAAAGAGGGACTGGCTCTGGGCAATGCTGGGCTGGTTCACGGGTCTCTGGATGCGCTGGTTTAAGATACGGCCATTCTAGACCGACACCTTCCTATGAAAACTTACATGTGTTTGATTTGCGGCTGGATCTACGACGAAGCCGCCGGCCTTCCCGATGAGGGCATTGCCCCTGGCACCAAGTGGGAAGACATTCCCATCACGTGGACATGTCCGGAGTGTGGGGCGCAGAAGTCTGACTTTGAGATGGTGGAGGTTTGATCGCAGCAAACCGCGTGAGGGTCTCGCGACGGGCTGCATCATGGTCCACGATGGGCGGGGGATAGCCCTGCGCTGAAAAGCCCGCCGCCAGCCAAGGCGCATGAATCTGCTTGTCCGACAGGTGAGCGATTTCGGGCACATAGCGACGAATGAAAGCCCCCTTGGGGTCGAACCGTTCGCTCTGGCTCACGGGATTGAAAATTCGAAAATAGGGCTGGGCATCGCAGCCGGTGGAGGCCGCCCACTGCCATCCGCCGTTGTTCGCGGAGAGATCGAAATCGTTGAGTTTCTCCGCGAAATAGGTCTCGCCATGCTTCCAGTGGATGCCGAGGTCTTTGGTGAGAAAGCTCGCCACCACCATTCGAAGTCGGTTGTGCATGTAGCCCGTCTGGTTCAACTGCCGCATGCCGGCATCCACCAGGGGGTAGCCCGTGCGGCCCTCGCACCAGGCCAAGAACCAGTCATTCGAGGAGGGCTCGCGCCATTGAATGGCATCGTAGTCGGGCTTGAAACTCCCGCGCACCACGTGCGGGAAGTTGGCCAGGATCTGCATGTAGAAGTCTCGCCAGATGAGTTCCGAGAGCCAGGTGCGGGCGCCGTCGGCATTCGGGCCACTGGCCATGTGGGCCATGGCCTCGCGCACCAACTGCCGAATGCTCACCGTGCCAAAGCGCAGGTGCACCGACAAATAAGACGGCCCACGCACGCCGGGGAAGTCTCGGGCCGCCTGGTACTGCGCCATGCGGGGCAGGAAATCTGCCAGCAACGCCTGAGCGGCCGCCTCGCCGCCAGCCGTGGGCAGGTCATCGCCCGAGGTGGCATCAAAGCCAATGTCTG
Organism: Hahnella aquatica (SeqCode); assembly: GCF_965194505.1. Lineage (GTDB taxonomy): Bacteria > Pseudomonadota > Gammaproteobacteria > Burkholderiales > Burkholderiaceae_A > Hahnella > Hahnella aquatica. The sequence goes on along the minus strand of NZ_OZ239144.1, from coordinate 1,499,609 downwards.
ACAGGCTCGGCATTGCAGGTGTTACGGTCTTCAAGAGTCGGCCGGCCAGGGCCTGAGGCCCCGTGGGGCGGGCAGCGGCATGGCCCGGGGTGAATGCCTTGAGCCAGGCATTCTTGTAGGGCGTGAAGACAGAGAAAGGTTTGCCCGCCTGGGTGAGCACCTCTTGGCGCTCGAAGATGGTCTGGTCCTTCACCCAGGTGGTGCTGACCCCCATGGCCTGAAGTGTCTTTTCAACGCGCGCATCGCGGGCGATGGCCTGCGGTTCATGGTCGCGGGCGGCCACCAAGTGCGTGGCGCCAACGGCCTTGGCCAGGCGCGCCAGTTCCACCTCGGGCTCACCATGAACAACCCAGAGACTGCCGCCCAATTCGGCAAGGCTTTTATGCATCTCCAAGAGGCTTTGATGGATGAAGGCCACGCGGCGATCGTGCCGCGGCAGCGGCGCCAGAATGGTGGGGTCGAAGACAAACACGGGCAGCAAAAGGCCTGGCCGCTCGAGTGCATGGGCCAGGGCGGCATGGTCCGAGAGGCGAAGGTCGCGCCGACACCAGACCAGCGTGACCATGGATGACGAAGGGGTCGACAAACCGGAATCTGACAAAACGTTTCCTTTCAAAGACAGTCAACGGTTAGAATCAAGGCCATGGGTCAACTCTGGACCAACCACCATCATCATGCCGCCGAGGCGGCCGGAGAGGATGCCATGTCTCCAGACGCGGATGCAGACTTCCCCAGTGTGGCGGGTCAATTGCTCATTGCCATGCCCTCCCTCATCGATCCGCACTTTGGCGGCTCGTTGGTGTTTGTGGCAGACCACACCCCCAAGGGTGCCATGGGCATCGTGATCAATCGACCTTCGGACATGTCCGTGGGCAACCTCTTCAACCGAATCGATCTCCGAACCCAAGACCACCCGCTGGGTGAGCAGTTGGTGCTGGTGGGCGGCCCGGTGCAGACCGACCGCGGCTTTGTGCTGCACGAGCCCGTGGGCCACTGGAGTTCCACGCTCACCGTGAGTCCGGGCCTGGGCCTCACCTCCTCGCGCGACATTCTCGAGGCCAGTGCCAAGGGCAAGGGCCCGCAGCGTTTTCTGGTGGCCTTGGGCTACTCCGGCTGGTCCGCAGGCCAGCTCGATTCCGAGCTCTCGGCCAACGCATGGCTCACGGTGCCGGTGCACGACACGGCGCTGTTCTTCGAGATGCCGCCTGAAGACCGACTCGGCGCGGCCTTTCGCATGCTGGGTGTGGACCCCCTCAACCTCTCGGGGGCCTTTGGCCACGCCTAGCCGCCCGGCCGGCACCTGGCTGGCCTTCGATTTTGGCGAGAAGCGAATTGGGGTGGCCATTGGCAACACCCTCACCGGCGGTGCCCGCCCCTTGTGCGTGCTTCCTGCCAGTCCGGTGACGGATCGCTTCTCGCGCATTTCACAGTTGATTCGCGAGTGGGAGCCTGCAGCCTTCTTGGTGGGCCTGCCCGTCTACCCCGATGGTGAAGACCACCCCTTTGCGGCCCGATGTCGGCGGTTTGCCAACCAACTGCATGGACGCTTTGGGCTGCCGGTCATCCTGGAGGATGAGCGCTACACTTCCGCACTGGCGCCTGGTGACGACGCGGTCGACGCAGAGGCGGCCGCCATTCTTTTGCAAGGTCTGCTCGATGCCAAGGTCGATTCAGCTTAACGCCCGGGGTGAACTCACCCACCTGCTCTCGACCGAGGGCCTGCCCAAGGCCGTGCTCCTGGGCATCCTCGACCATGCCAACGACTTCCTCGACCTCGAGCGCATGCAGGTTCGCAATACTGACTTGCTCGCAGGCAAGAGCATCTTCAACATCTTCTTCGAGAACTCCACGCGCACACGCACGACCTTTGAGATCGCCGCCAAGAAGCTGTCGGCCGATGTCATGAACCTCAATGTGAATGCCTCGTCCACCGCCAAGGGCGAGTCGCTGCTCGACACCATCGACAACCTGGCGGCCATGCGGGCCGACATGTTCGTGGTGCGGCATGGGCAGTCCGGTGCACCGTACTTGATTGCCCGGCATGTGAATCAGGTCGCCCCGCACATTCACATCATGAATGCCGGTGATGGCCGGCATGCACACCCCACCCAGGCCCTGCTCGACATGTTCACCATTCGGCACTTCAAGGGCGACTTCCAACACCTGCGGGTGGCCATTGTGGGCGACCTGCTCCACTCGCGCGTAGCCCGCTCGGACATCCATGCGCTCACCACCTTGGGTGTGCCCGACATCCGTGTGATTGCGCCACTCACCCTGCTGCCCTCGGGCCTCTCGGAGCTGGGTGTGCGCGCCTACACCAGCCTGGCCGAGGGCCTGCGGGATGTGGATGTGGTCATCATGCTGCGGCTTCAGAACGAACGCATGCGGGGTGCTTTGCTGCCCAGTCCACAGGAATACTTCAAGCACTATGGCCTTACCGAAGAGAAGCTTCGGCTCGCGGCACCCAATGCCATCGTGATGCACCCGGGCCCCATGAATCGTGGTGTGGAGATCGACTCGGCCGTGGCCGACGGTGCGCAGTCTGTGATCCTCTCTCAGGTGACATTCGGCATCGCGGTTCGCATGGCCGTGATGAGCATCCTCAACAAGGCCCAGCCATGACGATCTCGGTTCCGCATCGACAGCCCGACTTCCCGCGCCTGGTGATCCGGGGGGCTCGGGTCATCGACCCCGCCTCGGGCCGCGATGCCCTGGAGGACCTCTTCATTGCCAATGGCAGCATTCAGGCCATTCTGCCGGCGGGCCAGTCGCAGCCCGGCTTTACCGCAGACCGGGTGCTCGACGCCCAGGGCGCAGTGGTGGCCCCCGGGCTCATCGACCTCTCGGCCCGGCTGCGTGAGCCTGGCTTTGAATACCGCGCCACGCTCGAATCGGAAATGAAGGCGGCGGTGGCCGGTGGGGTGACACGCCTTGTCTGCCCGCCCGACACCGACCCACCGCTGGATGAGCCCGGCCTGGTGGAGATGCTCAAGCACCGCGCCCGCAACCTGGCCCAGGCCCATGTGCATCCGCTGGGTGCCCTGACCCTGCGCCTGGCTGGAGAACAACTCACAGAAATGGCCGAGCTCACCGAGGCCGGCTGCGTGGGCTTCTCGCAGGCCCTGCGGCCCTTGGCAGACACCCAGGTGCTTTTCCGCAGCATGCAGTACGCCAAGACCTTCGACTATGTGATTTGGGCCTATGCCCGCGACCCCTGGCTGGGTGCCTCTGGTGTGGCCCACAGCGGTCCCATGGCTGGTCGACTGGGCCTGCCGGGCATTCCGGTGGCCAGCGAAACCCTCCGACTGCTCACCCTCTTTGAACTGGTGCGCATGACCGGCGTGCGGCTGCATGTCTGTCGGCTGTCTTCGGCAGCGGGCGTGGAACTCGTGCGCAAGGCCAAGGCCGAGGGCCTGCCCGTCACCGCCGATGTGGCGGTTCACCACCTGCACCTGATCGACATCGACATTGGCGACTACGACACCAGCCTTCGCGTGGACCCACCTTTCCGCAGCCAGCGAGACCGAGAGGCCTTGCGTGCAGGCCTGCTCGATGGCACGGTGGATGTGATCTGCTCCGACCATGCGCCCGTGGATGACGATGCCAAGCAACTGCCCTTTGGCGAGGCCGAGGCGGGTGTGATTGGCCTGGAGCTGCTCCTGCCCTTGGCGCTCAAGTGGGCGCAGGAGTCGGGCCTGGGCCTGCCCGAGGCGCTTGGATTTCTCACCCACAAGCCCGCGGGCATTTTGTCGCGCGATGCGGGCCAGATTCGCGTGGGTGGCCAGGCCGACCTCTGCATCTTCCACCCCCAAGCCCACTGGGTGGTGACCAACGACACCCTCTTCTCGCAGGGCCGCAACACCCCATACCTGGGCCGTGAACTCGAGGGACGGGTGATGGCGACATTCGTCGATGGCCGGTGTGTCTTCGAGCAGTCCGCCCGCTGAGGGCCTGGCGGCCCCATTGCGCGGTGGCTGGGGGCGGGTGGCCTGGCGGCTGCCGCTGCTGGGCACCTGGGTCTTGGGTGGCCTGGCCTGGATACTGGTCGTGCACCACCGCCTGCCCGCAGGGGCTCAGCGCGCCGTGATTCGGCTCTTTGCCCGTGGCGTGCTGCTCTGGTGTGGCGTGCGGCTGGAGCCCACCTTGAAGGGCCCCACCCAGCCAAAGGCCTTGCTGCCCAACCCCGCGCTGCTGGTGGCCAACCATGTCTCCTGGCTCGACATATACGTGGCCCATGCCTTGGAGCCTGTGACCTTCATTGCCAAGGCCGACATTGCCAAGTGGCCGGTGGTGGGCGCGCTCGTCACGGCCTCGCGCACGCTCTACATTGAGCGCGGCAGCCGACAGGCCATTCGAGGGGTCGTGCAGGCCGTGCATGCCCGATTTGATGCCGGCGAGCGGGTGATGTTCTTTCCGGAGGGCACCACCAGCGATGGCCTGGGCCTGCTGCCCTTTCATGCCAACCTATTCGGTGTGGTGGCCAACCGACCCGGCCTGGCCGTGGTGCCCCTGACACTGCAGTACTGGCAGGGGGAGTGGCCCACCACGCGGGCCGCCTACATTGGCGAGATGACCCTGGTGGGCTCCATGGTGCAGATCATGCGCACCCGGGGCCTGGTGGCCCGACCCATTGTTCACCCGCCGATTGCCGGCGCCGATGAAATGGACCGCCGCACGCTGGCGGCCCAGGCCGAGGCCGTGATCGCTCAGTCGATGGCCACCTGCTGAAAGAGTGCGCGGTCTTCGAGCCGGACCGCGGTGAGATAACCACCCCACACGCAACCCGAGTCGAGCGCCAGCAGGTTGGCGCGCATCTGTAGGCCCAGGGTCGACCAGTGCCCCACCACCAGGGTCTGGCGCGCGGTGCGCCGGCCCGGCGCTTCGAACCACGGCAGCAAACCCGCGGGAGACTCTCCCGGTGAAACCTTGCACTTGAGGTCGAGATGGCCGCGGCGGTCGAGGAATCGGATGCGGCACAGCACGTTAAGCACGGCGCGAAGTCGGGCATGGCCGCGCAGGCTGTCGCGCCAATGGGCGGGTGCGCCGTTGAACATCTCATGCAGGAAGTCTTGCCAGTGCTGGCTCTGGAGGCGGGCCTCCACGGACTGGGCCAAGGCCATGGTGTCTGCAGCACTCCATTCGGGCCGCACGCCGGCATGCACCATGAGCCATTGGCCCTCGACATGGGCCAGGGGCTGGTGGCGCAGCCAGTGGAGCAGGTCATCCGACTCGCGGTCTTCGAGGACATCCCAGACGGTGTCGGAGGATGACGCCTTGCGAGCACCGCACGAGACCGCCAGAAGGTGCAGGTCGTGGTTGCCGAGCACGCTGGTGGCACGCGGGCCGGCTGCGCGAACCATGCGAAGGACATCGGCAGACCTCGGGCCACGGTTGACCAGGTCTCCAACAAACCAGAGTCGATCGCGCCTGGGGCGGAAGGGGAGTTGGTGAACCAGGGCCTCAAGGCTGCTTCCACAGCCTTGGACGTCACCGATTGCATAGGTGGCCATAAGGCCCATCGTAAAATAGATTCTTCAGCGCTGCGCTGCCGCCCAACCAACATTCCCATTCACCATTCCCGCCATGACTGCATCACCCGCCCTGCATCCCGCCATTTTTAAGGCCTACGACATCCGTGGTGTGGTCGATGAGACGCTGACCGATGCAGCCGTGGAACAAATTGGGCAGTCGCTGGGCCGCATGATGTTCATGCAGGGCCAGGCCCGCTGTGTGGTGGGCCGCGATGGCCGGCTCTCGGGGGAGCGTCTGGCCCAGGCCCTCACGGCGGGCCTTCAATCGGCCGGGGTCGATGTGATCGACATTGGCATGGTGCCCACGCCCGTGGTGTACTTCGCCACCCACCTGCTCGGCACCGGCACCGGCGTGGCCATCACGGGCAGCCACAACCCACCCAATTACAACGGCCTGAAGATGATGGTCGCCGGCGTCACGCTCTCCGGAGAGGCGATTCAGTCGCTTCGCACAAGCATCGATGAGGGCCTGGTGGCCCACCATGTGGCCACGGTCTCGCGCCAAGGGACTTGGTCTTGCCGTGATGTTCGCCCCGAGTATGAGGGCCGCATTGCCAGCGATGTCTCCTTGAGCAGGCCGATGCGGGTGGCGGTGGATGCGGGCAATGGGGTGGCCGGCGAACTTGGCCCTGCGGTCTTGGCCCGACTGGGCTGTGAGGTGACCCCGCTCTTTTGCGAGATCGATGGCCGCTTCCCAAACCACCATCCGGACCCGGCCGACCCTCACAACCTGGAAGACCTGATTCGCACGGTGCAGTCTCAAGGCCTTGAACTGGGCTTGGCCTTCGACGGCGATGGCGACCGCCTGGGGGTGGTCACGCGCTCAGGCCGCGTGATCTGGCCTGACCGTCAGCTCATGCTCTATGCGGCCGACGTGCTCGCGGCCCGGCCGGGCTCGGAGATTGTCTTTGATGTGAAGTGCAGCCGCTTGTTGTCGCGCTGGATTGGAGACCATGGTGGCCGGCCGCTCATGTGGCGCACGGGACATTCCCTGATCAAGGCCAAGCTCAAAGAGACCCAGGCCCCATTGGCCGGTGAGATGAGCGGCCATATCTTCTTCAACGACCGTTGGTACGGCTTTGATGATGGCCTCTACACGGCCGCACGCCTCTTGGAAATTCTCTCGCGCTTTGACGATCCCAGCGCGGTGCTGGAAGCCCTGCCCGATGCGGTCTCCACGCCAGAGCTGCAGCTGAGAACGGCCGAGGGGGAGCACCATGCGGTGGTGGCCCGCCTCATCGAGTCCGCGAGCTTCCCCACGGCCGTCTCGCGATTCACCCTCGATGGCATTCGGGTCGAGTACGCCGATGGCTTTGGCCTGGCACGGCCGTCGAACACCACGCCGGTGGTGGTGCTGCGATTCGAGGCCGACACCCAGGCGGGTCTGGAGCGCATTCAGTCGGAGTTTCGGGTGGGCCTGCTCAAGGCTATGCCCGGCGCGACCCTGCCCTTCTAATGCGGCGCCTGCTCGTGATCAAAACCAGTTCGCTTGGCGACCTGGTGCACTGCCTGTGCGCGCTTCAGGAGGCCCATTGGCATGAGCCCGACATGGTGGTTGACTGGGTGAGTGAGGAGGGCTTTGCCGCCATTCCGAAGAGCTGCGACTGGGTCGACCAGGTGCACACGGTGGCCCTTCGCCGCTGGCGACGGGCCCTGTTCTCCCGTGATACGCATGCAGAGATCCGAACAGCCTTGGATGCAATTCAGACCCAGACCTACGACATGGTCATCGATGCCCAAGGCCTTCTAAAGAGCGCCTGGCTTGTGAGCAGGGCCCGGGTTGCGCCTGGTGGCCGCTGGGGATTCGACTGGTCGTCTGCTCGAGAGCCCTTGGCGAGTCTGCTGCTCGATCACAAGGTGCAAAGCCCTGCGCAAGACCATGCCGTGGCCCGACTGCGAACGCTCTTCTCGCAGGCCCTGGGCTATCGCATCGATGGCCCCCTGCATTTTCACCATGGCTGGGGAAATGAGCATTCGCCCGAGGAGGCGCAGGCCGCCATGCGGGCCGTGGGCCTCACCGACCGGGACGATGCCCTGGGCCTGCGAGGCTGGGCTGTGCTCGCACACGGAAGTTCCCGGCCCGACAAGGAATGGCCCGAAGCCCATTGGGTGGCCTTGGGAAAACAGTGTTATCGGGCAGGCCTCTTGCCCGTCTACCCCTGGGGATCGCCAGCCGAGTACGAGCGCGCCATGCGGCTCTCGAAGGCGACCCAGGGCCGCTGTCTGCCCCGACTGGCCTTGGCGGACCTGCGGCCGGTGCTGCGCCTGGCCACGCTGGTGGTGGGGGTGGACTCGGGCATCACACACTGGGCCGCTGCCCTGGGCCGGCCCACGGTGGGACTCTTCACGGCCACGCCCGCCCGGCGATACGGGCTCGACTGGGCACCGCAGGGTGCCTCCTTGGAAGGACCGGCCATGGCGGTCGACCGCGTCACGGCGGTGCTGCGTGGATGGGAACTCATGTGATGCGCAGCCTCTACACCCTGGTGGGTGTGCTGCTGATGCCGCTGCTGGCGGGCTATTTGCTCTGGCGGGGTCGACGCCAGCCGGCCTATCGAGCGCATTGGTCCGAGCGCTTCTGGGGCGGCGGGGCGGGCTGCCGGGCATTCGATGACGAGAACGGGACCACCCTCTGGCTGCATGCGGTGTCGGTGGGTGAGACACGGGCGGCCGAGCCGCTCATTCGAGGCTGGCTCGAGGCGGCCGGCACCGGTGCACGGGTGGTGCTCACCCACACCACGCCCACGGGCCGTGAGACGGGTGCCCAGTGCTTCGAGGACCTGCTGCGCGATGGCCGACTCGTGCAGGCCTATTTGCCCTATGACCTGCCCTGGGCCAACACCCGTTTTCTCAATTGGGCCCGGCCCTCGGTGGGCCTGCTCATGGAGACGGAGCTCTGGCCGAATTTGCTGGCCCAGGCGCACTCGCGCCAGGTGCCCATGGCCCTCATCAATGCGCGCCTGTCGGCCCGCTCGGCCACCAAACTGCAGCAGTTTCGAGCCCTGGCCAGGCCAACGCTGGGCCACCTTGGCCTCATCCTCGCCCAGGGCCAGTCTGACGCCGACCGCTTCCGCGCAGCCGGCTATGCGGGGGAACTGCAGGTCACGGGCAGCCTCAAGTTCGATGTGGCGCTCGATGCCCAACAGGTCGCCATGGGCCAGGGCTGGCGCGCGCAATGGCCAAGGGCTCGGGCCTGGCTGGTGGTGAGCAGCCGTGACGATGAAGAGATTCAAATTGCTCGCGCTTGGCTGGCTGCGCCGCCTGCAGACACCCTCTTGGTGGTCGTGCCGCGGCATCCGCAGCGTTTTGATCGGGTGGCTCAACTCTTGGCTCGAGAGGGCCTGCGCGTGGTGCGGCGGTCAGAGGCCGTGGCCTTGGATGCCTCGGTGGACTGCTGGCTGGGGGATTCGCTCGGCGAGGTGGCGGCCTATGTGGCCGCCGCCGACTTGGCCCTGGTGGGTGGCAGCCTGCTGCCCCTGGGCGGTCAAAACCCCATCGAGGTCTGCGCGCAGGGCAAGCCCGTGTTCTTCGGGCCGCACATGTTTAATTTCCACGCGATTGCGCGGGAACTGCGCAGCAGCGGTGCAGGCCGAGAGGTGAGCGACGCGGCAGGATGGGTGTCTGCAGCCGAGCAATTGGTGGCGCAGCCCGAAGCCTATGCGGCATCGGCCGCGGCCGCCGCAGCCTTCGCACAGGCGCACCGCGGTGCTGTGGACCGAACCTATCGGGCGCTGATGACCTGGCTCACGGCCTCGACATCGGCGGGCTGAAGGCCACCCACGGCAGCACGCAGCTGAAGGCTTGCGAGCAGGGTGTCGTTGCGGGATTTGGCGAGATCACGCTGGGCTGCAAAGAGCTGCTGCTGCGCATTGAGCACATCGATGTTGATGCGCACGCCCACCTCATAGCCCAGACGATTCGACTCCAGCGCCAACTGGCTGGACCGCTCGGCGGCCTGCAGGGCGCTGATCTGGGCCAGGCCAGCCACCACATTGAGATAGGCCTCGCGGGCCGTCTGCTCGGCCGCCAGGCGGGCCGCATCGAGCTTGTGGCGGGCCTCGTTGTGCAGGGCTGAGGCCTCTCGCACCAATGAGGTGGTGGCACCACCGGCGATGATGGGCACGGTGAGGCTCAGGCCCACGTAGTTGGAGTCTGAGCGGCTGTCGATCGCGGTGGTTTCGCGTCCGCGCAGCCGGGCGGCCACGATATCGAGGCTGGGCAGGTGGCCGGCCACCTGTCGACTCACATCGAGCCGGGCCCGTTCTTGATCCGCCTGGGCCTTGAGCACCCCGAAGTTTCCAGCACGGGCCTGGGCCACCCAGTCCTCGGCATTCATGGGCGTTGGCGAGGGAATCTGAAGATTGGCCCGCAGGTCGGGCAACTTCGCGGGCAGGCTCTGGCCCATGATGAGGCTGAGGGCCTGCCGCTTCACATTGAGGCTGTTCTGGGCTCGAATCTCCGAGGCCAGGATGAGATCGAACCGGGCCTGGGCCTCTTGCTGGTCGGTCACGGTGGCCGTGCCCACTTCAAAGCTCCGCTTGGCCGATTCGAGTTGCTCACCAATGGCCTTCTTCTCGGCCTGGGTCACGCTCAAGGCCTCCTGGGCATTCAGAACATCGAAGTAGGCCGCGGCCACCCGAAGCAGGGCGTCTTGTCGGGCCGTGCCAAAGCCCGCCTCGGCGGCAATGGCCGACTGACTGCCCTGTTGGGCCGCTCGAATGGCCGCGAGGTCGAGCAGGGGCTGGTTCAGGCTCACCACATAACTGCGGTAGTCGAGTTCGCGCGCGACACCATCCACGTCCAACTTGCGGGCATCGGCCGTGGCAGAGATGGTGGGCAGCAGATTCGCGCGACCCTGTGCCCGCTTCTCGAGCCCGGCCTCTCGGGCCTGTGTGGCCGCAAGGTAGGTGGGATCGTGTGCAAGGGCATGGCCCATGGCCTCGGCCAGGGTGAGCGCCTGGGCCTGGCCCATGGGGTGGCTCATCAGGCCGCCAACGAAACACAGGCTGAGGCAAAGGCTCAGGGGGCGACGGGAGGGTCGAGCGGGTGCGTGCACGGTGTTTTTTCCTTTTAGAACTGAAACGAGGCCACCCGTGGTGCGCCATCGAGCATGGGCACCAGGGTCTCGAAGAGACCTTCCTCGACAAAACCATTGGCACGGCGCTGGATGCGAACGGCCCGCATGATGGGGGCTTCTCCGACGATGGCCACGAGCCGGCCCTCGGGCTTGAGCAGGGCCAAGAGGCTCTCGGGCACCATGGGCAGCCCGCCGGAGACCAGCACGGCATCGAACTGGCTGCTTGACCAGCCATCCTTCGAGGCCAGGCCATTGCCCAGCGCGACCGTGACATTCTGAATGCCCGCCTGTTCCAGATTGCCCTTGGCCATCTGCACCAGGCGAGGCCGACTCTCCACACTGATCACGCTGTCGCAGAGCATGGAGAGCAGGGCGGCCATGTGCCCGGAGCCCGCACCGATCTCCAGGACATGGTCGGTGGGAAGCAGGTCGAGTTCTTGCGCCAGGCGTGCTTCGAGCTTGGGGGCAAACATGCACTGACCCTCCGGCAACGGAATCTCGGTGTCCACGAAGGCGAGGCTGCGCAGGCCCGGAGGCACGAAGCGCTCGCGTGCAACGGCCTCGAGCGCAGCCAGCACCCGAGGCTCCATGACATCCCACGGCCGGATCTGCTGGGCAATCATGTTGAATCGCGCTTGTTCGGTGGCGTCTTGGCGAAGTTCGGCGGACATGCGTCGGTCTCCTCTGGGTGAACCCCTTATTATGCGCAGTTATGGATGACATGCTCACGTTGTTGCGCGCGCTTCCCGATGAGGTCAAGGCGCTGCTCATGGGCGTGGTCGAGGGCCTCACCGAGTTCCTGCCGATCTCCTCCACGGGCCACCTGATTCTTTTTGGTGCGCTGCTGGGTTTTGATGACGAACGTGCAAAAGTCTTTGACATCGCGATTCAGACGGGTGCGGTGCTGGCCATTGTCTGGCTCTATCGGGCGCGATTCCTTCAGGCCTTGCGCGAGGGCCGCCAGAGTCGGCTCTTGCTGCATTTGGCCGTGGCCTTCATGCCCTCGGCCGTGCTGGGTCTGCTCATTGGAGGCCTGGTCAAGGCCCACCTCTTTAGCCCGGTGCCGGTGGCCATCGCCCTGGTGGTGGGTGGCTTTGTGATTCTCTGGGCCGAGCGGCGACATTCGTTGCACCCAGAGCAGGTGCGACTTCAGACCGTGGATGACGTTCAGGTGATGGACGCCTTCAAGATCGGCCTGGCCCAGGCCTTCGCACTCATTCCCGGCACAAGCCGCTCGGGGGCGACCATCATCGGCGGCATGTTGTTTGGCTTTTCGCGAAAGGCCGCCACCGAGTTTTCATTCTTTTTGGCCGTGCCCACCATCTTTGCAGCCGCGGGCTACAGCCTGTTTAAGCAGCGCGACATCCTGGCCTGGGATCAACTCCCCATCTTTCTGATTGGAACGGCGGCAGCCTTCGTGAGTGCGATGTTGGTGGTGCGCTGGCTCATCCAGTTTGTGAGCCGGCATTCGTTTCGGGGCTTTGCCTACTACCGCATTGTGTTTGGCGGCATGGTCATTCTGATGTGGCAGATGGGCTGGCTCGACTGGGGCGTCGCATAAAGACCAGGTCGGCCGCAGGCTGACCCAGCCGCAGGCCACGGGCCTCGAACTTGGTCTGTGGCCGCCAGTCTGGCCGCGGTGCAAAGCCAGGAAACCGGTTCTCGAGCATGGGCTCGGCACCCAGCACAGCGAGCATCTGGTCTGCGTAGGGCCGCCAGTCGGTTGCGCAGTGCAGGTAGCCACCAACCTGAATGCGACTGGCCAGCAACTGCGCCACCCTGGGCTGGATGAGCCGGCGCTTGTGATGCCGCTTCTTGGGCCAGGGGTCTGGGAAGAAGAGATGGATGCCATGCAGGCTCTGCGGGCCCAGGCCGTCTCTCAAGACCTCCACCGCATCGTGTTCGATGATGCGAATGTTCTGAATGGCCTGCTTCTCAATGCGATGAAGCAGTGCGCCAACCCCCGCGGGATACACCTCCAGACCTAGGAAATTCCATGATGGATTGCGTGCGGCGATGATGGCCGTGGTCTCTCCCATGCCAAAGCCAATCTCCAAAACCACGGGATTCGTGTTGCCGAAAATACCGGGGAGACAGAGGGCTTCACCCGTAAAAGACAGTGACCACTTCGCTGCGAAGTCTGATCTGGCTTGGCGTTGAGAGGATGTGATCTTGCCTTGGCGCCGCACAAAGCTGCGAATGTGCGGGTGCAGTGAGGCCTGGTCTGGCCCTGGTTTGGTGCACGTTTCGTGTTCCACTTGCATTGCTGCGAGTTTGCCAGAGTCGCTAGGGAATGCCCGAGGGCTTGCACAAATCACCCAAAGCGTTGTTACACTCCACGTTCCAACTACAACTCTTCTCACTCAAAGAGGGAACATGAACAAAGCTGATCTCGTTGAAGCAGTGGCCAACGCCACAGACCTCTCCAAATCCAAGGCCGATGACGTGGTGGGTGCGCTGATCGCGACCATCGTGAAGGCGGTTTCCAAGGGCGACTCCGTTCAGCTCGTGGGCTTCGGAACCTTCGGTTCCGGCAAGCGTGCCGCTCGTACCGGCCGCAACCCCCGCACTGGCGAAGCCATCAAGATTGCCGCTGCCAAGACCGTGAAGTTCACGGCTGGCAAGGCGTTCAAGGATGCGGTCAACAAGCGCAAGTAATGCCTGCGTTTTAAACAAAAAAGCCCGGGAGACCCCCGGGCTTTTTTCTTTAACGTTGCTATCATTTGGCTTATGAATGCATGGCTCCACCTTCGTGAGTTGTTGGCCATGGTCTCTACAGACCCTGACCTGGCCTCTCTGGATGATCGCACCCAAAGGGTGCTCGAGTGGGTGGCGACCAATCACCCCGATCGGCATCCCATTTATGTTCAAACGATCGTCTCGGAATGTGGCGTGGCCTCTCCGGCCACCGTTCACAAGGCGCTTGGGCTGTTGGAGCGCTCGGGTCATCTTGAGATGGAGGTCGATGTCATCGACTCGCGCCGTCGCATCGTGACCCCCACCCCCAAGGCCCGCAGGCTTCTGGCCAAGCTTGATCGCTGCGTGTCGGAATGGGCGACCACTCTCAAGCGCTGAGTCTGCGCCTCTTTGGCCTGCCGTCTCCTCCCCGGGCCTGGGCCTGGGGTCTGGGTTTTGGCCTGTTGTTTTTTGCCGCCTTCTGGCTCAATGATCAGTTCGCAGACTGGTTCAGTGTGGTGCACAACCGAATTTCTGCCGTCTTTTTGCCGGCTTTCGTGAAGGTGTTGGCGGTCATGGTGGCTGGTGGTGCCGGTGCACTGGGCATTTTCATTGGTTCTCTGGCCAGTGGGCTTTTCATCACCCACGATCCCGTCAGCCTGGCGCTTTGGCATGCGGGGCTCTCCACCACAGGTGTGCTCGTGGCGGTTCATCTCATGCGCTGGGGCCTTCGGCTGGATGTCCTGCCCATGACCCTTCCCATGCTCCTGGCCGTGGCCGTTCTGGCCAGCGTGACCAATGCTGTCTTGCATGGCTTGTTCTGGTCGCATTGGGATGAGCATGTTCGAGACATCGACGAGATTGCCCTCATGATTTTTGGCGACCTCACCGGTGTGGCCGTCGGCTTTTTGCTGCTTCGTGCGGCGGTGCTGGCCATGAAAAAGGCCCGCGCTTGGCGGGCCTCTTCCATTCCAAACGATCCGCTGAATTAGTCGGCGAACTGCCCGGCTGCGCGAATCAGCTTGCCCCAGCGCTCGGTCTCGGACGCGAGCAACTTCTTGTGCTCGGCGGGCGTGGCCATGTTGTCGGGGAAGACTTCGGAGCCGAGGTCGGCCATGCGCTTGGCAAAGGCTGGGTCCTTCAGGGCTGCACGAAGCGAGCTGTTGAGCTTGGCCGTGACGGCCGCAGGCGTTCCTTTGGGGGCATACAGGCCGTGCCAAACGCTCAGCTCAAAGTCTTTGAAGCCGCCTTCGGCTGCGGTGGGCACATCCTTCAGGGCATCCAGTCGCTTGGGCGTGGTGATGGCCAAGGCCTTCACGCGGCCGCCGGTGATCTGGGGCGTGGTGCTGGTGGTCTGGTCACACATGAGGTCGGTCTGGCCGCCGATGAGGTCTGTCATGGCCGGGCCCGTGCCCTTGTATTGAACCGTGGTGAGGACCTGATTGATGGCCGACTGGAACATCAGACCGCAGAGGTGCGAGGCAGCACCGAGGCCCGCGTTGGCGAGATTGATCTTCTGGGCGTTGGCCTTCACATACGTGACTGCATCCTTCAGGTTGCTCGCCGGGAAGTCTGGCCGGGCGACGAGGGTCATGGGCACGGCATTGATCAGGCCAAGGTGCTCAAAGTCCTCCAGGGGTTTGTAGGAGAGCTTTCGATAGAGGGCCGGTGCAGTGGACATGCCAATGTGGTGGATCAGGATTCGATAACCATCGGGGGTGGCGCGGGCGATCTCGGCCGGGGCCACGATGCCGCCTGCGCTGGGCTTGTTCTCGACGACCACTGGCTGACCGAGGGATTTCTCCATGGCCTGGGCCAGGGTTCGGGCCACGGTGTCGGTGGGGCCGCCCGCGGAGAAGGGCACCACCATGGTGACAGGCTTGGTGGGGTAGGCCGTGGCTGCAACCGGTGCCAGGCTGATCATGCCGGCCAGGCCCAGGCCGAGCACGAGGTGACGACGTGATGGTTTGATGGAAGTGGGACGGTTCATGCGTGTGCGCTCCTTTGGGTAACAGCGCATCAGTTTAGGGTCTCAGTGCTTGGTGTCACCGCCATTCACCTCGGCGTTTTCCCTAGGAGTCTTAACGCAGGGAGGCCTCTGAAAGGATTCTCAGGTGGCCCTCTTCCTGAACCCAGACCAACTCCTTGAGGTTCTTGCTGCGGTAGGAGTCGGAGCGATAGAACTGGGTGAAGCGGGTGATGGCTCGACCATCCTCAATGCGCGTGCGAACGTCCTCCAGCTGTACCTCGATGATGCTGGCCCGCTTGAGCAGGCTCGTCTTGCGGCGGGCGAAGGCCTCACGCTCCGGGAAGCCCGATGCGTAATGGGCCAGATACGCATTCGGGTCGCGGGAGGCCCAATCGGCTCGCCAACGCTCAACGGCGGCATCGACCTGGCCCACGGTGAGCAGGTTCGGCGCGGCTGGGGATGCGAGGGGTGCGGCCCCCGTGGCCCGCTGAGAACCGGCTGTTGGAGGAGGTGCTGGCGGGGGTGTTGCAGGGGAAGGCGTTGAGGCCAGGCGCCCTCCCGGAATCGGTGGCACAGCCACGCTGGGCCGCTCTGGGGCCACGGCAGTGGCCACGGGAAGGTTGGGCGCGGCATCAGGCTCTTCCATCACCCGATACAAGCCCACGCCGATGCCAAGCACCGAGACACCGACCAGCCACCAGCCCCCTTGGCGCGACACGGAGGGGCCTGGTGTTGGCTCGGTCATAGGCGTTCTTTGATGAGCGGAGAGAGCGCCAGGTCGCCCGTTTTGTCAAAGGGCAGTTTGTCGGGCTTGCGAGACCAGTGCACCCGCTGCACCTCGCCGGCCTGCTCGCGAAGGCTCACCACCGGCCGGCTGGCGTCCACCTCGAAGATCGCCAGTGTGCCAGGCAGGCTGGCCTCCATGCGGCCGCGGGCATTCACGGCACGGGATGTCCATTCGGTGGGGGTGATCCACCGCACTTGAGGCGTGATCACAATGTGGGTCTTGCCGTACTCGACGTACTTCTTGAGCCGAACCATGTCGTCATTGGCCACGGCCAGGCAGCCATCGGATGCCTTTGGAGGCCGCACGTGGACGTCCTCAGGCACGCCATGGATCCAGATGCCATAGCCCGTGCGCTTGGCCTGGCGGTCCTCGGCGTTGGGGTAGTCGAGGGTCATGGCCAGCCGGCCCAGAAAACCATCGGCCCTGGGGTTCTTGATTTCTTTGAGCAGGCGGTAGGCCCCGATGGGTGTCTTTCGGTCGCCTTCAACAAGCTTGGGTGAACCGGATTGGCCCAGCGTGGTGTAGAACTCGTCGACCAACTTGGGCGCGCCGCGCTCGGAGCGGAAGACGTAAATGCGGGAGACGGCCAGGTCGGCCAAGAGCAAGTAGCCGCCCATGGCGGCAGACTGCGACAGGTACACGATGTTGTCGGGCAGCATGCCGTTGGGCCGGACATAGGCCCGGGCGCGGGCCTCGGAGAGCAGGTCTTGGTCTGGTTTTCGAATGACCGAGGCCTGGCCAGACAGGGACAACACGGCCTGGGCCTGCAGCCAATGGGCCAGACGGGACTTTGGCTCGATGGCTGCCGCCTGAGAGGCCAATTCGGCAAGCCGGTCTGGGTTGCCTTCGGCCGCCGTGCGGGCGGCTTCTTCCAAGAGTGCATCGGGCGAGGGATGCCTTGTGGCCTGCCCGGGCATGACCGTCATGCTCGCGGCCACCAGTCCCACCAGCCACTTTGCGGGCCGCAGGGTCATCAGTTTTGCTCCGCTCTGATTTTCCATGCACCGTCCTCCATCACCCAAGTCTGTGTCTTGCGAGAGCGTACCTTGAGACTACCGGATTCGTATCGCTGGTTGTACCGCACCTCCAACTCTTTTGCAGAGCGGGGGGTGACGCTGATGTCAGAGACCTCCACGACGATTTCTTTCTTGCCAAGGATGCGGGGCTTTCTGAATGCCAACCAGGCTGCCCGGGTCTTGTGGGCGGGGATGCTAAACGTTTCACTGTAGAAGCTCGAGTAGGCATTGAAGTCCTTTCTGGACCAGGCCTGTGCCCAGGCCATCAGGCGCTTCTCGACATCGGCGTCTTTGGGCGAGGTGGCGGCCAGGCGGGCTGCATCCGCCTTGGCAGCCTCGGCCCGAGCAAGTTCAACCCGTGCCAACTCTGCCTTGCGAGCAGCCTCCGCAGCGGCCAGTACGGTGCGCCCCTCCTCGATGGCCTTTCTCATGGCAATGGGATCCAAGCCGTTTGAATCGAGGCTGAGCTCCTTCTTGGCGGGGGTCTTGCCAATGGCCTTGGCATAACTCTCTGCAAACTGCTGGCTGGCGAGCTCACGCAGGTTGCGGAAGGCGGTGGCAGATTCTGGGTTGGAGAGCAGGGCGGTCTCGAGCGCCCTGCGCGAGGCTTCGAATTCACCCATATTGGCCAGGAAAAGGGCCAGGTCGTTGGCCGCGCCAAGGTCTGCTGGAGACGCCTTCACCCGAGCCTCGAGGGCGAGCCGCGCTTCATCGAGTTTGCCTTGCCGCATCAGGCCCATGAGGCCTGGCGGCGGGGGGTTGGAGGCGTAGGCCGGGACCCCGATGGATCCAGCCAAAACAAGAAAAAGCCCAGTAAAAAGAATGATGCGCGAGGCAGTCTTCATAAATTGCCTAAGATGTTACCACTTGCTAGTTTGAAAAAGCGCGTCCCAGGCCAACCAGGGCCGTGATCAGCAGGGCCACCCCCAGCAGTCGGAAAAAGGTGGGGGTCTCGGCCGCCACCACCCGGGCATGCAGTTTTTCCCCCAGCAGGTGGCCCACGAGTCCGCAGGGAAACATCCAAAGCTGATGGATGAGCTGCAGGTCCACGCCCACAACCAGGAAGGAGGCCATTTTGATGACCACCAGAATGAACCAGAGCACGAAGAGGGTGTCACGCAATTGGTGCTTGGCCACATGGTTTGCGAACACGGAGATGATCAGGGGTGCGCCGGTGAGCGAGGTGCCGCTCACATAACCGCCCAGGGCCAGCAGGCCGCGCTCCACCCAGGGGTTCTTGCTCTCGAATCGTCGATTGAGGATGTAGCCCACGGCATAGACCGAGATGATGGCGAAGATGATCGAGCTGATGATCTGCGGGGAGATGGTGAGCAGGCCGATGACGCCAATGAGCTTTGGGATGGCCATGACCTTGAGGGCCTTCCAGAGGTAGACCCAGTCGATGTTGCTGCTGCCCTCGCCGGTAGCCTTGGTCTGTCGATAGCCCTTGAGCGTGATCCAACTCGAGAAGATCAGCAGGTGAATGGCAATCGGAGGAAGAAAGAGCAGGGGGTCATCGACCACCAATAAAAAGAACGGCAGCGACAGCACGGAGCCCCCGAAGCCCAGGCCGCTGCGCACGAAGCCACTCCACACGAAGATCAGGCCGATCAGCGTGAGCTGGATGGGCGAGAGGGCGTCCATGGATCAGGGCAGAACGGGGTGGCCGCGGCTGGTGAGATCGTTCTGCAAATACAACTGCAGCAGCACGGATTCGAACACGGGGCGGATGAGGCCAGGCTCTTGTTCCAGGGCCAGCCGAAGGCCATCGGCCCGAACGCAGACCGCGCGAACCTCGGTGTTGGCCCGGGCCGAGAGGCTTCGCACCCCGCCGATCAGAATGGACTGCTCGCCGAAGGTCTCGCCGGGGCCAAGCTCGGCCACGGGCTGCGGTGCCGTGGGATCGAAGAGACAGACGCTGCCCTCGGAGATGACGTAGAACTCATTGGCGGCGTCCCCCTGCTTGAAGATGATGGACCCTGCAGAGAAGACCCGGGTGCCGGTAGGCTCCAGATCGAGGCGAGCTGCTGGGCTGGGCGGTGCGATTTCTTCCCGATGGGCTGAGGCAGCCGGCTTGGAGACCGGCTTGGGGGCGGAGTTGAGTTCGCGATGGGGTTGATCCATGGGATCGAGCGCAATGGGGTCGGGCGCAATGGGGTCGGGCGCAATGGGGTCGGGCTGTTTGGCTGGCAGCGTTGGCATCGGCTCGGCTGTGGCCAGGAGCTTGGGGCGCCACTGTGCAGGCACTTCGTCGGCGCCGAGCACCAGG
Organism: Hahnella aquatica (SeqCode); assembly: GCF_965194505.1. Lineage (GTDB taxonomy): Bacteria > Pseudomonadota > Gammaproteobacteria > Burkholderiales > Burkholderiaceae_A > Hahnella > Hahnella aquatica. Next base: position 1,480,284 of record NZ_OZ239144.1, on the reverse strand, counting down.
CAGATCAGTCGCTCAAAGTCGATTGCCGCCTGCTGGGTCTGGCTGCGCACGGCATCGCTGCGACGCTCCGCATCCTCCAAGACCACTTCCATGGGGTGTTGGCGAGGGCCGCGTTTGGCCATGGCTATCGGGTGAGCCAGTCGGGCAGGGGCTGGCCCTCCCCAAGAATGCGGCCCAGGGTGAGTCGAAAGAGGCCCTTGAGCCCCGGGTTGATCCGCGCGATCTCGCGGCAGGCCGCATCGATGGGAATGACCTTGCAGTTCGTGACCGTGTTGGCTCGAATGTCGTGCGTGAGAGGCTGATGCGCAAGCCCCTGGGCCAGGCCAATGACACTGCCAGGGCCAAGCTTGTATTGATGGTTGCCGGTCTGAAGACTCACTTCACCAGAGATGAGGACAAAGGCATCGTGTGGAACTTCGCCGGCCGAGAGCACCAACTGCCCGCCTGTGAAGACCCTGGTCTTGAGGCTGGGGCTTGCCCAGACCTGATAGAGCAGGCGTTCCTGTGCGGTGAGGTCGTGGGCATCGAAGTAGGCCAGTCGCTCAGGCTTCCTGGCCGTGAGGCTCAAGCCTTTGAAACGGCCGCGGTCGATGGAGAAGTTGATCTCAGCCATGGGATGCAGCAGAGGTGTTCAAGGCCGCCCGAATCAGTTCAGTGGTGTCACACAATGGAAGCCCCATGATGCCAGATGGGCTGCCCTCGATGCGCTGAATCATGAGGCCGGCATGGCCCTGGATGGCATAGGCGCCGGCCTTGTCCATGGGTTCACCCGTGGCGACCACCCAGTCCACCCAGTCGGAGTGGAGCTTGGCAAAGGTCACGCGGGAGTGGCTGAGTGCGTTTTCGTAACCGTGGGTTGTTCGAAGGCCCACCGCGGTAAAGACATCGTGTGTTCGGCCCGAGAGTTGTTCCAGCATGGCCTTGGCATGCGCTTCATCCGTGGGCTTTCCGAGGATGGTGCCCTCGAGTGCAACCGTGGTGTCGCCCGTGATCAACGGGTGAAGCGGCTGTCCTTGTTTGAGCCGATGCGACCAGGCGGCATCGGACTTGTTTCTCGTGACCCGCGCCACATAGTCGCGCGGAGATTCATTGGCCTGGAGTGATTCCAACGATTCCGGGTCCAGGCCAGGCGGAAATCCGCAGGGGTCCACGGCCAGGCCCAAGGGGGCAGCCACTTGGCGCAGCAGTGCGAGACGCCGCGGTGACTGCGACGCCAACAAGAGCGTGTGCATACAGGTCTAGGAGAGACGGGGGTTGAATCAGCCGTCAGGATAAGGCATGTGCTGGTCGGCGCCCCCCAGATCCATTAGAGTTTCGGAAAGAGGAGTGCATGGCATGGTGATTCGGGGTCGAACGGTTGAGGAGTTGGCAGCAGAGCGCGAGCAGACGCAGGTGCTTGGCGCATCCGAGAAGCCCGGGTCGGCCCCACCGAGCAGCCCCGAGCCGGACCCGCGCAGCAGAGAGTTCTGGAGCAGTTCCTCGGCCGCCGATGACGGTGGCATGAGTCCATGGAAAGTCGCAGGCATTGCGGTGGCTGCGGTGGCTGTGACGGTGGGCAGCGTCTGGGGGGTTTTTGCCCTCACGGAAAAAATTGATTCCTCGGCTGTGTCGGTCGAGACGCTCACGGAGCCCGTGAAGGCACTGCTGGCGCCGGATGCGCCCATGAGGGTGCTGGTCAGGCTCGACAACCAGTGCCCGTATTCCGATGAATCGTTCATGGTCAAGGTCACACCCAGCGGGCTCACGGCCGCGTTCTACCAGGGCAAGGCCACGGTGCAGGCGCTTCCCACCGAGCGTGTTCGGCTCATTGCCAACACCCGTTACCCCGATTTTCAGTACGAGACCGGCCCCATTCTGGTGAAGCCTGAAATGACCTTGGTGGCCGACTGCGAGAGCATGGAGGAGCGGATGAAGGCGACTTCAGACAGTTTCCGAGATGCCTTTAAAAAGCCCAAGCCCTGAGGGGCGTTGCGAGCGGAGGGGGTCTTCCAGGAGCGGTTCTGGAACGCTTTCGCATACACTCAGTGGCGACCATGGCGAACCCTCATTTCAAAATCGATGTAGCCGTTCAGTATCTGGCCCACGAGTCATCCCCGCAGGAAAACCTCTGGGGCTTTGCCTACACGGTCACCGTGACCAACACGGGAGATGTGGCCGCACAACTGATTGCCCGCCATTGGGTGATCGACGACTCCTTTGGGCATCGGCAGGAGGTGCGTGGCCTGGGCGTGGTGGGAAAGCAGCCCTACCTGCAGCCGGGGGAATCCTTTCAGTACACGAGCGGCACGCGCATTCAAAGCCCCATGGGCAGCATGCACGGCACTTACTTCTGCATCACGGAGGATGCCCAGCCGTTTGAGGCCACCATCTCTGCCTTTTCGCTCAAGGCCGAAGGCGAAGAGACCGAACGCATGCTGCACTGAGCCTGGTTTAGGCCAACGCGCCCATCACCCGTTCGATGAACCAGGTCAGGCCCACGGCGGCGATGCCGATGGAGCCCACCACCAAAATGCCCCAGCGGTAAAAGCCTGTGCGCCGAAGTGCCCAGGCCAGTGGCACGAAGGCCGCCACAATGGCCAACTGCCCGAGTTCCACACCCACGTTGAATCCGATGAGTGCGATGGCGAGCTGCTCCGAGGGCAGACCAAGGTCTTCGAGAACACTCGCAAATCCGAAGCCGTGGACCAGGCCCAGGGCAAACGCAATCTGCCACCGGTAGTGCACGGTTCGTCGATGCAGATTGCCCAGTGCCGCCATGGCGACTGAGGCTGCAATGACGGGTTCAACCACCTCTGACGGCACGCTGAGCACACCAAGCACGGCCAGGCCCAGGGTGATGGAGTGGGCCGCCGTGAAGGCCGTGACAATGCCCAGAATATTGAGTGCCGCCGGGCGGATGGTGGCGTAGGGACGCCAGTCGCCGAAGCGATCTCCCCGACGTTGAAAGACGCTCGGCAACAGCAGGGCCAGCAAAAACAAGATGTGGTCTGCGCCAATCCAGATGTGCCACACGCCCTCCACAAGATAGTCGGAGAGCACCGCAAATGCACTGTTCTCTCTCGGGTCGAGCGTGGCCAGCGGGCGATCTGGGCTCAGCACCGCACTCCAGGCTGCATCCCCGATTCGTCCCTTCACCAAGGCCCGGTGCAAGATGTTCTGATCGAAGAACAGCCCGTAGCGAAGCGATACAGGTTCTTCTGCCATTCGGGCATCGCAGACGCCTGAGAGTTCGATGCTCAGGTGGTGGTCTGACCCATACTCGGCCACGGCCCATTGCGGCGCCTCGAGTCGGCAGGGGCCTTTCGGTGTTTGAAGCGCAAGCCCTTTGAGGAGCCAGTCCTCAATGATGGTCTGCTGCTGCTTGAGTTCGCCCCAGGTGATCTCTGCGTCGCGGTTGAGGTCGAGATCGAATGTCAGGGCGAGGTCTCGCAGCGGGAGGTCCACGCGCATGACCAGACCGCTGGGCTCCTCTCGCAGTTCGATGAAGGTGTTGCTGCCCGAGTGTGCCCACGACGGGCTGACTGGTGTGAGCGCGAATAGGACCAGGAGCAGGCCGGCTTGGAGCAGACGGCCGAGTCTGAGGGCCTCCATCGGTGAAGGGATGTAAGGGGTCATGGCCTTGGCCTTGCGCCGGCGCCGTCGCGCAGCGTCTTGAGTTCGTCGAACAGCGCATCCAATCGCGGCTCGCGGTAGCCTGTTTGGGCCTGCCAGGCCAACAGCGTTTGTGCGGCGGAATGATCCTTCTGGAGGATTGCTGCCCTTGCATAGAGGACAGCATCGGCTGGCTCGCGCTGGGTGGCCCAGGCCGACTGCGCAAGCGCAAGCGCCTGGTCTGGTCGGTTGAGCACATCGAGCTGAAAGACGATGACGGGCCGCTCATTCATCAGGTCGCCGCGTTGTTGCTGGTGGGCCAGCCGCTGCTGGAACTCCTCAAATAAGGCATCGGCCTCGGGGCGCTGAAGCCCACGGGCAGAGCGAATGGCCTGCACCAAGAGCGCATCTGAACGAGACCTCTGAAGGTTGAGCTGCCAGGCGTCCTCGTGACGGCCAAGGTCGTTGAGCAGCTCGACTGTTGCGACGAGCATGCCATGGGGTTGCTGCTCCGTCTGCTTCATGTGGGAGCGCCAAATGTTGAGCGCTTGGGCCTGGTCGCCAGCCACGCGATATGCCTCGCCGCGATGAAAGGCGATCCATTCCTTTGCCCGAGGCCCTTGATGGTCTGGGTGCTTCGCCAGTGCATTGAGCAAGGCCATGGCCTCCTTGGGCCGGCCAGCCCGTTGGTGCAGCACGGCCTGGCAACTCTGCTGCTCTGCCTGGCCGAAACGCAGGCCGATTTGGTCGCAGGTCTTCTGGGCCTGATCAAGCCGCGCCTGCACCATGTCGATGGCCAAGTGCCAGGACCAGTACTCGGGCCGCTGGGGGTCTTTCTGCATGGCGCGCGCAATGTCGCCCTGGGCACCGACGAAATCGTGCAAGCCCTGCCGAACAAGGCCTCGGACAAAAAGGGTTTCCGCAGGCAGTGTGTCGGTTGCTTCCCACCACTGGGAGAGCATGGCCTGGGCATTGCCGAGCCATCGCGCATCGCCTTGGTCCATGGCGGCGATGAAGGCTTGCTTTGCGGCGGCGGTGGCCAGGCTGATGTCGTCGGGGCGGGCCCGCCATGCGCGCACCGAGGCATTGGGTTCGCCGTTGCGACTGGCCGCCGATGCATCGTCCAACGTCAAAAGAACTTTGCTATCAACTGGAATGCTTCGCGTCTGGGCCAAGAGCGGCTGAATCAGCCCCAAGCCTAAGAGGGTTGTTAGCGCGAGCAGGGTGGTTTTCATCATGGGTGTCATCCGTTCACGCCGAAACCGCTTGACGGCCTTGCCTGCATCTTTCCATACTCATCAACTCGAGTGGTTTTGTTGATGCATTCGAGCAAATCCAATCGCATGTCTTCACAACCCATCAAAGGTGACACCATGAAATCCGCAATCACTGCACTGACCACAGCCTTGTTTCTCGCTTCCGCCCCCGCCTTCGCCATGAGCCATGGCGGTGGCAAAATGGACGACAAGAAGACCGAAAAAGTCGACTGCAAAAAGGCTGAGAACAAAGACAAGAAAGAGTGCAAAGAAGCACCCAAGAAGTAAAGCTATTGAACTTCGAGAGGCCCTGGTGGGAAACCTCCAGGGCTTTTTTCATGACGCCCTTATCTTACGTGGGCACGATCGAGCCTTGATTATGATGTGGTCATGATCACGTACCCACTTGAGGGCCTCCACTGCGGTGCCTGTGTCAAAAAACTGGATGCTGCCCTACGGCCATTCGCAACAGACGTCTCGGTATCACTGGCCCCAATGCAGGTGACCCTCACTGAACCCCGCGCTGATTTCAACGCCCTGGCTCAGGCGGTCGCCGCCGCGGGGTCGTATCGCCTGCTGCCTGCTGGAGAGCAGGCCTCCAAGCCAGGAGTTGCAACCACCCGTTTGGAGCCACCGCCCAGCCCATCGTTCTTGGCGGTGTATCGGCCCCTGCTGCTGATCGTGGCCTTCATTCTCGGTGCGAGCGTGCTGGTTCAGGTTGGTCTGCATGGCCTAGCGGGTGTGGATGCCATGGAGACCATGCGCTACTTCATGGCCGGATTCTTCCTGGTGTTCTCGTTCTTCAAGCTGCTCAATGTGAGCGCATTTGCAACCGCCTATGCACAGTACGACCTGCTCGCAGCCCGCTGGCTGGGATGGGGTCACATCTACCCCTATGTGGAGCTCGCCCTTGGGGTGGCCTATCTCACCAACTTTAATCCGGTGCTCACCCATTGGGCCACCATCGTGGTCATGTCATTCTCGGCCGTGGGTGTGATTCAGGCGGTGGCCCGCCGCACCCAGATTCAGTGTGCCTGCCTCGGCACGGTCTTTAACCTGCCCATGAGCACGGTGACGATCGTGGAGGATGTCGGCATGGTGCTCATGGCCGGGCTCATGCTCTGGCTCATGTAGGCCAAGTGGTCGCCGATTCGCAGCACTGATCTTGGATGCTCCAAGCCCCATCGTGGGCCTTTCCGCAGCGGCTCAGCGCCGAATGCATTGTTGCCAGCAGCCTTTTGTCTCGATTGCCACCCTGTCCATCGGAGGATTCTGACCGACCTCATAGAGGGTGAAGTGATACTGCGACACCCCTCCAATAAGGTCGATGATTGTCGTCACAGAGTACTCGGGCAGCATTGCCTTCTGAAACGACGCGATGATGCTGAGAAGTTGCTCGTCGGTCAGTTGTAGTGTCTTGTTGCTGCCGGCCTGGTTTTCTTCAACCGACACCCTCAGTCTCTTCGGCCGCTTTAACTGATTGGGCAGGTACTCGGGTGTGATCTTGAGAATGCCGATCGAGGTCAGCGAGAGTTGAGTCCAGTCGTATGTGCCGTTGACCGCGATTTTTGCATCGCCCATCTCGTAAGACTCTCTTAGCGAGACACTCCAGTCGGAGAATGAATTGGAAAAAGTCTTTGTGACCAGACTTTTGCTCAGTACTTCGTCTGCTGCAACCCGCAGCGGAACAAACAACAGTGCGGCAATGCAAAGGGCGACCAGAACCAGGCGTACTTGTTGGCCTGCCGGAGGAATTTGGCTCACGGGATTGAGACTACGCATGCCTGACATTATGGTGGGGTGGGTGGGACTCGAACCCACGACCAACGGATTAAAAGTCCGCTGCTCTACCGACTGAGCTACCACCCCAAACTGCACAAGCGAAGCCCGCAATTCTAGCGTTGGCTGGAAAACGGGTCAAACGCGCTCGAGTGCTTTGAGCGTGGCCCAGGCGCCAGCCACAATGCCCAGGAGACTGATGATCGAGCCCAGGGCCAGGAGCGACAGACCACTCATGCCGTGGCCAATGGTGCAGCCCATGGCCACTACTCCTCCGACGCCCATGAGAACGGCACCGACAAGGTGGCTCAGAAGGTCTTGGTTGGTCTTGAAGCCATCGAGCTTGAATCGACCTCGAGCGAGGGCAGAGCCCAGCGAGCCCAGTGTGGTGCCCAGCACGGTGGCAATGGCGAAGGTGATGGTCTGGCTGCGGTCGCTCCAGTAGAGCAGGAGTTCAAGGCTGTAGGCCAGCGGCCCCACGAAGGTGAGGCTCTCTGGGCTGCGGCTGTTGGTGGCCACAAAGGCCGCCTCGAGGGTATCGGGGTGCTCCGACAAGAAGCCCAGCCAGCCTGTGGTGGCCCAGCCCGCAGCAATCAGCAAGCCCAAGACCAGTGCGCCGAGCATGGGAACAAGGCTCCTCTTCCATTGGGCCTTCCAGAATGCAGCCAAAAGCAGCAGGCCGGCCAGCACCATGGCGACGACCATTCGGCCCGCGCCATCCGCCGTCTCCGCACCGAACAGAAGGGTGGGCAGGTCTTGTCGGCTGCCGAGGTCGATGTAGAGGCGTTCGACGGTCTCGGAGCGCCAGATGGCTGTGAGGCCCCGAATGGTCATGAGTGCAGCGAGTGACATCACCAGAAAGACCACCACTGCCTTGAGGCTGCCCTCACCAATGCGAACCAGCGTACGCACCCCACAGCCAGAGGCGAGCACCATGCCGGCACCAAAGAGGAGTCCGCCGATGAGGTTGGAGGCCCACATGAGACGCGGGGCCGTGTAGAAGGAGTCCGCGTTGTCCAGCAGGCCCACGACCAGTAAGGCCTGGGTGGCGAGCACGGCAGCGGCCATGGCGACCCACCAGGCTTGCATTCGGGCGCGATTGCCAACCACCACCCAGTCGGCGATCGCCCCGAGTGTGCAAAAGCGTGTGGCCTGTGAGATGGCACCGAAGGCAATGCCAATGAAAAGACCAAGCCCAATGACCTGCTGGCGCAGCTCGAGCAACTCGGCAGGCGTGATCATTTCTTGGCGGGCGGCTTGATGCTCGCCAGCCGCGACCTGGCGGTCTTGGCCTGGTCCGTGTTCGGGAAGCGCTTGATGATTTCTTGGAGGGTCTGGGTCGCGTTGGTGGTCTGGCCGACCTCAACCTGGCTGGCCGACAACGTCAACATGCCGTCGGCTGTTTTTGGATGTTGTGGATGGCGCTCCTGCAGGCTGCGCAGGGCACGGATGGCACTCTGAAAGTTTTTCTGAGCGTAGTGAACCGTTCCTTCAAAAAAGAGGCTCCAGGGCGCCAAGGGGGAAGTGGGGTGGCTCTGGTTGAACCGCACCAACTGGCTCGACGCTGTCTTGAAGTCTTTCGCGGCAATCGCAGCCTGGATGGCCTCGAAGGCCTGCTTCTGGCCCGGGCTGACGGTGAGCGCCTGGCCGTCGATCTCAAAGGGCTGAGGTTCAAACTGACGCAGCCGGGCATCGGCCTGCTGGAGCTGCTGCTCGAGGTTCTGGAAGAGCTCCTTCTGCTGCTGTTTGTTCACCGTGGTGGCCTGGCTGGTCTGCTCCAGCGTGCCCCGAAGGTTTGCCAGGTCTTCCCGGAGCTTCTCAATCTGAGAGAAAAGCTCCAATTGGCCACGGGCCATGCCATCGAGTCGGCCAGACAGGGCCTGGTTGTCTGCCTCAAGGGCTACAACCTTGGCCCTTAGGTCGAGAATGGCTCGCCGCGCCTCATCATCTGAAAACAACTGCGCAGAGACCGGCATGGACAACACGGCCATCAGCCCCGCGACCACAACATGGGACTGAGTTTTCATTGAACTTGAAGGTCTGCTCGGCGGTTCATGGTGTAGCCAGCCTCGGTGGCTTCGGTGCTTCTCGGTTTTTCTTCCCCGTGGCTGACCGCAGTGAGCTGCTGCTCATTGACGCCCAGCACCGAGAGGGCGTTGCGCACGGCCTCGGCCCGTTGTTGACCCAATGCAAGGTTGTATTCCGACGTGCCCCGGTCATCGGTGTGCCCCTCGATGAGCAGGCTGGCGCGCATGTTGGATTTCATCAGTCGTGCCGTCTGTTCAATCACGGGAACATCCTCCTGCCGAATGGAGGTGCGGTCGAACTCAAAAAAGATGGAGGCACGTCCAGCCGCATCGAATCCAGCCGCCTGAAGGTCGGCCGAGGTGAACCCGGAGGCCGTGACCGCCTGTTCGTCGGCCCTCAGGCCTTGGGCATCTCGACGGGCGCCATCGCCGCCCATGCCCGGGGCGGACACGATGGGCGCCGCGCCGCCTCTGCTGCGGCCTGGACCATCCGGTTCATCGAGGCTCACAGAGGCACAGCCTGCCATGAAGACGCTGGTCAGGGTGATTAGAAAAGCGCGTGTTGATCGGGCGCTGGGTGTCATGGGGTTGAATCCTTTGGATCAGGGCATGCGGCCCCATGCAGGGTTGCGGATGCCAGCGGTATCAAGGCTGATGCGTGTGCGCACACGGCCATCGACGGAGACAGCCGAGAGGGTGTCGCGCGCATTGATGCGGCTTGAGAAAATGATCCAGCGGCTGTTGGGGGCAAAGCTCGGGGAGTCGTCCTTGGGACCCGTGCTCACCAGACGCTCCTCGCCGCTCTCCAGGTTGCGAACACCGATCACAAACTTACCATCTCGTCTGGCCACGAAGGCGAGCAGTTTGCCGTCTGGGCTCACCATGGGCCTGGCATTGAAGGTTCCTGTGAAGCTGATGCGCTCGGGGGGGCTGCTGGCATCGGCCGCCACTTTGTAGATTTGCGGACTGCCGCCGCGGTCGGAGGTGAAGTAGATGGTCTTGCCATCGGCAGAGAAAGAAGGTTCGGTGTTGATGGCATTGGCCCGGGACACCCGCCTTGGGCTGCTGCCATCGGCGCTCATCACATAAACCTGTGAGCTGCCGTCTTTGGTGAGCACCACGGCGAGTTGCTTGCCATCGGGTGACCAGGCCGGTGCGCTGTTGCTGCCCCGGTAGTTGGCCACCACGGTGCGTCGGCCGGTCTGGAGTTCATGGACATAGACCACGGCCTTCCCGCTTTCGAAGGAGACGTAGGCGAGCTTGTTGCCATCGGGCGACCAGGCCAGAGAGATGATGGGCTCCGAGGATCGTAGAGCAGGCTGGGCATTCTCGCCGTCAGAGTCTGCAATGATCAGGACCTGTCGACCTGCCTCCTTGCGGACATAGGCCAGACGCGTGGAGAAGAATCCGGGCTCCCCAGTGAGTTTCTCGTAGACATAGTCGGCCACCTTGTGTGCGGAGCGCCGGGCATCGAGCTGTGTGGCCTCGGTGACGAGTGAGAGGCCACCCAGGTCGACGGATTTGAGGTTGTCGAGCAGCCGAAAGCGCAGGTCGACCTTGCCATCTGGCTGTCGAGCAATGCTGCCCACGACCAGTGCGGAGGCACCTTGATTCTTCCAGCGAAGAAAGAGGTCTTGCGACAACGGGGTGTTGTCTGAGAGCACAGGGAATTGCGGACCCACGGGCAGGAGGTTGAATGCCCCTGTGCGACGCAGATTGGCCTCAAGGACTTCCTGCACGGTCTCTGCAAAGACGCGCTCGTTGGGTGAGGCTGGCACCAGTGGTGCCACAGCGACGGGAATCTGCTTGTCTCCCACCCCAGTGATGTCGATGCGCAGGCCTTGGGCCGCGGCGGAGCTGGCGAACAGCAGACCGATTGCCCAGACGGCAAGGGGTCGCAGGGCGGAGGCTGCCGTGTGGATAGAGGTCATGACCTCATTATACGAAGGGGGTGTGACAACGGACCATTAGCGTTTGTCCAGGGGGCGAAAGCGAAGTTCCAGTCGTCGCTCAACACTGCCGTCTTCGGCCTTGGGAAGTGGGTCGCTGAGTTCAATCGCTCGCCGAACCGTGGCGTCCCACTCGGGCATGCCACTGGCCTTTTGCAACTTAATCTCGCTGATCTGTCCGGTGGGCAATTGCTCCACGATGTAGATCACCTCGGGGTTGGTCGGCGCTCGAGCGGGGTCGAAGCCCAGAATGCGAGACCGGATCTTGGCGCGAATGGCGTCCTGGTAGCCTGCCAGCAGGCCCGAGCGTACGCCTTGCTCGGCACCGCCCGCCACACCGGCTTTGGAGGCGACATCTTTCCCTTGGCTGCTCGCCTTGGCCTTGGCATCGAGGCCCAGGCTTTTGTTGATGCGATCGAGTTCGGCCTGACGCAGGGCTTCGCGCTGTCGTTGGGCAGCCTTCTCTGCCTGAGCACGCTTGTTGGCCTCTTCACGCTGTTTGGCCTCCTGCGCCTTTGTAGCTTCCCGCTTTGCAGCCTCCCGCTTGGCTGCCTCCTCCTTGGCCTTCTTCAACGAGATGTCGGGCGCCGGCACAGGTGGCGTGGGCTGGGGTACCGGCGGTGCTGGCTTGATGGGCGCTGGTGTTGGTGGGGGTGTCTCGGCCTGCGGGGTAGGCGCTCGCTCGGCGGGCAGGCTCGACCAGAGTTCTGCCTGGACCACCTCGAGGTCCGCGGTGCGCCAGTCGATGGACACCACCAAGGCGGCGGCCAGCAGCAGGTGGATGCCCATGGCTGCAGCGAACGAGACGGCCGACTGCGCGGCCTCGCCGGGCCGACTTGTCCGAGCGAAAGGAGGTGGGTGGGCCAGACTGCTCATGGGCGTGGCTGGGGCTGGCCTACTCTTGCCGCACAGCCAGGCCCACTCGGCCGATGCCATCGGCCTGAAGGGCATTCAAGGCCTGCACCACGGTGTCGTAGCGCACCTCCCGCTCGGCCAGGATGATGACGGGGGCTCCGGGCTCTTGCATGAGTTTGCGAACGGCATCGGGGAGTTCAGAGCGGGTCACGCGCTCCTCTTTGGCACCTTGCTCACGTTTGCGCACGGCATGGCTGCCGTCCTTGCGAATGACCACCTCGATGGCCACTGCAGGCTGCTGGGCCGACTGGCCCACTCGGGGCAGGTCGATGCTGCCGGTGACAATCATGGGGGCCGTCACCATGAAGATGATGAGCAGCACCAGGGTGACATCGATGTAGGGCACCACATTGATCTCACTCATCATGCGGCGACGGCGTCCGCCAGGGCTTGGGCCGGCCATGTCAGTGCTGCCGATGCAGGATGTTGGAGAACTCTTCCATGAAGCTCTCAAAGCGCATGGAGAGTCGATCGAGGTCGGTGGCGAATCGGTTGTAGGCCACCACCGCGGGAATGGCTGCGAACAGGCCAATGGCCGTGGCAATGAGGGCCTCGGCAATGCCGGGCGCCACGCTGGCCAGCGTGGCCTGCTGAATGTTGGCCAGCCCGGTGAAGGCATGCATGATTCCCCAGACCGTTCCGAAGAGGCCGATGTAGGGGCTCACCGATCCCACCGTTGCGAGGAATGGAAGGCCATGCTCCAGGCCGTCGAACTCTCGTTGGTTGTTGGCCCGCATGGCGCGCCTTGCGCCTTCGAGCATGAGGCTTGGATCGGCCTTGGCCTGCTGGCGCAGCTTGAGGAACTCACGCATGCCTGCCTCAAACACTTTCGCCAGCCCAAAACCGTAGGCGCCTTGTCCCACGCGCTCGTAGAGGGCCATGAGCTCACCGCCCGACCAGAATGCTTTCTCGAACTCTTCAGCCTGGCGTTTGGCCTGACGAATGGCCATGAGCTTGCGAAAGATCACGGTCCAAGAGGCAATCGACATGAAGACCAGCAGGGCCATGACGAGCTGAACGGGCAGGCTCGCCTGCAGGACAAGGGTGGCAACGGAGAGGTCGGCGGTGGGCGCGGCCATGGTCATTCCTTCGGTGACGGTGAAAAGAGTGATGCATTGGAGGGGGTGGCCGGTGCAGGACGGCCAAAGTGGGCCCATGCACTGGCTGTGGCCATTCGGCCGCGGGGCGTGCGTTGTAGAAAGCCCTGCTGAATGAGGTAGGGCTCCAGGACATCCTCGATGGTGTCTTTGGATTCCCCAATGGCGGCAGCCAGGTTGTCGATGCCCACCGGGCCACCGCCAAACTTGTCGAGGATGGCCTCGAGGAGCTTCTGGTCCATGAGGTCGAAGCCTTGTTGATCGACTTCGAGCATGGCCAGGGCGGCATCGGCCACCTTGGCATTGACCTCTGCGGCACCCTTGACCTGTGCGTAGTCCCGAACGCGGCGCAGGAGTCGGTTGGCGATCCGAGGCGTTCCCCTGGCTCGGCGCGCGATCTCTTGCGCACCATCGTCGCTGAGTGCGACCTTCAGCAGCGCAGCCGAGCGATGGACGATGATGGTGAGGTCTTCGGTGTTGTAGAACTCAAGCCTCGCCACGATGCCGAAGCGGTCTCGCAACGGGTTGGTGAGCATGCCGGCCCGCGTGGTGGCGCCCACCAGGGTAAAGGGCTGCAGGTCGAGCTTGATGGAGCGCGCGGCCGGCCCCTCGCCGATCATGATGTCGATCTGGTAATCCTCTAGGGCCGGGTAGAGGATCTCTTCCACCACGGGGCTCAGCCGATGGATCTCATCAATGAAGAGGATGTCGTTTCGCTCGAGGTTGGTGAGCAGGGCTGCCAGGTCACCAGCCCGCTCGAGCACGGGGCCCGAGGTCTGCCGAAGGTTCACGCCCATCTCTCGGGCCAGGATGTGGGCCAGGGTGGTCTTTCCCAGGCCCGGCGGGCCAAAGAGCAGGGTGTGATCGAGCGCCTCTTGCCGCTGGCGGGCCGCCTCGATGAAGATCTGGAGCTGATCCTTCACCTTGCCCTGGCCGATGTATTCCTTGAGCCACAGGGGGCGCAGCGCCCGCTCCAGGCTTTCTTCTTGCTGACCTGCAGGCTCGGGGCTGATGAGGCGATCGGTGTCGTGTTCGATCATGCCCCTAAGTGTACCGGGCGACCTGTGACCCTCGACTACAGGCGTGAGAGCTGCTTTAGGGCCAGGCGAATGCCATCGGAGACGGTGGCATCCTCGGGCAGGGCCTGGCAGGCGGCCATGGCTTCTTTCTCCGAGTAGCCCAAGGCGCCAAGTGCGCGAAGCACTTCCGCGGTGGTGTCTGGCCTGCCCGACAGCCCTGGGCTGGGCAGGGCGGGGGCAAGCTTGCCCTTGAGTTCGAGCACCAGCCGCTCGGCTGTTTTCTTCCCAATGCCGGGAACGCGCGTCAGGCTGGCAGGGTCTTGCAGGCTGATGGCCTGCGAGAGTTGATCGACGGTGAGGCCGGAGAGCACGGCCAGCCCAATGCGCGGACCAATGCCCGAGATCTTGATGAGCAGTCGAAAGGCATGCCGCTCGGCCTCGGTCTTAAAGCCATAGAGCAGCTGGGCATCCTCCCGCACCACCAGGTGGGTGAGCAGGCTGAGCGGCTGGCCCACGGCCGGCAGGTTGTAGATGGTGCTCATGGGGGCCTCGACCTCGTAGCCCACACCCTGGACATCGAGGATGACGCTCGGGGGCTGCAGGCCAATGAGGGTGCCGCGCAGTTGACTGATCATGGGCGTTGAGCATGCCAGAAGGCCAGTGCGCAGGCCAATGCGTCGGCAGCATCGGCGCTCGGCGGCTGGGCAAGGCCCAACAGGCGGCAGACCATGTGGGCCACCTGCTCCTTGGTCGCGCGGCCGGTGCCCACGATGGACTGCTTGATCTTCAAGGGGGTGAGTTCAGAGACGGGCAGCGATGCAGCCGCCAGGGCTGCTATGGCCACACCGCGGGCCTGCCCCAGGGAGAGGGTGGACCTCGGGTTCACATTCACGAAGACCTGCTCGATGACGGCCGCCGTGGGCTCGTACTGGGCGAGCACGGACTGCATGCCTGCATAGAGCAGGCCCAGGCGCTCCGGCTCGGGCCGGTCGGTGGGCGGTCGAATGACACCGCTGCCCAGGTAGATGGCCTTCTGACGGCTCACGATCTCCACGACACCAAAGCCAGTCCGGCGCAGGCCGGGGTCGATGCCGATGAGCCGCATGAATCAGTGTCGGAAGTGGCGCATGCTGGTGGTGACCATGGCAATGCCGCGCTCGTTGGCGGCGGCGATCACCTCGTCATCCCGAACAGACCCGCCGGGCTGCACCACGGCCACCGCGCCCGCCTCGGCCACCACATCGAGGCCGTCTCGAAAGGGGAAGAAGGCATCGGAGGCCACCACAGACCCCTGGAGCGACAGGCCCGCATGCTCGGCCTTGATGGTGGCAATGCGGGCGGAGTCGAGCCGACTCATCTGGCCAGCGCCCACCCCGAGGGTCTGGCCGCTGCTGCAAAAGACAATGGCATTGCTCTTGACCCAGGTGGCGACCTTCCATGCAAAGAGCAGGTCTTGGACCTGCTCGGCCGTGGGCTTCTTGTGGGTGACGCACTGCAGGTCTGCTGCCGAGAGGGTGTTGCGATCTGGGGTTTGGAGCAACAAGCCGCCACTCACGCGCTTGATGTCAAGGCCACTGGCGATCGCCGTGTCCTTGCCCAGGGGCACGGTGAGCAGGCGAAGGTTCTGCTTGGCCGCAAAGACAGACAGCGCTTCTGGGCTGAACTGCGGCGCGATGATCACCTCTGCAAATTGGCCAGAGATGGCCTGGGCCGCAGCCGCATCGAGGGCCACATTGAAGGCAAGAATGCCGCCAAAGGCGGAGGTGGGGTCGGTGGCGAAGGCCCTGCGATACGCCTCCTCTGCGTGGGCCCCCAGGGCCACCCCACATGGGTTCGCATGCTTGACGATGACGCAGGCTGGGCCCGACAGGCTTCGCACGCAAGACCAGGCCGCATCGGCATCGGCCAGGTTGTTAAAGGAGAGTTCCTTGCCCTGCAATTGCGTGTAGCCGGCCAGGCAGCCCTCGGGTGCGCGTGGGTCGGCATAGAAGGCCGCCGCTTGGTGCGGGTTCTCACCGTAGCGCATGGTCTGTCGATGAACGACCTGCAGGCTGAAAATTCTGGGCAGGGCACTTGCGGACTGGGGAGCCTGTGGCTCGACGGTGTTGTCGGGCCTGGCCGCGGAGGCATCCAGTGGCGCAAGGCCAGTGAGGAAGTTGGCAATGGCACCGTCGTAGGCCGCAGTGTGGGCAAAGGCCTTGGCTGCCAGTGCCTGCCGCGTGGCAAACCCAAGATGCGCATCGGTGCTTAACTCTTCGAGCAGGCAGTGGTAGTCGTGTGGGTCGACCACCACGGCCACGCCATCATGGTTCTTGGCGGCGGCCCGCAGCATGGCCGGCCCGCCGATGTCGATGTTCTCGATGACTTCCTGGTAGCCCACCTGCGGCTTGGCGAGTGTGGCCACGAATGGATAGAGATTGACCACGAGCAGGTCGATGGGCTCGAATCCCGCGGCGGCGAGTGCCTGCAGGTGCGCCTCACGATCCCGGCGGGCCAGCAGGCCGCCGTGCACGGCGGGGTGCAGCGTCTTGACCCGGCCATCGAGCATTTCTGGGAAGCGCGTGATGTCCTCCACCGGGGTGACGGGCAGGCCAGCTGCCTGCAGGGCCTGTGCGGTACCACCGGTGGAGATGAGCTGAATGCCTTTTTGATGAAGCGCCTTGGCGAAGTCGACCACGCCGGTCTTGTCTGACACCGAGAGCAGTGCACGGCGCACGGCCAGGCGGTTCGGACGTGGGCTGGTCAGGGCATCTGCTGGCAGGTTGGGCATGCGGTGTCCTCAGATCTCAATGCGGTGTTGGGTCATTTTCTTGCGCAGGGTGTTGCGCGAGAGGCCGAGCATCTCTGCGGTCTTGCTCAGATTGCTGTCGCAACGGGCCAGGGCGTAACGAATGAGGGGGCGCTCCATGGCCTCGACCACCATGTCGTAGAGGGCGTGGGGCTTCTGAGCGCCGAGGTTCTCGAAATAGATGTCGAGGTTCGCCACCAGGGCGTCCTCAAGCTTTGGCGGTGGTGATGCCCTCATGCTGCCAGCGCCTCCTCGAAAAATGCGGCCACCTCTGCCAGTTGGGACTCGGGCGTCTCGGCCGCGAGGATCAACTGCCGAAAGGCCTTGCTGCCCGGCAGGCCTCGCAGATACCAGCCGATGTGCTTGCGTGCCGAGCGCACGCCACGCTCTTCGCCGTAGAAGGCATAGTGGTCGAGCAGGTGGCCACGCAGCCAGCCGTGGATGTCGGCGTCGGTGGGGTCGGGCAGTTGTTCGCCTGTCTCTAAATAGTGGTGGATCTGCCGGCTGATCCAGGGCCGGCCTTGGGCCGCTCGGCCAATCATGACCGCGTCGGCACCGGTGTGCCGCAGCACGGCCGCGGCCTTCTCTGGCGTGGTGATGTCGCCATTGGCCACCACCGGAATGCGCACGCGCGATTTCACCTCGGCAATGGTGTCGTATTCGGCCGCGCCCATGAACTTGTCGGCCCGGGTTCGGCCATGCACGGTGAGCATGGCCACGCCAATGTCCTCGGCCATGGCCGCGATGCTCGGCGCATTGCGATGCGCATGGTCCCAGCCGGTTCGAATCTTCAGGGTCACGGGCACACGGTCGCCGGCCACAGCCCGCACTGCGGACACGACGTGCTCCAGGATGTCTCGAACCAAGGGCTCGTCTTGCAGCAGGGCGGAGCCCGCAGCCTTGTGGCAGACCTTCTTGGCCGGGCAGCCCATGTTGATGTCGATGACCTCAGCGCCCCTCGCCACATTGAACTGGGCGGCCTGGGCCAGCATGTCGGGGTCGGCGCCTGCGATCTGAATGGCCTTGGGCGAGGGCTCACCATCGTGGTTGATGCGTCGACTGGTTTTTTCCGTGGCCCAGAGCAGGGCATTGGAGGCTGCCATCTCGCCCACGGCATAGTCGGCACCAAGCTGCTTGCAGAGCTGCCGAAAGGGCCGGTCGGTGACGCCCGCCATGGGGGCAATGAAGACCCGGTTCTGGAGCCGATGGGGCCCCAATTGCAAGGCGGGCCGGCTCATGAGGTGATGTGGGTCATGAGGTCTTCAATGGCATCGATTGCCACGGGGACCCCGCGTGTGATGAGTTCGCAGCCGGTGGCGGTGACCACCGCATCGTCTTCAATTCGAATGCCCACGTTCCAGAAATCTTCGGCAACGTCGTCGGCCGGCTGGATGTAGAGGCCAGGTTCGATGGTGAGCACCATGCCTGCGGCCAGGGGCTGACGATAGTCGCCCACATCATGCACATCGAGCCCGAGCCAATGGCCGGTGCGGTGCATGTAGAAACGGCGATAGGCGCCCGACTCGATGGCGGCCTCCATGCTTTGTGCAGGCAGCAGATGCAGGTCGATCATGCCCTGGGCCAGGACCTTCACAGCCGCCTCGTGCGGGTCGGTGAAGGCCGCACCAGGTCGCGTGGCCTCGACCGCGGCCTCTTGTGCCGCCAGCACCAAGGCATAGCAGTCGCGCTGAGCGCTGGTGAATCGGCCCGAGACAGGAAAGGTTCGGGTGATGTCGCTCGCATAGCCATCGAGCTCACAGCCTGCGTCGATGAGCAGCATCTCGCCTGCTCGCATGCGTCTGTCGCCGGCACGGTGATGCAGGATGCAGCTGTGCGGGCCGCTGGCCACAATCGAGCCATAGGCCACCGACTGCGCACCCTCGCGGCGGAAGTCGGCAATGAGGCCGGCCTCCACTTCATACTCGGCCATGCCGGGCCGGGTGGTCCGCATGGCCCGAACATGGGCCGCCGCAGAGATGCCTGCAGCCTTGGCCATGGTCTCCAACTCGGCCGCGTCCTTGATGAGCCGCAGTCCCGCCACGAGATCGCCGGCATCGAGAAACTGATGGGGTGCGACCACACCGCCACGGGCCTGGGCTCGGGCCTGGTCCATCCAGCTGCGGGTGCGTTGGTCGAGCTCGGATGAGGCGGCCAGTGGCAGCACCAGGGTGCTGCAGTTCTTGAGGTGGGGCCGAAGGGTGTCATCAAGCTGCGCCACCGGATGGGCCGCATCCATGCCGAACTGCTCGGCCGCGCGCTCGGGCCCGACCCGAACACCATCCCAGATCTCCCGCTCTGGGTCGCGTGGTCGGCAAAAGAGAAGGTCTTGATGATCGCCCTGGCTGCTGATGACCATCACCAGCCAGGCCTCGGGCTCCGGAAAGCCCGTGAGGTAGTAGAAGTCGCTGTTGAAGCGGAATGCGAATGGGTTGTCTCGGTTGCGAATGATCTCCGTGCCACTGGAGAGGATCACCACTGCACTGGCCTGGCCATTGGCCCGCAGCACCGCCTGGGCGAGCGCGTCTCGGCGTCGTCGATGCTGCTCCCCATGGGGTGGTCCAGAGACGGGAAGGGGCAGCAGGTGTGGTGCAAGGCTCATGAGTGGGATGGTCCCCCCCTTGCGAGGGTGTGGTCAAGCGCGGCCAGCCGCTCAGGCGTTCCCACATCCATCCATTGGCCTGCGTGCAGGCTGCCTCGTAGTCGGCCCTGGGCCATGGCCTCGTGCAGCAGGGGGGCCAGCGGCGCGCGTGCATGGGCTGGTGTGTGGTCGAAGAGGGCCGGCCAGAGCACGGCCATGCCCGAGTAGGTGAGCCTCGTGGCTGCGGCATCGCGCGGGCAGACCTGGCCATCGGGCTGCAGCCCGAAATCACCCTGCGGGTGATGGGCTGGGCTCGGCACCAAGACCAGGTGGCCCAGGGTGTTGTCTGAGGCCTGCGCCATTTTTCGGGCCTCGGAGACATCCCAGTCGGAGAAGACATCGCCATTGATGAGTAAAAAAGGCGCTCTGGTCTTCCCCCAGGGCTGGGCCGTGGCGATGCCACCCGCGGTCTCGAGCGCGCCCGCGGGCTCATGGCTGTAGCGAATCTGAAGTCCCCAGGCCTCACCCGACCCAAGCGCCGACTCGATCTGCTCACCCAGGTGGGCGAGGTTGATCACCACCTCGGAGAATCCCGCCTGGGCGAGCCGCTCCAGGTGCCAGACCACGAGGGGCTTGCCGCCCGCCAACAACAAGGGCTTGGGGGTGTGGTCGGTGAGTGGGCGCATGCGCTCGCCGCGCCCAGCCGCCAGGATCATGGCCTTCATGGTTGCGTCAATGCCGTGGGAGAGACATTCCCCAGTCGGTCGAGCAGATGGGCGAGCCCGGCGAGCTCATGGTAGCGGTGGGCTGCCTTGGTGGCGTAGGCGAGCACGGCGGGAATGTCTTCGAGGTAATTCTCTTTACCGTCTCGGTGGGCGAGGCGAGCGAAGATGCCCAAGACCTTCAACTGGCGCTGCAGGCCCATCCATTCAAAGTCCTCCCAGAACTCGGCGAAGTCGGATGGCACGGCAATGCCCGCGTGGCGGGCGTCCTCCCAATAACGAATCGCCCAGTCAATCTGCTCGGCCTCATTCCAGACCACATAGGCGTCTCGCAGCAGTGAGACCAGGTCGTAGCTCAAGGGGCCCACCACGGCATCTTGGAAGTCGAGGATGCCGGGCTGTCCATCCGGGGTGAGCGTCTCGGGCAGCACCATCAGGTTTCGGCTGTGGAAATCACGGTGCACGATGACCTGCGTCTGCGCGAGGGCTCGGTCCGCCAGGCGTGCCATGGTCTGGTTCAGCGTCTGGGCTTCATCGGCAGAGAGTGTCTGGCCCAGATGGGTCTCGACATACCAGGTCTGGAAGAGGCCCATCTCGTCCAGGAGCTTGGTGCGACTGTAGGCGGGCAGCCCCAGGGTTCCCGCGGGCTGCGTGATCCCCCAGGCCTGCAGCCGAACCAAGGCCTGCCAGGCCGACTGGTAGAGCGGCCGGGCGGTGCTCGGCGTGAGGTGCGGCAGGTAGGGTTCACTGCCAAAGTCCTCGAGCAGCAGAAAGCCCTGCGCCTGCGAGACCGCCAGGCGTCGAGGCACGCGAAGGCCCGCCTTTTCGAAGAGATTGGCCACACTCAAAAAGGCGTCTAGGGGCTCGAGCTCGGGTGGTGCGTCCATGAGAATGCAGCTGCCGCCACCGGCATCGGCCACGCGAAAGTAACGCCGGAAGGACGCATCGGCTGAGGCTGGGGCGAGGCCTGCGACGTCGAGGTGCGCAAACTGCGTGAGCCAGTCGGCTGCAGCCAGGCGGCGCGGATCAGGGGTGGGGGACATGGGCAAAGATGTGAGGAGACGCTTCGTTCCTATAATAGAACATGCGCCTTGTTCTGCCCCTGCTCATGGGTGCCATCACAGGAACCAGCTTTGCTGCTGAATGCTCCCTCCGGGCAGATGTCGGCCAAGGCCTCCGGGTGGATCCGCGGCTCTCTCTTCAGGCCCCTGCGAGGGTGGGCCTCACCGACAGTGAGACCCCGATGTATTTTTTTGGGGAGACCGTCGATGGCCAGGTCGAAGACACCATCACGCTGGTCAACAGGGCAGAGATGCGGCAACTGGGCACCTCGCTCAAGGCTGATCGCATCGATTTCGATTTGGTGCCCAATCGCATCCGAGCCGAGGGAAATGTTCAACTCTTCCGAGAGGGCGAACTCTTCACCGGCCCCAAGCTCGACCTCAAGCTCTCGACCATGCAGGGCCGCTTTGAGGATGTGACCTACGAGATCTCGGCCATCAATGGCCGTGGCCAGGCCAAGGCAGCCGAATTCCTGCAGCCCAAGGCCACTCGCCTGATCGACACCCTCTACACGACCTGCCCGAAGGATCGTCCCGCCTGGACGGTACAGGCGCGCACCATGCTGGTGGATCAGATTCGTGAGGTGGCCGATGCGCAAGGGGCTGTGCTCACCTGGGGTGGCGTGCCCCTGGTCAACATGGGCGACATCTCCTTTGCCATCTCCGACCGCCGACGCACAGGGCTCCTGCCGGCCTCGTACTCGTATTCGTCGCGCCTGGGCCTTGAACTCACCGTGCCGTTTTATTGGAATATCGCCCCGAACCGCGACATGACCCTTTATCCCAAGCTGGTGCCTCGGCGCGGTGTGCAACTGGGAGCAGAGTTTCGGTACCTGAGTGACCGCCACCTTGGCGTGGTGGGGGTGGAGTCGCTGCCGCACGATCGCGTGGCGGGGCGGTCTCGGTCCTTGGGCAGCCTGGTGCACACCACCCGTCTGGCCCCGAACCTCTCCATGGGCCTCAACATCACTCGGGTGTCGGACGACGATTACTTTGCAGACTTCGGTGGCTCCTTGCTGGCCGCCTCGCAGCGAACCCTTCCGGCCACCTTGTCGCTCACCAGCAACCAGTATGGCTGGGCTGTGACCGCGGCCGCCCAGGAATATCAGTTGCTGCAGGACCGGGCTGCGCCCGTGCTTGCACCTTACTCTTGGATGCCCAAGGTGGCTGCCAGCCGAACCGAGCGGGCCATTCAAGTGGGCGGCACTGCCGGGCCGTTGATCGATTGGAGCAGCTATGCGGAGGCCGCTGCATTCCGGCATCCCACCCTGGCCGAGGGCAACCGATTTGTGCTGACTGGCGCGGTGACCTCACCAATGATGCTGTCCTTTCTCGATGTCACGCCGAAGATTGGCCTGCATGCCACGCACTACAGCCAAGGCAGCCAGGGCAGTGCAAGCCGTACCCTCGACAAGTATCGGGTGTCGTCGAGTTCGCTCGGGGCTTATGCCAACAACGTAGGCGACACTGGTACCCAGACCGAGTCGTATTCCCGGGTGCTGCCCACGGCGAGTCTCACCACCAAGATGACCCTCGAGCGCGACACCTCCTGGGGTGAGGCCTCCCTGCTGCAGACCCTCGAGCCCACACTGTCCTACACCTACACGCCTTACCGCGATCAGAGCCGTTATCCAGTCTTCGACTCGGGCAGCGTGGGAGTGAACCTCTCGCAATTGCTCTCAGGAATGTCCTTCACCGGCCATGATCGAATTTCAGATCAGAACCAGGTGACCGCAGCCCTGACCACCCGATACCTGGGCCAGTCCTCGGGCGAGGAACTCTTTCGGGCCACCCTGGCGCAAACCCACTACCTGAGCGCCCAGCGGGTCACGCTGCCCGGTGGATCGCTCCGAACCGACAAAGAATCTGACATCCTCCTGGAGTCGGCAGCACGGCTTACAAAGTCTTGGCGCATGGATGTCTTGGGGCAGTACACACGCAGCCTGAGACGCTGGCAGGGGGCATCGGCCAGCACGGTGTACGAGCCCAAGTTGGGCCAGTCGGTCAGCCTGTCCTACCGGTTCACGCGCAACTCCATCAACACCGTCGACCTGGCCTTCCAGACCCCCATTGTTCGAGACTGGTATGCCGTGGGCCGCTACAACCACTCCATCCAGAAGCGGCAGACCACCGACAGCACCCAACAACCAGGCCTGATTGAGGCCCTGGCTGGTGTGGAATACGATGGGGGCTGCTGGGTGGCTCGGGCCGTGGTGCAGCGTTATGTGACCGGCGCAGACCGCCGAGACAATCGAATCTTTTTCCAAGTTGAACTCAATGGCATTGCCAAGGTTGGAACGGATCCGCTCTCGGCCTTAAAGCAAAGCATTCCCAATTACCGGATGATCAACCAACTCACCCCGTTGCCGGCCAAGTTCGACAACTTCCGATAGACAGAGAAGAGGCGCTCGATGCACAACAGGCTTGGACCCCGATGGATGGCTGCAGTGAGTCTGCTGCTGTGGACTGGCGCTGCAATGGCCCAGCCGGCTGCCCGGCAACCCGTCTTGCTCGAGCGGGTTGCGGCGGTCGTGAACAACGAGATCATTCTCGAGTCTGAGGTGCAGCGAAGGCTTGCCCAGGCCCGGCAGGCGATGGCCAAGGCCAAGCAGCCCGCACCGCCGGAAAGCAGGCTCCGCGAACAGGTGCTCGACCGCATGGTCAACGATCTGGCCCTGCTTCAGCGGGCCACGCAGGTGGGGCTGTCGGTGGATGACATCACACTCAACCGAGCCATTGCCCGGATTGCCGAGCAGAATGGCATGTCTGTTCAGGGCCTCTCGGCCCAGCTGCAGTCCGAGGGAATTGCCTTCGAGCGTTTTCGACAAGACATTCGGGAGGAGATCCTACTCACCCGACTGCGTGAGCGCGAGGTCGACAACCGCCTCACGGTCTCCGAGGCAGAGATCGATGCCTTCTTGGCCGCTCAGGGTGCCAGCCTGAGCCGTTCTGAAGAGTGGCGGGTCTCGCAAATTTTGTTGGACTCTGAGGCCAAGGCCAAGGCGGTGGCCCAGCGGCTCCAAGGCGGAGAGGACTTCGCCGCGGTGGCCCGTGAACTGTCGCTCTCGCCCGATGGCCCCAACGGCGGCGACCTCGGCTGGCGCGCGGCCGAGCGGCTGCCCACCATTTTCCTAAAGGCCGTGGAGAAGCTCCAGCCGGGTCAGTGGACTGGCCCCTTTCAGAGCCCCGGGGGCTTTCACATCCTGCGACTGGAAGACCGTCGCAGCAGCATTCGAAGCCAGGTGGTTGATGTCTTTCGCGCGCGCCACATCTTGATTCGTGTGGACGCACAAACATCTGAGCAGACGGCCACTCGGCGGCTTCAAGAACTGCGTCGCCGCCTGGGCCTGGGGGAAGCCTTCGAGCAACTGGCCAAAGACTTCTCCCAAGACCCTGGCTCGGCCGCCAAGGGTGGGCAGCTCGACTGGGCCTACCCAGGCGACCTGGTGCCAGAGTTTGAAAGGGCCGCCCTGGGCCTGGCCCGAGGGCAGGTGAGCGAGCCTGTTCGAACCGTCTTTGGCTTTCACTTGATCGAAGTACTCGATCGCAAGCAGGAGCCCCTCACCGAGGATCGCCTGCGCCTCATCGCACGTCTGTCGCTGCGCGATCGCAAGCTGGCCGACGCCGTGGATGATTGGACCCGAGAGATTCGGGCCAACAGCTATGTCGAGATCAAGCGCGACGACAGCTGACACGAAGGCCGGCGCCAAGAAGCGATTTGGCCAAAACTTTCTTCAAGACCGTCATGTGGTGGCCCGCATTCTGGAGGCGGTTCGCCCACAGCCGGGTGATCGGCTGGTCGAGATTGGCCCCGGCCGCGGCGCACTGACCTCGGGCCTGGTCTCGGGGGCCGGCAGCATCACGGCCATTGAGATCGACCGTGACCTCATCCCAATGCTGCAGGCCCGATTCGGCGAGGGCCTGTCGCTGCTCGAGCAGGATGTCCTCACGGTGGACTTCGCCGCCCTGTCGGCACAACTGGGTGGGCCACTGCGAATCGTTGGCAACCTGCCCTACAACATCTCGAGCCCCATTCTCTTCATGCTGCTGCCACTGGCCCACTGTGTGCTGGACCAGACCTTCATGCTCCAGCAGGAGGTGGTCGAGCGCATGGTGGCCCTCCATGGCTCCAAGCGCTATGGCCGGCTGTCGGTGATGCTGCAGGCCCGGTACGAGATGACCACGCTCATGCATGTGCCCCCCGCGGCCTTCTCGCCAGCACCTGCGGTGGAGTCCGCCGTGGTGCTCATGTGGCCGCTGCCCTCGGAGCAGGTCCTGGTGAAGGACTGGGCCGTCTACGAGGCCCTGGTGGCCGCAGCCTTCTCCACCCGGCGCAAGATGATTCGCAACACCTTGTTGGGTTATTTAGACCGCCTTGATCTGGAGGCCGCAGGTGTGCGGCCCACGCAGCGGCCAGAGGAGGTCTCGGTGGCCTCGTTTGTGGCGCTGGCCAATCAGCTGGTGATCTAGGCCGGCCGTATGGAAGGCGGCTCGAGTGGAGCACGCCGGATGAGGGCCTTGCCCTCCTCAAAGCCGGGGAGGATTTCACCGACCTCCGCCCAGAAGCCAGGGCTGTGGTCCATGGTGCGCAGGTGGGCCAGTTCGTGGGCCACCACATAGTCGATCACCGCCAGGCTGAAGCGAATGAGTCGCCAGTTCAGGCGAATGTGGCCATCGACTGTGCAGCTTCCCCAGCGGGTCTTGGCATGGGAGAGCGAGAACCGCGTGAACCGGCATTGGGACCGCTCGGCCAGAGTCTCTAAGCGCTCCTGCAGAATGGCCTTGGCCTGCTGCTGCATCCAGCTGTGGGTCATGTCCTTGACTTGCTCGGGCGAGGCACTGGCCGACAAGGGCAGCAGAATGTCGGCACATTGGGCCGACCATGTCACGGTGCCAATCTCGGGCAGCAGGCGCAGTGAGCAGGCCTGGCCGAGGAACTGAACCTGGGCGCCATCGCACCATTGTTCAGCAGGCTCCAGGCGATGCTGCTCCGCATGCCGCCATTCCAGCAGCCGGGCCTTGACCCAGCGGTGCTTGCTCTGAAGGATGGTCTCGATCTCGGCCAGCGTGACCCAGCGAGGGGCTCGCACACGGATGGTGCCAGCGTCGAAGACCATGCCCACGGTCTTGCGCTTGGAGCGCGTGAGGCTCCAGGTCAGCTGCTCGCCTTGAATGTCAATGGAGTGCATCAGACTGCTCGTCGATCCAGGTCTGGACGGTCTGCATGACGGCCTCGGGGGTCTGGCCGTCGGTGGGAATGGGCGCGCCCACACGCACCGTGATGCAACCGGGCCGCTTGATCCAGGCGTTGCGAGGCCAGACGGTGCCTGCATTGAGGGCGATGGGCAGGATGGGCAGGCCAAGGCTGCAGGCCAGCCGCGCAGCACCCGTTTTGTACTTCACGCGTTGACCGGGCCGGGTGCGGGTGCCCTCTGGAAAGAAGGTGATCCAGAACCCTTGGTCGAGCCGTTGGGATGCCTGCGATTGAATCTGCTCGAAGGCCTGCCGGCCTTGCGCGCGGTCGACATGAATCATCGGCAAAAGTGCAATGCTCCAGCCGAAAAAGGGGATCTTCAAGAGTTCCTTCTTAAAGACAAAGCAGAGCGGCACCGGCATGTGGCTCGGAAGAAAGAGGGTCTCCCAGGCCGACTGGTGCTTGGAGCAGACGATCATGGGCTGGCCACGCGCCGCCTCGAGGTGCTCTTGGCCCTCGAGGCGCCACTGAATGCCGAGCAGCCGGCGTGCAGCCCAGATCACCATGCCCGGCCACCGCATGGCCAGTCGGTAGCGTGCGTGATCGGATAAAAAAGGCGCCAGCAGCAGAAAGAGGCTGCCCCAGACCAGCAGGCTTGCCGCCTGGAAGAGGCCAAAGACGAACGACCGCAGAAGCCTCATGGGCCAGGCAGGGCAGGGGTCTGGTGGAGCAGGTGCGACACCGCATGGGCGAGGTCTTCGAAGACATGGGTGCCTGGAGGCAGCGCCTTTGCACCGCTCTGGTGGGCCGACAGCGTGCCATGGCCTTTGCCTGTGAGCACCAGCATGGGACGCGCACCCACGGCAGCGGCGGCCGCCAGGTCGCGATGCGAGTCGCCGATGAGGGGCACGCCCGCGAGGGACTGGTCGAGCCGCGCAGCGATGTCTTCGAGCAGGCCCGTGGCGGGCTTGCGGCAACGACAGCCCGCATCCGGCCCATGCGGGCAGAAGAAAATGCCGTCCACCTGGCTGCCCATCTCTGAGAGGCCTTCGCGCATTTTCTGGTGAATCCGGTGAAGCATGGAGAGGTCGAAGAGACCACGGGCGAGGCCCGATTGATTGGTGGCCACGAAAATGCGCCAGCCCTCGTGGTGGAGCTGCGTGATGGCCTCCAGGCTGCCTGCGATGGGCTGCCATTCATCGGGGCTCTTGATGTGGTCGTCGGAGTCGTGATTGATGACGCCGTCGCGGTCGAGGATGACCAGGGGTGGGGTCGATGCAGCCTGGCGTTCGGTCATGTGGCCAGCCGTGAGAGGTCTGCCACCTGGTTCATGGCCCGATGCAGGGCCGAGAGCAAGGCCAGCCGGTTCTCGCGCACAGCGGGGTCTTCGGCATTGACCATGACCTTGTCGAAGAAATCATCTACGGGCTGCTTGAGAACTGCCAGGCCCTCCAGGGCATCGGCATAACGACCTGCGAGGGTGTGGGCAGCAGCAGCAGGCCCGGTCTGGGCAAGCGCCTTGGCCAGTTGCTGCTCGGCGGGCTCGATCAGGCGGCCCTCCTCGAGTGCACGGTGGGCAGCAGGCGCCTTCTTCAGAATATTGCCAATGCGCTTGTTGGCTGCGGCGAGCGCCGGTGCGGCGGGGCTCTTCATGAACAGGGCCAGCGCCTCGAGCCTGGGGCACCACTGGTCGAGCTGGTTGGGGCACTCGGCGAGCACCGCCTCAATGGCGGCCG
Source organism: Hahnella aquatica (SeqCode) (assembly GCF_965194505.1). Taxonomy (GTDB): domain Bacteria; phylum Pseudomonadota; class Gammaproteobacteria; order Burkholderiales; family Burkholderiaceae_A; genus Hahnella; species Hahnella aquatica. The sequence continues at coordinate 1,452,572 of NZ_OZ239144.1, read as the reverse complement.
CATCAAAGCCTTGGTCACGCAGGTAGCCACGGGCTCGATCCGTGATGAAGGCCGCAATGTCAGCGAGTGTCTCGGCGGGTGGTGCTGCCGGCCCAAAGGCTGCTGCTGTGTCTTGCAGCAGCTGCGACAGCGAAGCGGGCACACGGGCTTCCACGAGAATACGCACCACACCAAGGGCTGCCCGCCGAAGGGCAAAGGGGTCTTTCTCTCCGGTGGGCAGCAGGCCAATGCCCCAGATGCCCACGATGGTTTCGAGCTTGTCGGCCAGGGCCACGGCCAGGCCCTCGGCATTGCCGGGCAGGCTGTCGCCGGCAAAGCGCGGGTGATAGTGCCCCTCGATGGCATCGGCGATGGCCTCGGGCTCTCCATCGTGCTGCGCGTAGTAGCGGCCAATCACACCCTGCAGCTCTGGGAACTCGCCGACCATGTCGGTGAGCAGGTCGGCCTTGGCGAGCTTTGCGGCCCGCCTGGCGGCCTGTGGTGCAGCCCCCACTGCCTCGGCCCATTGGCCTGCGAGGGTGCAGAGTCGCGCGACCCGTTCGGCCTGGCTGCCAATCTTGTTGTGATAGACCACCTGCGAGAGGCCGGCGAGCCGGGCTTCTAGCGGACGCTTGCGGTCTTGATCGAAGAAGAACTTTGCATCGGAGAGCCGGGCACGCAGCACCCGCTCGTTGCCCTGCCGGACCACGGCGGGGTCTTTGGAGGCGAGGTTCGAGACCAGCAAGAACCGGTGCAGCAGCCGGCCATCGGGCCCCGTGCAGGCGAAGTACTTCTGATTCTGCTGCATGGTGAGGATGAGGCACTCCTGCGGCACCGACAGAAAGGCTTTGTCGAATTCCGCCTGCAAGACCACGGGCCACTCCACCAGGCTGTTGACCTCGTCAATGAGGGCATCGGGCATGATCACCGTGTCGCCTCCGGCAGCGGCCTTCAGGCCCTCGGTGAGCCGTTGACGGCGAGCCTCGAAGTTCGGCACCACATGCCCCTCGCGCTCAAGCAGGGCTTCATAGGCATCGGCGGATGCAACAGACAACGGGCCATCGCAGTGAAACCGATGGCCCTCGGTCAGGCGATCGGCCTGCAGGCCCAAGGCATGAATTGGAAGCACCGCATCGCCATGGAGGGCCATCAGGCGGTGGGCCGGGCGCACGAAGCGAACCTCCTCCTGGGTCTGACCGGGCCGCGGGTAGCGCATGAGCTTGGGGATGGGCAGGCCTGCGATGCTGGCCTCGAGTGCCGACTGGGCGGCCTCGAGCAGCCGGGCCCCGGCCACCTGGGTGTCGACCCAGAGCACCTCTTGTTTGCCGTCGTGTTCTCTTTGAAGGTCTGCAAGCGTGAGGTTCTCTCCGAGCGTGAGCCCGAACGATGCAAGTTTCTTCGTGAGCGGGGGCAGCGGCTGGCCTTGCGCATCCAGCCCAATGCCCACGGGCAGCAGCTTCTCGCGCCGTGCCTGCGTGAGGCCCTGGTCGATCACCTGCGTGAGCAGCACCCCCAGGCGTCGGGGGCTTGCAAAGCCCCGCACGGTGCAGTCGGTGGATAAGAGCCCTGCCTTCATGAGTTGCTGGTGCATGCCCTGAGAGAAGGCGTCTCCCAGCGCGCGCAGGGCCTTGGGAGGGAGTTCCTCGGTGAAGAGTTCGACCAGCAGAGGCCGCGGACTGGGGGTGGTGGAGGCGGTGGGCATGATCAGGCGGCCTTGGCCGACGGGGCCTCGCACATGGGAAAGCCCAGTTGCTCTCGGGAGGTGACATAGGCCTGCGCAACCTGTCGAGAGAGGTTGCGAATGCGGGCGATATACTGCGCTCGTTCGGTCACCGAGATGGCACCGCGGGCATCGAGCAGATTGAAGCTGTGGGCGGCCTTGAGAATTTGCTCATAGGCGGGCAAGGGCAGGCCTTCTTCGAGCAGGCGCGCGGCATCGGCCTCGTGCTCGCCGAACCGGCTGAGCAGCACGGCCGCATTGCTGGCCTCGAAGTTGTAGCGCGACTGCTCCACCTCGTTCTGGTGGTAGACATCGCCATAGCTGATGCGGCGGCTGCGGCCCTCTTGCTGCCATTGCGTCCAGGTGAGGTCGTAGACGTTCTCGACCCCCTGCAGGTACATGGCCAGCCGCTCCAGGCCGTAGGTGATCTCGCCCGTGATAGGGCTGCAGTCGATGCCACCGACCTGCTGGAAGTAGGTGAACTGCGTGACCTCCATGCCATTGAGCCAGACCTCCCAGCCCAGGCCCCAGGCCCCCAGCGTGGGGTTCTCCCAGTCGTCCTCGACAAAGCGAATGTCATGGGTGTTGGGGTCGATGCCGAGTGCGCGCAGCGAGTCAAGGTAGAGCTCGAGGATGTCTGCAGGAGAGGGCTTGAGCACCACCTGAAACTGGTAGTAGTGCTGCAGGCGGTTGGGGTTCTCGCCGTAGCGGCCATCCTTGGGCCGCCGCGATGGCTGCACATAGGCCGCACGCCAGGGCTCGGGCCCCAGCGCCCTTAAGAACGTGGCGGTGTGGGATGTGCCCGCACCAACCTCGAGGTCGATGGGCTGGAGCAGGGCGCAGCCCTGGTTGGCCCAGTAGGCCTGCAGGGTCAGGATGACATCTTGAAAGGTCTTCATGGCCGCATTTTAGCGGTGCTTCTCACCCGCAAGCCCAAAAGCAAAAGGGCTGCAGCCAGCAGCACCACAGGCAGGTTGCCCACCCGGCTGTAGGGGGTCTGGCCGGTCATGCCCTGCACGCGGGCCACCAGCACGCCTGGGGCCATGGGTGGCAAGACCTCCTGCACCCGACCGCGATGATCGATGGCGGCCGTCATGCCGGTGTTGGTGGCTCGGATGCTGGGCCGCCCGGTCTCAAGGCTTCGCATGCGTGCAATGGCCAGGTGCTGCGGCAGGGCGTTGGTGTTGCCGAACCAGGCCAGGTTGCTCATGTTGAGCAGGATGGTGGGCTGGCGCTCGGCTGGAATGCGCGGATCCAGCGGCCCAATGATCTCCTCGCCAAAGAGGTCTTCGAAGCAAATGTTCACGCCGATGCGCTGGCCTTCCACCGGCATGGGGGCCTGAACCGGCAGTCCGCGTGTGAAGTCACCCAGGGGCATCTTCATGAGGTCGACAAACCATCGGAAGCCCCAGGGAATGAACTCACCAAAGGGCACCAGGTGGGCCTTGTCGTAGCGCGCCTCAAAGCCATCGAGTCGAAGGCCGGCGCCGGGATAGAGGCCAATGGCACTGTTGCGCCAGCCGTCGGGGTCTTGCAGCGGAAGCCCGAGGATGATCACACTGCCACTGGAGACCGAGATCTCTCGGAGCCGAAGCCGGGTCTCGGCCGAGAGGGCAGACCAGGGCCGAATGAAGGCTGTCTCGGGCAGCACCACCAGCGCGCTGCCGGTGCGGCTGGCCTCCAGGGCCATCTGCAGTTGGGCAGCCTCCAGCTGCGCCGAGTGGGCCGGGTCGAACTTCATTTGCTGGGGCACGGCCGACTGCACCAGGGCCACCTGGATGGGCTGGCCCTCGGGGCTGGTGTGGGTCAGGGTGCCCAGGTAGACCCCCAGCAGGTGCAGGCCCGCCACCCCCATGAGGCCCAGTGCGCGCCACTGGGCAATCCAGGCGGCGCACAGGGCGGTGACCAACACCACCGCATAGACGCCCCCCAGGGCTGCGTAGCCCGAGAGCGGGCTGTCGATCTGCTGGTAGCCCCAGTTGAGCCACGGAAAGCCGGTGAAGAGTTCGCCGCGCAGCCACTCGAGCAGGGTGATGAGGCCTGCGATGGACAAGGGTGCGAGGCGGTGTCTTCGAATGAGCCAGCCAGCCAAAAGACCATAGCCGGCCACATAGAAGGCCAGCAGGAAGGTGGCGATGGCCGCCACCGCGGCCGGCATCTCCCCGTAGCGGTGCAGGCTGATGAAGATCCAGTGAAAGCCGAGCAGGCACAGCAGGATGAGCAGGCCTGCACCGAGCCTTGGCCCCCAGTGCTCCGGCCGCTGCCAGAGGTGCAGCAGCAAGGCCAGGACCAACAGAGAGGAGAGGCTAGTGAGCCAGCCCAGCAGGGTCTGATCCATTGTCCGAGTCGGTCGATTCGTCTGTGGACCGCTTGACCAGCATCACCTGCACGGTTCGGGCATCTGCCCGTTGAATGTCAAAGGAGAGGCCGTGGATCAGAATGGTCTCGCCCTTGTGTGGCACACGGCCGAGGTGGTCGGTGACCAGGCCGCCGATGGTGTCGGACTGCTCGCTCTCGAGTTGCAGCTCGAAGAATTCATTGAATTGCTCGAGGCTGGTGATGGCCTTGACGCGGAATTGGCCCGACTCATGTGGCAGGGCGACGATGTTGTCCTCGTCCTCATCGATGTCGTGTTCGTCTTCGATGTCGCCAACAATCTGTTCGAGGACATCCTCGATGGTGATGAGCCCCGCCACACCGCCATATTCATCGACCACGATGGCAATGTGATTTCGGTTGAGCCGGAAGTCTCGCAGCATGACATTGAGACGCTTGGATTCCGGCACATAGACCGCTGGCCGCAGCAGGCCTCGCAGGTCGCGGCTCTCTTCGGCCAAGACCTTGAGCAGGTCCTTGGCCAGCAGCACGCCGATGACGTTGTCCTTCTTGCCATCGGTGACAGGAAAGCGAGAGTGGGCCCGCTCGATGACAAGGGCAATGATGTCGTCAAGGCTGTCGTTGATGTCGATGACATCCATCTGGGCCCGCGGCACCATGAGGTCGCGAACAGACAGGTCGGAGACCTGCAGCACGCCCTCCATCATGGAGACGGCATCGGCATCGATGACATCGTGGGCCTCGGCCTCTCGGAGTTGCTCGAGAAGCTCTTCTTTTTCATCGGTTCGCCTCAGGAGGCGATCGACCAGGCGCTTGAAAAATTGACTCAGGCCCGAGGGCCTAGGGTCTGGTTCGTTCATGCAGGGGCATGGGAAGTTGCAACAGGCAACAGTGTGCCATAGGGGTCTGGAATCCGAAACCGCATCAGAATGCGGCGCTCCAAGGCCTCCATGTCCTCGGCCTCATCATCGGCCTGGTGATCGAGTCCACAGGCGTGCAGCGCACCATGCACGAGCAGGTGGGCCAGGTGATGCACCAAGGGCTTGCCCTGCTGCTTGGCCTCCTCGACAACCACGGGCATGCAGAGGACCAGGTCGGCCTGCAGGTGGGGCAGGGGCTCGAGCGCAAAGGTGAGGATGTTGGTGGCGTGGTCTTGGCCACGGTAGTCCCGATTGAGCTGGCGGCCTTGGGCTCGGCCGACGGTGGCCACGGTGATCTCGGCGCTCTGGCAGGTGGCATCGAGGCTTGCGAGCAGCAGTCTGCGAATGCGAGGCCGCGAGAGTGGAAGGCTGTCGGGGTCGGTGAGGTGCAGCCTAAGACGCGGCGTCATAGGCCTCTACGATGCGGGCCACCAGGGGATGCCGGACCACATCCCGACTGCTGAATTGTGTGAATGAAATGCCGCGCACATCAGACAAGACCCGCTGTGCATCGACCAGGCCACTGGCCTGGGCCTTGGGGAGGTCCACCTGCGAGGGGTCTCCGGTGATCACGGCCTTGCTGCCAAACCCAATGCGCGTGAGGAACATCTTCATCTGCTCGCAGGTGGTGTTCTGCGCCTCATCGAGAATGACAAAGGCATGGTTGAGCGTGCGGCCACGCATGTAGGCGAGTGGCGCCACTTCAATGACTTGTCGGTCGAAGAGCTTGGTGACACGGTCCAGGCCCATGAGGTCGTAGAGGGCGTCGTAGAGGGGGCGCAGGTAGGGGTCTACTTTTTGGGAGAGGTCGCCAGGCAGAAAGCCGAGCCGCTCGCCCGCCTCCACAGCAGGGCGCGTGAGAATGAGCCGCTGAACGAGGTCGCGCTCCAGGGCATCGACGGCGCAGGCCACGGCGAGAAAAGTCTTGCCGGTGCCGGCTGGCCCAAGCCCAAAGCTGATGTCGTTGGACTGAATGGCCTGCAGGTAGGCCCGCTGTGTGGGCGTTCGGCCCCGCAGGTCGTGCTTGCGGGTGCGAAGCATGGGGACACCAGCCTCGTGGCTGTCCTCGTCGGCGGCGGCCAGGCTGGGCCGACGTTGTTCGACCACGGCCAGCTGCACATCCTTGATGGCCAGTGGCTGCTCCGCCTGCTGGGCCAGCCGCTCGAGCAGGCTGGTGCCAGCCTCGACACTCGGGGCATCGGTGCCACTGATCTCAAAGACCGTGCCCCGCCGACGGATGGTGATGTCCAGGCTGGTCTCGATGCTGCGAAGGTTTTGTTCCATGGGGCCACAGAGGTTGGCCAGCTGGGTGTTGTCTCCCTCGAGCAGGCTTAGACGACGCTTGCTGATGCTGGGCCTGGGCATCAGAGGGCCTGGCCCCGAAGGCTGTGGGCATAGGCCTGGGTGATTTGCACCGGGATGATCTGGCCCACCAGCCGCGAATGCCCCTCGATGTTCACCACCAGGTTGTTGGGGGTGCGGCCCATCCACTCCGATGGATTCTTCTTGGCAGGCCCCTCGATGAGCACCTGCTGTTGCGTGCCCACCATGGCGGCCTGAAGGGCCTGGCCGTTCTGGTCGATGGCGGCCTGAAGCGTTTGCAGGCGGGTGAGCTTCTCGGCTGCCGGCGTGTCGTCTGCAAGGTCGGCCGCGGGTGTGCCGGGCCTTGGGCTGTAGATGAAGGAGTAGGCGCTCTCAAAGCCGCAGGCGGCGATGAGGGCCATGCTCGCCTGGAAGTCGTCCTCGGTCTCGCCGGGAAAGCCCACGATGAAGTCGGTGGACAAGGCCAGGCCAGGCCGCACTGCCCGCAGTCGCCGAATGATGCTCTTGTACTCCAGGGCGGTGTAGCCCCGCTTCATGGCCGCAAGGATGCGGTCGCTGCCCGACTGCACCGGCAGGTGCACATGGTCTGCGAGCTTTGGCAGTCGGCCGAAGGCCTCGATGAGACGCGGACTGAATTCCTTGGGGTGGGAGGTGGTGAAGCGGATGCGCTCAATGCCGTCGATCTCACTGACGAGTTCGAGCAGGCCGGTGAAGTCGATTTTGGCCTGGTGGTCGAGAAAGGCGTTCACGTTTTGGCCCAGCAGCGTGACCTCTTTCACGCCCTGCGCTGCGAGCTCGGCCACCTCTGCGAGCACATCCACCGTGGGCCTGGAGACCTCCGTGCCCCGGGTGTAGGGCACCACGCAGAAGCTGCAGTACTTGCTGCAGCCCTCCATGATGGAGACAAATGCGCAGGGGCCCTCGATGCGGGCAGGCGGCAGGTTGTCGAACTTTTCAATCTCGGGAAAAGAGATGTCGACCTGGGGCCGACCAGAGGCGCGCCGGGCCGCGATGAGGTCTGGCAGGCGATGCAGGGTCTGGGGGCCAAAGACCAGGTCGACGTAGGGTGCACGGCGAACGATCGACTCGCCCTCTTGGCTGGCCACGCAACCCCCCACGCCGATGATCAGTCCGGGCTTGCGCTTCTTGAGGTCTCGGGCCCGGCCGAGGTCGGAGAAGACTTTCTCTTGGGCTTTTTCGCGCACCGAGCAGGTATTGAACAGGATGACATCGGCGTCTTCCGGCGTGTCAGTGGGCTCCAACCCCTCGGCAGCCGCCAGCACGTCGGCCATTTTGGCCGAGTCGTATTCGTTCATTTGGCACCCGAAGGTGCGGATGTAGAGTTTGGTGGTCAACGCTTGTTGTTCACGCTTATTTGTTCACACTTAGAGAAGAGCACGCCAGGATGAACTCGCAATCAAGCATTCTGCCTGATCCACCCGTGACCCGGCGAGAGGTTTTCGCCTGGGCCAGCCTGGATTTCGCCAATTCTGGCTACACCACGGTCGTGCTCACCGCTGTCTTTAACGCCTACTTTGTCTCCGTGGTGATGGATGACGTGGCCCATGCCACACTGGTCTGGACTTTGGTGCTCTCGGCCAGTTACCTCGTGGTCATGTTCAGTGCCCCCTTTCTTGGGGCCTATGCCGATGCCCACCGTGCCAAGCGGCCTCTGCTGCTGGTGGCCACCCTGCTCTGTGGCGCCGCCACCCTGGGCCTGACCCAATGCGGGCCGGGCGACCTTTGGCTCGCGGCGGCCTTGCTGCTGGTCTCGAATGTGGCCTATGCCACCCACCAAGACCTGAGTGCGGGTTTTATGCGCAGCCTGGCGGGCCCGGGCGCACTTGGCCGACTCTCGGGATGGGGGTGGGCCTGGGGGTATCTCGGGGGCCTGCTCACCCTGGGGCTCTCCTTGGTCTGGGTCTCTTCGGTGGCCCAGGGTGTCGTGGGGCAGCCCACGGCCCAGGACCTCATGGCGGGGTCGTTGGCCATCACGGCCCTGGTCTTCTGGCTGGTGGGCCTGCCAGCCTTGGCCGTGCTCAAGGAGCGTGAGCCGGCGGCGCAGGTGGACTGGCGAGGTGCCTGGGGCCGTTTGCTTCGCGGCAGGCATGCCCAAGTGGATCCCTCGGGACATGGCGCGCATGGCCGCGCCCTTCGGCAGTTTTTATGGGCCGTGGTGTTTTACCAGTCTGGGGTGTCGGCGGTGATCACCTTGGCGGCCATTTATGCACAGCAGGCCATGGGCTTTGGCATGGCCCAGACCATCGCACTGCTGCTGGTGGTCAACATCACGGCCAGCATTGGGGCGGCCGCCTTTGGCTGGCTCCAAGACCGGTTGGGCCATCGGCGCAGCCTCTCCGGAGCCCTCGTGCTCTGGATCGTCATGGTGCTGGTTGCAGCCTTTGGTGAGACCGAGGCCCACTTCTGGGTGGCTGCGAATCTGGCGGGCCTGGCGATGGGCGCCACGCAGAGCGGTGCCCGTGCGGTGGTGGGCGCACTCTCACCACGCGACCACCAGGCCGAGGCCTTTGGCGACTGGGGTGTGGCGGTGAACCTTGCGGCGGTGATGGGCCCTCTGGCCTATGGTCTCACCACCTGGCTCACTGGGAATGACCATCGGCTGGCCATTCTGGTGACGGGCCTCTTCTTTGTGGTGGGCCTGGTGCTGCTGCGGCGTGTGCCCTTTCCCAAGGCCTAGTCGCTCAGCAGGAAATCCTGAATGCAGGGCCAGTGGTCGGCGAAGTCTGAGAGGCCATGGTCCGAGCCTTGAACGACGCGATGCTGGGCGCCGGGGTAGTGGTCCACCATTTCGCGCCAGTCCAGAAGTTCGTCGCCGGTGGCGGCCACGAGCAGATAACGCTCTGGGCTGCTCAAGGCCACGGCCATGTCGGTGAGATCGGTCACGTCATCGGCCGTGAACTCGAGCCAGTCATCGCTGTGCCAAGCCTTGTGCCGCCCAACCTGACCGGCCAGGTCACGGCCGGGGTAGCAGGCCGGATTGATCAGACAGGTTTTGAATTCCTCGCGAGCCGGGTGCGTTTCCATGAGGCAACTGGCGTAGAAGCCACCCAAGGAGCTGCCGATGAGCCTTGGCCGCTGGCCCCTGGCGCGGACCGCCTCGACGGCCTCGAGGGCTTGCGCCATGGCGCGCCTGGGATGAATGTCGAGCGCTGGGCAGGCGTAGGGCACGCCCTTTTCGGCCAGCCAGGAGCTGAGTTGCACGGCCTTGCTCGAGGCGGGAGAACTTCGAAAGCCATGCAGGTAGAGGATGGCGTATGGTGCGTGGGTCGTCATGTTGCGTAAAAAAGTGAAGAAAGGGATCAGTAAATCATGACTCAACACAGTCGCGGAATTGCCCTGGTGACGGGCGCGGGCAGTGGCATCGGACGCGCCTGCGCGCGAGCCCTCTTGGAGGACGGCTGGTCGGTGGTGCTCACCGGTCGGCGCGAGGCCCCGTTGGTCGACACCGCGCAGGCCCACCCCAAGGCGTCGGTGGTGAGCGCCGATGTCTCGGTGCCGGCTGATGTCGAAAGGCTCTTTGCAGCGGTGGTCGCCCAGCACGGCCGGCTCGACCTGCTCTTTAACAATGCGGGTATTTTCCCGCCCGGCGCATTGATCGATGAGATGCCCATTGAGGCCTGGCAGCAGTCGGTGAATGTGAACCTGCACGGCGCCTTTTATTGCGCGCGCGCCGCCTTTGGCCAGATGCGTCGACAGTCGCCTCAAGGGGGGCGCATCATTAACAACGGATCCATCTCTGCCCATGCTCCGCGCCCTCAGTCGGTGGGCTATACCACCACCAAGCACGCCATCACTGGCCTGACCAAGCAGCTCTCGCTCGATGGTCGGGCCTTCTCGATTGCCTGCTCGCAGATCGACATTGGAAATGCCGCATCCGAGATGACCTCGGGATTTGGAGCGGGCGCCTTGCAGGCCGACGGCACGCGCAAGGCCGAGCCGCTCATGGACATGTCTCATGTGGCCGAGGCGGTGCGGCACATGGCGGCGTTGCCCTTGTCCGCAAATATTCAGAGCATGACCATTCTTGCGACGAACATGCCATTTGTTGGTCGTGGCTGATTCTGAGAGACTGGATCCGCGCGAGGAAGGGGTTTCCCTGATGCGCTGCGCCAAAAGGTTCGAGATGATCAGGGGCTCAAGACCCCAGAAAAACAAGGAGACTCCGCATGAAGCAATTGTTTAAATCCGTTGCAAGGCCTTTCGCCCTGGTTGGCCTCGCAGCCGCCATGGGTCTGTCTGGCGTCAGCCTTCAGGCCCAGGCCATGGAGATCAAGATCTCTCACCAGTGGAAGGCCAACGTCGATGGCCGCGACCGTGCTGCACGGCTGTTTGTGCAAGAGGTTGAGAAGGCCGATCCCTACATCAAATTCCGCATCTACCCCGCCCAGTCGCTTGGCATCAAGCCGGTCGCCCAGCTCGATGCACTCCAGAACGGCACCCTCGAGATGTCGATCTTCCCCATGTCCTATGCCGTGGGCAAGGCCAAGGAATTCTCGGCCGTGATTCTGCCGGGCACCATTCCGAACCTCGACTTCGCGATGGAACTCAAGAAGACCGGCTATTACAAGAAGATGCAAGACCTCTCCGAGAAGAACGGCTTTCGCATCATCACCTGGTGGTGGACGCCAGGCGGCTTTGCCACGAAGTCTGGCCCTGTGACGGGTCCCGACTCGGTGAAAGGTCAGAAGCTTCGCGCGGCCGACCCCACCTTTGAATCCATGCTGAAGGCGGCTGGTGCCTCCGTGACAGCAATGGCCTCGTCCGAGATCTACTCCGGTCTGCAGTCCGGTGTGCTCACGGGTACCCTCACATCCGCCGAGACCTTCGTGTCGATGCGCCTCTACGAGCAGACCAAGCACGCCACCGTGGGTGGCGACAGTGCCCTGTGGATGCTGCTTCAGCCGTTGGTGATGTCCAAGCAGGCTTGGGACAAGCTCACCCCCAAGCAGAAGAAGATCTTCGAAGAGGCGGCCGAGAAGTCCGACGCATTCTTCTTGACGGTTCAGCGCGAGGCCACATCGAAAATGGCGGAGGCGTATGTGAAGGCGGGCGGCACGTCGCGGGAGATGACCAAGCAAGAGTTCGATGCCTGGGTCGCCCTGGCCAAGAAGACTGCATACCCCGAGTACGCGGCCATCTCGCCCACGGCCAAAGGCCTCATGGACGAACTGCTCAAGGCAGCCGCCAAGAAGTAATGACCTGAACTGCCGGGTGCCCCTAGGTCGAGGCACCCGGTTTTTTTTTGCCCTCTGACGGGTGGGTGAGCATGAAACGTTACGTGCAAGGGATGAGTCGGGTCTGCGATGCCATGGCCCTCATGGCCGCTGTTCTCCTGGCGGTCGCGGCCATCGTGATTTGTTGGATGGTGCTCTACCGCACCCTGGGGTACTCCACGTCTTGGGAGTTGGAACTCAGTGTCTTCCTCATGGTCTGTTCTCTCTTCCTGGCAAGTCCTTACACCTTGAAGACCAAGGGGCATGTGGGGGTGGATCTCCTCTCGGTGTACCTCCCGCCATCGGCAGCAAGAACCCTCGTGGGCATCACCTTGGTGGTTGGCCTTGCAGCCACCCTTTTCTTGGGCACCCTGGGCCTTGAATTCACAATGGATTCGTTCATGAAGGGTGAGCGCACGGAGAGTGTTTGGGCGCCTTATAAGTGGCCGCTCTACGCCACCATGCCGATCGGATTCTTTTTAACATCGGCCCAGTATGTGGCGGAGATCATGGTCTTCTTTCGCCCAGAACTGCAGGAGCAGCCCACATGAATGAACTGCAGATTGGGGGTCTGATCCTCCTCGTCACCCTGGTGGTCTTGTTCTCGGGCCTGCCGATTGCCTGGGGTCTGACCCTGGTGGCTGCTGGCTTTTTGGTGGCCTTTGATGGTGTGGCGAGCCTGGCCAACATTCCCTTGGTGATGATCGACGAGCTCGCATCCTTTGCCCTGCTCACCATCCCGCTCTTTATTCTTCTGGGCTCGGCCATCGGCAGCACCAATGCGGGGAGAGACATTTATGAGTCGCTGCACCGCTGGCTCGATCGCGTGCCCGGGGGCTTGGTGATTGCGAATATTTTGGCCTGTGGCCTCTTTAGTGCCATCAGTGGCTCAAGCCCGGCCACAGCGGCTGCGATCGGCAAGGCGGGCGTTCCGGAGATGATCCAGCGCGGCATTCCTGTGCGGCTGGCCACCGGCTCGGTCTGTGCCGGCGGAACCCTGGGGATTCTCATCCCGCCATCGATCACCATGATTCTCTATGGCATTGCCACCGAGACCTCAATTGGCCGCCTCTTCCTGGCTGGAGTCATTCCCGGGATCATGCTCGTGGTGATGTTTGCAGTCTATGCCTGGGTGGCGAGCCTCATCACCGGCCCAACGGGCACTGCCGCTGCCCGCGCCTTGGCGGCCCGCCGTTATTCCCTGAAGGAGAAGTTTGAGGGGCTGGGCCGAGTCTCTCCCTTCATCATGATTGTGATCATGATTGGCTATGCCATGTATGGCGGCATCGCCACGCCCTCCGAGGTGGCCGCCATCTCGGCTGCCCTGGCCATGGCGTTGGTGGTGGTGATCTACAAGGCCCGCACGAAAGAGTCTCAGTGGCGTATCTTCAGGGAGACGGTGCGTGAGTCGACGATGATTCTGCTGATCATCGCAGCCGCCGCAGCCTTCTCCTACATGATGTCGCTCTTGTACGTGACCCAGACGGCTGCCCAGTGGCTGGTCGACCTTGGCCTCAACCGGTGGGTCTTGATGCTGGCCATCAATTTCTTCTTGCTGATTGCGGGCATGTTCCTGCCACCAGTGGCCATCATCCTTATGGTCATGCCGATCCTCACGCCGGTTCTGGAGGCCAACAACTTCGACCTCATCTGGTTTGCAGTGATGCTCACCATTAACATGGAGATCGGATTAATTACTCCGCCCGTCGGACTGAACCTTTATGTCTTGAAGGGTGTGGTGCCCAATGTGTCCATCAAGGATATTCTCATTGGCTCGATGCCCTTTGTGCTGCTCATGATGCTGTCCATGGTCATCCTGGCGTTCGTTCCTGACTTGGCACTGTGGCTTCCAAATCAAATGATGGGCGCGGCAATCTAAGGGCTGGTGTGCAGTCCAGGGTGTCAAGGCCCGGCTGGCGGTGGCATGAGAGGCTGCCGTCTTTGAACTGAATGCGCAGTGGCCCCCTGGTCTGGTCTGTCCAGTCCAGGTGCCCATCGGCTGTGAAGTCCACTGGGCGGCCGTTGGCATCGGTCACCTGCAGGATCGGGTTGTCTCGTTGGGGCATGTGAGGAAGCCGCAGGCTCGGCGGCGTTTCCACGGCCACGTGGGTTTGAAGCCGATAGGCACGACGCGACAGGGTCATCAGATGGCTGGCCTGCCCCGAGGCCACCATCCCCAATGGAAGACGGCGCTGGTCCACCTCGAATTCAGCGCGGCTGTATGCGGGCACATTGGGGAAGCTGGCCACCCCCCGAGCGTTGCTGATCTGATGGCCACGGCCACGCTGCCGAACTGGTATGCCCGGCGTGCCAATGTCGTGGAGCAGGAGGTTTTGCTCACCGACGCGTCCGAGGTGAATGCCCTGGCCAGTGACCCACACACGGCTCGATGCTTGATAAGCCACTGCAACGGGCTGGTCTGCGGTTTGCCGCGCAGAGACCTGCAGGTCGTATTCAGAGCGTTCGCTTCGTAGCAGCAGTTCCTGGCTCGGCAGTCGTCCGGATCGGCGAACAAGACCGAGCGATTCGCCCTGCAATCCGCTGGCACGTTGACGAAATGCCACCTGGTGCTGGAGGCCATTGGCCTCATTCTTCTCGGTGAGTACCTGAACCGAGCGACGGTCATCGAAGGGAATCACCATGGAGAGCAAAAGCGCCCGACCACCAAGGCGCAACGGCGCGTCTCGAACCTGCACCTGAAACTGAGAAAGCCCAGGCAGGCGCCGTGTCCATGAGAGGCTTTGAAGCCGTTCGGCCGCCTGGCTCCACTGCAACTGCAGGCTTCCCCAGGCCCCCATTTGATGGGTGAGTGTGCCGCCAAGGCCCCTGCTTTGGTGAAGGTGTCGCCAGTCGGAGCTGATCGACCACTGGCGTGTCGGCTGCCATTGCACCTGGGCCATGGCCTCGCCGCTGCAATGGGATGCGCACCGGGCACCAAGGCCGGAGGACACCAGCCATCCCGCCCAACGACGGCTCGACACGGTGGCATGCGCGGTCGGGTCACTGCCCTGAAGGGAGCCTCCGAGCCGCAGCGTCTCGTGAACACCCAGACCGCGTTGGACATGTCCCTCCGCACCCGTTGCATGGGCTTGAAGCTCCCAGACTTGCTCCGATGGCGCAAGCAGCAGGGGGCTGCCCACCCAGGGCACGAGCAGCTGAGACCGTTGGCCATCCAGACCCGTGACCTCGATGGTCATGATGCCGGGGTGCTGGCCCACGCCGAAGCCCTCGACGAGGAGGCGGCCAGGCCGCAACAAGCTGGTGGCATAGACCTGCAGCCCGTTGGCGTCGAGCATGCGAATTCGACTGGGATGGCTGAGCAGCAGCTCCGCATGGGCGGTGGCGTGCTGACGAAGAAAGCGCGCCCGGCTGGTGATGCGAAGGGCCTGGCGAACGGCGGGCGTGCCCAGCAGTCCCTCGGTGAGAGACAGGTGGCCGAGCGAGACTTGTGCGCCACTGGGTGTGAGTTGATCCAGAGACCATTGGGCCGAGAGCCCCGCCTCTTGCCACTGAAACTGTGTGAGCCCGTGGCTGGCGGTGAGGCCCAGGCCCCAACGACCCGACGCGCTGAGGAGGTCTATGGCGAGGCTCGGGATGGTCTCGTAAGACAAGGGCGAATCGGGGGCTGACCCGAGTCGCAGGGGCTGCTGCCGAAGGAGATGGGCTGGAACACGCCATTGCGCCAGAGCGCTTTCCGCTTGAACCTCGCAGGTCACGGCGTCGGCTGACACCCGTTCGAAGGCCTCGCCCTGCAGGGTGTGTTGTTCGACATGTGCGGGGTCGACCATGGACGACAGCAGTCCGGCCTGAACCCAGCAGGTCTGGTCCCGCGCGGCCATCACCCATGCGCCCCGACTGATCTGAACACCATTGATTTCCACCGCCAACAACTGCGGCTCGTCGAGGGTTTCAGGCGGTGCGGCCTGGACAGACCTCAGGCCCGCAAGGCTTGTGAGCGCAAGGCAGACCGTGAGCGCAGGAGGCCACCACCAGCCCACACGGCTGGCGGAGGATGGTCTGCTCATCAGGGATGTGAGGCAGTCTGGGCGCGGCGGCAGAGTTCGGCCCGCTCGCCTGGCAGGAGGGTCTGAGGACCCTGGACATCCGGTGAGAGGATGAGCCGAACCGCCAGTGAGGCGGGGTTCTCAAAGGCGTGACAGCCCGCCACCAGTGGGATGGCTGGTGCGAGTGGCTGTGGCTCTTGCGCCTGGCGATAGACGGGAAGGCTGAAACGAAACCGGAAGGCGAGCCCCTGGCCGGTGGCCTCACCCTCGGGAATTTGCTCGACCAGTAGGCGGTGGTAGATGCTTCGATCGCGCACTTGCGCACGAATCATCTGCCGGCCTCCAGGGGCCAGGCTGAAGAAGCGGGGTGAAATGCGGGCCTCGACGGGGGTGGGGTCTGAGCCATCGGCCGGCCAGCGCACCATGCGGACAGACCACTTCGACGGACCCGCGAGGCTCGATTGCACCTCGGTGACCACGATGCCGGTCTCATCGGGATGGAGTTGGGGTGGCGTGACAGCCAGGGCCGCATGGGCGACCGAGGGCAGCAGCAGGTGGAGCGAGAGCAGCAATCCAGACCGCCAGCCCCAGGCGGTCTGATTCTGGCGGCCGGTGGTCATCAGTAGCTCACGGTGGCAACGATGGTGTCGGCATAGCTGCCCATGTTGGGCACCGACTGGCCCGATGGAATGCGGCCGTAGACGGTGTGTACTTGGGTGGTGCCGGAGCCGACGAAGTCAAGGGTGTTACTGGTGGTCCAGTTGGATGAGCGATTCACGTCCATGAACAGTGAATAGTTGATGAAGCTGTTTCCACTCTTCAGGCGTCGACCTCCAGAGAAGTTTGAACCGTCGCTCAGGGATATGGCGTAAGGCGCACCTTGGGAACAATTAACGGAGATGTCTGCGGCTGCATCCTTCTGCGACGTAGTGCCCGTCGTGATGCCACTGAATGTCATGTCGGCCGCTGTGATGGAGCAGGTCGCGGTGACCTCCATGCCCACTTGAAAACTACTGCTGGCGGTTTCGGCCTGCGCGGTGGAGATGGAGGCGGCCACCAGCGTCAGGGCCAGGGCGGATTGAATGTGTGAACGAAAGGTCATGGTCTCTCCTTGTGGGGCCGTGCCGGGCTGGCATGGCTTCGGATGAGACTCTGATGGTCAGCGGGTCTGGCCGCGAGACCGCTGCACGTCTGATGTCAGGAAGTTTGACGGCCTAAAAATCAGTGCTGGTCAGGGGGGCGCTCGATGCCGTACTTTTTCATGAAGTAGTACAGGTGCTCGCGGGTGATGTTGAGCCGGCGAGCAGTTTCAGACACATTGAAATTGGTTTCAACCAGGACCGAACGGATGATCTTGACCATCACCTCCTCGCGCGCGAGCTTGAGGCCTTCCTCGGAGGTGGCATCGGCCACCACGGTGACGGGGTACTTCTTGCCATGATCGCGCAGCTGTTTGCTCGCTGTGCTGTAGAGCAGGGCGCGGGCGAGTGCAGTCTCGACGGCCTGGCGCCGAAAGGGCTTGGCCAGGATGTCGAATGCACCGCACTCCACGCAGCGCATGAGGGCATCTGGGTGGCTCTGGCCCGACACGACGATCACCTTGATGGTGTGGTTCCAGCGCATGGCCTCACTCAGGAAGCGAATGCCCTCGGTGATGTCTTGGGGTGCGGGCGGCAGGCCGAGGTCGAGCAGGACGAGCTCGATGTCGGGGTCGCCTTGGAGCATGGCCAGGGCATCGTCGGCGTTGGTGGCCTCGTCCACTTCATGGCCCATCGATTCCAGCAGGTCACGCTCCAGGGGGCGAAGGTTGGCGTCGTCTTCAACAATGAGAATTCGCATGGCTGTGGGAGGTGGTTTAAATGATGGTGTTTAGCCACCAGTTTGGGCTGGTGTTCCTCTCGGTGCTGGCCGTCACGACCTCTGGGATGACGGCGGTTGCCATGACCCTGCGGGCTGCGAGCGCCACGGGCCGGCTGCGAGCGCTCTGGGCTGGGGGTGCGGCATTGTCTCTGGCCACTGGGATCTGGTCGATGCACTTCATTGGCATGCTCGCCCTGCAAGTGCCGATTGGGCTGTCCTTTGATGTTGGCATGACGGCATTTTCATTCTTACCGGCCATGGCGGCAAGTTTGGGCCTATTGGGGGCAAGCCTGCGGCAGCAAGGGCCCCGTTGGCTGGGGTTCGCCGCTCCGTTGCTCACCGCCGCTGGCATCGTGGCCATGCACTACCTGGGCATGCTCGCCCTGACCATCTCGCCGCGGCCAAGCTACAGTCCTGGCAGCGTTCTGGCGGCCTTTCTGCTGGCCTATGGCCTGAGCCTGTTGGCCTTTCGAATTCTGAGGTGGTCTGCTCGGGCAGGACGCAAGATTGGTTTTGCCCGTCTGCTGGCGGTTGGACTGGCCCTGGGCCTGGGCGCCTCCGGCATGCACTACCTGGCCATGTCGGGGACTCGTTTTGCAGAGCAGAGTGTCTGCCTCACGGCCACCCTGGAGATCGCAGAGCCTGGCCTCTATGCAAGCCTGGCAGAGAACGCCTGGCTGGGTGTGGTGATTTTTCTCATGCTGATGCTGGTCAATGTGGCGGGTCTGCTGGCCACCGTCTACGACGCCCGACTTGAGGCCACAGAGGAGGGTGCACGGCGACTGGCCATGCAGCAGCAGGAGGTGGCCGATTTCAGGAGCCGAATCATTCGAATCTTGAGCCACGAACTCAGAACACCCTTGAGTGTTCTGACCACCGGCGCAGACCTCTTGCAGGCCTGCACGCGGCCGGCCACGCCGGCCATGGCCGACCGGGTGGACCAGTACTTCTCAAACCTGCACGATGCGGTGGGGCGCATTCAGCAGATCTTGTCGGAGGCCCTTCAGTTCAATCAACTGGAGTCGGGGGAGCACGAGGCGAGCCCGCGGAACGTGGTGCTCGCGGAGATGCTCGATGACCTGCTGGCCTGGGTCTGCACGGCGGAAGGTCGCACCAGAGATCAGGTACTCCTTCGGGGCGATGGGAGCACACAGGTCTGGGCCGATCCCATTTGGCTTGAACTCATCCTTCGAAATCTGTTGAGCAACGCCCTTAAATATGGCGCGGGCCAGCCCATCGAGGTTCGCTGGCAGACCGAGCCCGATGGGGCGCGTGTGGTCGTGGAGGTGCAAGACCGCGGCATCGGCATTCCTGTGGAACTGCAGGCGGCGCTGTTTCGACCATTCTCTCGGGGTCAGAACGTGGGGGCCATCCAGGGCACGGGCCTGGGCCTCTCGCTGGCCGAGCGGGCTGCCGTGGCCTGTGGGGGAGAACTTCGTCTCGTCTCATCCTCGAGTGAGGGGACATTGTTTCGGTGCGTTCTGCCGGCTGGTAGATAATTGGGCGATGTGGCGCCAATCTGAGTCCGACTCCCTCTTCGATGGTTTTGTGCGCATCCGAAGAGACATCCACGCACACCCCGAACTCAAGTTTGAGGAGCATCGCACGGCCGAGGTCGTGGCCGACGCCCTGCGGAAGATGTCTGTGGATGAGGTGCATGTGGGCATTGGGGGCACTGGCGTGGTGGGCGTGGTGCGTGGCCGCGGCAGGGGCCCCGCCGGCGACTGTCGTGCGATTGGCCTTCGTGCGGACATGGATGCCCTGCCGATGTCGGAAAAGAATGTCTTTGAGCATGCGAGCCGACACCCTGGAAAGATGCATGCCTGCGGCCACGATGGCCACACGGCCATGCTGCTCGCAGGCGCCAAGCTCATCTGTGATGCACGAGACGATTTCGTGGGCACAGTTCACTTGATTTTTCAGCCAGCCGAAGAGGGTGGTGGCGGTGCGAAGGCCATGATCGATGATGGCCTGTTTGATCGGTTCGACTGCGATGAGGTCTATGCCATTCACAACTGGCCGGGCCTTCCGGAAGGCACCTTTGGCCTAAATGCAGGGCCGATGATGGCCTCCTCGAATCAAATCGAGGTGCTGGTCAAGGGCAAGGGGGCCCATGCGGCCATGCCACACCTGGGGGTCGACCCCGTGCTGGTGGCAAGTCACCTGATCCAGGCCTTCCAGTCGGTGGTCACCCGCACCTCCAAGCCCGTGGAGCCCGTGGTGGTGTCCATCACGCAGGTGCAGGCGGGCGAGGCGGTGAATGTCATTCCAGACCAGTGCCTGCTGCGTGGCACGGTGAGAACCTTCAGCCTTGCGGCGCTGGATGTGGTGGAAGCTGGCCTTGCGAGAATTTGTA
This sequence comes from Hahnella aquatica (SeqCode), assembly GCF_965194505.1. Lineage (GTDB taxonomy): Bacteria > Pseudomonadota > Gammaproteobacteria > Burkholderiales > Burkholderiaceae_A > Hahnella > Hahnella aquatica. Next base: position 1,432,839 of record NZ_OZ239144.1, on the reverse strand, counting down.
GTCAGCTCCCGGCCGCCTTCGGGGCCCAGGCGCAGCTCACCTTCGATCGTCAGTATCCGCCCACCATTAACCATCCCGAGGCCACCGCTTGTGTGGCCGCCGTGGCCCGGGATCTGGTGGGCTCGGAGCAGGTGATCTTCCCGGTGGAACCCACCATGGGCGCTGAAGACTTCGCCTACATGCTGCTGGAGCGGCCGGGCAGTTATATTTTTCTGGGCAACGGCGACCTCTCGGGTGAGCACCGCCTCACAGGCCATGGCCTCGGCCCGTGCGCCCTGCACAACCCCAGCTACGACTTCAACGACCAGCTCATTCCACTGGGGGCGCGTTTCTGGAAATCGCTCGTCACATCACGGCTCTAGCCCTGCGCCTGTAACCTCCAGCCTGTGGCGTCGGTCTGGTGCTGCCGAACCAATTCTTTTTAGGGAGTCGACATGTCTGCATTCTGTGACCTCACCGGCCTCAGAGGCCTGGTGGTGGGCGTGGCCAATGAACACAGCATTGCGGCGGCGGTTGTCCGGGGCCTGCATGCGCAAGGTGCTCGGCTGGTGGCCACCTGCCTCAATGAGAAGGCCAAGTCCTTCGCCAGCCCAGTGACGGAGCCCCTTGGGGTGCCCCTGCTGACCTGCAATGTGGCCGAGGATGGCAGCCTCGAGGCCACCGTGGCGCAGGCCGTTGGCCAGTTGGGCGGCCTGGATTTTGTGGTGCATTCCATCGCCTGGGCGCCGCTCGAAGACCTGCACGGCCGTGTCACTGACAGTTCACGCGAAGGCTTTGAGAAGGCCATGAGCATCTCCTGCCACTCCTTTGCAGAACTGGGCCGGCTCGTGGCGCCGCACATGTCGGGTGGTGGCAGCCTGATCACCATGACCTATCACGGTGCGAATGAGGTGGTTCCCAATTATGGGCTGATGGGCCCGGTGAAGGCCGCCCTGGAATCCATGGTGCGATACATGGCCTTTGAGTTGGGCGCCCGGGGCATTCGTGTGCATGCCATCTCGCCGGGGCCCGTTCCCACACGGGCTGCCTCCGGCCTGCAGGATTTCGACAAACTCATGGCGGAGGCTGCCAAGAAGAGCCCACTCGGCCGCCTGGTGAGCCTTGAGGAAGTATCAGCACTGACGACCTTCCTCTGCAGCCCAGCCTCATCGGGCATGACCGGCCAGACCATTTATGTGGACGCCGGCTACAACATGATGGCCTGAGAACGACATGACCAAAGAACAGATCGAGAACACCACCTACGCAGAGATTCGAGTGGGCCAGCAGGTGTCGTTGTCACGAACCCTCACCGCAGACGATATTCGTGCCTTTGCGGCCGTGTCCGGAGACACCAACCCCGCCCACCTCGATCCCGTTTTTGCGAGCCAGTCCGTGATGAAGCAGGTCGTGGGCCACGGCATGTGGACGGGCTCGATCATCTCCACCATTCTGGGAACGCGTTTCCCAGGGCCGGGCACCATCTACCTGGGTCAGACCTTCCGTTTCATGAAGCCGGTATTTGTGGGAGACACGGTCACGGCCTCTGTGGAGGTGCTCGCCATGAATGACGAGAAGGGCACTGTGCAGTTGGCCTGTCGTGTGGTGAACCAGCATGGCAAGACCGTGTTGGACGGCGAGGCCTCGGTGCTCGCCCCCACGGCCAAGCACGTCGGGCCACTGGCCGATGCGCCGCGGTTTCGACTGCTCGAGCCAGTCGATCGGCTCGAGGATCTTTTGAGCCTGGCCAAGGGCATGGAGCCTGTGCGGTGTGCGGTGGTGCACCCCTGCGATGAGGGTTCCCTGCGTGGTGCCATTCTCGCGGCGCAGGCTGGCATGATTCATCCAGTCTTTGTGGCACCGGAGCGCCGGCTGCGGAGCCTGGCCGAGGAGTTTGGAATCGACCTCTCGGGCCATGTCGTGGAGTCGGTCCTGCACAGTCATGCCGCGGCGGATCGCGCAGCCGTTATGGCTGATTTTGGCGAGGTGGAGGCGCTGATGAAGGGCAGTCTCCACACCGATGAACTCATTCGAGCGGTGCTGGAGAAGCCCAGCCTGCGCACCAAACGGCGCATGAGCCATGTCTTTCGTTTCGATGTGCCCCTCTATTCCAAGCCGCTGTTCATCACCGATGCGGCGCTCAATATCGAGCCCACGCTCATGCAAAAGGCTGACATTGTGCAGAACGCCATTGAACTGGCCCACATGCTTGGGAATCCGTGCCCCAAGGTGGCCATTCTCTCGACCGTCGAGACCATCAACCCAGACATGCGCTCCACGATTGACGCGGCTGCGCTCTGCAAGATGCTCGACCGAGGGCAGATCACTGGTGCCCTCATGGATGGGCCGCTGGCGTTTGACAATGCCATTTCGCCAGAGGCTGTGCGCATCAAGGGCATCTCGTCTTCGGTGGCCGGAGACAGCGACATTCTCCTGGTGCCCGACTTGGAGTCGGGCAACATGCTGGCCAAGCAATTGGAGTACCTGGCAGGCGCATCGGGCAGTGGAATTGTGCTGGGCGCCCGAGTGCCCATCGCACTGACGAGTCGGGCTGACACGGCCCAGACCCGCATGGCATCTGCCCTCTTGGCCCAGATTGTCGCCCACGCCTACCGCGCGCAACGCCCGTGATTCTTGCCGTTAACATCGGCTCGTCGACCCTCAAGTACGCGGCCTATGACCTTCAAGATGGCCGGGTGGGCGTGGCCCATTCCAAGGGTCTGGTGGACGGCTTGGATGCGCTCGATGCTGCCCTTGGACGACTTGCACAAGACCTGCAGCAGCAGCTTGGCGGCAGGCCCATTCGGGCCATTGCCCACCGGGTGGTGCACGGCGGTGGAGTCTTCGACGGCCCTGCGCTGCTCGATGCGGGTGTCCTCTCCACCCTGGAGACTTTTTCAGACCTGGCACCGCTTCACCAGCCGCACAACATTCGGGGTGCGAAGGCCTGCATGGCCGCCTTCCCCAACACGCCACAGGTGGCCTGCTTCGACACGGCCTTCCACGTGAGCCTCTGGCCCGAGGAGCGACGATTTGCCATTCCGAGGGCCCTGCACGATCGGGGCATCCGCCGGTTTGGCTTTCATGGGCTTTCGTATGACTTCTTGCGCACCGAACTGCAGGGCCGGTCCGAGAAGGCCCATGGCCGTGTGGTCATGGCCCATCTGGGAAATGGGGCGAGCCTCTGCGCCATGGTTGATGGCCAGAGCGTGGCCACCACGATGGGCTTCTCAGCCCTCGACGGCCTGATGATGGGCACCCGGTCGGGTGCATTGGATGCAGGTGTCCTGCTGGCCCTCTTGCGAGAGGGCTGGGATGTCAACCGCCTGGAGCACATGCTCTATCGGGAGTCCGGGCTGCTGGGCGTCTCCGGCGTGTCGTCTGACATGCGCAGCCTTCGCGCATCTGACAACCCGCACGCCCAGGAGGCGATCAAACTCTTTGAGCATCGTGTGGTGCGTGAGATCGGTGGGCTGACAGCCCTGTTGGGTGGTCTGGATGCCCTGGTCTTCACGGGTGGCATTGGAGAGCACGATGCAGCCCTGCGCAAGCACGTGTGTGCTCGACTTGCGCATCTGGGTGTGGACATAGATGCGAATCGACATTCAGCGCTCGAGGGCTCAGGCTCGATTCACGCCGAGGGTTCAAATGCCGAGGTCTGGGTGATCCAGACCGATGAAGGCCGCGTGGCCGCCCAGCAGGCAGCCGACCTACTCCGACTCTAAGAAGCGCTGGCAGACCTCTGCGGTGTCTGGGGACAGGCCCGGCGTGGCGTATAAACGCTCGATGGCGGCCTGCATCTGGGCACGCCGTCCGGGCTCAAATACGCGCCACCGATCGAGGGAGCGGGCCAGCCGAGAGGTGAGTTGCGCATTGAGGCGGTCGAGCTTGGCCAGTTCATCGGCCCAGAGGGCATAGCCCTCGCCATCAGGCCGGTGCAGGCCTGCAAGGCTTTGCATGAAAAAGGCTCCCAGCAGAGCCCGCACCCGATTTGGATTGGCGCGGTCGAATCGGTCGCTTTGCAGGAGCGACTGCACCCGACTGAGGACCTCATTGGCCTGGGGATCGGCCATGCGCGGTGTGGAGACCTGAACGGTGAACCACTTGTCGAGCACCAGGGCATTGGACTGATAACGGGTGGCGAAGGCCTCCAAGGCCTCGTCGGCCTGCGGCCCGCCCAGGCTGATGAGGGCGGTGAGCGCGGCCATTCGACTGGTCATGTTGCTCGCCTGATGGAAGCGCTGGAGCAGGCGATCGGACCGCGCGGGCTGGGGCGCATGGATGCTGGCCATGGTCTGGGCCAGATGGCGCAGGCTGCGTTGGCCGGCACCCATGGCATTGGGCTGATAGGGCCCCTGGGCCGAGGGGTCATCGAGCCGGTCGTCGAGCGCCTTCCAGAGTGGGGCCCAGGATGTCGCCAGGCAGGCCTGAAGTGTGATCGAGCGCGAGCGAATCAGGCTGGGGTCGACCGGCGCATGCATCTGTGCCCAAGCCTCCGCCACGACCGCATCGCTCGGTATGCTGAGGGCCAGGGCCTTGAAGGCATCGGACAGGTCAGGGTGCACGAGCACGGTCTGTAGCACCTCGGCCACCGCGTCGATTTGGACGAGCGGCGACGGAAGCAGGCTGGCCATCATGAGTTGCTGACAGGCATCCCAGCGATTGAATGGGTCGGACTCGTGCTGAACGGCGTGGGCGATGGCCTCTGCATCGAAGTCTCGCTCCAGAATGACGGGCGCAGAGAAATCTCGCAGCAGGGAGAGCCAGGGCTTCTGGCCGCCCTTCTCGGACGGAATGTGAAAGGTGAAGTCCTTCTCGAGGTCGTCGAGGATCAGCACAGCCGGCACTCCCCCAACGGTGGCGCCCGGCCGCTGGGCCGACAATAGGCCAAAGCCAATCGGCATGATCAATGGCGCCTGTTGATGGGATCGGGCATCAAGGCTTTGACGAATGCGCAGCCTTAACTCCGCGGTCTCTGGATTCCAGCGCTCCTCGACCTGAATGCGGGGGGTTCCCAGGGTGTCGTACCAGCGCATGAAAGGCTCGAACCAGTCTTGCCGGTCGTTGGCATCTAGAATGGAAGAGACAAAGTCTTCGCAGGTGGCCGCCCGACCGTCGTGCCGCTCGATGTAGAGACGCATGCCCTTCTCAAAGCCCGCTCGTCCGAGCATGGTCTGCAGCATGCGGATGACCTCGGCACCCTTTTCGTAGACGGTTGCCGTGTAGAAGTTTCGGATCTCCTGGTACTGGGCAGGCCGAATGGGATGGGCCATGGGGCCCGCGTCTTCCGGAAACTGATGGGCGCGAAGGGTTCGAACATCCTCAATTCGCTTCACTGCCCGGCTGCTCAAAGCCTGCTCTGGTGTGAGCCCATCGGCGAGCATGTCGGCAGAGAACTCTTGATCACGGAAGACGGTGAGCCCCTCCTTGAGGGTGAGCTGAAACCAGTCGCGGCAGGTGATGCGATTGCCAGTCCAGTTGTGGAAGTATTCATGCCCGATCACGGCCTCGACCAGCTCGAAGTCTCGGTCGGTCGCGGTGTCGGGGTCTGCCAGAACGTACTTCGTGTTGAAGAGGTTCAGGCCCTTGTTCTCCATGGCCCCGGAGTTGAAGTCGGGCACGGCCACAATCATGAACCGCTCGAGGTCAAGTTCGAGGCCAAAGCGCCTTTCATCCCACTGCATGGCACGTCGCAGGCTCTCGAGTGCAAAGTTGGCCCGAGAGAGGTCGGCCGCCTGGGTGTAGACCTGCAGCAGCTTGGGCTGGCCGCTATGGCTCATCACCTCGGTGTCAATGGATTGCAGGTTGGCGGCGACCAGCGCAAACAGGTAGCTCGGCTTGGGGAAGGGGTCGTGCCAGACACAACGCCGAATGCCGTTGCGGCAGGTCTCCTCCACCAGGTTTCCGTTGGACAGCAGGGTGGGAAAGAGGTCGATTGGGGCCTCGAGCACGACTGTGTAAATGCTCAGCACATCCGGACGATCGAGAAAATAGGTGATCCGCCGAAAGCCCTCGGACTCACACTGCGTGTAGAGCCCGGACTGGCTCGCATACAGGCCCATGAGCTCGGTGTTTCGGCTGGGATAGACGAGCGTCTCGATGGAGAGGGTGCCGGCCTTCAGTTGCGGGCATTTGAAGTGGTTCGGGCCCACGTCGATGTCGCCGGCCAGAAGTGGCTCGCCATCGAGCCATGCGGCCTGGAAGTCCAGCCCGTCGCCTGCAAGGACGAGGTCTTCGGACTCCCCGCTGTTGGAGATGAGCTGGATGTCGGCCCGCACCTTGGTGACATCCAGGTGTAGGCGAAACGTCAATTCAACGGCGATGATCGCGTGCGACGCGGGCGTGTAATCTTCTCGGCGGAAGACGGCGGGGGATTGGAAGCTTTCTCGCATCTTGCTTTTTTCAAGTATTCTGTATAAAAATCTACTCTAAACCCTGATTTCAAATACCTTTTTTACTTCGGAGCGCATGGCTGCAACCAAGATCATCGTCGTGAGTCAGAAAGGTGGTGTGGGCAAGAGCACCATCTCTGTCAATCTCGCGGCCTGGTTTCAAGTCATTCAAAGCCGCAGCACCATTTTGCTCGATTATGACCCACACGGGTCGTCGAGCACTTGGCTGTCGGATGCAAAAGAAATTGGGGTCACCACACAGCACCACCCCATTGATGAGGCCGGCGGGCGCCGCTGGCTCTTGAATGCCCGCACCCTGCTGCGGCGTGCCACAGAGAGCTACGATGTGGTGATCGCAGACCTCACCTGGACGGCCCACACCGATCCAGAGTTTCTGTTGGGATTTGACCTGGTCTTGGTGCCATCCGGTGTTTCAGAGATCGAACTCGCGGCGACCACGGGATTTGTGGAGCGCAACGGCTGGGTCTTCGACCAGAAAAATCGCCAGCACAATGCGGTGCCCACCTTGGTCATCTGCCCCTCTCGAATCAAATCGGAGCAGGTACTCGACCATGCATTTGGTCAGGCCCGGTTCAACGTGCCCTTCATGCTGGCGCCGCCCATGTTTGACGATGTCTTGATTCGAGACCTGTTCCGCAAGAATTTCATGATCTTCCTGGAGGGGTCTGTGCGGGACAACTTCCTGAAGTTTGCAGATGGCATCCGTCGGGCCGACGAGATTCATCAGCAGCGCAAGACCCTTGGCGGCCTGGTGAGGCCGGTGCAAAAGCCGCTCAGCAGCTACAACAGTGTGTTGTCGAAGCACCTCACGCAAGGCGCGGGGCCAAGGTCACAGTCTTCCGCAGCCAGCACCGACCTGCGCAATGATCAGGCCCAGACGGTTTCAGCCGCACCGGCGTCCAGGGCCAAGAATGCAGCGCCCGGATCTCCTCGCCCGCCAGTGGGCAAGTCACAGCCGCCGCTCAGCCCGGCCTTGGCGCGTTTCCTGTCGTCGATTCAGTCGGAGAAGTAGCCGCCGCAGCCTTTGGGTCGGTACCTTCTCGGCGCACCATACGGCCATTGATGGACGACCCTTGGTGGATCTCGATCACATCGTAGAAGATGTCGCCAAGCAGGGTGGCGCCGGATCGAATTTCCAGTTGTGAAGAATCGATGTCACCCTCGATGCGGCCGAGCACCACCACGCTGTGGCAACAGACGTTGCCTTTGATCACAGCCGTGGCGCCGATGATGAGGGTGCCGCCCTTGGTTTTGGAGCCCGTGACATCGCCGGTGACCGTGCCGTCGATTCGAGCGCTCTTCTCGAATCGAACCTCTCCCGTGATGGAGACGCTGGCGTCAATGAGTGTGGCCAGCGTTTCCGTCTGGATGGGGGTGCGACTCGAGCGGGAGAACATGGGTGACTCCGTGCCTCAGTTAGAGCGTTCTGTGATGGGGATGATCACGACTTCGGTCTGCATGGGATCTTCGTTTGGAAGCACCATGAGCACGGCATAGCGAGAGATACTGGAGGTCAATCGCCCCTTGACGGCTTCGGCGATCTCCGGCGCGCTGATGTTGTGCTGCGAGAGCTTAAAGCGTTGGACAGACTCTTGAATGCCGACCTCAGGCAGGAAGGGGTCGAGCCGGTCGAGGCCCCTCACCTGAATCTTGATTTTCGAACCCGGGTCTGGCTTCTTCTTGGGGTAGGGGTTTGAGATCAGCACCTCATACTGAATGGTGTCGCTTCCGGGGGCGCGCCAGGCCACAAACTTGCGGGTCCAGACATCGGTCTGGGTGGCCTGGATGAGGCGCTCGAGGTTTTGCAGCTTGGACTGAATGTCTGCGTTCTCGGAGGTGACCTCCTTGACGCGATCGTTGAGCTGGCTGGACTGCTCGCTGGAGATGGATGATTCCACCTGCTGGCTGGCGAGCTTGGAGATGGCCTGACGCCACCAGGTCTCATCGTAGATGTTCTCGCCAAAGGAGCTGAGCAGCCATAGCCAGGCCACCAGGGCGATCACCGACAGGCTGATGAGAACGGTGTAGATCAGACGAACGCGCTCAAAGGTCTTGGCCGAGGTGGCAATGAGGGGCTCATCGATGAGGGGGTTTTTCTTCGGTTCGAGCACGGTCTACCCCCTACTGAATGGCCATGGCCGTGACAGTTTTTGCTCGGACCCGATCCAGGATGGGGCGGGGGTTGACGACCCGACCATCGATCTCGATCTCGAAATGGAGGTGGTTCCCCGTGGAGCGACCGGTGGAGCCAACCCGCGCAATGCGATTGCCCGTGAGGATGGCCATGCCGGTGGTGACCTCAATGCCCTCGAGGTGGGCATACAGGCTGGAGATGCGGTCGTTGTGCCGAATGACCACCGCGTTGCCATAGCCGCCAAGCGGGCCGATCCATTCCACCACGCCTGCACTGAGGGCATAGACCGGCGTGCCGGCTGGCGCAAGGAAGTCGATGCCGCGGTGAAAGGCCGGGTTTCCATCGAAGGGGTCCATTCGGCGGCCAAAGCCCGACGTCTGCGGTGCATGGATGGGCAGGACGGCATCGCCCATGATGAGGTTGATGGCCAGCGACTCTCGGTGCGACATGACGCGCTCAAGCGAGAGGTTGATTTTCTGCATGCGGTTCTGGAGGGATTCGATCTGGCCGGGTACATCGGCCTGTAATGCCTCTGCCGCGCCTGGCTGGGCCTTGGCGGGCTCCGCCCTGGCCGGCGCAACTGCAGGGGCAATCGGCCTTGGACCGGCATCTTTGGAGGGCTTTGGAATGTCGCCTTCCATGGCAGACAGTGTTGATTCGAGAAGGTCGATCTTGGCCCGCAGCGCGCCAAGTTCCTTGGCGACGGCCTCTTCTCGGCCGAGGTTCCACCAACTCAGAACCGCACTGCTGCTGCCGTCAGACGTGGCAATTCCAAACCCCACACGCAGCAAGCCAACGGCCAGAAGCAGCACAAAGGCAATGGCCAGTTTGAACCGCCAGCCCACAAGGCTGATGTGCAAACAGCGGCGCCCTGACTTTGGAATGATGCTGATCTGCATAACCCCGCATTTTAGCCCATTTGGGCCCAGGCTTATGATGCAGTTGCAGCAGCAAGGGGCGCGATGGACATTGTTCTGATCAGTAGTTTGTTGGCTGTTGGCGGCCTGGTGGGCTTCCTCGCAGGCCTATTGGGCATCGGCGGAGGAATGACCATGGTGCCCTTCATGGTGATGCTCTTCGAGGCACGCGATTTTCCGCCTGGCGAGGTCATCAAGATCGCCATTGCAACCTCGCTGGCTGTGAACCTCTTCACCTCGATCTCATCGGTGCGTGCCCATCATCAGCATGGGGCGGTTCGGCTGGATCTGCTCTGGGCCATGGGCGGGGGCGCATTCGTTGGAACCTTCCTGGGGGCCAGTGCGGCGGGTGCCTTGAGGGACTCCTTTTTGGCGGGCTTCTTCGGTCTATTCGTGGGCTACTCAGCCTGGCAGATGCTCAAGGGCAAGAAGCCCAAGCCAGGCCGCGATGTGCCCGGTCGGCTGGGGCTGGGTCTCGTGGGCGCCGGCATTGGCTTTATTTCGAGCCTGCTCGGTGCAGGGGGTGGCTTTCTCACCATTCCATTTCTTACTTGGTGCAATATCTCGATGCACCATGCGGTGGCGACATCGGCGGGCCTGGCCGTTCCCATCGCCCTGGGCGGGCTGGTGGGCTACATCCTGGCTGGTCAGTCGGTCGCGAACCTGCCGGTGGGGTCGGTGGGGTACATCTATCTGCCTGCATTGGCCTCGCTCGCCAGTGCCTCGGTGTTCACGGCGCCATGGGGTGCCCGTGTAGCCCACCGCACCGATGTGCCAACCCTTCGGCGCTGGTTTGCTTACCTGCTGCTCTGCCTGGCGGCCTACATGCTGACCCGGGTGACCTGGTGATTGCGCCTGACGGCCTGGGGCGTGTGGGATGGGTGGTGGTGATGGCTGGGATCGAACCAGCGACCTTGGCGTTATGAGTGCCACGCTCTAACCGACTGAGCTACATCACCCGAAGACCAAGATTTTACAACAACCCAATGGCGATGGGGCTGTGGCTGGGCCTGGTCACCCAGGGGCCTCAGAGGTTCTTGAGGCGCTCCAGAATGCTCATGTTCTTGTTTGCGGCCACCCGCGTGCCACGGGGGCTTGCGCTGGGAGCGCGGGTGGAGACGGCCCGGGTCTTGAGCCTGGCCCTGGCCGCCTGGTTGTTGGATGCGAGTCGAAAGCGGGCCTCTTCCTCGGAGATGAGCCGCAGTTGACCCGGATGATTTGGGCAGACCGACGCCTCGCCAATGCCCCCGGCAAAGGCGGGGTGCTTGATGTACTGCACTGGCTGAATAACCTCTGAGATCGTGACCCACTTTCCGAGCCAGCGTGTGCTGGGCAGTTGGGCCTGCTTGGTGGCATGGGCTTCCAGGAACTCGGGAAGCATCTTGATCCGAACCACGCGGCCCGTCGAGAGCTCGCTGAAGTCCACATAAATGTAGGGCCGCAGGGCTGGTTTCCCCTGAAAGCTCGACTTGCCAGAACGGACATCGACCACCTTGCCAATGAGTTCCACGCGTTTGCCCACCTGCTGGCTCACTTTGACAAAACTCGATGCAGGCACCACCTCGTAGGAGCCCACATACACCGGCGGACTGATGGGCGCTGCATCGGCCGCTGCGCGGGCCGCACGCTGTTCGGGCTCGAAGACCCGTTCCGGCCTTGGTGCAGTCGCTTGGCTGGGGGCGGTGCTGGCCGCAAACTGCTCCTGGAAGTCGGTCAGGCGTGGAATGCTCTGAAACGGGCCCATGCAGATCTCCGCCAAGGCTCGAACCCGGGACGCGACGGCGGGCATCTTCACGGTGAGTGCAAAGGTCTGAGACTGCAGGGGCTGGGCGAGGTCTCCCGCCCGAAAGACGATGCCTTCCTCATCGCTGTAGGTGCGCTCCCACAGGGTGGGCTCCTCAATGAGGACTGCCAGTGCGGTGTCGAGCAGAATGAAGGAGAAGCGGTCGAGCTGATCGTTGAAGTGCTGCTCGTTGCGCAAGGGGTGCTGGAAGTTCACATGGCCGAGCTCAGCCGCATCAAAGCCTTCCAGCTCGGGCACATACATGCCGTCGTAGTCGATCAGCCAGAGTTGTCGCGCGTCGTCGCTGACCATGACATTGCCGGGCTGGATGTCGCCGTGGGCCACGCCGTTGGCATCTAAGAAGGCTGCGAGTCTCGCAAGCGAGTCGCGCAGCAGACGAAGGCGGGCCTTGTCGAGGTGGTGCTCCGAGAGGAAGTCACCCAGGCTTCTGCCGCCAGACCAGCCCATCTTGACGATGGGAAAGTGTTGGCCCTCGACCAGAATGCCATTGGCCTGGTACTCAAAGGGCAGAAAGACACTGGGCTGACCGGGCAGCCGCAGCCGCTGGGTGAGATTGGAGATGGCGGCATAGCGTGCGGCGATCTCCCGAGAGGTTCGAGTGAAGCATCGAATGGCCAGGCTCTGATCGCCGGAATCGATTCGGAAGACCAGTGCAAAGTTTCCTGAACGCGCCCGAGGCGTGCCCAGGGCATTGGTCTCAATTCTTCCGGCCTTGAGCACGGGGTCGGTGAAGATGCGGCTGGCGGGCAGTTGCAGGGCACGCAGGTATTGCTCGAGGTTGGGCAGTTTCATCGGGTGGTGATCACGGCAAGGGTGGTGTCATCTGGCCGCATGGCTTTTGCCATGCGCTGCTGTGAGACCCAGTACTTGAAGTCTAGCTCGGACTGACAGAGCTGTCGTTCGGCCTCGGGCCATCGACCGGCCTGGATGGCGGATGTGACGACGGCACCAATGGCGTCGGTCATGAGGTAAAGTCGCCCGCCTGCGATCTTTGCCTTTGGGATTTGAATGGCAGACCATCGTGCACGTTCTCGCTCAAAGACAACGGCATCGCCGCGGCTGTCGCTCGAGAGCAGCACGGGGTGTCGCTTGAATTCCGCTGGGTCCGAGAGGGCATGGCTTCGAATGGCGCCACTGGTTTCTCGCCAGACCGCAATGGAGTCTCCAATGGCCAGGATGGTGAGCAGGCTTGGCCCCTCGTAGATGCCGAGCAGACTTGCGAAATTTCCACGGTCGAATGAGGCCTGCTGAGACCACGACAAGGGCTTGTCTTCAAAGGAGGCGAGGAAGCCTCGCCTGGCCGTGACGACCATGGCTCGAACGGCGTCGTCTTCGAGCGGCTGATCGCCACCGCCCTCGAACTGGGCATTGAAGGTCTCACAGAGCATGCGGCCCCAGCCCCGAGAGTCGTACGACTCGCTGGCGCCGTCACTCATGGCCACGGAGAGCCCGCCGGGTGCTGCGAAGAAGACATCATCATTCGAGGCCGCGTAATCAGCCTCCTTGGGCAGGCTGATGGACCGAAGGATCCGCATGATGGCCTGGCCGAGGCCCCCTTACCGAAGCATCAAGGACTGGGAGGAGGCCCGTGTGCCGATGTCGAAAAACTCCACGATCTCGACGGGTTCGACATTAAAGAAGAAGCCACGTGCGCCATCCTCCACGATGTAGCCCTTCTCCCGGGCGGCATCGGCCACGAGCCGGGGCAGTGCACTCGACATTCGAAAGAGACTTTTCCCGTAGGGGTCTTTGATCTCGTGCTCGTTGTTGCCGAATTGGATGGGCCCGGCCTTGCCATCGCTGGTGTGAAGATTGAAAAAGAGAATGTCACCATCCTCGGTGCCGATGTGACGAATCTGTTCGGCCATGGGCTCTGGGTCACCGTCGGTGGGCTCGCCATCGGTGACATGGAGCACCGTGGGTGGATAGGAGTCGGGATGGGCGTCGCACCAGTTGGCCAGTTCTTCTGCGGCCATTCGCAGGGCCTTGCGCATGGGCGTGCCGCCATCGGCCATGGGCCGAAACCAAATGGGAAATTTCACCCGCTGGTCGATGACACCGCCCGCGCCGTCTGGGATTCTCTGAACACGGTCTTCGACCGCGAGTGGAGAGCGCTCAAAGGATGAAATGGGGTGAAAGACCTGGTGAGAGAACGACCCCTTCAAGGCATTGTGAACACCCTGACCGCCGTAGCCGATGGCGCCCAGCTCAAAGTAGTTTCGAACGCCCTCGGATTTCGATGACCGAGCAATCAGGTTCATCACCACCCGGTTGAGGGCATCACACAAGAACTCGGCCCGGCTGAGATTGGTTTTCCCCACGGGCTCACCCATGGATCCGGACTGATCGATCAGGAATAGGAAGGCGGTTGGGTTGGAGCGACTGATCTCGGCGGTGTAGGGCATTGGGCATCCTTTGAAGCGGTGACCCCCGTATTATGGGCGACGCCATGTCCCCTGCATCCCAATCCACACCCCGCTCCACCCTCGAGCAACTCCGACCCGTCGCCCACTTGGCCATGGCCTATCGGGGTCGATGGGCCCTGGCCTTTCTCTTCTTGGGGCTGGCCGCTGCCGCCACGCTCTCGGTGCCACTGGCCTTTCGGGGGCTGATCGACTCGGGACTCGAGGGCTTGACGGAGCCCTTTGCCGTGCTCATGGCCTTGTCGGTGTTTCTGGCTGCCGCCACGGCGGGCCGCTTTTATTTCATGTCTTGGCTCGGCGAGCGTGTGGTGGCCGACCTGCGCAAGAAGGTCTACGACGCGGTGCTGAGCCGCCCGCCCACGTACTTCGAGACCCTTCAGACCGGCGAGGTGCTCTCCCGGCTCACGGCGGACACCACGCTGGTTCAGACACTGGTGGGCACCAGTGTCTCCATGGCCCTGCGCAGCAGCGTGCTGCTGGTGGGAGGGGTCTCCATGATGCTGGTCACCAGCCCCATGCTGGCAGGGCTCATGGTGCTGCTTCTGCTGGGTGTGGTGCTGCCGGTGTTGGCCTTGGGCCGGTGGGTTCGGAAGATGTCCAAGGTGAGCCAGGACAAGGTGGCGGACACGAGTGCTTTGGCGGGCGAGATCCTGAACGCCATGACCACCGTGCAGTCCTTGGGCCGCGAGCCCTATGAGGGCCGGCGCTATGGACTGGCCGTGGAATCGGCCTTTGAAACGGCCCTGCGGCGAATTCGTGGTCGATCTTCGCTGACCTTTGTGGCGATTGTCCTGGCCTTTCTGGTCATTGTTTTTGTGCTCTGGCTCGGTGCGCGCGAGGTGGTGGCCGGCACCATGTCGGCGGGGGAGTTGGCCCAGTTTGTTCTGTATGCCGTGCTCACGGCAGGCTCGATTGCCGCACTGGCCGAGGGCTGGGGTGACCTGCAGCGTGCAGTGGGCGCAACCGAGCGGCTGGTCTCCTTGATGGAACGCGACGATGGTGTTGAAACGGTGAAGGCCAGGGCATCGCAGTCCTCGGTGGCCCTCGGCGATGTGGTGGGGGTGACCTTTGAGTCTGTGTCGTTCTCATATCCGTCTCGTCCACGAGATGCTGCCGTGTCTGGTCTGAATTTTGAGATTCCGGCCGGCGAGACCTGGGCCTTGGTCGGGCCCTCGGGCGCGGGGAAGACCACCATTTTTTCGCTTCTGCTGGGCTTCTATCAGCCCAGCCAAGGCTGCATTCGCTTCAATGGCCGGCCAGCCCAGGACTGGGGAGGCTTCGCCATTCGTCAGGCCATTGGCTGGGTGCCCCAAGACCCCGTTATTTTTTCGGACGATGCGATGGGCAACATCCGATACGGGCGGCTCGATGCAAGCGATGAGGAGGTGGTGGCCGCGGCCCGCGCCGCCCACGCCGATGAATTCATTCGAGCCCTGCCGTCTGGCTACCAGACCTTCTTGGGTGAGCGAGGCCTGCGCCTGTCGGGTGGGCAGCGCCAACGCATCGCCATTGCACGTGCGGTGCTGCGCAACCCGCCCTTGTTGCTGCTCGATGAGGCAACCTCGGCACTCGACACTGTCTCAGAACGAGCGGTCCAGCAGGCCCTCGAGCGGCTGCTGCCGGGTCGTACGGCGTTGGTGATTGCCCATCGGCTCTCCACGGTGCGACGGGCCGATCGCATTCTGGTCTTGGACCAAGGCCAGCTCGTGGCCAGTGGCCGCCATGCCGAACTGATGGAGACTAGTGAGCTTTACCGAACACTCGCCCAACAACAGTTTTGGGCAGTTGAATGAGCAGCAGGCCCAGCAGCACCAATGCCACCCCGGGCCAGGCGCCCTCGGGCAGGGCCTCACCCAGGAGGATGGCGGCCGAACCCATGCCGAAGAAAGGCACCAAGAGGGTGAAGGGCACCACATGGGTGGCGGGGTGCCGACTCAGCAGCCAGGCCCAGCCACCGTATCCAATCACGCTGGCCCCATAGGCATTAAAGAGCAGGCATGCCCAGAGGGTGGGATGCCCCTGCAGGAGCATGCCCACGGCATCGCCCCAGGCCTGCGGTCCATCGAGCCAGAGTGAAATGGGCAGCAGGCCAATGGCCCCGAGGGCAGACCCCCAGACCACGAGTTCTCCGGCCCGCACCGAGCCCATTTCTTTGGTGAACAGGTTGCCGATGCTCCAGAACAATGCTGCGCAGAGGGTCATGAGAAAGGCCACGAGCGTGGCGCCATCCTCGAGCCCCTGCGCGACAAGCAGCATGCCTGCCGCCCCCAGGACAATGCCTGCCCACTGCAGCCGTCTTGGCCGTTCGGCCCCCAGCAGGACCACGAGCAGCACGGTGAAGAGGACCTGGCTCTGCATGACCAAGGAGGCGAGACCGGGTGGCATGCCCCATCGAAGGGCCAGGAACAGCAGCGTGAACTGAATGGTGAAGGACGTGGCCGCATAGCCGATGAGGAGTCGCCAGGGCACATTCGGGCGCGGCAGCAGCAGGATGAGGGGAAAGGCCACGGCCGCAAACCGAAGGGTCGCAAAGAGGGTGGGTGGCACCAGGTGCACGGCCCAGTACTGCACGACGAAGTTGGTTCCCCAGAAGCCCATGATCACGAGCACGAGCATGAGATGGGACAAGGGCATGGGCCGATCTTACAATGGGGTCCATGTTTCGAATCGGAATCGACCTCGGCGGCACCAAGACAGAGGTGGTTCTGTTGGACGCCGATGACGGCGTTCTGTTTCGGGACCGTGTGCCCACGCCCGCGAAAGAAGGGCCACAGGCAATTCTGCTGGCCATGACCGCACTGGTGAATCGTGCGCGGCAGTGCCTGCCGCATTCCCAGGCGCCACACTCGATTGGTCTGGGAACGCCTGGGTCCCTCTCAACTCGCACCGGCCTGTTGCGCAATTCCAATACCCAGTGCCTCAACGGCTTCGACCTTCAAGGGCAGGTGTCCTTGGCCATGGGCCAACCGGTTCGGGTGGAGAACGATGCGAACTGCTTTGCCCTGGCAGAGACCCGGGCCGGTGCAGGACAGGGATTCAGGACCGTGTTCGGCGTGATCCTCGGCACGGGCTGCGGGGGTGGTCTGGTCATTGATGGCGTTGTGCACGTTGGCCGCAACCGGCTTGCCGGTGAGTGGGGTCATGTCAGCGTGGACCCAGCCGGCCCGCGTTGCTGGTGCGGTGGGGTCGGCTGCCTGGAGATGTTGGCCTCGGGCAGTGGCATTGAGGCGCGGTACCAAGCATCCACGGGCCAGTCACGCCCGGCCCACTCGATTCTTGCAGACCTGACGGATCCGCATGCGCTGGCCTGCAGGTCGTCCATGCTCCATGCGCTCACCACAGGGCTGGCTCGACTGGTGACGACACTCGACCCTGACGTGGTCGTTCTGGGCGGTGGGTTGTCGAACCTGGACTGGCTGCCGCAGGCCTTGTCGGAGGGCATTGCTCAGCAGGTTTTTGGAGGCGTTTGTGAGACACCCATTCGACGACATGCGCTGGGGGATTCTGCAGGCGTCTTGGGTGCGGCCTGGCTTTCACTTGCCTAAATATTTGCCGCGTACCTATTTCACACAATAGACAGCACACAACCTACTGTGAATTGAATAGACTGCGCTCGTTGAACTGAGTTCACTCTTAAATCACAACGAGGAAAATATGAAAAAGATTTCGATGGCTGTGATGGCCGCGATGGTTGCCTTCTCCGGTGCAGCAGTGGCTCAAGCACCTGCCGCTCCTGCCAAGGCTGAGCCTGCAAAGGTCGACTGCAAGAAGGCCGAAAACAAAGACAAGAAAGAGTGCAAAGAAGCACCCAAGAAGTAATTGGTTTTGCGTTCGGATGGAAACGGCCCTTCGGGGCCGTTTTCTTTATGGCCGAATGCGCCAGCCGATGGCAATGAGAAATTGGCACAGGGCGAGCAGCACGGTGCAGAAAATGCCGCAGACCCAGAGGCTCAGCCACGGAGAGACATCCGACTGGGCAAAGACACCATATCGGAAACCATCAATCAGATAGAAGAATGGATTGAAGTGCGAGATGGCTTGCCAGATTGGGGGCAGCGCATGAATGGAGTAGAAGACGCCCGCGAGAAACGTGAGCGGATTGATGAGGAAGTTCTGGAAGGCGGAGACGTGATCCCACTTCTCGGCATACAGGGCAGCCAGCAGCCCAAGCGCGCCCATGATCAGACAGGCCAGCAGCCCGAAGAGCAGCACCCAGCCCCAGTGGGTCACGCTCACCTGAATGAAGGGCATGCTGGCCAGCCAGACCACCGCGCCGCAGGCCAGGCCTCGGGCCACCGCACCGCCCAGGTAGCCCACCAGCCATTCCCATGGCTTCAATGGTGAGAGCATGAGAAAAATGAGGGTGCCGGTGATCTTGCTCTGGGTCAGGCTGGAACTCGTGTTTGCGAATGCATTCTGCTGCAGGGTCATCATCACGAGGCCCGGCACGAGGAAGGCGCTGTAGCCCACACCCGGAAAGGGCTCGAGTCGGCCCTCGAGCAGGAAGGCAAAAATGGCGAGAAACAAGAGGGATGAGACCACCGGTGCGAGAACGGTTTGGACGGACACCTTGGTGAACCGCCTGATTTCTTTTTGAAGCAGCGCCCAGGCGCCCGATTGGCCCTGCACCGGCTCAATGGTTGGTCTGTGCACGGGCGTCCTGTATGGCCTGGTGTGTTTGCCGGGCGGCCTGCTTGGCAGCCTCACGCCAGTCGTGGTCTGCACTCGCATAAAGGATGGCGCGAGAGCTGTTCAAGAAGAGCCCACCGCTTGCGGTAGCAGCCTGGGCGACGGTTCTCACCAGGTCGCCACCTTGGGCCCCCACGCCCGGCACCAGCAGGGGCAACTTGGGGGCCAGCTGCCGAACGATTCCAACCTCATGGGGATAGGTCGCACCCACTACCAGCCCGACCTGGCCATGCTGGTTCCATTGTTCTGCGGCAAGCCTGGCCACGTGTTCAAAGACCCGCTCGCCAGAGGGGAGAGTTTGCATTTGAAGCTCATCGCCACCGGGGTTGCTCGTGCGACACAGCACGAAGATGCCTTTGCCGGCATGGGCCAGGTACGGGGCAAGGCTGTCTGAGCCCATGTAGGGGTTCACCGTGACCGCATCGGCCGCGTAGCGGTCAAAGGCTTCAGTGGCGTAGTGCTGGGCGGTCGACCCAATGTCTCCCCGCTTTGCGTCCAGGATGAGCAGGTGCTGCGGGAATGCAGACCGAATGGACTTGCAGACTCGCTCGAGCACAGGCTCGCCGCCGAGCGCCGCAAAGTGTGCGATCTGAGGCTTGAAGGCGCAGCAGTAAGGCGCTGTGGCGGCTGCAATCTCGAGGCAGAAGGTCTCGACGGCCTCCAGGGTGGGGCTGCCCTGCAGTGGCTTTGGAAATTGTTTGGGCTCGGGGTCGAGGCCCACACAGAGCAGGCTCCCGTTTTCGGCCCAGGCGGCCTCACACCGATCGATGAATTGCATAGGCATGAATTGTGACACGCCAACAAAAAAAACCCGGGCGCGAGGGCCCGGGTTTGGAGTGCAGGAGGCGACCCTCCTCTTACATGTCCATGCCGCCCATGCCACCCATGCCGCCCATGCCGCCGGGCATGCCGCCACCGGCTGGCTTGTCGTCGGGTGCCTCACCGATCATGCAGTCGGTGGTGAGCATCAGGCTGGCCACGGATGCAGCGTTTTGCAGGGCTGTACGCGTCACCTTGGTGGGATCGACCACGCCCATTTCAAGCATGTCGCCGTACTCGCTTGAGGCTGCGTTGTAGCCGTTGGAGCCCTTGAGCTCGAGCACCTTGTTGACCACGACGCTGGGCTCATCACCGCAGTTGGCCACGATCTGACGCAGGGGTTCTTCCACCGCGCGCATCACGATCTTGATGCCGGCCTCCTGGTCGGGGTTGTCGCCCTTGACCTTGGCATTGGCCCGTGCACGCAGGAGAGCCACGCCACCGCCGGCGACGATTCCTTCTTCCACAGCCGCGCGGGTGGCATGCAGAGCGTCTTCGACGCGAGCCTTCTTCTCCTTCATCTCGACCTCGGTGGCTGCACCGACACGGATGACTGCAACACCGCCGGCGAGTTTCGCCACGCGCTCCTGCAGCTTCTCTTTGTCGTAGTCACTGGTGGCCTCCTCGATCTGAGTGCGGATCTGCTTGACCCGGGCACCGATGTTCTTCTTGTCGCCTGCGCCGTCGATGATGGTGGTGTTCTCCTTGGCGATCTCCACCGTCTTGGCCTGGCCGAGCTGCGCAAGGGTGGCCTTCTCGAGGGTCATGCCGGTCTCTTCAGAGATGACTTCACCGCCCGTGAGGATGGCCATGTCTTCGAGCATGGCCTTGCGGCGATCGCCGAAGCCGGGGGCCTTGACGGCGACGGTCTTGAGGATGCCGCGGATGTTGTTGACCACCAGGGTGGCCAGGGCCTCGCCCTCCACATCCTCCGCGACGATCAGCAAGGGGCGACCAGACTTGGCGACCTGCTCCAGCACTGGGAGAAGGTCACGGATGTTGGAGACCTTTTTGTCGTGCAGGAGGATAAACGGGTTCTCGAGCACGGCGACCTGCTTCTCGGGGTTGTTGATGAAGTAAGGCGAGAGGTAGCCGCGGTCGAACTGCATGCCCTCGACCACATCGAGCTCGTTCTGGAGTGACTTGCCGTCTTCCACGGTGATCACGCCTTCTTTACCAACACGTTCCATGGCCTTGGAGATGATTTCACCGATTTCTGCATCGGAGTTGGCCGAGATGGAACCCACCTGGGCGATTTCCTTGGCGGTGGTGCAGGGCTTGGAGATCTTGGCGAGCTCGGCCACGATGGCCGTGGTGGCCTTGTCGATGCCGCGCTTGAGGTCCATGGGGTTCATGCCTGCGGCGACATACTTCATGCCCTCGCGAACCACGGCCTGGGCCAGCACGGTTGCGGTGGTGGTGCCGTCGCCGGCATTGTCAGCGGTCTTCGAGGCCACTTCCTTGACCATCTGAGCGCCCATGTTTTCGAACTTGTCTTTGAGTTCGATTTCTTTGGCCACGGACACGCCGTCCTTGGTCACGCTCGGTGCGCCAAAGGAGCGCTCGAGCACCACATTGCGGCCTTTGGGGCCAAGGGTGACCTTGACTGCGTTGGCCAGGATGTTGATCCCGTTGACCATCTTTTGACGGGCTTCATCACCAAACATCACTTGTTTTGCTGCCATTTGAACGTTCTCCTTCGTATTCGGGTTGTATGGTTCGAGTGATTACTCGATCACGGCCATGACGTCGTCTTCGCGAAGAACCAAGAGTTCCTCTCCGTCGACCTTGACAGTCTGGCCGGCGTATTTGCCGAACAAGACGCGGTTGCCCACCTTGACATCGAGGGGGCGCTGTTTGCCGTCTTCCTGGATCTTGCCGTTGCCCACGGCGAGGACTTCGCCTTGGTCGGGTTTTTCGGCCGCATTGTCAGGAATCACGATGCCAGACGCGGTGGTTCGCTCCAGATCCAGACGCTTGACCACGAGACGGTCGTGCAAGGGACGCAATTTCATTCGGATTTGCTCCATCAAAAAAGGTTGGTGAAAAGAGTTGGCGAGAGCGCTGTTAGCACTCATCGCATTCGAGTGCTAATGATAGGGGCACAAAGGCCCCTTTTCAAGGGGGGGGTCAGCCCGTCACGAAACGGGACTGTTTTTCGAGCAGGGTCTGGCAGTCGATGCAGCGAATCTTGCCGAGCTTGAGGCGGGCGGCCATGATCTTCTCGCCGCAGTCGATGCAGTGGGTGCCGTCGAAGTCGGGGTTGGTCTCTGGGGCGATCTTGCGGCGGGCCATCTCCAGGGCGTCCTCGTTGAACTGAGCCTCGATGGCCGAGGCCCGGTCGTTCTCGTCGGAGAGCTCAAAGTAGTTTTCGTTTTTTTCTAGTGCCATGATGTCCTCTTGGGAAGCCCAACGGATGAACCGTCGGGCATGACAATAACACTGAGAGTGATGCGATCGTGTTACAGGTGCTTCGAGGGTATTGGGGGGTGTTGGGTTCCGGCCTAATGATGTGTGTTTGCGCACACTCATATGCAGAAACCTATATTTCCAGCTCCTCCAGCCAGTTGCCCTTGTCCTTTTTCACCGACCGAGGGGTCCCAGAACGGGCCATTGGCATCTCGGTGGCCGTGCTCAACACCCGTGAAAATCCCAATGTGGTGCGCTGGTTGGGCCATCGATCTGGCGAGCCCATGAACCCGGCCTCGACCGAGAAGCTCATCACCACCCGGGCGGCTTGGTCGATTCTAGGCCCCGATTATCGGCATCGGACGACCTTTCTGACCACCGGGACGATTCACAACGGGCGCCTCAAGGGCTCCGTGTATGTGAAGGGGGGCGGCGATCCGAAGCTGGTTCAGGAGGACCTTCAGGCCATCGT
Organism: Hahnella aquatica (SeqCode); assembly: GCF_965194505.1. Classification (GTDB taxonomy): domain Bacteria; phylum Pseudomonadota; class Gammaproteobacteria; order Burkholderiales; family Burkholderiaceae_A; genus Hahnella; species Hahnella aquatica. The sequence goes on along the minus strand of NZ_OZ239144.1, from coordinate 1,410,780 downwards.
GTCTCAACTGAGGGCGGCTGGAATTCAGCACATCGAGGGCGATCTGGTGCTCGATGGCACACGCTTTGCGGAGCCCGCGGGCGACCCCAACGCCTTCGATGGCATGGGATTCAAGCCCTACAACGTCACCCCGCACGCGGCCATGCTTAATTTCAAGGCCGTGAAGGTCCGTCTGTCGCGCTCGGCCAATGGCCGCCTGACGGGTGAGATCGAGCCGGCCCTGACCGGACTGCGTCTGAACACAGCGGTCAAGCAGGTGCGTGGGGATTGTTCACGCAACCAGATTCAAATCATCACGAAGACGAATCTACTGGAGGTTCAGGGGCGCTTGGGCCGGGGCTGCCCGGGCTTCGAGGCCTATGTGGCGGTCTATGACCACCTGCAGTTTGCGCATCGCTTGTTTTCGGCCACCTGGCGAGCGGCGGGGGGGCGTTTTCAGGGCCGAGTTCGCGAGGGTCCGACCCCCGCCGAGGCGCGTTCACTGCTGGAGTGGGTTTCACCACGGCCCTTGCAAGAACTGGTGGCCGACATCAACAAGCTGAGCAACAACCCCATGGCTCGCAACCTCTACCTGAACCTGTCGGCAGAGACGGGCGGGCCGGGCACCCGGGCCGACGCTGAGCAGCGAATCCGGTCTTGGCTGTCCAGCCAGAACCTGGGCTTTCCAGAGTTGGTGATGGACAACGGCTCGGGCCTGAGCCGTAGGAGTCGAATCGCACCGCAGAGTCTGACTCGGCTCTTGGTGGAGGCCCTGCGCGGCCCCGGCGCCGCGGAGTGGATTGAGACCCTGCCGGCGGCGGGCCTGGAGGGCACGATGCGGCGCAGGCTGAGGGATGGTGTCGTGCTTGGGAGGGCCTGGGTGAAGACTGGTTCTCTGGACGAGGTGAGGGCCTACTCCGGATATGCGCTCACCGAGGCTGGTCATTGGGTGGCCTTTTCAGCGATCATCAACGATCCGAAGGCACGAGAGGCGGCCCCTGCCTTGGATGCACTCGTAAAGTGGATTGTTGAAACCCTCTGAGGAGGAGGTTGTCTGAACCCCATGAAGCCACAGCCTGTCATGGCCGGTCCGAACCCAAAAGACTTCCTGGAGCGCCGGGGGCTCGGCGTGGTCGTGGCTGTCCTGCTGGCGCTCTCGACGGTGCTCACGGCGTCTGGGCGTGAACGCGTGGTTGGCTGGTCGCAGATCGTGGTGCAGGCCTTTACCGCCGAACCCGCCCAGTCCCTCTTCTACATTGGGGTGAACAACCTCACGCCGCAACAAGGGCGTGCGGCCCGATGGATTGCGCGCAAGCATCGCGTGTCTGTGGCGGCGGTGGAGCAAATTGTTCTCGCGGCCTACGCCAGTGCGGCCACGCATCGGCTGGACCCATACTTGCTGTTGGCCGTGATCGCGGTGGAATCGAGCTTCAACCCCCTGGCTGAGAGCAAGGTGGGGGCCCAAGGCCTGATGCAGGTGATGCCGGAGGTTCACCGGGACCGGTTCCAGCGCCACGGTGGCACCGATGCCGCGCTCAATCCTTGGGCGAATATTGATGTCGGTGCCGGCATCCTGCGGGAGTACCTCGACCGCTACAAGACCATTGAGGCTGCGCTGTCGGCCTATGTCGGCATGGGCCCTACGGGCCAAACCCAATACCCAGAGAAGGTGTTGCGCATGCGTGAGCGGCTATACGCCGCCGCCCAGGGGCGGGTGCTCGCCTAGTTAACGGGCCGTCTGGCGAGAAGTTGTCAAAGAAGCCATCGCCGCTTGAACACCCCCCGGCTGGTGGGGGACCCCCGCCGCAGACAGTGCCATCTCGACGCCACCGAGCGCGCCCAAGAGGCTGAGGTCGTTGAAGTCGCCGAGGTGGCCAATTCGAAAGACCTTGCCCGCGAGCTGGCCCAGGCCCATGCCAAGCGACATGTTGGACTGCGTGAGGGCGATCTGGCGGAGGTGGTCTGCGTCGACATGGCTGCCATCGGCGCCCATCGGCATGCGCACCGCTGTGAGCACCGGGCTGTGAAGATCAGGCGCCTGGCAGACGAGCTCGAGGCCCCAGGCCGCCACCGCAGCCCGTGCAGCCATGGAATGCCGCTTGTGGCGGGCGAATACCTGTGGAAGGCCTTCCTCGTTGAACATATCGAGGGCCTCGGCCAGGCCGTAGAGCAGGTTGGTGTTCGGTGTGCTGGGCCAGAACCCCTTCTTGTTTGCCTCGAGGATGTCATCCCAGGCCCAGAAGGCGCGCGGCATGGTGGCCTTCTCGCTGGCAGCAAGGGCCTTCTGGCTCACCGCGTTGAAGCCCAGGCCTGGGGGCAGCATGAGCCCCTTCTGGGAGCTCGCCACGCTGACATCCACGCCCCATTCGTCCTGCCTGAATTCCACACTGCCGAGTGCCGAGATGGTGTCGACGAGCAGAAGCGCTGGATGGCCGGCCGCGTCCATCGCCTTGCGAACCGCGCCGATGTCGGACGTGACCCCAGTGGAGGTTTCGTTGTGAACCACGCAGACCGCCTTGATGTCGTGCGCGATGTCCGCTTTGAGGCGTGCCTCGATGAGGCCTGGCTGGACGCCGAAGCTCCAGTCGCCTTTGATGACCTCTGGGCGAAGGCCCAGGCGATTGGCCATTTTGAGCCAAAGGCCCGCGAAATGGCCTGCCTCGAACATGAGTATTTTGTCGCCCGGGTTCATGGTGTTGACCAGGGCGGCCTCCCAGGCCGCGGTGCCCGAGGCAGGGTAGATCACGACAGGACCTTTGGTGCCAAAGAGGGGACGAACCCCCTCCAGCACCCGCAAGGCCAGCGCCTGGAACTCCGGTCCGCGATGGTCGATGGTGGGGAAATCGATGGCCCGCAGCACCCGGTCGGGCACATTGGAGGGGCCAGGAATTTGCAGGAAGTGCCGACCTTGGCCCACGCGGTTGAGGCTGGACCGAGGGTTGATGGCAGGGGGAAAGTCGCGTTGCATGGCGGGGGAGTTCACGCTGAAGGGTTCACGTTGGAGAGGACTTAAAGTCAATCTACCATTGTAATCTTTCCGACATGGACCAGTCACCCCCCATGAAGCCCGCTGATTCCCCGTCGTCTCTCGAAAAACCGTCCCGTCGGATGGTGCTTCAAGGGGGTGCGGCGGGTGCTTTGCGCCGAGGTGGCCTCGCCGATCGACTCCGCAAAGAGGTGCGCGGCGAAGTCCTCTTCGATGCTGCCTCTCGGGGCCGTTATGCGACCGATGCCTCTATCTATCAGCGCATGCCGGTGGGGGTGGTGGTGCCCGAGACCAGCCTCGACCTTCGCCTGGCCCTGGATGTCGCCCGCGACGCCGGCGTGCCGGTCCTCAGCCGCGGTGGCGGCACCTCGCAGTGCGGACAGACCGTGGGCGAGGCGCTGGTCATCGACACCAGCCGGCACCTGCGAAAGATGCTCTCCCTGAACCTGGAGGCAGGCGAGGTGACGGTGGAGCCCGGCATGGTCCTGGATCACCTCAATCAGGCGCTCAAGCCTCACGGTGTCTGGTTTCCGGTGGATGTCTCCACAGCCGCTCAATGCACGATTGGCGGCATGGCGGGCAATAACTCCTGCGGCTCTCGCTCGTTGTATTACGGGAACATGGTCCACAACGTGCGGGCGATCGACGCCATCCTGGACGACGGCACTTTGGCCCGGTTTGCGGCCTTCGGCGATGGCGCCGAGATGCAGTTGAACAGCCAGCGTCTTCGGGCGCTCGTCTCCAGGCTTCATGAGATTGCACAGCAGGTCGCGCCCGAGATTCGGGCCCTCTGGCCCAAGGTGATGCGCCGCGTGGGCGGCTACAACCTGGACATCTTCGATCCTCAGAGTGAACGGCCTTACACCCCCGACGGCCGCGTCAATCTGGCCCATCTGCTGGTGGGATCGGAGGGCACCTTGGCCACGTTTGAGTCCATCCGGCTGGCACTTGCGCCCATTCCCAGGGCCAAGGTGCTGGGCGTTGTGAACTTTCCGACCTTTCAAAAGGCGATGGAGGTGACCCCATCGATTGTGGTGCTCAAGCCGGTGGCGGTTGAATTGGTGGACCGCACCATGATTGAGCTCTGCCGCGTGAACCCTGTTTTTGCCCCCGTGATTCAGGATGCCCTGGTGAACGTGGGCGGGCGTGAGACCGATGCCCTCTTGCTGGTGGAGTTTGCCGGCGAGGACCTCGAGCGGCTTGGCCGAGACCTCATGGCCCTGGAGGAACTCATGGGAGACCTGGGCCTGCCCGGCTCGGTGGTCTCCATGAGAGACCCCAAGCGGCAGGCAGCCCTCTGGGAGGTCCGCAAGGCGGGCCTCAACATCATGATGTCCCTGAAGGGCGACGGCAAGCCGGTGTCCTTCATTGAAGACTGCGCAGTGCCGTTGGAACACCTGGCGGATTACACGGCCAGCCTCTCGGAGGTCTTTGCTCGTCACGGCACCCAGGGCACCTGGTATGCCCACGCCTCGGTGGGCACGCTGCATGTTCGGCCCATTCTGGACATGCGTCGGAATGGGGCTGAGAAGATGCGCGCCATCGCAGAGGAGGCCGCCGCCCTGGTGCGCAAGTTCAAGGGAGCCTTCTCGGGCGAGCATGGGGATGGCCTCGTGCGGAGTGAGTGGGTGGGCTGGCAGTTTGGCCCGGACATCACGAGGGCCTTCGAGGCCGTCAAGGACGCCTTCGATCCAAATCATCGGCTCAACCCCGGCAAGATTGTCCGCGCCACGCGCATGGACGACCGCAGCCTCTTTCGATTCCCGCCGAACTATCGGGTCATGCCCTTGAAGACGGGGCTGGACTGGTCGGCCTGGGATGTGCAAAACGATCCATCCGTGCGGGGTGACCCCGGCACCATGGGCATTCAGATTGGTCCTCCTGGATCGGGCGAGGACCCTTCGGGCGGTCTCTCCAAGGCTGTGGAGATGTGCAACAACAATGGCCACTGCCGAAAATTCGATGCGGGTGTGATGTGTCCGAGCTATCGGGTGACGCGTGAGGAGGTCCACTCGGTTCGTGGCCGAGCCAACACCCTGCGGCTGGCCTTGAGTGGCCAACTTCCGAACGACCTGGCAGGCCCCGAGGTCGCCGAGGCCATGGACCTCTGCGTGGGCTGCAAGGCCTGCAAGCGTGAGTGCCCCACGGGGGTGGACATGGCCCGCATGAAGATTGAGGCCGCCCATCAGCGGGGGCTTCGCCATGGCTTTGCCTTTCGCGACCGTCTGGTCGCAAGCCTCCCCGATCTGGCCCAACGGGTGCACCGCACGCCGGCCTTGGGCGCGATGCTGAACCTCCGCAACCAGTGGCCGTGGCTGGCCCGCCTTTTGGAGCCCATCACGGGTGTGGCGGCGACTCGGCCACTGCCAGAGTGGGCCTCTGCTTCATTTCGTCAGCAGGCCCAGGACGATGCCGCCGCAGGCGTTTGGGCGAGCCTGGAGGCCTGTGATGTGGTGCTCTGGGCCGACACCTTCAACTCAGCCTATTCGCCAGAGGCCCTGATGGCCCTTGGGCAGCTCATGCGTCAGGCGGGCTATCGCGTCGCGCTCTCAGGTGCGGCCGCGGCCAAGCCGCTGTGCTGTGGTCGCACGGCCCTGTCGGTGGGCGATATTGACGGCGCGCGTCGTCGGGCCGTGGCGGTTCTGGATGCACTGGCCCCGGTGCTGGCCAGTGGTGTGCCGGTGGTGGGCGTGGAGCCCTCCTGCGTCCTTGGCTTTCAGGATGAGTGGCAGACCATGAACCTCGGCCCGCGCGCCGAGCAACTGGGGCGTCAGGCAAAACTCTTCGAGTCCTGGTGGATGTCGGAGCTGGCCCAGGGCCATCTCAAGCCACCGGCCGTGGGGGATGGTCGCGCGGTCTACGTGCATGGCCATTGCCATCAGAAGGCGCTCGGGGCCTGGAGCCCCACCATCGAGACGCTGCGCTCCGTGGGCTTTGAGGTGCACCCGATTGAGTCGAGCTGCTGCGGCATGGCGGGCGCCTTTGGCTACGACCCCCAACACCAGGAGGTCTCCAAGGCCATGGCCCAGGCAAGCCTGGTGCCTGCAGTGGCCTCGGCCCCAGCCGATGCCTGGATCGTGGCCGACGGATTTTCTTGTCGCCATCAGATTCAGGACCTTGCGGGCCGAACCCCCATTACTGCCGCGCAGGCCATTGCGAAAGCCTGGCTGGGCTCATAATTTCGCCACATCACCCATTTAGGCCATTCATGGATCCCATCCTCCGACAGCAAGCCCTCGATTACCACGAGTTCCCCACGCCGGGGAAGATCTCCATCCAGCCCACCAAGCAGCTCACGAACCAGCGTGACCTGGCCCTGGCCTATTCCCCCGGGGTGGCCGCAGCGTGTTTAGAGATTGCGCAAGACCCCATGAATGCCTTTAAGTACACGGCCCGTGGGAACCTGGTGGGCGTGGTGACCAACGGCACGGCGGTGCTCGGCCTGGGCGACATTGGCCCTCTTGCGGCCAAGCCGGTCATGGAAGGCAAGGGGGTGCTCTTCAAGAAGTTCGCGGGCATCGATGTCTTCGACATTGAACTGGCCGAGCGAGACCTCGACAAGATCGTGGATGCCGTGGCGGCCTTGGAGCCGACCTTTGGTGGCATCAACCTGGAGGACATCAAGGCACCCGACTGCTTCTACATCGAGCGCAAGCTTCGCGAGCGCATGAAGATTCCTGTCTTCCATGACGACCAGCACGGAACGGCCATTGTGGTGGCGGCGGCCCTGGTCAATGGAATGGCCGTGGTGGGCAAGGAGATCGGCAAGGTCAAGCTGGTGGTGTCCGGCGCGGGTGCAGCGGCCTTGGCCTGCCTGGATTTACTGCTCGACCTTGGCATGCCCAAAGAGAACATCTGGGTCACCGACATCAAGGGCGTGGTCTACGAGGGGCGCACCGAGCTCATGGATCCAGAGAAGGCCCGTTTCTGTCAGCCCACCAGTGCACGGCAACTCGCCGATGTCATCGGCGATGCAGACGTGTTCCTGGGCCTGTCGGCCGGTGGTGTGCTCAAGCCCGAGATGGTGGCCAAGATGGCGCCCAGGCCCATCATCTTTGCCCTGGCCAACCCCGAGCCGGAAATCCTTCCTGAACTGGTGAAGAGCGTTCGTCAGGATGCGGTGATCGCCACGGGTCGAACCGACTACCCGAATCAGGTGAACAATGTGCTGTGCTTTCCGTTCATCTTTCGCGGCGCACTGGATGTGGGGGCCACCACCATCACCCGAGGAATGGAACTCGCCGCCGTGCGTGCAATGGCTGAGCTCGCCCGGGCCGAGCAGTCGGAGGTGGTCACGGCCGCCTACGGCACCGAGGGCATCTCCTTTGGCCCGGAATACCTCATTCCCAAGCCCTTCGACCCCCGTCTCATTGTGAAGATTGCGCCGGCCGTGGCCCAGGCGGCCATGGACGATGGCGTGGCCAGCCGACCGCTCTCAGACATGGGTGCCTATGTCGACCGCCTTCAGGAGTTTGTCTACCACTCTGGCAACTTCATGAAGCCGCTGCTCACCGCAGCCCGTCGGGCCGAGAAGCGCCGCGTGGTCTTTGCCGAAGGCGAGGAGGAGCGCGTGCTGCGCGCGGTGCAGGTGGTTCTGGATGAAGGCCTGGCCGCCCCGATTCTGATTGGCCGCCCTGCCGTCATCGAGAAGCGCATCGAGCGGTTCGGCCTGCGCATGCATCCCGGTGAAGACTTCACGGTGGTGAATCCGGAGCAGGACGATCGCTATCGCGAATACTGGGAGACCTATCACCAGATGACCGAGCGCAGTGGCGTCACGGCGCAGTATGCCCAGATTGAGATGCGCCGACGGCACACCCTCATTGGCGCGATGATGATTCGCAAAGGGCATGCGGATGCCATGATCTGCGGCACCTTTGGCACCCACAGCCTTCACCTTCATTATGTGAACCAAGTGCTTGGTCGGGTTGCAGGTGCGAGCGTCTATGCCGCCATGAACATCCTGATCCTGCAGCATCGAACCATTGCGCTGGTCGACACCCACGTGAATGAGAATCCTTCGGCCGAGGCGCTGGCCGAGATCACGATGGCGGCCGCGCAGACCATGCGCTCCCTTGGTCTGGAGCCGCGGGTGGCCTTGCTCTCGCACAGCAACTTCGGAAGTGGAAACTCAGACTCCGCCTGCAAGATGCGGGATGTCCTGCATTTGGTTCGAGAGCGGGAGCCCTCGCTCAATGTCGACGGTGAAATGCACGGCGATGTGGCACTCGATGCCGAACTCCGCAAGGCCCTGATGCCCAACTCCACCCTGCAGGGCGACGCCAATTTGCTCGTGCTCCCGAGCATGGAGTCGGCCAACATCTCATACAACCTCTTGAAGCGTGCAGCCGGCAACAATGTGGCCATCGGCCCGATTCTCATGGGATGCGCCGCGCCGGTTCACGTGCTCACGGCCTCTGCAACCGTGCGCCGGCTGGTGAACATGACCGCCATTGCGGTGGTGCAGGCCAATGCGGGTTCCAGCGCCGGCGATGGTGGCGCGGCTCAAGGCTAGGCAGGTCTTGCGGGTCTAGAACTCGCCGGTTCTGGCCGCGACGGCCGCGAGCACCACGGCGGCCGCGGTCTCTGTTCTCAGGATGCGCGGGCCGCAGCGAACGCCCACGAAGCCATGTGCACCGGCCGTTTGCTCCTCATCGTCTGTCCAGCCGGCCTCAGGACCGATCGCAATCGTGAGGCCGCCTGTGAGGGGCGCCTGGGTAAGAGTCTGCTGCGCGAACGGGTCGAGCAGCCAGCCCGTCTGAGGTGCCGGCGCGGCTGCGAACTCGGCCAGCGCTGCATCCAGGCGCAGGATGGGATGCACCGTGGGCACCTGGTTGCGACCCGACTGCGCCGCCGCGGCGGCCGCAATTCGTCGCCAATGCAGCAGACGCTTCTCGGCCCGATCACCCTCGAGCCGCAATTGACTGCGCGCCGCCTGCACCGGCTGAATGGCTTGAACACCGAGTTCTGTGGCCTTCTCCACCACCCAGTCCATCTTATCGCCCAGGCACAAGGCTTGGATGAGCCGAGATGGCGTTGGAGACTCTCGGCTGATGGCTTCGATGGTGGAGACCGTGACCAGGCATTGCCTGGGGTTGGGGTCGGCGACCACCGCCTCGGCCTCCAGGCCTTGGCCGTCGAACAGGGTCACCACGGTGCCTGTTGTGGCCCGCAGCACCTTGATCAGGTGATGGCTGTTGTCTGGGTCAAGGCACAGCGGCCCGGGCGCAAGGCCCGGCTGGTGGAGTCGAATGCGCATGGAAGCGGCCTAAAGATAAGTAAAACTTGAACCAAAGATTCAAAAACTTCAACGCATGCTGAAGGGTTGTGTCTCGGTAGAATCCCCATTCTCTGTCGATTCTCGAAGAAAGTCAGCGCATGAACGCCTCCCCACAGCAGATGGCCAACGCAATCCGCGCCCTGGCCATGGACGCCGTCCAACAGGCCAACTCAGGCCATCCCGGCATGCCCATGGGCATGGCCGACATGGCGGTTGCGCTGTGGAGGGACCACCTTCGACACAATCCTGCCAACCCGTCCTGGGCGGATCGCGACCGCTTCGTGGTCTCCAACGGGCACGGCTCCATGCTGCTCTATGCCCTGCTGCACCTGTCGGGCTATGACCTTCCCATGTCCGAATTGCGCCAGTTTCGGCAGCTTCATTCCAAAACGCCGGGCCACCCAGAGGTCGATGTCACCCCCGGCGTGGAGACCACCACCGGCCCCCTGGGCCAGGGCATCTCCAATGCGGTGGGCATGGCCCTGGCCGAGCGGCTGCTGGCTGCAGAGTTCAATCGGCCCGGCCATACCGTGGTCGACCATCGCACCTTCGTATTTCTGGGCGATGGCTGCCTCATGGAGGGCATCAGCCACGAGGTCTGCAGCCTTGCGGGCGTCTGGGGCCTCTCCAAGCTGATCGCCCTCTACGACGACAACGGCATTTCCATCGATGGGGATGTCAGGGGCTGGTTCCGAGACGACACGCGAGCCCGTTTTGAATCGTATGGCTGGAATGTGCTGGGGCCCATCGATGGCCACGATACGCAGGCGGTGAGCCTGGCCATTGCCACGGCCAAGGAGTGGGCGGAGGCTGGTCGCAATGGCCGGCTCGCCCCCACGCTCATCATTTGCAAGACGCAGATTGGCAAGGGCTCACCGAATCGGGCGGGCAGTGCGAAGGCCCATGGCGAGGCCCTCGGCGAGGAGGAGATTCGGCTCACGCGTGCGGCCATGGACTGGCCGCATGCGCCCTTTGAGATTCCGCAGGACATCTATCAGGCCTGGGATGCCAAGGCCAGAGGGCAGGCTGCACAGTCCCTCTGGGAGAACCGGCTCGCCGCCTATCGCAAGGCCTTCCCCCAGGAGGCGGCCGACTTCGAGGCCCGGCTTGCGGGCCAACGGCCGGCCGACTTCGATCAGAAGAATGCCGCGCTGATTGCATCCCTGTGTGCATCGGCGCCCAACGTGGCGAGCCGCAAGGCCTCGCAGATGGTGCTCGATGACATCGGCCCAAGGCTGCCAGGCCTCTTGGGTGGTTCGGCCGACCTCACCGGCAGCAACCTCACGAATTGGAAGGGCGTCTCGGTCTTGTCCGTCGACGAGCAGGGCGGCCTCACGCAGGGCCAGCACATCAGCTACGGCGTGCGTGAATTCGGCATGGCCGCCATCTGCAATGGCATTGCCCTGCACGGTGGCTTCATTCCCTATTGCGCAACCTTCCTCACCTTCTCCGACTACAGCCGCAATGCGATTCGCATGGCAGCCCTGATGCGGCGACAGGTCATCCACGTCTTCACCCACGATTCGATCGGGCTGGGTGAGGACGGCCCAACCCACCAGCCGGTGGAGCATCCTGCGGCCTTGAGGCTCATTCCAAACCTCCAGGTCTGGCGTCCGGCCGATGCCGTGGAGACGGCCGTGGCCTGGCAGTCCGCACTGGCCAATGTCCATGGTCCCTCGGCCTTGTTGCTCTCCCGGCAGGGGCTGCCCCCGCAGGTGCGTGACACGGCGCAGGCCCGCGACATCGCCAAGGGCGGCTATGTGCTCACCTCCGACCCCCGTCCGCAGATCGTCATCATGGCCACCGGCTCCGAGGTGAGCCTGGCCATGGAGGCCACGGCCCGGCTGCGCGCCCAAAAGGTTCGGGTCCGGGTGGTGTCCATCCCATCGACCACGGTGTTCGACCAGCAGCCTGCGGCCTACAAGGCCCAGGTGCTCCCGCAGGACATTCCACGCGTGGCCGTGGAGGCTGGCGTGACCGACCTCTGGTGGAAGTACCAGCCAGCGGCCGTGGTGGGCCTGGATCGCTTTGGCGAGTCCGCGCCGGCTGGCGCCCTCTTCAAGCATTTCGAGCTCACCCCAGAGGCCGTGGTGAAAACGGCACAATTGGTGCTCGAAGGCTGATCGCCCCAACACAATCTGCCCATTTCATCACCAGCGTTTCAACACAGGAGACATCACATGACCGTAAGGGTTGCCATCAATGGCTATGGCCGCATTGGGCGCAATGTTCTGAGGGCCCACTACGAGGGCGGCAAGCGGCACGACATTGAGATCGTGGCCATCAACGACCTGGGCAATCCCGAGACCAATGCACACCTCACCCGTTACGACACGGCCCACGGCCGGTTCCCGGGGCAGGTGGCCGTGGATGCCGATGCCATGGTGGTCAATGGGGATCGCATCCGAGTCCTGGCCAATCGCAACCCGGCCGAACTGCCCTGGAAGGATCTCGGTGTCGACCTTGTCATGGAGTGCACGGGCTTTTTCACGAGCAAGGAGAAGGCCTCCGCCCACCTGGCCGGTGGCGCCAAGAAGGTTCTGATCTCCGCCCCAGGCGGCAAGGATGTGGATGCCACCGTGGTCTTTGGCGTGAACCACAGCAGCCTGCGGTCGAGCCACACCGTGGTCTCGAACGCCTCCTGCACCACCAACTGCCTGGCCCCGGTGGCCAAGGTGCTGCATGAGGCACTTGGCATGGAGTCTGGACTCATGACCACCATCCATGCCTACACCAACGACCAAGTCTTAACAGATGTTTATCACGAGGACCTGCGTCGGGCCCGTTCGGCCACGATGTCCATGATCCCGACCAAGACGGGTGCCGCCGCCGCCGTGGGCTTGGTGCTGCCCGACCTCAACGGCAAACTCGATGGCTACGCCATGCGGGTGCCCACCATCAATGTTTCCGTGGTCGACCTCACTTTTCATGCCGCCCGGGCCACCTCCATCGACGAGGTCAATGCGCTCCTGAAGGCCGCCAGCGAAGGGCCCTTGAAGGGCGTGCTGGGCTACAACACCGCGCCCCTGGTCTCGGTGGACTTCAACCACGATGCCCACTCCAGTGTTTTTGATGCCACCCAGACCCGCGTCTCGCCCGACGGCCGGCTCATCAAGGTCTTGTCCTGGTACGACAACGAGTGGGGCTTCTCCAACCGCATGCTCGACACGGCCGTGGCCATGATGTCGGCCAAGTCCTCATGAAGTTCAAGCGCATGACCGACCTCCCGCTGGCTGGCCGGCGGGTCTTCATTCGTGCGGATTTGAACGTGCCCCAGGACGACACTGGGCGCATCACAGACGACACCCGCATCCGTGCCTCGGTGCCGGCCATTGAGCATGCATTGAAGGCGGGTGCAGCGGTCATGGTCACCTCTCACCTGGGCCGCCCCAATGAGGGTGAGCTGCGGGCGGAGGATTCCTTGGCCCCGATCGCACTGCGACTGGCCGAGCTTCTCGACCGCAAGGTGCCTCTCGTCAGCAACTGGCTCGATCAACCGTTCTCGGTGGCTGCAGGTGAGATCGTCATGCTGGAAAACTGTCGTGTGAATGTGGGCGAGAAGAAGGACGACGACGGGCTGGCCAAGAGAATGGCGGCGCTGTGCGACATCTATGTAAACGATGCCTTTGGTACCGCCCACCGCGCAGAGGCGACCACCCACGGGCTGGCGCGATTTGCAAAGATCGCCTGTGCCGGCCCGCTCATGGCGGCCGAGCTCGATGCCCTGGGCAAGGCCCTCGAGGCGCCCCGCCGGCCCCTGGTGGCCATTGTGGCGGGCTCGAAGGTGTCCACCAAGCTCACCATCCTGCGCTCCTTGGCCCAGAAGGTGGATCAACTCATTGTGGGTGGTGGCATTGCCAACACCTTCATGGCGGCGGCGGGGCTTCCGATTGGGAAATCATTGGCCGAGATGGACCTGCTCGATGAGGCGCGCCAGATCATGGCCGTCATGCGGGCCCGCGGTGCCGAGGTGCCCATTCCAGAAGACATCGTGACGGCCAACGAGTTCTCCGCCCAGGCCCGGGCCAACAAGGTGTTGGCCCACCAGTGCGCGGTGGACGACATGATTCTCGACATTGGCCCCCGCACAGCGGCCCGGCTGGCTGGCGTCATTGCCAACGCAGGCACCGTGGTCTGGAATGGCCCCCTGGGTGTCTTTGAGATCGAGCAGTTTTCGGGTGGCACCCGCACCCTGGCCTCGGCCATTGCGCACTCGCCAGCCTTCTCGATTGCCGGCGGTGGCGACACGCTGGCGGCCATTGCCAAGTACAACATCGCCAACCAGATCGACTACATTTCCACGGGCGGTGGCGCCTTCCTGGAGTTCCTGGAAGGCAAGACCCTTCCGGCGGTTGCAGCCCTGCTGGAGCGGGCCGACTCCTAGTTTGGCGAAGCCGCCAAGCTGGGCGAAAATGGGCGTCTTTCGCCCAAAGGAGTTCAAAGATGGCCTTGGTGTCCCTGCGGCAGTTGCTCGACCACGCCGCCGAGCACGGTTACGGCATTCCCGCCTTTAACGTGAACAACCTGGAACAGGTCCAGGCCATTCTGGCGGCGGCCGATGCCGTGGATGCCCCGGTGATCATGCAGGCCAGTGCGGGCGCGCGGAAGTACGCCGGAGAGGCCTTCCTGCGGCACCTGATTGAGGCTGCCGTCGAGAGCTACCCGCACCTGCCGATTGTCATGCACCAAGACCACGGCCAGAGCCCAGAGGTCTGCCAGGGCGCCATGAGCCTTGGCTTTTCCAGCGTCATGATGGATGGCTCGCTGGAGGCCGACGGCAAGACCATTGCCAGCTACGACTACAACGTGGAAGTGACCAAGACAGTGGTGGCCATGGCCCATGCCAAGGGCGTCTCGGTGGAGGGTGAACTCGGCTGCCTCGGGTCGCTGGAGACCATGCGCGGCGACAAGGAAGACGGCCATGGCACCGAAGCCACCATGACGGCTGACCAGCTCCTCACCGATCCAGAGCAGGCCGCAGACTTCGTTCGTCAGACCCAGCTCGATGCCCTGGCCATTGCCATTGGCACGAGTCATGGAGCTTACAAGTTCACGCGCAAGCCCACGGGTGACATCCTCGCCATCGACCGTATTCGAGAGATCAATCGTCGCATCCCCAACACTCACCTGGTCATGCATGGGTCGTCCTCGGTGCCCCAAGACCTGCTCGAGGAGATTCGCGCCCACGGCGGCGACCTGAAAGAAACCTATGGCGTGCCGGTGGAGGAAATTCAGAAGGCCATTGGGCACGGCGTGCGCAAGATCAACATCGACACCGACATTCGTCTGGCCATGACCGCAGCCATCCGCCGCCACATGGCCCAGAACCCATCGCACTTCGATCCGCGCGACTACCTCAAGCCGGCCCGCGAAGCGGCCAAAGTCATTTGCAAGGCGCGGTACGAACAGTTCGGCTGCGCGGGTCAGGCGAGCAGGATCAAGGCGATGAGCATGGTGGACATGGCGGCCCGATACAAGGCGGGCCAGTTGGCTCAGATCGTTCAATGACGGCGGTCTTCGAGACCAGCCTGACCTCGCTACCCCTGCTGGGCCGAGGAAAGGTTCGAGACCTCTATGCCGTGGGTGAGGACAAGCTGCTCATGGTGGCCTCCGACCGCCTCTCCGCATTCGATGTGGTCATGAACGAGCCCATTCCAGAGAAGGGCGTGGTGCTCAACCGCATGAGTGAGTTCTGGTTCGCGAAGTTGGCCCACATCGTGCCCAACCACCTCACGGGCATCGACCCCGAGACGGTGGTGCAGGAACATGAGGTGGAGCAGGTGCGGGGCCGGGCCGTGGTGGCCAAGCGGCTCAAGCCACTTCCCGTCGAGGCCGTGGTGCGTGGCTACCTGATTGGTGGCGGCTGGAAGGATTACCAGGCCACCGGCGCAGTCTGTGGCATTGCACTGCCCAAGGGGCTCTCGATGGCCGCACGACTGCCCGAGCCCATCTTCACGCCGGCCCACAAGGCCGAGGCTGGCGCCCACGACGAGAACATTTCGTTTGAGCAGGTGGTGGCGAGCATTGGCGAGAAGCATGCCCACGAGATTCGTCGCATCAGCCTGGCCCTCTACAACGAGGCCGCAGCCTACGCCTTGGAGCAGGGCATCATCGTGGCCGACACCAAGTTTGAATTCGGGCTCGACGAAGACGGTGTGCTGCACCTGATGGATGAGGTGCTCACCGCCGACTCCTCCCGGTTCTGGCCCGTTGACCAATACCAGGAAGGCATCAGCCCGCCGAGCTTCGACAAGCAGTTCGTGCGCGACTACCTTGAGACCCTCGACTGGGGCAAGACGGCGCCCGCGCCGGCCTTGCCCGTCGATGTGGTGGCCAAGACCGCAGCCAAGTACCGAGAGGCACTCTTTCGAATTGCCGGGGTGCGCATGCCTGTGGTGGGCGTGGTCATGGGCTCTCAGTCCGACTGGGAGATCATGAGACACGCCGTGGAGATGCTCGACCGCTTTGGCATTCCGCACGAGGCCCGTGTGGTCTCGGCCCATCGCATGCCCGATGCCCTCTATGGCTACGCCGAGACCGCCCATGCCCGCGGACTTCGCGGCATCATTGCCGGTGCTGGTGGGGCTGCCCACCTGCCGGGCATGCTGGCGGCCAAGACCACGGTGCCCGTCTTCGGCGTGCCGGTGCCTTCTAAATACCTGCGGGGCGAGGACTCACTCTATTCCATCGTTCAGATGCCCAAGGGCATTCCCGTGGCCACCTTCGCCATTGGCGAGGCCGGTGCAGCCAATGCAGCACTCCACCTGATTGCCACCTTGGCCACCCAGGACGATGTGCTCCGAGATCGACTCGAACAGTTCCGTCTGCAACAAACGGCTGCGGCGCATTCCATGAATGCCAGCCTGGGCCGCGCACCAGCGCCCGTGAACTAGTCGCCCACCCATGCAGATTGGACTCCTCGGTGGCGGTCAGTTGGGCCGGATGATGATTCAGGCTGCGCACCGCCTGGGGCATACCGTGGTCGTGCTCGACCCAGACCCGCAGGGCCCGGCGGGCCAGTTGGCCGATGACCATGTGATTGGTGATTACCAAGACCCCACCGCACTGGCCCAGTTCGCCGCCAGGGCGAGCGTCTTCACCACCGAGTTTGAAAATGTGCCGGCTCAGGCCCTGCGCTTTCTGGCGCAGCACGGCCAGACCATGCCTGCGGCCGACTGCGTCGAGCGGGCACAGGACCGCCTGGTGGAGAAGGCCTTCATTGCATCGGCCGGTGTGGCCGTGGCGCCCCACTGGCCTGTGCGCTCTGGGCAGGAGGCGTTGGCCCTGCCGCCGGATGCATTTCCCGGCATCTTGAAGACCAGTCGGCTTGGCTACGACGGAAAAGGCCAGCAGACCGTGGTCTCTGCACAAGAGGCGAGCAAGGCCTTTGAGGCCTTTGGCCGTGTGGCCTGTGTGCTCGAGAAGCGGCTTGCCCTTCGGCAAGAGGTGTCGGTCATTCTGGCGCGATCGGCCAGTGGCGAGCTGGCTGTCTTTCCCTTGGCGGAGAACGTGCATCGCAACGGCATCCTGCACACCACCACCGTGCCGGCCGATGTCTCTCCAGACATCGCTCAGGCCGCCCAGGATGCGGCCCAGTCGATTGCCCAGGCCATGCAGTATGTGGGTGTCTTGTGTGTGGAGTTTTTTGTGCTCGAGGACGGGCAGCTCGTGGCCAATGAGATGGCCCCGCGGCCTCACAACTCTGCCCACTACACCATCGAGGCTTGTGAGACGAGCCAGTTTGAACAGCAGGTGCGCATCTGCACAGGCATGCCCTTGGGGAACACGGGCCTGAGGTTTCCGGTGCGCATGACCAACCTGCTCGGAGACCTTTGGTTTCCAAACGGCCCCGATGGCCCCGTGGTCACGCCCAATTGGCCAGCCCTGACATCGGGGCATGATGCGGTGCTGCACCTCTACGGCAAGAGTGACCCTCGGCCTGGACGAAAAATGGGCCACATCACCGAGCGGCTCGACTGATGCAGCGGCTCTCGGCCACAGCGTTGGACCGAGCGGTTGAGCTTCTGAAGGCAGGTGGTCTGGTGGCCTTTCCCACCGAGACGGTCTATGGCCTGGGCGCTGATGCCGGTAATCCCAATGCCGTGGCTCGCATCTTTGAGGTCAAGGGCAGGCCCAAGGGGCATCCGCTCATCGTGCATGCGGCCTCCTTGGCACAGGCCACGCCCCTGGCCTCGGCGTGGAGCGAGGCGGCCCACGCATTGGCTGCAGCCTTCTGGCCCGGGCCGCTGACTTTGATTCTGCCGGCCTCGCCGCTCGCCCTGTCAGAGGTGACCGGAGGGCAGGACACCGTTGGCCTGCGGGTGCCGAACCATCCGGTGGCCCTGGCGCTCCTGGCCCGCTTTGCGGCGGCCGGGGGCAGTGGCTGGCTTGCGGCGCCCTCGGCGAATGTCTTCGGTGCCGTGAGTCCCACGCGCGCGCAGGATGTTGTTCGTGGGCTTGAGTCCCGCATGGGGCCCCAGGATGCCGTGCTCGATGGTGGGGACTCGGCCGTGGGCCTGGAGAGCACGATTGTCGACTGTACCGTGAGCCCGCCACGACTGCTGCGGCCCGGCGGCATTCCCCGAGAGGCCATCGAGGCGGTGGTTCGCCTGGCCGATACGAAAACAGGCATTCAAGCGGCCGCCCCGCGGGTCTCTGGAAGCCTCGCCTCGCACTACGCGCCACGCACACCGCTTTGGCTAATGTCTCGCGGGGAGATGCAAGAGCGCATGAATGACATGCAAGGTGCATCCAGACGGATTGCAGTCTGGTGGCTATCAGAGGACGCAGCAGATGCTGGCGCTCCTTTGTTTGCGCGAATCCCTGCAGACGTGTCCGTTGAAGTTCTGCGCGCACCTGCGCAGCCGCAGGCCTATGGGCAGCAGCTCTATGCACGCTTGAACGATTGGGACCAGGATGGATTTGACGAGATCTGGCTGGAGTGTCCCCCTCAGACGCGCGACTGGGAGGCGGTGATGGACCGTCTTCAACGCGCAAGCCACGCAGAGCCTTAGAGCCGCATCCTCATCTCTCGGTGCGGCATGCCGCACTCGTCGAATTCAGGCCCCTGCGCTTCGAAGCCGCAGTACCCATAAAAGCCCAGGGCATGGGTCTGGGCATGAAGAATGATTTCTCCAAACTCCAGTCGCCTGGCCTCCTCGACGAGGGCTTCGAGTGCGATGCGCCCCAGTCCATGTTTGCGATGGGGTCGCATCACCGCCATGCGACCGATGCGCGCGCGGCCATCGCCCAAGGAGAGCAGTCGGCCTGTGGCCAGGGGGCCTCGGGCATTTGCGATGAGCAGGTGTCGACAGACCGCATCGAGTTCGTCCCACTCATCCTCTGCGGCCACACCCTGCTCCGCCACGAAGACGGCCTGTCGAACGGCTCCGCAGGCCGTGCCCAGTGCAGACCAGTCATCGATCGCGAGGGTGATGGATGCCGACTCCAACGTCCGATGGGTGGCGGCCTGTCTGGGACCCCAGATCGGCTGAGGCCACCAGGGGTCCGTCCGCCAGCGTGGCATGAGGTGCCAATGCAGGTGGGGCACGACATTGCCAAAGCTCGCCAGGTTGAACTTGTCGGGCTGCCACCGCGCCATGAGCGAGGACTCCCATCGGGCCAGGGCCTCGGAGATGTCGAGCCGCTGGGCCGCGCTGAGGGCATGCCATTCTTGAACATGGGTTGAACAGATGAGGCGGTGAAAGCCAGGCAGGCCTTGGTCCTCGACGCGGACCACACGCCAGTCCGTGGCCTGCTCCACCATGTGACCCCCAGGCCCGGTGCAGAGCGGGCAGGTGGTGTCAGCGGCCAGAGCAGTGCCCACCACTGGAGGCCTGACCACTGCCGAGCATGATCAGCGGTGGCTCCACCCGAGTGCGTTGGGTCTGACTGAAATCCAGGCCCACCAGGCCAATCAGGAGTGCCCAGAAGAGCAGGGTACTGGCGAGTTTCATGTGGCACCCCTCATGGCATGTCCAATTTCAAACGGAGGCGAACACCGAGAATCGAACCCAGGTAGGCCATCGCAAACCAGACCCACCCGTGCAGGCTTGCGGAGGCCACGCCACCCAGAAAGCCGCCGATGTTGCAGCCGAATGCGAGCCTTGCGCTGTAGCCCATGATCAGGCCGGCCAGTGCGCCTGCAATCCATTGGTGCCACTGAAGGCGAGCGCCTTGAGATGTTGTGGCGCGCATGCTCCAACGGGCCGCGGCCATGGCACCAAAGAGCAGGCCAATGTTGGTGAGCGAGGTGATGTCCCAGAGGATGGGCTCGATGAGTCGCTGTGCGTGGGCGGGGGCAGACCAGAATGGGTCGGCGCCGAGGTCGAGCCCCAGGCTGACTGCGGCCTTGGCACCCCAGAGACCCAGTCCGTAGACAATGCCCCACGGCTGCCCAGCCACGATCAGGTGAACGCCATAGAGCAGTGCGAGCAGTAGCCCCCCCAAGAGCCAGTGGGCCACCAGCTTGTTGGAGAGCGCCGCCCCGAGGTTGCGATGCTGGGCTCGGTCTTGGGCCCGCCAGGCCAGCCACACGACCAGCGCGCAGCCGGCCAGCGTGACGACCAGGGATGGCCCCAGTCCCCACTGCTGAAGGAAGTCGACCGAGAAGCCCTGGCCCGGGTCGCTGCTCAGGGCATCCAAGGGCCCGCCCAGTGCAAGCCAGGCCGGCTGGTGGGAGGCACCAATGAAGCTGCCCGCAATGAAGGTCGGCAGCACCACCCATGACAAGGCAGCCCCTGCGCCGGCCCGGTTCAGGCTTCCCGATCCGCAGCCGTCTGCCACCTGCATGGCCACACCAAAGACGAAGGCGCCAAGCAGCAGACTCCAACTGATCGGGGCGACGGCACCAAAGATTTCAGTGGGGTAGAGGCTCAGCAGCGGCAGGGCCACTGCGGAGGCCACGGCCATGAGCAGCATCTGGCCAGTGATGCCAGCCGCCTCACGTCGCAGAATAAAGTGTCGCCAGCCGGAGGTGAAGCCGAATCGGCAGGCCTGAAGGATGAGGCCAAAGCCAATGCCGATGAGGACCAGAAGGCCTGCCTGCAGCCCCGCCAGGAAGACCACCACCAGCACACCAATAAGGCCCAGCAGCACCAGGCTGGGTTTTCGCAATCGGGTCATGGGTGACTAGCGTTGAATGCCGGTTCCTTTGGCTTGCCACAGCAGCGCCGTGGCGCGGCTGGGCTCGTTGTCCATCGGCAGTCCGGCCTGGCTCCAGCCCACCACCGACTCGGCATACATGAGCGTGTTAGCTTGGCCGAGCACCTCTGAGAGGACAAACCAGTTGGTGGCAGCCCAATGGCCCGTGTTGCAAAACTGCACGGTGGGCTGCTGCAGGAGACCCTCGCGCTTGGCCACGGCCAAGAGCTTCTCTTTGGTGAGGAGCCGACCCGTGTTGGGCACGAACCATTCCTCGGAGTCGAGCCATTTGGCCTGCGCGATCGTGCCCCATCGGGCGGCCGAGGCGTGGCGCATCTGGCCCAGGAAGAAGTCTTCTGGCCGTGCATCGACAAAGACAGGCCGCTGGCCCGCGGGCTGTGCGGCAAGTTTCTGTGCCTGGGCTGTGGACACCAGCAGTTGCTCGTTGTAGCGCAGGCTGCCTGCCAAGGCCTGGGGGCGCCGCTTCTTCGCCTCGCCGGTCTCCAGGGGGAGTTTGGCCGTCATCCAGGCCCCGAGTCCACCATCGAGCACGGCCAGGTCTTTGAAGCCTGCGGCCTTCAGCGTCCAGTAGATGCGGGCCACACCGCCAAACTCGGTGGCATCCGAACCGGAGCCGGCCAGCACCAAGGCATCGGAGGGCCCGATCCCCAGAGGAGACAAGAGCGCCTCGAGCTGCGCCATGGGAAGCACTGCGCCGGGGGCCTCCTTGGGGCCTCGGAAGCTGGAGTAGGGCAGCGGCAGGGCACCTGGGATGTGTCCGGCCGTGAAGTTCGGCGTCTTTTGATCAGTCTGGAGCAACTCTCGCGTGTCGAGCACGACGACGCGCTTGGCCTGCAGAAGGCCTTGTAGTTGTTGGACGGAGACCACCGGACCTGGCAGGGTTTTGGCCTCCAGGGCGGTGCTGGTGAGGGCCACGGCCATGCTGAGCAGGCCAATTAGCCCGAAAAGACCGCGACGAATGGGGGAATGGAGATTGTTCATGGCCGACACTTTAGCGCGTTGCGCGCCGCAGGCTTTCGACTTCTGGCCATAAGGTTATGAACCGGCCGCAATGGAATAGGATCCCCACATGGTGCAAAACGCGTTCTTGGGTGGTGGCTGCTTCTGGTGTTTGGAGGCGGTCTTTCAACGGGCCAAAGGGGTTCGCTCGGTGACCTCGGGCTACATGGGTGGCCAGGTGGATCGGCCTTCTTATGAGGCCGTGTGTGGTGGCCGCACAGGCCATGCCGAGGTGGTGCAGGTGGCCTTCGACCCCACCGAAACCAGCTACGAAGCCATCCTCGATCTCTTTTTTCTGATCCACGACCCCACCACGCCCAATCAACAGGGCAACGACGTGGGCCCCCAGTACCGGTCGATCATCTTTGCGGTGGGGTCGGATCAGGCGGCCGCTGCGGCCCTGGCCTGTCAGACCTATGCCCAGGCACATCCGTCGGCCGATCCGGTGGTCACGGAGATCGTGACCATTTCAGAGGCCGACTGGCAGGGCCATGGTTCTCTGGCCCATCGGTTTTTCCCGGCCGAGGACCATCACCAGAACTACTTTCAGATGCACCCGAACCAGGGTTACTGCGCCTTTGTGGTGGCCCCCAAGGTGATCAAGGCCGAACGGGAGCGCCCGACGCTCATGCGCAACGCTCCGTAGCGCACGCCCCAGGGATCAGGGTGCCAGGCGCGACACCAGCCAGCGCTCATCCAGCTGACTCCAACGGTATTCGAGACGGTCGTGCAGCCGAGAGCGCCGGCCCTGCCAAAACTCAGCGCGGTCTGGCTGCAGCCGATAGCCGCCCCAGTCGGCTGGTCGAGGAGGGCTGTCACCAAACTGAGCCTTCATTGCCTCGTGCTGGGTTTCGAGCCATTGACGGTTTGGAATGACCTGACTCTGCGGGGAGGCCCAGGCTCCGAGCTTGCTGCCCACCGGGCGCTCCTTGTAATAGGCGTCTGAATCGGCCGCTGCCAATTTCTCGACCCGCCCTTCGATTCGAACCTGTCGCTCCAGCGCTGCCCAATAGAAGGTGAGGCTCGCCCAGGGGTTGGCCAGCAGTGCGAGGCCTTTTTGTGAGCGGTAGTTGGTGAAGAAGGTCACACCCTGGGCGTCGACCCCGCGTGCCAAGACAATTCGAGCCGATGGCCTGCCGCTGGATGCAACGGTGGACAAGGTCATGGCGTTGGGCTCTTGGATTTGAGAGGTGATGGCCGCCTGCAGCCAGGTCTGAAGTTGGTCCAGTGGGTTGTCTGCGATGTCATCGACATCCAGGCTGGCCAGGGCGTAGTCGCTTCGAATCTTGGTGATGTCTGTGCTCATGGGTAAACTTTACGCATGTCCAACGAAAATCCAAAGAATGTCCTCGGCGGGGAATTGCAGCCCTGTGGTCTCGACCCCGTCACCGGCTTTTATCGGGATGGCTGCTGCAATACCAGTGCAGAGGATTTTGGTCGGCACACCGTCTGTGCCGTGATGACCGAGCCCTTCTTGGTCTTCTCCGCGGAGCGGGGCAATGACCTCTCCACCCCGCGGCCAGAGTTTCGATTTCCTGGTCTCAAGCCCGGCGATCGCTGGTGCGTCTGTGCTGGCCGTTGGCGAGAAGCGGCCGATGCGGGGGTGGCCCCGCCGGTGGTGTTGGAGGCCACCCACGAGAAGGCCCTCGAACTGCTCGCCTTGGCCGACCTCGAATACCACGCCCTGCAACTGAGCTAGATACCCCAGGGTGTTGAGGCTGCTGCCTCGGAGATAATGTGGGCATGGAATTTGAGATTTTGCCGGTCACGGCCTTTTCGCAGAACTGCTCGCTGATCACCTGTCCCAAGACGCGCCGCGCGGCATTCATTGACCCGGGTGGCGACATTGATCACCTGGAGGCCGTCGCCGCCGAGGCCGGGGTGGTCGTTGAAAAAATTCTCCTCACCCACGGCCACATCGACCACTGCGGAGAGGCCGCCATGCTGGCCAGACGTCTGGGGGTGCCCATCGAGGGCCCCCATCGAGACGACGATTTCTGGATCTCGCAGCTCCCCGCCCAAGGGAAGATGTTTGGCTTCCCGCCCCTGGAGGCCTTCACGCCCGATCGTTGGCTGGAGGACGGCGACACCGTGATGGTCGGTGAGCAGGCCTTGGAAGTCATTCATTGCCCTGGTCACACGCCCGGTCACGTGGTCTTCTTTCACCTTGGAGAGCGCCTGGCCTTTGTGGGAGATGTCTTGTTCGCGGGCTCGATTGGCCGAACCGATTTCCCCCGTGGCAATCATGCCGACCTCATCGAGGCCATCAAGTCACGGCTCTTCCCGCTGGGCGACGACATTGCCTTTGTGCCGGGCCATGGCCCGATGAGCACCTTTGGTGAAGAGCGCCTTCACAACCCTTTTGTTCGAGATTAAAAAGACCCACCCATGGCCACTTACCGCACCGAGACCGTCACGAGCGTGACCCACTGGAACGAGACCTTGTTCTCGTTTACCACCAGCCGAGACCAGGCCTTCCGGTTTCGGAACGGGCATTTCGTCATGATTGGGCTCGAGGTGGAGGGGCGTCCTCTGGCCAGGGCCTACAGCGTGGTGAGCCCCAATTACGAGGAGCACCTCGAGTTCTTGTCGATCAAGGTGCCAGATGGTCCCCTCACGTCACGGCTTCAGCACATTCAAGTGGGAGACCCCATCCTCATAGGCGACAAGGCCACCGGCACGCTGGTCATCGACGACCTCAAGCCTGGCCGGCACCTCTATTTGTTCTCCACTGGCACCGGGCTGGCCCCCTTCATGAGCATCATCCGAGACCCAGACACCTACGAGCGGTTCGAGAAGGTGGTGCTCATTCATGGCGTGCGACTGGTGAGTGAACTGGCCTATGGCGAGTACATCACCAAGGAACTGCCTCAGCATGAGTTCTTGGGCGAGATGGTGACCAACCAGCTCATCTATTACCCCACGGTGACCCGAGAGGCCTTTTCCCACACGGGACGCCTCACGACCGCCATGGCCTCGGGAAAGCTCTTCGAAGACATTGGCCTGCCGCTGCTCGATCCCGGCCTCGACCGCGGCATGATTTGTGGCAGCCCGTCCATGCTCAAGGAAACCGCCGAGATGCTCGATGCCCAGGGCTTTGCGGTCTCGCCGGGCCTTGGCCAGCCGGGCGACTACGTGATTGAGCGGGCCTTCGTGGAGCGTTAGAGACGCTGCCGCAGCCAGGCGCTCAGCTGGTCCACGGCCAGCACCAGCACGAGCATGGCCAACAGCACCGTGGCCATGCTGTTCATCTGAAACAGGCTGAGGTGAATCATGAGCATCTGGCCCAGGCCGCCTGCACCCACGACCCCGAGCACCGTGGCGGCCCGAATGTTGTTCTCCCAACGGTAGAGGCTGTAGGCCAGCAGCTGCGGCATGGCCTGCGGCAGGGTGGCATAGAAGAAGACCTGCGCCCGTGAGGCGCCCAACCGGGCCAGGGTCTCACCTGGGTGTGCGGGTGCATTCTCGAGGGCCTCGGCAAACAGGCGGCCCAGCACGCCCGTGGTGTGGATGGCCAGGGCCAGGGTGCCCGCAAAGGGGCCAAGGCCTGCAGAAATGAGCAGCAGGGCCGCCCAGACGAGTTCCGGAATGGCCCGCAAGACATTGAGCAGCAGGCCGGTGATGGGGTGCCGCAAGACCGCCAGGAGCAGGCCCATGAGCATGGCCAGCAGTGTGCCCAGGGCAGACATGGCCAGCGTCTCGAGGCTGGCCAGGCCCACGCGTTCGAGGAAGTCGGGCGACAGATTGGGCGGGAAGAGTTCGCTCCAGAAGGCGCCAAGCCGCGCCAGGTTCTCGGGCCAGAAGATGGCGGTGAGCTGCAACTCCAGGCTGGCCACGCTGGCGGCCAGCATCACGAGAATGCCGGCCAGCAGCCAGCATCCCCAGCAACGGCCCCGTCGCAGCTCGGGCGAGAGCCGGTAGGGCTGGTTGGCCGCAGGGTCTTTCATGGTGCGTCCAGTGGCCGCCGAAGCAGGCGGCTGAGCAGGTCTGCCAGGGCCACCAGGCCGATGAAGACGAGCAGGATCGAGGCCACTTCCCCACCAGCAAACATGGCCATCGACTGCTCGAGCTCCTGGCCGAGCCCCCCTGCGCCCACGAAGCCGAGCACCACCGATGAACGAATCGCGCACTCCCATCGGTAGACCGTGTAAGAAATGAGTTCCGTCGCGTTCTGGGGAATCAGCCCATAGGTCAATGCTTGGAGCCGACCGGCCCCTGACTGAATGAGGCTACGGCAGGCCTCGGGCGGGCCGCTCTCGAGAATCTCTGCATAGACCTTTCCGAGCATCCCGCTGTAGGTGATGGCAATGGCCAGCACCCCTGCGGTCGGCCCCAGGCCCACAACCCTTACGAACATGAGGGCCCAGACCAGTTCGGGCACGGAACGCAGAATGGCCATGATGCCTCGGAGCAGTTGGCGTGCAGCCTTGGCCAGTGGATGCATGCGCCCCTCGGTGGCGCCGATCGAGAGGCGCTCGGTGGTCAGAATTGCCATGGGAATGGCCACCACGAGTGCCAAGGCCAGGCCCGCAGTGGCCATGGCCACGGTCTTCCACGCAGAACCTGCCAACAGGGCCAAGAACTCTGCATCCACACGCGGCGGCAGAAAGCTCTGAAGGAAGCGGCCCATCTCCGCGAGCGAGGCCGGTGACAAGAGTCGTGCGGGCTGGAACTCGGTGATGAGCAGGAGTGGCCAGAGCAGCATGAGGCCAATGGATGCGGCCAGCCAGCGCGATGTCCAGGCCGGATCGCGATGATGCATGGGGCCAAGCGTCATCGGCAGCCGGTCAGTGGCACGGATGGCCGGATCGACCACGGGTCGTCCATGGGGGCCGCGGCGGTGGGTGCCATGCCGTGGTCTGCATCGCCGGAATAAAGGGCGCTCACCTGGTCGGGCAGAAGCTTGCTGCGTTGAATGTCAAAGAGGATGCGGCCATCCCGAAGGCCAATGATTCTTGGGAAATGGGCCAGGGCCAGTTCCACCTGGTGGAGGCTGACCACCAGAGTGGCCTGGGTGCGTGCGGCCTCTGAGCAGACGACCTCGAGGCAGGATTTCGCTCGAATCGGATCCAGGGCGGACAGGGGCTCGTCCAGTAGCCAGGTGCGAGCCTTGGTCATCAGGCAGCGGGCAAGGCCCACGCGTTGGCGCTCTCCGCCCGAGAGGCGGTCCACCCGTTCAAACAGTTTGTCCTCGATGTCGAAGGCGCAGAGTGCCTGGTGGGCAGCTGGAATATCGGCCGGGTACACCAGCGAGACGAGGCTGCGCAGCAGGCTCATCTGAGAGAGCCGGGCGGCCATCAGGCTCGTGACCACCCGCTGCCGGGGTGGCAAGGGTGGCACCTGAGGCACCAGCAGGAGCGATGCGCGAAGCCGGTGCCGCTGCCGCGCGCCCAGGGCCCAGGCCGCCTGGCCCTGGAACTCAAATTGTCCCTGCGTAGGCCGCATGGCCAGGGCGAGCACATGAATGAGGCTGGTCTTGCCTGCACCAGAGGGGCCAATGATGGCCACCTGCTCACCCGGTGCAATCTGCAACGAGACATCGCGAAGGGCCCAACGGCCTGCAGCAGCCCCCGGGTGATGGTGGCTGCAATCTTGAAGCCCCAGCATGCTAGGGCGTCGCGAGCAGGCCGGCTGCGCGGGCCGCCGCCTCGATGCCGTCGTAGTTCTTGGCCTCGGTGCGGATGTAGCGTGTGGCCCGATTGAGCTTTAGGATCTCTTGGCCCTCTGGGGTGGACGGGCTCAGCTTGAGAAAGGCCGACACGATCTTCTCTTGAAGTGCCTTGGGCATATCCTGGTGGACAGTCCAGTTGTAGTTGTAGAAACCAGGGGTGGTGTGAAAGACAGCCACCTTGGTGGTGTCCACGAGCTGCTCTGAGACAAACTTCTGCCAGACCGTGATGTCGATGGCGGCGGCATCGACTTGCCCGCTGGCCACTGCAGCGATGGCGGCATCGTGGGCCTTGCTGTAGGCGATTCGTCGAAAATCACGCTCGGGCTCAAGGCCTACTTCCATCAGGAACTTGCGTGGCATGAGGTGGCCAGAGGTGCTCGAGGGCGAGCCAAAGCTCACGGTCTTTCCCTTGAGGTCTTGGAGTTTGGTGATGCCAGAGCCCACGCGGGTGATGAAGACCGATTTGAAATCGGTATCCTCCTGGCGCTGGAGGAGCGGCACCACCGTGTTCTTGGAGCGAATCTTGGCCTGAACGAAGGTGGAGCCTCCGAGCCAGACAAGATCGATCTTCTTGTTCACCAGGGCCTCGACGGCCGCAGGGTAGTCATTCACCGGCGTGAAGATGACCTTCATGCCAGTCTCCCGGGAGAGGTAATCCGCCAGGGGCTTGAGCTTGCGAACCTGCTCGGTGGCGGCCTCCTCTGGAATGCTGGAGATTCTCAGCATTTGCTCGGCGCGGCCAGGAGAGACCAGGCCCATGACGAGGAGTGACGTGAGTACGACTTGCGTGAGGAAGGAATGTTTTTTCATGCCGACATTATGTCGGTTTAGAAAAGTCATGTGCTTTACTGCGGGGATGAATGTCGACATACCCATCTCTGTCTTGAGGACTCCGAGCGCAGCCGGCGGGTCTCGAGAAGTCCTCGAAGACCTTCTCATGCCCCAGGCGGTGGTCTCGCCCGCCTTTTTTTACGATGCCCTCGGCTCGCATTTGTTCAATGCCATTACGCTGCTCGATGAGTACCGGGCCACGCGTGATGAGCGAGACATCTTCGCCCTTCATCAGGGCGACATCGCCGCGCAGTTGCCAGCCGACTGCACCTTCATCGACCTGGGCGCCGGGGATTGCTGCAAGGCTGCAAGCCTGTTTGCGAGCATTCGGCCTAAAACCTATCTGGCGGTTGATGTCTCCGAGGCCTACCTTCGCGATGCACTGAAGGTGGTCTCCCGGCGGCCAGATGCGCCCGTGCTGTCGGGCCTGGTGGTGGACTTCGCCAAGGGCCTGCCAGTGAACTGCCTGGAGGGGCTCATTCCCAGCGAGAGCCCGCGCGTATTTTTCTACCCAGGCTCTAGCATTGGGAACTTTCACCCCCAGCAGGCCGCCGAATTTCTGCGGGAGCTTGCCCGAGACCACGGGGCTACTGCGCTGGTCATCGGTATCGATCTCGTCAAGCCCATTGAGGAGCTAGAGGCCGCCTATGACGACGCTTTGGGTGTGACCGCGGCCTTCAACCTCAACCTGCTTCGGGTGCTGAATCGATCGGTTCAAACCGATTTCAACCCCAGGGACTGGTCCCACAAGGCGCTCTTCAATGCGAAGGCCTCACGCATTGAGATGCACCTGGTGGCCCGGCACGATGTGACCGTGACATGGCCCGGTGGCCGCCGGGTCTTCCATGCGGGCGAGACGCTGCACACCGAGAATTCGTACAAGTACACCGAGGCCGATTTTGCCGAGCTGCTGCGCAAGGCGGGCTACCGCGTTGTGGCCGCCTACCGAAGTGCCTCGGCCGGATTTGCCGAGTTCGTTTCCGTGCCCGATGCATCTGCCTGAACACTCCGAAAACCCGCGAACACATCTCGCCGGTGCGGTCGGTAGAAGTTTCGATAGCGCAGGTCTTTCAGCGCAACATGGGTTTGGCTGGACGCACCCTTGAGCACCCAATGGTCTCCGAACCAGGGCGCCGAATACTCCACGTAAGGGTCGGCCTCGAAGCCCGCAAAGGGCAGGAATGGGCTGCTCGTCCATTCCCAGACATCACCCCAGGCCATGCCGGCCTGCGCGGCCGCAACCCACTCGGCCTCTGAAGGGAGGCGGCGCCCCGCCCAGTTGCACCAGGCCTGTGCCTCATGAAGGCAGACATGGACCATGGGCTGGTTTGGCCGTGCATCAAGCCACTGATGGCCCAGGCGGCACTGCAGCCGTGTGCCGTCGTGGCGAAGGTGGAGCGGCCCCGTGATGTTGGCGGCCTCTCGCCACTGCCAGCCGGGTGCTGACCAGAGCGAGGGGCGTTCGTAGCCGCCATCGCCCACGAAGGCCCAGAACAACGCCATGCTCACAGGCTGTTGGTCGATCTGGAACGGTTGCAGGTCGGCCTCAAGGGCCGAACGCTCGTTGTCGAAGTGAAACTGATCGGCAGGGGGCGCCACATGCAGCCGTTGGGCCGGAACACAGATCCATTGCTGCGAGTCTTGTGAGCATGAATTGCCCCTCGGGGGTTCGCTCAGGCCAGGCGCAAGGCCGAGGGTCTGGGCCGTCATCTCGAAGGCCTCCAGGTGCATGCAGGCATGGGCCAGGCTGAGCCGGTGAAAGTAGAGGTCTGCATCACCATGGGCGTCACGCATGAGGTCTGATAGGGCCTCGGAGAAGCAGGCCTCGAGATACGCAGTCACACCCCCTTCACCAAGTTGATCCAACTGCCAGCGTTCATCGTGGGGAATGGTGGCGGAGTTGAAGAGAAGGTCGGCCTGTGCAAGCCGGCTTGGTGAGGGCTCGGGTGCATCGAGCCGACGTCCCATGCGGCGCTTGGGGTTTCGCGTCACCCAGTGCTCCGTGAACCAGGCCACGTGGCCAAACTCCCAGAGCGGCGGGTTCACCTGCTCCAACATGGGAAAGGGTTTGAGGAAGCCATCGGTCGCCATTGAGAAGCGAGCCATGTGAGCACGCAGCCCCTCGAGACACTCGGCGTAAAGCAGCTCGAGTGCC
This sequence comes from Hahnella aquatica (SeqCode), assembly GCF_965194505.1. Classification (GTDB taxonomy): domain Bacteria; phylum Pseudomonadota; class Gammaproteobacteria; order Burkholderiales; family Burkholderiaceae_A; genus Hahnella; species Hahnella aquatica. Next base: position 1,380,716 of record NZ_OZ239144.1, on the reverse strand, counting down.
TTGGCATCGCAGTGACGAACAGATTTCTTCACACGATCCAGTGTAGCCTTTTGACATGCTTCTCATCGTGACGCCCTACGGGCCAGAGACGGGTTCGGGCAATTGGCGCACGGCGGAACGCTATCACCGATTGCTCATGCAAGCAGGTGTGGCGGCATCGATTGTTGTGGGCGAGCCCAGTGTGGCCGACCTCTCCAGCGCCTCCTGTGGCCTGCTGCTTCATGCGCGCAGAAGCCATGCGGCCGGCATTCGCTTCGCGCAGGCTCGCAAGCCTTACGCCGTGGTGCTCACAGGAACAGACCTCTATGCAGACCTGCAAGGCCACACGTCGGTCGCGTGGCGCCAACAGGCCGAACAGACCATTCTTGCGTCCAAGGCCGTGGTGGGCCTTCAGGCCGATGCCTGCAATTGCCTTCGTGGCCTGCTGCCGCAGGCACCCCCGTGTGTGGTGATCCCGCAGACCAGCAGCTTTGGGGCCAGTGCTCAGGGTGGGGTGCATGCTCGGCCGCAGGCCTCGTCGGTGCCACCGACCAGACTCCATGCATTGGTGGTGGGCCATGTGCGGCCGGAGAAGGACCCACTCACCGCCTATCGGGCCGTGACCATGCTGGCCCAGGCGCAGCAGCCATTGCCCGTGCGTCTCACGCACCTGGGCGGAGTGCTCGATGCGGGTCTGGATGCCCTGTTGGCCGAATTTGTGCGCGAAGCGCGTGCACCGGTGCAGCGAGACGGTCAGGTGTCTCACCAACGCGTGCGGCAGGCCATGCTGGAGGCCGACCTCCTCATCGCACCCTCGCGGATGGAGGGCGGGGCCCTGGTGCTGGCCGAGGCTGCCGCGGTGAGCCTGCCCATCGTCGCCAGCCGCATTCCCGGGCACGTGGGCATTCTGGGTGAGCAGCACCCGGGCTGGTTCGAGTCGGGCGATGCCGCGGACCTGGCCGCACGATTGCAGCGTTGGCTCTCGAGCCCTTCTGATCGTCAGGCCCTGCAGCTCGCCAGCGATGCGGCCCGCGACCGACTCACCGACAACAAGGCCGAGACCAACGCCTTGCTTGCTGTGATGGACGTGCTGCATTCCGCCTGAGAATCGAGAAAGCACGGCCGAATGATGCGGATCATTGTCGCGGCCCGTTCAGAGTTGGTACCCTGCAGTCTCTCTTCATTCAGCACGAGGCCTCCACGCCATGACCGAACCCCGACTGACATCGCTCTCGCACGGCGGCGGCTGTGGCTGCAAAATTGCGCCCGGCGTGCTCACCGAGATTCTCAAGGGCGGGGTGGGCCTCCCGATGCCTGCAGCGCTCCTGGTGGGGATCGACACGGCCGATGATGCAGCGGTCTATCAGCTCAACGACGAGCAGGCCCTGATTGCCACCACCGACTTCTTCATGCCCATCGTCGATGACCCATTCGACTTTGGAAGAATTGCGGCCACCAACGCCATCAGTGATGTCTATGCCATGGGCGGCCGCCCGATCATGGCGCTGGCCCTCGTGGGCATGCCGGTGAGTGTCCTGAGCACCCAGACCATCGGCCGCATTCTGGATGGTGGTCGTTCGGCCTGTGCATCGGCGGGCATTCCCATTGCGGGTGGCCACACCATCGACTCGGTCGAGCCCATTTATGGGCTGGTGGTCATGGGCCTGGTTCACCCCAAGAAGGTTCGTCGAAATGCCGATGCCAAGGCGGGTGACGCACTGATCCTCGGAAAGCCACTGGGCGTTGGCATCCTGTCGGCTGCCCTCAAGAAAGCGGGACGGTTCGACGGCGAAGCCTATGCCCAGATGATCGACAACACCACGCGGCTCAACACACCCGGCCCACTGCTGGCAGAGATGCCACAGGTTCATGCGCTGACGGATGTCACTGGCTTTGGCCTGGCAGGCCACCTCTTGGAGATGGCCAAAGGCTCTGGATTGCAGGCCCGGGTGAGCCTGCAGCAGTTGCCGGTGCTGCCCGGGGTTCGGGACATGATTGCGGCGGGCCACATCACCGGGGCTTCAGGCCGAAATTGGTCGTCCTACGGGGAGGCGGTGCATGCCCCGGGCTTGTCTGACATCGACCGAAGCCTCATCACAGACCCCCAGACCAGCGGTGGCCTCCTGGTGTCCTGCGCACCCGAGGCGGTTGGCGCTGTGCTGGCGGTCTTTCGTCAGGAGGGCTTTGCTGATGCCGCACCCATTGGCCACATGGTTGCGGCAGATTCCAATGCAGGGCTGGTCTTGGAGGCCTAGCCGAAGGCGCGTTGGAGCAGTGCCTCGATGTTGGGAGTCGCAAGGCGCAGGCGCAGTTCGCGGCCGAGCCGAGCACTCCAGACCCGTCTGGAGTCTTGCATGAAGCTGGCCATCATGGGGCTCACGGTTCCTCGTTGAATGGCCGCCTTCAGTTCCTCTGCAGAGATGCGAGGAACCCTGGGCATGCCCGCTGCATCGGCCACGGCATCGAAGTAGTCGCCCATCGGAAGATGGCCCTGCATCACCGTGTTGGTGACCCGCCCTCGGCCGCCTCGCCAGAGGGCCACCCAACAGATGCGGGCCAGGTCATCTGCGTCGACATGGTTGGTGAAGACATCATCCTCTGGCCTCAAGGCCGGCTGCCCCGCCCGGATGCGATCCAGGGGAAGGCGGTCGGCCCCAGTGATGCCGGGCACCCGCAGCCGATGCGCGCCGAGTGATCTCCAGAGTCGTTCCGCATGGAGCCGTCTCAGTGAACGCGGCTGTTGTGTCTTGCAGGCGGCGGTCTCATCCACAAGGGCGCCTTGATGGTTGCCATAGACGCCGGTCGTGCTGATGTAGACGCCCTTGAATCTCGCCTGACTGGCGCGGCTGTATCGGCGGGCCCGGGCGGCCCGGGCCTCGACCGACAGCCGCAGGCTGCGAAGGTCTCTCGAGCCATGCTGGTCTGATGGCGGCACCAGGATGATCCAGTGGGTGAGCAGGGCTGCGAGGCGTCTGCAGTCACTGGGGCTGTCGAGGTTCCAGCCGGTGCGCCGCCCCACTGGAATGATTCGGGGGCCATGCGGACTCGCCTGCGCAGACAGAATTCGGCTGCCGACATCGCCATGCCCTACCAGACCGATGCGGGGTCGTCTGAACTTTGCAGGAAGGCTCATGCCGTCTTATTCCCCGAGGTAGGCCGACCGCACCATGGGGTGATGCAGCAGTTCTTTGCCGCGGCCCTCGAGCACCTTCTCGCCGGATTCCAACACCACGGCGCGGCCTGCGATCTGAAGGGCGAGCCGTGCGTTCTGTTCCACGAGCAGCAGGCTCATGCCTTGTCTGGACACCTCTGCAATGAGCTCAAAAATTTTCTCCACCATCACTGGGGAGAGCCCCATGGAGGGCTCATCCAGCAGCAGCAGGCGCGGCCGGGCCATCAGCGCTCGGGCCATGGCGAGCATCTGTTGCTCACCGCCGGAGAGGGTGCCGGCCAGCTGCTGCTGGCGCTCGGCCAGGCGCGGGAAACGGTCGTACTGCGCCTGGATGTCTGCTGCAACGTCATGGCGGCTGGCCTGTGGTCGGGCGTGCGCACCCATGCGCAGGTTTTCTTCAATCGTCATTCGGCCAAAAATGCCTCGGCCCTCGGGCACCATCACGAGGCCGCGGCCGGGCAGCAGGTGTCCGGGTGTTCGGGTGATCTCGACCCCGTCGTGCCAGATCTGGCCAGCCGCTGCAGGCACCAGGCCTGTGATGGCGCGCAGGGTGGAGGACTTTCCTGCGCCGTTGGCGCCAATGAGGGCCACCGTCTCGCCGGCTTGAACGGTGAGGTCCAGCCCTTTGACGGCCATGATGCCGCCGTACTGAACCACCAGGCCAGACACTCGCAGTGCGGCCTCAGCCATGGGTGGCTCCGGTGCCCAGATAGGCCTCGACCACCATGGGGTTGCGTTGCACGTCTGCCGGGGGTCCGGCTGCAATCACCTCGCCATGGTCGAGCACCGTGACCTCCGTGCACAGACCCATGACCAGGCGCACATCGTGTTCAATCAGAAGGATGGTCTTGCCATCGGATTGAATTCGAGCCAACAGGTCTCGAAGGCTGTTCTTTTCGGTGGCATTCATGCCTGCGGCGGGCTCGTCCAGGGCCAGCAGTTTGGGCTCTGTGGCCAGGGCGCGCGCAATCTCCAGGCGGCGCTGGTCGCCGTAAGAGAGGGTCTTTGCGGTCTGGTCTTGCTGGGCGGCGAGGCCGACATAGTCGAGCAGGGCCACGGCTGCCGCGCGGATGGCCCTCTCGTTCTCTCGAAAGCCAGGCGTTCGAAGCATGGCACCCCAGACCCCTGCATGCAGGCCGGCACTGCGGATGTGGCGGCCCACCATCACATTTTCGAGGGCACTCAGCTCGGCAAAGAGTCGAATGTTCTGAAAGGTGCGCGCAATGCCAGCGGCGGTGACGGCATGCACGGCCGAGGGCTCATAGGCCTGCCCATCAAGCACAAACTGGCCTGCATCAGCCTTGTAGAGGCCGGTGATCAAGTTAAAGAGTGTGGTCTTGCCCGCGCCGTTGGGGCCGATGAGCCCGTAGATCTGGCCTGGCGAGATGGTCAGAGAGACATTCGAGACCGCCAGCAGGCCTCCGAATCGCTTGGTGGCGCCCACCACCTGGAGCATGGCCTGGTCAGCCATGGCCCTGTCGCCGGGGAATGAGGCCCAATGGACGGTAGAGCATGATCAGCACCATGGCCATGCCGAACAAAAGCATGCGAAGGGCCTCTGGCGCAATCCACTCCTCACCGAAGAGCTGCATCTGAATGGGCTTGGCCACATGTCGAAGGGCCTCTGGAATGGCATAGAGCAGCACAGCCCCCAGCACCACGCCCTTCACATTGCCCATGCCCCCCAGCACCACCATGGCCACAATCACGATGCTCTCCATGAGCACAAAGCTCTCGGGAGAGACAAAGCCCTGGAAGGCCGAGAACATGGCCCCGGAGACCCCTCCGAATGAGGCGCCCATGGCAAAGGCCAGCAGTTTGACGTTTCGGGTGTGGATGCCCATGGCCTTGGCTGCAATCTCATCCTCCCGAATGGCCATCCAGGCGCGCCCGATCCGAGAGTCTTGAAGGCGAACACTCACCAGAATGACCAGGAGGGTGAGGGCGAGAAAGAGGTAGTAGTACAACTGCACCGAGGGAATGGTGAGTCCCGCCACCTCCAGCGGCCGGCCCAGAGAGACGCCGCCGATCGAGACGGGGTCGATGCCACTGATGCCCTGTGGGCCATTGGTGAGGTTGATCGGTGCGTTGAGATTGTTGAGGAAGATTCGAATGATTTCACCAAAGCCGAGCGTGACAATCGCCAGGTAGTCGCCTCGCAGGCGCAGCACCGGAAATCCCAGCAGCACACCAAAGAGGGCTGCCAGGGCCGCGGCCAGTGGAATCACAATCCAGATGGAGAGGTGCAGGCCCGTGGGAAAGGCGGCTGCAATGGACGGAAAGTGCTCGGCCAGGTGGGGTGAGGAGAGCAGTGCATAGAGGTAGGCACCCACCGCATAGAAGGCCACATAGCCCAGGTCGAGCAGGCCGGCATAGCCCACCACAATGTTCAGGCCCAGGGCCAGCATGATGTAGAGCAGCGCAAAGGCCAGGATGCGAATCCAGGCGTTGCCGAATGCGCCCGCCACAAACGGCAGCAGCAGCAGTGCCATGCCAATGAGCAGAGTGGCCCCAATGGCCTTTTGTCGTGGAGTCATGCGCGGTCTGCGACCCGCTCGCCGAGCAGGCCAGAGGGCCGAAAGATCAAGACCAGGATGAGCACGGCAAATGCAAAGACATCCTGGTAGTGGCTGCCCAGGAAGCCCCCGGTGATGTCGCCAATGTATCCCGCGCCAAGGCTCTCGATGATGCCCAGCAGCAGGCCGCCCACCACGGCACCGGGCAGGTTGCCAATGCCGCCCAGCACCGCCGCAGTGAAGGCCTTGAGCCCCGGCAGAAAGCCCATGGTGAAGTGGGTGATGTTGTAGTTCATGGCCACCAGCACCCCGGCCACGGCAGCCAGGGCCGCACCAATCATGAAGGTGATGCTGATCACCTGGTTGGCATCCACGCCCATCAGCATGGCAATCTTTGGGTTCTCCGAAACTGCCCGCATGGAGCGCCCAAGCCGGGTGCGCTGAACCAGCAGCATCAGAATGCCCATGAGGCTGGCGGCCACCACGAGAATGAGGAGTTGCTTGGGTGCCAGGAAGGCGCCGCCCACGGCAATGGGGGCGGTGGGCAGCAGGTCTGGGAAGACCCTGGGGTTGGGGCTCCAGATGATCATGGCCAGGGTCTGGAGCACGATGGACAGGCCAATGGCCGTGATCAGGGGCGCGAGTCGCGGGGCGTTCCGCAGGGGCCGATAGGCGAGTTTTTCGATGAGGGCCGACAAGGCCATGCAGACCGGAATGGCCGCAGCCAGCCCCGCCAAGAGCAGCACCACCGCGGGCGTGCCGGGCACTGCATTCGAGAGGGCCATGACCACGGAGAGCGACACCATCGCCCCCACCATGAGCACCTCGCCGTGGGTGAAGTTGATCAACTGCAGAATGCCGTAGACCATCGTGTAGCCCAGGGCAATCAGGGCATAGACACTCCCGAGCACCAGGCCATTGAGAATCTGCTGAAGAAGGATGTCCATGGTCTAGAAAAGAAAAAGCCTCTGTCGAAGGACAGAGGCTTTTTTAACACAGCCCAGCAGGTTTACTTGACGGACAGGACGTAGGTGGCCATGGCCTTGGAGTCTGCATCCGATACCTGGGGGTGCGGGGGCATGGGGATCGGGCCCCAGACACCAGAACCACCGGTCTTGATCTTTTTGGTCAGGTAGTCCACCGCATCGGACTTGCCTGCATATTTCTTGGCCACATCTTTGTAAGAGGGGCCCACCTTCTTTGAGGCTTCTGCATGGCAGGCCACACAGTTGTACTTTTTGGTGAGGTCTGCGCTGGCCTGAGCAACACCAGCGATGGCCATTAGAGAGGCGGCCAGCACGAAATGACGCATCAAAATCTCCTTGAGATAAAAGACAACGCCACAGTATATGCGCAAGCCGCCATATTCTTCAAAGCCTTTTGGTAGGGTTAAATGTCGCCGATCGGGTCGGTGACGGCGCCCTTGCTCGCGGGACCGGCGAGGGCTGCAAACTTTGCGAGCACCCCACGCCTGTAACGGGGCTGGGGCTTGACCCAGGCGGCCCGTCGGCGGGCCAGTTCCTCGTCAGGCACATGCAGTTCGATGCGCAGCGTCTTGGCATCGATGGTGATGCTGTCGCCCTCATGAATGAGGCCGATCGGTCCGCCCACATAGGCCTCGGGCGAGACATGGCCCACCACCATGCCCCAGGTGCCACCGGAAAAACGGCCGTCGGTGATCAGCCCCACAGACTCGCCGAGCCCTTGGCCCACCAGGGCCGAAGTGGGGGCCAGCATTTCACGCATGCCGGGCCCGCCCTTGGGGCCCTCATAACGGATCACCACGACATCGCCAGCCTGAATGGACTGGGCCATGATGGCCGCCATGGCGTCGTCCTCGGAGTCGTAGACCCTGGCCGGACCCGTGATGACGGGGTTCTTCAGGCCACTGATCTTGGCCACGCAGCCCTCGGGTGAGAGGTTGCCCTTGAGGATGGCGAGATGCCCCTCCTTGTAGATGGGCGAGCCGATGGGGCGAATGACGGTCTGACCCGCGGGTGGGCTGGCCGGAATGTCCTTGAGGGTCTCGGCGATCGTCTGCCCGGTGATGGTGAGACAGTCGCCGTGCAGCAGCCCGGCCTCCAGCAGCATCTTCATGACCTGCGGAATGCCGCCCACCTGGTGGAGTTCGGTGATGACAAACTGGCCAGAGGGCTTGAGGTCGCAGAAGACGGGCGTCTCGCGCCGAATGCGCTCGAAGTCATCGATGGTCCAGGGCACTTCGGCTGCATGGGCAATGGCCAGGAAATGCAGCACTGCATTGGTGGACCCGCCGGTGGCCATGATCACGCGAACCGCATTCTCGATGGAGCGTCGCGTGATGATGTCGCGCGGCTTGATGCCCTTGCGAATGGCCTCGATCAGCACCCGGGCCGATGCCGCAGCGCTCTCGATCTTCTCGTGGTCTTCATTGGCCATGGTGGAGGAATAGGGCAGGCTCATGCCCATGGCCTCGAAGGCCGAGCTCATGGTGTTGGCGGTGTACATGCCGCCGCAGGAGCCGGAGCCTGGGCAGGCCTTCTGTTCGATGGCCTTGAAGTCCTCCTCGGACAGGCGCCCGGCCGTGAATTCGCCCACGGCCTCAAACGCCGAGACGATGGTGAGGTCTTTGCCCTTGTGGTGTCCGGGCTTGATCGTGCCCCCGTAGACATAAATGGCGGGAACGTTGGTTCGCGCGATGGCCATCATGCCGCCCGGCATGTTCTTGTCGCAGCCGCCGATGACCAGCACGCCATCCATCCACTGCCCATTCACGCAGGTCTCAATGCTGTCGGCAATCACCTCGCGCGAGACCAGTGAGTACTTCATGCCCTCGGTGCCCATGCCGATGCCATCGGAGATGGTGGGCGTGCCAAAGAGCTGCGGGTTGGCGCCCGCCTGCCGCAGGGCGGTCACGGCTGCATCGGCCAGTGGCTGAAGTCCGCTGTTGCAGGGGGTGATGGTGGAGTGTCCGTTGGCCACGCCGACCATGGGCTTGGTGAAGTCTTCCTCCCTGTAGCCCATGGCGTAGTACATGGAGCGGTTGGGTGCGCGGGCCACACCGGCGGTGACATTCTTGGAGCGATCGTTGAGGGCCATGGTCTCGTGGAAAGGGGTTTGAAGAAGCCCCGATTGTCGCCGATTCGGTGGGCTGTGCACGGGCCTCTGGCACACTCAGGCCATGTCAACTCCCCTGATGCATCCTGGGTTTGATCCGGTGGCCCTGGCCATCGGGCCGCTGGCCATTCATTGGTACGGCCTGATGTACCTGCTGGCCTTTGCCAGCTTCTTCTGGCTGGGCCGACGCACCTTGCAACGGGAGGGCTTCGCCCGGATGGGCCTGCGTGACCTCGACGACCTGCTCTTCCTTGGAGTCATTGGCGTGCTGCTTGGTGGGCGCCTGGGCTATGTGTTGTTTTACAAGCCCGCCGACTACCTCGCCAACCCGTTGGAGATCCTCATGATCTGGCAGGGCGGCATGGCCTTTCACGGCGGGCTGCTGGGGGTCGTCCTCGCCATGGCCTGGTTTGCCCGAAGCCGACAGGGCCTTGGGGTGCCGGAGGGGGCTGCACCTTGGCCCTGGTGGCAACGATTCCTGATGGTGGGGGATTTCGTGGCCCCGCTCGTGCCACTGGGCCTGGCCTTTGGACGCATGGGCAACTTCATCAATGCTGAGCTCTGGGGCCGGCTGGCCGACCCCACGGTGGTGCCCTGGGCCATGGTCTTTCCCGCCTCGGGCACCGACCTGCCGCGACACCCCTCTCAGCTCTATCAGTTCGCCCTGGAGGGCCTGGTGCTCTTTTTGGTGCTGCAGTGGATGGCCCGCCGACCCCAGCCCCTGGGTCGTCTGTCCGGCGTCTTCCTCATTGGATACGGCCTGGCCCGATTCATCGTGGAGTTCTTTCGAGAGCCTGATGCCTTTTTGGGCCTCTTGTGGCTGGACTGGAGCATGGGGCAGTGGCTGAGCCTGCCCATGGTCTTGTTGGGCTTTGCCCTGGTCAGGCTGTCGCCAAGGCAGGCCTGAGTAGGGGAATTGGGCAGGGAATATACCGACTGACGAATATAACCGGCGCCATTAACCTGTCCTTTTAAACTGACAATTGCGTGTCATGTTCGAAAGACTTCGCCGGGTCGCGTCCGATAGCACCGATCAGCAGCGCCTCATGCGGCTGCTCGACGACTGCCATCGTCTGCTCGGTGAGGCAGGAGAGTCCATCAGCCAGAGCCTGGCGGAGCGAGCCCTCGCCGGCTACCAGGTCCTCACAGCCGAGCGCCAACTGGCCTTTTTTCAGGCCCTGGCCTCTGATTTCAACCCCGATGGTCAGCAGGTTCGAGAGGCCGCAGCACGCTACGCAGACTCGGGCCGGGCGGCCGATCTCGTGGCCCTGGTGGCGGTGGCCGAACCCCCGCGGCAGGAGCTCTTTCGCCGCCTGAACCGCGTGCCCCATGGCTGCAGCGTGCTGGTCGACCTGCGTGCAAAATTGCTCACCCAGCTCAAACGGTTCCCTGAACTGCAGTCGGTCGATGCCGACCTGCATCACCTCTTGTCGTCCTGGTTCAACCCGGGCTTTCTGCGGCTTGAACAGCTAAGCTGGGATTCGCCGGCTGGGCTGCTCGAGCAGATCATTGCCCATGAGGCCGTGCACGAGATCGATGGCTGGACCGACCTGCGCTGCCGGCTTCAGCCGGATCGACGCCTGTTTGCCTACTTCCACCCGGCGCTCCCCAAGGAGCCGCTCATTTTTGTTGAGGTGGCCTTCTCGGCCGAGATGCCCAGTGCGGTCGGTCCCTTGCTCGAGCGCAAGCGCGACATCCTCGACGACCCCAAGGCCTTCAAGGTGGCCACGTTCTACTCCATCTCGAACTGCCAGCCGGGCCTCAAGGGCGTGCACCTGGGCAATTTCTTGATCAAGCGCGTGGCCGAAATGCTGCAGCGGGAGATTCCCTCGCTCAAGACCTTCTGCACCCTCTCGCCCGTGCCCTCCTTGGTGAACTGGCTGGTGGCGCAGGGCAGCCTTCCTCGGGCAGATTGGTCTGACAAGCAGTTGGTCAGGCTGGAGGAGCGTCGCGGACTGGTTCGGGAGGCCGTGGTCGAGGCGCAGGCCAGCACCGCACGACTGCTCTCCCTCGCAGAGGACCCGGCCTGGGCCCAGCACCTTGAGAGCTTATGCTCGGCCTACCTGGCCACCACGGCCATGGTCGACGAGCGCGAGGCAGACCCCGTGGCGCGTTTTCACCTGAACAACGGTGCCCGACTCGAACGGGTCAACCCCAAGGCCAACCTCTCCCCGAAAGGGCTCAAACAGTCGCTGGGCATCATGGTCAATTACCTCTACGACCTCGACGAGGTCGAGGTCAACCATGAGCGTTTCGTGCACGGCGAGGCCACGGCCTCTCGGCCGGTGCTGCAAAAGGCGGTGCGCTGAGATGAACGACCGTCTGCCGCCAGCCCAAGGACGCGTCTGGTGCTCCCGATCCGGCCATGCCGACTCCGTGGCCACTGTCTGGCTCTCCCACCCAGGACGCCTCAATGCGCTGACGGTGAGCATGTGGGCCGACATTGCCACCTGCTTTCGACGCTTTGCGGCGGAGCCCGGACTTCGCGTGGTGGTCATTCGAGGGGAGGGCAATGCCTTCGCAGCAGGCGCCGACATCTCGGAGTTTCCCACCCAGCGGGCCACGCGCGAGCAGGTGGCCCACTACCATGATGAGGTCATCGGCTCGGCCCTTCGCGCCATTCTCAGCTGCCCGGTGCCGGTGGTGGCGGCCATCGATGGGCCTTGCATCGGGGGTGGCCTTGAGATCGCCGCCGTCTGCGACCTGCGCATTGCCAGTGACCGTTCGAGCTTTGGCGTGCCCATCGGCCGCCTAGGCTTTCCCTTGGCGCCCCATGAGGCGGCCTGCGTCGTGAGTGTCGTGGGCCGAGCAAATTCACTTGAACTCTTGCTTGAGGGGCGTGTCTGGTCTGCCCAGGAGGCACATCAGAAGGGGCTGGTCAATCGCACCTGCCCGAATGAAGATTGGGAGCCCGAGGTGCAGGCCACCGTGGCACGCATCTCCGCGGGCGCTCCGCATGCGGCCCGGCGCAACAAATGGCTGGTTCATCTGCTCACAGCCCTTGATGATCGCAGCATCATGTCGCCGGGGCAGCGAGAGGCTTGTTGGGATTTTGTCGAGACGCGGGATTATGCTCGTGGGCTTGATGCATTTTTCAACAAGACCAAGCCCAACTTCAGTCATGACTAACCTGGATTCATCCCTCCGCAAACTCGACCAGCTCGACAACCTCTACGCCTTCCTCCTGCACCGTCCGCTGTCCGATTCAGACAGCATGCGGTCTGTGGCCATCACCTGCCCCGGAGGGCTGCAGTATTCGTTTGATGACCTCCATCGGGCGAGTGGTCGGATCGCCAATTGGCTGCTGTCGCTCAAACTGCCAGCCGGTGCGCGGGTGGCGGCCCAGGTGGAAAAGTCGCCCGAGGCCGTCATGCTCTACCTGGCCACCATTCGGGCGGGCCTTGTCTTTTTACCCCTCAACACGGCCTATCGGGCTGGGGAAATTGGTTATTTCCTAGACGATGCAAAGCCGGCGGTGGTGGTCTGCTCGCCCGAGCACCTGGAGTGGATCTCCCCATTGGCCGAGCAGGCAGGCTGTCGGGCTGTGGAGACCCTCGGCGAGTCGCGCGATGGGTCATTGCTGGTCAGGGCAGCACCGTTCCCGGATGCGGCACCGGTCGTGCGTACCGGCCCCGATGACCTTGCTGCCATTCTCTACACCTCCGGCACCACGGGCCGCAGCAAGGGCGCCATGCTGAGCCATCGCAACCTGGCCTCCAATGCCCTGGTGCTCCACCATGCCTGGCAGTGGCAGCCAGGTGACGTGCTGCTGCATGCCCTGCCCATCTTCCATGTGCACGGCCTGTTTGTGGCCCTGCATGGCGCCCTCTACAACAGCAGTGAGATGGTCTGGCTGCCGCGATTCGACCTCGATGCCGTGATCTCAGCCCTTCCCTCGGTGACCGTGATGATGGGCGTTCCCACCTTCTATGTTCGGCTGCTCACAGACCCCCGGTTCCAGGCGGGTCTCGTGCGGCATATGCGGCTGTTTGTGTCGGGCTCGGCCCCGATGCTCACCGAGACCCATGAGGCCTTCACCGCCCGCACAGGCCATCGAATCCTCGAGCGTTATGGCATGTCAGAGACCGTCATGCTCACCACCAACCCTTATGACGGCGAGCGCCGGCCCGGCACGGTGGGACACCCCTTGCCTGGCGTGGACCTTCGGCTCGTGAGTGCGGAGACACAGGCGGTCATTCCCCTGCCCCCCCTGGGTGAGGCCTCGACCATTGGCGGCGTGGAGGTGCGTGGGCCCAATGTCTTTCGGGGCTATTGGAATATGCCCGAGAAGACCAAAGAGGAATTCACACTCGATGGCTGGTTCAAGACCGGCGATGTGGGCCGATGGGATGAACATGGCTACCTGGCCCTGGTGGGTCGAAGCAAAGATCTCATCATCACGGGCGGCTACAACGTCTATCCCAAGGAGATTGAGAAGCTGCTCGATGACTGGCCCGGGGTGGAGGAGTCTGCTGTGTTTGGTGTGCCACACCCCGATTTCGGCGAGGCGGTCACGGCCGTGGTAGTGGCCAAGCCGGGTGCTCAGGTGGAGGCGGCTGCCGTATTGGCCTCATTGAAGGGCGCCATTGCGAATTACAAGGTGCCCAAACAAATTCACCTGCTGGAGGCCCTGCCTCGAAATGTGATGGGGAAGGTTCAGAAGAACCTGCTTCGGGATCGGTTCAGTCCTTCCTCCTGAGCAGCTTCGCCGGAGGCGCCTGACCGGTGTGTTCAGTCGGAGGCGCCGATGGCCAGGGCTCGCGAGCGGCTGACCTGACGGTCTGCCCGACTCGCATCGGTCTCGCCCTTCACGGGCCATCCCTGTGTCTCCTCGGCCACGAGACGAAAGAGCAGGTCGATGGCCGGTGGGCTCTCGTTCAGGCAGGGTATGTAACGGTATTCCGTGCCGCCCGCCTCCAGGAACTCCTCTTTGCCTTCCATCGCGATCTCCTCGAGGGTCTCGAGGCAGTCTGAGATGAATCCGGGGCAGGCCACATCGAGCCGCTTGATGCCTTCCTGCGGCAGGTGCTCCAGCACCTCGGAGGTGTAGGGCTTGAGCCACTCTGCTCGGCCAAAGCGAGACTGAAACGAGAGCCGCCAGGCGTCGTCGGCCAGGCCCAGGGCCTGGGCCACCAGCCGGCCTGTCTTGTGGCACTCGCAGTGGTAGGGGTCGCCCTTGAGCAGGCTGCGCTTGGGCACGCCATGGAAACTAAACAGGAGCAGGTCGCCGCGGCCGTGGGCGTCCCAGTAGGCACGGATTCGGCTGGCCACGGCGTGGATGTAGCCGGGGTGGTCGTGGTAGTGACGAATGGTGCGCAGGGCCGGCGGACTTCGCATGGCCGCGAGATTCTCATAGACCTTGTCGAACACGGTGGCCGTGGTGCTGGCGGAGTATTGGGGATAGAGCGGCAGCACCAGCAGTCGGTTCACCTTACGGGCCTGCAGGGCCTTCATGGCATGTCCGATGGATGGGTTGCCATAGCGCATGGCAAGCTCCACCTCAACGTCGTAGCCCTCGGCCTTGAGTCGGTGGCGCAGGCCTTCGGCCTGACGCTCGGAATACACCCGCAGCGGAGACCCCTCGTCGAGCCAGACCGAGGCGTACTTGGCTGCAGACTTCTTTGGCCGCGTGTTGAGGATGATGAGGTTGAGGATGGGCCACCAGACCAGTTTTGGAATTTCCACCACCCGTGGGTCGGAGAGGAATTCCTTGAGGTAGCGGCGAAGGGCGGGCCCGTCGGCTGCGTCGGGCGTGCCCAGATTGACCATGAGCACCCCCACGCGGAGTCGGGAGCCATGTTGAAAGGCTGGTTCGTCTCGAACCAGGCTGGCAGGAAGAGGAAGGGTCATTCGGTTGCTTTGCTTGAGCCCGCGGTCTGTTCTTCGGCCCCATTCAATTGAGCGAGGGCTGTGGAGACCAGCCGAGCAGTGATGTCGACGATTGGAATCATTCGATCGTACGCCATCCGGGTGGGACCAATCACACCAAGTGTTCCGACAATCTGACCATTGACCTCGTAAGGCGCGGTCACCACGGAGAGGTCTTCAATGGGCACCAGGTCGGAGTCGCCGCCAATGAAGATCTGAACACCGTTGGCGGTCACGGCCGATTCGAGCAGCTTGGCGAGGTTGGTCTTCTTCTCAAATACGTCAAAAAGTTGTTTGAGGCGGCTCACATCCAGGGAGAGCTCCGAGACATCCATGAGCCGTCGCTCGCCTGAAATGACGATGGTGCTGGTGGGGTCTCCCACGGCGGCATTGCCCTCATCCACGGCCTTCAGCATGAGCCGGGCCACATCCGCGCGCAGGTCCATGAGCTCGGACCGAAGCCGACGCCGAACCTCTTCAAAGCTCAGGCCAGCATACTGGCTGGTGAGGTGGTTGCCTGCCTCGATGAGTGCCTGGGAGTTGTAGTCGGCATCGACCTGCAAGACCTTGTTGTGGACTTCACCATCGGGCGTGACCACGATCAGCAGCAGCCGGCGCTCACCCAGGCGAAGGAACTCGACATGTCGGAACAACACGGCGCGGCGCGGTGCGCTCACCACGCCCGCGAAATGAGACAGGTTGGAGAGCAGGCTTGCGGCATGGGCCATGACCCGGCTGGGCGCGTCGGCCGGAATGCTGCCCCGGAGCATGGCGGTCTGCTCGGGCATGAGGGGCTGTACGGTGATGAGGGAGTCGACGAAGAGCCGGTAGCCCTTGGGGGTGGGGATCCGACCGGCGGAGGTGTGGGGGCTGGCCACCAGGCCCATCTCCTCGAGGTCCGACATCACATTGCGAATGGTGGCCGGGGACAGGTCGAGGCCCGAGGACTTCGAGAGGGCTCGAGAACCCACCGGCTGCCCTTCAGCAATGTATCGCTCGATGAGGGTCTTGAGCAGTTGTCGAGCGCGGTTGTCCATGCCTGAATTGTAGGGTCGCTGTGGTCTAATGCCTCGCATGGCCTCGGTCTACTCTCGAATTGGCGTGTTTGGGCGGCCCCAGACCTCGGGTCTGGCCGAGTCGCTTGCGATTGTGCTCAATGCGATTGCCGATGCTGCCCCTGCCGCCGAACTTTTCGTGGAGTCCGACACGGCCCAGGCCAACGGCCTGCCGCCAAAGGGGGGCATTGCGTATGCCGATATTCAAACCCTGGCGCCCCAAATCGACCTTGCCATTGTGCTGGGCGGAGACGGCACCCTGCTGGGGGTGGCCCGACAGCTCGCAGCCTTCGGCGTTCCCATCATTGGCATCAACCAGGGTCGGCTGGGCTTCATGACCGACCTCGACATTGCCCAGGCGCCAGAGGCCCTTCCCGGCATGCTCGCGGGAGAGGGCGAGGTGGAATCCCGTGGGGTGCTCGATGTCGCCGTCACGCGCAAGGCTTCTGGAGAGGCGTGGCAGACGGCCTTTGAGGCCTTGGCCCTCAACGATGCAGTGATCAGTCGTGGCGCGGTGAGCCGCATGGTGGAGCTCGATGTCTTTGTCGATGGTCACTACATGCAGAGCCTTCGGGCCGATGGCCTCATTGCGGCCACGCCCACGGGCTCGACCGCCTATGCCTTGTCGGCCTGGGGCTCGATTCTGCATCCAAGCCTCGATGGGCTCATCCTGGTGCCCGTCGCGGCCCAGGCGCTGTCGAACCGGCCGATCGTGCTGCCCATGGCCTCGACCGTCACCGTCATGGTGAACAACGGTGCGGGCACCGAACTGCACTGTGACATGCAGGCCCTTACAGCCCTGCGCGATGGCGACCGAATCGTCATCCGCAAGTCCCAGCATGCCGTTCGTCTGCTTCATCCAAAGGGTTACGACTACTTCTCGATGCTGCGGCGTAAGCTTCATTGGAGTTCCAATCCGATTCACCTTGGCCGGCCCGATCCACTCTTTCCGTCGGAACTCGGCTAACCACACCCAGAGACGACCCTCGATGCTCCGAACCCTGTCGATACGCGATTTCGTCACCGTTTCGGCCCTGGAACTCGACCTCACCGATGGCTTCACGGTTCTCACAGGCGAGACCGGTGCCGGCAAGTCCATCCTCATCGATGCCATGGGCCTTCTGCTTGGAGACCGCGCAGACGCCATCCAGATTCGGGCGGGTGCGGCCCGGGCCGACATCACCGGTGAGTTTCAAGTCGCCGGCGCCCTTGCCGCCGCTGTGGCCGAGACCCTTGACGAGGCCGGCCTCGAAACGGTCGATGGCAGCATCTTGGTGCGCCGAAGCATTGAGACGGGCGGCCGTTCGCGGGCATGGATCAACGGCCAGGTGGCCACCCTTGCGCAGCTCAAGCGGCTTGGCGAGCAGCTCGTCAATGTGCATGGGCAGCATGCCCATCAGGGCCTCACCCGAGCAGGCGAGCAATTGCAACTGCTGGATCGCCATGCGGGCCTGCAAGAGCAGGCGCAGTCGGTGCGCCAGGCCCATGGTGTCCTGGCCAAGGCGCAGTCGGCCCTCGAGGCGGCCAGCCAGCAGTCGGCGGCTTTGGCCGGTGTCCGCGAGCAGCTGCAGTGGCGTGTGGACGAAATCGGCTCGCTCGGTCTGTCCGATGGCGAGTGGGAGGCCTTGTCCGATGAACAGCGCCGCCTGGCCCATGGTGCCGAAATTCTTCAAACGGTGCAGGCTGCGCTGGCGGCGCTCGAGGAGGGCGATGAGCCCCTTGCAGACTCGGCCGAGCGCCTGGCCGCGCGCATTCGTCATGTCTCCGAGAAAGACGATCGGCTGGTTCCTGCGGCTGACACCCTCGACACCGCAGGCATCGCATTGCGTGAAGCGGCCACCGCCTTGGCCCGCTACCTCGACCGCGCAGACCTAGACCCAGAGCGCCTGGCCCAGGTGGAGGCGCGGCTGTCGGCCATTTTTGAAATGGCCCGAAAGATGAAGTGTCGGCCCGAGGCCCTGCTCGAGGTCTGGCAGGAGGCCTGCGATGAACTGGCCGCGGCCCAGGCCGCAGCCGACATCCCCGCCCTGGAACGTCAGGCGGCGCAGGCCCGGGCAGACTACTTGAAGCTTGCCAATGCGCTGTCCTCGGCGCGTCGAAAGGCTGCGGCCGAGTTCTCGGCCTTGGTGAGCGGCTGGCTTTCAGAGCTGGCCATGTCGGGCACGACCTTCGAGGCTGCGCTCGAGTCGCGCGAGGAGCCCACCCCGCATGGCCTTGAAGACGTGATCTTTCTCTTTCGGCACCAGTCGTCGGGGCCCGCCTTCCCACTCTCGAAAATCGCCTCTGGCGGCGAGTTGTCGCGGGTTGGTCTGGCCATTGCTGCAGTGGCTGCAAGTGCCACCGAGATTCCCACTCTTTTGTTCGATGAGGTGGATGCCGGCATTGGTGGCAACACCGGCCATGTGATTGGCCGGCTCTTGCGCGAATTGGGCGGCGCCCATCAGGTGCTGGCCGTCACGCACCTTCCTCAAGTGGCCGCCCGGGCCCACCATCATTTGGTGGTGAAGAAGTCGGTGGTCGATGGTGTGCCCACCAGTGAGATCCAACGCCTCGCGCAGCAGGGTCGAGCGGCCGAGGTGGCACGCATGCTCGGAGACGAAGGCGTGCAGGCCAGCTCCCTCGAGATGGCCGAGGAACTCTTAAAGCTCTAAGCCTGAGCCCTTGGCCGCGAGGCCAAGCACATCCTGCATGTCGTACTGGCCGGCGGGCTGATGATGTAGAAACCTGGCCGCCCGCAGGGCGCCCTGGGCATAGCCCGCCCGCGAAGACGACCGGTGGCTGATTTCAATGCGTTCGCCTTGACCGGCAAACATCACCGTGTGGTCGCCCACAATGTCTCCGCCGCGAATGACTGAGAAGCCAATCTCGGCGTCGGTGCGGGCGCCCGTGTGTCCCTCTCGGGACAACACTGCATCCTGAGGCCAGGCCCGCCCGCTGGCCATGGCCACCACCTCGCCCATCCGAAGGGCCGTGCCCGAGGGGGCATCGACCTTCTGACGGTGATGGGCCTCGGTGATCTCGATGTCATAGCCTTTCTGAAGCAGCCGCGCCGCAACCTCCAGAATTTTGAATGTGATGTTCACGCCCAGGCTCATGTTCGGTGCAAAGACCAGTCGATGGTGCTGGCCGAACTCGTCGATGGCATCCCGGCCTGCGGTGTCAAAGCCCGTGGTGCCAAGCACCAGGCCGACACCATGCAGCGCGCAGGCCTTCATGTGCAGAAGGCTCGCCTCGGGGCGGGTGAAGTCGATGAGAATGTCGGCCCCCTGAAGGGCGTCGAGCCGTGAGGTCACGAGAATGCTGGTGTCCAGGCCGAGCCGTTGGCCGGCATCCAGGCCTGCCATCGGCGAGCCGTCTCGGTCCAGGGCGGCATGAAGTCGGCAGCCTGCTTCGGAGGCAATGGCCTGAACCAGGGCCTGGCCCATTTTGCCGGAGGCACCGGCGACCGCAATTCGGGTCTGGTCTGTTGCCATCAGCGTGCGGGCCGCATGGGCAGGATGACATCACCAGACACGGCCGGCAGCTCATCGCCACCCCATTCCACGAGCTGGTCCTTTTCAAACCTCACGAAGTAGCGTCGTCGGTCTCGGCCGCCATCGCCTCGGCGAATGTCGAAGACGTAATCCCACCGGTTGTCTCGGAATGGATCCACGAGCAGGGGCGTGCCCAGGAGCGCACGAACCTGCTCTCGGCTCATGCCCTTCTGCAGGCGGCTGGCCTGGTCTTGGGTGATGAAGTTGCCCTGGCCGATATCAGCCCGGTAGGGCGTGAGCCAATTGGGTGGGTTCTTGGTGATGCGATCGATGCTGCCACAGCCGGCCAGCAGGAGCAGGGCAGGGGCGAGGAGCAGGGCGCGTGGCAATTTGGAGGGGGGCATGTGCGAGGCGAATAGAGAATGAATCCCGTTATCATAAGCCGCATGTCGACTTCCGAAGACCTGGCCGCAGACCTCAAGAGCACGGGGCTGAAGGTCACGCTGCCCCGGCTCAAGGTGCTGGCCATCTTCGAGCAGTCACAGACCCGCCACCTGAGTGCTGAGGACGTCTATAAAATCCTTCTCCAAGATTCCGTCGACATTGGCCTGGCCACGGTCTACCGGGTGCTCACGCAGTTTGAGCAGGCGGGTCTCCTGCGCCGATCGAATTTCGAATCCGGGAAGTCAGTCTTCGAACTCAACGAGGGCTCCCACCACGACCACCTGGTCTGCCTGGATTGTGGGCGGGTGGAGGAGTTTTTCGATTCAAAAATCGAAGACCGTCAGCACAAGATCGCCACCGAGCGTGGCTTCGTGCTGCAGGATCATTCGCTTGCCCTCTACGGTCAATGCCAGCGTGGCGAGGGGTGTCCTCATCGAACCAGGCCCGGTGCCACCGGTGCGCCGGCCCGGTCGAGGGCGGCCATCACCGCGTCGTCCGTGAGCCACTCGCCAAGCAAGATCGGCTGACCGCCACCCTTGGGGTATACCAGGTACATGGGCACCCCACTGCGCCCATGGCGCTGAAGTTCTTTCGTGATGTTCGGATCTTGCCGGGTCCAGTCCGCCACCAGGGCCGACATCCCCGGCAGGGCCAGGCGGCTGGCCACGGGGTCGGTGCTCAGCACACGGGCCTTGTTGGCCTGGCATGAAATGCACCAGGCGGCGGTGAAGTCCACGAAAACCGCCTGACCTTCCGACTGAAGCCGTTCCGGCAAGCCGGGTGCCCATGCCTGCCAAGTGGGGTTGATCGCCGCACTGGATCCGGCCTGGCTGGGCCTGGACTCGGCCGATGGCCCCGCACCCGATTGCCCGGGCTGCACGCTGGTGGCGACCAGCCCCGCGGTGGCAAGCAGTGCCAGCAACAGGGCGATGCGGTCTGGGCCCGTGAACTGGCCGCGCCGCTGACGGCGGCCCCAGAGCCAGCCAGCCACTGCCAGGCAGACCATGGAGAGCGTCAGTGCGAAGCTTGCTACGGGACCGTTCTGTTGCGATAGAACCCAGCCGAGCCACGCCGCGGTGGCGAACATGGGAAATGACAGGGACTGTCGGAAGGTCTCCATCCAGGCGCCCGGCTTTGGCAGGCGTGCCCGGGCCGATGGAATGACAGCCAGCAGCACATACGGGGTGGCCAGGCCCGCCCCGAGCATGCCGAAGACCAGCAGGGCTTCCCATGTCGTGGCCGTGACTGCAAAGCCCAGTGCAGATCCCATGAAGGGCGCGGTGCAGGGGGAGGCCACCACCACCGCCAGCGTGCCCGATGCGAATGCACCGAGCGGGCCCTCCTGGCGATCCAGGCTGCCCAGGCGGGTGAGGCCGGTGCCCACCTCGAAGAGACCGGCGAGGTTGAGCCCAATGCCCACGAAGAGCAGGCCCAACAGACTCACGACCCATGGGTTCTGAAGCTGAAAGCCCCAGCCGATGCTCTCGCCCGCAGCCCTCAGCAGGAGCAGCAGGCCCGCCAGGGCCAGCATGCTCAGCACCACGCCCACAGCAAACCAGGCTGCATGGCCCCGGGCGGCAGTTGGGCTCGAGGCAGACTGCCCCAGGGCCAGCACCTTGAGCCCGAGCACCGGAAAGACGCAGGGCATGAGGTTCAGGATGAGCCCGCCCAAGAAGGCCAGGCCAATGGCCAGGGCCAGGTGCAAGGAGGTGCCGTTGCCGCCCATGGGGCTGGGTGTGTATGCGCGGATCTGCTCGGTGGCCTGTGGTGCAAGGCCTTGGGTGAGTGCCCAGCGCTGCCCCTGCGCTTGGCCCTTGGGGCGCCAGACCACCTCGAGCGGCGCCGATGCGCCTCGGTCGGCCAGCACGCGTTTGGCCGAGTCGGCCAAGGGAATGTCGAGTCGCCAGCCGTTGGCGGTGGCCGAGACCACCTGGGCGGCGGCCGGCACGATCAGGCCTTCGTTGCGAGGGAACAAGAAGCCCTCCAGGGCCTGTGCGGAACCCAAGCCCCAGACCACCAAATGAGATGCGGTCACGGCGTAGCCTTGGCCCGCGCTGTCCGGACGGGGCAGGCGCTGCTCGGCCGCCTCAAATGTGGACCACTGGCTCGACGCAAGCAGCGGTGCAGTGGGGCTCTCTACGGGGAGGCGAATCAAGAGGGTGGCTTCTCCAGGGATGCAAACGTCGCGGCATGCGAGCCACTGCGCACGCGCAATGAGTTCCAGCGTCTGGCCAGGGACGGCATCGGCCGGGATGTCCACGGTCTGAGAGAGCAGCACGCTGCCCTCATAACCGAAACTGGCCAGCGGACCCACCGGAAGCCAGTCTGGCGTGGGCCAACGAATTTCGGAGGCGTTCAGCGTCTGGCCCGACGCAGTGGACCATTCGATGCGAGTGGGCAGGCCCGAGTCTCCTGGGTTCTCCCAATAGGTGTGCCAGTGTGGGTCGTGCGTCAGCAATAAGCCCAGTCGAGCGGGACGCCCCGGGGCTACGGCCGTTTGGGCCGCAAGGAGTTGTACCGTCACGGCATCGACTCGAACCACGCCCTCCGATGGCGTTGTTGGTGCGGTCAGGGTGTTGAGCAGGCCTTGGGCTGGCACGGCCGTGCCCCACAACAGACAAAGGCCAACGGTGAAGAGGTGCAGGACTCGCATACCGGGATTATCCCTGCCTCTCGTTGTAATATCCTGTGCATGATTGAGGACTTGCAGATTCTGGAAGACCGGCTCAAGGCCGTGGCCTTGCTGGTCGAACGACTTCGGTCGGAGAATCAGTCTCTGCGTGCGTCCCTCACCATGTCCGAAGCCACCGTGGCCTCTCTTCGACAGCAGATGGACGATGCCAGCCAGCGCATCGAGGCGCTGCTCAAGGGCAGCCAGTCCTAGAGAACCAAGGGAGCGCGATTGAAGAAGACCCAAGACCAAGTCGAGGTTCAGATTCTGGATCGCTCCTACAGGCTTGCCTGTCCGCCCGAGGATCAGGCGGTGCTCATGGACTGCGTCTCGCTGGTGGACTACCGCATGCGGCAGGTCAAGCAGTCTGGCCAACTCGTGGGCACCGATCGCATTGCCGTCATGGCCGCACTCACGCTGGCCCGAGAGGTTCTGGCGGCAGGCTCTCTGAATGTGGGCCAAGACCTGGCCCCCATTCGCGTGAAGATCAATCAGTTGGCCAGCATGACCGACGACATTCTCGCCCCACAAAACAAACTATTCGAGTAAAGAAGGAGTTGCCATGAGTCAGGCCCTGGCAGGCGTTCGCGTTCTTGATTTCACACATGTCCAGTCGGGCCCCACCTGCACGCAGCTTCTGGCCTGGTTCGGTGCAGACGTGATCAAGGTCGAGCGGCCGGGCGTGGGCGATGCAACCCGAGGCCAGCTGCGCGACGTCCCCGGCGTCGACAGCCTGTACTTCACCATGCTCAATCACAACAAGCGCTCGGTCACCCTCGACACCAAGCACCAGAAGGGCAAGGAGGTCTTGGAGAAGCTCATCAAGTCGTGTGATGTCATGGTCGAGAACTTCGCACCCGGGGCCCTCGATCGCATGGGCTTCACCTGGGAGCGCATCCAAGAAATCAACCCGCGCATGATCCTGGCCTCCATCAAAGGCTTTGGGCCAGGGCCCTACGAAGACTGCAAGGTCTACGAGAATGTGGCCCAGTGCACCGGAGGGGCGGCCTCCACCACCGGCTTTGATGATGGCCCGCCCATGGTCACCGGCGCCCAGATTGGCGACAGTGGCACCGGCCTGCACCTCTGCCTGGGCATTGTGGTGGCCTTGTATCAGGCGCGAGAGACCGGCAAGGGTCAGAAGGTTTCTGCCCCCATGCAGGATGCCGTGTTGAATTTGTGCCGAGTGAAATTGCGCGACCAGCAACGCCTCGAGCGAAATGGTGTGATGAAGGAGTATCCCCAGTTTCCCGATGGTGTCTTCGGAGAGGCGGTGCCGCGCGCGGGCAATGCCTCGGGTGGTGGTCAGCCAGGCTCCATCCTGAAGTGCAAGGGCTGGGAAACCGACCCCAACGCCTATACCTACTTCATCACCCAAGAGGCTGTCTGGGAGCCGATCTGCAAGATCATCGGAAAGCCCGCGTGGGTCACCGACCCCGACTACGCCACCGCCGCCGCCCGCCTGCCCCGGCTGAAGTCGATCTTCGACACCATCGAGCAGTGGACCATGACCAAGACCAAGTTCGAGGTCATGGACATCCTCAATCAGTACGATGTTCCCTGTGGGCCCATCCTGTCGATGAAGGAAATCGCCCACGAACCCTCGCTCCGGGCCACTGGCACCATCGTCGAGGTGGACCATCCCGAGCGTGGCCCCTACCTGAGCGTGGGCAATCCCATCAAGCTCTCCGAGAGCCCCACGGTGGTCACGCGCTCACCACTGCTCGGCGAGCACACCAGTGACGTCCTCCATCACCTGGGCTACTCACAGGAAGAGATCGAAGCCATGGTGGCGGCCAAGGTCGTCTGATGCGCCCATGACCCATGCGGAGTTCGTTGCCGCCCATCGAGAGGGGCGACTCGAGGCGTACATTCCGCCCGACCGGGCTTACGAATTTCTCGCCGCCCGAATGATGCTGCCGCTCATCCGGCTTCCGATTGTCGGCATCGGCTTTGCCCTGGTGCTCGTGGGCTGGTTCATCACCGGCCTGCTCATTTTCTTGGCTGGCATGCTGCTGCCTCGACTCATCAAGCGAAATGCGATTCCCATCCTCATGTACCAGGCCTTGCAAGACCCGGAGAGCTTCCAAGACTTCCGGGCCGCGGGCGTGCTGCAGATTGACGGATGACGTCCATGGCCGAACGAGGTCCATGGAACCCCGGCCTTCTCTCTGACATTCCGCGGGCCTATCTTGGCCTGTCGACCATTCTGCGGCGGGAGCATGTCTCCAACAGCCTCGAGGAGGTGCTGGAGCTGCGAGGCCTGACCGGGCTCGAGTTTCGAGAGCTGGTGGCCTGGCGTCCGCATCGGCTCATGGTCCATGAATTATTGGTGCGCATCACGGCAGACCTTCTCGTGCCAGCCGGTGATCGGGTGGAAGACCTCGGCATTCACTTTCGTCGCATGGCCGACCAGTTGTTGGCGGGCGGCATCGAAGCATCGCTCCCTGCCTTTGAGGCCTTGCACTCGGATTGCTCGCGGGCACTGGATGCGCGTCTTTCGGTCTGGATGGGCATGCTCACCGATGACGAGCCTGCAGCTCCTGCGCCTGCGCCGACGGGCTTCTGGTCGCGCCTATTCGGTCGATCCAGCAAGGATCCCGGCCGAGCAGTCTCTGAGTCCATCGCCGACGGTGGGGTCCACTCGGACTGGGACATTGAGGAGCGGGTGGTCGCACGATGGGCCGAGATGTCGGCGGTTGCGGTGGACAGGGCGGATCGAGTCGGACTGCGGGCCTTGCTGCGCATCGCGGCTGTGGCGCGCGCCAAGCTGGGAGGGCTGGCCGCGCAGCGTGACCTGGTTTGTCGGCTCGCGCATCGGATGGCCCTCAATGAACTGGCATCGGATGCGATTGGAGATGCGGTGGGCCAACAGGTGCAGGGGCTGGCTGCGCGGCTGGGCTTTGTGCTGCTGCCCGCCCAGCCGCAGCCGGTGGTGCTCAATACGAAGGGGTCGTCGGCCTCCGGCAAGAGCACCCTGCGGCTGCAGCAGCGAGAGCTGGTTCGAAAAATGGGGCTGGCCTGGGAGGACTTTGCGGTGATCAGTCCAGACATCTGGCGCAAGTACCTATTGGATTACGACAGCCTGGGCGAGGCAGCCATCTATGCGGGAAGCCTCACCGGTCTCGAACTGGAGCTCATCGATCGCAAGCTCGACCGTTACATGGCCCGCAAGGCAGAGCAGGGCCGCATGACCCACCTGCTCATCGATCGATTCCGGTTCGACAGCTTTGCGTTGGATTCTGACGAAGCCGGCAGCAATCTGCTCACCCGGTTTGGCCATCAGATCTTCATGTTCTTCATGGTCACACCGCCCCATGAGACGGTGGTGAGGGCCTGGCACCGAGGCCTGGAGTTTGGCCGTTTCAAACCAGTTGATGATCTGTTGGCCCACAATGTGGAAGCCTACACCGGCATGCCGGACCTTTTCTTCACGTGGGCCTTGAACACGGAGAAGGTCGTGCATTTCGAATTCTTGGACAACTCCGTGCCCAAGGGGGAACGGCCCAAGACCATGGCATTTGGGTGCAATGGCCATCTGGTGCTCCTCGACCCAATCGGGTTCATGCAGATTGACCGCTACCGGCACATTGATCTGCAGGCCCGTTCCGCGGACGCGGTCTACCCTGCAGACCTCTCTGAGGCACCCACGCAGTACACCCATTTCCTGAAGGCCTGTCTCCAGCGCATGCCGCGTGTGGACCTTGCCAGCCCGCGCACTGGCGAGGTCTATGCGCAGTTTGAATTCGGGCAATTGCGGGCTGTGGACGCCCAGCTGTTGCGTGAGGTGTTGTCAGCCTCGGCTCTTTGCGCGGGGGTCTTTGCGGCCGCGCCTGCCTTGCGTCCGTGGCTTGAGGAATCGGCGACTGCACCCGCCCCATTGCCCCGTCCCGAGGGCATTGCGCCTGTCCTGACACAGCAGACCTTGGGGGTCTGGGGTTTTCCCTAGCCTCTGATGGGCCGTGGATTCCCATTGAGATGGGATTATTGACTGGCGTCAAGTTTTCCATTGTTTGGCGCTGCCACTCGAAGCAGTCTTACCGTATTCTTCAATCACCGAGGTGGTCTTCCCATGCCGGTGTGAAAAAGAATAAAACCATTGATAGGAGCAACGCATGAAGTCACTCAAGAGCCGTCCTTCTTTTGCCCGCAAGACCCTGGCCACAGCCATGGTCACAGTGGCCACGCTGGCCGCACCGTTTGCAGCACAGGCTGCCTGGCAGCCCACCAAGCCGGTGGAGTTCATCATCCCGGCCGGCACCGGCGGCGGCGCCGATCAGATGGCTCGTTTCGTTCAGGGTGTTGTGGTCAAGCACAACCTCATGAAGCAGCCCATGGTGGTGGTGAACAAATCAGGCGGTGCCGGCGCAGAGGGCTTCCTCTACATGAAGGGCGCCAAGGGCGAGCCACACAAGATCATCATCACGCTTTCCAACCTCTACACCACTCCCATGGCCACCGGCGTGCCGTTCAACTGGAAAGACCTCACCCCGGTCTCCATGCTTGCTCTGGACCAGTTCATCCTCTGGACGCACGTGGATGACAAGTACAAGACGGCCAAGGACTATGTCGACGCTGCGAAAAAGGCTGGCGCCGGTGCCATGAAGATGGGCGGCACGGGGGCCAAGCAGGAAGACCAGATCATCACCGTGGCCATGGAAGTCAACACGGGTGCGAAGTTCACCTACGTGCCCTTCCAGGGTGGCGGTGCGGTGGCCACGCAGTTGGTGGGCAAGCACATCAACTCCACCGTGAACAACCCCATCGAGGCCGTGTCGCACTGGCGCTCGGGCAGCCTGGCGCCTCTCTGCATTTTTGATGCCAAGCGCAGCACCTACACGAAGAAGGTCACAGCCACTCAGTCATGGGCCGACATCCCGACCTGCAAAGATGCTGGCCTGCCGGTGGAGTACCAGATGCTGCGCGGCATCTTCACCACCCCGGGTGCGTCAGCTGACGTGGTCGCGTTTTATGTAGACCTCTTCAAGAAGGTTGCCGCCACGCCAGAGTGGAAGGACTTCATGGAAACCGGTGCCTTTAACCAGACCATGATGTCCGGTGCAGACTATGTGAAGTGGCTTGAGGCAGCTGAGGCCACCCACAAAGACCTCATGACCAAGGCTGGGTTCATGGCCAAGTAAGGGTCTTTTTGCAGCAAGGAAGGGGAGTCGCCGGACTGAGCATCTGGCCTCCCCGGATCGCCGCGGGCCATGCCCCTGGCAATGTCCCAAGGCTCAAAAATATTGATTGTGTGTTGCGGGCGGGTCTCTGAAGGCCCTCATTCTTCGCGGTCGATTGTCCAATTGAAAGGTTTCTTCGATGAGTCAGCAGCAGTCAGCCGAGTCAGATGTCAGCCTGATCTCTACCCGCCGAATGGAGATCATCACGGCGGTGGTGCTTGCCGCCCTTGGTCTTTTGGTCATGTGGGATTCCAACCGCATCGGTGCAGGCTGGGCTGACCAGGGGCCACAGTCCGGCTTCTTCCCGTTCTACATTGGGCTCTTTCTTCTCGCTGCGTCGATTGGCGTGATCATTCATGCCCTCGTCTCAAAAGACGGCAAGGCGGTCGGAGACAAGCCGTTTGTGATGAAGAGCCAGATGAAGTCGGTGCTGCAGGTGTTCATCCCCACGCTGGGATACGTGATCTTGATGCAATTCGTAGGGTTGTACGTGGCGCTGTCCCTCTACATTGCAGTCTTCATGATGATCAACGGTGGCTACAAGATTGGCAAGGTCATTCCATTCGCCGTGCTTGTGCCCATCGTCGTGTTCCTGATGTTTGAGAAATGGTTCCTGGTGCCGCTGCCCAAGGGCCCGATCGAAGCCATGCTCGGCTTCTAACGACAACAACCATTCGATAGACAGGAGTCAATCGTGGAAGAACTCAATGCGCTGATGGGTGGAATGGCGTTGGCGCTCTCGCCGACCAATTTGCTGCTCATGTTTGCAGGCGTGTTTCTGGGGGTGCTCATGGGCGTGCTGCCCGGGCTTGGTGGTGCCAACGGCATCGCCATCCTCCTGCCACTCACCTTCAGCATGAACCCAGTCTCGGCCATCATCATGCTGTCTTGTATTTACTGGGGTTCGCTCTTTGGCGGTGCGATCACCTCCATTCTGTTCAACATTCCGGGCTGCTCCTATTCAGTGGCCACCACCTTCGATGGCTACCCCATGGCCAAGCGAGGCATGGCGGGCGAGGCGCTGACAACCTCGTTCACGGCCTCCTTCATTGGGGCCTTCTTCGCGGTCTTGCTGATCACCTTCTTGGCGCCGCTCATTGCCAAGTACGCCCTGCGCTTCGGCCCGCCCGAGTACTTTGCGATCATGGTGCTCACCTTCGCCAGCTTCATGAGCATGGGCAAGGAGGCGCCCGTCAAGGTGATTGCCTCGATGATGGTCGGCTTTGCCCTGGCCTGTGTGGGCATCGATGTGGTGACAGGGCAGCTGCGCCTGACCTTCGAATCCACCGAACTCATGCGTGGCTTTGCCTTCCTCATCGCGGTGATCGGCATGTTCGGCCTGGGTGAGATTCTAGTCTCGATGGAGGATGGCCTGAAGTTCCAAGGGGTGGCGGCGAAGATTGATCCACGCGTGGTGCTCAAGACCTGGAAGATGCTCGGCAAGCATTGGGCCAACTTCCTGCGCTCGATGATCTTCGGGGCCTGCTTGGGCATTGCGCCGGCCGGCGCCACGCCAGCATCCTTTGTGGGCTATGGCATGGCCAAGAAGTTCTCGAAGAACGGCGACAAGTTCGGCACCGGTGAGATTGACGGTGTCATCGGCCCCGAGACCGCCAACAACGCCGCCGGCACGGCTGCCCTGCTGCCCATGCTCACGCTGGGCATCCCCGGCTCCCCTACCGCGGCGGTCTTGCTGGGCGGCCTCATGATCTGGGGTCTTCAGCCTGGCCCGCTGCTCTTTAAGGAGCAGCCCGATTTTGTCTGGGGCCTCATTGCCAGCATGTATTTGGGCAACCTGGCGGCGCTGATCGTCTGCCTCACCACGGTGCCACTCTTTGCAGCCATTCTTCGCGTGCCCTTTACCATCATCGCGCCGATCATTCTGGCGGCCTGCTCGATTGGTGCCTTCACGGTGGCGAGTGCCATGGGTGACGTCTGGTACATGCTGGTCTTCGGCATCGTGGGCTATGTGCTCAAGAAGCTGAAGTACCCCCTGGCCCCGATGGTGCTCGCCTTGGTGCTGGGCAACGGTGCAGAGAATGCCTTCCGGCAGTCGATGCTGATGTCCGATGGGAGCATGAGCATCTTCTTTGCCAACGGCATTGTGGGGACCATCATGAGTTTGGCGATTTTCATGGCCATCCTTCCCATGGCAACCTGGGCTTATGGCAAGTACGCAGGGGGTAAGACCCCGACCAAGTCTGCGGCTGCGAATTGAGTTCAGATCAACTGGAAAGAGGGTAGACCATGCCTGTGATTGCAATGAATCAAGAGATGGCATCGCTGGGCAAGGATGTGGCCGAGGCCTTGGCCCACGAGCTCAAGCTGTCTCAGGTGAAGAATGAGGTGGTGGACCACGTCGCCGAAAACATGGCGGGCCCCACCAGTCTCATTCGTCGCGTGGTGGAGGGCAGGGCCGGCCTGCTCACCCGCATCACCACGGATAACGAAAGCCTGTCCAACTTGGTGGCCGAGGCTGTCTTCGAGCAGGCGGCCCAGGGCAACGTGATCATTCGGGGATGGGGTGCAACCTTCCTGCTCCGCGAGATTCCCCACATTCCGTGCATCCGGGTCTGTGCGCCCCTGGAGAACCGTGTGGCCTGGCTCAAGGCCAAGCTTGGCACCGATGACGAGGACCTGGTTCGAGAGGAGTTGCTTCGAAGTGATGCCGCCCATACGCGCAACATGGAGGTGCGCTTCGGGGCGGTCTGGGGAGATCCATTGCTCTACGATCTGGTGCTCAATACCAAGCGCCTGTCGGTGGATGCCTGCGTGGGTCAGGTGAAGGCGCTGCTCGCGCAGCCCGCCTTCCGTGAAACGCCGGAATCCCAGCAGAGGCTGCGCGACGCCGAGCTGGTGGCCCATGTGCGAGCGGCCTTGCGTCGCTCCGAAGAGGCCTCCGATGTGCACATTGTGATTGAGGCCCAAAAGGGCCGAGTCAAGCTCGCGGGCATTGTGGCCGATGAGTTTGAGGCCAAGGCGGCCCAGAAGGTTGCGGCCGCTGTGAAGGGGGTCTTGTCCGTTGAGGCCGATTTGAAACTCTTCTCCAGACAGCGATAGCGCGGGGCGTCATTTAAAAAAAGGGCGCCCGAGGGCGCCCTTTTTTTGTATTCAAAGCCATAATCAGGGGAAACCCGAAGTTATTTAAAAAAATAGTTTTACAAAGGGAGGGCAACGCGATGGGCCATCAATGGGTTCGATTTGTACATGGGGCCGAGGCAGGCTTTGGCACGCTGGAGGCCGGCAGCGTGCAGGTTTGGCGAGGGGACATGTTCGCCTCGCCCACCCCCACCGACCAGCGGCTCTCACTCGACGCCATTCGGCTGGTGCGCCCGGTGGAGCCTGGCAAGGTCATCGCGCTGTGGAATAACTTTGCGCAGCTCAGTGCCAAGCTCAACCTCACCAAGCCGCCAGAGCCGCTCTACCTGCTGAAGTCACCCAACACCTACAACGACCCAGGGGCGGTCATTCCCAGGCCCCGAGCCGAGGGCAAGGTGGTCTTTGAGGGTGAGCTGGGCGTGGTGATTGGCAAGACGGCCACGGCCGTGTCGGTGGAAGCCGCCATGTCGCATGTCTTTGGTCTCACCTGCGTGAACGATGTCACCCATGCCGACATCCTGTTTCGAGATGCCACCTTCCCGCAATGGGTGCGCTCGAAGGGCTTCGATGGCTTCCTGCCGATCGGGCCTGCGATTGCCACGGGGCTCGACCCCGCCAGCCTCCAGGTGAAGACCATTCTCAACGGCGATGTTCGTCAGGACTACCCGATTGCCGACATGCACTTCAGCGTGGCCGAACTCGTAAGCCTAATCTCGCACGACATGACCCTGCATCCCGGCGACATCATCATCTGCGGTACCTCCGTGGGGGTGGGCTCCATGAAGCCAGGCAGCAAGATCGAAATTCAAATCGAAGGCATTGGGTCACTGATCAATACCTTTGAGTAGTCGCGGTGGTGGTTGATTCAACACAAAAATAAGACTCTGGGAGGACGTATGAAAGTAGCAGTCATTGGAGTGGGTGCAATCGGTGGTCTCGTGGCCTGCAAGCTGGCCTTGGCCGGTGAGGATGTCACCTGCATGGTGCGTGGAAAGAACCTGGAGGCCATTCGTGAGAACGGCCTCAAGCTCATCATGGAAGATGGCACCGAGCACATTGCCAAGAATGTGAAGGCCACCAACAATTACGACGAAGCCGGCCCTCAAGACATCGTGATCCTTGCGGTCAAGGCGCATCAGGTGGCGGACGTTGCCGACGACCTGCCCAAGCTTTTTGGCCCCAAGACCGTCGTGGTCACCATGCAAAATGGCATTCCCTATTGGTATTTCACCAAGCACGGCGGCCCCTACGAGGGCACCCAGGTGGCCTCGGTCGACCCCACGGGCGATGCCATTCGCAAGATTCCGGCGGATCGTGTGCTGGGCTGCGTGGTCTACCCGGCCTCGGAGCTGGTGGCACCCGGCGTCATCCTCCATGTGGAGGGCCTGCGTTTTCCAGTGGGCGAGCTCGACGGCACCGTGAGTGAGCGGGCCACCATGGTCTCCGAATGCTTCACGCGCGCGGGCTTCAAGGCCCCCGTGCTCGACAACATTCGGGCGGAGATCTGGCTCAAGCTCTGGGGCAACCTCACCTTCAACCCGATCAGTGCGTTATCGCACTCCACGCTCGAGGCCATCTGCCAGTTCCCGCTCACGCGAGACCTGGCATCCAACATGATGACCGAGGCCCAGACCATCGCCAACAAGCTCGGCATCACCTTTCGGGTCACGCTCGAGAAGCGAATTGAGGGGGCTGAGAAGGTTGGCGCCCACAAGACTTCTATGCTGCAAGACATCGAGGCGGGCCGCAGTGTGGAGATCGATGCCTTGGTGGGCTCCGTCTCTGAACTGGGTCGCCTCACGGACATCCCCACGCCGCACATCAACACGGTCTATGCCTTGGTCAAGCTCTTGGAGAAAGTTACCCAGGAGCACCAGGGGTATGTGAAGATGCACTTCCTCAACTAATCCATTCGGAGCCCTCATGAGACGCCAACGAAACGCCCGGGTCATCGCCACCCTGGGCCCCGCCAGTTCCACGGTGGAGACCATCCTGGCGCTTCACGAGGCGGGCGCCGATGTCTTTCGATTTAACTTCAGCCATGGCACCCATGCAGACCATCAGGCCCGTTACGACATGGTTCGTGAGGTGGAGCGCCGTGTGGGCCGACCGATCGCCATCCTGGCGGACTTGCAAGGCCCGAAGCTTCGGGTGGGCGTCATGGGCGGCGGCAAGGCCCTGATCGAAACCGGCAGCGAGTTCATCCTCGACAACGACCCGTCCCCGGGTTCGGCCCAGCGCATCTGCCTGCCGCATCCGGAGCTCTTCGCGGCGGTCGAGCCGGGGCAGTCCCTGCTGCTCGACGATGGCAAACTGCGTCTGCAGGTGGTGAGCAAGACGGCCACCCAGATCAAGACCAAGGTCATCACCGGCGGCCCGCTCTCCGATCGGAAGGGCGTGAATGTGCCCGACGCCATCCTGCCCATCCCTGTGCTCACCGAGAAAGACCGCCGAGACCTCGACTTCGCCCTCTCGCTCGGTGTGGAGTGTGTGGCCCTCTCGTTCGTGCAACGGCCCGAAGACCTCCATGAGGCCCGCGAGATCATCGGCGACCGGGCCCTGCTCATGACCAAGCTGGAAAAGCCCCAGGCCATGGACCATCTCGAGGAGATTGTTCGGCTTTCCGACCTCGTCATGGTGGCTCGAGGCGACCTCGGTGTGGAACTGCCACCCGAGCGGGTACCGATTGCATCCAAGCGCATCCTGCGTTCCTGCCGCGCGCAGGGCAAGCCGACCATTGTGGCCACCCAAATGCTCGAGTCCATGATTTCGGCGCCCACGCCAACGCGGGCCGAGGCCTCCGATGTGGCCAGTGCCATCTACGATGGTGCTGATGCGGTCATGCTGAGCGCGGAATCGGCCAGTGGGGCCTATCCCGTTCAGGCCGTCTCGATGATGGATCGCATCATTCGAGAGGTGGAGGCCGACCCGGCCTATCGCACCCTCATGGATGCTCAGCACCCCGAGCCGCTTCCCACCACGGCAGACGCCATTTGTGCAGCCATGCGAAGCGTGGCCGAGGTGGTCAAGGCCTCCGCCAACGTCACTTACACCACGTCGGGCACCACCAGCTTTCGTGCAGCCCGTCAGCGGCCCATGGCCCCCATTCTCTGCATGACCCCACGGCTCGAAACAGCCCGACGCATGGCCTTTGTCTGGGGTGTGCATGCGAAGGTGGTGCCCGATGTGAGCTCCGCCGATGAGATGGTCTCGTGTGCTCGAGAGGTCTGCCAGGCCGAAGGCTTTGGCGTGGCAGGCGACAAGATCGTGATCACTGCCGGAATGCCCTTTGGGCGGCCGGGCACCACCAACCTGCTCCGGGTGGCAACGGTCTAGATCTTGCCGGCGTGCTTGAGGCGACTGAGCGTCTCGGAGGAGATGTTCAGGTAGGCCGCCAGTTCCTTCTTGGGCAGTTTGTCGAAGAGATCGGGGTGCTTGCGCAGGAAGCGATGCACCCGACCCGGCGCATCGAGCAGGTGTAGCGTGATGGTGTGGGCCATGATCTCGCTCATGAGCTTCATGACCTCGATGTTGAAGGCCTGCTTGAGCGGCGGAATGTCCTCAATGAAGGCCACCCAATGGGCGAGCGGCAGTTTGGCCACCCGGGCCTTGGTCACCGCCACAATGCTGTAGGGCGTTGGTGTCTTGAGCCGCCAGGCCGCGTAACTGGTCTCGATGTCGGTGCCCTCTGAAAAACGCAGAATCATGCGCTTGCCCTTGGGGTTGGTCACCACCCGTTTGAGAATGCCGTCGAGTACAAAGTACTGTTCCATTTCCTTCACACCCTGGTGAAGAAGAAACTCTCCTTTTTGCCGGTCGACGATGGAGAGTTGCTGCTCCAGGGCGGCCAGATCGGCCTCACCCACCCCTTTGAGCACGAGGTTTTGCCGCAATTGCACACGAATGATGTTCTTCTCGGGATGCCGATCGATGGAGGACATGGGGTAAACGCGAGTTCCCAAAAGGGTTAATGGGCTTTTTGGGCTCACAAAAGCGCCGAAACTTGACCATCGTCAATGGCCGCCTCACAGCCCTTTCTTATCATACCTTCACAGCGCCGACTCAGTAGGTTCATGCTGGCTGGGCAGCCCCTTATTTCGCAGCCTCTAGAGAGAGACCGACAAGATGACCAACATCTCTGACATGAAGAACATTTCCGAGTCCGTGGAGCTCACCGATGGCTTCCATCTCGTGATCGATGCCCTCAAGCTCAACGGCATCGACACCATTTTCGGCCTGCCCGGCATTCCCATCACCGACCTCACGCGCATGGCGCAGGCCGAGGGAATGCGCGTCATTTCGTTTCGCCATGAGCAGAATGCGGGCAATGCTGCCGCCATCGCCGGCTTCCTGACGCAAAAGCCTGGGATCTGCCTCACTGTGTCAGCACCTGGCTTTCTCAATGGCCTGACGGCCCTGGCCAATGCGACCACCAACTGCTTCCCCATGATCCTCATCAGCGGCTCGAGCGAGCGTGAGATCGTGGACCTGCAGCAGGGTGACTACGAAGAGATGGACCAGCTCGCCATCGCCAAGCCGCACTGCAAGGCGGCCTTCCGCGTCCTGCATGCCGAGGACATCGGCGTGGGCGTGGCCCGGGCCATTCGTGCGGCTGTCTCGGGCCGGCCGGGTGGCGTCTACCTCGACCTGCCTGCAAAACTCTTCTCCCAGTCCATGGATGCGGCCGCTGGCAAGGCCTCCCTGATCAAAGTGGTCGATCCCGCGCCACGTCAAATTCCTGCGCCCGATGCGGTGTCGCGCGCGCTTTCGGTGCTGCGCGAGGCCAAGCGTCCCCTTGTTCTTTTGGGCAAGGGTGCGGCCTACGCCCAGGCAGATGCCGAGATTCAGGCACTCATCGAGAAGACAGGCATTCCGTATCTGCCCATGTCCATGGCCAAGGGCGTGCTGCCCGACACCCATGAGCTCTCCGCAGCGCCGGCCCGCTCCTATGTGCTGGCCGAGGCCGATGTGGTCGTGTTGATTGGCGCCCGACTGAACTGGCTGCTATCCCATGGCAAAGGGAAGACCTGGGGCGGCAAGGATGCTCGCAGCCCTGGCCAGAAGAAATTCATTCAGATCGACATTGCGCCCACCGAGATGGACAGCAATGTGGCCATCGACGCGCCGTTGGTGGGCGACATCGGCTCCTGTGTCTCGGCCCTGCTGGCTGGTCTTGGCAATTGGCCCAAGCCGCCTGCAGAGTGGGCCAACGCCATCGCAGAGCGCAAGAACAAGAACATGGCCAAGATGATGGAGACCCTGTCCCAGAATCCGCCGGTCATGAATTTCCACAGCGCCCTGGCCGTGGTCAAGGACATCGTCGAGGCCAACCCCGAGGCCATCCTGGTGAACGAAGGGGCCAACGCGCTCGACTTCACCCGCAGCATTGTGAACATGTTCAAGCCGCGCAAGCGTCTCGATGTGGGCACCTGGGGTGTGATGGGCATCGGCATGGGCTTCTGTGTGGGCGCGGCCGTGGTGACCGGCCAGCGCGTGATTGCCATTGAGGGCGATAGTGCCTTTGGCTTTAGCGGCATGGAGGTGGAAACCATTTGCCGGTACAACCTGCCTGTCTGCGTGGTGATCCTCAATAACAACGGCGTCTACCGCGGCACCGATGTCAACCCCACGGGTGGGGCCGATGTGGCACCCACGGTCTTCGTGAAGAACGCCCGCTATGAATTGCTCATGGAGGCCTTCGGAGGCGTGGGTGTTCATGCCAAGACGCCGGCCGAGCTGCGGGCCGGCATGGAGGAGGCCATTCGCTCCGGCAAGCCCACCCTGATCAACGCCATCATCGATGAAACCGCAGGCACCGAGAGTGGTCGAATCACCAGCCTTAATCCAACCAGTGCAGCAACCAAGAAATAACTCACAAGAGGAGAAGAAGCATGTCTGGAACCAAACCCCTGAAGGGCATCAAGATCATCGATTTCACCCACGTCCAGGCTGGCCCGGCCTGCACCCAGCTGCTGGCCTGGTTCGGTGCAGACGTCATCAAGGTGGAGCGCCCAGGCTCCGGTGATGTCACCCGCACGCAGCTTCGAGACAAGCCCGAGGCCGACGCCCTCTACTTCACCATGCTCAACAGCAACAAGCGCTCGCTCACCCTGGACACCAAAACGCCGCAGGGCAAGGAAGTGCTCGAGAAGCTCATCAAAGAGTCGGATGTCATGGTGGAAAACTTCGCGCCCGGCGCCCTCGACCGCATGGGCTTCACCTGGGAGCACATTCAAAAGCTCAATCCCAAGATGATCGTGGCCTCGGTCAAGGGCTTTAGCGATGGTCACCATTACGAAGACCTCAAGGTCTACGAGAATGTGGCCCAGTGCGCTGGCGGCGCAGCCTCCACCACCGGCTTCTGGGATGGCCCGCCCACCGTCTCTGGTGCGGCCCTTGGCGACAGCAACACCGGCATGCACCTGGCCATCGGCATTCTCACGGCCATCATTGGCCGACAGCAGACGGGCAAGGGCCAGAGGGTGGCCTGCTCCATGCAAGATGCCGTGCTCAACCTGTGCCGCGTGAAGCTGCGTGACCAGCAACGGCTCGATCACCTCGGCTACCTCGAGGAGTATCCCCAGTACCCCCATGGCAAGTTCAGCGACGTGGTGCCACGCGGCGGCAATGCTGGCGGCGGTGGCCAGCCCGGCTGGGTCTTGAAGTGCAAGGGCTGGG
This sequence comes from Hahnella aquatica (SeqCode), assembly GCF_965194505.1. Lineage (GTDB taxonomy): Bacteria > Pseudomonadota > Gammaproteobacteria > Burkholderiales > Burkholderiaceae_A > Hahnella > Hahnella aquatica. Next base: position 1,343,485 of record NZ_OZ239144.1, on the reverse strand, counting down.
AGACCGACCCCAATGCTTACATCTACTTCACCATCCAGGGCCATGCATGGGAGCCGATCTGCCGCGCCTTGAACAAGCCCGAATGGATCGAAGACCCGGCCTACAGCACGGCCCGCGCCCGTCAAGACAAGATCTTTGACATCTTCGCCTTCATCGAGAGCTGGCTGGCCGACAAGACCAAGTACGAGGCGGTCGACATTCTTCGCAAGTTCGACATCCCCTGCGCACCTGTATTGTCGATGAAAGAGCTCGCTGCAGACAAGTCTTTGCGGGCCAGTGGCTCCATCGTGGAAGTGGATCACAAGGTCTACGGCAAGTACCTCACCGTGGGCAGCCCGATCAAGTTCTCAGACTTGAAGCCCGAGATCACGGGTGCGCCGCTGCTCGGTGAGCACACGGATGCGGTCCTGGCTGAGCTTGGCTACAACGCAGACCAGATCAAGTCCATGCACGAGAAGGCTGTGGTCTAAGGCAATGAACCAGCTCGTGATCCCCATCGCAGTCGAAGGCGCCACCAAGGAACGCAAACGACAGGCGCCCAAGGGCCGCCGTGTAGACCCAACTGCGCTCCAGGATGTCCAGGGGCTGCTGGGGGACACATCACGAGATCGGGCTTATCTCATCGAGCACCTGCACCGGCTGCAGGATCACTTCGGGCATCTCTCGTCTGGCCACCTGGCGGCGCTCGCCCACGAGCTTCGCCTGGCCCAGGCCGAGGTCTATGAGGTCGCCACCTTCTATCACCACTTCGATGTGGTCCGCGATGGTGAAGCGCCGCCGGCGGCACTCACGGTGCGCGTCTGTGATGGGCTCTCTTGTGAAATGGCGGGTGCACAGAGACTGTTGGAGCGACTGCCGGCCTTGCTTGGAAAAGAGGTTCGGGTGATTCATGCACCCTGCATCGGGCGTTGTGAGCAGGCGCCCGCGGCCGTGGTGCATCAGAACCCGATTCCCTTTGCCACCGAGGAGAAGATTGCCCAGGCTGTGAAGAGCGGGCAACGGCTTCACGCGCCAGAGGCCTACACGGGCCTTCAGGCGTATGTGGACGCGGGCGGTTACCAATTGCTGAAGGCCTGCCTGTCGGGCGATCGTTCCCTCGAGGATGTGCTGCAGACCATGGAAGACTCAGGCCTGCGCGGCCTGGGCGGGGCGGGCTTTCCGGCTGGCCGCAAGTGGCGCATCGTTCGAGATCAGCCGGCGCCTCGGCTGATGGCCGTGAACATTGACGAGGGTGAGCCTGGCACCTTTAAAGACCGCACCTACCTCGAGCAAGACCCGCACCGTTTCCTCGAGGGCATGCTGATTGCCGCCTGGGCGGTGGGCATCGAGGCCATCTACATCTATCTGCGTGACGAATACCACGGCTGCCGGGCCATGCTCGAAAAGGAGCTCGACCTCCTTCGCGCCAGCCCACCCATGGCCAAGATGCCGCTCATCGAACTGCGCAGGGGGGCGGGTGCCTACATCTGCGGTGAAGAGTCGGCCATGATCGAATCCATCGAGGGCAAGCGCGGCATGCCGCGGCTTCGCCCCCCTTATGTGGCCCAGGTTGGCCTCTGGGGTCGGCCCACACTGGAGCACAACTTCGAGACGCTGCACTGGGTTCGGGAAATCCTCGAGAAGGGTGGGGCATGGTTTGCCTCGCATGGCCGGCATGGTCGTAAAGGGCTGCGGTCTTTCTCGGTCTCTGGGCGTGTGAAGTCGCCGGGCGTGAAGCTTGCACCTGCGGGCATCACCATCCAGGAACTCATCGATGAGCACTGCGGCGGCATGCTGCCGGGCCACACCTTCTACGGTTACCTGCCCGGTGGGGCCTCGGGCGGCATTCTGCCGGCCCGCATGAATGACATTCCGCTCGACTTCGACACCCTGCAGCCCCACGGCTGCTTCATTGGGTCGGCCGCCGTGGTGGTGCTCTCCCACCATGACACCGCCAAACGGGCGGCCTTGAACACCATGCGGTTCTTCCAGGATGAATCCTGTGGCCAGTGCACGCCGTGTCGGGTGGGCACGGCCAAGGCCGTGCGGCTACTGGAGTCCGACAACTGGGACCAAGACCTTCTGGGCGATCTCTCCACCGTCATGCGAGATGCCTCCATCTGCGGACTGGGACAGGCGGCGCCCAATCCCATCGACTGCGTCATCAAGTACTTTCCCCATGAACTGACGGGCCAAGGCCGGGAGTCCAAGGCATGAATGCGGTCACGAAGGTCGAGACGGTGAACCTGCAGGCCACCGAGATTCAGTTTGAGATCAATGGCAAGGCGGTCACGGGCTTTGGCCACGAGACCATCCTTGAGGTCGCCAAGCGCAACGGCATCAAGATTCCTCACCTTTGCTACAAGCAGGGTTTGGAGACCGCTGGCAACTGCCGGGCCTGCATGGTGGAGATCGATGGCGAGCGGGTGCTCGCACCTTCCTGCTGCCGGCACCCCTCCAACAACATGAAGGTCACCACCGACAGCGAGCGGGCGGTGAAGTCTCAGAAAATGGTGCTTGAACTCCTGCAGTCGGACATGCCCGAGGCGGAGTACACGCGGCACAACGAGGTGGACTTCTGGGCCGAGAGGCTCGGTGTTGGCAAGCCGCGTTTTGCGCCTCGCACCCAGGTGTTTGCAGACCTCTCCCATCCGGCCATTGCCGTCAACCTCGATGCCTGCATTCAGTGCACACGGTGCCTGCGGGCCTGCCGAGATGAGCAGGTGAATGATGTCATTGGCCTGGCCTTCCGGGGCGAGCACGCCAAGATCGTCTTCGACATGGACGACCCCATGGGCGCCTCCACCTGTGTGGCCTGCGGCGAATGCGTGCAGGCCTGCCCCACCGGTGCACTCATGCCGGCGCGCGAGGCGGCCCTCACGGTGCCCGACCAGAAGGTGGACTCCGTCTGCCCGTACTGCGGTGTGGGCTGCCAGCTCACCTACCATGTGAAGGACGACAAAATCCTGTTTGTGGAGGGCCGCGATGGCCCCGCCAACCACAAGCGGCTGTGTGTGAAAGGCCGTTACGGCTTCGACTATGCCCACCACCCACAGCGGCTTCGCAAGCCTTTGATTCGTCGAGACGACGCGCCCAAGCAGGGCGATTTCATGATGGACCCAGACGATGTGCTCAGTGTCTTCCGCGAGGCCACCTGGGAGGAGGCCCTGGCCCGCGCCGGCGGCGGCCTCAAGCAGATCCGAGACACCCACGGGCGCAAGGCGCTCGCGGGCTTTGGCTCGGCCAAAGGCAGCAACGAGGAGGCCTACCTCTTTCAGAAGCTGGTTCGAACGGGCTTTGGCTCGAACAATGTCGACCATTGCACGCGGCTGTGCCATGCCTCCTCGGTGATGGCCTTGCTCGAAGGCCTCGGCTCGGGTGCGGTCTCCAACCCCGTCATGGATGTCACCGAGGCCGAGGTGGTGGTGATCATCGGTGCCAACCCCACGGTGAACCATCCCGTGGCGGCCACCTGGATGAAGAACGCCATGAAGAATGGCACCAAGTTCATCATCATGGACCCGCGCAAGACAGAACTCTCGCGGCATGCCCACCGCTTCTTGCAGTTCAAGCCCGACACCGATGTGGCCCTGCTCAACGCCATGATGCATGTCATCGTGACCGAGGGCCTGGTCGACAAGGACTTCATTGCCAGCAGAACCATCGGCTACGAAGACCTCGAGAAGAATGTGTCCGGCTACAGCCCCGAGACGATGGCGCCCATCTGCGGGATTGATGCCCAGACCATCCGTGAGGTGGCTCGCCTCTATGCCACCTCCAAGGGCTCGATGATCCTCTGGGGCATGGGCGTCTCGCAGCATGTCCATGGCACCGACAATGCCCGTTGCCTCATCGCGCTGGCCCTCATGACGGGCCAGATCGGACGGCCGGGCACGGGCCTGCATCCCTTGCGTGGCCAGAACAACGTTCAGGGCGCCTCCGATGCAGGCCTCATTCCCATGGTGTACCCGGATTATCAGAAGGTTGGCGACCCAGCCGTGCGTGCTGCATTTGCCAAGGCCTGGGGCGTGCCCGTGGAGAGCCTCGATGACCAGCCTGGACTCACCGTGGTCGAGGTCATGCATGCCATCGACCGTGGCGAGATTCGGGGCATGTACATCCAGGGCGAGAACCCCGCCATGTCCGACCCCGACGCCCACCATGCGCGCCACAGCCTGGCCTCGCTCGACCTGCTCGTGGTGCAGGACATCTTCCTGACCGAGACGGCCTACTTGGCCGATGTCATCCTGCCAGCCAGCGCGTTTCCCGAAAAGACCGGCACCTTCACCAACACCGACCGCCTCGTTCAATTGGGTCGGCAGGCGGTCTCGCCACCGGGAGAGGCCCGCCAAGACCTCTGGATCATCCAAGACATGGCTCGGCAGCTGGGCCTCAATTGGCAATACAGCCACGTGTCGGACGTCTTCGATGAGATGCGCAAGACCATGCCGAGTATCGGTGGCATCACCTGGGCGCGGCTCGAGCAGGATGGCGCCGTGACCTACCCCTGCCTGAAAGAAGGCGACCCAGGCGATCGGGTGATTTTTACGGAGCGCTTTCCCACGGCCACGGGCCTGGCCCGCTTCGTGCCGGCCGACATCATTCCAGCCAATGAGCGGCCCGATACAGACTTCCCCTTGGTGCTGATCACGGGCCGGCAGCTTGAGCACTGGCACACCGGCAGCATGACCCGCCGGGCCACGGTGCTCGACGCCCTGGAGCCAGACCCAGTGGCCCTCATCCACCCGCTCGACCTCGACGGATTCGGCGTTGTGCCCGGGGATGTCGTCACCCTGCGAAGCCGGCGCGGCGAGGTCAGCCTCTATGCCCGTGCCGACGAGGCCACGCCGAGGGGTGCCATTTTTGTCCCCTTTTGTTATTACGAGGCCGCGATCAATCAGCTCACCAACGCAGCCCTGGACCCGGTCGGCAAGATCCCCGAGTTCAAGTACTGCGCTGTTCAACTGGAAAAGGGTGGCATTCCACCGGTCCAGGCCAGCTACGGTGGCGGTCAGATTCTCGAGGGGCTGATGGCCAGGCTCGACGCCTAGGCGAGCGCGCATCGCCTGCAGCCTTTGGCGCCATGCCACGGGCGGGCCCAGGCCTGGTTTGCTTGGCGGCCTGATTTTTGGCGGTCTTCCCCTTGAAATGGCGGGGGGAAGCCCCCATCTCCTGAGAAATCGATCTTTTTCCAGGAGCGTTAGACCATGTCGGCCACGCCACAAGACCCGTCCCATCCGCAAGACCAAGACCCCCAGGTAACACCCCCAGCCGAGCAGGCTGCTGGTCAGCCTGCCGCCACCGATGGCTCCACCGATGTGCCCAGCGTAGACCCCTTGGCCCATGCGCAGTCCCTGCTGGCCGAGCGCGATGACCAGCTGATTCGCCTGGCAGCGGAGATTGAGAACCTGCGCAAACGGCATGCCCAGGAACTGGGCAACGCGAGCAAGTTCGCCATCGAAGGTTTTGCCGAGGCCCTGCTGCCCGTGGCCGACAGTCTGGAGACGGCGCTCTCGCTCCAAGGCCAGACCCTCGAGGGCCTCACCAGTGGGGTGGAACTCACCCTGAAACAACTCCAGCAGGCCTTTGAGAAGGGCCGGCTCGTGGCCTTGAATCCGGCTGGCGAGAAGTTTGACCCCAACCGCCATCAGGCCGTCTCCATGGTCGACGGGGCCCAGGCCGACCCACCCGTGACCGCGGGTCATGTCGTGTCGGTGCTCCAGAAGGGCTATCTCATTGGTGAGCGTGTGCTGCGGCCCGCCCTGGTGGCCGTGGCCTCTTGAAATCCAGCATTTCGCACCCAACTTCCCTCCTAACCAAAACCCGATTTGAAGGACACGAACATGGCAAAAATCATTGGAATCGACCTTGGCACCACCAACTCTTGCGTGGCCATCATGGAGGCAGGCCAGCCCAAGGTCATTGAGAACAGCGAGGGTGCCCGCACCACGCCGTCGATCATTGCTTACATGGACGACGGCGAGATTCTCGTGGGTGCGCCCGCCAAGCGGCAGGCGGTCACCAACCCCAAGAACACCCTGTATGCCGTCAAGCGCCTCATTGGCCGCAAGTTTGGAGACAAGGAGGTCCAAAAAGACATCGACCTCATGCCTTTTCAAATTGTAAAGGCCGAGAATGGCGATGCCTGGGTCTCGGTGCGCGACAGTCGCCTCGCTCCGCCGCAGGTCTCGGCCGAGGTGCTTCGCAAAATGAAGAAGACGGCCGAAGATTACCTTGGCCACGAGGTCACCGAGGCGGTTATCACGGTACCGGCCTACTTCAACGATGCCCAGCGCCAGGCCACCAAGGATGCTGGCCGGATCGCGGGCCTAGACGTCAAGCGCATCATCAATGAGCCCACGGCGGCGGCCCTGGCCTTTGGCCTCGACAAGGCCGCCGGCAAGGACCGCAAGATCGCCGTCTATGACCTGGGCGGAGGCACCTTCGACGTGTCCATCATTGAGATCGCCGATGTGGATGGCGAGAAGCAGTTCGAGGTGCTCTCCACCAACGGCGATACCTTCCTGGGCGGTGAAGACTTCGACCAGCGGATCATCGATCACATCATCGATGAGTTCAAGAAGACCAACGGCGTCGATCTCTCCAAAGACCCCATTGCCCTGCAACGGATCAAGGCCGCTGCGGAGCGGGCCAAGATCGAGCTGTCGTCCAGCCAGCAGACCGAGCTCAATGAGCCCTACATTGCCATGGCCAACGGTGCGCCTGTTCACCTCACCTTCAAGCTCACCCGCGCCAAGCTTGAGGGCCTGGTGGACGACCTCATCTCACGCACCATCGAGCCCTGCAAGGTCGCCCTCAAGGACGCGGGTGTGTCGGCCTCGCAGATTGACGATGTGATCCTGGTGGGCGGCATGACCCGCATGCCCAAGGTGCAGGACGCCGTGAAGACCTTCTTCGGCAAGGAGCCCCGCAAGGACGTCAACCCAGACGAGGCCGTGGCCGTGGGCGCGGCCGTGCAGGGTGCCGTGCTCGCAGGCGATCGCAAGGATGTACTCCTGCTCGATGTCACGCCCTTGTCTCTGGGCATCGAGACCCTTGGTGGCGTCATGACCAAGATGATCCAAAAGAACACCACCATCCCGACCAAGTTCTCGCAGGTCTTCTCGACGGCTGAGGACAACCAGCCGGCCGTGACCATCAAGGTCTTCCAAGGCGAGCGTGAAGTCGCTGCGGCCAACAAGATGCTCGGGGAGTTCAATCTGGAGGGCATTCCAAGCTCACCGCGCGGCACGCCACAGATTGAGGTGACCTTCGACATCGATGCCAACGGCATCCTGCACGTCTCGGCCAAGGACAAGGCCACGGGCAAGGAGAATAAGATCACCATCAAGGCCAACTCTGGCCTCTCCGAAGACGAGATCAACAAGATGGTGGCCGATGCCGAGGCCAATGCCGAGGAAGACCGCAAGCGCATCGAGCTGGTCCAGGCCCGCAATGCAGGCGAGGCCATGTCGCACTCCGTGAGGAAGTCGCTCGAAGAGCATGGTGAGAAGCTCGAGGCCGATGAAAAGTCTAAGATTGAGGAGGCGCTCACGTTACTGGACGCCGCCCTCAAGACCGACGACAAGGCAGACATTGAAGCGAAGACGGATCACCTCATGAAGGCCTCTCAGAAGCTCGGTGAGAAGGTCTATGCCGACGCCAATGCGGCAGCCGCTGCAGCAGGCGCAGCAGGTGCAGGCCAGCAGGGCTCGGATGCCAAAGCGGAGGATGTGGTCGACGCCGACTTCAAAGAAGTGAAACGTGATTAATGGCCAAGCGTGACTACTATGAAGTGCTCGGTGTCGCGAAGAATGCTTCTGATGAAGACATCAAGAAGGCCTATCGCAAGTTAGCCATGAAGCATCACCCGGACCGCAATCCGGGGGACAAAACGGCAGAGGAGAAATTCAAGGAGGCCAAGGAGGCCTACGAGATGATCTCCGATCCAGAGAAGCGGGCGGCCTACGATCGCTTCGGCCATGCCGGTGTCGACCCCAACGCCGGCATGGGGGCAGGGGGCCAAGACTTCGGTGGCTTTGCCGATGCCTTTGGCGACATCTTTGGTGACATCTTCGGTGGGCAGGCACGCGGTGGCGGCGGCCGTGGTGGCCGCGGTGGCAGCAATGTTTACCGTGGCAGCGACCTGCGTTATGGCCTGGAGGTCACGCTCGAACAGGCAGCCGCGGGCTACACCACCGAGATTCGGGTGCCGAGCTGGGAATCCTGCACCCCTTGCGGCGGCTCGGGGGCCAAGCCTGGCACCAAGCCTGAGACCTGCAAGACCTGCGGCGGCCAGGGTCAGGTTCGAATGCAGCAGGGTTTCTTCTCCATCCAGCAGACCTGCCCCACCTGTCATGGGTCCGGCAAGAGCATCCCCAATCCGTGCACCAGCTGCGAGGGCGTGGGCCGTGTTCGCAAGCAAAAAACACTCGAGGTCAAGATTCCTGCCGGCATCGACGATGGCATGCGCATTCGGTCGGCGGGCAATGGCGAGCCCGGGGTCAATGGCGGTCCGGCCGGCGACCTCTATGTGGAGATCACCCTCAAGCCGCATCGCGTTTTTCAGCGTGAGGGCGATGACCTGCACTGTGAGGTGCCTGTGGGCTTTGCTCGCGCAGCACTCGGGGGTTCCATTGACGTGCCCACCCTCAATGGGAAGGCGAGCTTCGACCTCCCAGAGGGCACCCAGACGGGCAAGACCTTCCGGCTGCGGGGTAAGGGCATCAAGAACGTTCGAACCAGCCTGGCCGGCGATCTCTACTGCCATGTGGTCATCGAGACGCCCGTGAAACTCTCGGACAAGCAAAAGGAATTGCTGGAAGCCTTCGAGGCCTCGCTCGAGGAGGGTGGGGACCGACACAGCCCACAGAGCAAGGGCTGGATGGACAAGGTTCGCGAGTTCTTTAACTAGCGCGGAGAACCATGTTCAGTCTAGAGCCAATGGGTTGGACCATTCTGGTGGCCGCCACATTGGTCATGGTGAGTGTTCTTGCGGGCCTCGTGGCCTCGCGAACGGGCCTGCCATTGCTGCTCATCTTCTTGGTCATTGGCATGTTGGCCGGTGAGAATGGTCCTGGTGGCATTGCCTTCGACGACCATCAACTGGCCTTCTGGTTTGGCAATGTGGCCCTGGCCGTCATTCTCTTGGATGGTGGCCTTCGCACCCAGATGAAAACCTTTCGAGTGGCCCTAAAGCCCTCTTTGCTGCTGGCCACGGTGGGTGTGGTGCTCTCTTGCCTCATTCTGGCGGGCCTGCTGCAGGCCATCACGCCGCTCACCTGGCCACAGGCCTTGCTCATCGGTGCCATCGTCTCGTCGACCGATGCCGCGGCCGTGTTCTCGCTGCTCGGCAGTGCAGGCATTCGGCTCAATGAGCGCATCTCGGCCACCTTGGAAATTGAATCTGGGCTCAACGACCCGATGGCTGTGTTCCTGACCCTCATGGCCATTGGGCTGGTGGCCAGCGGGATGGACAGCCTGGGCCTTGGCGATGTGGCCATGGCCTTGCTCCAGCAGGCGGGTGTGGGCGCGCTCGTGGCCTATGTTGGCTACTTTGCATTTGCCAAGATGCTCAAGTGGCTCAAGGCGGAGTCGGCCCACAACCCAGGCCTGGGTGCCATTCTGCTGGTGGCCGGCGGCCTGGTGCTCTATGGGGCCTCCACGGCCTTTGGCGGATCGGGATTCCTCACGGTCTACCTTTTTGGGCTCTTCTTCGGGAACCGGCGATCGCGGTATGTGAAGACCGTCATTCCCGCCATGGACGGACTGGCCTGGCTGTCGCAGGCATGTATGTTCCTGCTCTTGGGGTTGCTCGCCACGCCAACCATCTTCTTGGACAACCTCTGGGTGGGCCTTGCAGCCGCATTTATTCTCATGTTCATTGCGCGCCCCTTGGCGGTCTGGATCAGCCTGATGCCTTTCCACTTTGGCTGGAAGGAATCCACGCTCATCTCATGGGTGGGCCTTCGGGGTGCGGTGCCGATCATTCTGGCGATCTTCCCGATCATGGCCGGCGTGGACCCTGACCGCACCATGCTGCATCTGGCTCTGATGGTGGTCATTGCCTCTTTGGTGTTTCAGGGCTGGAGCCTTGGCACCGTGGCCAAGCGCCTGGACCTCCTGCTGCCCGATCAGGCCGATCCGGTCGCTCGACGCAAGGCCTTTGGTGATTTCGGTCTGCTGGGCAGTGCCTACATGCGCGACATTTCAGACTTCTATGGCCTGGCGATCGAAGAGCATGAGTTCGACCAGACGCTCTCCCAATGGACTCGGCTGCGGCTTGGCAAGCCTGCTGTGATTGGAGACCAGGTGCATGTGGCGGGCCTGTGCTTCACGGTCACAGCCCTCGACGTCGAGGGTGAGATTCAGCGGGTGGGCATCAAGGGCGATGAGCCCAAGGCAGTCTGATCTCAGCCCGCCTCTGAGGCAGCAAGCGCCTTCTTGATCTGCGCCAAGGCGTTGGGGTCTTCCAGGGTCGTCATGTCGCCGGGGTCGCGTCCTTCAGCGAGCGCCTGCATGGCACGCCGTAGCAACTTGCCCGACCGGGTCTTGGGCAGCAGGCCCACGAAGTGCACACGGGCGGGCCGACCAATGGCGCCGAGCACCTTGTCCACGGTGGCCATGATGGCCTTCTCTTCGGCCGCGCGGCCAGCCTCATCGGCGGCCTTGGCCGCGTCTTTAAGGACCGCGAATGCGATGGGCACCTGGCCTTTGAGTGAATCGGCCACGCCGACCACGGCCACCTCGGCCACATTGCTGTGGGCCTGGATGGCCTCCTCGATCTCCCGGGTGCCGAGTCGATGGCCGGCCACATTGATGACGTCGTCGGTGCGGCCCAGAATAAAGAGGTAGCCGTCCTGGTCGCGGGTGGCGTAGTCGAAGGTGGAGTAGATCAGTTGGCCGGGCACGCCCGAGAAATAGGTCTTCACGAAGCGGTCGTCGTCTCCCCAGACAGTCTGCAGGCAGCCGGGCGGCAGCGGCGGCGCCATGCAGAGCATGCCCTTCTCATTGGCAGCCACCTCCTGGAAGGTGGATTCGTCGATGAGCCGCACGTCGTAGCCATAAACTGGGAAGCTCGGGCTGCCGAACTTGGTCTCGGTGACGTCGATGCCATGCTGGGCCGACAAAATGGGCCAGCCGGTCTCGGTCTGCCAGTAGTTGTCGATGATCTTCACACCGCCAAGTGCATCGGAGATCCAGCGGGCAGTCGGCTCATCGAGGGGCTCTCCGGCCAGAAAGAGTCGGCGCAACCTGCTGGTGTTGTGCGCGCTCATGAACTTGGGGTCTTGCTTCTTGAGCACGCGTGCGGCGGTGGGGGACGAGAACATGGTGGTCACACCATGCTTTTCGGCAATCGACCACCAGATGCCGGGGTCGGGCCGAATGGGCAGGCCCTCGTAGACCACGGTGGTCGAGCCATTGATGAGCGGCGCATAGACAATGTAGGAGTGGCCCACCACCCAGCCAATGTCGGAGGTGGTGAACATGGCCTCACCCGGTTTGCAGTCGTAGATGTGGCGCATGGAGGCGGCCAATGCCACCGCATAGCCGCCCGTGTCACGCTGCACGCCCTTGGGCTTGCCGGTGGTGCCGGAGGTGTAGAGGATGTAACTGGGGTCTGTGGCCAACAGGGGCTCGCAGGCCACGCTGGCCTTGGCGAACTGCTCGCGCAAGGGGCTGTACTCGACATCCCGCCCGGCCACCAGGTCTAGGGCGGCGAGCCCGCGGTTGATGAGCAGGACCTTGGCGGGGGGTGCCTTGGAGAGGCGGCAGGCTTCATCCACCAAGTGCTTGTAGGGCACCTCCTTGCCACCACGCATGCCGGCGTCTGAGGAGACCATGAGCACGGGTGTGGCGTCATCGATTCGGGCCGCGAGCGAGGGCGCAGCAAAGCCCCCAAAGACCACCGAATGAATGGCGCCGATGCGTGCGCAGGCCAGCATGGCGAAAATCGCCTCGGCAATCATGGGCATGTAAATGAGCACCCGTGAGCCTTTGGTCACCCCCAAGGACTGCATGGCCGCGGCCATGGTCTGCACCTCCTGGTGCAATTGGGCAAAGGTGTAGACCTTCTCTTCGTTGGTCTCGGTGGAGATGTAGACCAGGGCCTTTTGTTCGGCCCGGTCTTTCAGGTGCCGGTCGATGGCGTTGTGGCAGAGGTTGGTCTTGCCACCCACATACCATCGGGCAAATGGCGGATTGGAGAAGTCCAAGACTTGGCTGGGCTGCTCAAACCAGTCGATGAGGGCCGCCTGCTCCGCCCAGAAGGCCTCTTTGGCGTCGATGGAGCGACGATGCACCCCGGCGAGCTTGGTGTCCTTGAATGCCACGGTCATGGTTGTCTCCTTGCCCTATTTGTTGTTCACCAAATGGCTGGGCTGCGCATTGGGTGATGCAATTTAAATCTGTTCCACGGGTACGAAGACCCACCCCTCCATTAAAACGCGTGCACTCCGACTCATGATGGCCTTGGTGATGGTCCACTCGCCATCTCGACATTGCGCCTGGGCGCCGACCCTCAGCGTGCCTGAGGGGTGGCCGAAACGCACGGCATCCCGGGCCCCGCCACCGGCCGCCTGGTTTACCAGCGTGCCCGGAATGGCCGCGGCCGCACCAATGGCCACGGCCGCTGTGCCCATCATGGCATGGTGAAGCTTGCCCATGGAGAGGGCCCGAACGAGGAGATCGACCTCGGAGGCTGCCACGGGCCTCCCGCTGGATGCGGTATAGGAGGCCGGCTTGGCCACAAAGGCGATTTTGGGCGTGTGCTGACGGCCACTGGCCTGCTCGGGGCTTTGAATGAGGCCCATTCGCACGGCGCCATGGGCGCGGATCTTCTCGAAGAAGGCCAGGGCCTCGGGACTGCCGTTGATGGCCTCTTGCAACTCCACCCCGGTGTAGCCAATGGCCTGGGCCTCGACAAAAATGGTGGGAATGCCCGCGTTGATCATCGTGGCCTTGAGCGTGCCAATGCCGGGCACGTCCAGGTCGTCGATGAGATGGCCGGTCGGGAACATGGCGCCCTCTGCACCCTCCTCTTCGGCAGCCGGGTCGATGAACTCAAGGGCCACCTCGGCGGCCGGGAATGTCACCCCATCGAGCTCGAAGTCGCCGGTCTCTTGGACTTGGCCATTGGTCATGGGCACATGGGCCACGATGGTCTTCTGTATGTTGGCCTGCCAGATGCGAATGGTGGCCATGCCGTTCTGCGGAATGCGGCTCGGATCGATGAGGCCCTTGCGAATGGCAAAGGGGCCTACGGCGGCCGAGAGGTTTCCGCAGTTGCCACTCCAGTCGACAAATGCAGAGTCGATGGAGACCTGGCCAAACAGGTAATCGACATCGTGGTCGGGGCGGCTGCTTCTGGAGAGGATGACGGTCTTGCTGGTGCTGGAGGTGGCCCCGCCCATGCCGTCGATCTGCTTGGCATAGGGGTCGGGGCTACCAATCACACGCAGCAGCAGCTTGTCTCTTGCGGGCCCGGGGCTGCGGGCAACATTCGGCAGGTCGTCGAGGCAGAAGAAGACGCCCTTGCTGGTGCCACCCCGCATGTAGGTGGCGGGAATGCGGAGCTGCGAGGCGAATGTCGGTGCCATGCTCAGGCGGCCTTGGCCTCGAGAAAGTCTTGGGCGAAGCGCTGCAGCACGCCGCCGGCCTCGTAGATGGAGACCTCCTCTGCAGTGTCGAGTCGGCAACGAACGGGCACGGTGATGGACTCGCCATTGCGGCGGTGGATGACCAGGCGCAGTTCGGCCCGTGGCTGGCGATCGCCGGTGACATCGAAGGTCTCGGTGCCATCGATCTCCAAGGTCTGCCGAGTGGTGCCTGGCATGAACTCGAGTGGCAGCACACCCATGCCCACCAGGTTGGTGCGGTGAATCCGCTCAAAGCCTTCGGCCACAATGGCCTCCACACCGGCCAGGCGAACGCCTTTGGCAGCCCAGTCGCGTGAGGAGCCCTGGCCGTAGTCGGCCCCAGCAATGACGAGGAGTGGCTGACGCCGGTTCATGTAGGTTTCGATGGCCTCCCACATGCGCATGACCTTGCCCTCGGGCTCGACCCTGGCCAGGGAGCCCTGTTGAACCTTTCCGTTGATCACAGCCATCTCGTTGATGAGCTTGGGGTTTGCAAAGGTGGCCCGTTGCGCGGTGAGGTGGTCGCCGCGGTGGGTGGCGTAGGAGTTGAAGTCTTCCTCGGGCAGGCCCATCTTGGCCAGGTACTCGCCGGCCGCGCTGTCGGCCATGATGGCATTGCTCGGTGAGAGGTGGTCGGTGGTGATGTTGTCGCCGAGCACCGCCAGTGGCCGCATGCCTTTGAGGCTGCGCTCGCCGGCCAGTGCACCCTCCCAGTAGGGGGGGCGCCGGATGTAGGTGCTCTGCGGCCGCCAGGCATAGAGCGGATTGGTCTTCTGCGAATTTGTCTCGACGCGCAGCTTGAACATGGGCTCGTAGACCGCGCGGAACTGCTCGGGCCGAACGGCCTGGGCCACCACGGCATCAATCTCGTCGTCGGAGGGCCAGAGGTCTTTGAGCAGAATGGGCTGCCCGTTGGCATCGGTGCCGAAGGAATCCTTTTCGATGTCGAAACGGATGGTGCCCGCCAGGGCATAGGCCACCACCAGTGGCGGCGAGGCCAGGAAGGCCTGCTTGGCATACGGATGAATTCGGCCATCGAAATTCCGATTGCCCGAGAGCACCGCCGTGGCATAGAGGTCCCGGTCGATGATCTCTTGCTGAATGGCGGGGTCCAGTGCCCCACTCATGCCGTTGCAGGTGGTGCAGGCGAAGGCCACCACGCCAAAGCCAAGCTGCTCGAGTTCGGGCATGAGGCCCGCCGCTTGTAAATACAGGGCCACGGTCTTGGAGCCCGGGGCCAGCGACGACTTCACCCAGGGCTTGCGGGCAAGGCCCAGACGATTCGCATTGCGGGCCAGCAGTCCGGCTGCAATCATGTTGCGAGGATTGTTGGTGTTCGTGCAGCTGGTAATGGCCGCGATGATGACCGCGCCGTCGGGCATGCGATTGGGCTCGAGCGTGTAGGCCCCAGAGATGCCCGCCGCACCAAGGTCTTGTGTGGCCACCCGCTTGTGCGGATTGGATGGCCCCGCGATGTTGCGCACCACGGTGGAGAGATCGAACCGGAGCACGCGTTCGTACTCCGCATGGGCCATGGCATCGGCCCACAGGCCGGTCTGCCTGGCGTAGTTCTCCACCAGGGCAATCTGTGCCTCGTCGCGGCCGGTGAGTCGCAGGTAGGCCATGGTCTGTGCATCGATGTAGAACATGGCGGCCGTGGCCCCGTACTCCGGCGCCATGTTGGAGATGGTGGCCCGATCGCCCAGCGACAGGGCGGTGGCACCCTCGCCATAGAACTCCAGGTAGGCCGAGACCACCTTGGACTTTCGCAGGAATTCCGTGAGGGCGAGCACAACATCGGTGGCCGTGATGCCCGCCTGGGGTCGGCCGGTGAGTTCCACGCCCACGATGTCGGGAAGACGCATGTAAGAGGCCCGCCCGAGCATGACGCTCTCGGCCTCCAGTCCGCCCACGCCAATGGCAATCACGCCCAAGGCATCGACCATGGGCGTGTGGCTGTCGGTGCCCACCAGGGTGTCGGGGAAGGCCACGCCATCGCGTACCTGAATGACCGGCGACATGCGCTCCAGGTTGATCTGATGCAGGATGCCGTTGCCCGGTGGAATGACATCCACATTTTCGAAGGCCTGCTTGGTCCAGTCGATGAAGTGAAAGCGGTCTTCATTGCGACGGTCTTCAATGGCCCGGTTCTTCTCGAAGGCCTGAGGGTCTGCCCCACCGCACTCCACTGCCAAGGAGTGATCGACCACCAGCTGCGTGGGCACCACGGGGTTCACCTGGGCCGGGTCGCCGCCTTTGGCGGCAATGGCATCGCGAAGGCCTGCCAGATCCACCAGGGCGGTCTGTCCGAGAATGTCGTGACAGACCACGCGGGCCGGGAACCAGGGGAAGTCGAGGTCGCGTCGTCGCTCGATGAGCTGCCGCAGGCTCTCGGTGAGCGCACCCGGGTCGCAGCGTCGCACCAGGTTCTCGGCGAGCACCTTGGATGTATAGGGGAGCCGATCGTAGGCACCCGGGGCGATTTCTTCGACGGCCTGGCGGGCATCGAAGAAATCGAGGCCCTTGCTGTGGGGCAGTGGTTTGCGATGGGCGCTGTTCATGGCCTTAGCGACGGTTTTTCATGGGGACGAATGTCTGGTCATCGGGGCCGATGTAGTTCGCGCTGGGGCGAATGATCTTTCCATCCTCGCGCTGCTCGATGATGTGGGCGCTCCAGCCCGAGGTGCGTGAGATGACAAAGAGCGGGGTGAACATGGCCGTGGGCACGTCCATCATGTGATAGCTCACAGCACTGAACCAGTCGAGGTTGGGGAACATCTTTTTGATGTCCCACATGACCGTCTCGAGCCGCTCGGCGATGCTGAACATTTTCATGTCCCGGGCCTGGGCCGACAGGCCACGGGCCACCTCTTTAATCACCTTGTTGCGCGGGTCGCTCACGGTGTAGACGGGATGGCCAAAGCCAATGACAACCTCTTTGTTCTCGACGCGGCGGCGAATGTCGGCCTCGGCCTCGTCGGGCGAGTTGTAGCGTTTCTGTACCTCGAAGGCCATCTCGTTGGCGCCCCCATGCTTGGGCCCACGCAGGGCGCCGATGGCCCCGGCGATGGCGGAGTAGAAGTCCGAGCCGGTTCCGGCAATGACCCGTGCCGTGAAGGTGGAGGCGTTGAACTCGTGCTCGGCATAGAGGTTGAGCGAGACATGCATGGCCTTCACCCATTCATCGGGCGGGGTCTGGCCATGGAGCAGGTGAAGAAAGTGACCGCCAATGGAATCGTCGTCCGTCTCGACATCGATCATGCGACCGTTGTGGCTGTAGTGGTACCAGTAGAGGAGCATGCTGCCCAGGCTGGCCATGAGGCGGTCGGCGATGTCGCGCGCGCCCGGGGCGCTGTGGTCGTCCTTCTCGGGAACGGCGCAGCCCAGTGCAGACACAGCGGTTCGCATGACGTCCATGGGATGCGAGGAGGCAGGCAGGGCTTCGAGTGCGGCCATGACTGAGGCTGGAATGCCGCGCAGGGCGCGGAGCTTCTTCTTGTAGCCGGCCAATTCGGTGGCATTGGGCAGTTGGCCATGGACCAGCAGGTAGGCCACCTCTTCGAACTCGCAGGCTGCAGCCAGGTCGAGGATGTCGTAGCCACGGTAGGCCAGGTCGTTGCCCGTGCGACCCACGGTGCACAGGGCCGTATTCCCGGCGGTGACGCCCGAGAGGGCCACGGACTTCTTGGCCTTGGGCGCGTTGGGCATCTCAGCAACATTCGACATAAGCAACTTATCCTTTCTGATTAAACAGGGCGTCGAGTTTATTCTCGTAATCCCAGTAGCCAATGGCGTCGTAGAGTTCTTGGCGTGTCTGCATGAGGTCGACCACATGCTTCTGTGTGCCATCTCGGCGCACGGCCTCGTAGACCGCCTGTGCAGCCTTGTTCATGGCGCGGAATGCCGAGAGCGGATAGAGCACGATGGCCACTCCCGCACCGCGCAGTTCCTCCACCGTGAACAAGGGGGTGCTGCCAAATTCGGTGATGTTGGCCAGCACGGGCACCTTCACGGCCGCCACAAACTTTTTGTACATGTCGAGGTCGGTCATGGCCTCTGGGAAGATGGCCGTGGCGCCAGCCTCCACACAGGCGCAGGCCCGGTCGATGGCCGACTGCAGGCCCTCGACGGCCAGCGCATCGGTTCGGGCCATGATCATGAAGTCGGGGTCGTCGCGGGCATCGACTGCGGCCCGAACCCGGTCGACCATCTCATCGAGGCCCACAATCGCCTTGCCGGGCCGATGGCCACAGCGCTTGGCACCCACCTGGTCCTCCAGGTGCACGCCGGCTGCGCCGGCCTTCACGAGCGAGCGAATGGTGCGCCCAATGTTGAAGGCAGATGCGCCAAAGCCGGTGTCGATGTCAACCAGGAGGGGAAGGTCGCAGACATCGGTGATGCGGCGCACATCGATGAGCACATCTTCCAGGCCAGTAATGCCAAGGTCGGGCAGGCCCAGCGAGCCTGCAGCCACGCCACCTCCCGACAAATAAATGGCCTCAAAACCAGCCCGCTTGGCCAGCAGGGCATGGTTGGCATTGATGGCGCCAATGATCTGCAGGGGCTTCTCGGCGGCCATGGCCGCCTGAAGGCGGGCGCCTGCGCTGGGCTTGGGGGAGGTGGGCATGAACGGTCTCGGTGGTGGTTTTAATGAGGAGCTTGGACACCACTCTATCGTCCGTGCGGCCAACTTGGAATTCGGCATTCCAGGATGAGCCTTCGTGAATGGAGAAGGCTTGTTGGGGCCAGGCTTGAGAAGATGCGGGCCATGAGCCTTGCATGGACCTGGCCAGCCTGGCTGCTGGACGTCATTCTTCTCATCACCCTGCTGGAGGGGATCGCGCTCATGGTCTGGCTGCGCCGCAAGGGTGCAGCACGGCCCATGCGTGCCGCCTGGCTGCCCTTGGCCCCAGGCCTGCTTCTGCTCACGGCCTTCTGGCTCTCAGCGCCTGCTGCCCTGAGCCATGCGGCCATGGGCTGCCTGGCGCTGGCTGGGCTCATCCACCTGCTTGACCTTCGCGCACGCCTGCAGTCGGCTGGGCTATTGGCGCCCTCGGTGCCGGCCTTTCAGAAAGAGGAGCAGGTCACGGGCCGCGGGCAGAACGGGCCCGCCTGAACGGGTGCAGATCGAGACCACCCGTTGGGCTTCCGGGTGCTGCAGGCGCAGGCTTCGAAGCCGCAAAACCTTCGAGAAGCGCTCGGCCACCCGCTGGGGCAGCACCGTGATGCCGAGGCCGGCTGAGACCAACTGGGCCAGGGCATCGAATCCCTTGGCCCGCACGCGAACGCGCAGGATCACGCCCTCGGCCCGGGCAAGGTCGGCAAGCCACTCGGCAATGGCCCCACCCTCCTGCAGCAGAATCATGTCGTGCTGGAGCAGGGCCGTGGCCGAGAGCGCCTTGGTCTTGCGCCAGGCCGTTGTGTCGGGCACGGTCACCACAAGCTCGTCCTGGTAGTAGCGATCGGCCTGCAGGCCCTGCCGAAAGGACGGGCTCGTGAGAATGCCGATGTCGGCCTGGCCATCGGCCACCAGGCTCTGGATGTCCCGGCTGGTCTGCTCGGAGAGATCAATCTGAACGCCGGGATGGGTCTTGAGGAAGTCGGTGAGGTCTGCGGGCAAGACGGCGGCAATCGAGCTCATGTTGGCCACCACCCGCACGTGGCCGGCCGCACCATTTTTCAGATCTTGCAGCTCGAGGCCCAGCTGGGCCAGCTCCCGTTCAATGACCCTGGCCCGACGCACCACGCGCTCACCCGCCTCGGTGAGGACGGTGCCGCGGGCCTGTCGAACCAGCAAGGCCGTGCCAAGTCGTTCCTCCAGTTCTCGCAGCCGGGTGCTTGCGGCCCCGAGGGCCAGGTGGCACTGCTGAGCGGCCTGTGTGATGGAGCCCGTCTGGGCCACCGCCAAGAGCAGTCGAAGGCTTTGAAAGTCGACACGCAGCAGGTTCATCGCGAGGCCCGTCTGCGCAGGCAATCCAGGTAGAGCAGGCCATCGGGTGGGGCGCCATCCACCTGGGATCGATGCAGCATCTCACCGAGGCATTCCATGGCCTCGTGCATGGCGGCGTGCCGGCTTTGGTGCTGGCGGCTGAGGGCCTCGATGCACTGCCGCACGCCCGGTGGTTGATCGATGGCCATTTGCTCCTCGAGTGAGAGGTGCATGGAGAGGTGGAGAAAGGGGTTCACCTGGCCGTCCTCCACGCGAAACTCCTGCGCAAGCGCCTCGGCTGGGCTGCTCAGCAGTGCGTGATATTCGGGGTGCTGGACCATCCAGTCCGCAGCCAACTGCGCCATGGGCTCCAGGGGCAGGCCCTCGCCGTGCCGCTGCCAGGTGTTCACGAAGAACTGGCGCACCTCGTCCTTGGATGGCTGAAAGATCATGGGGATGGTGGCCAGTCGTCTTGCGTGGGGGCAGGTGTCTTGGGCTTGTATTCGCAGAGGTCGGCAATGCCGCAGTGCCAGCACTCTGGCTTGCGTGCCTTGCAGATGTAGCGGCCATGCAGGATGAGCCAGTGATGGGCGCCCTGACGATAGCCTGCGGGTACGTGTCGCTCAAGGCCTTTTTCAACGGCCAAGACGGTCTTCCCCACGGCCAGCTTGGTGCGGTTGGAGACCCTGAAAATGTGGGTGTCCACGGCGAAGGTCTCCCATCCGAAGGCGGTGTTGAGCACCACATTGGCGGTCTTGCGGCCCACGCCGGGCAGGCTCTCCAGGGCGGCACGGTCCTCGGGCACCTGGCCCTGATGGTGCGCCATCAGCAGCCCACAGGTCTCGATGACATGCTTGGCCTTGGTGCGGTAGAGGCCGATGGACTGAATGAATCGGGTCAACTCCTTCTGCCCGAGCGAGAGGATGGCCTTTGGCGTGTTGGCCACTGGAAAAAGCCGGGCGGTGGCCAGGTTGACAGACTTGTCGGTGGCCTGGGCCGAGAGCATCACGGCAATGAGCAGTTCGAACGGGCTGCTGTAGGCCAACTCCGTCTTGGGGTCGGGGATGGCCTGCGACAACCGCTCGAAGATGAGCAGCCTTTTGCTCGCATTCATGCGGCGCCGCCTGGCATGGCCTGCCGGCGACGGGCGGCCTTGGCCAGCGCGGCATCGAGCAAGGCACGGTGATCCTTGGTGGCTGCAGGGGCGGCATCGAGTCGGGCCTGGCGCTGCTCAAAACGACTGCGTCCACGTTCGGCCTCGGTCGGGCCCCATTGGTCGTCAGGATGACGGTTCATCTCGATGCAGTCGACGGGGCAGGGCGGCAGGCAGAGTTCACAGCCGGTGCAGTCCATTCGTACCACCGTGTGCAGGTGCTTGAAGGCGCCCACGATGGCATCGGTGGGGCAGGCATCGAGGCACAGGGCGCAGCCGATGCAGCGGGTCTCATCAATCAATGCGCGACGAATCGGGCCCTCCTCGCCGCAGTCTGGGTCGAGTGGCCGCACGGGCCGCCCCGTCAGTTGGGCGAGCTGAACAATGCCGGCCTGGCCACCGGGTGGGCAACGGTTGATGTCGGCCTCACCACGCGCAATGGCCTCTGCGTAAGGTCGACAGGCCGGGTAGCCACATCGCTGGCACTGGGTCTGCGGCAGCACCGCATCGATCGTGTCTGGGTCAGTGACACGCATGGGATGCAACAAAATCCCGAATGGTGGGGGCCACCAGCGTTCGCCAACGACGGCCGCTGAAAATGCCAAAGTGGCCTGCACCGGGTACCTCCAGGTGCTGTCGATGGCTCGGAGCAATGTTCTTGCAGAGCGCATGCGCGGCCTTGGTCTGGCCTAGGCCGGAAATGTCGTCGAGGGCGCCTTCAATGGTGAGCAGGGCCGTCTGCCGAATGTCCTGTGGCCTCACGTGCTCGCCCTTCACATGCCAATCACCTTTTGGCAGCAGGTGCTCCTGGAAGACCACACGAATGGTGTCGAGGTAGAACTGCGCGGAGAGGTCGAGCACGGCGTTGTACTCGTTGTAGAAGGCCCGGTGGGCATCGGTGGCGTCATCGTCGCCCTTGATCAAGTGCTTGAAGTAATCCCAGTGCGAGTTCGCATGTCGGCTGGGGTTCATGGACACGAAGCCGGCGTATTGCAGAAAGCCAGGGTAGACCTTGCGAAGGTAGCCCGGATAACGCTGCGGCACCGTGTGAATGACGTTTCGTTCGAACCAGGACAGGCTGTGCTCCTCGGCCAGGTCGTTCACGGCGGTGGGGCTGGAGCGGGCGTCGATGGGGCCACCCATCATGATCATGCTGCAAGGCAGGCTGGGCTCGCCGCGCGAGGCCATGAGCGAGACGGCCGCCAGCACGGGCACGGTCGGCTGGCAGACCGAGACGATGTGCAGCCCAGCGCCCAGGTGCCGAATCACCGATTCAATGAGGGCCACGTAGTCATCGAGGCCGAAGGGCCCATCGGTGAGCGGCACCATGCGGGCATCGACCCAGTCGGTGATGAAGACCTCATGGTCTTCGAGGAGTGTTCGGACGGTGTCCCGCAGCAGGGTTGCATGGTGGCCCGACAACGGGGCCACCACCAGGAGCCTGGGCTTGGGCTGCCTGGCCCGGCTGGGCTGCTCCAGGTCGAAGCGCAGAAGATTGCAAAACGGATGCGACCACACCGGTGCGGTCGTCACACCCTCGATCTGCCACTCGGGCTTCTCGTAATCCTTGCCGAGCCGATGTGCGAGATCGAGCGCGGCGGCAATGCGCTTGGACACGGGTGAATAGGACAGCGGCGAATACGGGTTGCGATAGAGCTGCGCTGCGGATTCGGCCCACGAGGAAGCGGGCTTGAGAAAGGCCCGCTGAAGTTCATGGAAGTGGTAGAGCATGCTGGAGGTTACCAGTAGTTCTCGGTGGCAATCTGACCCGGACGGCTCGACCGGGCGGAGACAAAGCCCTTGGCCTGGAGGGCCTCTCGGGTGTCCTTCACCATCTCGGGGTTGCCGCAGAGCATGAGCTTTGACCGCGCCAGCGTGAGCTCGGTGGCAAGGCTGGCCTCCAGTGCGCCAGAAGCAATGAGTGCGGGCAGGCGTTCATTGGGGTATTCGGTCTTCTCGCGCGTGACCACGGGCTGGTAGCGAAGTCGACTGGCCCACTCCCCGAAGACCGGATGCTCGCCAAGGCTTTCAATCTGGGCCCGATAGGCGAGTTCCTGTGCCTCCCGAACACTGTGAATCAGCAGCAGTCGGTCGAAGGATTCCCAGGCCACTGGGTCGGCGAGGATCGACAAGAATGGCGCCAGTCCGGTGCCGGAGGCGAGCATCCAGAGGTCGCCCTCCAGCGGAAAGCGGTCGAGGGTGAGAAAGCCATGGTTCTGGAGTTCCATCCAGATCGTGTGACCTGGTTCGAGCGTGCACAGGCGCGATGTGAATGCACCATCGGGCACGACAATCGAGTAGTACTCCAGGTACTCATCGTAGGGGCCCGAGACCAAGGAATAGGCCCGCCAGATGCTCGGAGCCTCATCGGACTTCTCGGCCTTGATGCCGAGCCGGGCGAACTGGCCAGGGGAGAACCGAAAGCCGGCCGGCCGTGTTGTGCGAAATGAGAACAGGTGGTCGGTCCAACGGTGGACCCACGTGACCTCGACTTCCTGGGTCTTGTCCGACAAGCGATCAACGCTCCAAGAGGTGTCTCTTGTCCTTGATGTTGACCCAGTCGTCGGCATCGGCCGGGTGAGCTTCGAGCCGAGTGATGCTGGGCCAGTTCTTGGCGAGGTCGGCATTGATGGCGATGAAGTCGCGCTGGTCATCTGGCACGTCTTCCTCGGCGAAGATGGCATTCACGGGGCACTCGGGGATGCAGACGGCGCAGTCGATGCACTCGTCTGGGTCGATGACCAGGAAATTTGGCCCTTTGCGAAAGCAGTCGACGGGGCAGACGTCTACACAATCAGTGAAGCGGCATTTGATGCAGGATTCTGTGACGACGTGTGTCATGGCGATGTGGCGTGTGCGAAAAGCATTATTCTAGACAGGATCGTTCCCCCTGTTGCCCTGGAATAGCCATGCCCCTCATGAACAGTCGAGAAAAGGTTCTCAACCGCGTGCGCGCCTCACTTGGGCGGTCTGCGCCAGCCTCCGAGCGTGAGCGTGAGCGGGCCCAGGCCTACATGAGCGAACACCTGGTGGGCCCACAGCCCGCCCCATGGCTTGACCTGGTGGCCAGTTTCGAGCAGCAATCCAAGCGGCTGTCGGCCACGGTCGACCGGGTATCCTCACTGGCCGATGTGCCCCGTGCGGTGGCCGCCTACCTGGCCCGCGAGGGCCTGGGCCGGGAGGCCGTCTGCTGGCCTGCCTATGCCGCACTCGACTGGGCCAGTTCGGGCCTGACGGTGGCCGGCCGCGCGCCGAGCCGCGACCTAAAGAACCAAGACCTCGTGGGCATCACAGGCTGCTTTGCGGCCGTGGCCGAGACCGGCACCCTGGCCATGGTCTCTGGCCCCGACAGCCCCGCCTCCATGAACCTGCTGCCCGAGACCCACATTGCCGTGGTGCCCACCGATCGCATCGTGGCCTTCATGGAAGATGTCTTTCGAATGCTGCGCAAGGAGCGCGGTGGAATGCCCCGGGCCCTCAACTTCATCTCGGGCCCCTCCCGCACGGCCGACATCGAACAGACCCTCGTCCTCGGGGCCCACGGGCCCTATCGTGTGCACCTTCTCTTAATGGAATCGGATCCCTCATGAGCAAACCTCGCCTGCTGATCACCCGACGCATCTACCCCGAGGTGCTCGACATGCTCACGCCGCATTTCGAGGTCACCCACAATCAGGAGACGGACGCGCTCTGGTCGAAGGACGAGCTCATGGCCAAGATTCCATCGGCCGACTATCTCTTTTGCACCGTGGTCGACAAGGTCGATGCCGACGTCATCGCGGCTGCGTCGGGTCTCAAGCTCATTGCCACCGGTGCCGTGGGCTTTAACAACATTGATGTGGGGGCCTGCCAGGCCCGGGGCATTCGCGTGTCGAACACGCCCGATGTGCTCACCGAGACCACGGCCGACTTTGCCTGGGCCCTGCTCATGGCCACGGCCCGCAGGCTTTCAGAATCCGAGCGGTATGTCCGCGCGGGCCAGTGGTCGGGCTGGGCCTTCGATCAGTTCACCGGCGTGGATGTGCATGGGGCGAGCCTCGGCATCATGGGCATGGGCCGCATTGGCGGGGCCATTGCCCGCCGGGCCAAGGGCTTTGGCATGACCGTGCGCTACCACAACCGAAAGCCCTCGGATCAGGCCGACGGCGCCATCTATGTGAGCAAGAAAGAACTCCTGGGCCAGTCCGACTTCGTCGTGCTGGTCGTGCCTTACTCACAGGCCACCCATCACCTGATCGGCTCGGCAGACCTGGCCCAAATGAAGCCCTCGGCCTGCCTGATCAACATTGCCAGGGGCGGCGTGGTGGACGATCAGGCCTTGCTCGCATCCCTTCGCGCGGGCCAGATCCGGGCGGCTGGCCTCGATGTCTTCGAGAACGAGCCCAGGCTCGACCCGGGCTTCCTCAGCCTGGACAACGTGGTGCTGACCCCGCACATCGCCAGCTCATCGCGTGCGACCCGCGGCCGAATGATGGGCCTGGCGGCCGAGAACCTGCTGGCCCATCTGGCCGGACGCAGCCTGCCCACCGGGGTGGCCTGAGCCCAGGGCCTCCGCCGCGGGCACCCCCAAAGCCTCATTTCTGCTATCATTGGCGGTTCTTTGCTGCACTGGCCGGCGCTTCTGAGCGAAACTCGAATGAGGCGCTCGAATGAAGCGCCGTTGGCCGGGCAGCCTTTGTCCAAAAAGAGAGAAAGGGTTTACCCATGCGCCATTACGAAGTGGTGTTTGTTGTCCATCCCGATCAGAGCGAGCAGGTGCCCGCCATGATCGAGCGCTACACCGGTCTGGTCACTGCCCAAGGCGGCAAGCTGCACCGTCTGGAAGACTGGGGCCGTCGTCAGTTGGCCTATCCCATTGAGAAGGTTGCCAAGGCCCATTACGTGCTCATGAACATTGAGTGCGGCCAGGCCGAGCTCGAGGAGCTCGAGAACGCCTTCCGTTTCAACGATGCCGTTCTTCGCCACCTGGTGGTAAAGATGAATCGTCCCGAGACGGGTCCGTCGCCCATGCTCAAAGTGATCCAGCGCGAAGAATCTCGCAAGGCCGCAGCCGAACCTGCGCCCGCGGCCTGATTCCCAGCGAGTTTTTCACCGAGCAACCCATCGAGGGGCCACCCGCCGAGGACATGACGTCGAACCAGCTGTCTCTGACGGCCGACGTGCTCTCTGTGGGCCCCCTGCGAACCAATCCGACCGGACAACCGAGCGTGGAACTGCAACTCTGGCATGCATCCGAGGTCACTGAGGGTGGAAGCACCCGTCAGCTGTCCTTTCCCCTGATGGCCAAGGCCGTGGGCGAAGCCGCATCTGGGCTCGCCCGGCTTTCGGCCCAGAGCCGCATCCATTGCAAGGGCTTTGTCGCCCCGCGGTTTGCTGCACGTCATCCCGACAGTGCACTCGCCCAGCGGCCCGGCGGGCTCATTTTTCACATCACCAGTTTTCAAACGGAGAAACCATAATGGCTTTCGGAAAGAAACCTTTCGACAAAAAGCGCCCCAAGCGCAACGCCCAGTCTGCCCTCTTCAAGCGCAAGCGTGTCTGCCGGTTCACGGCCGACAAGGTGGAGCAGATCGACTACAAAGACATCGACACACTGCGTGACTTCGTCACCGAGACCGGAAAGATCATCCCGGCCCGCATCACCGGCACCGAGGCGCGTTACCAGCGTCAGCTCACCACCGCCATCAAGCGTGCACGATTTCTCGCGCTGCTGGCCTTCACCGACAACCATTGATTCAGGGGTCCCCTATGCAGGTCATTCTTCTCGAAAAAATTTCCAACCTGGGCCTCCTGGGTGAAGTCGTGCGTGTGAAAGATGGCTACGCCCGCAATTTTCTGATCCCCCAGGGCATGGCCCGTCGCGCCACTCAGTCGGCCGTGGCCGAGTTCGAAGCCCGCCGTGCAGAGCTCGAGCGCGCAGCCGCGGAGAAACTCGCGGCAGCCCAGACCGTGGCCCAACGCCTCGAGGGCCTGGTGGTGGAGATTCGCCAGAAGGCCGGTGTGGATGGCCGCCTCTTTGGCTCGGTCACCAACTTCGACATCTCTGAGGCGGTCACGGCCATGGGCCATGCATTGAACAAGTCTCAGGTGCGTCTGCCTGAGGGCCCGCTCAAGATGGTGGGCGACCATTCTGTTCAGGTGGCACCCCACACCGATGCCGTGGCCACGCTCACCATCCGAGTGATCGGCGAGGCCGTTTAAGCGGCCTGCCCGGGCGGTCTACGGCCATGTCAGATGATCAGACGGCCGCCCTGCGGCTCCCGCCCCAGTCTGTAGAGGCGGAGGCCGCGGTTCTCGGTGGCCTGCTGCTCGACAACACCGCCTGGGATCGCATCGGCGATCTCCTTCGCGACACCGATTTTTATCGGGCCGACCATCGGCTGATCTACGCCGCCATCAACCGGCTCGTCGAGCAGGCCCGGCCGGCCGATGCGGTCACGGTCTACGAGCACCTGCAGTCCATCGGCAAGGCCGAGGATGCAGGTGGCCTCTCCTACATCAATTCGCTGGCCCAGGAGACACCCTCGGCCTCGAACATTCGGCGCTATGCGGAAATTGTTCGAGACCGCTCCATCCTGCGTCGGCTTGTGAGCGTGAGCGACACCATTGCCACCACGGCGCTCAACCCGGCTGGCAAGGAGACGCGTCAGATCCTGGATGAGGCCGAGACGATGATTTTTCGGATCGGGGAGGAGGGGGCCCGCGGCCAGCATGAGGCCCAACGCTTCGATGAACTCGTCAAGAGTGTGGTCAAGCGGATCGACGAGCTCGCCAGCCATCCGAATCCCTCCGATGTCACGGGTGTGCCCTCGGGCTTTGTCGACCTCGACCAGAAAACGGCAGGCATGCACGGCGGAGACCTCATCATCGTGGCGGGCCGCCCGAGCATGGGAAAGACCTCCTTTGCGCTGAATCTCGCCGAGCATGTGGCCATTGACCAAGGCCTGCCGATCGCCGTCTTCAGCATGGAGATGGGCGCTGAGCAGCTGGTGCTGCGCATGCTCTGCTCGGTCGGGCGCATCGATGCCCAGCGGCTGCGAACGGGGCGGCTCCAGGAAGACGACTGGGATCGTCTCACCCATGCGGTCAAGCGGCTGCAGGGTGTGCAGGCCTACATTGATGAAACCCCGGCCCTCAATCCCCTCGAGCTTCGCTCGCGGGCGCGTCGCATGGCCCGCATGGCCGGTGGCCTCAAGCTGATTGTGGTGGATTACATTCAGCTCATGAGTGGCTCGAGCGCGGGCGCTGAGAACCGCACCACCGAAATTTCCGAGATCACCCGATCGCTCAAGAGCCTGGCCAAGGAGCTCAATTGCCCTGTCATTGCGCTGTCCCAGCTCAATCGAACCGTGGAGCAGCGCACCGACAAGCGGCCCGTGATGAGTGATCTGCGCGAGAGTGGTGCCATCGAGCAAGACGCGGATGTCATTCTCTTCATCTACCGCGATGAGGTCTACCGGCCGGATTCCCCCGACAAGGGCGTGGCCGAGATCATCATCGGCAAGCAACGAAACGGCCCGATTGGCGTGGTGCGTCTCACCTTCCTGGGCCAGTTCACCAAGTTCGACAACCACGCGCCACCCGCACCCACGGGCTATGGCGGCGGCTATTGATCAACCCTCCATTCACGTCCAGACCCATGCAGAAACCCCCCGTTGTCCCTCTGGTCTCACTGCCGATCCTCCATTCCACGGAACGTTTTCCGGTGCGCCGCGTGTATTGTGTGGGTCGCAATTACGCCGACCATGCCAAGGAGATGGGCGACACGGGCCGCGAGCCTCCCTTCTTCTTCATCAAGCCGCCCGACACCCTCTTTGAATGTCCGCCAAACGCCTCGGCCGACTGGCCTTACCCCTCGCTCACCGACGACCTGCACCATGAGGTGGAGCTGGTGGTCGCCCTGCATGCGGGGGGCAGCAAGCTCTCGGCCCAAGAGGCCCGCGCGGCCATTTGGGGCTATGGCCTGGGTCTGGACATGACCCGTCGCGACCGCCAGGCCGAGATGAAGAAGCAGGCCAAACCCTGGGAGATTGGCAAGTCATTCGACCATGCATCGCCCATGGGCCCCCTGCTGCCCGCCGACGCGTTCGGCGGCCTGGTGACCCAGGGCGCCATCTCGCTCTCCGTGAATGGCGAGACGCGCCAGTCGGGCGATCTGAGTCAGATGATCTGGAACATCGAAGAGATGATCTGCAGGATCTCAGAGGCCTGGACCTTGGCCCCCGGCGACATCATCTTCACAGGCACACCCGCGGGCGTGGGCCCTGTGGTGCGTGGTGATGAGATTCGTGCAAAGGCCGTGGGCCTGCCCGATTTGGTCTTGCGGCTGGTTTAGCCCCGAGCGGCGGGCGAGGCCCGTCCGCACCATTCACTCCAAGAACCGGGGTAGAGCGCGCTGCCCGCAAGTCCCGCGGCCTCCATGGCCAGCAGGTTGTGGCAGGCCGAGATGCCCGACCCACAGCTGTGCACCACCGAAGTTGGGTCCGCCTCGCCGAGCATGGCGGTGAACTCGTCTCGCAAGGCCGACGGCGCCTTGAAACGGCCCTGGTCATCGAGGTTGTGCATATAAGGGCGGTTGATGGCCCCGGGGATGTGACCGGCCACGGGGTCGATGGGCTCGACCTCACCCCGGAAGCGCTCGGCGGCCCGGGCATCGACCAGCACGGCGATCTCTTGGTCTGAGGCCGCAGCCACCCAGGCCTCGATCATCTCGAGGTTCCACCGCGGGCACAGGCTTGGCCGGACCGACATCTTCCCCGCCTTCGATGCCTTGAACTCGTCTGCCTTGAGTGGCCCGCCCGACTCGATCCAGGCGCGCAGACCACCATCGAGCACCGCCACCCGCGGGTGACCGATCCAGCGGGCCAGCCACCAGAAGCGTGATGCAAAGAGCCCGCCCTGGTCGTCGTAGGTCACCAGCAGGGTGTCTTCGGTTGCGCCCAACTCAGCCAGGCGCTGTGCGAGGACCTCTGGCTGCGGGAGCGGATGCCGCCCCCCATTGCCTGGGCTCGGCTCTCCGCTGAGCTCTTCATCGACCGAGAGGAACGCCGCCCCGGGCAGGTGGCCTTTGGCGTAGGCCATGATGCCGGCGGTGGGGTCGGTGAGGCTGTGCCGCACATCGATGAGCAGCAGGGGCCCCTCATGGCCCACGACCTCTGAGCAGGTGATGATGGGATTCATCGTGCCTGGGCGAGCGCCTCGCCCATGCGGCGGCGCATGTACTCGTGGAAGTGCAGCATGCCGTCTTCCATGGGGGAGTGATAGGGGCCCACCTCGTTGCGGCCGGCCTTCATCAGGGCGCGGCGGCCGCGGTCCATTCGAATGGCGATCTCATCGTCCTCGATGACCGTCTCGTTGTAGGCCGCCTGCTGGGCCTGCATGTACGAGGGCTCGAAGTGAAAGATCTCCTCGGGGTAATAGAACTCCACCACGTTGAGCGTCTCTTGTGGCGAGACGGGGTGCAGGTGGCTCACCACCAGCACCTTGGGATACCACTCGACCATGATGTTGGGATAGATCGTCATCCAAATGGCACCAAACTCGGGCAGCCGACCGCCGTGCATGCGCAGGACCTCGTCGTGCCAGCGCTTGTAGACCGGGGTGGCTGCATCGGTGAGCGGTGTGATGCCCACGGCCTGGATGTTGTGGTTCTCACCGAAGTGCCAGCGCAGCCAGTTGCAGTCCACGAACTGGCCCAGGCCCGGATGGAATGGCACCACATGGTAGTCGTCCATGTAGACCTCGATGAAGCTCTTCCAGTTGTAGGGGCACCGATGGGACTGGCTCTTGGCGAAGACATAGCCCTCGAATTTCAGATGGCTGAAAAACGGCACCGTCTTGAGCTCGTCGAGCAGGCTGGCGTTGCCCTCAAAGAGCAGGCCATTCCACTGGGTGAGCGTCTGACGCCGCAGGTGGCGGCAAGGGTCTTGCTCAAAATGGGGCGCACCGAGGAGCTGGCCTTGCAGGTCGTATGTCCAGCGATGCAGCGGGCAGACAATCGACTC
Source organism: Hahnella aquatica (SeqCode) (assembly GCF_965194505.1). Taxonomy (GTDB): domain Bacteria; phylum Pseudomonadota; class Gammaproteobacteria; order Burkholderiales; family Burkholderiaceae_A; genus Hahnella; species Hahnella aquatica. Next base: position 1,312,783 of record NZ_OZ239144.1, on the reverse strand, counting down.
CGTCTGGCCGCGGCCCTCGAGCATGATGGCCTGGCGGTGCCGGCAGACGTTCGAGAGCAGTTCGATGCGGTCGCCCTGGTTCATCAGAACGCGACCGTGGTCCTCATGTGCGAGCGTATGGAAATGGCCTTGATCGGGCACCATGAGCTGGTGGCCAACATAGCCAGGGCCCGCTGCGAAGCAGGCCTGGCGCTCTTGGGCGAGAAGCGCCTCGTCAAAGTAAGCCCAAACCGGCAACTGTGCAGCCGACGGTTCGAGCCTCGAAAAGGTTCCGACGTCCGACATCAGATCCCCCCTCTTTAGCCAAGGAAAGCCGCCCAGTATAGCGGCAATCGGCATTGGGTCCAGCCCGAAGACCGGCTGTCCTCCCTTAGAATCTCGGGATGCCCAAGTCCAGCTCATCCAGCCCCACAACGCCGTCGGCGCATTCCGACATCGACGCCATGCGCTTCGAAGACGTGCTCGCCGGCATGGAGCAGATTGCTGCTCAATTGGAGTCTGGCGAACTCGACCTGGCCGAGGCCCTTGCGGCCTATGGCCGAGGTGCCGCCCTGCTCAAGCGTGCGCAGTCGCTGCTCGATGAGGCGGCGCGGACCATCGAACTCATCGACAGCCAGGGCACCCATTCTGAGGTGAGCCGAGACCAGCTGGAGTCCTCTTGACCGCGGTGGCCGCCACCGACACGGCACTGGGCCTGCCGCTGGCCTGGCGCCAAGTGCTCGAGGCGCGGCTGTCTGATGCCCTAACCCCGCGCTGCCACGCGGGTGCGGTCAGGCCAGACGCCGCCCTGGAGCGGCTCTGGGCTGCCATGCGCCATGGCGTCCTCAATGGTGGAAAGCGTGCCAGGGGATTGATGGTCATGGCTGCAGCCCAGTCCACCGGGGCAGACCCGACAGGGCCTGCGGCACTCGATCTGGCCGCAGCGATTGAATGCATCCATGCCTTTTCATTGGTTCATGACGACATGCCTTGCATGGACGACGACGACCTGCGGCGCGGACAGCCCACCGTGCACATTGCCTACGATGAGCCCACGGCCTTGCTCGTCGGCGATGCCCTGCAAACCCTGGGCTTTGAGCTCTTGTCTCGGGCGCCCATTGCGCCCGACCGGCTGGTTCAGATTCTGCAGGTGGCCACCCGGGCCACGGGGGCCCTCGGCATGGCGGGCGGCCAGGCCATCGACATTGCGGTCGTGGGCCAGTCGCTCGACCAGAAAAGCCTCGAGGCCATGCATGCCCTCAAGACGGGGGCACTCATTCGTGCTGCGGCCATCATGGGCGGCCTCATTGGTCCACGGGCCAGTGTCCCGGGCTGCATCGAGGCCCTCGATGCCTATGCACGCGACCTCGGCCTGGCCTTTCAGGTGATCGACGACGTGCTCGATGCCGAGGCCGATTCGCACACGCTTGGCAAGACCGCCGGAAAAGACGCTGCCCAGGGCAAGCCCACCTTTGTGTGCCTCTTGGGCGTGGCCGAGAGCCGTGCCCATGCACAGCGCCTGCATCGGTCTGCGGTGGCCGCACTCAAGCCACTGGGCCAGCGGGCCGATGCCCTTTCTCAATTGGCCCATGCGTTGACGCAGCGGGCGTACTAGTTCATCTTAGGCCCTCATGACATTACTTCACGCCATCGACAGCCCCGATCAGCTCCGCATGCTGACCCGTCGGCAACTCAAGGAAGTCTCCGACGAGCTCCGCACCCACCTGCTGGAATCCGTTGCGCAGACGGGCGGCCATCTGTCGTCCAACCTGGGCACGGTCGAGCTCACGGTGGCCATTCATCACGTCTTCCACACCCCGTTCGATCGACTGGTCTGGGATGTTGGCCACCAGAGTTATCCGCACAAGATTCTCACCGGGCGTCGTGACCAGATGTCTGGCCTTCGCCAGTTCGGCGGCATCTCGGGCTTTCCGCGTCGGGCCGAGAGCGAGTACGACCATTTCGGCACGGCCCACTCCTCCACCTCGATCTCTGCTGCACTGGGCATGGCCCTGGCCACGCGCCAGAAGGGCGAGCACCAGGGGCCGCACCGTCGCCGTCATGTGGCGGTCATTGGAGACGGCGCCATTTCTGCGGGCATGGCCTATGAGGCCATGAACAATGCCGGCATTCACAAGGACATCGACCTCCTCGTGATCCTCAACGACAACGAGATGTCGATCTCGCCGCCCGTGGGGGCCATGAGCAATTATCTGGCCCGCCTCATGACAGGCCGCTTCTATTCGGCCGCGCGCGAACTGGGCAAGCAGGTGCTCGGTGTGGTGCCACCCGTGCTCGAGATTGCCCGCAAGCTCGAGGGCGGGGCCAAGGGCTTTGTCACGCCCTCCACCCTCTTTGAGGAGTTTGGATTTAATTACTTCGGGCCCATCGACGGCCACGACCTCGATGCCCTGGTGCCAGCCCTTCAGAACCTGCGCGAGTTGAAGGGGCCTCAGTTTCTGCATGTGGTCACGAAAAAGGGCCATGGCTACCAGCGGGCTGAGGATGACCCCATCCTGTATCACGGGCCCGGCAAGTTCGATCCGGAGAAGGGCATCCAGCCCTCGACCGCGCCGGCCAAGCCCACCTATTCGGCCGTGTTTGGCCAGTGGTGCTGTGACGCTGCCGCAGCCGATCCAAGGCTGGTGGTGGTCACGCCTGCCATGCGTGAGGGTTCTGGCCTGGTGGGCTATTCGCAGAAGTTTCCCGATCGCTACCATGATGTGGCCATCGCGGAGCAGCACGCGGTCACGGTGGCCGCGGGCCTTGCATGTGAGGGGCTTCGGCCAGTGGTGGCCATCTATTCCACCTTCTTGCAGCGTGGCTACGACCAGCTCATCCACGATGTGGCCCTGCAGAACCTGCCGGTGGTCTTTGCCATCGACCGGGCGGGCCTGGTGGGGGCCGACGGTGCCACCCATGCGGGCGCCTACGACACTGCCTTCCTTCGTTGCATTCCAAACATGGTCATCATGGCGCCCAAGGATGAGCCCGAGTGCAGGGCCATGCTGAGCACGGGCCTGTCGATCGACGGCCCCTCTGCGGTGCGATACCCACGTGGGGCAGGGCCTGGTGAGCCCGCGGGCGAGAGCCTGGCGCCCATTGCGGTGGGCGAGGCCGAATGGCTTCGCCGATGCGGCGTTGGCAATAAGGCTGCAGGGGCCCGCGTCGCCTTGCTGGCCTTCGGCAGCATGGTCACGCCCGCGCGTCTGGCCGCCGAGCGGCTCGATGCCAGCCTCATCAACATGCGTTTCATCAAGCCACTCGACATGGAGGCCATTGAAGAGGCCGCCAAGACACACGACCTGCTGGTCACAATCGAAGAGCATGCCGTCATGGCGGGTGCGGGCTCGGCCTGTGCAGAGGCCCTCGTGGCCTTGGGCAATCGCATCCCGATGGTGCCGATCTTCCACCTGGGCCTGCCAGACCGGTTCATCGACCACGGAGACCATGGCAAACTCCTGGCCTTAGAGGGGCTGGATGCCGAGGGCATCGTGGCCTCGGTTCGTCAACGCATCGCCATGTTGTCACTCTCATCACCCCTATCCCTGGTTTCATGAACAACCCACTCGACTCCGCTGGCCTCATGCGTGAGATGCCAGATGTGCAAGGCACGGCCGATGCCCGCAACCTGCCCATCCAGCGGGTGGGCATCCGCAGGATTCGCTACCCCGTGCTCATCGAGACGGCGGCTGGTGCTGAGCCTCAGCCCTCGGTGGGCGTGTTTTCCTTGTCGGTGGCCTTGCCGGCCGATCGCAAGGGCACCCACATGTCGCGTTTTGTGGCCCTGCTCGAGGGCATGCTGCGCGAGGGCACGGCGCTGTCGGTGCAGGCCATCGACCTTCTCTTCAGAGACATGCTTCGGCTGCTTGAGGCCGACGAGGGCACGCTCACGGTGGAGGCCCCCTTCTTCATCCAGAAGAAGGCGCCTGTGAGTGGTGTGGCCTCGCTCATGGATTACCGCATCGGCTTAGAGGCCAGCGAGCAGGGCGAGGAGCGCGAACTCGCGATCTCGGCCTGGGTACCGGTCAAGAGCCTGTGCCCCTGCTCCAAGGAAATTTCAGACTACGGTGCCCACAATCAGCGCTCGGAAGTCTATGTGCGCGTGGTCTGCCAGCCGGCGCTGGCGCCCAGCATCACTACGCTGATCCAGACCATCGAGCAGCAGGCCTCTTGTGAACTCTGGGGTCTGCTCAAGCGGCCCGACGAAAAGTACGTGACCGAGCGGGCCTACGACAATGCGAAGTTCGTGGAAGACCTGGTGCGCGATGTCGCCTTGTCGGTGCGGGCCCTGCCGGGCGTTCGGTCAGCCTGCATCGAGGCTGAGAACTTCGAGTCCATCCACAACCACTCGGCCTGGGCCCGAATCGAGGCCTAGTCTCGGAAGTTTCCGAAGGTGAGCGGGAGGTCGTCGACCTCCTTGCGCAAGAGTGCAATGGCCGCCTGCAGGTCGTCTCGCTTTCCACCCGTAACCCGTACGGTGTCTCCCTGAATGGCTGCCTGAACCTTCATCTTGCTGTCCTTCAGGATCCGCACGATGCGCTTGGCGTCCTCCCCAGCAATGCCATGCCGAACGGTAAGCACCTGCTTGATCTTGTCGCCGGAGATCTTTTGAATGTCGCCGTGGGATAAGAAGCGCACGTCGACCTGGCGCTTGGCGCACTTGGAGATCAGAACCTCTCGAACCTGGCCGAGCTGAAATTCGTTGTCCGCATAGCAGCTGAGCTCACGCTCCTTCTGCTCGACCTTGGCGCTCGAGCCTTTGAAATCGAAGCGGGTGCTGATTTCTTTGCTGGCCTGGTCGACAGCATTGCGCACTTCGGTGACGTCGGCCTCGAGGGTGGTGTCGAATGAGGGCATGTCAGGCTCCTTCCTTACTTGGATTTCTTCTTGGCTGCCGCAATGCGCATGCGCAGGGCGTTGAGCTTGATGAAGCCTCCCGCATCGGCCTGGTTGTATGCGCCACCGTCGTCATCGAAGGTCGAGATCTTGGCATCGAAGAGGGAGTGCTTGCTCTGACGGCCGGTGACAATGACATTGCCCTTGAGGAGCTTCAGGCGCACCCGGCCGGTGACGGTGGACTGGGTGTGGTCGATGAGCACCTGCAGGGCCTGGCGCTCGGGTGACCACCAGTAGCCGTTGTAGACCAGGCTGGCATAGCGCGGCATGAGGTCGTCCTTGAGGTGGGCCACCTCACGGTCGAGGGTGAGCGACTCAATGGCCCGATGGGCCCGCAGCAGAATGGTGCCGCCCGGGGTCTCGTAGCAGCCGCGCGACTTCATTCCAACATAACGGTTCTCCACCAGGTCGAGCCGGCCGATGCCATGACGGCCACCAAGACGATTGAGCTCGGTGAGCAACTCGTGGGCCTTCATCTTCTGGCCGTTGATGGCTGCGAGGTCGCCCTTGACGAAGTCGAGCTCGATCTCCTCGGCCTTGCTGGGTGCCTTTTCAATGGGCACGGTCAGGCGCCACATGCCGCTGGCTGGGGGCTCGCGGTTGGGGTCCTCGAGCAGGCCCCCCTCATAAGAAATGTGCAGCAGGTTGGCGTCCATGGAGAAGGGCGCCTCGCCCTTGCGCTTTTTGTAGTCCACCGGAATGCCGTGCTGGTCGGCGTAGGCGAGCAGTTTGTCGCGGGAGAGGAGATCCCATTCCCGCCAGGGTGCAATGACCTTGACATCGGGCATGAGGGCGTAGGCGCCGAGTTCAAAGCGCACCTGGTCATTTCCTTTGCCGGTGGCCCCGTGGGAGATGGCATCGGCCTTCTCTTGGCGGGCGATCTCGACCAGCCGCTTGGCAATGAGGGGCCGTGCAATGGAGGTGCCCAGCAGGTACTCGCCCTCGTAGACGGTGTTGGCCCGAAACATCGGGAAGACGAAGTCTCGGACGAATTCCTCGCGGAGGTCTTCGATGAAGATCTTCTTCACACCAAACTTTTTGGCCTTCTGCCGGGCGGGCTCAAGCTCCTCGCCCTGGCCGATGTCGGCGGTGAAGGTGATGACCTCGCAGCCGTATTGGTCTTGCAGCCACTTGAGGATGACCGAGGTGTCGAGTCCACCGGAGTAGGCCAGCACAACTTTCTTGATCTTGGGGTTTGCCATGTTGTCTCTTGTGCGAGGGGGTTGGGGTGAATTAGTCGGACACCTTGCCGAGCAGCAGGTATTCCATCAGGGCCTTCTGGGCGTGGAGACGGTTCTCGGCCTCTTCCCAGACCACCGACTGTGGGCCATCGATGACCTCTGCACTGACCTCCTCGCCGCGGTGGGCTGGCAGGCAGTGCATGAACAGGGCATCGGCCTTGGCGGCCGACATCATTTCTGCGTCGACACACCAGTCGGCGAAGTCGCGCAGCCGAACCTCGTTCTCTGCCTCGAAGCCCATGCTGGTCCAGACATCGGTGGTGACGAGGTCTGCGCCACGGGCGGCCTCGAGGGGGTCGGCAAACTGCTGGAAGTGGTCTTCCGAGTGCAGGCCGGCCCGTTCTGCCTCGACCTCGTAGCCCGGTGGGGTGGACACCCGAACCTGGAAGTTCAGGAGCTCCGCCGCCTGCAGCCAGGTGTTGCAGACATTGTTGGAGTCGCCGATCCAGGCCACGGTCTTGCCCTCGATGCTGCCGCGATGCTCGATGAAGGTGAAGATGTCTGCGAGGATCTGGCAGGGGTGGTACTCGTTGGTGAGGCCATTGATGACCGGCACTCTGGAGTGGGCCGCGAAGCGTTCGATGATCTCTTGCTCATAGGTGCGGATCATGACCAGGTCGCACATGCGGGAGATGACCTGCGCGGCATCTTCCACGGGCTCGCCGCGGCCGAGCTGGGTGTCGCGGGTGTTGAGGTAGATGGCGGCACCGCCCAACTGGTGCATGCCGGCCTCGAAGGAGAGCCGGGTGCGTGTCGACTGCTTCTCGAAGATCATGACCAGGGTGCGGTCTTGCAAGGGCATGTGCCGCTGGTACTGCTTGAACCGTGACTTGATGACCCGGGTTCGCTCAAAGAGGTGGCCAATGGCCTCGCGGTCGAGGTCGTTGAACTGCAGGAAATGCTGAATGGCGGCTGTCATGCGCACTCCCGAAGAAAGTCCTGAACCAGGGGCAGGAGGCGGTCGACCACATCGTCGGCCTCTTCGGCGGTGATGATCAGTGCCGGCAGCAGTCGGATGACGCGGTCGGAGGTGACATTGATCAGCAGGCCCGCATTCAGGGCCCGTTGCACAAGCACCCCGCAGGGCTGGGCCAGTTCAATGCCGATCATGAGGCCCTGGCCCCGAATCTCCGAGACGCCCGGATGCCCAGCGAGGGCCGACTCAAGTCGGCTGCGAATCTGAGCCCCCCGTGCATGCGCGTTCTCCAGCAGGCCATCGCGGGCAATGGTCTCGAGGGTGATGAGGCCTGCCCGCATGGCCAGTGGGTTGCCGCCGAAGGTGGTGCCATGGTTGCCCGGCTCAAAGAGGCTGGCTGCAAGCCCATGGGCCACCACAGCGCCGATGGGCACGCCCGAGCCCAGGCCCTTGGCCAGGGGCATGACATCGGGAAGAACATCGGCCCACTGATGGGCAAACCAGCGCCCCGTGCGACCAATGCCGCACTGGACTTCATCGAGCATGAGCAGAATGTTGTGGGCCGTGCAGTGGGCCCGAAGGGCCCGAAGGAATTCAATGTCTGCGGGACGAATGCCGCCCTCACCCTGAATGGACTCGAGGAAGACCGCACTCACCTGCGGGTTGGCTGCCGTGGCAGCTGCCAGCGCGTTCATGTCATTGAGTGGCACCCGAACAAATCCCTCGACCAAGGGCTCAAAGCCCTTTTGCACCTTGGCGCTGGCCGTGGCCGACAGCGTGGCGATGGACCGGCCATGAAATGCACCTTCAAAGACGATGGTCTGAGGACGATCAAAGCCTCGGTTATGGCCGTGCTTGCGGGCGAGTTTCAGGGCGGCCTCATTGGCCTCGAGCCCAGAGTTGCAGAAGAAGACATTGGTCATGCCCGAGAGGCGGGCGAGCTGATCGGCCAGATCGGCCTGCAGGGGAACCTCGTAGAGGTTGGAGGTGTGGATCAGTTGGCCGACCTGTTCACGAAGCCCTTCGACCAAGGCCGGGTGCGCATGGCCCAGCGTGTTCACGGCAATGCCAGACAGGGCGTCGAGGTAGCGGCGTCCTTCGACGTCCCACAACCAGCAGCCCTCACCGCGCACGAAGGCCACCGACTGGCGGGCATAGGTGGGCATGAGGTGGGTGCTGAGAATGGACATAACGCCTGCTGTGTGTTGCGTGAACCCGTTAGAATACCGGTTTCTTTTGCCGACCTTGAAGCCACGCCAACACCTTATTTCAGGCCGCACCCAAGCAGGAAAAGTTTTCCGACCGAGCGACTGGGCGGAGCGTTTGGCTGGGGTGCTCTCGGCCTATCGGCCCGGCTATGTCACCGGCTCGTATCAGAATCCCTTGGCTGGTTTTTCACCCTATGCCCAACCCGTGATGTTCGATGGTGTGCGTTGCGTGCTGGTCGATCAACGCATTGAAGAACTCGAGCCGATGGCCTGGGCCTTTGTGGTGGGCTTTGCGGCCGACAACGAACTCCCCATGACGCCCTACGAGCCCGACGTTCTCTGAACTCTCTCTGAACTAGCGGCCCCCGAGTGCGGCCATGGCGCGGGCCGTGATCTCCTCCACAGCACCCACACCCGAGATGGTCTTGAGCACGGGAGCCGCCGCCTCACCTGAGGCCTGCCAGCGCTCGTAGAAGCTCACCAACGGGCGGGTCTGCTCGTGGTAGACATCCAGGCGCTTGCGAACCGTTTCTTCTCGGTCGTCATCACGCTGGATCAGGGGTTCGCCGGTGATGTCGTCGCGGTCGGCCTCGCGCGGCGGGTTGAATCGGATGTGATACGTGCGGCCACTGGCCATGTGCACACGCCTGCCGCTCATGCGGTCGATGATGTCCTCGTCGGGCACCTGAATCTCGAGCACGACATCGATGCCCACTTGGGCCGTGCGCATGGCCTCGGCCTGGGGGATGGTTCTTGGGAAGCCGTCGAAGAGATAGCCGGCCTTGCAGTCGGGCTGCTGCAGACGTTCTTTCACCAGGTTGATGATGATGTCGTCGCTCACCAGGCCGCCGCTGTCCATTACTTTCTTCGCAGCCACGCCAAGCGGGGTTCCCGCCTTCACTGCGGCACGCAGCATGTCTCCGGTGGAAATCTGCGGGATGGCGAAGTGGTCCTTGATGAGATTGGCTTGGGTGCCTTTCCCGGCCCCAGGCGGGCCCAATAGAATCAGCCGCATTGTTCGTCTCCCGCTGGAATTGTTGTAGTAGACGAATTATAGAGACGCTTTGAGGATCAACCGCATGCGTTCGAGGTCTTCCGGCGTGTCGACCCCGGGCGGTGGCGGGGTTTCCAGCAGAAATGTCGCAATGCGGTGGCCGCGATGCAACCAGCGCAGTTGTTCAAGCTGTTCCATGGCCTCAAGGCCGCAGGGGCCCCATTGCCAGAATTCAGATAGCGGGCCTGCTCGGTAGGCATAGAGCCCCAGATGACGCAGCACTTGGGCGGGTGGCGCCTCTGAGGGCGATGGGTCTCGCCAGAACGGGATCGGCGCCCTGGAGAAGTAAAGGGCCATGCCATTCTGATCGCAGACCGCCTTCACTTGGTTTGGATTGCAGATGTCCTCCTGAGACATCGGTGTGACCGCGGTGGAGACGGATGCCTGCGGATGGGCCTGGAGGGCCTGGGCCGCGAGCCGCAGGGCCTCAGGCGGCATGAGTGGCTCATCGCCTTGCAGGTTGACCACCAACTGCGCTGGCTGGGCGCCGAGCAGGGCCACGGCCTCCGCGAGTCGATCCGTGCCGCTGGCATGGTCTGCCCGGGTGAGGATGCTCTCGACCCCGGCCTCGTGAACGGCCTGGGAGATGGCCTCGGAGTCGGTGGCCACCACCACGCGTGCGGCGCCGGCCGACTGCGCCACCTTTGCCACACGAACCACCATCGGCTCTCCGGCCAGGTCGGCCAGGGGCTTGCCGGGCAGGCGCCCAGCGCCCATGCGGGCTGGAATCAGCACCCAGAAACTCGGTTCAGCAGCCGTGTTGCTCAATCGGGGTCGGGCGTGGCCACGTGGAAGGTGGGCACATCGATCGCCTCTTGCACCAGCAGGTGCGGAATGCCATCGACGATGGGATAACCGAGACGCTCTGCCTCGCAGACCAGCAGGCCGCGTGGGGTGTCGTGCTGAAGGGGCCCTCGGCACTGCGGGCAGACCAAGACGTCAAGAAGTTTGGAGTCCATGCCGCATCTTAAGACGATTGTGAACCGCCAGCAGGCTGTCCTCGAAGAGACGGTGGCGCTGGGCCAGGGCCCACCATTCGATGCCGGCCAGATCGGGGTGCTCGAAGGAGTGTCTGGCAAAAAACTTCACCGCGTCCTTCTCGGTCATGAGGAGCACAGGCGCCTGACCGGCCAGCGGCCGAAGCAGACCGATGGCGGCATCTTCAAGCAGTGCTGCTGGCGCATGGTCGTCCAGGCAGGCGGTGCCCACGAGTCGCACATGATGCCGCCGGAGGTAATCAAAGAAGGGGTCCGGCCGCGCAATGGCCGCGAGCGCCACGACCGGTCGGTCGTCGGCGATCCGCCAGGCGCGTGCCGCATCCAGAAACTCGACGGTCTCACTCACGATGCGATCGCCCTCTCGGCGGGGCCGCCTGAGGGCCACGCTCATGAGGCCGAGCTTGCCGATCTCCGGCGGCGGGCGGATGGGTGCGATGAGCCTGGCCACGCCCTCGAGGGGCGCGCCGTCTCGCAGCACGACGAAGTCGGGTACGTGGTCCGACGATGGCGGCCAGGGCTGTCGCAGGGGCCCCAGCGGCATCAGCCAGCCGTTGCCATGGAGTCGGTCATCGATGACGAGCACCCGAACATGCGGTCGGATGCTCGTCTGCGACAGGCCGTCGTCCAGAATGAACAGGTTGACCTCGGGCCGAACCGCCAACAAGGCCTGGGCCGCCGCCCATCGATCAGCCGCCACGGCCACTGGGCAGTTCGATCGCCAGGCAAGTAGCCAAGGCTCATCGCCCACCTCCTCGGGAGACCATTGGCCCAAGGCATCGGGCAGCAAGATTCTGGGTGCGTCATCGACCACAACCCGGCCGGCGCCGCGACTCAGAATGCCAGGGCGCCAACCGCTTTGCGCAAGCCCAATGGCAAAGGCCAAGCAGGTGGGTGTCTTGCCGGCACCACCCACGATCCAGTTGCCCACGGCCAGGACCGGCCGCGCAGGGTCCTCTGGCGCGTTAGACTGCTTCATAAGGCGAACGCTGCTCACGAGGCTCGTCACGAAGGTGAGAGGCCAGGCGATGGGGGTCCACACCAGCCTGAAAAGGAGGTTTGCGAGCACAGACTTCAGCGGACGGCCCCGTTCGGGGAACCAACTTGTCCACAGCCTGGATTTGAACCACCTGGTGACGGCCGAGCTTGTGGATAACTCTGTGGACATGCTGGCAACGCCTCCTGACACCCAGAACAACACGAGGCCAAAGTTTATGGTAAGAAACCGGCACGCGTTTGACCCGAGCGTCTCACCGCAGGATTTTCATTAAAAAATTCATATATAAATCATATGTTTAAAACGTTTAATGTGGCGGCGCTGCCGGTCGTCACCCCGAGGCCCTTGAAACATGGCGCTCGGGGTGTCTCGCAGCACGTGCCCACGCGGCTTGTGGAGAAGTCGCTGGCCAGGAGCGGCTAATTTGGAGGAAATCCTCTCCGTTCGGGGCTTCAATCGGCTGGTGGCCCAGTCCTTGTCCAGGCAGTTTCCCAGCGTGCGAATTGTGGGCGAGGTGGCCCAACTCACCGTGGCCGCCAGTGGCCACACCTACCTGACCCTGCGAGACGCCCAGGCCAGCCTTCGGGCCGTGTTGTTTCGCGGGGACGCGGCCGGCCTTGGCTGCCAGCCCACGGAGGGGCAGATGGTCGAGGTGCTTGCCAGTGCCGGCCTGTATGAGCCTCGGGGTGACTTCCAGATTCGAATCGTGGGCATGAAGCCTGCTGGCCAGGGAAGCCTCTATGAAGCATTCCTTCGCCGAAAGGCACTGCTCACGGCTGAGGGGCTCTTTGATGAGTCTCGCAAGCGAGCCCGCCCGGCTCACCTGCAGGCCATTGGGGTGGTGACGTCCACCGCCGGTGCGGCCATTCGAGACTTCCTCGTCACATTGGGCCGAGAGGCCCCCCAGCTGCGGGTGGTGGTGTTCTCATCATTGGTGCAGGGCCCCGATGCACCCAGGCAATTGGTGGAGGCGATCGGCCGAGCCGCAGCCCATCGCACGGCCGAGGGTGCACCGCTCGATGCCCTGGTGCTCACCCGCGGTGGCGGGAGCCTCGAGGACCTCTGGGCGTTCAATGAAGAGGCCGTGGTCCGTGCCTTCGTGGCCTTTCCAGGCCACCGGGTCTCGGGCGTGGGCCACGAGACCGACACCAGCCTGGTGGATTTCGCGGCCGATCACCGTGCAGCCACCCCCACTGCCGCGGCCGAGTGGCTGGCCGCCTCCAGTGTTGCCTTGCGGCGGCGGATGGAGGACGCCCGCGCGCGGGCTCAAAAGGCCATGGCCCTGCTGTGCCGTGCCTCGCAGCAGCGGCTCGACCTCGCCGCCCGCGGCCTCGTGCACCCGAGAGACCGCATGGCCCAGCACCGCCTGCGCATGGTGGCCGCCGCCGATCGAATGCGGCTGGCCCTGCGCCACGCGATGCGGCTGCGACAAGGCCAGGCGCAACAGGCATCGATGCGCCTGGCTGCGCTCAATCCAGAAGCCGTGCTGGCCCGCGGCTATGCAATGGTCCTGGACAATCAAGGCGTGCCCGTCACCAGCGCAGGTCAGTTGCAGGTGGGGATGTCGGTGGCCCTGAGCCTGCGTGATGGCACGGCGCAGGCCGATGTCACCGCAGTTCAGGCCAAGGGGGTGCCAAAATCTCCCAAGGCTTGAGCGGTTAAGGCCGTTGGTGCATCCCAGCACTGGCCAGATCGATTAAGCTTCGTCTTGGTCAAACCACCCCATCTGAAGGAGAAACGTTTCATGGAACATGTCCTGCCAACGCTGCCCTACGCCATGGATGCCCTGGCGCCACACATTTCCAAAGAAACCCTTGAGTTCCACTACGGCAAGCACCACCAAACGTACGTGACGAACCTGAACAACCTGATCAAGGGCACCGAATTCGAGTCGCTCGGTTTAGAGGACATTGTTCGCAAGTCGAGCGGCGGCATCTTCAACAACGCAGCCCAGGTCTGGAACCACACCTTTTACTGGCACGGCCTCGCACCCAAGGCCGGCGGAGCCCCCACGGGCGCGCTGGCCAAGGCCATCGATGCCAAATGGGGCAGCTTCGATGCCTTCAAGGAAGCCTTCAACAAGAGCGCGGTGGGCAACTTTGGCTCGAGCTGGACATGGCTCGTGAAGAAGGCCGACGGCAGCCTCGACATCGTCAACACGAGCAATGCCGCCACACCGCTCACCACCGGCGACAAGCCCCTGCTCACCTGCGACCTGTGGGAGCACGCCTACTACATCGACCACCGCAATCGCCGCCCCGATTACCTCAACGGCTTCTGGGCCTTGGTGAACTGGGATTTCGTGGCCAAGAACGCCGCCTAAAAAAGAGCCGGCCCCGCGCCCCGCCTTCGGGTGGGGCGTCGTTTTTCAGCGCGAAGGCTGTCGGTTGCTGCCCGCCGGCGGAAGCCCCTCAATCCGCCGGCCGGGTCCCAGGCCGCGGTCTTGGAACCAGCCGTCGGCCATCTCCAAGGCATACAAGGCCGGTGCGGCCGCGCAGTGCGGGGTCTCGGTGCGTGGCACCATCGACTCCACGTTGATGATGGCCCCGCGGGCATCCACAAAGGCCACGGCCAGCGGCAGCGGGGTGTTCTTCATCCACATGCAGATCGGGGCCGCCTGCTCAAAGACAAACAGCATGCCGTGGTTGTCGGCCAGGCGTTCTCGAAACATCAGGCCCCGGGCCCGCTGATCCGGCGTTGCAGCCACTTCGGCCTGCACGGTGAAGGCGCCCAGCCGCAGGGGGATGGTGTCCTTGGCCATGGCGCTGGCGGCTGAGAGGGCCAGGGCCGCGACGGTTGCCATGGCCATCCGAGTGACCAGGGCGATTCGAGTCAAGACCGCAGCCAAGACAGTCAAGGACGCCAACGATGGGGCTGGGCACAGGAGGGCTTTCATCGCCTTAGAATACGGGACCAATCAAATTTTCATTCGGAGAATGTGTCCATGAGCAGCAAAATCGTCGTGCCATCCGTGGGGCAAAAGATCACGGTCAATCCCGACAACTCCCTTCAGGTGCCCGACCAGCCCATCATTCCCTTCATTGAGGGCGATGGCACGGGCGTCGACATCACCCCCGTCATGATCAAGGTGGTCGATGCCGCTGTGAAAAAGGCTTACGGAGGCCGCCGCAAGATCTCCTGGATGGAAATTTTCTGCGGCGAGAAGTCCACCAAGGTCTACGGCCCAGACGTCTGGCTGCCCGACGAGACCCTCGAGGTCCTGCGCGACTACGTTGTCTCCATCAAGGGCCCGCTGACCACGCCAGTGGGTGGTGGCATTCGGTCGCTGAATGTGGCCCTTCGCCAGCAGCTCGACCTCTATGTCTGCCTGCGGCCGGTGCGCTATTTCAAGGGCGTGCCCAGCCCCCTCAAGGAGCCCGAGAAGACCGACATGGTCATTTTCCGAGAGAACTCCGAGGACATCTATGCCGGCATTGAGTACGCGGCAGAGTCGCCCGAGGCCAAGCGGCTGATCGACATCCTCATGAAAGACTTTGGGGTGAAGAAGATTCGCTTCCCCGAGACCTCGGGCATTGGCATCAAGCCGGTCTCCCGAGAGGGCACCGAGCGGCTTGTGCGCAAGGCCATGCAGTACGTGATCGACAACGACAAGCCTTCGCTCACCATCGTGCACAAGGGCAACATCATGAAGTTCACCGAGGGTGGCTTTCGCGACTGGGCCTACGCACTGGCCCAGCGGGAGTTCGGCGCCGAGCCGATCGATGGCGGCCCATGGTGCAAGTTCAAGAACCCCAAGACGGGCCGCGAGGTGATCGTGAAGGACTCCATCGCGGACGCCTTCCTGCAGCAGATTCTGCTGCGGCCGGCCGAGTACAGCGTGATTGCCACGCTCAACCTCAACGGCGACTATGTCTCCGATGCCCTGGCCGCCCAGGTGGGTGGCATTGGCATTGCACCGGGTGCGAACCTCTCAGACCGCGTGGCCATGTTCGAGGCCACCCACGGCACTGCGCCCAAGTACGCGGGCCAGGACTATGTGAACCCTGGTTCACTGATTCTCTCGGCCGAGATGATGCTGCGCCACATGGGCTGGGTCGAGGCTGCAGACCTCATCATCGGGGCGATGGAGCGTTCGATCTCAAGCCGCCGTGTCACCTATGACTTTGCCCGCCTCATGGATGGCGCCACCCAGGTCAGCTGCTCGGGCTTTGGCGAGGTTATGATTGAGCACATGTAAGGCCATCCGAGGTCGGCCGTCCGCGGCCTTTGGACATAAAAAAACCCCGATCAACTGATCGGGGTTTTTTTTCGTGAGCGCCTAGAATTTAGGCCGCGGGCACGATGTTTGAAGCCTGTTTTCCTTTGGGGCCCTGAATGATGTCGAACTGCACCTTCTGGCCTTCTTTCAACGACCGAAAGCCGTTGGTTTGAATGGCTGAGAAGTGTGCGAAGACGTCTTCGCCGCCCTCATCGGGGGTGATGAAACCAAAGCCTTTGGCATCGTTGAACCACTTGACTGTACCTGTAGACATTCCTGCGTTCCTACCTTTTAAAAAGAACAAAAAACCGCACGTCAAGAGAACAACTCTGCCATGCGAAGCGGACTACCACATCCCACTATATTCCCAGTTCTTGGCTTTGTCCAACAAAGAATGACGGTTTCTTGAGGGGAGATTGGCTCTACACTTGGTGCATGGCGACAAATGTCCCTTCCGCTCCCCCAGACATCGGCACGCCAGTGCTTGAACGGGCGCCGTCCAAAGTGGCCCCGCCACCAAGGTTTACGGTGTGGCTTTTAAATGACGATTTCACCCCGATGGAATTTGTGGTGTTAATTCTGCAAAAATTCTTCTCCATGGACCGTGAGAAAGCAACGCAGGTCATGCTCAGGGTTCACAGGGAAGGGCGGGGCGTGTGTGGGGTCTACCCCAAAGAGGTGGCCGAGACCAAAGTGGAGCAGGTCAACGGCTTTTCGCGGATGCATCAGCATCCGCTGCAGTGTGTGATGGAGGAAGCATGATCTCGCAAGAACTAGAAGTCAGTCTCCACATGGCCTTTGTGGAAGCCCGCCAGCAGCGTCATGAGTTCATCACCGTGGAGCACCTGCTCCTGGCCTTGCTCGACAATCCTTCCTCTGCAGACATCCTTCGGGCCTGCGCAGTCGACATGGACGTCCTGCGCAAGTCCCTCACGGGCCACATCGCCGAGAACACGCCCGTCATTCAAGGCTCTGACGACGTCGACACCCAGCCCACGCTCGGCTTCCAGCGGGTCATTCAGCGGGCCATCATGCATGTCCAGTCCACCTCCAACGGCAAGAAGGAGGTCACCGGCGCCAATGTGCTCGTGGCCATCTTTGGCGAGAAAGATTCCCACGCCGTTTATTTCCTGCACCAGCAGGGCGTCACCCGTCTCGATGTCGTGAACTTCATTGCCCATGGCATCACCAAGTCGGGCACCACGCCGCCCAATGCCACCGAGGAGCAGGCCTCTGAGTCGCAAGAGTCGAGCGGCTCTTCCAGTTCGGCTGCCCAGCCCACGCCGCTAGACCAATACACCCAGAACCTCAACAAGCTGGCCCTCGAAGGCAAGATCGACCCCCTCATTGGCCGCGAGCATGAGGTCGAGCGCGTGGTGCAGGTGCTCTGCCGTCGCCGCAAGAACAACCCCCTGCTGGTGGGCGAGGCCGGGGTGGGCAAGACGGCCATCGCCGAAGGCCTGGCCTGGCGCATCACCGAAAAGCAGGTGCCCGAGATCCTCGAGGCCGCCACGGTGTATTCGCTCGACATGGGCGCACTGCTCGCCGGCACGAAGTACCGGGGCGACTTTGAACAGCGGCTCAAGGCCGTGCTCAAGCAGCTCAAGGCGGACCCACATGCCGTGCTGTTCATCGACGAGATCCATACACTCATTGGAGCAGGCTCGGCCTCGGGCGGCACGCTCGATGCCAGCAATCTGCTCAAGCCCGCCCTGTCATCGGGCAACCTGCGCTGCATCGGCGCCACCACCTACAACGAGTACCGCGGCATTTTCGAGAAGGACCACGCCCTGTCTCGGCGCTTCCAAAAGATCGATGTCAACGAGCCCTCGGTCGACCAGACCATTCAAATTCTGAAGGGCCTGAAGTCGCGCTTTGAGGAGCACCATGGAGTGAAATACCAGGCCGGCGCCCTCACAGCCGCGGCCGAGCTCGCCGCCCGCTACATCAACGACCGCCACCTTCCAGACAAGGCCATCGATGTCATCGATGAGGCCGGCGCCGCCCAGCGCATCCTGCCCAAGAGCAAGCAAAAGCGCACCATCGGCAAGGCCGAGATCGAGGAGATCGTCTCCAAGATCGCCCGCATCCCGCCCCAGACCGTCAACACCGACGACCGACAGATTCTTGCCAAGCTCGACCGCAACCTGAAGAACGTGGTCTTCGGCCAAGACCCGGCCATCGACTCCCTCACGGCCGCCATCAAGATGGCCCGCTCTGGCCTGGGCAAGACCGACAAGCCGATTGGCTGCTTCCTGCTGAGCGGCCCCACTGGCGTTGGCAAGACCGAGGTGGCCAAGCAATTGGCCTTTCTGCTGGGCATCGAACTCATTCGGTTCGACATGTCGGAGTACATGGAGCGGCATGCCGTCTCGCGCCTCATTGGCGCGCCCCCGGGCTATGTCGGCTTCGATCAGGGCGGCCTCCTCACCGAGGCCGTGCACAAGAAGCCGCATGCGGTGCTCTTGCTCGATGAGATCGAGAAGGCCCACCCCGACATCTTCAACATCCTGTTGCAGGTGATGGACCACGGCACCCTCACCGACAACAACGGCCGCAAGGCCGACTTCCGCAATGTCATTCTCATCATGACGACCAACGCGGGTGCAGACATCCTCGGCAAACGTGCCATCGGCTTCTCGAACCCACGTCAGTCCGGCGATGAGATCGAAGAGATCAAGCGCGTCTTCACGCCGGAATTCCGCAACCGGCTCGATGCGGTGATCTCGTTTCGGTCGCTCGACGAGGACATCATCCTTCGCGTCGTGGATAAGTTCCTCATCGACCTCGAGACCCAGTTGCACGAGAAGAAGGTCGAGGCCTCATTCTCGGAGCGGCTGCGCAAGTTCCTTGCCAAAAAAGGCTTCGACCCCGCCATGGGCGCGCGGCCCATGCAGCGCATCATCCAAGACAAAATCCGCAAGGCCCTGGCCGATGAGCTGCTCTTTGGCAAACTCGTCAACGGTGGCCGAGTCGACATCGACCTGGCCGAGGACGACGAGACGGTCTCACTGGCCATGGTCGCTGCCGAGCCCCCCGGCGGGAAACGTCCGCCCGCATCGCAAGAGGCTGCAGAGGAGGTGTCCTCGTAGGCCTAGGGTTTCCCTGGGGTTCAAAGTGTTCATTTGGGCTTGCACCCGTCTGTGTTTTCAGGAAACTACACATACGCATGAAAACATACCCAAAGGAGACCCTATGAAACTGCGTCTGGTCATGGCCGGCATCGCGACGTCGCTGGCCTTCGGTGCTGCGCACGCCACCGATCTCAACAAGGCACGTTATCTGGCGGCTGCCTGTGCGAACTGCCACGGCACCAACGGCAATGCAGTCGACGGTGGCTTTAGTCTGGCGGGCTACCCCAAAGACCGCTTCATCGACACCATGAACGCCTTTAAGTCGGGAAAGCGCCCGGCCACGCTCATGCATCAAATCGCCAAGGGCTATACCGACGAGCAGATCGCCATCATGGGCGACTTCTTCTCGGCCCAGAAAAAGCGCTAAGCAGGCGCCCCTCTTTCGACCAAATTGTTTCAGGGAGACCATATGAATAACGCATCCACGTCCCGTCGGGGCATTCTCAAGGCTGGTGCAGGGGCGGCGGCGCTGTCCGGTGCTGGCCTGCTGACCGGCTGCGCCACCACCTCGGGCGGCATGTCGTCCACCAAGAAGATTGGCCGTGTGGTCGTCATCGGTGGTGGTTACGGTGGCGCCACAGCCGCCAAGTACCTGCAAGAGTGGGGCGGTGGTGCCATCGAGGTGGTGCTCATTGAGCGCGAGCGTGAGTTCTACTCATGCCCCATCTCCAACCTGGTGCTCGGTGGCGTCCAGAAGATCGACTACATCAAGCGCGGCTATGGTGGCCTGCGCGAGCGCGGCATCCTGGTGCTCAACGACGAGGTCACCAAGATCGACCCGGTCAAGCAGGTCGTCACCATGCGCAAGATCGCCGACATGAAATACGACCGGCTCATCGTCTCGCCCGGCGTGGACTTCAATTTCGGTGCCATTCGTGGCCTGGATGCCGAGGCCCAGAAGGTGGTTCTGCACTCCTGGAAGGCCGGCGCCCAGACCATCGCACTGCGGGCCCAGCTCGAGGCGATGCCCAACGGTGGTGTCTATGTGCTCACCATCCCCAAGGCCCCCTATCGGTGCCCTCCCGGCCCCTACGAGCGTGCCTCGCAGATCGCCAACTACTTCAAGCGGGAGAAGCCCAAGAGCAAGGTGCTCATCCTGGATGCCAACGCCGACATCCAGTCCAAGAAGGGCCTGTTCATGAAGGTCTGGAAGGAGCAGTACGCGGGCATCATCACCTACACGCCGAACATGGTGGTCAATGAGCTCGACCTCAAGGGCAAGACCCTCATCACCGAGGTCGGCGACAAGGTCAAGGGCGATGTCCTGAATGTGGTGCCGCCCAACCATGCTGGCAAGATCGCCAAGGATGCGGGCTTGGTCAACATGAACGACCTCTGGTGCGGTGTGGACTGGCTCACCACCGAATCCACGGCCCACAAGAACATTCATGTGCTCGGCGATGCCACCTTCTCGGCCCCTGGCATGCCCAAGTCTGGCCACATGGCGAACCAGCATGGCAAGGCCGCTGCAGCAGCCATCGTGGAGATCATGAATGGCCGGGCACCGATGCCGGTCACCATGGCCAACACCTGCTACAGCTTTGTGGACCAGGCCAATGTCGTTCACGTGGCGAGCGTTCACCAGTACGACGCAGCCACCAAGACCATGCAGCCGGTCAAAGGTGCGGGCGGCCTGTCGACGGCGCCCACAGAGCTCGAGGGCCGGTACGCCTACCAGTGGGCCAAGAACATCTGGGCCGACATGCTGACCTAAACTGTGTTGGGGCAGGGTGGCCTCAGGCCGCCCGCCCTGTGGCTTTCGGGCATGATTGGGGTTTCCTGATCATGCCCTTTTCTTTTGCCCAAGACCTTTGTCCATGAACGCCCTTGAATCCCTTCGGCAGGTGACCACCATCGTGGCGGACACGGGCAGTCTTTCGCGCATCCGCGAGGTGCGTCCTCAGGACGCCACCACCAACCCCAGCCTTATTTTGAAGGCCATGTCCGAGCCCGAGGGCCGGGCCCTGGCCGAGGCGGTGCAGGCCGAGTTGCCACAAGCCTCTGCCGATGCGCGTCTCCAGGCGCTGGTGGTGGGCTTTGGTCTGGCCATCCTCAAGCTCATCCCAGGGCGTGTCTCCTCAGAGGTCGATGCCCGACTCGCCTTCGATGTGGAGGGCACAGTGACCCAGGCCATGTCTATGGCCGAGGCCTACGATCATGCTGGCGTGCCACTGTCTCGGGTGCTCATCAAACTGCCCGCCACCTGGGAGGGCATTCGGGCTGCAGAAAAACTCAGCCTTCGGGGTGTGGCCTGCAACATGACACTCATCTTTTCCATGGCCCAGGCCAGCGCCTGCGCCGATGCGGGGGTGCAGCTCATCTCGCCCTTTGTGGGCCGCATCAGCGACTGGTTCAAGCAGCGTGGAGAGTCCTGGTCTGCTGCGCAGGACGACCCAGGCGTTCGCTTCGTGCGAGCGGTCTTTGAGGACTACAAGGCCCGGGGCGTGTCCACCGAGATCATGGGTGCAAGCTTTCGGTCGGTGGAGCAGGTGATGGCCCTGGCCGGCTGCGACCTGCTCACCGTCAGCCCAGACCTGCTGGATCAGCTCGCCCAGCGCCCCGCCATGACCGGCCCCACACCGCTGGAGCCAGACACCAGCCCAGAGGCCCAGGGCCGCGCCCAGGCGGCGCCTTGGCGCCACCTGCATGAGTCGGCCTTTCGTTATCAGTTGAACGATGATGCGATGGCCTCGGAGAAACTCGCCGAGGGCATTCGCCTGTTTGCCCGTGATGGGTCCCAACTGCTGGCCTTGTTGGCTGGCACCACCAAGGAGTAAGGCATGAGCAAGGCCTATGTGATTGGTCACCTTCAGATTCACAACCCCGAGGGCTACAAGGCCTACAGCACACAAGTGCCGCCGACCCTCACGCCCTTTGGGGGCCGGTTCATTGTTCGGGGTGGCGATGTCGTCGTCTTCGATGGCGAGCCGCTCGGCCCGCGCAATGTGGTCATCGAGTTTCCGAGCATGCAGGCCGCCCAGGACTGGTATCACTCCGAGGCCTACCAGGCCATCGTGCAGGGCCGCATCCAGAACGCCAATGGCTACCTGATGGTCGTTGCAGGGCATGACGCCTAGCAGCCTCCAGGGCCGGCACCTGGTGCTCGGTGTCAGTGGCGGCATTGCTGCCTACAAGAGCTGCGACCTGGTGCGTCGCCTGCTCGAACGAGGGGCCAGCGTGCAGGTGGTCATGACCGAGGCGGCCACCCGTTTCGTCTCCCCACTCACCTTCTCGGCCTTGTCGGGCCGGCCTGTCATGCAAGACCCCTGGGGTGGCGTGGAGAACCAGATGCCCCACATCACGCTGAGTCGCGAGTCCGATGGCATCTTGGTGGCGCCCGCCTCGGCCGACTTCATGTCCCGCATTGCCATGGGGCAGACCCAAGACCTTCTCGCCAGCCTGTGCCTGGCCCGTGATGTGCCGCTCTGGGTGGCACCCGCCATGAACCGCCAGATGTGGTCCAACCCGGCCACGCAAGAGAATGTGGCCCGCCTCAAGGCCCATGGCGTGGGCATTTGGGGGCCAGCCGCGGGTGAACAGGCCTGCGGTGAGGTGGGCGATGGCCGCATGCTTGAACCATTAGACCTTGTGGCCTGCCTGGAGTCTGTCTTTGATGGGCAGTCGCCGGGCGTTGGCATTCCCGTGCGCGGCCTCTTGGCTGGCCGCAAGGTGGTGGTCACCGCGGGTCCAACCCAAGAGCCCATCGACCCCATTCGCCTCATCACCAATCGGTCCTCTGGCCAAATGGGCTTTGAGATCGCGCGCGCCTGCGCAATGGCGGGTGCCTCGGTCACACTCGTGGCCGGGCCCGTCTCACAGCCCACCCCCGATGGTGTGGAACGTGTGAATGTTCAAACCGCGCTCGAGATGCAGGCCGCGGTGGATGCCGCCTTGGCCAAGGCAGGGCCAGCCGACCTCTTCTGGGCCGTGGCGGCCGTGGCCGACTGGCGCCCCTACCAGGTGGCTGCCGAGAAGCTCAAGAAGGACGCCGGTGCGGGCCTGGAAGGTCTGCGCTGGACAGAGAACCCCGACATTCTCGCTGCCGTGGCCTACCGGCCTGCGGCGCAGCGCCCCTTCTGCATTGGCTTTGCAGCAGAGACGGGCGACGAGACCGCCCTGCTGCCCAAGCTTGTGCAGAAGTTTTCCCGCAAGGGTGTGGACCTGCTCGTGGGCAACATCGGCCCAGCCGTGGTGGGTCAGGCCCAGGCGGCCCTCACACTCTTCGACGGTGAACAGGCCCTGCCACTGCCCCTGGCAGACAAATCACAACAGGCGGCCGCGCTGGTGTTGCAGGTGGCTCAGCGTCTTCGAGCGCGGGAGCAGGTCACATGATCAAGGTGGCCGTGAAGGCTTTGGACCCCCGGGTGTCTGCAGAGGCACCGCAATACGCCACCGCCGGGTCTGCTGGCCTGGACCTGCGTGCGGCCATCGATGCGCCCCTGCGCCTTGCGCCCGGGGAGGTGAGCCTCGTGTCCACGGGCTTGTCCATGTTCATTGCAGATCCGGGCTACGCCGCACTCATCCTGCCGCGCAGTGGCCTGGGCCATCGCCACGGCATCGTGCTGGGGAATCTGGTGGGCCTCATCGACTCCGACTATCAAGGCCCGCTCATGGTCTCGCTCTGGAACCGGGGCACCGAGCCCTTCGAGATCCAGCCCATGGATCGCATTGCCCAGCTCATGATCGTGCCGGTGCAGCAGGCTCAGTTTGAGTGGGTGGATTCCTTCGAGAAGACCGACCGAGGCGAGGGCGGCTTCGGCAGCACCGGGCGCGGCTAGGCGCGGTCGGGGCGGGGGGGCTTTGCCTGCTTCACGCGGCGAAGCTCATCCAGAATAAAGAGGCCAGCACCCAGCACAATCACCGAGTCTGCAAGGTTGAAGGCCGGCCAATGCCAGCCCGCTGCATGCAGGTCCACGAAGTCCACCACAGCACCCATGGTCACCCGATCGATCAGGTTGCCCAGTGCGCCGCCAATCACCAAGGCCGAGGCAAAGGCAAAGAGGCGCTGCTCCGGCGCCCGCCAGACCAGCACACCCAGCACCCCCGAGACCGCCAGGGCCAGGCCTGAGAAGAACCAGCGCTGCCAGCCACCGGCATCTGCCAGAAAACTAAAGGCTGCCCCCGTGTTGTAGACGTGCACGAGGTTGAGGTGTCCCGTGACAGGCCAGACCTCGCCCGGGGCGAGCAGCTGCATGACCATGAGCTTGGTGAGCTGATCCAGGCTGATGAGCAACAGGCTCAGCATGAAAAAGGGCAGGGCCTTGTTGGCCTGTGACCTAGGCCGCATGACGGGTCTCGCCGGGTTCGCTCAGGTTGGAGATGCAGCGGCCGCAGAGGTCGGGATGGATGGGGTCCTGGCCCACGTCTGCGCGAAGGTGCCAGCAACGGCCGCACTTGGGAAGCGCCAGCGGCTTGGCCTGCGCCTCGGTCTCACCCTGGGCGACCTCGCGCACATGCACCTCCGAGGTGATCATCACAAAGCGGAGGTCCTCGCCCAGTGAGACAAGCGCCTGGGCCGTCTCGCCGCTGGCCTGAAGAATGAGGCTCGCCTGCAGGGATGAGCCAACCTCGCCCGCCTCACGCGCCTTCTCAATGGCCTTCATGGCCACGGCCCTGGCCTCGCGAATGCGCGCCCATTTCTGTCGCAGCAGTTCGGCATCGGCTGAAAGCGGAATCTCTGCGGCGGTTTGGGCAAAGATGGTCTCGGCCGATTCGCCACGGTGGAGCAGCCAGGCCTCATGCGCCGTGAATGACAAGGCCGGCGACAAGAGCCGAATGAGCGATTCGGTGATGTGCCAGATGGCGGTCTGTGCCGAGCGGCGCGGCTGTCCTTTGGCATGGCTCGTGTAGAGCCGGTCCTTCAAGATGTCGAGGTAGAAGGCCCCGAGGTCCTCGGAGCAGAAGGCCGTGAGCCGTGCCATGGCTGGATGAAAGGCATAGGCCTCGTAGTGGCGCATGACTTCATCCTGCATGCTGGCCGTGAGGGCCAGGGCATAGCGGTCGATCTCCAGGCAGTCGGCCGGGGCCAGGGCATCCGTCTGAGGATCGAAGTCGGTCAGGTTGGCGAGCAGGAAGGTGAGCGTGTTTCGAATGCGTCGGTAGGACTCCACCACCCGCTTGAGAATGGTGTCGGAGATCGAGAGCTCACCCGAGTAGTCGGTGGAGGCCACCCACAGCCGAAGGATGTCAGCCCCGAGCGTCTCGGAGACCTTCTGCGGGGCCACCACATTGCCCATCGACTTCGACATCTTTCGGCCCTGGCCATCGACCACAAAGCCATGCGTGAGCAGGGCCTTGTAGGGCGGGCAGCCATCCATCATGCAGGCCGTGAGCAGGGAGGAATGGAACCAGCCCCGGTGCTGGTCGCTGCCCTCGAGGTAGAGGTCTGCCGGGAATTGAAGGTCTTGGGCATGAGAGCCACGCAGCACATGGGCATGGGTCGTGCCGGAGTCGAACCAGACATCTAGGGTGTCCTTGTTCTTCTCGTAAAGGTCTGCGGGGCCGGTGAGGCCTTGGAGCAACTCGGCCACGGTGAGGGTCTGCCAGGCCTCGATGCCGCCTTGCTCCACGGCCTTGGCCACGCGCTCAAGCACGGCCGGCGTGTCCGGGTGCAGTGCACCTGTCTCTCGGTGCACGAGAAAGGCCATGGGCACCCCCCACTGCCGCTGGCGTGAGAGGGTCCAGTCGGGTCGGTTGGCAATCATGGCCGACAGGCGAGCCTGGCCCCAGGCCGGGTAAAACTGGGTTTGCTCAATGCCGGCCAGGGCACGTGCACGAAGGCTCGGCCCACCGTCTTTGGGGGTGATGTCCATGCCGGCGAACCACTGGCTGGTGGCCCGGTAGATGATGGGTGTCTTGTGCCGCCAGCAGTGCATGTAGCTGTGGGGGTGGGGTGCCGTGTGCACCAAAGAACCCGCCGCGGCCAAGGCCTCCACAATCACCGGGTTCGCCTTCCAAATGTGCAGCCCACCGAAGAGGGGCAGGCCCTCGGCATACACGCCATTGCCCATGACCGGGTGCAGCACATCGGCCTCGGCCCGGCCATCGCCACACCAACTCTGGAAGTCTTCCACGCCATAGGCGGGCGCCGAGTGAACAATGCCGGTGCCCGAGTCGAGCGTGACGTAGTCGGCCAGAATCACCGACGAGGTGCGATCAAACCCCGCATGATGTTTGTAGAGCGGGTGGTGGAAGGCCAGCCCTTTGAGTTTCCCTCCGGGCGCCTTGGCCAGCACCTCGCCCGTGAGCTTCCACTCTTGCAGGCAGGCCTCCACGCGGTCGGCCGCCATGAGCAGGAGATTCTGTGCGCTGTGGCCATCGACCTTGACGAGCGCGATGTCGTGGTCTGCATGCAGGTTGAGTGCCTGGTTGGCGGGCAGTGTCCATGGGGTGGTCGTCCAGATGACCGCCGCCACACGCTGGTCCTCCAGGCCTTTGCCGAAAATGGTGCTCAGTTGTGCGCGGGTGTCGTCGGTGGCCTCGAAGGCCACGTGCACGGCTGGGTCGGTCTTGTCGGCATACTCCACCTCGGCCTCGGCCAGGGCCGAGTTGCAGTCGAAGCACCAGTTCACCGGCTTCAAGCCCCGATAGACAAAGCCGGCCTCCACAATTGATTTGAGTGCACGAATCTCGTCGGCCTCGTTGCGAAAGTCCATGGTCTGGTAGGGCCGATCCCAGTCGCCCAACACACCCAGCCGAATGAAGTCTTGTCTCTGCTTTTGAATCTGCTCGAGGGCATAGGCCCTGGACTTGGCCTGCACCTCGGCCGTGGGAAGGCCCTTGCCGTGGAGCTTCTCGATTTGAATCTCGATGGGCATGCCATGGCAATCCCAGCCCGGCACATAGCGGGCATCGAAGCCCGCCAGCGTCTTGGACTTGATGATCATGTCCTTCAAGATCTTGTTCACCGCATGGCCAATGTGAATGTCGCCGTTGGCATAGGGCGGGCCATCGTGGAGCACGAAGAGCGGGCGGCCATGGGTGAGGGCACGAATGCGTTTGTAGACGCCTTGGGTCTGCCATTCCTTGACCCAGGCGGGCTCACGCTTGGCGAGGTCGCCGCGCATGGGCATGGGCGAGGGGTGAAGGTTGAGGCTGTCGCGGTGCGGGTTCTGGTCTGCGGGCTGGTCGGTCTGGGACATGGCGCTATGTTGACAGGGATTGGTCGGCGATCTGGCGGTCGAGCTGCATCTGGGCGGTGAGGGCCTCGAGGGAGTCGAAGGCGAGTTCATGCCGAATGAATCGGGCGAGTTCCACGGACACGCAGGCCCCGTAGGCATGGCCTTGCCAGTCGAGCAGGTGCACCTCGAGCAAGGGCCGGCCGTGGGCCTCCACCGTGGGCCGTCGCCCAATGCTCGCCACACCCCGCAGCCGTGTGGGCCCGAGACCTGAGACCCAGACCGCGTAGATGCCACTGACGGCGAAGGGGTCCGGCAGGAGCAGGTTCAGGGTGGGGAAGCCCAGGGTGCGGCCCAGGGCCTGGCCGTGAATGACGTGACCAGAATGGGTGAGGGGCCGGCCCATGAGCCTAGTGGCGGCATCCAGGTCGCCCGCCTGCAGGTGGCGCCGAACCATGGAGCTCGAGATCACCTCGCCTTGGGCATCTCGAACGGGGTCGACCACCTGCACCGAGAACCCATGGGCCTGGCCTGCGGCCTGAAGACTTGCCACCGAGCCACCGCGCCTGGCACCGAACCGAAAGTCTTGGCCCACCACCACCGTGCGGGTCCTCAGTTGCCGCACCAGAATGTCTTCGATGAAGGCCTCGGCCGGCATGCTTGCGAGTGCGCTGCGAAAGGGAAGCACCCAGACCGTGTCAATGCCCATGGCCTTCAGTGTCTGGAATTTGTCTCTTGCCAGCAGAATGCGCGGCGGCTTGGCCGCTGGGGTGAAGAAGGCCCGAGGGTGCGGCTCGAAGGTGATCACAGCGCTGGCCACATGCTGCTGCCGGGCACTGGCCAGGGTGGCATTCAGGAGCGCCTGGTGTCCATGGTGCAGACCATCGAAGCTCCCGATCGTGACCGCATGGTCCTGGGAGGGGCAGGCGGGTTGGAGTCCTCGGAGAATCCGCATGGGGCCGTCAGATAAAACCGCGATTATAGGGCGCGGCATACAATCCGCCTGGTGAAACCTCGATTGGTCATGCTCATCTCCGGACGCGGCAGCAACATGGTGGCCGTCCTGGATGCGCTCGATGCAGGGGGTTGGCCCATCGATGTGGCTGCGGTGATCTCCAACCGTCCCGAGGCTCAGGGCCTGGCCGTGGCACAGTCTCGAGGCATTCATACCGAGGTCATCGATCACAAGGCTTTTGCGTCTCGTGAGGCTTTCGATGACGCACTGGCCCAGGCCATCGAGGCCCATGCGCCCGACCTCATCGTGCTCGCCGGCTTCATGCGCATTCTCACCACCCCATTCTGCGAGGCCTTTGCTGGCCGGCTGCTCAACATCCACCCCTCGCTGTTGCCCGCCTACAAAGGCCTCGACACCCACGCCCGGGTGCTGGCCGATGGTGGTCGATTCCATGGGGCCACAGTGCATGCGGTCACGGCCGAGCTCGACCATGGTCCCATCCTGGCCCAGGCCGTTGTGCCCGTGCATGAAGACGACACACCCAGCACGCTCGCGGCCCGCGTGCTCTCGCTCGAGCACCAACTTCTTCCCATGTCGGTCATCGCGGTGCTGGGAGGGCTCATGCGGCTCTCACCCGCCGGGTGGGTGGCTGGTTCCCCCCGACCCGGTTTTGAATCCTTTGAGTTCCGTCCTTGGCACGTTCACCCAAATCTCACGCACAGCCCCGACTAGACCGCCTGGCGGAATGGCTGGTGGCCATCTCTGGCTTCCAGCAGCCGGTGGACCAGTCACTCTCATCCCGCTTTCGCGCACACCCGTTTCTGGGGCCGCGTGAGCGCGCCTTCTTGGCCGAGTCGGTCTATGCCGCGGTTCGGCATTGGGGTGCGCATGCCAGCCTGCTCAGAGCAGAGGGCTTCAAGCCATCGGCCACCACCTATGCGCGGCGGCAGGCCATGCTCGCGGCCAGCCTGTCGGTGGGGGTGGACCGCATGGTCTCCGAGATCACCGAGGGCGAGCGGGCCTGGCTGCTGGCCGCCTTGGACAAGCTCGAGGCCGAGGCCCAGCCCGCCACGCGCCTGAGCCTGCCCAACTGGGTCTGGAATGACTGGGTGGCCCAATTGGGGCCCGAGGAGGCCCTTGCCTGTGGCCGCAGCATGCTCTCGCCTGCGGGACTCGACATTCGTGTCAACACGCAGCGGGCCAAGACGGCCGAGGTGCTGCAGGCCCTGCAAGAATTTGGCGTGGCGGCCCACAGCTCGACGGTGCTCGAGGAGGCCATTCATGTGGAGGGCAAGCCTGGCCTCCAGAAGATGGCGGCCTTTCTGGCGGGCGCCTTCGAGGTGCAAGACCTGGGCAGCCAGTTGCTGGCCCGATTGGCCGCGCCCAAGCGTGGCAGCTTTGTGGTGGATTACTGCGCTGGTGCAGGCGGCAAGACCCTGGCCTTGGGCGCCCTGATGCGCAACACAGGGCGGCTCTATGCCCTGGACCGTTCCGTCGCACGGCTCGCCCGCATCAAGCCGCGCCTGGCCCGCAGTGGCTTGTCCAATGTCTGGCCGATTGCCATCACGGGCGCCACCGACGACCGGGTCAAACGCCTTCGGGGCAAGGCAGAACTGGTGCTCGTGGATGCACCCTGCACGGGCCTGGGGACACTGCGCCGCAATCCCGACCTGAAATGGCGCCAGAGCCCGGAGTCGCTCGCGGAATTGGTGGCCTTGCAGGCCGAGATTCTGGAGGCCGCTGCCCAGCTGTGCGCCCCCCAAGGCCGGCTGGTCTACGCCACCTGCAGCACCTCGCGCGCAGAGAACGAGGACCAGGTGCAGGCCTTTCTCGCCCGACACCCGGAATTTGTCCAAGTCAGTTCATTGGAGCGGCTGGCGCAGCAGGGGGTGAGCCTGCCAGATCACTGGCAGGCCTTGGCCGATGGAGGCGCCATGCGGCTTTGGCCCCACCGCACAGAGACCGATGGTTTTTATGGGGCAATGCTGGTGAAGCAGCCGGTCTAGTGGGACAATATGCGGCGATAACAATCTCAAAGGATGCTGAATTGGAACAGCTGATCGATTTCCTGGCGTTTGGCCTCACCGGTTGGAACTGGCTCGCCATCGTTGGATTCACCCTGGTCGTCACGCACATCACGATTGCGGGCGTCACCATTTATCTGCATCGGTGCCAGGCGCACCGTGCTGTGGAACTACACCCCATCGTCTCGCATTTCTTCCGCCTGTGGCTGTGGCTCACCACGGGCATGGTCACGGGTGAGTGGGCCTCCATTCACCGCAAGCACCACGCCAAGTGCGAGACCGAGCAAGACCCGCACAGTCCTCAGGTGCTCGGCCTCTCCAAGGTCTTGTGGGAGGGTGCCGACCTCTATCGTGATGCGGCCAAAGACCAAGACACCCTCAGTCGCTATGGCCATGGCTGCCCAGACGACTGGATTGAGCGCAACCTCTACAAGCGCCACAGTGCCCTTGGCGTTGGAATCTTTTTGGTGATCGATGTCCTGCTCTTCGGTGTGGTGGGTCTCGCCGTGTGGGCCGTGCAGATGGCCTGGATTCCCTTCTTTGCTGCCGGCATCATCAACGGTGTGGCCCATTACTGGGGCTATCGCAATTTCAAGAGCCCAGACACGAGTGCCAACATCATTCCTTGGGGCATTCTCATTGGTGGTGAGGAACTGCACAACAACCACCATGCCCATGCCACCTCGCCGAAGTTGTCGGCCAAGTGGTACGAGTTCGACATTGGCTGGCTCTACATTCGCCTGCTGTCGTTTGTTGGCCTGGCCAAGCCGCGAGCCCTGCCACCGGCCGTTCGCATGGACCCATCTCGCATGGAGATCGACGCAGAAACCATTCGGGCTGTGCTCTCAACCAAGTATGAGCAACTGGCCCGCCTCTCCAAGCTCGTGGCCAAAGATGTCTCGCGGCCGTCCACCGATCTGAAAGAGAGCTTCGAGGCCATCTGGGCTCAGCGCAGCCTCACACTGGAGCAGGCCGTTGCAGCGCTCACACACTGGTGTCAGCAGGCAGAGGCCAGTGGCGTGGCGGCCTACCAGGAATTCGCCCGACGCATTCGGTCGTTGCACTTGGGCGGCGCCACCGCTTAACGCGCTTGTAACCGCACAGCACCCTTGCTGTCGGTGACCACCACCTGCGTTCTCGATGGCTGAATGGTGAGCCGCGTGCCAGCCTTGGGCTCGGCCGTCAGGTTGTTGAGCTGTTTCAGTGTGGCCACGCTCATTCCAAATCGGCGGGCGATGCTCGCCAGCGTGTCTTTCTTGCGCACGCGGTACACCTTCGCGGGCAGTTGGACCCGCTCCACCGTCTTGGCCCCCGAGAAGCGGGCGAGCACCTGCTCAACCATCGCATCGTCCTGGCTTGAGACAATCGGGGCCAGCAGCACGGTGCCGGGCATCAGCACCTGTCGAGGGCTCTTGAGGCCATTGGCCTGCGCGAGCTCCTCTGGGCTGATGGTGCTTTTGTCAGCAAGGCTGCGAAGGCTCTCACCCTTCTTGAGGGTGTAGGGGGCCCAGCTCACCAGCGGCTTGCCCGCCGCCTGATGGCGATCTAGGTTGGCCTGATACAGGTCGGCCTTCTCGATGGGCAGAATGATTCGGTTGGTGCGGCTCACGGTGATGACCGGCCGGCGCAGTTGGGGGTTGAGCATCCGAAAATCCGTCAGGGGAAGCTCGGCAAACTCGGCGGCCAGGGCGAGGTCCACGGACTGGCTCTTCTCGATGGCCGTGAAGTAAGGACGGTCTTCCACATGGGGCAGCTTCACACCATAGCGTTGGGGGTCGCGCAGCACGTTGCGCAGGGCAACAAGTGCCGGCACGTAATGTCTGGTCTCGCGCGGAAGCTGAATGCTGAGGAAGTCGGCGGGCTTGCCCCGCGCCCTGTTGGCCTTCACCGCCCGCATGACGGCGTTCTCGCCTCGGTTGTAAGAGGCCAGTGCCAGGAACCAGTCGCCGTTGTGAAGGGTGTGGATCTTGTCGAGGTATTCGAGGGCTGCTCGTGTGGATTCAATGATGTCGCGCCGTTCGTCTCGCCACCAGTCCTGGGAGAGCTCAAAGGCACGGCCAGTGGCGGGCATGAACTGCCAAAGGCCCGCGGCCTTGGCCCTGGAGGTGGCCTCTGGGTTGAAGGCGCTCTCAACGATGGGCAGCAAGGCCAGTTCACTGGGCATCTTGCGCGCGTCGATCTCTTCCATGATGTGGTGCAAGTAACGGCCGCCTCGGTCGAAGACCCGCTCGAGGTATTCAGGGTTGGAGGTGATGCGACGAATATGGGACTGCAGCACCCGATCGGGCAATTCCGGCAGTTGAAAGCCCGCCTGGATTCGAACCAGGAGGTTGCCGGGGGGCTGACTGGGTACGGGCGCCGTGGCCGCAGGCTTGGCGGCAGGGGGCACAGATGCGCTGGCGATGGGTGCCATGACGGCGGTTTGGCCGCCGCCAACCGAGGCATCGACCACGGGTGCGGAACCGGCCTCGGACATGGGCACGGTGGCACAGCCCGCCAGCAACCCCAGCAGCAGCGCGCCGGCCAGCGCGCGGTTAAGCCGCACGAAAGACATCCTTGGCTGCGCGAAGGGATGCAAAGGCCGATGCATCGGGCGCCCACAGGAAGGGGTTGGTCGCCTGCTCGATGGCCATGCGCGAGGGCAGGGTGGACTGCCCCTTGTCGCGTCGTGCACGAACCTCGGAGAGGCGCGCCTGAATGGCTGCATGCTCGGGGTGCACATGGGCTGAGAACAGCAGGTTGCCCAGGGTGTACTCGTGGGCACAATGCACGGCGGTTTCGGCCGGCAGGCCCTTCAAGCGCTGCAGCGACTGGTGCAACTGGACCGCGGTGCCGCCGAGCAGCCGCCCGCAGCCACCTGCAAAGAGGGTGTCGCCACAGAAGAGCAGTGGGCCAGACGCCCCCATGGCGCCGAAGTAGGCGATGTGGTCTTGGGTGTGGCCGGGCACCTCCATGACAGAGAGCTGAATGCCCAGGCCATCGAAGGCCACGGCATCGCCCTCTTGCACCGTGCGGTTGACCCCGTGGGGCACACAGGCAGCAGGCCCGACAATGGGGAGGTCGATGTTCGTGAGGGGCGCCCGGGCCAGGAGGTCTTGAATGCCACCGACATGGTCGGCATGGTGGTGCGTGATGAGAATGCCCGCGAGCTTGAGTCCATGGGCCTGAAGGTGAGCCAGCACGGGCGCAGCCTCGCCCGGGTCGACCACCACCAGCTGGTCGCCGTCCTGTAAGCCCCAGATGATATTGTCTGTGAATGCTGGAATCTCAACGATCGGCACACCGGTCTCCTTTCGTGTGGCAAGGCCCTCTATTGTGACGCGAGTTGCAGCCAACCCGTTCCAAGCCTGGGAAAAATGGTTCGAGACCCCTGCGGGGGCGCTCCTGCGCGACACCGAGCAGGCCTGGCTCGATGCCCGATTGCAGGACCGCTTTGGCTACCAGGCCTTCCAGATGGGCCCGGAGGGCGTGGACGCGCTTCGTCAGAATCGCATGGCCTGCCGCGCCCGGCTTGCACCCTTTGCAGCCTTGTCTGAAGACGAGCAGCTCGTCTGTGATCCGGCTGCACTGCCGGTCGAGTCCGATTCCACCGACCTGCTCGTGCTGGTGCACTGCCTTGAGATGGTGGGAGACCCCCATGGCCTCCTGCGCGAGGCCGAACGCATTCTCATTCCCGAGGGCCAGTTGGTCATTCTCGGGTTCAACCCGTTTAGCCTGTGGGCCGCGCACCGCCCCCGGGCGGTCACCCAGTGTCCGCCCATGGAGGGCAAGTGGCTCTCGCCGGCCCGGGTGCGTGACTGGTGCAACCTGCTGGGGCTCTCCATCGATGGCGGCTGCTTTGGTGTGTATCGCCCCATGGTCTACGAGGCGGCCTGGTCGCAGCGCTGGCGTTGGATGGATGCGGCCGGCGCTCGCTGGTGGCCCGGCCTGGGTGCCACCTATTTGCTCACGGCGGTTAAGCGCCGCACGGGCCTGCGGGTTTTGAGTCCGACCTGGAAGAGGACGAGTCGACGGGCCACCTCGGCGGCCGTGGCCAGGCAGGCATGAACAGGTTGTGCGAATGAAGGCGCCATGTGATCAGGTCGTGCTCTACACCGATGGTGCCTGCAAGGGGAACCCCGGGCCCGGCGGCTGGGGTGCTTTCATGGTCTGCCGCGGCAAGACCCAGCGGCTCTGTGGCGGTGAGCCCATGACCACCAACAATCGTATGGAACTCACCGCGGTCATTGAGGGCCTGCGGGCCCTCAAGCGCGGCTGCGAGGTCACGATCTTCACCGACTCTCAGTACGTGAAGAATGGCATTGAGTCCTGGATCCACAACTGGAAGAAGAAGGGCTGGAAGACAGCCGCAGGCAAGCCCGTGCTGAACCGTGAACTCTGGGAGGCTTTGGATGAGGCCTGCGTATCGCATCACGTAAACTGGAAGTGGGTGAAGGGACATGCCGGCGACCCGGGCAATGAGGAGGCGGATCGCCTCGCCAACGAAGGCATTCCCCTCACCAGCAGACCTTAAGGATTCTCGACTTGCCACTCATCACGCTTCAGACCATTCGCAGCCGGCCCCGGTGGGTGGTGGCCGCGGTCGTGCTGCTCTTGTTGCTTGGGCTCCTGGCCTGGCGCATGGGCTGGCTCAGGGGCGGTGATGCGGGCAGGGCAGGCCAGGACGCCATGCCACCGGTGCCCGTGGAGGTCTCGCTTGTGGTTAAGAAGACCGTGCTCGACCAGCTCTCGGTCACCGGCTCCTTCATGGCCGTGGAGTCGGTGGACCTTCGTCCCGAGGTGGCCGGCCGCATCGCCGAGATTCGTTTTCGCGACGGGCAGCAGGTCAGTCGCGGCATGCTGCTCATTCGGCTCGACGACAGCGTGGTGAAGGCCGAGCTCGCCCAGGCCCAGGCCGAGGCCGAGCTCGCCTTGTCGAATTACCGCAGGGCCCAAGACTTGTTCGCACGCAATTTCATCAGTTCTCGAGCCCTCGATGAGGCCAAGGCCAATTCCGAGATTGCCGCAGCCAAGCGAGACCTCTTTGAGGCCCGTCTCCAACGCACCCAGATTTCCGCACCATTTGCAGGTCGGGTGGGCCTTCGCCAGCACAGCCCCGGCGACTATGTGAAGGATGGCGAGGTCGTGGCGGTGGTGGAGGACACCTCTCGGCTCTACTTCGACTTCCGCGTGCCCGAGCGCTATGTGGGGCGGGTTCAGGCGGGTCAGTCGGTCTCCATTCAGACCGATCAACTCCGCGAGCCCATCGTGGCCCGTGTCACGGCGCTGGATGCGCGGGTGGATGCCGAGGGCCGTTTCTTGCAGCTGCGGGCCGTGGTGCCGAATCCGTCGGGCAAGTTGAAGTCGGGCTTGTTTGCGCGGGGCCGGCTGGTGCTCACGGAGCGGGCCGAGGCCCTGGTCATCTCCGAAGAGGCCATCGTCGGTGAGCAGCGTGGTTTCTTTGTGTGGCGTGTTCGCGAGGGCAAGGTTGAGAAGGTGCCTGTTCAATTGGGCACCCGCATGGAGACCGAGGTCGAGATCCTCTCGGGCCTGGCCGAGGGCGACCAGGTGGTGATTGCCGGCCAGCTCAAGATTCGACGCCCGGGCCAGCCCGCCAAGGTGCTGCCCACACCAAATGCACAGGGGACGCCGCCGGCTGCGAAGGGGCCCCCGCCCGCTGCGAAGGCATCCCCGCCCGCCAGCCCATGAGGATTTCTGAGATCTGCATTGAGCGGCCTGTCTTTGCGACAGTCCTCTCGCTGATCATCACCCTCATCGGCCTGGTGAGTCTCTCCAAGCTCTCGATTCGCGAGTATCCGCGCATCGATGAGCCTGTGGTCACCGTGAGCACAGACTACCGAGGAGCCTCACCCGAGATCATCGAATCTCAGGTGACCAAGCCGCTTGAAGATTCCATCGCCGGCATTGAAGGCGTGGAGATCCTCACCTCTATTTCGAGGGCCGAGCGCTCGCAGATCACCGTTCGCTTCTCGCTCGACCGCGACCCAGACTCGGCCGCCTCCGATGTTCGAGACCGTGTCTCGCGGGTGCGCTCTCGTCTGCCCACTGAGACCAGCGACCCGGTCATCTCCAAGGTGGAGGCCGACGCCCAGCCCATCATCTGGCTCACCTTCAACAGTGAGACCCTCTCGCTGCTCGAACTCTCCGACCTCGCCAATCGGGTGGTCAAGCCCCGGCTGCAGACCCTGCCGGGCGCTTCGGATGTGCGAATCTTTGGAGACCGCCGATACGCCATGCGCATCTGGGTGGATGCCCAACGCATGGCGGCCCGTGGCCTGGTGATTCAAGACCTGGAAGAGGCCCTTCGGCGTCAGAACATCGAGGTGCCCTCGGGCGCCATTGAAACGCCGGGCCGGGAGCTCTCGGTGCTGGCCCCCACCGATCTCCAAACTCCCGAAGAGTTTGAGTCGATCGTGCTCAAGGCCCCGCGTGGCTCATCGGCCCTGGTGCGACTGCGAGATGTCGCTCGGGTCGAGATTGCGCCCGAGGACTTGAAACGGGTGGCCCGCTTCAAGGGCCGCACCACCGTGGCCATGGGTGTGATCAAGCAGGCCACGGCCAATCCGCTCACGCTGTCATCTGCGGTTCAAGAGGCCTTGCCCAGTGTGCTGGCCGACCTGCCCGCCAGTGTCGACCTCGAGGTGGCCAACGACTACTCGGTCTTCATCGACCGCTCCATTCGTGCCGTGGTGACGACCATTGCCGAGGCCGTGCTGCTTGTGGGCCTGGTGGTCTTCGTGTTTCTCAAGAGCTTCCGGGCGGCCATCATCCCGATTGTCACCATTCCTGTGAGCCTCATTACCAGCTTCGGCATCATGTATGCCCTGGGCTTCTCGGTGAACACGCTCACGCTCCTGGCCATGGTCTTGTCGATCGGCATCGTGGTCGACGATGCCATTGTGGTGCTCGAGAACATCTCCCGGCACATCGAAGATGGCATGAAGCCGATTGCGGCCGCCTTCCAGGGCATGAAGGAAATCAGCTTTGCCGTGGTGGCCATGACCCTCACCCTGGCCGCGGTCTTTGCGCCCATGGCCTTCTCTGCAGGCCGCACGGGACGGCTCTTTACCGAGTTTGCCCTCACGCTGGCGGCGGCCGTGCTGGTCTCGGGTTTTGTGGCCCTCACGCTCTCACCCATGATGTGCTCGCGGCTGCTTCGCCATCAGCCCAGGCCGCCCGAGGGCACGCCGCTGGGCCGCTGGGCACGGTTCTCTAATGCCTTTGATCAACGCTTCGATCAGATGGCCAGTCGCTATGCCAGCCTGCTCACGGGCCTGCTGAGTCGCCGCGCGCTGGTGGCGGGCGTTGGTCTGGGTGTCGCAGCCATTGGGGTGCTCTTCTTCAATCTGGTGAAGAAGGAGCTCACGCCGGTGGAAGACCGCGGCTTTCTGGTCGCGGTGATCAGCGCACCCCAGGGCAGCTCCATCGACTACACCGCCCGCTATGCGCTGCGCCTGGAAGACATCTTCGCCAAGGTGCCCGAGGTCGAGAAGTACCTGGTGATTGCGGGCAGCCCCACGGTGGACAAAGGCATTGCCTTTCTGCGGCCGGTGCCATGGGAAGACCGCTCCCGCAGCACCCAAGAGATTGCAGCCCAGGTGCAGCCGCAGGTGTTGGCCATTCCTGGTATCAATGCCTTTGTGGTGAATCCGCCCTCGTTGGGCCAGAGCGTGCGATCGCGCCCCATTGAGGTCGTGGTGCTGTCGTCGGCACCCATGCAGGAACTTGCTGCGGTCACGGAGCAGCTTCGGCTGGAGCTGCTCAAGAGCCCGAAGCTGCAGGGCGTGGACACCGACCTGCAGATCACCAAGCCAGAGCTTCGCATCGACATCGACCGTGAGCGCGCGGCCGACCTGGGCGTGTCGGTGGAGGCCATCGGCCGCACCCTGGAATCCTTGTTGGGTGGTCGACAGGTCACGCGCTTTAAGCGAGGCAATGAACAGTACGACGTGATTGTGCAGTTGGAGGCCGAAGGCCGAAACACGCCAGAGGACATCAAGGGGCTGCTCGTTAGGGGCCGAGATGGCCAGATGGTCTCGCTCTCCAGCCTCATTCAGATTCGAGAGACCGTGGCGCCGCGGGAGCTCAATCACTTCTTGCAGCAGCGGGCGGTGTCGATCTCGGCCAACCTGGCACCCGGAGCCACCCTGGCCGAGGGCCTCGAGGCGGTGGAGACCACGGCGCGCGCCATGCTGCCCTCCGACTATCAGCTCGACTACAACGGCCTGTCGCGGGAGTTCCGAGACTCGCAGGCCACCATTTTGTTTGTCTTCATCCTGGCCTTGCTGTTCATTTACCTGGTGCTCTCGGCCCAGTTCGAGAGCTTCGTGTTCCCGTGGGTCATTCTGGTGACGGTGCCCTTGGCGCTTGCCGGCGCCCTTGGCACCATCTACCTCACCCAAGGCTCGCTCAATGTCTACTCACAGATCGGGCTCGTGGCCCTCATTGGACTGATCACCAAGAACGGCATCCTCATTGTGGAGTTTGCCAATCAGTTGCGTGACCAGGGCCGCAGTGTGGTTGAGGCCACGCTCGAGGCCACAGCCCTGCGCTTTCGCCCCATCATGATGACCACCGTCTCCACGGTCTTTGGCGCCTTGCCCTTGGCGCTGGCCACCGGCCCCGGGGCCGAGAGCCGCCGAGAGATCGGCTGGGTTATTGTTGGGGGCATGAGCATTGGCACGCTACTCACCCTCTTTGTTCTGCCCACCATTTATGCCTGGGTTGCATCATGCGTTACGTCGTCCTCGACACCGAAACCACAGGCCTAAGGGTCGAGGAGGGCAACCGCATCATTGAGCTCGGCTGTGTCGAGCTCACCAACCGGCGTGCGTCTGGCCGGCAGTTCCACCGGCTCATCAATCCCGAGCGCGAGATCGAGGCCGGTGCCACCGAGGTCCATGGCTTCACCTGGGCCGACCTTCAAGCCGAGCCCCGCTTTGCGGATGTGCTGCAAGACTTCCTCGAGTTTGCGCGCGGCGCACACCTGCTCATTCACAACGCCCCCTTCGACCTGGGTTTTCTCGATGCGGAGTTTGAGCGGCTGGGCCAGCCCAGCCTTACCACCGTGGTCGATGGCGTGACCGACACCTTGGCCATGGCCCGAGAACTGCATCCGGGTCAGCGCAACTCGCTCGATGCACTCTGCACCCGATACGGTGTCTCGAATGCCCACCGGCTCAAGCACGGGGCCCTGCTCGATGCCGAATTGTTGGCCGAGGTCTGGCTGGCCATGACCCGTGGCCAGGAGACCCTCGACATCCAGCAGCACTATGACGACGAACATGGTTCGGGTGGTCGGCTCGACCTCTCCACCCTCGACCTGCGGGTGATTGAGCCCACCGCCGAGGAGTGGGCAGCCCACGAGGCTGTGCTCGATGACATCGCCCGGGTCTGCGGGGGCACGCCCGTCTGGAGAAAAGCATGCGCCTCCGATTAACTCGCCGGGGTCAGTCCCACGAGATTCCGGGCGACCAGGTGCTGCGCGTGGTGGCGTTCGAGGGGCTGTCGCTCATGCCCAGTGGGCCTGGCTGGCTTGGTACGGCCGCAGGCTACCCGGTCTTTGTACGGGAGCCAGAGCGCAGTGCTGCTGGGCTGGGCACCTCAGAGCACATCGCGCAAGCGGCCAGCGCCCCTGAGCCGTCCCCGCCCGCAGCCCCGTCGGGCCCGCCACCCGCCTGGGTGGTGGTGATGCGGCCCAATGGCGACCTTCGAGAGGCCCTCTTTGCGGATCGTCTAGACTGGAGCCAGGATGACTAGCATGCGACATTCTTGGATGGACCTCACCCTGGTGGAGGCCCTGCGCGGCAGGGCCCGACGTGCGCACACGCTCTTGTTCTTGGGGTTGGTCTGTTTGTTGTCCGCCTGGCTCATGAATGCCATGCAATGGTTCTGGCTGCCGCCGGCGGCACCGGTTGCAGTGCCGGCTGAAGGCGCGCCCGTCGGCCTGCACGCATCGGTCTGGGCCTGGCTGGGCGGTTTCTTCGAGGGCCATGCCCAGGGCTCGGTGCGCGGCATGCGCATCGTGAATGACTGGATGACCACCGGCCTGCCCGGCTGGGTGATCTGGGTGCCCGCAGGCCTCCTGTTGTGGCTGCTCGCGCTCATCGACCTCGCCGTGCTTGGCCTGTCCATTCGCCGGCAGTTGGCAGCCTCCGCAGCCATGCTCGTGGAGCCTGAAGGCCTCCTGCGCGAGACGCCGAGCCTTCCCACCGACAACACCCTGGTGGCGCCCGTGCTCATCGACCCCCCGTCAGACACACCCAGCCCAGCGGCCGCCGCCGAGTCCAACCCCTCTCTCGATGCCGTGGAATCTCAGCTCTACAGCGCAGAGCATCAGCTCGAAGGCGCTTTGTCCGCGCTTGCCGTGGCCCGTCACGGCCTGCTGAACTTGAGCCTCGACCCCGATGGCCCGCACCGAGACGATGACATGCAAAAGGCCCGGGCCTCGCTCGACCAGGCGGAGCAGGCGCTCACCAAGCTTCGAGGCCAGCAGCACGCGCTGATCGCGGGGCTGGTGGGCCTGCGCCGCCATGTCCATTAACCCGTCGGTCACGGAGGCACTCGACAGCCTGCTTGCGGGCCTCGACAGCCTGCGGGCCGAGCGAGACGACCTCACGGCGGCCCAGCTCTCAGGCCGTGCCTTGGCCCCCATCGATCCACCCGCAGCGCCTGCAGCCCCGTTGGTGCGGCCCGTTCGCAGGCCCACCGAGGCCCTCGATGCGGCCCGGCTCTTGGCCCTCATGGCCTCCAACATGGGGTCTGCGGCCTCCCCGGACCTCGCCGAGAGCGCGTCCGTGCTGCTGCGCCGTCTCTTGCGACAGCGGTCGGTCTTGGTGCCCAAGCTGCACGATGCAGCCCCAGGCATTCGGGTCTCCCCACGCATGGGTGTGCTGCTCACGCGGCTGCCGGCTGGCCATGTCTGTGCGGTGGAGTCCGATCCGCAGCGCTTTCTCTACCTCACCCCGCGCGGCCAGGAGCCCGTCGATTCGAGCGAAGACCTGTTGGCTTTGGTGCGTGCGGCCGCGCCGGTGGGCGAGACGGGCCTGGTGGGTCCATCCACCTCCGAGATGGTGAGTGTGAGCCTGCCGCGACTGCCCGAGTGGGCCATGGTGGTTGTTCAGGGTGAGGCCTGCAGCCTGGCTCCTCCAGCCCCTGACCATGCACAGGCCGCCGTGGCCTGGCTGGATCAGCGTGTTCCGGGGCACACAAGCCTTCTGGGCATGGCCTGGCTTCAAGATGGCCGCTGCCTGCCGCTGCTGGCCAGGCGGGCCGACTAGACCTCGCGTCGGGCGGCTTGCCCTTCTCGGGGCCTCTCAGCCTTAAAGCGTCTTGATGAGAATCTGGGATTTCCGATCCCAGTTGTAGTGCGCCTGCCGTGAAGTGGGCAGGGCATCGACCGAGGCCACCTTGAAGCCACGCTTCATGAACCAGTGGGTGGTGCGTGTGGTGAGCACAAAGATGCCCGAGAGGCCAGCCGCCCGCGCCTGGGACTCAACGCTCTTTAAGAGCCGCTCGCCGTCGCCCTGCTCCCGGGTCTCCGAGCGCACCATCAGGCAGGCCAGCTCACCCAGTGGGGTGTCCTCAAAGACATAGAGCGCGGCGCAGCCGAAGATCACGCCGTCGTGTTCGATGACCGTGAACTTGTCGATGTCGCGTTCAATGGTGGCCCGGCCCCGGGGCACCAGGGTGCCATCGGCCTCCAAGGGCTCGAGCAGCGAGACAATGGCCGCCACATCGTCGACCGATGCAGGCCGAAGGGCCTCCAGGGTTTCTTCCACGAGCATCATGCCCACCCCATCGTGGGTGAAGAGCTCGAGCAGCAGGGCGCCGTCCATGGCGTAGGGCACGAGGTGGGCTCGGGCCACACCACCGCGGCAGGCACGAAGGGCATGGCCCAGCGTGAAGCCCGCCTCCTCCGAGAGCGAGCCCTGGGCGAGCAGACGCTCGGCCTCGTCCTCAGAGACTTCGGCCAAGGCCCGGTTCTCCAGCTTGGGCAGGCCATCCTCGGAGCACAGGAAGATGAGCTTGTCGGCATCCAGGGCTATGGCCAGGCTGGTGGCCACGTCTTCCAGGCTGAGGTTGAAGGCCTCGCCGGTGGGCGAGAAGCCCAGTGGGGGCACGAGCACGATCGAGCCGCCGAGCAGGGCCTGCCGAATGGAGTCGGTCTCCACCTTGCGCACCAGGCCGGTGTGCTCGAAGTCCACGCCATCGACAATGCCCACGGGCCGGGCCGTGACGAAGTTGCCACTGATGATCCGGATGCGTGAGTTGCCCATGGGCGTGTTGGGCAGGCCGGCTGAGAAGGCGGCCTCGATGTCGAGTCGCAGCTCGCCGGCGGCCTCCTTGGCGCACTCCAGGGCCGCGCGGTCGGTGATCCGCATGCCATGGCTGTAGCGGTCTTCAATCTGGCGCAGCCGCAGCTGTTCCTGCACCTGCGGCCGCGAGCCGTAGGCCAGCACAATGCGCATGCCCATGGCCTGCAGCAAGGAGAGATCGTGGACGAGTGTCTCGAGCTGGTTGTCGATCACCAGCTCGCCGGGGAAGGCCACCACGAAGGTCTTGTTGCGAAAGGCGTGGATGTAGGGCGCGACCGACCGAAGCCAGCCCACGAAGTCGGGCCCGATGTCGGGCTGTGTGATCGGTTCGGTCTGCATCGCGCGATTATAATTTTTCGGTGACTTCCTGCTCAGGCCCAGACGAAAAGCGGTTTCGCGATCGGGCCCAACACCTCGGCATCACCTTTGATGAGAGCCTTCCGGTCTCGAAGGTCTGGACCGAGATCGCCCATGCCATGGTGCAGCACCCGGTGATCATCGTCTGCGGCGAGACCGGTTCGGGCAAGACCACCCAGCTGCCGAAGATTGCGCTGGCGGCTGGCCGCGCGGCCAAGGGCCGCTCGATTGCCCATACCCAGCCGCGGCGCCTGGCGGCCACCTCGGTGGCCCGCCGGGTGGCGCAGGAACTCGGCTCCGTGCTTGGCGAGCCCAATGCCAAGGTGGGCTACAAGATCCGGTTTGCCGATCGATCGCGGCCGGGCATTCCCATCAAGCTCATGACCGACGGCATGCTGCTGGCCGAAATTCAGTCCGACCCGGGCCTCGAGGCCTACGACACGATCATCCTCGACGAGGCCCACGAGCGCAGCCTCAACATCGATTTTTTATTGGGCCACCTGCACGGCCTGCTCGCGCGCCGCCCCCAGTTGCGACTGGTCATCACCTCTGCGAGCCTGGAGGCCGAGAAGTTCGCCAAGCACTTTGGCCAGGCGGGCCAGCCCGCCCCCATCATCGAGGTGTCGGGCCGTCTGCATCCGGTGGAGACCCGCTGGCGGCCTGCGCAGGATGAGCGCACCGACCTCATCGACCGCGTGCTCTCGGGCGTCGAGGAGGCCCTGACCGACCATGCGCGGCTGGCTGCCCAAGACGTGCTCGTCTTTCTGCCCGGAGAGCGAGAGATTCGGGCCGTGGTCGATGCCTGGCGCGATCGCCGGCTCGACCCGCAGGTGGAGCTCTTGCCCCTCTTTGGCCGACTGGCCCAGGCCGATCAAGACCGCGTCTTTCGGCCTGGGGGGCGCCGCCGCGTGGTGCTGGCCACCAACCTGGCCGAGACCTCGCTCACGGTGCCGGGCATTGGCTATGTGGTCGACACCGGCCTGGCCCGTGTGAAGCGGTATCGGTATCGGGGCAAGGTGGAGCAGCTGCTCATCGAGCCCATCAGCCAGGCCCAGGCCCTGCAGCGGGCGGGTCGTGCGGGCCGTCTCACGCCGGGGGTCTGCATCCGGCTCTATGCCGAGGATGAATTCAAGCAGCGCGCAGCCCACCCCGAGCCCGAGATCCATCGCTCATCGCTCGCCTCGGTGATTCTGCGCATGAAGGCCTTGGGCCTGGATGCCATCGAGGCCTTTCCCTTTGTCGACCCGCCCTCCAAGAAGGCGGTGGCCGATGGCCTCATGCTGCTCAAGGAGCTCGGCGGCCTGGACCGCGAGGGCCAGCTCACCGAGGTGGGCCGACAGCTTGCAGGCCTGCCCCTGGACCCTCGCCTGGGCCGCATGCTCGTGGCCGGCCGCGAGCGGCAGTGCCTGCAGGAGATGCTGGTGCTGGTCACGGCCTTGTCCATTCAAGACCCGCGGGATCGGCCGCTCGATCAGCAGGCCGCAGCCGACACCGCCCACAAGCAGTTTGCCGACCCGCGCAGCGAGTTCATCTCCTGGCTCAAGCTCTGGGCCTTCTGCGATGAGGCCCTCTCACACGACCATTCCAATCGGCAGAAGGAGGCGCGGCTTCGGTCGGCCTTCTTGTCGCCCATCCGAGTGCGCGAGTGGCGCGACCTGCATCGGCAGATCACCGACTGGGTCTTGTCGCAGGGCTGGCGAATCAACACGGTGGCGGCCGATTACAACAGCCTT
Organism: Hahnella aquatica (SeqCode); assembly: GCF_965194505.1. Lineage (GTDB taxonomy): Bacteria > Pseudomonadota > Gammaproteobacteria > Burkholderiales > Burkholderiaceae_A > Hahnella > Hahnella aquatica. Next base: position 1,268,638 of record NZ_OZ239144.1, on the reverse strand, counting down.
CACCAGGCCATTCTCACGGGGCTGCTCTCGAACATTGGCATGCGCATCGAGACTGCCCAGCCACCGCTCTGGCAAGGCGCACACGATGTGAAGTTCGCTGTCTGGCCGGGCTCGCATCTCTCCAAGAAGCCACCCAAGTGGCTCATGGCGGCCGAGCAGGTCGAGACCAGTCGCCTCTTTGCCCGCACCATTGCGGCCATTGAACCCGAGTGGGTGGAGGCCGCCGCAGGCCCGCTCATTCGGGTGTCGTACTCCGAGCCGCACTGGGAGAAGAAGGCCGGCCGGGTGGTGGGCTACGCGCGGGGCGTGCTCTATGGCCTGCCCATCTTTGTGCGCCGACGCCTGGCCTGGGCCCAGTTGGGCGAGGAGCAGGCACGCGAGGCCCGGCTCATCATGATTCGTGAGGGCCTGGTGCAGGGCGATGCCACGCTCGAGCTGCCCTTTTTCGAGCACAACCGTCGGCTCATCCACGAGGTGGAGCGGTTGGAGCAGCGGGCCCGTCGGCAAGACCTGCTGGTCGACGATGCCTTGATCGAGGCCTTCTACGACCGTTGGATTCCGGCCTCGGTGAACGACTTCGATGGCCTGCGGCAGTGGTGGCGTCAGGCCTCGCGTGAGCAGCCCAAGCTGCTCTTCCTTCGGCGAGAAGACCTCATGCGCCACCAGGCCGACGGTGTGACCTCCGAGGCCTTTCCCACCGTGCTCGAGCAGGGTGGCCTGCGGCTCGCACTCGATTACCGCTTCGAGCCAGGCGCTGCAGACGATGGCATGGCCATCACCATTCCGCTGGCCAGCCTGAATCAGGTCGATGCGGTGCAGATCGATTGGCTCGTGCCCGGCATGCGCAAGGAGAAGGTGCTGGCCTTGCTCAAGAGCCTGCCCCAACGGATTCGCCGGCATTGCATCCCGCTGCCCCAGCAGGTGGACGACTTCTGTGCCCGTTGGCAAGACCGCGCAGGCAGCATGCCCTTGCGCAAGGCCTTGGTGCAAGACCTGCGCGAAGACAAGGGCCTCACGGTGGCCTTGGAAGACTTCAAGCTCGAGTCGGTGCCACTGCACTTGCAGCCGCTCTATGTGGTGGTCGATGCCCATGGCCGTCGGCTTGGCCAGGGCCGAGACCTCATGGTGTTGCGCGAGCAACTCGGCGGCCAGGCCCAGGCGGCCTTTGCGCCCACGCGGGATGACACAACCCACCGCGACTGGTCCTTCGGTGCGCTCGAGTGGCCCATGACCATCGAGGTGGCGGGCCAGTCGCTGCTGGGCTATCCCGCCCTGGAAGACTGCGGCGACCACGTAAAGCTCTGCGTGCTCGACGACCCCGGCAAGGCCAAGCAGCGGCATCAGCTCGGCCTCATGCGGCTTCTGGCCCTGGCCCTCAAGGACCAGGTGCGCGCCTTTCAGAAGGAGCTCGACCGCAACCGCGCGCTTCTCTTGGCCTGGACGGCGGCGGCCCGATCGGAAGACCTGCAGACCGAGCTGCTGCGGCTGAGCCTGCGCCGTGCATTCCTTGCGGGCGACTGGCCCGTGGATGCCGCCGGCTTTGAGGCCTGCCTGCAGGCGGGCCGCCCCCGTTTCTTGCTGCTGGCCCAAGAGGCGCAGCGCTGGTTGCTGGCCGTGCTCGAGGCCCATCAGCAGATTCAACGCCGGCTGGGCGGCGCCAAGTTCCCGCAGCCACTGGTGCAAGACCTGCAGCAGCAGCTCTCGGGCCTGCTGGGCCCGAGCTTTGTCTCTACGCTGCCGGATGACCGTGCCCGCCACCTGCCGCGCTATTTGCAGGCCGTGGCCCTGCGGCTGGACAAGCACCGGGCCGACCCTGCCCGAGACGCCCAGCGCCTGTCCGAGTTCGATCAGGTGGCTCGGCCGTTCTGGCGTTGGGCGGCCTCACACCGCGGCGAGTGGTCGGAGCCCATCGAGGCCTTTCGCTGGAGCCTGGAGGAACTGCGGGTCTCGCTCTTTGCCGAGGGCCTCAAGACGCCCATGCCGGTGTCTGTAAAACGGCTGCAGAAAACCTGGGGTACGCTCGCGCCACACCTTCACGCCTAAGCCCACACGACCACCACACGAACACCATGCGACCACCACTGACCATTGGCCTCTACATCAACGGCGATGAGATTCTCTCGGGCAAACGAGAGGACCGCCATTTCCAGAAGGCCAAGGAAATTTTGGGTGCCAGGGGCCTGTCGCTCTCCTGGGTGGTCTACCTGGGCGATGACCGCGCGCGCTGCACGAACATGCTGCGGCAAAGCTTTGCCACGCAAGACCTGGTTTTTAGCTTTGGCGGCATTGGGGCCACGCCCGATGACCACACCCGGCAGGCCGCGGCCGAGGCCCTGGGCCGTGAGCTCGCCCTGCACCCAGAGGCCGCAGACCTCATTGCCCAGCGCACCGCCGAGGCCAATCAGCCCCTCACGCCCGAGCGGCTGCGCATGGGCGAGTTCCCGGTGGGTGCGCAGATCGTGCCCAACCCCTACAACAAGATTCCGGGCTTTGCGATCGACCGTCACTACTTTCTGCCGGGCTTTCCCGTGATGGCCTGGCCCATGATGGAGTGGGTGCTCGACACCTTCTATGCGGAGTCCTTTGGGGAGGCGGCCGAGGTGGACCGCTCCATGGTGGTCTACAAGCTCTACGAGGCGGCTGTGACGCAGTTGCTCGAGGAGCTCACGGCCGACTATCCCGAGCTGCGGGTCTACAGCCTGCCATCGGCGCCGTCGCCCACCGACCCCAATGCCCGGCGCCACTTGGAGCTTGGGCTCAAGCAGCCATCGGTTGCAGCCTCGCTTCCCGATGCAACAGCCCGCTTCGATGCAGCCTATGCGCGGCTGCGGGAGGGTGTGCTGCAACTGGGCGGTGAACTCGGCGACGAGCGCGTCGCCACGCGTTAGAGCCCCCTCGATCCCCGCCGGGCACCACCTCTCGCAGTCTGTCTACAGCAGGCTCCGCACCGCTGCCGCTGGCCGCCTCACGCGCTGCGGCCACCCCTGTCTGATTTCCGGCGGCATGAATGATGCCTCCCCTTTGGGGGTAATATCGGGCTCCCTCAGATCTGAATGCGATAGGGCTCGATTTGGAATTTTTTATTCAAAGTGGGCTGTAAGCAACAGAAATAATTGAACTTTTTGTTGCATTTCCGAGTTTCGCTGGTAGGATGGCGACGACTTGCTCCTAACAAAGGACTGGATTTGTTTGATCTGAAGAGTTCCATGGGTGTTCGGCGAGTGTTGCGAGGCGTCTGCGTCGGGGCGATGAGCCTTGGCCTCGTGGCCCCCGTGGTGCCCGTGGCGGCCCAGGCGAGCACCTCGTCCGCGGCCCCCAAGCAACCCGCGAAGCAGGCGCAGGCGCCCAAGCAGGCAAAGCCTGCCAGCAAGCCCCAACAGACCAAGGCGCAGCAAAAGAAAACCCAGCAGGTCAAAAAGAAGTCGCAACAAACCAAGAAGGTCGCCCGAACGCCCCGCAATCCCAACGACCGCATGTCTGCCGGCAGCAAGCTTGGTCTGCAGTCGGCCATGACCGAGGCGAGCCTGAAGTCCAGTTCAGTGCTGGTGGTGGATCAGATCTCTGGCGAGATTCTCTTTGAGAAGAACCCCGACTCGGTCCTGCCGATTGCCTCCATCACGAAGCTCATGACGGCGCTGGTCGTGGCCGAGGCCGACCTGCCCATGTCTGAGATGCTTCGCATCACCCAGGAAGATGCAGACCTCGAGAAGGGTGTGGGCTCGCGACTGCGCGTGGGCACCCAGCTCACCCGAGGTGAGCTCATGCACCTGGCACTCATGTCCTCCGAGAACCGCGCCGCCCATGCCCTGGGCCGCGCCTACCCCGGGGGAATGGATGCCTTCGTGGTGGCCATGAACATCAAGGCACGCCAATTGGGCATGTCGGCCACCCAGTTCACGGAACCCACGGGCCTGAATGCCGGCAATATCTCCTCCCCGCGCGACCTCGTCCGGCTTGTGGAAGAGGCCTACCTCGTGCCGCTCATTCGCGAGTACTCCACTGCCCAGAACCTCATGGTGCGGGTGGGCAGCCGGTCACAACAATTCCGAAACTCCAATGCACTGGTGCGCACCGAGGCCTGGGAGCTGGGCCTCTCGAAGACCGGATTCATTCGGGAAGCAGGCCGCTGCCTGGTCATGCAGGCGGAGGTTGAGCGGCGCCCGGTGATTCTGGTCATGCTCGACGCACCGGGTACGCAGCACCGCTTGCGTGATGCTGAGATGATTCGGCGCTGGCTGATCCAGCAGGCTGAAAAGCCCAACAAGCTCGCCCCCAAGCCACCCGCAGCCTAAGCTCGTCGCAGCCTAAGCTCCCCCCAGCGAGTTGGAAATCTCCAAGGCGGTTTGCCGCAGGGCGTCCACCCAGCCATCGTTGGCCCGGTCTGCGGGCGCTGAAATGGAGAGGCCCGCCACCAGGTTGCCCGCATCGTCCCGAATGGCTGCGGCAATGCAGCGCACACCCATCTCGAGTTCTTCGTTGTCGCGGGCAAAGCCGTTGGATCGCACGAGGTCGAGCTCTTTCTCCAGTTGCTGCACCTCCGTGATGCTGTTGCGGGTCTGGCCAGCCAGACCCGTGCGCATGCTGTAGGACCGAACCGAGCGGGCATCTTCCACGGCCAAAAAGAGTTTGCCCGTGGAGGTGAGGTGCAGTGGCGCTCGCCCGCCAATGGCACGCACCACCTGCATGCCAGAGCGCTCACTCACGGCGCGCTCCACATACACAATTTCATCGCCCTGGCGCACCGCCAGGTTGATGGTCTCGCCCGTGAGCTTGTGCAGTTCCCGCATGGGGCCCGCGGCCGCGTCTCGCACATTGAGCCGCGCCTTGACCAGGTTGCCCAGCTCCAGCAGCCGCATGCCCAACTGGTAATGGCCCGGCTCGGTGCGGTCGACCATGCGAACAATCACCAGGTCGTTGAGGATGCGGTGGGCCGTAGAGGGATGCAGGCCAGTGGCCAGGGACAGGGCCTTGAGCGAGACCGGCTCCGACTGCCGTGCCAGGACGTCTAAGAGCGCGTTGAGCCGCTCGATCACTTGAATCGAGGGGCTGGCGGGGACGACGGGTGAGGACGTGAGGCTCATAGGGACTTTGTGGTGGCAGAATGGAAGTTTACAAAGGGATGTCGTTCATGTCTGTAGAAATCACGCCAGTTGTGCCATCGAACCCCCGCGTGGCGTTCTATGTGACATGTCTGGTGGACCTCATGCGGCCCGAGATCGGCTTTGCAGCCATCAAATTGCTCGAGCACTCGGGCTGCGAGGTGGTGGTGCCTGAGGGCCAGACCTGCTGCGGCCAGCCCGCCTACAACGCGGGCGACCGAGCGGCCGCCCACCGGCTGGCCGAGCGTGTGCTCGAGCAGCTCGAAGGCTACGACTATGTGGTCGTGCCATCGGGCTCCTGCGGGGGCATGATCAAGACGCATTACCTCGAGCTCTTCTCAGACGACCCGAGCCTTCGCACCCGCATGAACGAGCTCGCGCCCAAGGTCTATGAGCTCACCGATTTCCTCTCCACCGTCATGAAGCTCGAGGACATTCCCGGCCGCGCCGAAGGCTGTGTCACGTATCACGACAGCTGCAGTGGCCTGCGCGAACTCGGTGTCCAGGCCCAGCCGCGGGCACTGCTCTCGAAGATTCCCGGCCTCACGGTCACAGAGATGCGCGACAGTCGAGGCTGCTGCGGATTTGGCGGCACCTTCGCCTTGAAGTACGGCAATGTGTCCGCGGCCATTGCCGATGAAAAAATATCAAACATTCAGGCCACCGGTGCCCAGGCCGTGGTGCTTGGCGACCTCGGCTGCATGCTGCACATCGAGGGCCGGCTGCGCCGCATTGGCGATGACAAGACCCAGGTGCTGCACGTGGCAGAAGTGCTCGCAGGCGAGCTTGGCGCAACGCGGCCTTAAGGAGCCCATTCATGCAGATTCAGTCGATGCACTTTCAGGCCCGCGCCACCGAGAAGCTCGCCGACATTCGACTGCAGCGAAACCTGCGGCGCCTGGCCGACAAGTTTGTGACGGCCCGCGCCCAGGCCATGACCGAGATCGACTTCGAAGCCACCCGCGAGGCTGCGGTGGAGCGGCGCAACCGCGCCATCGGCCGGCTCGACCTCTGGCTTGAACAATTCGAGGCCAATGCCACCAAGGCCGGTGCCACGGTCTTGTTTGCAGAGTCTGCGGCCCAGGCCTCCGAGATGGTCGTGGCCATTGCCAAGCAGCATGAGGTCAAGACCGTCACCAAATCAAAGTCGATGGTCTCCGAAGAGATGGCCCTCAACACGGCCCTGGCCCAGGCGGGCATCGAGCCCATCGAGACCGACCTTGGCGAATACATCCTTCAGATCAATGACAACGAGGCGCCCAGCCACATCATTGCGCCCGTCATCCACAAGGACAAAGAAGAAATCTCCGACCTCTTCTCGAAGGTCCATCAGCGGCCCAAGCTCTCTGACATTCCAGAGCTCACCCGTGAGGCCCGTGAGCAGCTGCGGCCCAAGTTCTTGTCGGCCGACATGGGCGTGACGGGCGGCAACTTTGTGATTGCCGAGACCGGCTCGGTGGCCTTGGTCACCAACGAGGGCAACGAAGGCATGGTCACCATCATGCCCCGCGTGCATGTGGTGGTCACTGGCATCGAGAAGGTGCTGCCCACGCTCGAAGACTTTGCCACCGTGGCCCGGCTGCTCACACGTTCGGCCACTGGGCAGTCGATCTCGAATTACATCTCTCTGCTCACAGGCACCCGGGCCAAGGGCGAGCCCGACGGCCCCGATCACCTCTATTTCGTGCTGGTCGACGGCGGCCGCTCAAGCCTGCTGGGCAGTGAGTTCCAAGACATGCTTCGCTGCATTCGCTGCGGCGCCTGCATGAACCACTGCCCCGTGTATCAGAAGATCGGTGGCCATGCCTACGGCTGGGTCTACCCGGGCCCCATGGGCTCGGTGCTCACGCCGGCCTATCAGGGCCTAGAAAACTCCCTTGACCTTCCACAGGCGGCCACCCTGTGTGGTGAATGCCATGTGGTCTGCCCCGTGAAGATTCCGCTGCCAGACCTGCTTCGCAAGCTGCGCGAGCGCCAGTACGAGCGGCACCTGCGTCCCTGGTCCGAGCGTGTGGGCTTGAGCCTGTGGGCCTATGTGGCGGTGCGCCCGCCGCTCTATCGGCTTGTGGCCTCCATGGCCAGTTTGTTTCTGCGCATCAGTGGGGGGCGTCGGCATCGGTTGGGTGGCCTGCCGCTGGCCAATGGGTGGACGGCCTATCGAGACCTTCCCACCCCGCGTGGGGCCACCTTCTCGGCCCGTTACCCCGGCTGGGCCACGGCCAGGTCGTTGGCCAAGTTGGCCACCAGCCCCGGGCCTCGGTAGACGAGCCCCGAATACACCTGCACCAGGTCGGCGCCCGCATCGCGCTTGGCCAGGCCATCGAATGGGCTCAGGATGCCGCCCACGCCCACCAGGGCCACCTCAGGCAGCAGGGCCTCACGAAAGCGCCGGAGCACCGCTGTGGAGGGGCCCGTGAGAGGCGCGCCCGAGAGGCCACCGGCCTCATCGGCATGGGCCAACCCTTCAACCGCGGTGCGATCGAGCGTGGTGTTGGTGGCAATCAGGCCTTCGAACTCGTGCGTGTTGACGGCCTTGGCAATCTCCAGAATTTGTTCGTCATCGAGGTCGGGGGCCACCTTCAGAAAGAGTGGCACCCGGCGTTGCAGGCGACTGGTGAGTTCACGCTGCCGACGCTTGAGCGCCTCCAGCAGCGGGGTGAGGCTTTCTGCAGACTGCAGGCCGCGCAGGTTCTTGGTGTTGGGCGATGAGATGTTCACCGTGATGTAGTCGGCCCAGGGGTAGAGGGCCTCCAGGCACGTAAGGTAGTCGTCGGCCGCCTGCTCCATGGGGGTGCTGGCGTTCTTGCCAATGTTCAGGCCCAGCACACCGCGCTTTTCCCTCACCCACTCCGAGGCCTTCAGGTTTGAAATGAAGGCCTCCAGGCCCAGGTTGTTAAAGCCAAACCGATTGATGATGGCCTCGCCCTCGGGCAGGCGAAACATGCGGGGCTTGGGGTTGCCGGGCTGCGGCCTCGGGGTGACGGTGCCAGCCTCCATGAAGCCAAAGCCAAACCGGCCCAGGGCATCGAGGTGGGCTGCGTTTTTGTCCAGGCCTGCGGCCAGGCCCACGCGGTTCGCAAACGAGAGGCCTGCCACCTGCACCGGTGGCCCTGCGGTGATGGGCGCTGAGGCGGGCAGGGCCACGGGCATCCATCGTTGGGCCCACTGCAGGGCCGCCAGGCTCACGTCGTGCGCCCGTTCTGGGTCGAGCGTAAACAGCAACGGCCGAGCGACCGGATAAAAGGCCAGCATGCGAGGGTTCAACGCGGCAGTGGCTGCCAGGTGCCCGAGACCAGGACCTCCGCGGGCTGGAAGTCTCGCTTGTAGGTCATTTTCTTGCTCTCCTCGATCCAGTAGCCGAGGTAGACATAGGGCCGGCGCAGCCGGGCGCATTCCTCGATCTGCCAAAGAATGCCGTAGGTGCCCAGCGAGGCCTGGGGATGGTCTGGTGAATAGAAGGTGTAGACGGCCGAGAGGCCCTCGGGCAGGAGGTCGATGAGGGAGACCATCTTGAGTTCGCCCTCGGGGTCTCGGAAGGTGACGAGTCGGGTGTCGACACGGCTTTGCAGCAGGAACTGGGCGTATTGGTCTCGGCTGTCTTGGTCCATTCCGCCACCGGAGTGTCGGCCGGCCTGGTAGGCCAGGTAGAGGTTGTAGTGTTCATTGGAGAAGGCCAATGGCTCCTCGCGTGCGGTCAGCCATTCGGAGCCGCGCTTCCAGGCGCGGCGCTGGCTGCGGGTGGGCTCGAAGGTGGCTGCTGGAATGCGCAGTGGCTGGCAGGACTTGCAGCTGTCGCAGTAGGGCCGATAGGCGAAGGCGCCGCTGCGCCGAAAGCCCATCTGCACCAGGTCGCCGTAGACATCGGCCGTGATGAGGTGGTTCGGCGTGGCCACCTGTGAGCGGGCGCGACGGCCGGCCAGGTAGCTGCAGGGGTAGGGCGCAGTGACATAGAACTGCAGCTGGCTGAGTGGGAGGTCGCGCAGGTCAGCCATTACGCGTCATGCCCACGAAAGACGCCCCAGTCGAGGGGCTCGGTGGCCCAGGGTGGGCCGGGCGCGTTGGTCAGTCTTGCAACACATGATTCGAATTCTGCACGCGGAATGGGTCTTGCGCCAAGTGTGGCCAGGTGAGGGGTTTCCTGCTGGCAGTCGATGAGCGGGCAGTCGTGGCGCTCGAGCCAGCGCACGAGCCCCGCCAGGCAGACCTTCGAGGCATTGGGCCTGCGGCTGAACATGCTCTCGCCAAAGACCATCTGGCCCAGGCAGACCAGGTAGAGCCCGCCAACCAGCTGGTGGCCGTGCCAGAGCTCGATGCTGTGGGCCAGGCCTTGTTTGTGAAGGTCTTGGTAGGCTGCCTGAATGGCCGTGGTGATCCAGGTGCCGCCGTGTTCATCTCGCGGTGCTGCGCAGCCGCGCATGACGGACTGAAAGGCCGTGTCGGACTTGAGCATGAAGCCCTCGGCCTGGGCCTGCCGAATGGCCTGCGTGAGCGAGCGGCGCTGCTTGAAGTCTTTGGTTTGAAGGACCATGCGCGGGTTGGGAGACCACCAGAGAATGGGCTCGGAGGGGCCCGACCACGGAAAGATGCCGCGTGCATAGGCCCGCTTGAGCAGTGCTGAGGTGAGCTGGTCGCCTGCACCGAGCAGGCCGTTGGCGCCCATCTCGTCTGTCCAGGCGAGATCGGACTGAGGGAAGTCGTCGTCGGGGCCGATCCACGCCAGCCGGTGTTCGGGAGATTCACTCATCGAACACTCACCGAACAATCGACTCGTTGTGAACCCGCTGCAGACCTGCGGCCCGATCGGACAGGAAGAGCTCCAGGGCACGGTGCACCGAACGAAAGGCGAGGTCGCTCCAGGGTATGTCTTGCGGATGAAACAGCCGGGCCTCCAGGCTCTCGGGGCCGGGCAGCAGCCCAGGGTGCCGCAGCTGGGCCCGAAAGAAGAGATGCACCTGCTCGGCATGCGGGATGTCGAAGACGGCAAAGAGATCGCCCACCTCGGCGCTTGCCCCAGACTCTTCGATGGTTTCTCGCAGGGCCCCGGCCTGGGTGGATTCCCCCAGCTCCATGAAGCCAGCAGGCAGTGTCCAGAAGCCCGAGCGAGGCTCAATGGCACGGCGGCACAGCAGCAGTTGCTCCTCCCACACCGGAATGGTGCCCACGATGATGCGCGGGTTCACGTAGTGGATGAGGCCGCAGTCTGTGCAGACACCGCGCAGCCGGTTGTCGCCCTCGGGCACGCGCTGCTCGGTTGGGGATCCACATGCGGAGCAATGGTTCATGTATACTCTCGTCTTCTTCGGCGCGGGGTGGAGCAGTCTGGCAGCTCGTCGGGCTCATAACCCGAAGGTCGTAGGTTCAAATCCTACCCCCGCTACCACCCTCTTCTCTGTAGGGTTGGCCCCGCCGAAGAACATTCCCCCAGTTCATTCCTTGTCTGGCATGGCGATTTTCAAGAGATCGTCTGGCAGGCCCTTGTCGGGCTTGACGCCCAGGTCGCGCATCATCTCGACCTGCCGAATCACATTGCCTGGGCCTTCCGAGAGTTGGCGCATGGCGGTTTCGTGGCTCTTGCTGGCTGCGTCCAGATTCTTTCGCACCGCGAGCATGGTCTCGACGAAACCACGGAATTTGTCGTAGAGCAGGGCACCGCGGTTGGCGATCTCCACGGCATTTCGGCCCACCCGTTCCTGCCGCCAGAGGTACTCCACCGTGCGCAGCACAAAGAGCAGGGTGTTGGGGCTCACCAGCAGCACATGGCGGTTCCAGCCCTCGAGCCAGAGGCGTTCGTCGTTTCCGGTGGCCAGCAGAAATGCGGGCTCTACGGGAATAAACATCATGACGAAATCTGGGGAGCGGTCGCCATGGATGCCCTGGTAATTCTTTTTGGAGAGGCCATCCATGTGGGCGCGAATGGAGGCCAAGTGCTCCTTGAGCTTGGCCTGCCGAATGGTGTCGTCATCGCAGTTGAAGTATTCCTCGTAGGCCTTGAGCGAGACCTTGGAGTCGACGATGAGGAAGCGGTCTTCGGGGAGTTGAATGACCACATCGGGCTTGCGTGCCCGGGATTGGTCTTCTGCCGAGGCATGGGTTTGTTGAACGAAAAATTCCCGGTCTTTGGTGAGGCCGGAGACCTCGAGCACTCGCTCGAGAATGACCTCGCCCCAGTCGCCCATCATCTTGTTGTCGCCCTTCAGGGCTGAGGCCAGGTTCTGGGCGTCGTGGGAGATCTTCTGCTGCGCCTCGAGGAGCAGCTTGATGCGCTCGCCCAGGGCTGAGCTGTCTTTCTGGCTGGTTTCCTTCAGGCCGCTCACCTCTTTGGTGAACTGCTCGAACTGCACCTTCAGGGGCGTGAGCAGGCTGGAGAGGTTTGTTTGGTTGGTTTGGGCGAGCTGCTGGGCCTGGTCTTTCAGGAGCTCTTGGGCAAAGAGCTTGGCCCGCATCTCGACTTCGGTGTTGGCGGATTCGCGCTCTTGCATACGGGCCTTGGTGGCGGCGAGTTCTTCGGCCATGGCTCGTTGGGCGGCCGACATCTTCCAGTTGACCAGGGCGGCCCCCAGAGCTGCGCCCACTGCAAGGGCCAAAAGCCAGCCCATTCCCCCCAACAGCATGTCCATGCGAGCCCCACTTGAATGATGACTCCAACTTTACTGCACCGCAGGGTCAGGGGGTGAGCCAGCGCGGTTGGTTAGACTGGTGGGCATGTCAAAAACAGACCGTGTGCTCAAGATGATTGCGCTGCTCAAGGAGCGCGGCCAACTGACCAAGCGCGACCTCCTCGACAAGTTCGAGATCACAGAACCCACCTTCAAGCGGGACATCGCCTTCCTGCGTGATGAGTACGGGGCGCAGATTGAATACGACCCTGCCGAGAAGGTCTATCGGCTGGTGGCGGAGGGCGCGGCCACGGCGGGCACAGGGGGCCCTGCCGGGAAACACGAGGTGCCCGGCCTCTGGTTCACCCAGGATGAACTCCTGGCGCTCTTGTCTCTGAGCCACCTGCTCGAGGGCCTCGGCACCGAGTCGGTGGTGGGCAAGGCGCTGGTGCCCATCCGCAGGCGCATGGAGGCCCTGCTCGGTGCAAATGCGGCGAGCAGGCAGATTCAAGCCCGGGTGAAACTGTTGTCGATGGCTGCGAGGCGCATGCCGGCCGAGCACTTCACGAAGGTGGTCGATGCCACCCTCCAGCGCAAGCGGCTCCAGATTGTTTACAAGGGCCGAGCCCGAGGGGATCAGACCGAACGGATCATTTCACCGCAGCGGGTGGTGCACTACCGAGACAACTGGTACGTGGATGCCTACTGCCATCTGCGCGAGCGGCTCTCCACGTTTTCGATGGATGCGATTCTCAAGGCCCAGGTGGCCAAGGGCAAGGCCCTTGAGATGGAGGAGGCCGAGCTCGATGCAGTGCTCGCCAGTGGTTACGGCATCTTTTCGGGCAAGCCCACGGCCACTGCGGTGCTGCTGTTTTCCGAGACCATCAGTCGCTGGGTGTCTGCTGAGATTTGGCACCCCCAGCAGCAGGGGCAGTGGGTGGGTGCGCAGTGGCAGGTGAGCTTTCCTTACTCCGATGCCCGCGAACTCGTGATGGACATCATGCGGCATGGGCCTGATGTGAGGGTGATCTCTCCCCCGGACCTGGCCGAGCAGGTCAAGACACGGCACCGGCAGGCCGCGAGTTTGTGAGGCGTGCGCTTGGCCGGTGGCAATGGCCAGCTACTGCATGGTTGCCGCGACATCCTCGCTGACAAGTTCAAGCTCGGGCGTCTTAAAGTCTGGATCGAACCGCGTGCCGGAGATGTCGCTTCGGTAAAGGCTCTGGCAAGACTCCACGAAGCGGCAAAGCGCAAAGAGCAGCTTGGGCATGTTGAGCCCAAAGTTGAACTGAATGCAGTGCGAGATGAAGAGGCCAAGATCGCCGTCTTCCCAGCGGTGGAGAACAGGGAGTGATCCTGCTGGACTTCGCTTGAGTGTGAACTGACAGTAAATTACAATGTAATTATGGCAATTAAGTTTGAATGGAATCCAAAAAAAGCCTCGGAAAATGAGAGAAAGCATGGCGTGTCGTTTGATGAAGCGCGTACCGTATTCTTCGATGAGAGAGCTAGGCTTATTGACGATCCAGATCATTCGAATGAAGAAGATCGATTTGTTCTTTTGGGTCTGGGGTGCACCCTGCGCCTCCTCATCGTTTGCCACTGTTATCGCGCCGATGGTGGCGTCATTCGAATAATTTCGGCTCGAAAGGCAACAGCATCCGAGTCTAAGCAGTACCTTTAAGGGGGTCAAAATGCGAAAAGAGTATGACTTCAGTTCTGGGCGACGCAATCCTTATGCGTCACAACTAAAGAGGCAGATCACCATTCGGCTCGACGAGGATTCCATTGACTATTTCAGGGCTATATCGGAGCAGGTCGGTATCCCTTATCAAAGTTTGATTAACCTGTATCTGCGAGATTGTGCTGCTCAGAACCGAAAGCTAGACCTGAGCTGGAAGTGATTTGCTCGGCCGAGATTAAGAGACGAGCGCGGTCTACGACCGAATCGCCCCCGAAATCAACTGCGAATACACCGCCTCGGCCGAGGCAGCGGTGGTGACCCAGTAGGCATAGCCCTCGTGCCGGGGAGGGCGCCCCAGATGCTTCGCGGGCTTGTCGGCCTGGCACTCCCAAAAGAAGGGCTGCTGATCTAGGGCAAGGGCCAGTTCGCTCGCGAACCGTCCCTGTGTGCTCCAGTCGTAGGCCTCGCGCTTGGCGTACTTGGCGCCCTGGTGTCTTACGTACGCATGAGGAGTTTGGTGGGTGATGTCTTCCGCGGCCAGCACGATCCGGTAGAGGCAACCCGTCTGCTGGGAGTTTTCAAAGATCACGATTTGGATCATGTGCTTTCCGACCGCATAGCAACAGGCATGTTGGACGCGGTCAGCTTAGAACAGACCAGTCACAAATGCCACGATGGTCGGCAAGAGTTGGTGGAGCGCAACCACGACTCAAATCGCCAGAAACTGAGCTCAGAGTATGGGTTGGTGGGCGTTGGGTCTGTCATCTTGATCAATAGAAAAGACCGACAGGTTTGCTCTGACCCAATGGATAGGGTTCCGTGTGTGTGGTTGTCAGAGAACCGTCGGTCTTGATTTTAATAGAGCATCAAGCGTGCCAACTACTTGCCCGTCTGCTTCTTCTCGCAGGCTCTCGCCGCCGCCTGCGCTGGATCGAAGGGCAGATTCATCAGGTCTAGAGGCTTGTCCGCACCCTTAGGGTCTGCCTCAACCACCTTGTCCGCGATCTCCGCCGAGCGCTCATCCTCATCCTCCACCTCGGGCGGGTCGTTGGCATGCTTCTCATCCAGCCACCGATCCACCTCCTCGGTGATGGCCCGACCAAACTGCGAGTAAAAACTGCTGCTCGCATCCACGATGAAGTCATGGGTCTCTTCCCTGGGGTAACCGTCTTCACCGAAGTTGTAATCCAGGCACTGAAGAAGATCCCACCCGGTGATGAAGAACTTCACCAAGGCGCCCAGTCCAAGGGGCTGGATGCTGGTGCGCTTGGCTGGCCCCGTGATGGTGTCGCCGTTGTACTCATCGACGATGCGATAGGCAATGCGTCGGCCCAGCGGCCGCGCATAGACACAGGTGACATCGCGAGTGGTCGAGGCAATGGTGATTCTCGCGATCTCCACCTCCTGGCGCCCGGTGTTGGGTAGGTACTCCCCGCCCATGAAGGAGGGGTGAATGCGCCCCAATAGCCGGCGGTCTTCTTCGTGCAGCGCGTGCTGGCTGAATGCGGGGCTGAGCTGGTCTGCCTCATTGCTCCGCAGGGCCAGTTCATAGATGTGTCGGCGGTTGGCGCCCTTGATGTCGCTCGCCAGGGCAATGCCGTGGTCCTTGGCCCAAAAATAAGACTGAGGCCGGAACTGCAAATCGATTGCTTGTGTCATTCTGATGCTCCTTGTTTAGCCAGTTCTGCAACATGCACGGGCTGGCAATTTGGAATAAATCCCCCGTCTTGCATCCAGGGGCGCGGGGCCCCTGGCGCACTTCCTTACTGCTCGATGCTTGCCAAGAAGGCATCGATTTTTGCTGCGAGTTTGGCTTCGAGGGCCTCGGGGGTACTGCGCCCCTTGTGAACCGCCGCAAGGTCTGCTGCGAGTTCATCAGCATCGACATCTCTGAACGTGACCGCAAGGCCACCCTTCTTGATGCAGGACACCTCGTACTCGCGTTGTTCGCGGTCGAACCGCCAGATCTGGAACTGCGGACCATTGTGTTCAACCGCCACGGACGTGAAACGCCCGTTCTCTATGACTTTCGCCATGGTTCTACTCCTCCGTGTTGTTAAAGAACGATTGCGGAGGGCCGGAAATGAAAAAGCCCTCTGCGGATGAGAGGGCTGACGCTTCCCGCTTGGTTACCGTTGCCGGTCACATAGCCAATTGGCGAACCACCTTGCCCGGGAAGGGCAGGTTGGCGAGGGCGTCAGCCCAGACTCTTTATGTACGTTGCAATTCTGTGGTGTTGAATTTGAAGTGTCAAGAATTTTTTAGACGAGCAAAAACAGCTTTGGCACAGCATCGGGTCCACACCATATGACGGCGTTTTGCTCATAGGTCTTGCCCAGGCTTTTTGCTACCTCGTATTGATTGAAGTGAGACATGAAGCGATCAGGCAGACTGAAGCTTAAGGGCCTTCACCTGGGATAGGGTCTTCGATGCTTTTGTTGCTTGGCGTGCTTGCCACAAATCATAAGCAGCCTGCTGGGCAAGCCACACCTCTGCCGCTCCACCGTGTTCAGGGCCAAGCCAGCGCTCAATTCTGAGTGCCATCGCGGGACTTATGGATGCGCGACCGTTGAGCACTTTCGACAAAGTCGTGCGGTCGACATCGAGTTGGGCCGCGGCCTGGCCAACTTGTAAGCCAAGCGCGGGCAAAATGTCATCACGCAGCGTTAAGCCTGGGTGCGGGGGATTAAACATTGAGTTCATGGTTGCCTCAGTGGTAGTCCTGGTAGTTCACTAATACTGCATCTCCGTTTTCAAACCTAAATGTAAGGCGCCAGTTCCCACTTTGTAGCGTGTGGCGCCATACACGACAAGGCCCTTATTTAACGATTCTGTGGGCGCTCACGGCTTGCATCCTGGCCCACCAACCACCCATCGAGCAGCGGTCCCACATAGTCTTTCCCCAGCATGTGGCCCCCGCTTGTGAGGGGGCGGCGACGGGGAACCCGTTCCCTCGCCCTAAAGCGGATGGCGAACTATGGGCTGGTTGCCTCCTGTGTGGGCAATAGTTGCGACAGAGATGGCCGTCCATGCGACAATGGAAGTATCTGACCGCTCTGGGAGTTCCTCGTGTCCGAACGCATCAACGCCCGCCTGTCGCAACCCCTTGCTGAATTCGTGGATCGAATGGTCGGTGAGGCAGGTCTTTACGAAACACCTAGCGAATACGTGCGCGACCTGATTCGCCGCGACATGGAAAGGCGCGATGGCCAGCTTTTGCAGGATGCCATTCTCGCGGGTTACCGCGACGTGGCGGCGGGTCGCGTCATTGCGTCAAGCGGCGATTTCAAGACCGACATGGCGGTACTCGACCGCAAGGAAGCCGATGGCTGGCAATGATGTGCCAGCGCCCGCCACATTCCTGCTGACCCGAAATGCAGCGCTGGATTTGCGCCGAATTTACACGCGGTCACGCCGGGAATGGGGTGACGAAGTTGCGGACCGCTATCTCGCAGACCTTTACTCGGCGATGCGCGTTGCTGCCTCCAACCCTGAGACGGGGCGGTTGCGGTTGTACCGCTCGGTGCCGTTTCTGATGGTTCCTGCGCGGCAGCACTTCGTGATCTACGACCGCTTGCCCCAAGGCATCGCAGTGCTTTCGGTTCAACATCAAGTACGCGACATTGAGAACCTCATCGCAGAACTAACCCCAGCGTTTCGCGCCGAAGTTGAGCGGCTAAAGCGGAAAACCTGATTGCATCTGCAGCGTTAGGAAGCATTGTTTCGGTTGACCTGGATCACAGAGTGATCTGCCAAACAAACGCCTTGACACTTATCGCAGACGCATAAGACACCGACGGCCGCAATTGAGATTGCACGTACTAGAGCGAAGGAACTGAAAAAATGAGCAGCTTAAAAAAACTCAAGAGAGATTGGCTTGCCGATGCGAAGGTGAAAAAAGCCTACGACGAGATGACACCTGAATTTGCCCTCGCCAAGACTTTCATCGCTGCGCGGGTCCGGGCGGGACTGACGCAAGAAGAGGTGGCCCAACGTATGGGCACCACTCAGTCAGTCATTGCGCGACTCGAAGCAGGAAGTTCGTTACCGAGTCTGAAAAGTCTCTATCGTTATGCAGAGGCGACTGGAACCAAACCGGAGATTCAACTCCAGCACGCCTAGTCGCGTGCCAACCCTTTGTCACGCTACTTGCTCTGTACGGAGCAGAAGTCCAATTGCTTGCCTTTGCGGGGCCGATTGGTTTGGTTGGGCTTATGAGCGTGATGCCCTTGGGGCTCTGGCGAAGCGCACCTCTGGGCTGAAGGTCCGGGCCGGTATCGGCTGCCCCGAGGCTTTGTCCGATTAGACCTTTTGTGCGCTCGCGCTTCGTTTTAAGGTCACCTTCGATGCCTTCTCAATCGCGGCCGCAGGCACACCCTGCTCGCGCAGCGCCTCGATGAAGGTGGCTATAGGGTTCTCCAGCAGCGCTTCATCGCGTCTGAGCCCCTCACTAAGATAAAGCTTCAGCAACGACTGGTAGCCAGATAGGCCACGAATTGGGGCGATTGCCTTCATGGATTCGACCACGTCCTTCGGCATGCGAACGGTGACCGTGGTCATCGGCCGATCTCTTTGCAGTCGCATCTTCAGTGGTTCAGTTCGCATAGATGAGGAGATGGGGTGTGCCTCGATAGAGGATGGTCTTATTCAATGTCGTTATCCTGATTCTTAATGTTTACATTGTCAATACAACGCTTGCATCGACCTCATATTAGTTTTGAGTCGTCCGGTTTGGGGATCGGCTGTTGATGCGCGGACCATAGAGAGTCGAGTTCTTCATCTCTTTGAGCCGAGCACCAAAACACCCAGCGTAAGAACGCTGCTAGACGAGCCTAAATGTCACCGTCATCGGTCTTGTTCCGACGTGGCCTTGATACTCGACTTCCCCAAGATATGTAAAAGGAGCTGCCTTCCCACCGAGCGTCTTTGCGTTTCTAATAAACAGATGAATGCTAAACCCCTGTAAACGATGTTGAATAATCTCCTTACCTCGCTTTCCATTCTCGTCTGTGGAGTTCTGACTTATCCAGCAGAAGGTGTCTGAATCTAGCCATCGATTGATACGTCCGCTCCCACCAACGACGCCACTCTGGTCAAGATTGACCATAAGGACATGAACTCCCTTGGGTCGGATCACGACGTGTCCGCTATTCCATGTCGCGGCAACAAACGATTCATCGAAAAGTGCCGGGATGTCTTTTCGATAAACCGTATCTCCTATGCCAACCTTGAGCTTTGATTGCCGCGCTCGAGGCGACAACGGCTCCGAAGAGCTAGTGACTGATGATTCATTAACTGCTGCCTCGAATCGTCCTAGGCGGAAAGAGATGATCTCGAGAACCATACTCTCGAGGATCTCCGCATTGCCAATTGCGACGTCGAATCGCGCCTGGAATACACTGTCCTCTAACTGAAACCACGCGGCGTCGGGGTCCTTTCGAGACTCTCCTATCCAGGCATTCACCGGATTCTCAAGCCAGTAGTCACTCCAGACCTTACTTGTCCCACTCTCAGAGGCCCTTGCCTTCTCGGCAACTTCGTTGAAAAGCTTAGGTCTACGAGAGATGATTTTCCAACTATGTTCGGTAAGGTCAGGGAGTTTGACCGGGCCGTGCCATCCGCCAAGTTCTCCAAAGGCCTCAAGCAAAATCATCTTGAAGCATTTGCTCATTCGCTCCGTTTCAATCGACGTGAGGAAATCTTCATGCTCCGTCTCAACTCGCTTCTCATGTTCGGACAGGTCGCCCTGACGACTGAGAAAGTGAAACCAACTTTTACTTTGTTTACGAATCTCGGCTGGACTGCCCCCCGCCCTGGCAAACTCGCACAGTGTTGGGCGTCGGGAGAGTTGTTCTTTTAGATCGAGGTAAAGACTATCCTGACGAGTCGTTGATAGCTGCCGCATGAAGTCGATGAGGGCCAGGTCGTAATTGATCATGCAGCCCGGAGGAAGATCGAGTGCTTCTGCTTGGACGTCCTCGGCGAATCTCGCAATCGCCTGATAGCCGCCACTGATTCCAAGAAGAGCTTGGGGTCGATTCAAAAAGGCCCGGTGGTTGCCTATGAAGTCCAAGACTACGAGACTCTCCTTGCTGGGTGACTTTCGCAGGCCACGCCCTAGCTGTTGTAGAAACAAGATTTTTGACTCGGTTGGCCTGAGCATCATGATCGTGTCAATGCTCGGCAGATCGACTCCCTCATTGAAAAGGTCCACACTAAATATGACCTTAAGTTCTCCCTTTGAGAGCAGTTCCAATGCCTCTCCACGGCTCATATCTGACTCGGAGTGGACGGCAGCACAGGCAACACCGGCACTCTTGAAATGTCGCGACATGAACTCGGCGTGGCTCATTGATACGCAGAAAGCCAGAGTTCTGTCTCTGCCGCGCAGGTTCCAGATTCTCAAGGCGTGGTCTGCCCTTTCTTGCGTCGATACGCGGGCTGACAATGCGGTGGGATCAAATTTGCCGTTCCGCCAAGGTATTTCTGTGTAATTGACACGCTCGTCGTAAATGCCGAAATAGTGAAACGGCACAAGAAAACCCTGTTCAATACCGATCAAGAGGTTTGTGTCATGGACAAGGTTATCGTCGCAGAGAGCCAGAATGTCCGCTTGATCAGTGCGGTCTGGTGTCGCAGTAAGGCCAAGTAGAAACCGGGGGGTAAAGTGTCTTAGCAATCTGCGATAAGTGTGTGCAGATGCGTGATGAAATTCATCTATCACCACATAGTCAAAATGAGTTGGCTCAAACTTGGATAGGTTCTCCTCTCGCCCTAAGGTCTGTACAGAGGCAAAGAGCAGGTTGGCCGCCTCATCACGCTGCGCTCCCATGTAGTATCCAGCCCTCGCATGGGGTTGAATTCGAAGAAAAGTCGAGGCTGCCTGACGAAGTATCTCCTCCCGGTGGGCGACAAACAGTATGGTCTTCGCACCCATCTGCCTCGCATCAAAGGCAGCCAGCCAGGTCTTGCCGAGTCCGGTGGCGAGAACCACCAGCCCCCTGCGATACCCTTGTGTTCGTGTCTGGTCGAGCGCCTTGAGGGCTTCCTCCTGAATTCTGTTTGGTTGCGGGGGCGGCTCCTTTTCATCGCTTCCCGGAGAGATCTGGCTACTTGGAGGCCGTCTTCGCCTCTCGTAGTCGTCGATTAATTCATGGGTAAGTTCTCTAGCCTCTGAATCTTGGAATAAGAGATCGAACTCTTGCTGAGCCTCTAAAAATGCGGTCTCTGTGGGGTGATCGATCCGAACATTCCATTCGATACCATCTTTCAAGGCCATTGCGCTTATATTGCTTGAGCCAATGTACGCGCAGGTTCTTGCTCCCTGACTATTTGGATCGACCGTGAAAAGATAAGCTTTCAAATGAAAGCTTTGGTCGGGCCTTGTAATGAAGAGACGAACATCAGAGCCCATTTCCTTTAAAAGCATTAGGTGTCGAAGCGCCTCGGGATCCGTTAGGCCCAGATAGTCACTGCAGAGAAAGCGCAGTTGGGCAGATCTATTCGTTACGGAGGCTATTAGGTCGGGTAGGAGTAGTCGAAGGCCGGTGACCTTAACGAAAGCGACAGCTAGGTCGATCTTTTGGGCGTGAGCGATGCTCTTGCATAGCTGCGGTAAGAGGGGCTTCGCTCCCCCGGTGCATAGCCGGCGTTCGCCAATGCGCTTGATTAGGGCATTTATCCAAACTTCGCCCGCTCGATCAGGTCTTGTGTCCTCCGTCTCCCAGAATTCGAGCGGCAGTAGTATGGGAATTTCGGAGAGGATTGTTTGAATTCGGGTCTTTGTTGCGTCGGTAAACTGGCGGCCATCCTTCAGCCGTTCGCCATCCCCCTTTTTGAAGCTTAGATAGAGCACGCCGTTCTCTTTTAAGGCGTGTGCTAGTTGACTAAGTATCTGTCCCAGTTCTGCATAAGGGACATGGAGGAGGCTCGCGCAGGCCCAAATGCCTTCATAGTGTTGCAGCTCCTTAACGTCCGAAAAATCCCGAACGACAGCGTCTTGTGCAATGAGTACACTTGCCCGGCGAGCCATTTCCGGAGATAGATCGAAGGCGGTTACTTGGTAACCTTTTTCCTTAAAAAAGAGGCTGTCTCTGCCGTTACCGCAGCCGGCGTCAAGAATATGCGCACCCTCAGGGAGGTAAGGTAGGAAACGGGAATATAGCTCTGACATCTCAGCAGAATCTGCGCTTCTCGAGAATGCATCAGCATTCTCCGAGTACCAATCGATCGTCGATTGTCGCGAGGGGTTCGAACTGGGATTCATCGGCCCTAGTTTAGGGGTTTCGGGGGAACGGGCTCGATGATTAAGGATTTTCGGTCCGGCAAGAGGCTCATTAGATGAGCTACCTTGGATTGGTCCGAACGCTTTAAGTCTTTCTCTTCCATCCGCAGACCCACGGCCGCACGTCCATCAAGAAGGTACTGCCCGCGGTGATGGCGAGCTCGCAGTTCGTGCGGAGGAAGTACGAGCAGCCCATCTATGGGGTGGGGATCCCTTCGCTCAATTTCAGGCAGGGCTTTGCTTGGGTGCAGCGCGATGAGGCAACCGGCGAGTTGCGAGACCCTTACGACCGGCTAAAGACCCTGGCCACCGAGATGCTTGGTGATGCCGCCAACGACCTACTCGATGCCCCCGAGGATGTGGAGATTGCCGAGGGCGGGGCCGCGGCCATGGCCTATGCGCGGCTGCAGTTCGAGGACATCACGCCTGAGGGGCGGCAGCGCATCGAGCAGGCCTTGCTGCGCTATTGCGAGCTCGACACCTTCGCCATGGTCATGATCCTAGAGGCCTGGCTGGAGTGGGGGCGGCAGGGGTAGGGGGCTCGGGCGGGTGGGGACGGGCTGCAAGGTTATCGCCAGAGTGCACTCGTATGTCTAATAGTCACCCAGGCCTGGATAGGCAAGAATCAGTAGACCACAAGCTGATGACAAAAGGCACACAGTGCGATACATTCTTACCTTGAAGGCATTTCACTGGAACGCAGACAAGAACGAACAACTTCTCTCGCAGAGAGGGATAGGGTTCGAGCGAGTGGTGGTTGCCATACAGGAAGGCGGTTTGCTAGACATTCGAATTCATCCAAACTCGAGTCGCTATCCCAACCAGCGACTCTTGTTGGTGGAGGTCGATCACTACGTGTACCTCGTCCCAGTGGTTGAGGAACAGCATTACTATTTTCTAAAGACCATCATCCCCAGCCGAAAGGCAACGCAGGAATATGCAGAAAGGACAAAGCGATATGGCCCGACTCACTAAGGAAGAGAAAGAAGTTCTTCGCGACTTCGATGGCGGAGCCTTCAGGTCGGTTGCCACCAAGCGAGAACTGGAGGCGTATCGGGTTGCTGCTCACGCAACAGCATTAAAGGATCGTCGCGTAAATATAAGAATATCGTCTCTCGATCTTGCGGGGCTCCAGGCGAGGGCGCTCCAAGAGGGGCTCCCCTATCAGACGCTTATTGCGAGCGTCTTGCACAAATATGTTAGCGGCCGCCTTGTAGAGAAGGTTCCTCAGTAAAGCCAATTCAACACCACCACGCCTGAGGGGCGGCACAGCATCGAGCGGGCCTTGCTGCGCTGCTGCGAGCTCGACACCTTTGCCATGGTCATGATTCTGGAGGCCTGGCTGGAGTGGGGGCGGCAGGGGTAGGGGGGCTAAAGGTTCCCCGCGCTAGTCATTAGGCCACATCTGAGCAGCATGAAGGACACGCAAGACCCTGATTTCTCTATCGTCCACGAGGTAGACGACGATGAATGGTGTGCCGCTAACGACCAATTCCTTTGTGCCTGTTACGCGGCCAATCCTTCCAATCTCAGGAAAGTCGATTAGTGAACCAATCTGTCGTCCAATTTCCGTATCACAGTCAACCGCAGCAACTGGATTCTTCTCGACGAGGTATTCAAAAATCTTTGTTCGATCTTCGATAGCGTGTTGTGACCATACGAGTCTCACCGGCGGTTAAGGGCCTTCGAGACACTGGAGCGCTTCTTGGAGAAGATCTCCTCAACCTGCTCGTGTGAAACAAGCGGACGAGTGTCGTTCACGGCCTCAAGCACCTTTGATCGGAACCAGGCGTCGTAATCGGCAGGCTTCAGGGTGAGTTCTATCGGAACGTTTCCCTCATTGGCAATCCGGGTGAGCAGTATTCGCATGACATCGGAGACGGTCAGACCGAGCCCCTCGAGCACCGCAGCGGCTTTGTCTCGAATGTCTGGGCTGATACGTGTTTGGACAAGAGCGTTGTTGGCAGCCATTTTGTTTGCCCTAAGAATTGCGTCCAAGAAAGTGTACGTCAATTGATTTACAT
This sequence comes from Hahnella aquatica (SeqCode), assembly GCF_965194505.1. Lineage (GTDB taxonomy): Bacteria > Pseudomonadota > Gammaproteobacteria > Burkholderiales > Burkholderiaceae_A > Hahnella > Hahnella aquatica. The sequence goes on along the minus strand of NZ_OZ239144.1, from coordinate 1,244,951 downwards.
TAACCATAGGGTGTCCGCCTTTCTCAGTCGGGGCTCTCAGCGTCGTCCTCGGCGAGTATTCCCATTTCGCTCGCGAGAGCACTATCGACAGGGTTGATAAAACAGACCAGGCCTGGCTGGGGTGGGGGCGGCAGGGGTAGGGGGCTCGGGCGGGTGGGGGAGAGACGCTCCAAGCGGCGTACATCAGCATTTCTGGATGGCCTTCGATCCGCCTCGACTATTGATTCTCGATTTAAACGTACGTATCTTTAATTGGTATGAAACCCGCCGCGCGCGAGAAGCCAACAAGGTCGCATATCACTGAGGACGGTGAGGCACTTGAGCTCGATGAAAACTGGTTCAAGGCTGCTGACACATACAACGGTGATCGCCTCATTCGTCGCGGAAGACCGTTGGGTTCAGGGTCACGCACGCCAGTGACGATACGCCTGGACCGAGGGGTGGTTGAGTTCTTCAGACAGACCGGCCCTGGCTGGCAGACCCGCATGAATGAGGTCTTGCGGGAGTGGGTGAAGCGCAACCGCCAAGGGTAGAGGAGTCCGCTAGGCCCGTTGAAACACCCGGATGCGCGGAGCGATCTTGCTGCGCAACTCCCGTTCACTGACCCGAATGTCGTACTCGGTCTGCAGATTCAACCAGAACCGGGATTCCATCCCGAAGAAGATTCCGAGGCGAATGGCCGTATCGGCAGTGATTGGCCGCTGCCCATTGACCAACTCGCTGATTCGACTTGGAGACACGTCAATGTCTGCGGCCAGTTGGCGAGCCGTAATTCCCATGGGTTTCATGAACTCCTCTAGGAGAATCTCTCCTGGGTGGATCTCTTCGAGTAGCTTGGTCATGCTTGGCACTCCTACCTAGTGATAGTCGACGATCTCGACGTCAAAGACGCCACTCGACGTCCAGATGAAACAGATTCGATATTGGTCATTGATTCGGATGCTGTGCTGCCCGTTGCGATCGCTCTTCAGTGGTTCGAGCCGATTTCCCGGAGGAATACGCAAACTTCGTAACTCCTCCGCGGCATGAAGCTGTAACAACTTCCTCCTTGCCGCCCGCTCAATCGCCTTGAACCGCGCGACCCCCTCGCTGCGAAACAGTGCCTCCGTATCTGAGCATTTGAACGATCGAATCATCAAAGAATATTCCGTGAAACAGAATCTGTAAAGGAGAATAATGCAATGGAGTGCATCGGCCCAGGCTCGCGAACCGGGGGAGCACAAGCGTGCAAGTGGCGATGCCAACGAGCAATCGGAGGAATAGACGGTGGAAGCGGGAGTGGGTGAAGCGCAACCGCTAGCGCTCTTGCAGGGGAGCCTCACCGAAATGGCGGATGGTCCATTGAGAGATGCTGGCCGACCCTTCTCAACCAAGTGGCCCAATGTTCTCCCTCTTTCAAAAGTCTCTGACTGTAGATACAATCGTATATGCGTTTCGTATGGTCTGAACGCAAGCGTTCCGTCAATCTGAAGAAGCACGGCCTGGACTTCGTTGACGTCCAGGTTGTTTTCCAAGGATTGACATACACCTACGAGGATGATCGTTTTGCTTACGGCGAAGAGCGCTTTATTACCCTAGGGCAGCTGGCAGGTGTGCCAGTGTCCATCGCACATACCGAGGCCCATGATGAAATCCGTGTCATCTCTTTCCGCAAAGCCACAGCCCGAGAAGCAAAAGCCTTCTTCAATGAAGTCAAAGACTGACTACGATCGTCTGATGTCGACCAAGAAGGGTGAGGCCACAGCCGAACATCCAGAGTTCGACCCCAAACATATTGTGCGGGGCATTGTGCGACGGGGGCTCAGGCCTGTCTCACCGAAGGAGCTTATCTCCCTGCGCATCGATCACGATGTGATTGAGTGGTTCAAGGCCCAAGGCCCCGGCTACCAGACCCGCATCAATGCGGTGCTAAGAGCTTTTCGAGATACATCCGCCGGTTAAGCCTCAACTGGCCTCACACCAACCCGCATCCCCTGCGTCAAGGCCGGATTCATGCCCGGCCGCATGGCTACACTTTTGCCATGGACTCCACCACCCCCACGCTGCACAGCCTGCCCGATGGCTTTCGGGCCATTGTGCTGGGCGCCAGTGGGTCGATCGGTGGGGCCATCTTCAAGGCCCTGGGCGAGACGCCGCGCTGTGGCTCGGCCTTTGCCGTCTCCCGCTCGGGCGAGGACGCATTCGACATCACCCAAGAGGCCTCGGTGCTGGCCACGGCCCGCCGCCTGGCCGAGCGTGGTCCCTTTCACCTCATCCTCGATGCCACGGGCGTGCTGGTCTTGGATGGCGTCATGCCCGAGAAGCGGCTCGATGCCTTAGACCCAAACCACCTTCACAAACTCTTTGCCGTGAACTCGGTGGGCCGGGCCATGGTGCTCAAGCACTTCATCCCACTGCTGGCCAAACACGAGCGCGCCATCTTCGGCGTGCTCTCGGCCCGCGTGGGCAGCATTGAAGACAACCAGCTGGGCGGCTGGTATGGCTACCGAGCAGCCAAGGCCGCAGGCAATGCCTTCTTGCAAACGGCCGCCATCGAGGCCGCCCGCACACATCCGCAGGCGGTCTTCGTGGCCCTGCAGCCCGGAACGGTTGCATCCAATCTCTCCAAGCCCTTTCGCAGTGCGAGCGAGGCCATCAGCCCCGATGAGTCCGCCGCGGGCCTTCTGCAGGCCATCAATCGCCTGAGAGCCAAGGGCCGGGCCTGGTTCGTGGACCACCGCGGCGAGGAAATTCCCTGGTGAATTGACGGCTTGCGCCAGTCTGGGCAGAGTATGGCCATGCGTCAGACACCACTGTCACCCAAGCGTGACACCCCAAGCCCCTTCCCCTTCGTGGCCATGGTGGCCCAGCAAGAAATGCAACTCGGCCTGCTGCTCGCGGCCACCGACCCGCTCATTGGTGGGGTGCTCATCCTCGGCGATCGCGGCACGGGAAAGTCCACTGCAGTGCGAGCACTGGCGGCCGTGCTGCCCCCCATCGAGGTGGTGGCCGGCTGCCCGTATCAGTGCCCACCAGACCAGCCCGCGGGCCTGTGCCCAGCCTGCACCGGTGGTGCGGCCACTTCGAAATCCAAGCCGCGCGCCGAGCGCATCACGGTGCCGGTGGTGGACCTCCCCCTGGGGGCCACCGAAGACCGCATTCTGGGTGCGCTCAACCTTGAGCGGCTCATGGCCAGCGGCGAGAAAGTCTTTGAGCCGGGGTTGCTCGCCAAGGCCAACCGCGGCTTTCTCTACATCGATGAGATCAACCTGCTCGAAGACCACCTGGTGGATCTCCTCATTGATGTGGCCGCCTCGGGCGAGAACCGTGTGGAGCGCGAAGGCCTGAGCGTCTGCCACCCCGCACGCTTTGTGCTGGTGGGCAGTGGCAACCCGGAAGAGGGCGAGCTGCGCCCGCAACTGCTCGATCGCTTTGGCCTGGCCGTGGAGGTGCGCACCCCCACCGACCTTCAACAACGTGTAGAGGTCGTGCGCCGCCGCGAGGCCTACGACCGAGACCCGGCCGCCTTTGTGGCTGCACAGGCCGCCGAGCAGCAGGCCCTGCAAGACCAGCTCGTGGCCGCACGCAAGCGCCTGCCCAAGGTCACGCTCTCCGATGAAGTGCTCGCCAGCGCAGCCCAGCTCTGCATGTCGCTCGGCACCGATGGCCTTCGCGGTGAGCTGAGCCTCATGCGTGCAGCCAAGGCGCTCGCAGCCCTTCGCAATGCCCGCAAGGCCACGGTGGCGCACTTGAAGGAAGTGGCCCCGCTGGTGCTTCGCCATCGCCTGCGCCGAGACCCATTGGATGACACCGACGCCAGCCAACGGGTGATGCTCGCGCTGGAGTCGATCTGATCGACGCGGCCGAGATCGACCGACTGCTCGGGCTGCTGGCCCAAGGCGGCCCGGCCCATGGTGGTCTGTGGTTGCGAGCCCATGCGGGTGCGCGCCGCGATCAACTCCTTGCACGACTTCAAGCCCACTGCACAGCCCACGGCAGGGCATGGCTGCGCATGGCCATTCACACCGACCCGGCCCAGCTCAACGACACCATCGACCCGTTCGAGAGCCTTCGCGCGGGCCACCCGGTGATGCGCACGGGCCTCTTGGCCCAGGCCCAAGAAGGCTTTCTGGTGGTGGCCATGGCCGAGCGACTGCCCGCTGGCCTTGCAGCCGCATTGGCCCAGGCGGTCGACCGCGGCGACTGTGGCCTGGTCTTGCTCGATGAATCCTTGCCCGATGAAGCCCCGGTGGCCTCGGCCCTGCGCGACCGCATGGGCTGCTGCATCGACATGCGCGATGAGACCCTGATGCGCGAGGCCTGGCTGAATGCCGCGATGCACGCCGCGAAGGATTGGCCATCCGTTCATGTACCCGAGCCCTTGGTCACGGCCGTGATGGAGGCGAGCCAGCTGTTTGGTCTGGTCTCGCTTCGGCCAAGCCTTGCCTGCCTGCGATGGATGCGCATGCATGCCTGCTCGCATGGGCGCACCGAAGCCACGGCCGAAGACCTCGCCTGGGCGGTGCCCTGGAGCCTGCTGCCCCAGGCTCGGCAGTGGCCGAGCCCTCCGCCACCGGAAGACGAATCTTCTGAGGCGCAGGCCGATGCAACTCCACAGGAGCAAGCGGACAACTCACCGCCTTCAGGCGCGCAGCCCGAGACCCCCCAAGACACCCCCGAGGACACCCCCGCACCACAGAAGACCGACGACTTCGAAGAACGCAGCGTGGAGACAGCCGCCGCCAGCCTTCCGAAGGGCCTGCTCGAGGCCTGGGCCCAATGGCTCACACAGCAGTCGCAGACCCATGCAGGTGGCAGTGGCGCGGGCCGCATGGGCGAGGGCGGCCGAGGCCGCGGCCGACCGGTGGGCGTGATTCGTCGCAAGCCGCGCGGTGGTGCAGACCGCCTGGCCATTCTGCCCACCCTGCGCGCCGCCATTCCGTTTCAGAACAGCCGGGTTCGGAAGAGTGCAGCCATTGCCCTGCGGCCCGATGACCTGCATGTCTGGCGACTCAAACGCCAGCGTGGGGTGACCACCGTGTTTGTGGTCGATGCCTCGGGGTCGGCTGCCATGGCGCGCCTGGCCGAGGCCAAAGGGGCCATCGAGATTCTCTTGTCGGAGTGCTACAGCCGGCGCGACCGCGTGGCCCTCATTGCATTCGGGGGGCGCGGGGCCGAGCTTCGGCTGCCGCCCACGCGCTCATTGGTGGCCGCACGCAAGAGCCTCACGGCCTTGGTGGGTGGCGGTGGCAGCCCCATTGCAGCGGGCTTTGCCATGGCCGCAGACCAGCTCAGGCGCCTGCGACTGGCGGGCGATGACACCTGCCTGGTGGTGCTCTCCGATGGCCGCGCGAACCTTGCCCGAGATGGCAGCCCCGGCCGGCCACGGGCCATGGAGGAGGCGCTGGCCATGGCACGAAAGCTCTCGCTGCTCACACCGCACCGGCTGCTCATCGACACCTCGGCCCGCCCGGAGCCTGCGGCGGTCTTGCTCAGTCAGGCCATGTCAGCCCGTTACCTGGCCCTGCCCATGGCACGGGCCAAGGGCATTCACGAGGCCATCCAGTCCGTGAGGCGCGCGCCCACCGAGGCCTGATCCACCTCGTGGAAGAGGTGGCCGCCTTGGGTGGTCCACTCGAGCGTGGCCTGCGGCAGATGGGTGTTCATCACCTGTGCAAGCGGCTCGGCCGGAATCCAGGGGTCATCGAGCGCAGCCAAAAAGAGGGTGGGCACCGTGAGGTCGTGCGCCTCTGAGAGCAGGCCGGGCAGGTCCGTGGCGGCCATGAAGCCCAAGGCCCCACGCAGGTGGGCCGACTGGCCAAAGAGGCCTCGGTAAATTTCTTTCCGTGCATGGGGCAGGGCGGTGCCGGTGGAGGCCAGCAGCCGGTTCACCACATGGGTGGAGCGCGCAATGCCACCGAGCATGAGCAGGCTGGGGCTCGACAACACCAGTGGGCCGAGCAACGGGCCCAGCATCTGACTAAACAATGCGGGCGGTGGCACCAGCGAGGGCGCCACGCCAAAAATGCGGTGTGGCCGCGTGGTCTCGGGTGCCAGGGCCATGGCCACGGCCACGGCCGCCCCCGCAGAATGCCCCACCACACAATCCGGCCTGCGAATGCCGCGTGACTGCAGCAGGCGGTGCAGGCGCAGGGCCATCTCGCGAAGACCAATCGACTGCGGCGCCTCGAACTGGCTCTGGCCATGGCCGGGCAGGTCGGGCACGAGCAGGCCCCAGTCCTCGGGCAACACATCCAAGAGCGGCTGCCAAGAACTGCGGTCTGCACCCGTGCCATGCAGAAACAGAAGGCTCGGGGACTGCGCCACGGCAGGGCGGTCCCATCCCGACCACTGAAGGCCATCGAGGCGGTGCTCAAACGTCTCAAGCACCCGGGGTATCAGATTCATGCTGGTGCCAGTGTCAAATTGCTAGTACAGTACACAACGACAGTTGCAATTGACACCATTTTCTTCGGGTGCCCGTTGTGGAAGCAGAACGCCAGGAGGCCAGCATGCTGACAGACCGAATTGAAGGGGTGCTTGAAAAGGGGCTTGAATCCCAGTTGCAATCGAACGCACCGCCCAGGCTGGCTGCAGCCATCCGGCATGCGGTCTTCCCCGGTGGCGCAAGGGTTCGGCCCCACCTGTGCATGGCCGTGGCCCTGGCCTGCGGCGATGACGACCCCCGCCTCTCCGATGCCTATGCCGCAGCCCTGGAGCTCCTGCACTGCGCATCATTGGTGCACGACGACCTGCCTTGCTTCGACAACGCCGCCACCCGCCGAGGTGTGCCCACGGTGCATGCAGCCTTCGGCGAGCGCCTGGCCGTGCTCTCGGGCGATGCCCTGATTGTCATGGCCTTCCGAATGATTGCCACCGCGCGCGCCCATGAGCCCCACCGCATGGCGCCACTCTTGGATGCCTTGTCGGCTGCCGTGGGCCCACCCCACGGCATCGTGGCCGGTCAGGCCTGGGAGTGCGAGTCCAAGGCCGACCTCACCCGCTACCAGCGCGAGAAGACCGGTGCACTCTTTACCGCTGCCACCGTGGGGGGTGCGATTGCAGCCGGTGCAGACCCGCGCGCATGGCAGCGGCTGGGCGATGCCATTGGCGAGGCCTACCAGGTGGCCGATGACATTCGCGATGTGCTTCTCGATGTGACCGAACTGGGCAAGCCCGCAGGCCAAGACCTCACCCACGATCGCCCAAGCTCGGCCCGCGAACTGGGCCTTGAAGGTGCCGTGGCCTATTTCGATGGCCTGATTGCCGAGGCCGTGGCCAGCATTCCCGCCTGCCGCGGCGCCACCAAGCTGCGTGAGCTGGTGCTCGCACAGGCGCGCCGCCTGCTGCCCGATGAACACTGCGCGGGCCTTCGCCGCCATCCGCTGGGGGCTTAAGTGTCGGCCGTGATGCCTGCCAAGGCGCCCTCGAAGTGGTCCCTCACGGGCCTGCGAGATCGCCTCTTGGCCAGCCCCGCCTTTCAGCGCTGGGCCTCGCAGTCCATCTTTCTGCGCTGGATCGTTCACCGACAGTCGCGCCAGCTCTTCGATCTGGTCGCGGGCTTTGCCTATTCGCAAACCCTGCTCGCCCTGGTGCAAAGCGGCCTTCTGGATCAACTGCGTCGCGCACCCATGCGACTGGAGTCCGCGGCCAGTCTTTGCAGCCTCACCGATGCACGCATGCTGCTGCTTGCCAAGGCCGGCGTGTCGATCGGCATTCTGGAGTGGCGCGCGCCCAATGTCTTGGGCCTGGGCATGCGGGGCGTGGTGCTGGCCAACAGCCCAGCCATTCTGGCGATGGTGCGTCACCACGAGGCCTTCTACCAAGACCTCACCGACCCACTCACGCTCTTGCGCACCGATGCGCCAGAGACTCGCATGCGCCGCTACTGGACTTACGCCTCCGATGGCCAGACCCGCGAGGGGGGACTGGGTGCGAGCGAGGTCACCGATTACTCCAAGCTCATGGCCGAGAGCCAGCCACTGGTGGCCCAGCAGGTGATCGACGCCTACGACTTTCGTGGCCACACACAACTGCTCGACATCGGTGGGGGCCTGGGTCGGTTTGTGACTGCCGTGGGCCACGCCCATGCACACCTGAAACTCAGCCTGGTGGACCTGCCCGCAGTGGCCCAGCAGGCGGCCGCCGCCATGGACACCGACCCGCGCTTGAGTGGCCGGGTGGCCTGCCATGGTGCGGATTTTTTCCGAGACCCACTGCCCCAAGGCGCCGATGTCGTGAGCCTGGTGCGGGTGCTCTACGACCACCCCGACGACCGTGTGCGCCTGCTGCTCTCGCGCGCGCGGCAGTGCTTTGGCCCCAAGGGCGGCCGCATCCTCATTGCCGAACCCATGGCGGCCACGCGCGGTGCCGAGGCCATGGGCGATGCCTACTTCGGCTGGTACCTGCTGGCCATGGGCGGGGGCCGACCCCGCTCGGCTGCCGAACTCATCGACATGCTGCACGAGGCGGGCTTTGTGGCAGGCCGCGCCGTTCCAACAGCCGTGCCCCTGCAAACGGGCCTGGTGGTGGCCGAGGCCCCCGCGGCGCAATAAAAAAAATGAAAAACAAACTTGCACAGGACGCTCTGAGGTGTACCATCAGCCTTACAGTTATTTCGTCACATCAAATTGACACAATAAAATGAGCCACGCACAAGCCGTTTTGTTCGAAGCACCCCGCCAACTGCGCCTTGCAGAACTCGCCCTCGCGGCCTTGGGTGCGGCCGATGTTCGGGTGCGCGTGCATTACAGCGGCATCAGCACGGGCACCGAGCGGCTCTTCTACACCGGCGAGATGCCACCCTTTCCAGGCATGGGCTACCCCTTGGTGCCCGGCTATGAATCCGTGGGTGAGGTCATCGAGGCCGGCCCGCAGGCTGGCATTGCGGAGGGTCAGTGGGTCTTCGTGCCTGGTGCCAATTGCTTTGGGCCGGTGCGCGGCCTCTTCGGGGGCTCCGCCTCCGAGCTCGTCACGGCCGCACAGCGCGTGCTGCCCATTTCATCTTCGCTCTCTGAGCGTGGTGTGCTCCTGGCGCTTGCAGCGACCGCCCACCATGCTGTGGTGCACCCGGGCTCAGGCCTGCCAGACCTCATCGTGGGCCATGGCGTGATGGGCCGGCTCGTGGCCCGCCTGGTGGTGGCCCTGGGCGGCCAGCCCTTGGTCTGGGAGACCGACAAGGCCCGCCAAGACGAATCCCATGGCTACCTCGTTCGCACACCGTCCTTTAGCAAGGGCCAGCTCTTCGATCGCATTCTGGATGCCAGCGGCGCGGGCCAGGCCCTCAACGACTGGATCCACCACCTGCGCCCTGGTGGCGAGGTCGTGCTCGCGGGCTTCTACAGCCAGCCGCTCTCATTCGATTTTGCACCCGCCTTCCTGCGGGAGGCCCGCCTTCGCGTGGCCGCCCAGTGGCAGCCCGCAGACCTTCAAGCAGTGGGCCGGCTCGTGGAAGAAGGCCGGCTCAACCTCGATGGCCTCATCACCAATCGTTGGCAGGCCACCGACTGTGCGCAGGCCTACGAGCAAGCCTTTCAAAGCAAGTCGAGTCTCAAAGTCATCATGGACTGGAGGAGTCTGCAATGAGCGTCACCGACACCAACCTGGCAGGAGCCCCGATTCAGTTCAACATGAAGCAGCGCCTGCGAGATGAGGCCGCAGAGCCGCTCGACCCAGTCCACACGGGCGAGGTCACCAAAGAAACACAGATCATCGCCATCTACGGCAAGGGTGGCATTGGCAAGAGCTTCACGCTCTCGAACCTCTCGTACATGATGGCCCAGCAGGGCAAGAAGGTGCTGCTCATCGGCTGCGACCCGAAAAGCGACACCACCTCGCTGCTCTTTGGCGGCAAGGCCTGCCCCACCATCATCGAGACCTCCTCGCGCAAGAAACTGGCCGGTGAGCCTGTCTCGATTGGCGATGTCTGCTTCAAGCGCGATGGTGTCTTTGCCATGGAACTCGGTGGCCCCGAAGTGGGCCGTGGCTGTGGTGGCCGCGGCATCATCCACGGCTTTGAAACCCTCGAGAAACTCGGCTTTCACGACTGGGGCTTCGACTACGTGCTGCTCGACTTTCTGGGCGATGTGGTCTGCGGTGGCTTTGGCCTGCCGATTGCCCGCGACATGTGCCAGAAGGTCATCGTGGTGGGCAGCAACGACCTGCAATCCCTCTATGTGGCCAACAACGTCTGCTCGGCCGTGGAGTACTTCCGCAAGCTCGGCGGCAACGTGGGCGTGGCGGGCATGGTCATCAACAAAGACGACGGTACCGGCGAGGCCGCAGCCTTCGCATCGGCCGCAGGCATTCCAGTGCTCTCGGCCATTCCAGCCCATGAAGACATCCGCCGCAAGAGCGCCAACTACGACATCATCGGCCGGCCGGGCACCCAGTGGGGCCCGCTCTTTGAAGAGCTCGCCACCAATGTGGCCGTAGCCCCGCCCGTGCGTCCCAAGCCACTCACCCAAGACGAACTCTTGGGCCTGTTCTCATCGTCGGCCGTGGGCCGCGATGTGGTCCTTGAACCCGCCTCTCTCACCGACATGATGGGCCGCGAAGTCTGCGCCAAGCCATCACTCGAAGTGGTCTACGACAAGGTCTAAACCACCGTGGCCGAGCACACCATCATCCCCATCCAGCCTGCCGCGCCCACCCGCGCGCAAGGGGCCTTGGCCGAGGGTGCCTCGTGCAACAACAAGTCTGAGCTTCATGCAGCCGCATCGGCGGCCGGCAAGTCCGAGACCCTCGCCCAGTACGCGGCCGACTACCCCAAGGGCCCGCACGACCAGCCCCAGAGCATGTGCCCAGCCTTTGGCTCGCTGCGCGTGGGCCTTCGCATGCGGCGCACGGCCACCATCCTCTCGGGCTCGGCCTGCTGCGTCTACGGCCTCACCTTCACCTCTCACTTCTACGGCGCACGCCGCTCGGTGGGCTATGTGCCCTTTAACTCCGAGTCTCTGGTCACGGGCAAGCTCTTCGAAGACATTCGAGATGCGGTCTATGCCCAGGCCGATCCCGCCCAGTTCGATGCCATCGTGATCATCAACCTGTGCGTGCCCACGGCCAGTGGTGTGCCCCTGCAGCTGCTGCCCAAAGAGATCAACGGCGTTCGCATCATCGGCATCGATGTGCCCGGCTTTGGAGTGCCCACCCATGCCGAGGCGAAGGATGTGCTCGCAGGCGCCATGCTCCAGTACGCCATGTCCGAGGCCACCGCTGGCCCCGTGCAGGCCCCCCGCCAAGGCGTGGCCGCACTGCCCACGGTCACGCTGCTCGGCGAAATGTTTCCGGCCGACCCCATGGTCATTGCCCAGATGCTTGCGCCCATGGGCCTGGCCGTGGGCCCCGTGGTGCCCACCCGCGAGTGGCGCGAGCTCTATGCCGCGCTCGACTGCGCGGTGGTGGGGGCCATTCATCCCTTCTACACGGCCAGCATGCGGGTCTTCGAGCAGGCGGGCCGACCCATCGTGGGCTCTGCGCCCGTGGGCCTGGCGGGCACTGCCAGTTGGCTCGAGCGCATTGGGCAGGCCGCAGGCGTGGCCCCCGAGCGCATCGAGGCGGCCAAGGCCGCAGTGCTGCCGGGCATTGAGGCCGCACTGGCGAGCGCACCCATCGAAGGAAAAATTACGGTCAGCGGCTACGAGGGCTCCGAGCTATTGGTGGCACGCCTGCTCATCGAGAGCGGCGCCACCGTGCCCTATGTGGGCTCGGCCTGCCCGCGCACAGACTGCTCCAACACCGACCTTGAATGGCTGGAGGCCCGTGGTGTCGAGGTGCAGTTCCGGGCCTCGCTCGAGCAAGACCTCGCGGCCGTCGATCGCCATCGCCCAGACCTCGCCATTGGCACCACCCCCGTGGTGCAGGCCGCCAAAGAGCGCGAGATTCCCTCGCTCTACTTCACCAACCTCATCTCGGCCCGTCCCCTCATGGGCGCAGCCGGCGTGGGCTCGCTCGGCCAGGTGGTGCGCGCGGCCATGGCCAACAAAGACCGCTTCCATTCCATGAAGGCCTTCTTCGGTGGCGTGGGCCAGGGCGATCAGGCCGGCATCTGGGAAGACACGCCCGTCGAGCATCCGGAGTTCAAGGCCCAGGTGCGTCGCCAGCTTCAGAAGAAAAAGGCCAAGGCCGCCTCGGAGGCGATCGGAACATGATGGTCCTCGACCACGATCGCGCCGGCGGCTACTGGGGGGCTGTGTATGTCTTCACGGCCATCAAGGGCCTGCAGGTGGTCATCGATGGCCCCGTGGGCTGCGAGAACCTGCCGGTCACCTCGGTCCTGCACTACACCGATGCACTGCCCCCGCATGAACTGCCCATCGTGGTCACTGGCCTTGCTGAGGAGCAACTCGGCCGCGAAGGCACCGAGGGCGCCATGCACCGCGCCCATGCCAGCCTAGACCCAGACCTCCCCGCCGTGGTGGTCACCGGCTCCATTGCCGAGATGATTGGCGGCGGCGTGACCCCGGAGGGCATGAACATCGCGCGGTTTCTGCCGCGCACGATCGATGAAGACCAGTGGCAGGCCGCCAACCGGGCCATGCTCTGGCTCTGGACGGAATACGGCCCCAAGAAGGTGCCCGAGGCCAAGCCCGTGGGCCCTGGCGAGAAGCCCAAGGTCAACATCATTGGGCCGGCCTACGGCAGTTTCAACATGCCCAGCGACCTCGCCGAGGTTCGTCGGCTCGTCGAGGGCATTGGTGCCGAAGTGAACATGGTCTTCCCCTTGGCCGCACACCTCTCCGAGGTGCCCAAGCTCGCCGAGGCCCATGCCAATGTCTGCATGTACCGCGAGTACGGCCGCCTGCTCTGCGAGGCCCTCGACCGCCCCTACCTGCAGGCGCCCATTGGCCTGCACAGCACCACCGCATTTCTGCGGGCCTTGGGCGAGGCCCTGGGCATCGACCCCGAGCCCTTCATCGAAAAAGAGAAGCACACCACCATCAAGCCCATCTGGGATCTCTGGCGCTCGGTCACCCAAGACTTCTTTGGCACCGCAAGCTTTGGTGTGGTCGCCAGCGAAACCCACGGCCGGGGCATCCGGCACTACCTCGAAGAGGAACTCGGCCTGCCGTGCAATTTCGCCATCACCCGCAAGCCCGGTGAGAAGACCAACAACGACGAGATCCGCAAGCTGGTGCAGACCAAAACCCCGTTGGTCTTGTTTGGCTCTTACAACGAGCGCATGTACCTGGCCGAAGTGGCTGGACGCGCAAGCTACATCCCGGCCTCATTCCCAGGCGCCATCATTCGCAGGCACACGGGCACCCCCTTCATGGGCTATGCCGGTGCGGTCTATCTGCTGCAGGAAGTTTGCAACGCGCTCTTCGATGCCCTGTTCCACATCCTGCCCCTGGGCACCGACATGGACAAGGTCGACCCAACCCCGGTGGGTGCACGCACCCATGCCGACCCAGGCCTCACCTGGACTGCCGACGCACAGACCCTGCTCGCCAAGATGGTCTCGGCCCAGCCGGTGCTGCTGCAAATTTCCGTGGCCAAGCGCCTGCGCGACCGCGCCGAGCGCGATGCCCGCGAGGCCGGCGAAGACAACATCAATGCCGCGCGGCTTCAGCAGGCCCACGACGCGGTCTACCTCGGAGCGGTCTCATGACCATGCGCCTCCCCCCTCTTCTCGTGCGGCCCCCACAGGCTTGTGCGGTTCCAGAACGTCGCAACGTGGTGTTGCGGCTGCCCATTCCACGCGGGCCCGGCGTGGATTTGGTCGACAAGACCAACTCAAAGGAGAACCTCCATGAGCAATAACACCAGTCTGTCCGGTCTCACGGACGAGGAAGCCCAAGAGTTCCATACGTTTTACATGCAGGGCTTGGTCGGCTTTACCGCCATCGCGGTTGTGGCCCATATCCTCGTGTGGGCCTGGCGTCCTTGGTTCTTCTGACCCTTCATCCCTAAAAGGGGACATGTCATGCAACAGATCAGTCATCTAAATAGTCGTCCACACCAAAAGGAAGCCTCATTTCCTTTTGTTGTGATCTTTGCTCTCACATTCGTTGTTTTCTTTGTGATCGCTGTCACTGCGCAGGTGCTGATGCTGAACTGGCGTTCGTGGTTCCCCGGGGCTGAAAACAGTCGAACCATCACTGGTGGCGTGAGGGCAGCGGTTTACACCCTTATGTCACACCTCACTTAGGAGTTATCAATATGTGGCGTATCTGGAAACTATACGACCCGCTCCGTGCCATGTTGGTGCAGGGCGTTTTCTTGTTTGGCTTGGCAGCCATGATTCACCTCATCCTGCTGAGCACGGCGAAGTTCAACTGGTTGGACGGAATGAGTCAGGCCGAGTACACGGCCGCGATTCAGAACTCCTCCATGCCAAAGAAGTAAATCAAGCGCTGGACGGTGAGCGGGCGGAGATAAGCATGCTTGCAGCCCGCTCACCCATCCCCCGAAGGAGAACAAAATGGCCATGCTGAGTTTTGAAAAAAAATACAGGGTCCGCGGTGGAACCTTGCTGGGGGGAGATCTGTTCGATTTCTGGCTCGGCCCCTTCTATGTCGGATTCTTTGGTGTCCTGACCATTTTCTTTGCCTTTTTGGGAACGGCGCTCATTCTGTGGGGCACCTCTCAGGCAGGCGTTTGGAACATTTGGCAGATCAATATTGCACCGCCCGATTTGAAATACGGGCTGGGCCTTGCGCCACTCATGGAAGGGGGGCTCTGGCAGATCATCACGGTCTGTGCCATTGGCGCCTTTGTCTCATGGGCGCTGCGTGAGGTTGAAATTTGCAGGAAGCTCGGCATGGGCTATCACGTGCCGGTGGCCTTTAGCTTCGCCATCTTCGCCTATGTCACCCTGGTGGTGATTCGTCCGCTGCTCTTGGGCGCCTGGGGCCACGGCTTTCCGTACGGAATTCTGAGCCACCTGGATTGGGTCTCGAATGTGGGCTATCAGTTCCTCCACTTCCACTACAACCCCGCCCACATGATCGCGGTCACGCTCTTCTTCACCACCACCTTTGCGCTGGCCCTGCATGGCTCGCTCATTCTCTCGGCCACCAACCCGGCCAAGGGCGAGACCGTGAAGACGCCGGAGCACGAGGACACCTTCTTTCGCGACACCATTGGCTATTCCATCGGCACCCTTGGCATTCACCGGCTCGGTCTCTTCCTGGCCTTGGCGGCTGGCTTCTTCAGTGCGGTCTGCATCGTGATCAGCGGACCATTCTGGACACAGGGATGGCCAGAGTGGTGGGGCTGGTGGCTTCGTCTGCCCATCTGGTCGTAGTGGCTCAGACCCCGGAGAATAAACATGGCTGAATATCAAAATCTCTTCACGCAGGTTCAGGTCGAGGCACCGAGTTACATGGGTGTGCCGCTCGATCGCCCGCGCGACAACCGCGAGCGCATGGGCGGCCCTTGGCATTGGCACCTCGCGGGGCGCCTGGGCAATGCCCAACTCGGTCCCATCTACCTGGGCTTTACCGGCATTGCATCGATCATCTTCTTCCTGATCGGCTTTACCGCCATTGGCTGGAACTACCTGGTGCAGGTGAACTACAGCCCCATCGAGTTCGTGCGGCAACTCTTCTGGCTCTCGGTGGACCCCCCACCGCCCGCCTATGGCCTGTCCATCCCGCCCCTGAATGAGGGCGGCTGGTGGCTCTTCTCTGGCTTCTTCATCACGGTGTCCATTCTGCTGTGGTGGGTTCGCACCTACCGGCGAGCGGTCGAGTTGAAGATGGGCACCCACGTGGCCTGGGCCTTCGCTGGCGCCATCTGGCTCTACCTGGTGCTGGGCTTCTTCCGCCCCGTGCTCATGGGCAGCTGGGGTGAGGCCGTGCCCTTTGGCATCTTCTCGCACCTCGACTGGACGACGGCCTTCTCACTGCGCTACGGCAACCTCTTCTACAACCCGTTCCACATGCTCTCGATTGCCTTCCTGTATGGATCGGTGCTGCTCTTTGCCATGCACGGCGCCACCATCCTGGCCGTGAGCCGCTACGGCGGCGAGCGCGAGATCGAGCAGATCGTCGACCGCGGCACCGCCTCGGAGCGCGCTGGCCTCTTCTGGCGCTGGACGATGGGCTTTAACGCCACGATGGAATCGATTCACCGTTGGGCCTGGTGGTTTGCAGTGCTCACCTGCGTCACCGGTGGCATCGGCATCCTGCTCACCGGCACGGTCGTGGACAACTGGTACCTCTGGGCCGTGAAGCACCACGTGGCTCCGGCCTATCCGGCCATCTGGGGCCCCGTGATCGACCCAGCCCTGCCAGTGGCTGCGCCCGCAGCAATGCCTGCAGTCGCCCCCGCACAATAAAGGAGCCTCTCCCATGATTTCGACACATTTCACGCGGTCGCTCTTGGCGGGGGTGGGCCTCACCCTTCTGCTCACGGGCTGCGAACGTCCCCCGGTGGATGTCGACCAAATCGGCTACCGCGGCACGGGCATGGAGAAGGTCACCAACCCGCGCACGGAGGCCAAGCTCGTGGCGGCCAACCAGGCGCCAGCCGCCTTGGATCCAGCCGAGAAGGGTGGCCCCCTGGCCAAGAACGTCTACAAAAACGTGCAGGTGCTCGGAGGCCTCACCGTCAATGAGTTCAATCGGCTCATGGTGGCCATGACCCTCTGGGTCGCACCCGAGCAGGGCTGTGCCTACTGTCACAACGTGGCAAACTTTGCCGACGATGGCCTCTACACCAAAATTGTGGCCCGGCGCATGACCCAAATGACGCAGACCATCAACAGCAAGTGGCAGGCCCACGTGGGCGATACCGGCGTGACCTGCTACACCTGCCACCGTGGTCAGAACCTGCCCACCAAGCGCTGGTTCACCGAGCCCGACGCCCAGATTGCCGGGCGCCTGCTGGGCAACGACTCCGGCCAGAACCGGGCGGGTGTGGAGGCCAATGCCAACACCTCACTGCCTTACGATCCCTTCACCCCATTCCTGCTGCAGGACAAAGAGATTCGGGTGGCGGGTACCACGGCACTGCCCACCGGCAATCGTCAGTCGATCAAGCAGACCGAGTGGACATACGCCCTCATGATGCACATGTCCGACGGCCTGGGCGTGAACTGCACCTTCTGCCACAACACGCGCGCCATGCACGACTGGTCCCAGAGTCCGCCGCAGCGGGTCACCGCCTGGCACGGCATTCGGATGGTGCGTGAGGTGAACAACGAGTACATCGCGGGCCTGGCCCCGATTCATCCGCCAAACCGCCTTGGGCCCACGGGCGACATTGCCAAGGTGAACTGCGCCACCTGCCACCAGGGCGTGAACAAGCCCCTCTATGGTGCCCAGATGCTCCAGAGCCATCCCGAACTCGCAGGCAGCAGCAGCGGCGGTTCATTGGCCTCGGCCCTGGTGAAACCGAAATAAGGACATAACGAAAGCACCTCCTCTCCAGGAGTGTGATCCGATTCTCGGTGTCCCCCGCCGGGAACTCGGTTCGGTGCCACCCGCGATCATCGCCGGTGGCACTTTTTTTAGTTGAGCACCACGACGCCGAGGTTGATGGCCGAAGCCAGTGTGACCCAGGCCAGATATGGCCAGAGCAGCATGGCGGCCTTGGGCGCATAGGCCCGCTTGTGCCGAATGAGCATGAACACCGAGGCCCAGAGCAGCGGAACTTCCATGAGGGCCAGCTCGGGCCGCTGGAGAAAGAAAAAGAGCAGACTCCAGCCAATGTTGAACACGGCATTGGCCGTCCAGAGCAGGATGAGCTGCTTGCGGCGCGTGGCCTGGCCATCACTGGCCGCCCAGCCCAGCGCACCCGACCAGGCCATCAGGCCAAAGAGGATGGTCCAGGCAGGGCCAAAGGCCCAGTCCGGTGGCTTGAACCAGGGCTGGTTCAGGCTGAAATACCAGTCATCCAGAATGGTGAGCGAACCCCCCGTGCCGGCCACCGCAACGGCCAGCAGGGCGGCAACGAGGACGATGCGGGTGGTGGGCTTGTGGGTGGGCTGTTCGACTGGCGTCATGCTCGGGCAAAGCCGAGCAGGTGCGCCAAATCTTTAAAGAAGATTCGAAGGTGAGCCATGGGCTTGCGGCGGACCAGTCGCTTGTTCATGTAGGAGTCGAATGTGAGCTGCTGCACATCCTTATCTTTACAGATTTTCACGAACTGTTCGCGTCGCTTGTCGTTGCCATACCAGAACCGCTGCAGCAGCCCCAGCACCCAGAAGACTCGGCCGTGTTCCTTCATGAACCGGCGCCGGGCGCTGGCCAGCGGCGCGGGCGAGTGGGTGAGCAGGGCCTCATGCACGGCCTCGGCTGCGAGCCGCCCGCCAAGCAGGGCGTAGTAAATCCCTTCGCCCGATGCGGGTGCCACCACGCCTGCGGCATCGCCGGCCAGAACAATCTGGCGGCCGTTGTCCCAAATGGGCAGTGGCTTGAGGGGAATGGGGGCGCCTTCCTGGCGAATGGTGGGCGCATCGGCCAGGCCCGCCAGGGCACGCAGGCGGCTCGTGGCATGGCGCAATGAGAAGCCTTTGTCCATGCTGCCGGTGCCCACGCTCAGGTGGTTGCCATGCGGAAAGACCCAGCCATAGAAGTCGGGCGAGATGCTGCCGTTGTAGATCACATCGCAACGAATGGGGTCGTAGTCGATGCCCTGGGCCTTGCAGACAATCGGGTCGGGTGTCTGCAGAATCTCGTGGTAAGCAAACACAAACTTGCCCTCGTTGGAGCGTGGAATGTGGCGCTGGGCCACCTTCGATTTGGCGCCATCGGCACCAATCACGAACCGCGCCCGCACCTGACGCAACTGGGCCTCGTCCTGGTCGGAGGCCTTGGCGATGAGATCGATCTGGGTGTAGCCCTCGGCATCCGGCGTGTCGATGAGCGAGGAGAACTGGCCCGAGAAGCGCTCGGCCCCATGGCCTTCGGCGCGGTCGCGGAGCCATTCGTCGAAGTGCTCGCGATCCACCATGCCCACAAAGCCGTTCTCAATGGGAATGTCCACGCGCTTGTCGGCGGGCGAGACCATTCGCGCACAGCCAATCTTGGCCACGAGCAGGTGGTCTGGGATCTCAAAGTCACGAATGGCACGGGGTGGAATGGCACCACCACAGGGCTTGATGCGGCCTGCGCGGTCCACGAGCAGCACTCGGTGGCCAAGGCGTGCCAGGTCATCGGCCGCGGTGGCGCCTGCGGGGCCTCCACCAATCACAACAACGTCGTAGTCAGGCATGGCAGGCATCTCCTTCTTGGGGCGGCCGCAAGGCCGGGGCAGCGGGCGCGGGCGGCGCCTCACGAATGGATCGGGCGAGCTGGGCCGCCACCACAAACAACAGTGCTTCGAGCAGGAAGACCACGCCGTAGGCGGTACCGAGGTCATCGACCACCCAGCGGGCGATGTCCGACAGGCTGGTGCCTAGAATGCCGCCCAGCCCAAAGGCAATGGCCTGGGCCGCACCCCAGACACCCATGCGGGTGCCTTCGCGGGCGCCGGCCCCTTCGCTGGCCAGACGCATCATCGACGCGATGGCAGCAATGGAGAAGGCGCCATTGGCGGCGCCGAGCAAAAAGACATTGGCCTTGAGCGGCCAGCCGGGGCCCACCTGGCCACCGATGGTGAGGCCCAGCAGGGCCAGGCCCGAGACCAGGCAGCCGGAGACCGTCCAGAAGGAGAGTGAACCCAGGCGGCGGCCAAAGATGCGGCCACTGCCAGCGGCCGCCACCAGCAGCATGCCCGCGAGCACGCCACCGTGCTGCAGTCCAGAGAGCGCCGTGGTGGCCCCGGGGCTCATGCCAAAGACATGGCCTGCGAAGGGCTCGAGGATGAGGTCTTGGGCGCTGAAGGCGAGCATGGAGATGGCCACGAACCAAGTGAACTGCCGCGTGGCGGGCTCGGCCAGCACCTCGCGCAAGGCGGTGAGGAATCGAACGGGGGGTTGCTGTGCGGCGGTGAGATCGGTGGTGAGATCGGTCTGGTGGGGTGCGCGAGTTTCCAGACCAATGAGGGCCATGGCTGTGATGGCACTGGCCAAGAGCGTGACGCCACCGGCCACCTGCAGCAGGCGCTCAGGGGTGAATGGGTCGAGCAGTTGGCCGGCGGTGCCGGCCGTGATGGCAAAGCCCGCAATCATCATCATCCAGACCAGCGTGGCCGCGCCCGCACGGCGGGTGGGCAGGGTGCGTTTGGCCAGCAGGGTGAGCACGGAGGTGCCGCAGGCACTCACGCCCACGCCAATCAAGAGAAAACCCATGCTCACCACGGCCAAGCCCGAGGCCTGGCCATCGGGGATGAGCGTGGTGCCCCAGGCCGCCAGCCAGCCGCCCGCGCTCAGAAGCAGCATGCCGCCGAGGATCCAGGGCGTGCACCAGCCGGACTGATCGGCACCAAAGCCCATGCGGGGGCGCAGCAGTTGCACCACGTAGTGGCTCGCCACCAGCAGGCCGGGGATGATCGCGGCCAGGCCGAGTTCGACCACCAGAATGCGGTTCAAGGTGGAGGTGGCCAGCACCACCACGCCACCAATGCAGGCCTGCACCAGGCCGAGCCGGGCAATGGAGCCCCAGCCGAAGTGGCTATTGGATGCCTGCGTGGCGACCCTCATGCGCCGGCACCCAGGCCGCGGAGGGCAAAGGCGCTCACCATCATGCCGCTCACATAGAGGGGCACACCCACGCCGCTGTAGAAGAGGGCGCGGTCGATGGGGGCCTGCAAAAACCGACGCATGAGTGCGGCCTGCGCCAGGATGAGGCCCGCCACGGCCAGGGCATGCACGGGGGCGCCCCACCAGGCCAGCAGCGCCACCACACAGACCTGTGGAAGTAGCATGACCCAGCAGGCCAGGCGCGCGGCGCCCTGTGGGCCGAGCTGTACGGGCAGCGAGCGCACGCCCATCTGGCGGTCGCCGCCAATGGACTTGAAGTCGTTCAAGGTCATGATGCCGTGGGCCCCGAGGCTGTAGAGAATGGCCAGCACAATCGAGCGGGCCTCGGGCATGGCCCCGCCGGCCATGACGGCAGCACCGGTGATCCAGGCAAGGCCTTCATAGGAGAGGCCACAGGCGAGGTTCCCCCACCAGCCGTTTTGTTTGAGCCGCACCGGCGGCATCGAATAGGCCCAGGCCAAGACCAGGCCCAGCGCGGCTGCCAGAAAGCCCCAGGGGCCGAGCAGGCTGGCCACGGCCAGGGAGAGCGCTGTCCAGACCACGGCAATGTAGAGGCCCCATCGGCCAGGGATGCGGCCCGATGGGATGGGCCGGTGGGGCTCATTGATGGCGTCGACATGGCGATCGAACCAGTCGTTGATGGCCTGGCTCGTGGCGCAGACCATGGGCCCGGCCAAAAAGATGCCAATGGCAATGAGCAGCCAGTTCTCTTGCAGGGCCACACCGGATGCAATCACCCCGCAGGCAAAGGCCCACATGGGCGGAAACCAGGTGATGGGCTTGAGCAGCTCCGTGAACGCAAACAGCGGCGGACGCAGGGGTTGGCGCAGAAGGGCAGGCATGCCCTGATTCTCTACTTGACAAACGCAACCGTCAATTGCAAGTTACAGTTTCAACAAAGGGGATCCATGCCATGACACGTCCGTTTCCGGACCAAGGCCTGCCAAGCGCTGTTGTCATTGGCAGCGGATTCGGTGGGCTCGCCGCTGCCATTCGTCTGGCGGTGAAAGGGTACCGGGTCACGGTGCTCGAGCGCCTGGGTGCCCCGGGTGGCCGCGCCAGCGTCTTCCAACAAGACGGCTTCACCTTCGATGCCGGCCCCACCATCATCACGGCGCCCTTCCTGCTCGAAGAACTCTGGACCCTCTGTGGCGAGACCATGTCGCGCGATGTCGACCTACGCCCCATGAAACCCTTTTACCGCATAAGGTTTCACGACGGCAGCCACTTCGATTACTCCGGTGCCACCGACCCCATGCGGGCCGAGGTGGCCCGGCTCTCGCCCGAAGACGTTGCCGGCTACGACGCCTTCATGAAGGAGGCCGACCTCTGCTACCGGCTCGGCTACGAGGAGCTTGGCACCGTGCCCTTTGAAACCCTGGGCTCGCTCTTTTCGGCCATGCCCTCCATGGTCAAGATGCGCGCCTGGAGCAGCATCTTCAGCATGGCCAAGCGGCACTTCAAGAGCGAGAAGCTGCAACAGGTCTTTAGCTTTCATCCCCTGCTCATCGGGGGCAACCCCTTGCGGGTCACACAGGTCTATAGCCTCATCCTCTCGCTGGAGCGGCAGTTCGGCGTGCACTCGGCCATGGGCGGCACGGGCGCGATTGTCTCGGGCCTGGTGCGCCTGCTCGAGCGCCAAGGCGGTGCGGTTCGATACAACGCCGATGTCCAAGAAATCCTCAGTGAGAACGGCAAGGTCACCGGGGTGCGCCTGCAGTCTGGCCAGACCATCGCCGCAGACCTCGTGGTCTCGAATGCCGATGCTGCCTGGACTTACGAGCGGGCCATGCCCAGCCAGCGGCGGCGCGTCTGGACGGACCGAAAGCTCGCCCGCACCCATTACTCGATGAGCCTTTTCGTCTGGTACTTCGGCACACGCCGCGTATACGACGACATTCCCCACCACATGATTCTGCTGGGCCCCCGCTACGAGGGCCTGCTCACGGACATCTTCGACAACAAGGTGCTCAGCGACGACTTCAGCCTTTATCTGCACCGGCCCACCGCCACCGACCCGTCCTTGGCGCCTGCCGGCTGCGACACCTTCTATGTGCTCTCGCCGGTGCCGCACCAAGATGCAGGCATCGACTGGCAGGCCCAGGCCGAGCCTTACCGCAGGCGCATCGAGGCCTACCTGCAAGACACCGTGCTGCCGGGCTTGTCCGACCACATCGTCACCTCATTCACCATGACGCCCGATGACTTCTCATCGCGCTACCTGGCCCACAAGGGGGCGGCCTTTGGCCTCGAGCCCGTGCTGCTGCAGAGTGCCTGGTTCCGGCCGCACAACCGCAGCGAAGAGCTTCGTGGCCTCTATCTTGTGGGCGCGAGCACCCATCCCGGCGCAGGCATTCCCGGGGTGCTCACCTCGGCCAAGGCACTCGACACCCTCATTCCGCAGGCCGCCAACCATCACCTGGTGGGCGCCTAGATGCACCACACGCCGCAGGGCTCCAACCAGGCCCTCATGCGCCAGGGCTCGAAGTCGTTCTATGCCGCCTCACGCCTGCTGCCCCCGCGCTTTCGAGACGCAGCCGTCGACCTCTATGGCTTTTGCCGCGTGGCCGACGATGCCGTCGATGAGTCGGGTGCAAGCCCGCGGGTCATGGCCGAGCTCCATGAGCGGCTCGACGCCATTTATGCAGGCCAGCCCATGGCCATTGCCGAGGACCAGGCCTTTGCCCAGGTGGTGTTTAAGCATCGGCTGCCCAAGCGAATTCCCTTGGCCTTGCTCGAGGGCTTTGCGTGGGATGCCCAGGGCCGTCGCTACGAGACACTCGAGTCCCTCTGCGACTACGGCGCACGGGTGGCGGGCACGGTGGGCGCGATGATGGCCTTGGTCATGGGGGTGCGCGAGGCGCGCCCCATGGCACGGGCCTGCGAACTCGGTGTGGCCATGCAACTCACCAACATTGCACGCGATGTGGGCGAGGATGCCCGCATGGGCCGGCTCTACCTGCCTCGCACCTGGCTGCGTGAGGAAGGCCTGGACCCCGATGCCTGGCTGGCCAAACCCTCCTTCGGCCCCGAGATTGCCCGTGTGGTGGCGCGGCTCTTGTCCGCGGCCGATGCCCTCTATCGGCGCGCTGAAGAGGGCGTGTGGTTTCTGCCGCGCGGCTGCCGGCCCGCCATTCTCGCGGCCCGCCACATCTATGCCGACATTGGCCGAGAGATCGGCAATGCCCGCTTCAATTCCATCGACCACCGGGCCCATGTCTCGGGCCAAAAAAAGCTCGCCCGAATTGCACAGTCACTGCCGGCCTTCTTGGTGGCCCCCAGGATTCCCCGTGGCCACAAGCCGCTGGAGTCCATTCATTTTCTAGTGGAGGCCGCCGGCATCAGCATGGCCCAGCTGCCCCCTCGGTCGGTCTCCGAAAAAGTGGGCTGGATGGTCGACCTTTTCATTACGCTCGAGGGGCGTCATCAGTCGATGCGCGGCATGCGCCATGGCAGCATCCAACGCACCGCCGGAGAGCGCAGCCGAGGGGCATAGAGGCTCTCGTGCATGGCGGTCACGCGCTCGCCCAGCAGGCTGGTGCGAATTTCTGAACGAACATAGAACGGGGTGTCCTCGAGGGTGCGAGCCAGCCGCGGCCGACGGCCATCGGGGTCCGTGCGGGTGGCACGGCTCACGGCCCAGGCACTGCGCTTGAGCAGCATGCGCGGACCCACCTCGAAGGGCTCGGTCTGGCCATCGGGTCGAAACCGCAGGGCAATGAGCCGGTCGTCCTGGCCCAGCGGTTCGATGTCGTAGAGCACGGCCGCGCTGCCATCCGACAAGGGCGCCCGCAGCCAATCCCAGCGATGAAAGGCCGATGCCAAAGGCTCATCGCCTTCATTGGAATCCAGATAGCCACTGCCCTTCCAGCGCAATTGCGGGGCATCCAGGTTCACCTCGATGCGGGCTGCAGGGGCCAGGGGCCCCCAGCGGTGTCGGCCTTCGGCGTCCAGGTTCGACTGGTGATGAAAGAACCGGTCTGCCAAGATGCGCACCTGGCCGCGCACCGGAAACGGAATGGGCATGCCGTGCTCCTGAATGTCGATCACCAGGCTCGACCCATCCCAGCGCAGCTGGCTGTGCTTGATTCGAAAGTGTGTGGCCGTGCGGTCCACGCAGGCGGCGCTGCGCTCGGTCATGGTCCATCGCTTCTGGCCGGGGCTGTAGATGGCCACGTTCAGTGCGCAGTGGTTGTCGGGTGAGACCACCGCACCGCGGGCCTTCGCCTTGGCCTGCGCCCAGTGGTAGTAGGGCGAGAAGACACTGCCCACAAAGGCGATCAGGGTGATGCCATGCTGGCCGCAGTCGCTCAGGCCATCGACATACCACCAGAGATAACCACCCGGGCCGACCGCCTGGTCGAATCGAGGTGTGCCATCAGGGTTGCGGCCGCCAGTCGGCCCGACAGGGCGGCCATGGGCACCCCCGCCCCCGGGTGCGCGCTGCCCCCCGCCAAGAAGAGCCCCGGGATCGGTGTCTGCGCCGAGGGCCTCTGAAAGACAGACATCCATCCGTGGGGTGCCCGGCCATAAAGGGCCCCGCCCGTGGCCGGGAACTGCTGGTGAAAGTGCGAAGGGGTTGTGCATGTGGTGGTCTCCGGCTGGGTCTCGAGTTCAACGCCGCATGCGGCAAGTTGCCTCTGAAGTCTCGCAAAAGTCTGGTCGATGGTCTGTTCGGGAAAGGCCGATGGCCGATCGCCAATGGCGGGCGCATTGATGAGCATCAGCAGCCGTTCGGCCTGCCCGTCATCCGGCATTTGCGCGCCGCGGTCTTGGGCGCAGATGTAAATCGTGGGCGTGGCAGGCAGCCGTTGCCGATCGAAGACATCTGCGAATTCTTGGTCGTAGTCGGGCTGGAAAAAAACATTGTGGTGGTCCAGCGGCCGGCCGGAGAGCCTGGCATCCATGGCCCAGGTCATGGCCGAGAGCGACCTTGGCACCACACCCGCAGGCTGCACACTGGCCTTCACCGCCTCGCCAAGCAGGCCTTCCCGCAGGGCTGCGGCATCGCCATTGAAGACCACGGCATCGGCCCGAAGGGTTTCGCCCTGTGCGGTCTCCACGCCCACGGCACGGCCGCCTTCCACCAGAATGCGCGCCACGGGCTGGCTGGTGCGAATCTGTGCCCCCAGGCCTTGGGCGGCCTTGGCCATGCCCTGGCCGAGTGCCTGCATGCCGCCTTCGGCGCGCCAAACGCCGCAGGTCTCCACAAATGCAATGAGGCTGAGGGTGGCGGGCGACAGCCATGGTGAGCCACCGCAGTAGGTGGCATAGCGTGCAAAGAGTTGGCGCAGGCGTGGGTCTTGGAAGTGGCGGCCCAGGCTCGTCCAGAGGCTCTGCATGGGCCCAATGCTGGCGAGCAGGGCCAGGCCCCGCGGGCCGAGCGCCGAACCCATCGACATCAGGCTGGGCCGACTGCTGCGCATGTAGGCCTGCTCCATTTGAAAGTAGAGCGCGCGCGTCTCGGCCATGAAGCGTTGGAACTGTGCGGCCGCCGCGCCACCGGAGAATTCTGCAATGGCCTGCTCACTGGCCTTGGGGTCGGCGTGCAGGTCGAGCCACTCAGAGGCCGACCAGGCATGCCGTGCGATGATCGGCAGGGGCGAGAGCGTCACGACATCCGAGAGGCGAAGGCCCGCGGCCGCGAGCAGGTCTTCAAAGACCCACGACATGGTGATGACCGTGGGGCCGGAATCGATCCACTTGCTGCCGGCCTGGCGTTGGTGAATTTTTCCGCCGGGCCTTGCATGGGCCTCGAGCACCGTGACCTGCACACCCTGGCGGGCGAGGTCCACGGCAGCCGCGAGCCCACCCATGCCGGCCCCAACGATGAGCACCGAACGCGCGCTCATGCAGGCGTGTTGGCCGTGCTCAACTGCCCGATGTCACGCAGAATTCGAAACCGAATGAAGGCCGACTCTGAAAAGTAGCGCTCGCCGTAGGCGGCCGCGATGGCGGCCTGATGCCCGCCGGAATGCGCGTACTGGGTCATGGCGTCCTGGCTCGACCAAATGCTGAAGGTGGCCTGCCGAACCAAGGGGGCTTCACCCAGGCCCACGGCGAGTTCGCAGCCCTCGGCCCTTGCGAGGTCGGCCTCGGCTGCAGGCGACTTCGACCAGAAGGCGAGTGCGCGATGCCAATGGATGGATGCGCGGGTCATGGAGGCCATTCGGCTGTTGGCCTCGGGGGCCTCGGCCGACACCGGAATGGGCACGCCGCCCCATTGGCCGCGGCTGGAAAAGGCCTGCAGGCTCAGCACTCGAAGTGCATCGGCATGGTCGCGATACGACTGCAGTTGTGGTGAATGGTCGATGAAGTCGTGGGCCTGTGCCTCGGTCTCGAAGAGGCCCAGGTAGCCAAAGCGATCCCAGCCGGGCGAGAGGCCAAAGCCGCCCTCATGGCCACTGCCCAGGAAGCGTTCAAAGCGAAGGCCGTTGGGCTTGCGATGGGGCAGGGCGCCCAGCACCAGTCGGGCCAAGCCCCAGCCCTTGGCAACTGTCTGCCACTTGGCGAGCGCCAGAACGAGGGTCTCGCGGCCGGCCACCGTGAAGTCGGTTAGTCGCCCGCGTCTGCGTCGGGCCCATCAATGCCAAAACGACGCAGCTTCACGTAGAGGCTTTGGCGAGACAGCCCGAGCATCTCAGCGGCCGATGCCCGGTTGTTCTTGGTGAGCCGAAGGGCGGCCTCGATGCAGAGCTTCTCGATGAGGTCGACCGTCTCGCCCACAATTTCCTTGAGCGGCAGCCGGCCCACGAGCGCGGCCAGGTCAGCCCCGCTGCGGCCCACGGGGCTCGAGGTTTCGGGCGTGCTGTCGAGTCGGCGGTTGACGTCGCGCACCATGAAGCCCAGCAAGGTTTCGGGGCCCAGGGTAAAGCTCACGCCCGAGAGTTCCACCGGCACGCTCAGCCCAGACTCACTGATCAGTTGCGTGGAGAAGAGCCGCACGCTGCCACCTTGGGCCAGGCTGTTGATCATGACCAATAAATCGGTGTTGGCGCGGCCGAGCCATCGGTTGAGCGATTCCCCGATGATCTGGCCCGTGTGTGCAGCCTGGATTTGATCCAGGAAGGCAGGGTTGGCATGCCGAATGACGCCCTTGTTGTCGGTGATGACCAGGCCATCGCTCACGCGGCGCAGGGCCTCCAAGACCGAGGCATCCTCGGGCGAGGAGGGCAGGCCATTGGGTGGCTCGATGCGAACCAGGAAGACGGTGTCCGATTCCTGCCGCAGGCAGGAGACGGCCGTGCGCGCGCGAACTTGGCCATTGGCAAAGGTGAGCTCAGTCTCGCTGGCGCGGCCCGAGCCGCTGACCTGCTGCAGCAGCATGGTGGTGGCGCTGGCCGCCGCGGGCGCAATGAGCTGATCGAAGACGGTCTGCTTGAGCGAGGCGACATCCTGGCCAAAGAAGAAGCCCGCAGCGCGGTTGCATTCCATGACCACATGGTCGCGTGCGCGCACGATCAGGATCGGGTCGCGGATGAGATCGAAGAGGGTGCGGTACTCGTTCTCCAGGCGGCGCAGCCGACTGTAGTCGCGCTCCATGAGCTGCTGGGCCTCCATGAGGCGGCCCTGCAAGGCGGCCAGCGGACGCAGGTCTCGGCCAATGGCCACCATGCGCCCATCGGGTGCGATGCGCACGAGCGAGAACAGGATGGGCACCTCGACACCGTCGGGCTGCAACTGGTTGATGTGACGCCACCGCGCGTTGGGTTCGCCGGAGCCGACGAGCGACAACATTTCGCGCACCTTGGGCCGGCTCTCGGAGGTGACCAGGCTCTCCCACGGCTGGCCAATCCAGGCCCGAAAGGCGTTGGCCGTCCAGGATTCGGCACTGGCGGCGACATCGCGAACGGTACCTTCTGAGTCGAGAATGAGCGCCACATCTGCGGCGGCCTCGACCAGTGCGGCGGTGGCCTGGGCGTCGAGGCCGAGCATCTCGCCGCGTGCGCCTTCAATGCGTCCCATGGTGACCTCGCTGGCTGAGAAACTGTTGGGCGGCGGCCACGGCCTCGGGCGCATCGCCCGACACCAGGTCTGCACCGCAGGCAGCGGCCTGCGCGGCAAAGACCTCGATGGCGGCCCCACCAATCATGATGGCCGGCTGCTGTTTACGACAGACCTGCCGAAGTCGGGCAATGAGGGCGGGTGCAAGCCGCATGTCGTGCTCGGTGGCCAAGGACAGGCCAATCATGTCGGCACCGGATGCTGCGGCCGCCTCGAGGAGGTCGGGCTCTTCGCTGGATTCGTGGGTGATGACCGACCAGCCCGCGCGGGCGAAGAAGGCACCGACCATTCGCAGGCCCAGGCGGTGATGCGCGCCCGGGGCAGTGCAGAGAAAGAGGCACGGGCCCCGGTCCGTTGGGGCGGTGTCGGCATGAAATTGGTCGAGCAGTTGTGAGAACACATGTTGTAGCGTCCAGAGCCCAATGGTGACATCGGTAAATGCAGAGGTGTCCTTCACCCACCGCTCGCCGAGGAGTCGGGCCGCGGGCTGAATCAAAGACAGGAACACGGCGTCGGTGCGCAGGCCTTGGGCCATCTCACCTTGAACAAGTGCCTCGCAGCCAGCCAAGTCGCCCGCGGCGGCCAGGCTCGCCAGGGCATCGGCCTGATCGCGACGGGGGCCATCGACAGGTGTGGGCACTGCGGCGGCCCCAAGGCTTCCCTGCGACATCGGCGCGGCCTGGGGCTGCTCCAGCAGCACCAGGCGAGGGATGACCTCCTGGGTGAGCAGGGTGAGGAAGGTCTCGGGCTCGGATTGAACAGATGTTTTGGATGACATGGGGGCTCCTTCCCCTGTGATCGGCTCGATGGCCCTTTGGATGGCCTAGACGGACTATGCGCCGCCATTTTGTCTTTGTCAATTTAAATTGATGTCAAATAAAATTGACATTTTTGAGGGGTCGTCCTAGAGTGCGTTCCTGTGGCAGTGCAAGTCGTTGACAGGAGCTCCAAATATGTCGGATTGGGTCGTGGAACAGGCGGGCCTTGTCTATAGCCGTGAGGAACGGGCCCGGCGCGATGCAACCCCTTGGACACTCGTTCAAGGCCTTCTTGCGCCCATTCAATTTGTGGTCTTCCTGGTCAGCCTGGTCTTGGTGCTGCGAACCCTCATGACATCCGAAGGCGCCGAGTGGGCCGGCTGGTCGGTGGTCATCAAAACCCTCACCCTCTACGCCATCATGGTCACGGGCGCCATCTGGGAAAAGGTGGTCTTTGGCCAGTACCTGTTTGCACGCCCATTCTTCTGGGAAGACATGGTGAGCATGCTGGTCATCGGCCTTCATACCGCCGCCGTGGTGGCCTGGTTCCTCGGCGAGCAGTGGCTGAGCCTCGAGGCGCAGCTCTGGCTGGCCTTGGCGGCCTACGCCGCCTACGTGATCAACGCCGCGCAGTTTCTCTACAAGCTTCGCCTGGCCCGGCGCGAGCAGTCCGTGCACATGGGCCAGGAGGTCATGGGATGAATGCCCCGCTGCTGCCGCTCGAGGTCTTGCGCGAGCGCGGGCAGCACGAGGTCTTTTGTGGCCTCACCAGCATCATTTGGTTGCACCGAAAAATACAAGACGCCTTCTTCCTGGTGGTGGGCTCACGCACCTGCGCACACCTCATTCAGTCGGCCGCGGGCGTGATGATTTTTGCCGAGCCGCGGTTTGCAACAGCCATCATCGACGACCGCGACCTGGCCGGCCTGGCCGATGCCAACGAAGAGCTCGACCGCGTGGTGGCCCAGCTGCTCTCGCGGCGGCCCGACATCAAGCTGCTCTTCCTGGTGGGCTCCTGCCCCTCCGAGGTCATCAAGCTCGACCTGGAGCGCGCGGCCCAGCGGCTCGATCTCACCCATCGTGGCCAGACCAAGGTCATGCACTACTCGGGCAGTGGCATCGAGACCACCTTCACCCAGGGCGAAGACGCCTGCCTGGCAGGGCTGGCGGCCGACATGTCGTTGGCCTCCGCAGGCGAGGCGGCGGCAGACCTGCTCATCGTGGGCAGCCTGCCCGATGTCGTGGAAGACCAGCTCACCGAGTGCTGTCAGGCCATGGGCCTGGGGTCGGTGGCCTGCCTGCCCCCAAGGCGGTCCAACCGCATGCCGGTGGTCGGGCCCCACACGAAATTTGTGCTGGCCCAGCCCTTTCTAAATGACACCGCCCGGGTCCTCGAAGGCCGTGGGCTTGGCCGTGTGGCCACGGGCTTTCCCTTCGGGGGCGAGGGCACAGCGCGCTGGCTGCGCGACATTGGTGCCGAATTCTCTTGCCCCACCGAGAAGGTCGAGGCCGCCATCGCACCGGGCCTCGCGCGGGCCCGAAAGAGTCTCGTGCATCACCGTGAGGTGCTCGCCGGCAAGCGCATCTTCTTTTTCCCCGATTCTCAGTTGGAGATCCCACTGGCTCGCTTTCTCCAAGAAGAGCTCGGCATGGTGGTTGTCGAGGTGGGCGTGCCCTACCTCAACCGCCAGATCATGGCGGCCGAGCTGGCCGCCTTGGGCCCTGCGGTGCAACTCTCCGAAGGCCAGGATGTCGACCGCCAGCTCGACCGCTGCCGGGCGGCCGCGCCCGACATGGTGGTCTGTGGCCTGGGCTTGGCCAATCCCCTGGAGGCCGAGGGCATCACCACGAAGTGGTCCATTGAATTGGTCTTTAGCCCCGTGCATGGCTTTGATCAGGCTGCAGACCTCGCCGCACTCTTTGCTCGCCCGTTCGATCGCCGTCGCCGCCTTGGAGGGCTTCTCGCATGAAACTCACCCTCTGGACTTACGAAGGGCCACCCCATGTGGGGGCCATGCGCATCGCCACCGCCATGCGCGATGTCCACTACGTGCTCCATGCACCCCAGGGCGACACCTACGCCGACCTGCTCTTTACCATGATCGAGCGTCGCAACAAGCGCCCGCCCGTCACCTACACCACCTTTCAGGCCCGCGACCTCGGCAAAGACACCGCCCAACTCTTTCAAACGGCCGTTCGCGATGCCGTGGAACGCCATGCGCCCAAGGCCCTGCTGGTGGGGGCCTCCTGCACGGCCGAGCTCATTCAAGACGACCCGGGTGGCCTGTCGGCGGCCTTGAACCTGGACATCCCCGTGGTGCCGCTGGAACTCCCCTCGTATCAGAAGAAGGAGAACTGGGGCGCGGCCGAGACCTTCTATCAGGTTGTTCGTCAGTTGCTCGCAGGCCAGCCTGCAACGAGCCGGCCGGCCAACGCGGCTGCACCCACCTGCAACATCTTGGGGCCCACGGGCCTGGGCTTTCGTCACCGTGACGACCTCACCGAGGTGCGCGGGCTCATCGAGATGCTCGGCATCCGTGTGCAGGTGGTGGCCCCTTGGGAGGCCTCGCCCGACGACATTCGCCGCCTGCCGATGGCCGACTTCAATGTGGTGCTCTACCCGGAAACGGCCATGCCGGTGGCGAGCTACCTAAAGCGCAGCCACGGCCAGCCGCACACCAGCTGCATTCCCATTGGCATGCGTGGCACCGAGGCCTTCATTCGGGAGCTTGCGGGCCTGGCCGGCGTGCCCGAGCAGGCCGAGTCCTGGGTGGCCAAGGCGCGAGCCTCACAACGGGGCCGTGCCGACTGGTACTGCGGCTCGGTCGACTCCACCTACCTCACGGGCAAGCGCGTCTTCATCTTTGGCGATGCCACACACGCCATGGCCGCAGCCGACTTCGCGGCCCACGAGATGGGCTTTGAGGTGGTGGGCCTGGGCACCTACTCACGTGAACTGGCCCGCGAGGTTCGGGCCGCGGCCGCATCCCATGGCCTGGAGGCCCTCATCACCGACGACTACCTGGAGGTGGAGGCCACCATCACCGCGCTCGCACCCGACCTGGTGCTCGGCACGCAAATGGAGCGGCACATTGCCAAGCGGCTCGGCATGCCGTGCGCGGTCATCTCCGCCCCCGTGCATGTCCAAGATTTCCCAGCCCGCTACGCCCCACAAATGGGCTACGAGGGCGCCAATGTGCTCTTCGACACCTGGGTTCACCCGCTCATGATGGGCTTGGAGGAGCACCTGCTCGGCATGTTCAAGGACGACTTTGAATTCCACGAGTCGGCCACGGCGTCGCACTTGGGTGCTGGAAGTGGTGTAGCCCCTGCGTCTGGCCCCATTTCGGTTCAGTGGGACCCCGAGGCCGAGCGTGAACTCGGAAAGATTCCCTTCTTCGTGCGCGGAAAGGCCAAGCGCAACACCGAGGCCTTCGCCAGCGAGCAAGGCCTGGCGCGCATCACCAAAGACACCCTCTACGAGGCAAAGGCCCACTATGCGAGATGAGATGCGTCTGGTGATCGTCACCATGGACACCCATCTCAGTTCGGCCACTGCGATGGCCGCAGCGCGCTTGGCCCGTCAGCACCCTGGCCTGCACCTGGACATGCATGCCGCATCCGAATACTCCGCAGACCCGGCCGCCCTGGCCCGAGTGAAGGCGGCCATTGGATCGGCCCATGTGGTGCTGGTCTCCATGCTCTTTCTCGAAGACCACTTCCTGCCGGTGCTCGATGACCTCAAGCGCCGTCGCGATGACCTCGATGCCCTGATCTGCATCATGTCGGCGCCGGATGTCGTCAAGCTCACCCGCATGGGCCGCTTCGACATGTCCAAGCCCGCCTCGGGCCCGATGGCCCTGCTCAAGCGCCTGCGTGGCAAGCGGCCCGGTGAGACCCAAGGCGCCAAGGGTGGCCGCAGCGAAACCTCCGGCTCGGGCGCCTCGCAGATGAAGATGCTGCGCCGACTGCCCAAGATTCTTCGCTTCATTCCGGGCACCGCCCAAGACATCCGCCTCTACTTCCTCTCGCTGCAGTACTGGCTCGGTGGGTCCGACGCCAACATGGAGAGCCTGGCCGGCATGCTCGTCAACCGCTATGCAACTGGGCCGCGCCAGGTCTGGCAGGGCCGGCTGCCGGTGGCCGAGCCCATCGAATACCCCGACCTCGGCGTCTATCACCCGAAGATGGCGGGCCGCATTGCAGACCAGGCCGATCGTCTGCCTGGCATGCGCGCCACGGCCAAGCCACGCGTGGGCCTGCTCATGCTGCGCTCCTACCTGTTGGCCGGCAACACCGCCCACTACGACGGCATGATCGCCGCGCTCGAGGCCAAGGGCCTCACCGTGGTGCCAGCCTTTGCCATGGGCCTGGATGCACGCCCGGCCATCGAGGCCTTCTTCATGCGCGACGGCCGTGTGGTGGTCGATGCCGTGGTCTCGCTCACCGGTTTTTCATTGGTGGGCGGGCCGGCCTACAACGATGCACAGGCCGCCGAAGACATCCTCACCACGCTCAATGTGCCCTACCTGGCAGCCCATCCCTTGGAGTTCCAGTCGCTGGCCGACTGGGGCGGCTCCAACCGCGGGCTCATGCCAGTCGAGACCACCATCATGGTGGCCATTCCCGAACTCGATGGCGCCACCAGCCCCATCGTCTTCGGGGGTCGCCCCGGTGTTCGCGGCCAGGCCTGCCAGGGCTGTCACCGCGGCTGCGAGTTCAACGACATCACCACCCCGCAGGACATGGTGTCCTGCCCAGAGCGCGCAGAGATGCTTGCCGCCCGCGTGGCCCGCCTCATCACGCTGCGCAAGACCCCGGTCGAAGACCGCCGTGTGGCCCTGGTGCTCTTTAACTTCCCGCCCAACGGCGGCAGCGTTGGCACGGCCGCCCACCTCTCGGTCTTTGAGTCGGTCTATGAAACCTTAAAGGGCATGGCGGGGCAGGGCTATCAGGTCGATCTTCCCGCCTCGGGCGATGCCATTCGTGAGCAGCTCTTGAATGGCAATCGCGCAGCCCACGGCACCGATGCCAATGTCTTGGCGAGCATCTCGGTGCAGGACCATCTGAAGAAAGAAGTCTGGCTCAAGGACATCGAGGCCTGCTGGGGGCCTGCCCCTGGCCGTCAGCTCACCAATGGCAAGAGCCTCTTCGTGCTGGGCATGAACTTTGGGAATGTCTCGGTGCTGGTGCAGCCTGGCTTTGGTGTGGAGGGCGACCCCATGCGCCTGCTCTTTGAGCACGACATGACGCCCACCCATGCCTTTGCCGCCTTCTATCGCCACCTGCGTGAAGACCTTCAGGCCCATGCCGTGGTGCACTTCGGCACCCATGGCGCCCTCGAATTCATGCCCGGAAAGCAGGCGGGCAGCTCTGGCCGGTGCTGGCCCGATCGCCTCATTGCAGACCTGCCCAACTTCTACATCTACGCCTCGAACAACCCGTCCGAGGGCACCATTGCCAAGCGCCGCTCCTCGGCCACGCTGGTGAGCTACCTCACGCCGGCCGTCACCGAGGCGGGCCTCTACCGTGGGCTCTCCGAACTCAAGCAGAGCCTCGATCGCTGGCGCAGCCTCTCGCCCACTGAAGACCAAGAGCGTGCGCGCCTGATGCCGGTCATCGCGGAGCAGGCCAAGGCCTTGGAGTTTGAGTTCAGCTCTGAGGGTGAGGCCACCGCGGCAGCCGTGCTTCGGCTCACCGAGCAGCTCCACGAGCTCGAGCACACGCTCATTCCCCAGGGCCTGCATGTCCTGGGCCGTGCCATGAACGCAAGCCAGCGGGCCGATGTCCTGCTCGCCATGGCCCGGGCCCATCGGCCCTTGGAGCCCATGGAGGGCTGGTCCGATGCCGTGGCCGCCATTCTCGAGCAGCCCGCCGAGCAGGCACTCTCGGCTGCGCTCGTCCATGTCGGCAGCCGCGACACCGATCGCAGCCTGCTCGAGCAGCTCATTCAGATCAACATCGCCCTGCAGCACAACCAAGAGGTTGCGGCCCTGCTTGAGGCCTTGAATGGCAACTTCGTTCGGCCCGCCCCCGGGGGCGATCTCCTGCGAACCCCCGAGGTGCTGCCCACGGGCCGCAATGTGCACGGCTTCGACCCCTTCCGCATGCCCAGCCGTTACGCCTGGGTCGATGGCCAGCAGCAAGCCGAGAAGCTCTTGGCGCGGCATCAGGAGCTGGGCCATCCCATGCCAGAGTCGATTGCGATGGTGCTCTGGGGAACCGACAACCTCAAGACCGAGGGCAGCCCGCTTGCGCAGGCCATGGCCCTCATGGGCGCAGAGCCCCGCTTCGATGGCTTCGGGCGGCTGGCCGGCGCGAGCCTCATTTCTTTGGAGGCGCTGGGCCGTCCTCGCATCGATGTCGTGCTCACCCTCTCGGGCATCTTCCGCGACCTGCTCCCACTGCAGATCCGCATGCTCGCCGAGGCGGCTTTTTTGGCGGCTTCGGCCGATGAGCCCACCGACCTGAATTTCGTGCGCAAGCATGTGCTCGCCCACATGCAGGCCACCGGTGCAGACCTGGAAACATCTGCCCTGCGCGTCTTTGGCAACGCAGACGGCGCCTACGGGGCCAATGTGAACCACCTCATCGAGCAAGGCTGCTGGCAAGACGAGGACGAACTCGCCGACTGCTACGCCAAGCGCAAGGGCTTTGCCTATGGCCGCAATGGCCGGCCCAGCAGCCAGCCCGAGCTGCTGCAGGCCGCGCTCGGCCATGTCACCCTGGCCTATCAGAACCTTGAGAGCATGGAGGTGGGCGTCACCACGGTGGACACCTACTTCGACACCCTGGGTGGTGTGAGCCGCGCCGTGCGCAAGGCCCGCGGTGGCCAAGACCCGATGGTCTACATCGGCGACCAGACCACCGGCAGCGGTGTGGTGCGCACCCTCTCCGAGCAGGTGGGCCTCGAGACCCGCACCCGAATGCTCAACCCCAAGTGGTATGAGTCCATGCTCGAGCACGGCTATGAGGGGGTTCGCCAGATCGAGGCCCATCTCACCAACACCATGGGCTGGAGCGCCACCACGGGCCAGGTGCAGCCCTGGGTCTACCAGCAACTCACCCAGACATTCCTGCTCGACCCCGTCATGCGGGAGCGACTCGCAGAGCTCAATCCCGCCGCATCGGCCAAGCTTGCCGGCCGGCTATTGGAAGCGTCAGATCGGTCCTACTGGACACCAGACGAACAGACCTTGAATGCCCTGCGTGAAGCAGGCGAGGCATTCGAGGACCGCATTGAGGGCATCTACCAAGGAGCACCCGTATGAACACGGTTACCGTGCCATTTGCAGAAATTCGACGCCCCGGCCCGCCCGATGGCGAGGGCAGTGTGCAGGTCCAGCTCGACCCCAACATGAAGATTGGAAATGCCAAGGTCTTTGCCGTCTATGGCAAGGGGGGCATTGGCAAGAGCACCACCTCCTCGAACCTCTCGGTGGCCTTCTCCAAACTCGGAAAGCGTGTCATTCAAATTGGCTGCGACCCCAAGCACGACTCCACCTTCACCCTCACCAAGTCGCTCATGCCCACGGTCATCGATGTCCTGGAGTCGGTCGACTTTCACACCGAAGAGCTGCGCATTGAAGACTTTGTCTACGAGGGCTACAACGGCGTGATGTGTGTGGAGGCGGGCGGCCCGCCGGCGGGCACGGGCTGTGGGGGCTATGTGGTGGGCCAGACGGTCAAGCTGCTCAAGGAGCATCACCTGCTCGATGAGAGCGATGTGGTCATCTTCGATGTGCTGGGCGATGTGGTCTGCGGCGGATTTGCCGCACCCCTGCAGCACGCCGACCGCGCCCTCATCGTGGCGGCCAACGACTTCGACTCCATCTTTGCCATGAACCGCATCGTGCAGGCCATCAATGCCAAGGCCAAGAACTACAAGGTGCGGCTGGGCGGCGTGATTGCCAATCGCAGCGCCCAGACCGACCAGATCGATCGCTTCGCAGACCGGGTTGGCCTCAATCGCCTGGCCCACTTCCCCGACCTCGACGTGATTCGCCGCAGCCGCCTGAAGAAGGCCACGCTCTTTGAGATGGAGCCTTCGCCCGAGCTCGAGGCGGTTCAGCAGGAATACCTCCGCCTGGCCGCCTCACTCTGGGCCGGCACCGACCCCTTGGCGCCCGAGGCGCTCAAGGACCGGGAAATTTTTGATCTGCTGGGGTTTGATTGATGAACACCTCGGTGCGAGACGCGGCCTATCTCACGCGGCGCGGCGAGATCGAGGAGTATTTCGATCGCACTGCGGCCGACGCATGGGCGCGGCTCACCTCCGATGCGCCGGTCAGTGGCATCCGCAAGACGGTTCGTGAAGGCCGCGAGACCATGCGCGCACTCATCGGCCAGTGGGTGGGTGTGCAGGCGGGCGCCTCGGTCTTGGATGCCGGCTGTGGCACGGGCCTGCTCGCCACCGACCTGGCCCGCGCGGGTGCGGTCGTCACGGCCGTCGACCTCTCGCCCACCCTGGTGGCCTTGGCCCGCGAGCGCATGCCCGCGGACCTGCCGGGCCGCATCACCTATTTCGCAGGCGACATGCTCGAGCCGAGCCTGGGCAGCTTCGATCACCTTGTGGCCATGGACTCCCTCATTCATTACGGCCCCACCGAGGCCCTTCGTGCGCTCGAGGCCATCGGCCCACGCGTGCGCCGCTCCATGGTGGTCACCTTCGCGCCCAGCAGCCCGCTGCTCATGGCCATGATGTGGGCTGGCCGGCTCTTCCCCCGCGGTGATCGCTCACCGGCCATCGTGCCGGTGCGTCCGCAGTGGCTGATGCGCAAGATTGCGGCCTCTTCCCTCGCCCAAGACGGCTGGCGCATTGGCCGCACCGAACGTGTCTCGCGTGGCTTCTATACCTCACAGGCCCTGGAGCTCGTGCGCAGATGATCTGGCTTCAACTGCTCTCACCGCGCAAATGGTCTCAGATCGACCCACGCTACCTGCCGTTTGCAGACCTCACCAGCGCGGACCTGCCGTTCTTCAAGCTGCTGCGCCTCTCGCTCTTTCAGGTGTCGGTGGGTCTGGCCACAGCGCTCTTGGTGGGCACGCTCAACCGCGTGCTCATTGTGGAACTCGGCGTGGCCGCCTGGCTGGTGGCCAGCATGGTGGCCTTGCCGGTGCTGGTGGCCCCCTTTCGGGCCCTGGTGGGCTTTCGATCCGACACCCATCGCTCGGCCATTGGCTGGCGCCGCGTGCCGTACATCTGGACGGGCAGCCTGCTGCAGTTTGGTGGCCTGGCCATCATGCCGTTCTCGCTCATCCTGCTCTCGGGCGACACCCATTGGCCCGCCTGGATCGGCCCCGCCAGCGCAGCCTTCGCATTCCTGCTGGTGGGCCTGGGCATGCAGACGGTTCAGACCGCAGGCCTGGCACTCGCCTCCGACCTCGTCTCCAAAGAGAAACGGCCGCGCATGGTCGCCCTCATGTACACCATGCTGCTCGTGGGCATGCTGGTCTCGGCCCTGGTCTTCAGTGTGTTTCTCCAAGACTTCTCCAAGTTCCGCCTCATTCAAGTGGTTCAGGCCGCGGCCTTTGTGGGCCTGCTGCTCAACCTGGTGGCCCTCTGGAAGCAAGAGGCCCGTCGGCCGTCGGCCACGCGCCGCACCGATGAGCGGCCGGTCTTCTGGAAGGCCTGGCGGGTCTTTGTGGGCGCACCGGGAAACCTTCGCTTTCTGGTGGCCTTGTCTCTGGGCACCATGGCCTTTGCCATGCAGGACATCATCCTCGAGCCCTATGGCGGCGAGGTGCTGGGCCTGAGCGTGGCAGAAACCACCGCGCTCACGGCGCTGATGGCCGGCGGCGCACTGGCGGCCTTCTTGAGTGCGGCAACCCTGATTCAACGCGGCCTCTCGCCCACCTTGGTGGCCTCGGTGGGGGCACTGGTGGGCGTGGTGGCCTTCTCGCTGGTCATCTTCGCCAACCCATTCCAGTCTGAATTGCTCTTTCGCGTGGGCACCGTGCTCATTGGGTTTGGGGGTGGCCTCTTCTCCATTGGCACGCTCACTGCAGCCCTCCAACTCGAAGAGGGCGGCCTCACCGGGCTGGCCATTGGCGCCTGGGGTGCGGTCTATGCCACAAGCACCGGCATTGCGATTGCGCTGGGCGGTGGCCTACGAGATGTCTTCACCGAACTGGCCATGGGCGGTGTCTTGGGCCCCGCACTCGACAACGCTGCAGTGGGCTATGGGGTGGTCTACCACCTCGAGCTTTTGATGTTGTTCATCACGTTGGTCGCCATGGGCCCCCTGGTGTATCGGCGGCAGTTGGTGGGCCGCCATGAGCAGAAATTTGGATTGGCTGAATTCCCCAGCTGATTTGTCAACCTGAGAAGGAGAAAAAAATGGGAACCGGAGCAATCACGTCATACATTGATGTCGCACAGTTGGTCTTGTATTTGTTTTGGATTTTCTTCTTTGGGTTGGTCTACTACCTCACGGTCGAGAGCAAGCGTGAAGGCTTTCCGCTGCACATTGAAGGTCGGGACGGCAGCATCCGGTTCGACAAAGGTGTGGCCGAGATGCCCAAGCCCAAGGTTTACAAGACGGCCTTTCATGGTGAGTTTGTGGCGCCCCATTATCGTGACCTCGATGACCCGCCCGTCGCCGGAAAGCCTTTGGTCGATCTGCCGGGCCTGCCGTTGGAGCCCACGGGCAACCCCATGACCGATGGCATCGGGCCAGGCGCCTTCACCCGCCGCTCCGACACGCCCGATCGCACCGTCGATGGCGCCACGCGCATCGTACCGCTGCGCGTGGCGGCTGCCGAAGGCTTTGGCGTGGCCAAACAAGACCTCGACCCGCGTGGCCTGTCGGTGATCGGTGCCGATGGCCAGGTCGGTGGGAAGATCTCCGAGGTCTGGGTGGATCGTTCCGAGCACCTCATTCGCTACCTCGAGGTCACCACGACAGGCGGCCGCCAGGTGCTGCTGCCCATGAACTTCTGCCGGGTGCGCAAAGACCGCATTCGTGGCAACCGTGTCACGGTGGAGTCCATCCTCGGCGGCCAGTTCGAGGGCGTTCCCGCCATCAAGTCGGCCAACGAGATCACGCTCTTTGAAGAAGAGAAGGTGATGGCCTATTACGGTGCAGGCACCTTGTTTGCCACACCAGACCGTCGCGAACCCTTGGCCTAAGGATTTCCCATGAGCAGCGTTCATCACCACGGCCACGAGCACGAGTTCGAGCCCGAGTATGGCTTGCCCGAGCAGCTTCCCCCGGGTGAACGCATCCTCTGGCAGGCGAGCCCGTCGGCGCCACTGATCTTCTGGTCGGTCTTCCGAGGCCGGCTGCTACTGGCCTATTTCGGCCTCATGCTGCTGCTGCGAGGCAGCTTCATGTACACCGACACTGGCTCGGTGGCCCAGACCGCCGCCGCCGTGAGTTGGCTTGGCCTGCTCTTCCTGGTGGCCTTGGGGCTCTTTGCCTGGCTGTCGCTGCTCATGGCCAAGACCACGGTCTACACGCTCACCGACAAGCGGCTGGTGATGCGCATCGGCATCGTGCTGAACCTGAGCTTCAACATCCCGCTGCGCCGCATCCAGGCGGCGGATGTGAGGCGCCTGGCCCATGGCACGGGCGAGATCGCCATCGCGCTGCACCCCGACGACAAGATCGCCT
This sequence comes from Hahnella aquatica (SeqCode), assembly GCF_965194505.1. Classification (GTDB taxonomy): domain Bacteria; phylum Pseudomonadota; class Gammaproteobacteria; order Burkholderiales; family Burkholderiaceae_A; genus Hahnella; species Hahnella aquatica. Next base: position 1,204,005 of record NZ_OZ239144.1, on the reverse strand, counting down.
ACCCGCACCTGTGGCCGCATGCGCGCCCCTGGCATTTGGCCAACCCGCAGCCCATGCTGCGAGGCCTGCCCAAGGTGGGGCCGGTTGCGAGCCTCTTTGAGTCTGCCTGGCGGGCCAATCAGCCGACCGGCGCATCGGTGCAAGCGTCTGCCTCAAAGGGGCAGGGGGCCAAGGTGCAAGACATGCCGCACGGAGCTGTTGGAGAACTCGCCTCGTGAGTGATCGCCTCATTTCCCGGCCCAGGGTGGAAGGCTTTCCACTCATTGGGATTGGCCTGCTCATGGTGGTCACACTGGTGCTGGCCGGCTACACCGCGCATCAAAAGCGCGAGGCGGCCCGGCAGGAGCAGGCGCAGATGAAAGAGGCTAAGCCCATCGCAGCCCGTCTACTCATTTTCAAAGATGGTGAGGCCGGCGATGTCGATGTGATCGATGCTGCCACCGGTGAGCGTCTGCGGCCCATCTCCGGAGAGGCGGGCTTTGCGCGCAGTGTGCTCCGAACCCTGGCCCACGAGCGCATGCGCCGCGGAGGGTCCCCCTCCGAGCCATTTCAGTTGTCGCGCACACCGGGAAATGCCCTGGAGCTGCTCGACCCGATCACGGGGTTGCGCCTGGACCTCGGCGCGTTTGGTCCGGACCCCGCAAAGGTTTTCTTGCCGTACTTGTTGAAAGCAACAGTTGAGAGGAGCACGCCATGAGAGAGTTTGAAGAGACATTTGCCACGGCCGAGGCCGCTGCCACACTGAACCGTCAGCAGACGCCTGTTCGTGATCGCAGCCCCAATGAGGCCACGCAGAAGGCGCAGGTTGACACCCTGCTCACGCCGCGCTTTTACACGACCGACCATGCCGCCATCGATGCCGCCTCGGTCGATCCCGTGCGCGAGGAGTGGGACGCCCTCATGGCCGAATTTGCGGCCGACAACAACGACGACCACTTCACCCGCCCGCCCGACATGGCGAGCAAGGTCTCCGAGCTGCCCCCCGCGCTCTACGAGGAGTTCAACGAATTCCTCATCAGCTCCATCACCTCCGAGTTCTCGGGCTGCGTGCTCTATGCCGAGTTGAAGAAGAAGGTGAAGAACAAGGACATGAAGGATGTCTTCGGCTACATGGCCCGCGATGAATCCCGCCATGCGGGCTTTATCAATCAGTGGCTCAAAGACTTCGGCGTGGGTGTCGACCTGGGCTTTCTCACCAAGGCCAAGAAGTACACCTTCTTCAAGCCCAAGTTCATCTACTACGCCACCTACCTGTCCGAGAAGATCGGCTATGCCCGATACATCGCCATCTATCGTCAGATCGAGAAGCACCCCGAGTTCCGCTTTCACCCGATCTTTCTCTGGTTCGAGAAGTGGTGTAACGATGAATTCCGCCATGGCGAGGCCTTTGCCCTCATCATGCGGGCCAACCCCAAGCTGCTCGAAGGGCGCAACCTCCTCTGGATTCGCTTCTTCCAGCTGGCCGTCTTTGCAACCATGTTCGTGCGCGACCACACCCGGCCTGAGATGCACAAGGCCCTGGGCCTGGACCCAACGACCTACGACCTGCGTGTCTTTGAGATCACCTCCGAGATCTCCAAGCAGGTCTTCCCGGTTACCTTGTCCTGGGATCACCCCGACTTTCTCGCAGGCCTTCAGCGGCTGCGCGTGCTGCAAGACGCCGTAGACGCAGGCAGGGCTGCGGGCGGCGTCATGGGCCGCCTCAAGCAGGCCTGGGCGGCAGCCAATGCAGCCGTGGTCTTTGGTCGGCTCTTCCTGCTCCCCGTCAAGCGCGCGCCGCTGCCCAAGCAGATTCGCATGGTCCCGAGCTGGTGATGCATGTGGCCCTTGCCATCGCCGTGAGTCTGCTGGTCTGGTGGCTCTCCACCGGGCTGGTCTTGCGTGCGGTGGCCACCTCCAAGTCAGGCGAGCGCTGGGTTTTCACGTTTGCAACGCTCGGCCTGTTTGTGGGCCTTTACGGCGCGTTGGCCACAACCCAGATGCCGAGTGTGGCCGGTGCCTACCTGGGGTTCGGCTCGGCATTGCTGATCTGGGTCTGGCAGGAGGTGGCCTTTCTTCTGGGCGTGGTGACGGGCCCCAACCGACAGCCTTGCCCCAGTGTGAAGGGCTGGCCACGCTTTTGGCTCGCCTTCCAAACCGTGGCCTATCAAGAGATGGCGCTCCTGGTGCTGGCCGTGGCGGTGGTGCTGCCCGCATGGGATGCGCCAAACCAAACGGCAGCGGGCACCTACCTGGTGCTCTGGCTCATGCGACTGAGTGCCAAGCTGAACATCTACCTGGGTGTGAAGAACTTCTACGAATCCTTCCTACCGACGCGACTTCACTACCTGCTCACCTATTTCACGCGTCGTCGCTTTAATCCTCTGTTTCCAATGAGCATTCTGGTTTCTTGCATGGCAGCAGCCTGGGTCTGGATGCCCGTCTTCGATCAGGCGGCACCCCTGCACCTGGCAGCGGGCGCGAGCCTGGTGGGCAGCATGCTGGTCTTGGCCATTCTGGAGCACGGCCTGCTCATGGTGCCGGGTGATCCCTCAGGGCTCTGGCGTTGGGCACGTCCAGTAGTCGCTGTGCCCCCTGGGTCAGGCGGCTAGGAGGGGCATCCACATGTGGCTCGATGCCTTCCTTTACTTCGGTCTTATTCTGCTGCTGCCGTTTGTTGGCTGGAGACTCCTCGTGGCCAGACTGGCCCGGCGCGGCCTCTTAATCGAAGAGCATCGCCGAGAGCGACACACCAATCAGTAGGGCGTAAACAAAGCCAAAGAGCTCAGAGTTCTGTCGAGCATGCCGACTTGGCACTTTCTTTGTGGCTTCAAGATACCGAATGTGCACGAACGGCAGGGCCATCATGCCGAGGATGGCCAACACAAAAAGCGCAGTGACCATGGTGTTTTACCTTTTCGGCCGGTTGTACCAGTTGGCCAGCATGAAGGCGCCGACAACGAGGATCAGGACCAGCAGTATGTCTTTCATTTCCATCGAAGCACCACCTTCCTTGAGAGTTCGTTCGATCTTAGCAGAGGGAATAGCAACATGAGTGCCGCTGCGAGCAACATCATTTCCAAGGCATAAACCACCGAGTAGGCCTGGGCTGGTTCAAGGTACAGGGCGGCGACATCCCGCAGCACACCTCCGCAGGCCATGCCAATGCCGGCGGCGGTGGCCTGTACTGCACCCCAGACGCCAAGTGCGAGACCGGAGGCGTCCTTGGGCGCCATGCGCAGGCAGGTGGTCAGGCTGCCGTGCCCGAAGAGTCCGACGCTGACCCCGATGAGGGAGACGCCGAGCAAGAAGACCAGTGTTTCACCGGCCGATGAGGCCATCATGATGGCAGCCATGCCGGGAATGCCAATGACCAAGCCCCAGGCTGACATGCGGGGCGCATCTGCGCCTCGTGACAGCGCCAAGGACGAGAACCAGAATCCAATCACGCCACCCAGGGCCAGCAGTCCTGTCAGCCGGGTGGTCTGTGCCACGGGCAGGCCGAGCACTTCACCGCCGTAGGGCTCGAGCAAGACGTCCTGCATCGTGAGAGCCAGCGTGCCCAGGGCCACCACCCAGAGCCAGCGCAGGCCAAAGGTGTCGCGGGTGAGTGTGCCCAGGGCCCTTGCGAATGGGCCTGCCTGTGGCTCGGCCGCGGGTGGCATCGCTGAGCGCCGAATCCGAGGTTCCTGCTTCCAGATGGCCACCGCATTGAGGATCAGGGTGATCACGGCCGCGGCCTGAATGGTCTGAATGAGTCGGCCGTGGCTGTACTCCTCGAGCGCATATCCAAAGGCCGTTGCACTCACAAGCATGCCCAGCAGCAAGGTCACGTACATAAGCCCCACCATCTTTGGCTTGCTCTCATCGGCCACGAGGTCGGTGGCCAGTGACAGGCCCACGGTTTGAACGGTGTGCAGACCGGCCCCCACGAGCAGGAATGCAGTCGCTGCGGCGAGGTAGCCCACCCAGACAGGCGCGGAGGCGGACTGGCCTGCACCAGCAAGCACCAGCAGTGCAAAGGGCATGATGGCAAATCCACCAAACTGCAAGAGGCTGCCACGCCAGATGAATGGAACGCGGCGCCAGCCGAGTTCGGATTGAAAGCGGTCGGATCGAAACCCAATAAGGGCTCGCATGGGAGCAAACAATACGGGGAGGGCGACCATCACGGCCACCAGGGAGGCCGGCACGCCCAGCTCGACGATCATCACGCGGTTGAGCGTGCCCACCAGCAGCACCAGCGCCATGCCGACGGACACTTGAAAGAGAGACAGACGAAGCAGTCGCGAGAGCGGAAGATCGGGCGTGGCAACGTCTGCGAAGGGCAGAAACCTCGGCCCGAGAGCGGCCCATGCGGAAGCCAATCGGAAAGGGGGTTTGGCCATGGGGGTTGGGTGGATGGAATCGGCCTCGGGTGGGAGTCTCCCCCGCACCCGAGGTGATGCGCTTACATCTGCTTGGCCTCGGCGGGTTTGGCCGCCATGGTGGGCTGTGCATCAGGCGCTTGCGCCACCTTTGCAGGGGGACCACCGTTGAGGAATTTCGGCACCCAATCCGTGTTCGTGAGCAAGGCCACATGCACGGCAAAGGAGCCCACTGCAACGGCTCCGATCATGAGGGGAATGCCAACGGAGGGCTTGACCACACACCACAGTTTTCCGTAGATCACGATTGCGCTCCTTTCCTTAACCCAGCCAAGGGGAATAGATGTAGGCCAAGAGGTGAGCAAACGCCGCAATCATCCCGAAGAACTGTGTTCCTTGGATCATGTTGCGGTGGATTTCCTCCGACTCGGCTTCCGTGAGGCCCGTGGGCCATACCTTCTGGTTGTCAGCCATTCTTGTACTCCTTCTGTTTTAGGACTGTTACGTAACACGGCCTAAATCCCGACGGCCGTGAGGTGTATTGTGTCCGATACAGTCAGAGTTGACAACTTGGATTTACATCTTTTTTCTGGCCCGTCAGCTCAGGGTCTCCGAGAGATGAACCAGCGTCTGCCCACGGGCCCGGGTGGCCGTCTGCTGGTGCCAGGCCGGCCGGCGCCAGCAGTTAAAGCCGTGGTCCACCTGGGGGTGGGTAATGATGCGGGTGGCAGGGTGGCCGGCCATGGCCTCTTGGATCTTGTTCACCGATTTTGACGGAATATAGGCGTCTTTTTCCGCAAAATGGAACAAGATGGGGCATGTAATGTCCTCGGCCAGGTCCAGGTGCTGGTCGATGCCGCCGCCGTAATAGCAAACAGCGGTGTCCACGCCTGCCCGGGCGGCCGCCACATAAGAGAGCATGCCCCCCATGCAAAAGCCCACCGAGCCCACCAGGCCGGTGCAGTTGTCGAGGTGCTTGACCGCCTCGACCGTGCGTTGAAGGTCGCTGGCGGTGAGTGGCAGGTGGATGCGGCCCATGAGACCCAGGCCACGCTCAAACCCTTCGGTGTCGTAGGCCAGGTCGATTCGGCGGCCTTCGCGCCAGAAGATGTCGGGTGCAATGACCACAAAGCCATCGGCGGCATATTGGTCGGCCACCGCCCGAATGTGCTCATTGACGCCAAAAATCTCTTGGATAATCAAAAGCCCAGGGCCGCGACCCGCAGGGGGATGACTCACATAGGCATCGAACTGCTGCCCGTCGGCACTGGTCACAAGGATCCACTCACTGTCCATGGTGTCTGACCTCCCTTTCAGAGGAATTCTGTCATGCAACGCGTTTCACTTCTAGATGCTGCCTTTTCGCCTGTTTTGCACCTCGGGTCGTCGAACCCACCGGTGCCGTGGAGGAAAGGCTGGCTGACCGTCCCGCGTGGGCAGCGGGGTCTCGTGGCCATGGCCCTGGCGGGGCTGCTGATGGGCCTGGCCGGGCTCTCGTCGGCGCAGGCCTTCACGCTCGGGGAGCGGGTTCGGATTGGGTCTCTGGAATGGGATCGTCATGAATTCACCGTCGGGCAGTTGCGGCCGCTGGCCAAGCAGCATGGGTTTGTGAGCCGAGCCGAGCGCGAAGGGGGCGGCACCATTTATGAAATGGGCTGGACCCACAAGCCTGGATGGACCTGGCAGGCGCCATTTGGTTCACCGGCCAAGGATGCCGAGCCGGCCGTGCACATCACCTTCGATGAGGCCGCACAAATCTGCCGATGGTCGGGTGGCCGACTGCCCAACGATGCGGAATGGCGCGATGCGGCCTACCTCGAGCAGCGCAGCAGCCCAGCGCCAGGCTTTGCCCGAGGCACCCGCTACAAGTACCCGAATGGCGCCTCGGCCCAGGGCAGCCATTGCCTGGAGGGCTGCGCAAGCCATGCAGGCCTTGCGCCCGCGGGCCGCCTCACCCGCGGCCTGGGTCACGTTGCAGCAGGCACCACCGTGCCTGGCGTCAATGGCCTCTTCGACATGGGGGGCAATGTCTGGGAATGGGTCGACACGGGCTCAGGCCAGGAGCGAATCACCCGTGGCGCATCCTGGTGGTATGGCCCTGAGCGGCAGGTGGAGTCTGACGTGGCCACCAAGCCAAAAGACACACGGGTGGCGTATATTGGATTTCGTTGTGTTCGTGATGCCGTCGCCCTCAAGCGCTAAATCCCTCTGATGAACATTCGCCTTCCCACCTCGCGTTGGGCCCGGGTTTCGCTGGTCCTCGTTCCATTGCTGGTCATCTGGCTGATCGTGCGCGCCTCATCGCCCACCGAGGTGCAGTCCACCCCCGTGGTCTCGGTCTTCCCATCGCAGACACTCTCGCTGCTCAATGCCAGTGGCTATGTGGTGGCCCAGCGCAAGGCGGCCATCTCCACCAAGGCCAGTGGCCGGCTCGAAATACTCGATGTCACCGAGGGCTCTCGCGTGAAGAAGGGCCAGCTGCTTGCGCGCATTGAGAGCGATGAACTGGCGGCCCAGCTCCTGCAGGCCGAGGCCCAGGTGGGCCTCTCCAGCGCCGAGCGAGACGACGCTCGCCGCGAGTACGAGCGGGCCCAGAGCCTGCTTGCGCGCAACTACATTTCACAGGCGGCATTCGATGCCTCCCGCGCCCGATTCGAGAAGGCCGCAGCCCAGCTTCGCTCGACCCAGGCGGCCGCACAGGTGGCCCGTGCAGCCCTCTCGCAGGCCGAGATTCGTGCGCCCTTCGATGGCGTGGTGCTCACCAAGAACGCCAACATCGGCGACAACATCACCCCCTTCTCCTCGGCGGCCGACTCCAAGGGCGCAGTCGTCACCATGGCCGACATGTCCACCCTCGAGGTGGAGGCCGATGTCTCCGAGTCGAGCATGGCCAAGATCAGTGTGGGCCAGCCGGTGGAGATTGGCCTCGATGCCATTCCCAATGAACGTTTCCCGGGTCGGGTCGCCCGCATGGTGCCCACCATCGATCGGGCCAAGGCCACGCGCCTGGTCAAGCTCGAGTTCGACCAGATCGATCCGCGCATCCTGCCCGACATGTCGGCCAAGGTGTCCTTCCTGGAGCGGCCCCTCTCAGCCGAGGAGCGCAAGCCCGTGGTGGGCGTAAACCGCGCGGCCGCCATCGAGACCGACAAGGGCTGGCGGGTCTGGGCCATTGAAGATGGCAGCCTGCGTGCCATTGCCCTGGCGGCACCCCCCGGTGCCTCCGACCTGGTCCTCACGCCTGGCCTCAAGCCTGGTGCCCGCGTGGTCCTTCGCCCGACGACATCCCTTCGCGAAGGAGGCCGGGTGAAGGTGGTGGCCCCGTGATCCGGATCCAGGGGCTTCGAAAGGCGTATCAGCGTGGTGGACAGGAGGTTCTGGTGCTCGACAACCTCAACCTCCAGGTCGCAGAGGGCGACTTCCTCGCCCTCATGGGTCCCTCGGGCTCTGGCAAGAGCACGCTGCTCAATCTGATCGCTGGCATCGACCGCCCCACCTCGGGCGTCATCGAGATCAATGGCATCGACATCTCCAGCCTCGACGATGCGGAGTTGGCCCGCTGGCGTGCCGCCCACGTGGGCTTTGTCTTTCAGTTCTACAACCTCATTCCGGTGCTCACGGCCTTCGAGAACGTGGAGCTTCCCCTGCAGCTCACCTCGCTCGATCGGGCCACGCGCAAGCGCCGTGTAACCGAAGCCCTGGCCTCGGTGGGCCTGGCCGATCGCATGCACCACACGCCCAATGAGCTCTCGGGCGGCCAGCAGCAGCGCGTGGCGATTGCCCGAGCCCTCATCACCAACCCCAGCCTCATCGTGGCCGATGAGCCCACCGGCGACCTCGACCGGCAGTCGGCCTCCGAGATCCTCCAGATGCTTCAGCGCCTCAACCGAGAGCAGGGCAAGACCATCATCATGGTCACCCACGACCCCAAGGCCGCAGACCATGCCAAGGCCGTGATCCACCTGGAGAAGGGGCAGTTGGCCTAAATGCTCATCGCGCGGCTTTTGTTTCTGAACATCTGGCGCAATCGCGGCCGGGCCATGCTCACCTACCTGGGCCTCACCATCTCGGTGCTGGCCTTTGGCCTGCTCTCCACGGTGGTCGAGGCCTGGTATTCGGGGGCCGAGTCGGCCAGCCAGGCGCGGCTCATCACCCGAAGCGCCATCTCGCTCATCTTCCCCTTGCCCGTCTCGCACGGGGAGCGCATCCGTCAGGTCGATGGCGTGGAGAGCATGACCGTCTCGCGCTGGTTTGGCGGGGTCTATAAAGACAGTCGAAATTTCTTCCCACAGTTCGCGGTCGAGCCGGTGTCTTATTTTCAGATCTACCCGGAATACATCCTCACCGAGGAGGCCCGCGATCGCTTCTACCGAGACCGACGCAGCGCCATCGTGGGCCGCCGACTCGCACAGGAGCATGGCTTTGAGGTGGGCGACATGGTCACCTTGAAGGGCCAGATCTTTCCAGGCCAGTGGGAATTCCTCATCGCGGGCATCTACGACGGCAAGGAAGAGAAGACCGACACCGGAAAGATGTACTTCCATTGGGCCTACCTCAATGAGGAGGTGAAGCGTCGGAACATCGCCCGTGATGCAAACTCGGTGGGCGTGTTCATCACCAGCCTCTCAGACCCTGAGCGCGCAGCCGAGGTGAGCATGGCCATTGATGGCCTGTTTGCCAACTCCGCCAAAGAGACCCACACCGAGACGGAGCAGGCCTTTCAGTTGGGCTTTGTGGCCATGACCGAGGCCATTGTGGTGGCCATCCGTGCCGTGTCGTTTGTGGTGATCCTCATCATCATGGCCGTGCTCGCCAACACCATGTCCATGACGGCCCGCGAGCGAACCTCGGAGTACGCCACCCTGAAGGCCCTGGGCTTTCCGCCTTGGCAGGTCTCGGGCATGGTGCTCGGAGAATCCATGCTGCTCGCATTGCTGGGTGGCGTGAGTGGCCTGCTGCTCACCTATCCGGTGGCGGCAGCCTTCCACGAGGCCACGGGCACCCTGTTCCGCAGTTTCTTTGTCACGCTCGAGACCAACGCCTGGCAGCTGGCCGCTGCGCTGCTCACGGGCCTGGTGGCGGCCGTCTTCCCCATGCTCAAGGTCTATCGCATTCGCATCGTCGAGGGCCTGCGCGCCATCTAGGCCCACGGTGCGATGAACCCCTTTGCCATTCCCCTGAGCTACAGCCTGCGAAACCTATGGGTTCGTCGCATGACGACCTTCCTCACGGCCATGGGCATGGCCCTGGTGGTCTATGTCTTTGCGGCGGTGCTCATGCTCGATGCGGGCCTGCGCAACACGCTGGTGAGCACCGGTGAGCCCGACAACATGGTGGTCACCCGGCAGGGCTCGGTCACCGAGGTGCAGAGCGCGATCGATCGTGGCCAGGCCGCCATCGTGGCCCAGTTCCCCGAGGTGGCCAGTGCACTGGAGCCACTGGCCTCGCGCGAGACGGTGGTGCTTGTGAACCTGAAGAAGCGGCTCACGGGCAAGGCCTCGAATGTGGTGGTCCGAGGCCTCGACCAGACCGGCATTGCCCTGCGGCGGCAGATCCGCATCGTGGAGGGCCGTGCCTTTCGACCGGGCTCAGAGGAGATTGTGGTGGGCATTGCCACGGCCCGACAGTTCCAAGGCCTGGGCCTGGGCGAGACGGTGCGATTTGGCGGCCGGGGCTGGCGTGTGGTGGGCTACTTCGACGCGGGGCGCAGTGGCTTTGACAGCGAGGTCTGGGCCGATGGCGAGATCCTTCGACAGTCCTTTCGGCGCACCACCTACTCGTCTCTGATCGTTCGGCTCATGGACCCAGCGGCTGCCGATGTCTTTCGGCAGCGTGTGCTCGATGACCCTCGGCTGCCCCTGCAGGCCAAGACAGAGCGCCGCTATTACGAAGACCAGTCCGAGACCCTCTCGCGTTTCATCAAAATTCTGGGCCTCACGCTCACGGTGATCTTTTCGATTGGCGCTGTGATTGGCGCCACCATCACCATGCAGTCGGCGGTGGCCACGCGGGTGGCCGAGATCGGCACCCTGCGGGCCATTGGCTTTCAGCGCCGTGCCATCTTGTTGGCCTTTTTGGCCGAGTCGGTGTTCTTGTCCTTGGTGGGGGGCGTGATCGGGCTGGCCATGGCCAGCCTCATGCAGGCCTTTGAATTCTCGACCACCAATTTCCAGAGCTTCTCGGAGCTCTCGTTTGGATTTGTGCTCACGCCCGGCATTGTGATGCAGGCCCTGGGCTTTTCGATGGCCATGGGTGTGCTGGGGGGCATGCTGCCCGCCTGGCGCGCATCTCGAGTCACCATTGTGGAGGCACTTCGTGCAGCGTAGTCATCGTTTCTTTTGGTCCATGGCCCGTCGTGATCTGCGCTCGGGTGCCATGGCCCTCATGGCCGTGGCCATTCTCATTTCGGTCTCGGCTGTTACTGCGGTGGGCCTGCTGGCCAGTCGCGTGGAGCAGGCCCTGCTGCGTGATGCCCAGTCGAGCCTCGGGGCCGACCGGCTTCTGGTGGCCGACCGTGCCATTCCCTCGGCCTGGCGAGATGCGGCCGCCACCGCAGGCGTGCAGTCGGTCGAGGGCATTCAGTTCCCCACCATGGTCTTGGCCAACGGGCGCGCCCAACTCTCGGCCTTGAAGGCCGTGGGCGTGGGCTACCCCTTGCGTGGGCAGTTGGAATTGGGCACCACCGAGGGCCGCACCACCCAGGCCACACTCCAACGCGGGGAGGCCTGGGTGGACCCAAGCCTGTTGTCTCGTCTGTCGCTGAAGGTGGGCGACACCATGGCGCTCGGTGGCAAGGCCTTTCGCATCTCGGCGGCCATTCTCTATGAGCCCGACCGTGGTGTGAACTTTGTGAACCTCTCGCCCCGGGTGATGGTGCGCATCGAGGACATCGGCGAGACCGACCTCCTTGGGCCGGGCAGTCGCGTGAGTCGCCGCTTCTGGGTGGCCGCCGACCAGCCGGCGGCGCTCGCCACCTTCGATCGCCTGGTGGCCGACACCATGGGCGCTGGTCAACGCATTGAGACCATCGACAACGCGCGGCCAGAGCTGCGCGAGGCACTCGACCGGGCCAATGGCTTTCTCGCGCTCACGGGCATGGTCTCGGTGCTCACGGCCTGCGCGGCCATGGGCCTGGCGGCCCGGCGCATGGGGCGTTTGTATCGTTCTAGGCTGGCGGTCATGAAGGTGCTCGGGGCCACGCGCAGCACGCTTCGGCGTTACTGGTTCTTCACACTCATGGTCATGGCCGGTGGGGCCACGCTCGCGGGCCTGCTGTCTGGCTGGCTGGTTCAGCTGGGGCTGGCGGCCATGCTCGCCTCGCTGCTCACGGTGCCACTGCCCGCATTGAGCATGGCTGCCACATGGGTCCTGCTGCAGGCCGCCGGCATGTCCTTTCTCATGACCCTGGTCTTTGCCTGGCCGGCCCTGGTGATGGCCACCGAGGCCTCCCCGGTTGAGGCGCTGCGCGAGCAGGGTGCAGGTGTGGGCAAGGCCTCGCGCCTGTGGCTGGCGGTTGCCGCACTCGGCCTGGCGGGCCTGCTCTGGCTGGGCAGCGGCGATCTGCTCATGGCCGCGCTCGTGGTCGTGCTCTTTGGAGTCTCGGGCCTGCTGATCGGCCTGCTGCTGTGGTCGGGCTTTCGAGGACTTGGTGAATTGCTGCCACGCAGCTGGTCGGGCTGGGAATGGATGAGCCTTCGACGGGCCTGCCGCCGGCGCACGGCCAGCATGGTGGCGCAGGTGCTGGGGCTGGGCCTGGCCCTCTCGGCCCTCTTCATGCTCTCCTTCGTTCGAACCGACCTGGTGCAGGCCTGGGGCCGAAGCATTCCCCAGGACGCCCCCAATCGGTTTCTGCTCAACATCATTCCCGGTGAAGAAGAGGCCGTGGCCGCACGCCTCAATGGCTTGTTGAAGTCGCCTGTGGAACTCTCGCCCATGGTGCGTGGCCGGCTCATCGGCATCAACGGCCAGCCCATTGGCCCCGAGCAGGCCGAGGACGAGCGCGCCCGCCGCCTGCTCGACCGCGAGCTCAACCTCTCTTACGGCACGCAGCTTCCCCCGCACAATCGGCTGGTGGAGGGCCGCCCGCTCAACCCGGCGCTGCCGGAGGTCTCGGTGGAGCAGGGCATTGGCCAGACGCTTGGCATCGGCCTGGGGGACATGCTTCGCTTTGACATCTCCGGCGAGATCGTCGAGGCCAAGGTGACGAGCATTCGAAGCCTGCGCTGGGATTCCATGGCCGTGAACTTCTTCATGATCCTCACACCGAGCGCCCTGCAGGAGATGCCCAAGACCTTCATCACATCCTTCTACTGGGATGCAGCGGAGTCGGCCACGCTCGAACAGGCCCTGCTGCCGAGTTTTCCAAGCCTCACCATGGTGGACCTCGACAGCCTGTTGAGCCAGGTGCGTCGCATCGTGAATCAGGTGGTGGCCGCCATTCAGGCGCTCTTTGTCTTTAGCCTGTTCTCGGGCGGGCTGGTTCTCGTGGCGGCATTGCTGGCCACCCGCGAGGAGCGCATGCGTGAGGCAGCGCTGCTGCGCGCGCTGGGTGCGAGTCGGCAGGCCCTCTGGCGGGCGCAGCGCATGGAACTCATCGTGGTGGGCGGCCTGGCCGGTGGGCTCTCAGCCCTGCTGGCGCAGGGTGTGGGCATGGTGGTGGCCCAGCAGTTTTTTGCCCTGGCGGTGGACTGGCGCTGGGCGCCCATTCTGATTGGGCTGGTGCTGGGCAGCGGCATTGCGTTGCTGGCCGGTCGGCTGGCGTTGCGGGCCGTGCTGACCCAGCCGGCCATTGCAGCACTCCGGCAGCACGGTTAATTTTGTCATGTGAAACTGACATTTCACGATGCAAAACAGCCCTGTTGCGGAGCATCAGAACCCGTTTTCAAGCCTTGATTCAGCGTTTCTTGATATGAAATTTATTATTTAAATAACTGATTTATAGAGGTTAAATTTTTTAAAAGATTCTGTTTGCAGTGCCACCAATTCGCCGCGTGCACCCCTAGGATGAACCCACCAAATTTTCATCTCAAGGAGATTCACCATGGCAACACGGCAAGCGCAGGCGCAGCAACTTCAGAAAGATTGGGCAGAGAACCCCCGTTGGAGAGGCATCAAGCGGGGCTATACGGCAGACGATGTGGTTCGCCTTCGGGGCTCGGTTCAGCCGGAGTACACCCTGGCCAAGCGCGGTGCAGACCGCCTCTGGAAGGATGTCAACGCGGAGCCCTTCGTCAACAGCCTGGGTGCCCTCACGGGCAACCAGGCCATGCAGCAGGCCAAGGCGGGCTTGAAGGCCATTTACCTCTCGGGCTGGCAGGTGGCGGGCGATGCCAACCTGGCCGGTGAGATGTACCCTGACCAGTCGCTCTATCCCGTCAATTCCGTGCCCCGGGTGGTCAAGGGCATCAACAACACCTTCACCCGTTGCGATCAGATTCAGTGGATGGAAGGCAAGGAGCCGACCGACCCCGATTACATCGACTACTTCGTGCCCATCGTGGCCGACGCCGAGGCAGGCTTTGGTGGCGTGCTCAATGCCTTCGAACTCATGAAGGCCATGATCGAGGCCGGTGCGGCGGGCGTGCACTTTGAAGACCAGCTCGCCTCGGTGAAGAAGTGCGGCCACATGGGCGGCAAGGTGCTGGTGCCCACCCGCGATGCAGTCTCCAAGCTGGTGGCGGCGCGTCTTGCGGCCGATGTCATGGGCGTGCCCACCGTGCTGCTGGCCCGCACGGATGCGGAGGCGGCCGATCTGGTCACCTCCGATGTCGACGAGACCGACAAGCCCTTCCTCACGGGTGAGCGCACGGTCGAAGGCTTCTACCGCTGCCGCAATGGCTTTGACCAGGCCGTGGCCCGTGGCCTGGCCTATGCACCATTTGTCGACATGCTCTGGTGCGAGACCGGCACGCCAGACCTCGAATTTGCAAAGAAGTATGCCGAGGCCATTCAGAAGCAGTTCCCCGGCAAGATGCTCGCCTACAACTGCTCACCGTCCTTCAATTGGAAGAAGAACCTCGACGACGCCACGATTGCGAAGTTCCAGCGAGAGCTCGGCGCCATGGGCTACAAGTTCCAGTTCATCACGCTGGCGGGCTTCCACAGCCTGAACTACTCCATGTTCAACCTGGCGCATGGCTATGCCCAGAACAACATGTCTGCCTTCGTGGAGCTACAAGAGGCCGAGTTTGCAGCGGCCGAGCGCGGGTTCACCGCGGTGAAGCATCAGCGTGAGGTGGGCACGGGCTACTTCGACGCGGTGACCACCACCATCGAGGCGGACTCCTCCACTGCAGCACTGCGTGGGTCCACCGAGGACGAGCAGTTTTTCGAAGATCCAAAGCCAGCCATCAAGAGAGTCGCTTAAGCGAGCCAGGGCGGGAGGGAGCCGCGCGGCCCGGGCTGCGCGGTGTTGTCGGACGGGGGGGCTTCGGCCCCCCTGTTTCTTGTTGGGAGAGTTCGAAACGGGCCGAGCCGTCTTGGCCGAGCTGCTTCACCAGCCAGGGCAGGGCCTCCTCGAGGCTCGTCTGCAGTCCGAACGGCGGGTTGAGAATGACCAGGTGGCTCCCCATCAGCCCAAGGCCGTCCTTCACGGGGCTGCGCACCTTCAGGCTCACCAACAGGCGACTGCCTGCGGGCAGGGCCATGGCCTGGCGCACGAAGCGGTCGACCTCGAGTCGCGCCACCATGGGCACCCAAATGACATAGCAGCCGGTTGCGAAACGCGTCATGGCATCGCGCAGCGACTTCAAGGCCTGCGGGTAGTCCGACTTCAGTTCGTAAGACGGGTCCATGAGCACCAGGCCCCGACGGCTCGCGGGCGGCAGCCAGGCCTTGAGTGACTCAAAGCCATCCTTCTGAAGCGCCTGCGCCCGGCGGCCCAGGGGGGCCAGCATGGCCTGCAGCAATGGGAAGTCGGTGGGGTGGGCCTCGCAGCAGCGAATGGCATCCTGGCTGCGCATCTGGTGTGTGATGAGCCAGGGCGAGCCCGGCAAGACGAGGGGCTGATCCGGTGTGGGGCCGGGCTGGGCCGCGCGAACCGCCTGCACATACTGCCGCACCAGGCTGGGCATGTTGTCTTCGCGCATGGGCCATAGCCGACCAAGCCCCGTATGCCATTCCGATTTCTGGCGGGTCAGTGGACCATCGGGTGTGTAAGCGCCTGCGCCGGCATGGGTGTCCACCACCAGGACGGGGCCCGGCTTTTGCTGCAGGTGGGACAGGCAGGCCAGCAAGACCGCGTGTTTGAGAACGTCAGCGTGGTTCCCAGCATGAAACGCGTGGCGGTAGGCGAGCATGTCAACACTCTACAGGTGCTGTGATGCAGCAACTAAATCGAATGCACCAGCCTGGGGATCTGGCACCATATCGATGCAAGTCCATGCACCACGCCAGCGCAAAAATAGCTCGCAGCGCTGCTGACCCGCGAGGGCAATGGGTCTGCGGGGTGGCATGGCTGTTGCTGCCCAGGAAGCCGCATCCCGCTCGCAACCGACGAGCGGATATATCAACGCACTTCACTCAGGAGCCACTCCCCATGACCACTCAAAGACGACATTTCCTTCGCGCGGGTGCCACCACCGGCGTCGCCGCCGGCGCACTGGCCTTCCCCATGATTGCCAAGGCCCAGCAGAAGTTCAGTTGGAAGATGACCAGTGCCTATCCCAAGGGCTCACCCTTCTACATGGCCGGCCCCGGCAGCGCCACCGACCTCGCCAAGATGATCTCGGACATGTCCGATGGTCGACTGAACATTCAGGTCTACGGCGCGGGTGAACTGATTCCTGCATTCGAGGGCTTCGACGCCGTGCGCGCAGGCACCGTGGAGATGAACCACGCCAACAGCTACTTCTGGACGGGCAAGACCTTCGCGGCCCAGTACTTCACGGCCGTGCCCTTTGGCATGAACTTCCAGGGCATGAACGGCTGGTTCTACGACGGCGGCGGCATCGACCTCTGGAACGAGGTCTATGCACCCTTTGGCATGGTGGCCATGCCCTGTGGCAACACCGGTGTGCAAATGACGGGCTGGTTCAAGAAAGAGATCAAGACCGTGGCCGACCTGAAGGGCCTGAAGATGCGCATCCCCGGCCTGGCGGGCAAGGTCTATGCAAGCCTTGGCGTGGATGTGAAGGTGCTGCCGGGCGGCGAGATCTTCCCTGCACTCGAGCGTGGCGTGATCGATGCGGCGGAGTTTGTCGGCCCCTTCCAAGATCGTCGCCTTGGCCTTCAGAAGGCTGCGAAGTACTACTACACCACCGGCTGGCATGAGCCCGCAACGGTCTCTGAGTTGCTCATCAACAAGGCCGCATGGGACAAGCTGCCCAAAGACCTGCAAGCCATTGTTCGAGGCGCCTCGGCGGCCTGCAATGTCATCAGCGAGGGCTGGTGCCAGAAGAACAATTCAGAGGCCATGGACGAGCTCATCAAGAAGGAGAAGGTCATCGCACGTCCGCTGCCCGATGCCGTCATTGCCGCGCTTCGCAAGGAGACCAACAAGGTTCTTCAGGAGGCCATTGCCAAAGACCCCCTCACGAAGAAGGTGCATGATTCCTACTTCGCCTTCAAGGCAAAGTACGACTCCTGGACCAAGGTCAGCGAGGCGCAGTACTACAACAAGGTCCAAGGCTAAGCACACATGCCTGAACACGTCCTGCAGCGCATAGAGTCGTGGGTTGCCAGAACCGGCCAAGTTTTTTCTTGGCTGGTTCTGGTGATTGTGGTGCTCATGGCCACCAATGTATTGCTTCGTTACACCATGAGTGTGGGAAGTGTTTGGGCGCAGGAGTTGGAGTGGCACCTGCTGGTGCCGCTCATTCTTCTGGTGATGAGCTGGGGCATACAGTCGGGCGAGAGCCCACGAATCGACGTGCTCTACGCCGATTACCCACCCCGCAAGAAGCTTCGGGTGGATTTGTTCGCCGAGGTACTGACCATGGCCGTGGCGCTCATGGTGGCCTGGCTCTCCGTGGCCTATGTCATGCAGTCGTTCTCCATTCTGGAGGGCTCGCCAGACCCAGGCGGCATCCCTTACCGCTGGGTCATCAAGGCGCTGATTCCGCTGGGCTTTGCAATATTGTTTGTGCAGGCGTTTGCTGCCTTCTTTAGAACCCTGCACCGCTACCAGGCACTGGACAAAACACAATGAGTTTCAATGAATGGATGGCGCTGGCCATGCTGGCCGGCTTCTTCAGCCTGCTCATGCTGGGCGTTCCGATCGCCATCAGTCTGGCGGTGTCCGGATTCGTCTTTGGCTTGGTGGGCTTTGGCCCAGCACTCTTCAACCTGGTGCCCGCCCGAATTTTCGGGGTCGTGGCCAACTACCAATGGCTGGCCATCCCACTCTTCGTGTTCATGGGGGTGATGCTGGAGAAGTCTCGGCTTGCCGACGACCTTCTGGACGTGGTGGGTCACCTGGCCGGAGGCATACGGGGTGGCATGGCCATCGGCATTGTGTTGGTGGGTGTGCTCTTGGGCGCCACCACGGGCATTGTGGGTGCCACCATCATCACGCTGGGCATGCTCACGCTGCCCACCCTGCTGCGGCGGGGCTATGACCCCGCCATTGCCTGCGGCACCATCTGTGCCTCGGGCACCCTGGGCCAGATCATTCCGCCTAGCCTCATTCTTATTGTGCTCTCGGACATCATGCAGCTCTCGGTGGGCACGCTCTTTGCCGCGGCCGTAGGGCCGGGCCTGCTGCTGGCTGCGGTCTACTGCATCTACATCATCGTGTTCGGCATGATCTATCCGGACAAGGTGCCACCGCTGCCCAAGGACGAGCGCGATGCCGTCTCGGTGCGCGAGCTCTGGACACGCTTCTTCAAGGTGGTGGTGCCGCCAGTGCTGCTTGTGTTCTCAGTGCTCGGATCCATCATCGGCGGTGTGGCTGCGCCCACAGAGGCTGCCGCCATGGGCGCCATTGGGGCCATGCTGGTCACCATTGGGGCTGGGCGTTTCTCCTTCAAAGCCCTTCGAGAGGCCACCGAGGGCACCGCCAAGATCACAGCGGTGATGATGTTCATCCTGGTCTGTGCCCAGATCTTTGCCCTGGCCTTCCGTGGCCTCAATGGCGAAGACCTGATCCACGACCTCTTTGAGTTCATTCCTGGGGGCGTCACGGCCGACATCATCTTCTTGATGGTGCTCATCTTCGTGCTGGGCTTCTTCTTGGAGTGGATCGAGATCAGCTACATTGCGGTGCCGCTGTTCCTCCCCGTCTTCATTGCCCAGGATGTCAACCTCGTATGGCTGGCCATGCTCATCTGTTTGAATCTTCAGTCGTCGTTTCTCACGCCACCCTTTGGCTGGGCGCTGTTCTTTTTGAAGGGCGTGGCCCCACCCGAGGTTCGCACCATCGACATCTACAAGGGCGTGATCCCATTCATCGCCATGCAGATCGTGGCCATTGCCATTGTGTTCTCCATTCCAAGCATTGCCCTGTGGCTGCCGGAATACATTGGTTGGTGATGCGGTGACACAGTCATTCTGGGGGCGCAGGGGCATGGCGGTGGCCCCGCACAGCCTGGCGGCGGAGTCGGCGGTGGCGGTTCTGCGCGAGGGGGGCAATGCCATTGAGGCCATGGTCTCGGCGGCGGCCACCATCGCGGTGGTCTATCCGCACATGAATGGCATTGGCGGAGATTCCTTCTGGGTGATGCGTGGGCCCAACGGCGTGCCCGGGGGCATCGACGCCAGCGGCCACAGTGCCGCGGCGGCAAGCCTGCAGTCTTATCAAGACCAGGGCATGCGCGACCGCATTCCATTTCGGGGCGGTTCGGCCGCGCTCACCGTGGCGGGCACTGTGGGCGGCTGGGGCTTGGCCCATCAGGTCTCTCGCAGCATTGGGGGTCGGCTGCCGCTCTCGCGCCTGCTGGCCGATGCCATTTGGTATGCGGAACATGGTGTTCCCGTGACGGCCAGCCAGGCCATGAGCACGCAGGCCAAGCTCGCCGAGCTTGCACCGATCTCAGGCTTCGCTGACACCTTCCTGGTGCAAGGTGCCCCCCCGGTGGCGGGCAGCCTCTTCAAACAGCCCCGCATGGCGGCCACGCTGCGCAGGCTGGCCCAGCAGGGCACCAACGATTTTTATCGTGGCAGCCTCGCCAAACAAATATCCGCCGAGCTCGAGCAACTGGGCAGCCCCATTCGGGCCAACGACCTCGCCGCCTATGAGGCCCGCTTGGTGAACCCGCTCACCAGCAGGGTTCATGGTGCGGGGCTGCGCAACATGCAGCCGCCCTCGCAAGGCGTGGTCTCGATGATGATCCTTGGCATTATGGATCGCGTGATGCGCAAGCACCCCAAGTGCTTGGGTGGGCCCACCTCGGCCAACTTCGTGCACGTGCAGGTCGAGGCCACCAAGCTGGCCTTCAAGGTTCGCGACCAGCAGCTCACCGACCCGGCCTTCATGAGGGTGTCAGCCCAGTCGCTGTTGTCTGACGACCACCTCGATGCGCTGGCCTCACAGCTTGAACTCGATCGCGCGGCCCCCTGGGGCACGCCCATCCAGCCGGGCGACACCGTGTGGATGGGCGTGGTCGACCAGCAGGGCGTGGCCGTGTCCTTCATTCAGAGCATCTATCACGAGTTTGGCTCCGGCCTTGTGCTGCCCGAGACCGGTGTGAACTGGCAGAACCGAGGCTGTGGCTTTAGCCTCGACCCAGCTCACATCAATTGCCTGGCACCGCGCAAGCGCCCGTTTCACACCCTCAATGCCGGTCTGGCCGAATTCGATGGCGGCGGCACCATGGTCTACGGCACCATGGGCGGTGATGGTCAGCCGCAGACCCAGGCCACGGTCTTCACGCGCATTCACCACTTCGGCATGGATCCACAGGCCGCCATCGAGGCACCGCGGTGGCTGCTCGGCCGCACCTGGGGACAGGCGAGCGATAGCCTCAAGCTGGAGTCTCGCTTTGGTGCGGATGTGGTCGAGACGCTTCGGGCCAAGGGCCATTGGGTGGAGTCCATCGGGGCCTGGGATGAATCCGTGGGCCATGCGGGTGCCATCGTGCGTCAGCCCAATGGCCTTCTGTCGGGGGGCTTCGACCCGCGATCCAACGGAGCTGTTGCGGCCTTTTAGTCGCACACCACTGGTGCGCAAGCGCGTCATGTTGGTGCGCATTGCCGACGCGATCGACTGCTGTAGCCGACGAAAGCCCATCTGGCGCTAACTCTCCGCTGGCATAGGGCTTGCTGGAGGGTCTCTATGGTCTCTGCCTTGTCTTCGCCTTTTGATGAGCTTCTTCTCGCCTACGGCGCCGATGCGGCCGGGGCAAGCCCGCGCGCGCACCTCGAGGGCTTTTGGCAATGGCTTGCGACCCAGCCCCCAGAGTCGCTTGATCGAGCCCGACAAGATGCAGACCTCCTGTTTCGGCGTGTGGGCATCACCTTCAACGTCTATGGGGATGAAGCCGGAGCCGAGCGGCTCATTCCCTTCGACCTCATTCCACGGGTGCTGTCGGGCTCGGAGTGGGCCACCCTGGAGCGAGGCCTGCAGCAGCGGGTGCAGGCACTAAACGCGTTCTTAGAGGACGTTTACTGCGAGGGTGGGCGCATCATCCAAGAAGGCATCGTGCCTGCCGAGCTCATCTACCAGAACCCGCAGTACCGCCCCGAGATTGCAGGCATTCGGCTGCCGCACAAGGTCTGGGCCCATATCAGTGGGGTGGACATCGTGCGGGCTGGGCAGGGCGAGTTCTTCGTGCTCGAGGACAACCTGCGGGTGCCCTCCGGCGTGTCTTACATGATCGAGGACCGTCGGGTGATGATGCGGCTCTTCCCGGAGCTCTTCGCCCAGCATGCGGTTGCGCCAGTCGAGCATTACCCAGACCTGTTGCTTGAACACTTGCGCTCGGTGGCCCCGCCCGGGGTGGACGACCCCACGGTGGTCATCCTCACGCCTGGTGTCTTTAACAGCGCCTATTTTGAGCATGCCTATCTGGCCCAGCAGATGGGCGTGGAGCTCGTTGAGGGCCCGGACCTCTTTGTGTCGGAAGGGCGTGTGTTTGCCAAGACCACACGGGGGCCGCAACGCATCGATGTGATTTACCGGCGCATCGATGACGACTTCCTCGACCCACTCGTCTTTCGAGCAGACTCGGTGCTGGGGGTGCCGGGCCTGGTCTCGGTCTTTCGGGCGGGCCGGGTCTCGATCTGCAATGCCATTGGCACCGGCATTGCAGATGACAAGGCGGTCTACCCGTTCGTGCCCGACATGATCCGCTTCTATCTGGATGAAGACCCAGTGCTCTCGAACGTGCCCACCTTTCTGTGCCGTCGGCCAGATGAGTGTGAACATGTGCTGGCCCACCTCAAAGACCTCGTGGTCAAGGAAACCCATGGCGCCGGCGGCTACGGCATGCTCATTGGTCCGGCCGCGAGCCAGGCCGAGATCGAGGCCTTCCGCCAGCGCATCATTGCCTCGCCGCAGACTTACATCGCCCAGCCCACGCTGGCCTTGTCCACCTGCCCCACCATGGTCTCTGAGGGCATTGCGCCCCGGCATGTCGACCTGCGCCCCTTTGTGCTGAGTGGCCGCAAGACCTCCATGGTGCCGGGTGGCCTCACCCGCGTGGCCTTGAAGAAGGGTTCGCTCGTGGTGAACTCCTCGCAGGGCGGCGGCACCAAAGACACCTGGGTTCTCGACGATGCTCAGTAGGCTGGCCGACCACCTCTTCTGGATGTCTCGCTACATTGAGCGGGCCGAGAACACAGCGCGTCTGCTCGATGTCCAGCACCAGTCCTCCATGCTGCCGGGTGGGCAGGACCTCGCCCATGAGGGCTGGCGTGCCGTGCTCACACTCTCGGAGCTCGATGCCCAGTACTGGGCCACCCACGATCGGGTCACGCCCGAGCGGGTGCTGAACTTCATGGTGGCCGACACCACCAACCCATCGAGCATTGCAAGCTGCCTGCGGGCCGCGCGCGAGAACGCGCGTGCAGTGCGGGTGGTGCTCGCCCCCGACCTCTGGGAGGCGGTCAACAGCAGTTGGCTGGAGTCACAGTCGTTGCTGCGAACCCCGGGCTGGATCCGCGATCCGAGCCGATTCTTTGAGTGGGTGAAGCTGCGGTCTCACCTGTGCCGCGGCGTGATGATCGGCACCATGCTCAAGGACGAGGCCTTCTTCTTTTCTCGCATTGGCACCTTCCTGGAGCGGGCCGACAACACCGCCCGAATTCTCGACATCAAGTATGTGTCGCACGCCACGGGAGGCGCGAGCGCCGCGGTGGGCCGAACCGAGTTCTATTTCTGGGCCTCGGTGCTGCGGTCGGTCTCGGCCTTCGAGATCTACCGAAAGGTCTATCGAGATGTGGTCACGCCGCTGCGCATTGCGGAGCTGCTGATCCAGCGTGCCGACATGCCGCGCTCACTGCTGGCCTGTCTCAACGAGCTCATGGTGAACCTCGATGCCGTGTCGGCCGGTCAGCGTGGCCAGTCGCTTCGCATCGCGGGCCGCATGCAGGCCGAGCTGCAGTACCTCACCATTGATGCCGAGTTCGCGCCCACCATTCACCTCTTCCTCACCAACTTTCTTGCCGAGACGCACCGCCTGGGCCTTCAGATCAGCGAAGAGTTCCTGGTGCCGATCGCGGCCACGGCCTGATGCGGCTCATCGTTGAGCACCAGACCCAGTACGAGTATTCCGAGATGGTGCGCCACGCCATTCAGCGCATGTATCTGCAGCCCATCGAGGGTGCCGCCCAGCGGGTGGTGCGCTGGTCTATCGCGGGCACGGGTGAGGTCTGGTCCCAGCCCGATGCCCACGGGAACACCATGGCCCTCATGGTTGTGGACAAGCCCACCCAACTCATCAGCATTCGGGTGAGCGGCGAGGTGGAGGTGGTGCGGCCGGATGCCCGCCTGGGGCTCTCGAGCCCGGAAGATTCGAGCGCGGTGCCGGTGGCCTATTTTCTCCGCTCGACCCCGCTCACCCAGGCCTCAGACGAATTGTTGGCGTTTGGCCGCACACACCTGCATTCCCAGACCCGTGAAGGCCTGATTGCACTGGCGAGCGCCATTGAAGACACGCTCACCTACACGCCCGGCGCCACCGATGTGGGCAGCACAGCCCTGGAGGCCTGGGCGCGTGGGGCCGGTGTCTGTCAGGACCATGCCCATGTGATGATCGCCATCTGCCGCAGCATGGGGCTGCCCGCCCGTTATGTGAGCGGCTATCTGGCCGGTGAGGCCCGCGCAAGCGAGGCCACCCATGCCTGGATGGAGTGCTGGGTGGAGGGTCAGTGGCAGGGCATCGATGCCACCCATCGGTGTGGTGTGGGAGACCGCTGGCTGCGACTGGCCGTGGGAGCCGATTACGAGGCGGTCTCGCCGGTGCGGGGTGTTCGTCGCGGCGGGGGCGTGGAGTCCATGCGTGTGGCCGTGTCGGTGCACCAGGGCTGATTTCTAACGCTGATTTAGACTCTCACCCATGACCTATTGCGTTGCCACCAATCTTCAGCAGGGCCTGGTGTTCCTTTCGGATTCCCGCACCAATGCGGGCATGGACCAGGTCTCCACCTTCCGCAAAATGACCGTCTATGAGCGGCCCGGCGACCGGGTCTTGGTGCTCATGAGCGCGGGCAACCTGGCCATCACCCAGAGCGTGCGAGACATCCTTCAGAGTGCGCCCGAGTCGGAATCGCTCTGGTCGGCAGCCACCATGGCCGAGGCGGCCGCCCGTGTGGGCGCGGCCGTCCGAAAGGTCCATGCGCGTGACCATGCCGCACTCACGGAGTTCGGCATCGAGTTCAACTGCAGCTTTATTCTGGGTGGGCAGATTCGCGGCGAGGCCTGTCGACTATTTCAGGTCTATGCGGCGGGCAATTACATCGAGGCCCAGGCCGAGTCGCCTTACCTGCAGATCGGGGAATCCAAGTATGGCAAGCCCATTCTCGATCGGGTGATCACGCCCGAGACCGACCTCGACGACGCCATGAAGTGTGTCCTGATCTCGATGGACTCGACGCTGAAGTCCAACATCTCGGTGGGCCTGCCCCTGGACCTCTTGGTCTATCGGGCCGACGAACTCAAGGTGAGCCGGTTTGTGTCCATCACCGAGAAGAACCCGTACTTCGACCTCATTCACCAGGCCTGGGGTCGACTCATTCGGGAGGCCTTCGCGGGGCTGCCATCCCCCGACTGGAACGCCATGGGCACGGAGGCCTCAAGGCCTGTTTTTGAGCGAATGATTCGCTCGGTGGATCAGTAGGGCAGGCGCGGGGCCGGAAGGCCGATTAGGCAGCTAGCGCCGCGGTGCTTCGAGGCGGCCTGATTTCTCATAGCGCAGGGGAATGAGGCCGTTGCCGGTGGTGCCAGTGCCCACCACGCGCACCTCGAGCAGTCCACTCACCAGCGACAACGCCACCCGAGATAGGCTGCTGGGCAAGGTCTTGAATTCCACGCGGCCACTCAGAGGAATGCTCACCGACGACTGCGCAGCGAGCTGGTGCACCGGCTGCATGGCCTTGAGGTTGAGCACGGTCTCGCCCTGAATTTGAAGGTCGGCCGCCAGGTTCTCGAGCGGAATGCTCACCTGGTTGGGGTTGAACACACGAAGGGTTACCGTGACCTGTGCGCCCTCGCGGTCGAACTGACCAACCCGCATGTCCACGGCCTCGATGGTGGGCTTGATGCTCACACCGGCCGGGCCGGCGCAGCCAACGAGCAGCAGGAATGGGGCCAGAAGCCATGTGAGATGCCAGTTCTTCATGTGCTCAGTATGGCATGATCTTTTTCATGCTGATGTTGCTCTCACCTGCCAAAACGCTCGACTATGAGTCGCCCGTGGCCGTTGGGCCGGCCTTCATGCCGCCGCTCATGTCCGAGGCGGCCGTGCTCATCGAGATCCTGCGACAGAAGTCCTCCGCAGAGATCTCTGCCCTCATGGACATCAGCCCCAAGCTGGCCGATCTCAACCAGGCCCGCTATCAGGCCTGGTCCACCAAGCCCCCCAAAGATGCCACCCGGGCCGCGGTGCTCGCCTTTAATGGCGATGTCTACGAGGGCCTGGATGCGCGAAGCCTCGATGCGGCCTCGCTCGCCTGGGCGCAGTCGCACCTCATCATTCTCTCGGGCCTCTACGGCGTGCTGCGTCCGCTCGATGCCCTGCAGCCGTATCGCTTGGAAATGGGCACGTCCTTGGCCAACCCACGGGGCGCAAACCTCTATCGGTACTGGTCCGACCAGGTCACGACGGCCATCACACAGAGTGAGGCCATGCAGTCCGAAGCCCCCTGGCTGTTGAACCTCGCTTCCGATGAATACTTCAAGGTGGTCGATGCCAAGCGGGTGGCGGCGCCCATCATCAGCCCGGTCTTTCAGGATGAGAAGGCGGGCCGCTACAAGGTCATCAGCTTCTATGCCAAGCGGGCCCGGGGTCTCATGGCCCGTTATGCCATCGAGCAGCGGGTCTCACACCCCGACGATCTCCTGGGCTTTGCAGCCGAGGGCTATGCCTTCGATGCCGAGGCCTCGGCTCCACTCAAGCCCGTCTTTCGACGGGCGGAACAATCGTAGGCTCGGGCTCGAGCCAAATGCCAAAGCGCTCCAACACCCGCTGCTGAACTTCACGGGCCAGGCCCATGATGTCCTCCGCGGTGGCCGTCCCGTGATTCACCAGCACCAGGGCGTGATGGTCGTACACGCCTGCCGCGCCATGCCGATGGCCCTTGAGGCCAGCGGCCTCGATGAGCCAGCCCGCCGAGAGCTTGACCCCCTGCGCGCCTGCATACTGCGGCATGCGGGGGTGGTGCTCGGCCAGCACCGTGGCCACCGCCTCGGGCACCGCAGGGTTCTGAAAAAAGCTGCCCACATTGCCCAGTTGCTCCGGGTCGGGCAGCTTCTGGCGCCGCAGGGCCATCACGGTGTGGGCCAGGCGCATCGGGGCTTCGGGGCCGGGCGCATCGAGCCCTTCCAGGCCCGCATAGCCCACCACCAAGGGCGCCTTGTGCGCGGGCCACAGGCCGAAGTCCACCGCGGTGATCAGGTAGCGGGCGTGGTCCCAGGGGCCTTGCACGCTGGGGTCTTTGAACTGGCTGTGTCGGTAGCCAAAGCCGCATTCGTCGGCACGAAAGACGCAGTGTGCATGGGCTTGAAAATCCCAGGCATGCACGGCGAGGATGCGGTCACACAGCTCGACCCCATAGGCGCCAATGTTCTGAATGGGGGCCGCACCCACCGTGCCCGGAATGAGGCTTAGATTCTCCAGGCCGCCCAGGCCTTGGGCCAGGGTCCAGATCACGAACCGATGCCAGCCCTCGCCGGCCGCGCAGCGAATCACGATGCGGTCGTCCTGCGCGGGCAGCCGAACGATGCCGGTCAACTGGTTGTGAATGACCGTGGCCTTGAGCGGCGCCTTTGCATCGGCCCGCACCACCAGGTTGCTGCCACCGCCCAAAATGAGCCTGGGGGCATCCGCCAGCCGGGCCGAGAGGCCGGGCAGTTGAAGCGAGTCGGTCAGGCAGACCAGGTCGTCTGCATGGCTCGGGAGCCCCAGGCTGGTGAGGTGCCCGAATGCAACGGACATCAGTGGGTCTGGTGGCCGAGCCGAATGTAGATGGGCGCGAACGGTGCGGCCTGCGTGATGTCCACGAGGCCTTCTCGGGCCAGCTCCAGAAGCGCCAGAAAGTGCACCACGATCACCGGAATGCCGCCGCCCTCGCGCAGGGCTGCCATGAAGAGGTCGCTGAATTCCACGAACTGGGCGGCCTGCAGCTGCCGCAGTATCTTGGACATGTGCTCGCGCACCGAGAGGGACTCTCGCGAGACCTGATGATGCGCCACGAGCTTGGCCTTCTTCAGAATCTCACGCCAGGCGGCTTGAAGGTCGAGTGCATTGACATCCGGAAGGCGCGGCGCGATGGACTGCTCGAGGAAGACCTGTGCCACGGCGATGTCTCGGCCCACCTGCGGGAGCTGGTCGATCTGCAGGGCGGCCATCTTCATGCGCTCGTACTCCACGAGCCGTCGAACCAGCTCGGCCCGAGGGTCCTCGGGCTCCTCATCGCCGGCCTGCACCCGCACGGGCAGGAGCATTCGCGATTTGATCTCGATGAGCATGGCCGCCATGAGCAGGTACTCGGCGGCGAGTTCCAGGTTGGTCTGACGGACCTCATCAATGTAGCGCAGGTACTGCTGCGTGACCTCGGCCATGGGAATGTCGAGGATGTTGAAGTTCTGGCGCCGGATGAGGTAGAGCAGCAGGTCGAGCGGGCCCTCGAAGGCATCGAGAATGATCTCGAGGGCATCGGGCGGGATGTAGAGGTCTTGCGGCAGCGAGCCCATGGGCTCGCCATACAGCCGCGGGGTGAGGGTGTCAGACATTGGGGCCTGGCCGCGCTGGGCCGTTGTACACATAGGGCTGCTGGGGCACCCTGGCAGAACGCTCACGCGCAATCTGGTCGGGCGACTTTGGAGGCTTGTCCCAGAGCAGGGAGCGGCCAGCCTGCTGCTTTTGCTCAAGGCCGGGCTGCTCGAGCTTGAGGCCCTCAATGAAGCTGGTGGCTTCTGACACATAGTGCGGGCGGGCGAAACGAAAGACAAAGGGCATGGGGCTTCCTTAGCGGTTGGCGTCGATCAGGCGGTCGATCGCATCGCGATCGACCCGGGTCAT
This sequence comes from Hahnella aquatica (SeqCode), assembly GCF_965194505.1. Taxonomy (GTDB): domain Bacteria; phylum Pseudomonadota; class Gammaproteobacteria; order Burkholderiales; family Burkholderiaceae_A; genus Hahnella; species Hahnella aquatica. The sequence goes on along the minus strand of NZ_OZ239144.1, from coordinate 1,176,044 downwards.
GAGGTGGGCGAAGGTGTTGAGCTGGAGCAACTCGGGCGCATCGAGGTCATCCCAGCCCCAGGCTGTGGTCTGGAAGACGTCGGCCTCCACCTGGGCCACCGTGGCTGGGCAGATGGGCTTCAAGAGAATGCTCAGGCGGGCAAAGCAGCGCAGGGTGGTGGAGAGCACGCGATGAAGAACCTCGGGGTCGGTCTCGCGCTTGGCCATCTCCCAGGGCTTGTGGCGGTCGACATACGCATTCACGGCATCCATCAGGCCCACGAGTTCTCGCACCACGCGTGCGGTGTCTCGGGCTTCGTAGCCTTCGGCGAGGGAGTCGGCGGCATCCACGAGCAATTGCTCCAATGCAGCATGGTCGGTGCCAGGGGCGGCCCTGCGGGCATCTGCGAGCAGTTGGCCATCGAAGCGTTTGTTGATGAAGCCGGCCGAGCGGCTGGCAATGTTCACGAACTTTCCAACCAGGTCGCTGTTCACCTTGGCGATGAAGTCGTTGAAGTTGAGGTCGAGGTCTTCCATCGACCCGTTGAGCTTGGAGGCGAAGTAGTAGCGCAGCCACTCGGGGTTGAGCCCCTGCTCGATGTAACTCTGGGCGGTGATGAAGGTGCCGCGCGACTTGCTCATCTTGGCGCCATCGACCGTGAGAAAGCCGTGGGCGTAGACGCGGGTAGGGGTTCGCATGCCGGCGAAGTGCAGCATGGCGGGCCAGAAGAGGGTGTGGAAGTAGAGGATGTCCTTGCCGATGAAGTGCACCTGCTCCACTGCAGAGTCTGGGCCAATGAAGCGCTCGAGCGTGTCGCCGTGGAGCTCGCACCAGCGGGCGAGCGCTGCGTAATAGCCCACGGGGGCATCGAGCCAGACGTAGAAGTACTTGCCGGGGGCGCCAGGAATCTCAAAGCCGAAGTAGGGGGCATCGCGAGAGATGTCCCAGTCGTTGAGTGGTGTGTCTGCGCTGAGCCATTCACGCAGCTTGTTGGCGGCCTCGGGCTGAAGCCGGCCAGAGTTCAGCGCCCAGTCGCGCAGGAAGTCCACGCAGCGTGGGTCGGAAAGGCGGAAGAAGTGGTGGTCACTCTCACGGGTCTCGGGGGTGGCGCCGCTCACGGCCGAGGTGGGGTTGATCAGGTCGGTGGGCGCATAGGTGGCGCCGCAGGCCTCGCAGGAGTCGCCGTACTGGTCTTTGGCGCGGCACTTGGGGCACTCGCCTCGAATGAACCGGTCGGGCAGAAACATCTTCTCCACCGGGTCGTAGAGCTGCTCGATGGTGCGCACCTCAATGAGGCCAGCCTCTTTCAGGGCGCCATAGATGCGCTCGGAGAGGGCCTTGTTCTCAGGCGAGTGGGTGGAGTGGTAGATGTCAAAGTCCACCCCGAAGGATTCAAAATCTCGGCGGTGCTCGTGCCAGACCCGCTCGATCAGCGCCTCGGGTGTGATGCCTTCCTTCTGGGCGCGAAGCATGATGGGGGTGCCATGGGTGTCATCGGCACAGGCGTAGACCACCTCGTGGCCGCGAAGCCGCTGATAGCGCGCCCAGATGTCGGTCTGGATGTATTCCACCAGGTGCCCAATGTGGATGGCCCCGTTGGCATAGGGCAGGGCGGAGGTGAGAAAAATCGAGCGTATGGGCATAACCGGTCATTTTACTGGTTCGGTCATAATTGGGCATGGCGATTAAGAGCGACCACTGGATCCGGCGCATGTCGGCCGAACACGGCATGATCGAACCCTTCGAGGCGGGGCAGGTTCGCGAGGCCAACGGCCAGCGCATTGTGTCCTACGGCACCTCGAGCTATGGCTACGACGTGCGCTGTGCCAACGAATTCAAGATCTTCACCAACATCAACAGCACCATCGTGGACCCGAAGGCCTTCGACCCGGGCTCCTTCGTCGATTTCAAAGGCGATGTCTGCATCATTCCGCCCAACTCCTTTGCGCTGGCCCGAACTGTGGAGTACTTCCGCATTCCCCGGAGCGTGCTGACGGTCTGCCTCGGAAAAAGCACGTACGCACGCTGCGGCATCATCGTGAACGTAACGCCCTTGGAGCCAGAGTGGGAGGGCCACGTCACGCTGGAGTTCTCCAACACCACGCCGCTGCCGGCCAAGATCTACGCCGGTGAGGGCTGCGCCCAGATGCTCTTCTTCGAGAGCGATGAGGTCTGCGCCACGTCTTACAAAGACCGTGGCGGCAAGTACCAAGGCCAGACCGGCGTCACGCTGCCCAAGACGTAAGAAAGCACCCTGGCCCTGCCTCAGGGGCCTCGCCATCCCGGCCTTGCGCAGGGGCTCACCATGTCCGTTCTGCTGCCTCTCCGAGGTGCCCCTCAGCGCGGTCCGCGTCGCTCGTGGCGCACAAACGTGTAACCCAGCCCCTTCGATTCTCCTCGCTCACCCGGGGTGCGAACCCACTGGGCCGGGTCCAGTGGCGGGAAGAATGCATCGCCCTCGGGCGAGGCCTCAATCTCAGTGGCCTCGATCACATCCAACTGCGCCATGCACTGGCTGTAGATCTCGGCACCACCAATCACCATCAGTTCATCCAGGCCGCGCGCCCGGGCCATCTCCAGGGCGTCGGCCAGGCTGCTCGCACGTGTGATCGGGTCGGCCCCCACCACCTCGGGCGTCCAGGCCGATGACCGTGTGAGCACCATCTGAGGGCGGCCTGGCAGTGGCCGGCCGAGTGTGGCCAAAATCGACTCGAAGGTCTTGCGGCCCATGAGCACCGTCTTGCCCATGGTCAGGGCCTTGAAGTGGGCCAGGTCCTCGGGAATGTGCCAGGGCATGCGGTTGTCGAGCCCAATGCAATGGTTCTGGCCCATCGCCACCACGGCCACCAGCCTCATCAGACGGCCACCGGCGCCTTGATCGCCGGGTGCGACTCGTAGCCCTCGATCACAAAGTCCTCGAACGCATACTCAAACAAACTGGACGGCCTGCGCAGGATGCGCAGCTGCGGCAGCGGCAGGGGCTCGCGCTGGAGCTGCAGCTGCGCCTGCTCCAGGTGGTTGTTGTAGAGGTGGCAGTCGCCGCCCGTCCAGATGAAGTCCCCCACGGCCAGGTCCGTCTGCTGGGCCACCATGTGGGTGAGCAGGGCATAGCTGGCGATGTTAAAGGGCACGCCCAGGAAGATGTCGGCACTGCGCTGATACAACTGGCACGAGAGCTTGCCGTCGGCCACATAGAACTGGAAGAAGGCGTGGCAGGGGGCGAGCGCCATCTCGGGCAGTTGGCCCACGTTCCAGGCGCTCACAATCAGCCGGCGCGAGTCTGGGTTCTGCCGAATGTCGCGCACGACATCGGCGAGCTGATCAATCACATGGTGCGGGTTGTCTGGCTGGGGGGCGGGCCATGCCCGCCACTGCTTCCCATAGATGGGACCGAGCTCGCCATCAGGCCGAGCCCACTCATCCCAAATGCTCACGCCGGCCGCCTGCAGGCTCTTCACATTGGTCTCGCCGCGCAGGAACCAGAGCAGCTCATGAATGATGCTCTTGGTGTGCAGCTTCTTGGTGGTGACCATGGGAAAGCCATCGGCCAGGTTGAATCGCATCTGCCAGCCAAAGACTGATCGGGTGCCCGTGCCGGTGCGGTCGGTCTTCTCTGTGCCATGCGCCAGCACGTGGCGCATGAGGTCGAGGTAGGCCTTCAACCCGGGCCCTTAACCTTCGATGAGCCCAGAGGCCACCGTGGAGAAGCCAGCGTCTACATAGGTGATCTCACCCGTCACGCCGGCGGCCAGGTCCGAGAGTAAAAAGGCGCAGACGTTGCCCACATCGTCGATGGTCACATTGCGACGCAGGGGTGCGTTCTTCTCCACCACCGACAAAATATTTCCGAAGCCCTTGATGCCACTGGCGGCCAGGGTTTTGATGGGCCCGGCCGACACGCCATTGACCCGAATGCCCTTGGGGCCCACGCTCGAGGCCAGGTAGCGCACCGAGGCCTCCAGGCTCGCCTTGGCCAGCCCCATGGTGTTGTAGGCGGGCACCATGCGCTCGGCCCCCAGGTAGGTGAGGGTGATCATGGCCGAGGGCCGGCCTTCCATGAGTGGCAGCAGGGCCTTGGCCAGGGCGCCAAAGCTGTAGGCGCTGATGTCATGGGCCGTCTGAAAGCCCTCACGGGAGAAGCCCTCGAGGAAGTCGCCGGCAATCGCCTCTCGGGGCGCAAAGGCAATCGCGTGCACCAGGCCATCCAGGTGAGGCCAGTGGGCCGCCAGGGCGCCGGGCAGGGCATTGATCTGCGCATCCTCGGCCACATCGAGCGAGAAGCACAGCGTGCTGTTGAACTCCGCGGCCATCTCGCGCACCCGGCCCTCGAAGCGCTCGCCCTGGTAGGTGAAGGCGAGCTCGGCCCCCTGGGCGTGGCAGGCCTTGGCAATGCCATAGGCAATGGATCGATTCGACAGCAGGCCGGTGATGAGAATGCGCTTTCCGTGAAGGAAGGACATGGACGAGGACTCCGTTTGGACAGAAGGATTCATTGCATTCTACGTTTCCCAGCGCCTCCCCCCAGGCCCAAGGGTTTGGTCTGCAACACCGGAAGCCAAGAGCCTTGGCCCTTGGGTACACTCTCCCATCATGGAAGCAAGCCGCACCTGCTGGCGTTCGATACAGGCCCTGATCATGCTGATCGGCGTCGGCACATGGCTTTGCGCTGCAGCGCAGTCATGGGTGCCATCCATGGCCCTTGGGGGTAGTCCCAAGTACAGCCGGGGCTTCTCCCATTTCGAGTACACCGACCCGGCCGCCAAGAAGGGCGGCGACCTTCGCCTGGCCGCCATGGGCAGCTTCGACAAGCTCAACCCCTTCACCCTCAAGGGCATGCAAGCCCGCGGCCTCATGGAGCTGGTCTTTGAGCCACTGGCCATTGGCAGCCTGGATGAGCCCATGACCATGTATGGCCTGCTCGCCCGCGACATGATGCTGGCCGAGGATGGCCTGTCGATGTCGTTTCGGCTTCACCCGGCTGCCAAGTTCTCCGATGGCAGCCCCGTGCTCGCCACCGACGTGAAGTTCTCCTTCGACACCCTGCGCAGCAAGGCCGCCAGCCCCATTTGGCGCAACTATTGGGCCGATGTGCGGGAGGCCGTGGTGGTCGATGAGCGCACCATCCGCTTCGACTTTCGTCGTCGCAATCGCGAGCTGCACATGATCGTGGCGAGCGTGCCCGTCTTCTCGAAAAACTGGGGCGGCGCGCTGCCCTTTGACCAGTGGGTTCAGCAGGTGCCCATCGGCAGTGGCCCCTATGCCGTGGGCCGGGTCGACCTCGGCCGCAACATCACCTACGAGCGGCGCAAAGACTACTGGGCCGCCAGCCTCCCTGTGCGGGCCAACCAGTTCAACTTCGATCGCATCAGCTTTCGCTATTACAAGGATGTCTTCGCCCGGCTGGAGGCCCTGAAGGCCGGCGAGTTCGACTTCATTCATGAGAATGCGGCCAAGAACTGGGCCCGCTCCTACCAGGGTCGCGCCTTCGACACCAAAGAACTCATCAAGGCCGAGCTGCCCAACGCCAACCCCGCAGGCCTGCAGGCCTTCTTTTTCAATGTGCGCCGTCCCCAGTTTGCCGACCGTCGGGTGCGTGCGGCCATTGAGCTGGCCATGGATTTCGAGTGGATGAACCGGCAACTCTTCTACGACCAGTACAAGCGATCGAACTCGTACTTCACCAACACCGACATGGCGGCCAAGGGCCGACCCTCGGCCAGCGAGGAGGCGGTGCTTCGCAGTCTGGCGCTGCAGACGGGCGTGCCATTGCCTCCGGGGGTGCTTGGGGCTGTGCCGGAGCCGCCCACGACCAGCCCCCCGGGAAGCCTGCGGGGGAACCTGCGCCGAGCCAAGCAGCTCTTGGCCGAGGCGGGCTGGACCATTCAAGGCGGCGTGCTGCGCAACGCCAAGGGCGAGCCCTTTGCCTTCGAGATTCTCATCAACCAGCGCAGCTGGGAGCGGGTGGTGGCGCCCTTTGCCCGCAATCTCCAGACCCTGGGCATTCGTGTGGAGACCCGCATGACCGATGCCTCGGTCTACAAGAAGCGCGTGGATGACTACGACTTCGACATGATCGTTCACTGGTATCTCTCGAGCCAGAACCCAGGCAATGAACTCCTCTTTCGGTTCACGGGTCGCTCCGCTGACGAGCCGGGCGCGGACAACTTCATCGGTGTTCGCAGCCCGCTGGTCGATGCCGCCATCGAGCGCGTGGTGGGTGCGGGCTCTCGGGAGGGCCTTGTGACAGCAGCCCGTGTGCTCGATCGCCTGCTGAGGGTGGAGCACTATGCCGTGGCCAACTGGCACAACAATGTGCACCGAGTGGCGTATCGTCAGGGCCTCATGTCGCCGCCCACCCGTCCACTCTATTACCACTCGGAAGACTGGGCCATGACGGCCTGGTGGTGGGGGTCTCGTTGAACGCCGCCCTGGCCCGGTATGTGGTCAAGCGGGTGCTCTTCATGGTGCCCACCCTGCTGGGCATTCTGCTGGTCACCTTCGCCCTCATTCAGTTTGTGCCAGGCGGCCCGGTCGAGCAGATGGTGCAGGCCCTCGAAGGGCAGCAGGCCGGCCATGGCGGTGCAGGCCCCTCGGTGCCGGGCATGACCGCCGGTGCCGACATGGGCCAGACCGCCGGGGGTGTCTACCGCGGGCGCACGGGCATCGACCCCAAGCAGCTCGCAGAGATCAAGGCCCTCTATGGCTTCGACAAGCCCGTGCATGAACGCTTCGTCGAGATGGTGGTGGGCTTCATGCAGTTCGACCTTGGCCGAAGCTTCTTCTACAACAAGACGGTCTGGGAGTTGATTGTTGAGAAGCTGCCGGTGTCCATCAGCCTGGGGCTCTGGGCCTTTCTCATCACCTATGCCGTCTCGTTGCCACTGGGCATTGCCAAGGCCGTGCGCCACGGCACCCCATTCGACCTCTACACGAGCCTGGTCATTCTCGTGGGCTACGCCATTCCCGGCTTTGTGCTCGGGGTGATCATGCTGGTCTTCTTCGGTGGGGGAAGTTTTCTGCAGCTCTTCCCCTTGCGAGGCCTCACCAGCGACGACTTCGCCGAGCTCAGCCTGATTGGCCAGGTCTTGGACTACCTCTGGCACCTGGTGCTGCCGCTCACCTGCCTGGTGCTCGGAAGCTTTGCCGTGGTGACGATGCTCACGAAGAACACCATGCTCGAGGAGATTCGGCGCCAATATGTGCTCACCGCCAGGGCCAAGGGCCTCTCGGAGGATGTCGTGCTCTGGCGCCATGTGCTGCGCAATGCGCTGATTCCCATTGTCACGGGCTTTCCGGCCGCCTTCGTGGGGGCCTTCTTCACGGGCTCCCTGCTCATCGAGACACTCTTCTCGCTCGATGGCCTGGGCCTGCTCTCGTATGAGGCGGTCATGAAGCGCGACTACCCCGTGGTCATGGGCACGCTCTTCTTCTTCTCGCTGCTGGGCCTGGTGGCCAAGCTCATCAATGACCTAATCTATGTCTGGGTCGATCCGCGGGTTCAGTTCGGGGCGACCAGCCGATGAACCACCAGTCGCCGACCGCCCGCGCCTGGGCCCGCTTTCGGGCCAACCGAAGGGGCATCTGGAGCCTTTGGATTTTCCTTGCGCTCTTTGGCCTGAGCCTCGTGGCCGAGCTCATCTCCAACGATCGTCCGCTGGCGGTCTCGTTCAACGGGCAGTTGCATTTCCCGATCTTGCAGGACATTCCCGAGACCACCTTCGGGGGCGACTTCACCACCAAGACCGATTACCTCGATCCCTTCATCCAGGCGAAGTTTGAGGAGCAGGGGAACTGGGCCTTGTATGCGCTCAATCGGTATCAGCACCAGACACTCAATTACTTCTCCAACGCGCCCAACCCGGCGGCACCATCGGCAGACAATTGGCTGGGCACCGACGACCGCGGCCGCGATGTGCTGGCCCGGCTTATCTATGGCTTTCGGGTCTCGGTGCTCTTTGGCCTGGCCCTCACGGCCATTGGAGTGCTGCTGGGCATTGTTTTTGGCGCCATCCAGGGCTACTTTGCCGGGCGAACGGACCTCTTCTTTCAACGGTTCATCGAGGTCTGGGGCTCCGTGCCCGAGCTCTATTTGTTGATCATTCTGGCCTCGATGTTTGAGCCTGGCCTCCTGGTCTTGCTGGTGATTCTGTCGGTCTTTGGATGGATGGGCCTATCGGACTACGTGCGGGCGGAGTTCCTTCGCAACCGAAGCCTCGATTACGTCACGGCGGCACGGGCCATGGGCCTGTCGCACTTTCGAATCATCACGCGACACCTGCTGCCCAACAGCCTCACGCCCGTCATTGCATTCCTGCCGTTTCGCATGTCGGCCTCCATCCTTGCCCTCACGAGCCTTGATTTCTTGGGCCTGGGCGTGCCGGCCTCCACCCCGAGCCTGGGCGAGCTGCTGGCCCAAGGCAAGGACAACCTCGATGCCTGGTGGATCACGGTCTCGACCTTCGGGGTGCTCGTGGGCCTGCTGTTGCTCCTGATCTTCATTGGCGAGGCGCTCCGCGATGCCCTCGACACACGCCGTGGCTGAAGCCGTCCACGCCAACGCCGCAGAGCTTCTGCTCGAGGTGCGGGGCCTCACGACCGCATTTCACTCGGCCGATGGCCAGCAGCGAGAGGCCGTCTCGGGCCTGGACATCCGCATCCACAAGGGTGAGCGGGTGGCCCTGGTGGGCGAGTCTGGCTCGGGCAAGACGGTCTCTGCGCTCAGCATCCTGGGCCTGCTGCCCGAGGCGCACTGTTCGGGAGAGGTGCTCTGGCGCGGGGAGTCCTTGCTCGACGCCTCCGAGACGCGGCGTCGGGCCCTGCGCGGCCGCGAGATCGCCATGGTGTTTCAAGAGCCCATGACTGCGCTCAACCCCCTGCTCACCATTGGCCGTCAGATTGGCGAGGTGCTGGAGTTGCACGAGGGCTTGTCCCGCCTGGAGGCCCACGAGCGGGCGGTCGGCCTGCTCGATCGTGTGGGCATCGATGACCCACAACGCCGCGCCGTGGCCTACCCGCATCAGCTCTCCGGTGGCCAGCGCCAGCGTGCACTGATTGCCATGGCCTTGGCCTGCCGGCCGGCCTTGCTCATTGCCGATGAGCCCACCACCGCGCTGGACATGACCCTGCGACAGCAGGTGCTGGATCTCTTGATCGCCCTACAAGAAGAGACGGGCATGGGCATCCTGCTCATCACCCACGACCTTCCGATGGTGCGGCGTTTTGCCCAGTCGGTCGGTGTCATGCAGTCGGGTCGGCTGGTGGAGTCGGGGTCGGTGGAGGCCGTCTTTAAGAAGCCACAGGCACCTTACACAAAGGCTCTGTTGGATGCCCAGCCCAAGAAGATGGTGGGTGCACCGGGGCCACGGCAGGTCATGCTCGAGGTGCGTCGCCTGTCGTGTCAGTTTGCCGTGGGCGGCAGTCTCTTGAAGACCCGGTTGCACTCGGCGGTGAACCGCGAGAGCTTCATCGCCACCCGTGGCGAAACCCTGGGCATTGTGGGCGAGTCGGGCTCGGGCAAGACCACGCTGGGGTTGTCTTTGTTGCGGCTTTCGGCCGCGAGGGTCTCGGGCGAGGTGCGTTTCGATGGCGTTGACCTGCTCGCCCTGTCGGGCGCCGAGATGCGCAGCCGCCGAGCGTCTCTACAGGCGGTATTCCAAGACCCCTACAGTGCACTCTCGCCGCGGCTGACCGTTGGGCAAATTCTGGAGGAAGGACTGCGGCTGCACCGCCCAGCCATGACCCCGCCCGAGCGGCTCGCGCGCTGTGAGGCCTGTCTCGAGGAGGTGGGCCTGCCCGCCGATGCCATTGGCCGGTATCCGCATGAGTTTTCTGGTGGCCAGCGTCAGCGCATTGCCATTGCCCGAGCCATCATCTTTGAGCCCGCCTTGCTGCTGCTCGACGAGCCCACCAGCGCGCTGGATCTTTCGGTTCAGCAGCAGATCCTCACGCTGCTTGTGCAGTTGCAACAAGCCAAGGGCTTAACCTATATATTCATTTCCCATGACCTCTCCGTTATTCGCGCGATTGCCCATCGCACGCTCGTCATGCGCCAGGGCAGCATTGTGGAATTTGGTGCCACCGATGATGTGCTCGGCCAGCCACGCAACCCCTATACCCAGCAGTTGCTCGATGCCGCCTTCCCTGAGGAGCGGCTCGACGGGATGGCCTCGCCGGCTGCTCCCTCTGCTGAGTTGTCTCGGGTTGCTCGCCTGCTCATCTGAGACACCGGCGCCGCCCCTGCCACCCTTGGTGGCCGTGGCCACGGCCACCACTGCAGGGGCATCGACGAACCTGCCAACCATCCCAGCCTCTGGTGAGGCCAAGTCGGAGCTCGCAGGCGAGGTGCTTGAAGTGCTCGTCAAGCCGGGTGAGCGGGTGCAGGCCGGCCAGGCTCTTGTTCGCGTAGACCCGACGGATGCCCGCCTCGCCGACTCCGCCGCGCGGGTGCAGATTGAAGCCGCCAAGGCACAACTGGCGGCAGCCGAGGCCGACTTCCGCCGTTACACCGAACTGCGTGATCAGTCCTTTATCTCCGCGGCCGAGTGGGATCGCCGCCGAGCGGCCCTGGCCCTGGTACGGGCCGATTTCGAGGCCACCCTCGATCGGCTTGGCCTCTACACCCTGCGAGCGTCACGCGCCGGAACGGTGAAGGCCGTGTCGGTGCGGCCAGGCCAGGCGGTGGCCGCCGGCCTCGTGATGCTCAAGATGCAAGTGGAAGGCTTCAGCCCCGAGCGCGCGGCTGGGGCGCCACAAGGCCTCATCCTGCCCACAGGTGCCGTGGTGGATGGCCGTTGGGTCTTTCGTGTGCGGGAGGCCGATGGCGGGTTTCGCGTGCAGCGCGTGGCGGTGGTGCTCGGCGATGCCGATGCCACCCAGGTGCTGGTGACACAAGGCCTCGTGGCCGGTGACCTCGTGGTGGCGGCGGGCGCTCAGCGCCTGGCCGATGGTGATGCGGTTCGGGTGAGGCGGTGATCAACCTGTCGGCCTGGGCCATTGCGCACCCCGCATTGGTCCGCTACCTGATGGTGGCCTTGCTGCTCTTGGGCGTGGGCAGTTATTTCAAGCTCGGCCAAGACGAAGACCCGCCCTTTCACTTTCGAGTGATGGTGGTGCAGGCCCAGTGGCCAGGTGCAACCGCACTCCAGATGGCCGACCAGGTGGCCGATCGCCTGGAGCGCATGATCCAGGACGTGCCCAACATCGACATGGTCACGAGCTTTTCCAAGCCCGGTGAGACCACGGTGATCGTGCAGGTGCGGGATGACTTCGATCCGGCCGAGGTGCCCGATCGTTTCTACCAGGTGCGCAAGAGGGTCACCGACCAGGCTGGCAGCCTGCCAACGGGGGTCAAGGGCCCCTTCTTCAACGACGACTTTGGCGACACCTTCGGGGTGATCTATGCCCTGCAGGCGCCTGGCTATGCATTGGCCGACCAGGCAGACCTCGCGCGCCAAGCACGGTCGACCCTCATGCGCGTGCCCGACGTGGGCAAGGTCGACATCTTTGGCCTGCAGGCGGAACGCGTCTTCATTGAACTGAGCCGCGCAGCCCTCACGCGCCATGGGCTCACGGCCACGTCTGTGGCCCAGCAGGTGGGCGAGCAGAACGCGGTGGTCTCGGCCGGTGAACTCGAGGCCGGCCGCTGGCAGATTCCCCTAGAAGTGCAGGCCCAGTTCGCCTCGCTTGAGGACATCCGCAACATGCCCATCCGCGCGGGTGGGCTGCTCCTCAAGCTGGGTGATGTGGCGCAGGTGCAGCGTGGCCCGCAAGACCCGGCCGGTCCTGGGCTGCGGGTCAATGGGGTGCCTGCCATTGGCCTGGGCGTTTCGATGCAAAAGGGCGGCGACATCGTGGCCCTGGGTCGGTCATTGGCCGGCGCGGTGGCTGCGATTCAAGCCGACCTGCCCGTGGGTGTGAACCTCGTACAGATTCAAGACCAGCCCACGGTGGTGCAGGAGTCGGTGCAGGAATTTCTCATCGTGCTGGGTGAGGCCATTGCCATTGTGCTGGCCGTGAGCCTACTGGCCTTGGGGCTTCACCGTCGGCCACTGCGGGTGGACCCTCGGCCCGGGCTGATTGTGGCCATCAGCATTCCGCTCGTCTTGGCCGTGACCTTCCTCATCATGCACCTCTGGGGGGTTGGCCTGCACAAGATCTCCCTGGGCTCGCTGATCATCGCCTTGGGCCTCTTGGTCGATGACGCGATCATTGTGGTGGAGATGATGGTGCGCAAGCTCGAGGAGGGCGCCGATCGTCTTCAGGCGGCCACGGCCGCCTTCGAACTCACGGCCATGCCCATGCTCACGGGCACCCTCATCACGGCCATTGGCTTTCTGCCCATTGGCATTGCCAAGTCGGTGGTGGGTGAGTACACCTTTGCCATTTTCGCCGTCACTGCTGCTGCGCTCATGGTCTCTTGGCTGGTCTCGGTCTTTTTTGTGCCGGCCCTGGGCTACTGGCTGCTGCGGTCGCCGACAGGCATCGCGCATTCACCCGCAATGGCTGCGGCCAGGCAGGCGGCGGGTCAGGGCGGGCACCAAGACACTGCCTTTGCGCAGCGTTTTCGTGCGTTGGTCTCGCGCTGTGTGAGCCGACCGCTCACCACCTTGGCGCTCACGGTGATCGTCTTCATCCTGGGCCTGGTGGGCATGGGCCAGGTGGAGCAGCAGTTTTTCCCGGACTCATCTCGGCCCGAGATTCTCGTGGATGTCACCCTTGCAGAGGGCAGCAGCCGTCGGGCCACCGACCAGGTCGTGGAAGCCCTGGAGGCCGCAGTGCTGGAAACCCCTGGGGTGGGCACCGTGGCGAGCTGGGTGGGCGCCGGTGCGCCTAGATTCTTTCTGCCACTGGACATCATCTTTCCAGACCCCAATGTGGCACAGCTCGTGATCCAGCCAGCCAAAGGAGCCGACCGCGAGACCATTCTGGCGGCCCTCCAGGCTCGACTGCCCGACATCGCACCCGAGGCAAGGCTTCGGATCAAGCGCCTGCCCAACGGACCACCGGTGCCGTATCCCGTGGCCTTTCGCCTGGTGGCCGATCGCCCGGAGGCCGCATTGGCGGCGGCCGAGCAGGTGCAGGCCCAGATGCGGTCCCATCCAGACCTGCGCATTGTTCATCTGAATTGGCAGGGCCAACGGCCGGTGGCACAGGTGCAGGTGGACCTCGCCCGGGCGCGTGAGCTCGGCGTGCCGCCGGCCGTCATTGCAAGAACCCTGGAGGCCCGATTTGCCGGGGTGACGGTTGGCGAATTCCGAGAGAACGACAAGCGCATCCCCTTGTTGCTGCGGCTACCGCAGTCAGAGCGCGGTGAGGGCCTTGCCGGTCTGCGGGGCCTGTTGCTGCCAGCCCTCTCGGGCGAGCAGGTGCCGCTCGACAAGGTGGCCCGCGTGGAGATGGTCTGGGAGCCCGGCCTGGTCTGGCGTCGGGATCGTGAGTACGCCGTCACGGTGCAGGCGGCCATTGGCAGCGACCGTCAGGCTGCAACCGTCAGCGCAGAACTGCTGGCCCAACTACAGCCTCTGGTCCGTGCGCTACCCGCGGGAACCCGTCTTCAAGTGGGCGGGGAGGTGGAGGAGAGCAGCAAAGGGCAGTCCTCTATTTTTGCCGGCATGCCCATCATGTTCTTCCTCACGTTCACGCTGCTGGTGGTGCAGTTGAAAAGCACACCCAAGAGCATCATGGTGCTGGCCACGGCGCCCTTGGGTGTGGCCGGTGTGGCGGGTGCTCTGCTGCTGCTCGACCGTCCCTTTGGATTCGTGGCCATGCTCGGCGTGATCGCCCTCATGGGCATGATCATGCGCAACGCGGTCATTCTGATCGACCAGATCGACAAAGAGCGGGCCAAAGGCCTTGGCCTGCAGGATGCCATTGTCGAGGCCACCATGGGCCGCTTTCGCCCCATTGTGCTCACCGCGGCCGCAGCCATTCTGGCCATGATTCCCCTCCAGGGCTCGGTCTTTTGGGGCCCCATGGCGGTGGCCATCATGGGCGGGCTCATTGTGGCCACAGCCCTCACGCTGCTGTCCCTCCCGGCCCTGGTGGCGCTGGTCGGCCGATGGGGCCGGGCGCTGGATTAAAAGTTGTTGGGCTGCGTCGCTCGGGTAAACACTAGGGTCCGGGTCACCGCCCTCTCGCGGGGATTTGGGTACACTTCCGGTTGTCCATGGCAGTCGGCTGTCGATTGGTTGGACCTTTCGAATTTTCCAAGGAGATGACATGAAGCATTCCCAGACCGAAGTGGCCGAAGTGCAAGCCACTGCCGAACAGGCTCAAGTCGGCCGTCGTAAGTTTTTTGGCAAGGCTGCAACGGCTGCTGTGGCAGCCCCCGTGGTTGCTGGCTTCCCCTCCATCGCTGTGGCCCAGGCGCCCATCGTCCTGAAGATGCAGGGCTCTTGGGGTGCCAACGAGATCTTCTCGGAAATGGCCCAGCAGTACGTCGCCCGCGTCAATGAGATGGCCGGCGGCCGCCTCAAAGTGGAGTACCTGCCTGCAGGTGCCGTGGTCAAGCCCTTTGAAATCATCGACGCCGTCAGCAAAGGCGTGCTCGATGGTGGCCACCACGTGTCCGGCTACTGGTACGGCAAGAACAAGAGCGCCTCGCTCTTCGGCACTGGCCCCGTGAGCGGCGCCACACCCGAGATCGGCCTGTCCTGGATTCACGCCGGCGGCGGCCAGGAGCTCTGGAACAAGCTCACTGCGAAGATGGGCCTCAATGTCGTGGGCTTCTTCTCCTTCCCCATGCCTTCACAGCCCCTGGGCTGGTTTAAGAAAACACCTCCGAAGAAGGCGGCAGACCTCAAGGGCTTCAAGTACCGCACCATCGGCCTGGCGGCCGACATGCTCCAGGAAATGGGCATGGCCGTGGCCCAGCTGCCCGGCGGCGAGATCGTTCCTGCCATGCAGCGCGGCGTGATCGATGCCTTTGAGTTCAACAACCCCACCGCCGACATGCGCTTCGGTGCACAAGACGTGGCCAAGTACTATTCCATGGGTTCGTTCCACCAGGCTCAAGAGTTCTTCGAGATCATCTGGAACAAGACCAAGTACGACGCCCTGCCGGCAGACCTGAAGGCCATCCTGAAATACGCAGCTGAAGCAGCCTCCACGGCCTCCACGGCTCTGGCCCATGCCAACTACTCCAAAGACCTGCAAGAGCTGATCGTCAAGCACAAGGTCCAGGTGTCGCGCACCACGCAAGACATCTACAAGGGCCAGTTGGCTGCATGGGACAAGGTCACGCCCAAGCTCGAGAAAGAAGTCGACATGTTCAAAGAGATCAACGACTCCTTCAAGGCCTGGTCCAAGCGCGTGGGCTTCTACCACTTCACCAATGAGGCAGACTATCGCCTCGCCTTCGAGCACGTGCAGAAGACAAAGCTGCCGCGCTAAGTTTGGTTCATGTTTGAATAAGGGCTGTCGGGTCTCCCGGCAGCCCTTATTTTTGAGCTCTAAGAGGATTGCCTGCAATGGAAACCTGGATTCGCAGAATCGACACCTTCAGCAAGTCTGTGGGCCATGCCTTCGCGTGGTGCGTACTGGTTCTCACCGCGAGCACCTGCTACGAAGTCTTCATGCGCTATGTGCTCAATGCCCCAACAGCCTGGGCCTTCGACATGAGCTACATGATGTACGGCGCGCTCTTTATGATGTCTGGCGCCTATGCCATGTCCAGGAACTCCCATGTGCGTGGCGACTTCATCTACCGAAAGTGGGCGCCCCGCACCCAGGCCAAGGTCGACCTCACCCTCTACTTCATCTTCTTTTTTCCCGCGGTGTTCGCCATGGTGTTTACCGGGGCCCAGTATTCCTTCCAGTCGGCCAGCATCCTCGAGAGCAGCGTGAACAGCCCCGCCGGTGTTCCGGTCTGGCCGCTGAAACTTGTGATCTTTGTCACTGGTCTCACGCTTCTCATTGCCGGAATTGCAGAGGTCATGCGCTGTCTCATCTGCATTCGAACGGGGGCTTGGCTCTCACGCAGCGGCGATGTCGAAGAACTCGAAGATGTCCTGATCAAACAACATGCTGAGAAAGCCCCATCATGAGTGATCCAGTGGTGGCCCTGCTGATGCTGGGCCTGTTTATTTGCGTGATCTTTCTGGGTTTTCCAATTGCCTTCACGCTCATGGCGATGGGCATTGGCTTTGGCTACTACGCCTACTTCCTGGCCGATCAGGCCTTCTGGGACAACCGCATCTTCTACCTCTTCACGCAGAACACCTTCAGCGTGATGAACAATGATGTGCTCATCTCCATCCCGCTCTTCTTGTTCATGGGCTATATCATTGAGCGGGCCAACATTCTTGATCGACTCTTTCATTCCTTGCAGGTGGGCCTTCGCTTCCTGCCGGGATCCATGGCGGTGGCCGCCTTGGTCACCTGCGCCTTGTTCGCCACGGCCACAGGTATTGTGGGGGCGGTCGTCACCCTCATGGGCCTCATTGCGCTTCCCGCCATGCTCAAGGCGGGGTACGACGAGAAACTCTCGAGCGGTGTCATCACGGCCGGCGGCACGCTCGGCATTCTCATCCCGCCTTCCATCCTGCTCATCGTCTATGCGGCCACGGCCAGTGTGTCGGTGGTCAAGCTCTATGCGGCAGCCCTCATCCCTGGCTTCGTGCTTGCGGGGCTTTACGTGGTCTACGTCATTGTTCGGGCCACGATCAACCCATCGCTCTGCCCGAAGATCAAGGACGGTGCCGAATATGGTGTTTGGAAGAGCCTGGTGCTCGTGTTCCAGGCCTTCGTGCCACTGGCCGCGCTTATCTTGGCCGTGCTAGGTTCCATTCTGTTTGGCCTGGCCACCCCCAGCGAGGCAGCCGCCATGGGCGCACTGGGGGGCATCATCCTCGCGGTGATCTACCGCGCCTTCACCTGGGATCGCCTTCGAGAGGCCGTTTACCTCACCGCGCGCACCTCGGCCATGGTCTGCTTCTTGTTTGTGGGTGCGGCCACGTTCTCGTCGGTCTTCTCGTACCTGGGTGGCGAGCACATTGTGAAAGATGCGCTGCTCGCGCTCGATCTCACGCCAGTGCAGTTCCTGCTGCTCGCCCAACTCATCATCTTCATTCTGGGCTGGCCGCTTGAGTGGAGCGAGATCATCATCATCTTTGTTCCCATCTTCTTGCCATTGCTGCCGCTCTACGATGTAGACCCGATTCTCTTTGGCATCCTCATTGCCATTAACCTGCAGACCTCCTTCCTCACGCCGCCCATGGCGATGTCCGCCTATTACCTCAAGGGGGTGGCGCCAAAGAGCTTGCAGCTGGTCACCATCTTCAAGGGCTGCATGCCGTTCGTGGGCATGGTCATTCTCACGCTGGCGCTCACCTACATTTACCCGAGCATGGTCACCTATCTGCCCGACCAGTTCTTCAATCAAGCCACCGAGATTAAGTACGATCCGACCGATGAATCCGTGGTCGACCCCAACATCTTCAAAACGATGTAATGGCCGAGGCTGTCCAGCGCCCCATCCATGAGCTCACGGCCCACGAAGCCCGTGAGTTGTTGGTGGCTGGGCAGGCTGATGTCGCTGGCCTCATGAAGCAAGTGTCTGCCTTTGTGGCGGCCGCCGATGAGAAGGTGAAGGCCTTTGCCCACCTCGACGACCGCGTGGTGGATCTCCAAGCAGAATACCTTCAGAAGGCTCGAACCTCAGGTGAGTTGCCGGGCCCGTTGTTTGGTGTGCCCATTGGCATCAAGGACATCATCGACACCCAAGACTTTCCCACTGAATACGGCAGCGCCATTCACAAGGGCCGGTATTCCGTGGGCGATGCCACCGTGGTGCAACGCCTTCGCGCGGCCGGCGCCGTGATCTTTGGCAAGACCGTCACCACCGAGTTCGCCACCTTCGTGCCGGGCTCCACGCGCAATCCGCACAACTTAGAGCACACGCCGGGGGGGTCCTCCAGTGGCTCGGCGGCCGCAGTGGCCGCCGGCATGGTGCCCGTGGCCATCGGCAGCCAGACCAATGGCTCTGTGATTCGCCCAGCCTCTTATTGCGGTGTCTATGGCTTCAAGCCCTCCATGGGCCTGATCCCCCGCACTGGCGTGCTGGAGCAGTCCCCGTCGCTCGATCAGGTTGGTGTTTTTGCTCGCAACATCGACGACATCGCGCTGGTGACGCAGGTTCTGGTGGGCGACGACGGCCACGACACCGCCACCCGCGCGCAGGCCCCCATGCGTCTCTTGGATGTGGCCACGGCCGAGCCACCGCTGCCGCCGAAGTTCTGTTTTGTTAAGACACCCTGGTGGGGCCAGGTCGACCCCGAGGCCCAAGAGGCCTATGAGGCGCTGGTGGCCCACTTAGAAGGCTGCGTGGAGATGTCTGGCGTGCCAGAGGTGGTCTCGCAGGCGGTTGCATGGCACAAGCAGGTCAACGAGGTGGAACTCGCCTTCTGCCTGCAAAAGGAATGGCAGAATCATCGCGATCAGCTCAGCCCGGCGCTGCAGGCACGGGTGGCCGAGGGCATGCAGGTGCCAGTCATGGATTACCTCCTCGCCAAAGACCGCATGTCCCACGTGATGTCGGCCTTCGATGCGTACTTCGATGAATACGATGGCATCCTGTGCCCGTCGGCCCTGGGCACGGCACCCGCGGGTTTGGCCGCCACCGGCGACCCCATCATGTCCACGGTCTGGAGCTTTGCGGGGCTGCCAACACTCAACCTGCCGCTCATGAACCTCTCGAACGAGCTTCCGTTGGGCGTGCAGCTCGTGGGTCGGCACAAGAACGACGCCCGGCTGCTTCGGTCCGCCCGTTGGCTGGTCAGTGAATTTCTACGGAGAAACGAGTCATGAAACGTTTTGAGAACATCACCGGGCTGATTGGCCTTGTTCTGTTGGCCGCCTTCCTCACGCCTTACATCCTGAAGCTGCCGCAACTCGACATCACGATCATTCTGCTGTTCGGGCTGGCCTTGGCGGTCTACGACTTCTTCACCTCCAAAGACAACTGACGCGGTGTCTGCCGCAGCAGGCCTCCTAGGCGGCCTGCTGCTCGGTGCTTTGTGCGGCCTGGTCACTCCTTCTTGGGGGCGGGCGGTGGCGGGGAGGTGAACAGGTTGTTGACCACCCCGGCATCCTCGCGGGCCAGTTCCTCCACCTTTGAATCGATCACGCCGGCCAGCTTGGCCGAGTCTGCGCTGCCCATCCATTGGTTTCGGTTGTTCCGAATCAGAATCCAGCGGTCCAGGCTGCACTTGGGCCCCTCCTGGGCCAGCCACTCGAGCGCCTTGGCATTGCGCTCGCCCTCGGGTGCGTCCGTCACGGCGGCCCGAAAGCCACTGACCGCGCAGTTGGTGGGCGGGGGCGGTGGAGCCTCCTCCTGCCCGGGCAGTTGTGCACGGCCGGGTGCTGGCCAGGCGAGCAGGGTCAGGGCCACCAGCGTCACGGGGGCCAGCACGGTCGTCGCGGTCGCCGCGACTGCCGCAGCCGTCAAGGACCGGCCTGGGGGGCACTGCTGCTTGGGCACGACCGCGGGGGGTAAAGTCACCACAGTGTCGCCCGATTCCATTCCTATGCGTGTCATCTCTGTCGCCCTCACTCGTTCCCGCCCCTGGGCATCTGCTGCAGGCCGCCTTTGGTGGTCATTTCCTGCTTTCTTGCACTCATCATTCGCTTTTGTCTGCTTTCTGCTGGCTTCGTCTTTTTTTGCTGCGCCCCGTGCGCAGGCCAACTATTTGGTAGTGGCCTCTGGATTTAATCGGGTGGAGTACGTGGAACTTGATACGGCCCGCCGAACCCAGGTGGGCTACCTGATTGTTGTGGTGGAGGATTACTTTCATGCCGACCTCTTTGGCCATCTTTCTCGCCTCCGGCTTCAGGAGATCGACTGCCAGAAGGCCAGGATGCGGGTGCGCCTGGAACGGCGCTACAGCGGGAAGCGGGGAACGGGACGTCCCACGGCGGTGATTCGGCAGCCCGAAGCCGGCTGGACGCCGCTGGCCAGCAAGGGAGATCTCGGAAAGCTCCTGCGCAGCCAGTTCTGCACGGGCTAGCGGCGCGGTGGTGGTGCCACCCGCGCAGCCGAAGCCCAATTCAGCGCTTGCGGCCCTCGGCCTTGCAGGTGAGGGCGCCCAGAATGGACGCACCCTGGTGCAGTTCAATGGCGTCGTATTCCACGTCGCCCTCAATCACGCCACCGGTGCGCAGTTCCACCAGTTTGGCCCGCACGTTGCCATGCACCGTGCCGGAAATTTGAATGCTGTGGCAGCGGATGTCGCCCTGGATGTCGCCATCGCGGCCAATGACCAGCGTGACCTCGTTCTTCTCGCCGGGCGCCAAGAGGTTTCCGAGGAATTTGCCATCGATTCGGGCGTTGGCGCCAAGTTCGAGGTCGCCCTTGAAGCGCGTGGTGCCGTCGATGATGGTGGGGTAAGACTTGTTCGAGAAGTTGTCTTTTTGAGATGACATGACGGTCACGCTGGAAAATTAAATTGATCGGTCGGACGAGTATTCCCCGAGTTTAGAATCGGAGCAAGCACTCTCGTCTTGAGCCCCATAAAACCGTCTTTCACTGCATGGGTGATCGCCAACGCATGACAATGCCCACCACCCCCAGGCTGCCAGGCAGCAGGGTGAGGCCCGCCCACAGGGGGCCCACCTGCGGCCAGAGGTCGCGGGCGAGCATGAACTGAAGGGCCGCGAGCACCAGCATGCAGACGCGCTGCAGGTTGAGCCCGCCCGTCTGGGCCAGACTGGCCAGCAGCAGCATGAGCACGGGAATGGTGGCCAGGGCACTGTAGAAGGCCATGTCACCAAGCCTGGCCGCCTGGCTGGTGTAGACCTGGTCGGTGATGATGAAACCCGCAACCGGCAGGGCGGCCAGCAGGGCGCGCGCCTGCCAGGAAAAGCCATCGGGCTCGGCGGAAGGGGGCCATGCTCCGGCCGTCGGCTCGACCGCGGGGGCCGCTGCTGGTCGACCCGCATCACTCATCGGCCCCGAGGTGGATGCTCGGGATGCAGCCGAGGCATCGGCTGAGCCACGTTCCGCCGTGCCCTGGCCGCCCGTGTGCACGGCCGTGGGCATCGGGGTGGCATCCTGGGTGCCGAGTGCTCGGATGGCCGCGGCAATCTGCTTTTGTGCCTCGGCCTGGGTCTGGCAGGCGCGCAGCACCTGGGCCCATGGGGCCAGTCGGCTGCGGTGGGCAGAGGTGAGGGTGGCCCCCACCTCGTCGAGCAGGCCAGCCAGCCCATAGGCGAGCAGCGCATGCTGGTGGTTCAGGCTGTTGGCCGCGATGCTGCCGGGCCAGTGGCCTGCGTATCGATCCCATGGAATGTCGAAGTGGTCCACGAAGTTCTCGGGCACGGGCAGGCCCACGGCCTCAAAGAAGGCCCGCCAGTCGGCCTCGATGGCGCGTGCGAGCTCGGGGTGGTGAATGCTGGGGTTCACGCGCAGCCACAGCGGCTTTTGCAGTGGAAAGCGCGCGCACAGGGCAGCCGAGAAATCAATCACCTGGGCTTGGCGGCTGCTTGGCGATTCGAGGAGCACATTGCGGGCAGCCACATCCAGGTGAAAAACCCCAAGCCGGGCCACACGGTCAAAGGCGGCCAGGGCAGGTGCAAGCATCTGCACCACTTCATCGTCCGGCCGCTCATGCACCCACTCGGCCAGGCTCTGGCCGCGATGCTCCATCTCAATGGTCAGGGCCCGGTGGTCGGTGGCGAGCACCTTCGGCACGGGCGCGCCGCGCTGGGCGAGGTCGTTGAGCAGCGAGAGCTCGCGCGAGAGGTTGTGGTCGTCCTCAAACCGCTTGGTGAAGGCATCGAGCTTCATGGCTGTTGCACCCAGGCCATGAGCACCGAGACATCGTCGTGGCTGCCCCTGGACATCGCCAGCGCGGCCAAGGTCTCGGCGCAGAACTGCAGGTCGTGGTCGCTGGGTGTCTGTGAGCCAATGGGCAGCAAGACATCGCGAAGGTCGGCCGTGGACAAATACGCACCAGCCCCATCGCTCATCAGGAAGGCCGCCCAGCAAGTCACCTCGGCACTGGTCTGTCGCTCGCAGCAGTGGGGGCTGATGGGCACATTGGCTCCGATGAGCTGGGTGGGGTGACCCTCGTCATCCACATGCCGAGCCAATTGATGCTCGGAGGCCCACTGTCCTTGGCGATGAGCAAAGAGTTCGGCAAAGCTGTCGCCCACGCTGGTGATGCAAAGGCCTTGGTCGTCCGCCGCAAAGGCGAGCAGGGTGCAGCCCGATTCGGGCCACTGGGCATCGAATTCCTGGCTCATGGCATCGAGCAGTTGGCCCGACAGGGGTGTGCCCGCCCCGAGTGCCTCCAGCACCCGCTGGCTTGCCGCCTGGGCCACAGCGCCGCCGTGCGGGGTGCCATTGGCGCCATCGCAGAGCACGGCCAGTGGCAGGCTCGGGTGGCGAGTGGCCGCATCGAAGGCGAGCCGATCGGGCGCGCCCAGGTTGAGCGCCATGCCACATCGAAACATCAACGACGCCACCGGCAGTGCAATGGGTTCAAGGCTTGATGGCGCGGGGCCGTGGCGTGGCCTCGGTCACGCTCGTACCCTGGGCCCCGCGGCGGCGCATCTCCACGATTGGAAATTGCGCAGCCTGGGCCTTGTCGAAGGTCTGGGCGCGGTTCTCGCTGGTGGCCCCAAAGAGCAGTCGCATCTCGGCGTGCTTGGGCATGCTGTAGACCGTGGAGGGCCGCAACAGCTGCCCGCCCGCCGACAAGCACGACAAACTCGCCGCATCATGGATGAAGAAGTAGGTCTCATCGAGCACATTGAGCACCACCAGATGACGCCGCGAGACATACTGGCCGTGCAAGGTGACGAAGGAGAGGCCACCGAGCTCGGCCTCGCTCGGGCTCTCTCGGCCGATCAGGAATGGTGTGGTCACCTCGAGCATGCGCTCGCCCTGGGCATCCCAGATGCGCAGCAGAAGGCTGTTGTCGGCGCCCGCTGTGGGGCTGGCTGAGCTGCTGCCGCTTGAACTGCCAAACACACTGCTGACTGCTGCCGCTGCGGCCGCAGCCGCGCCCGATGGTGCACTCTGGGCCACCGGCCCGCGCAGGCTCACCTGCACCTGAAAGTTCAGCCGTCGGCCTCGCAGGGAGACCTGATAGCGCTCATCCTGGCTGGGCTGCTCCAGGCTCTGGCTCAAGAACTGAACGGTGGGCTGGAAGTCTTGGGAGACCACGACCACCGAGCCGCGTGTAGACCGGTACTGGGTCTCCATGAGCGAGCGAAAAAAGCGCAGCTTGAAGCCGGGATCAATCTCTTCATGTACTTGTAGAAAGCTCTCGAAGTTTTCCGAGGCGTCCTTGTCCAGGGGAATGACCACGAGAGAGTCGATCACGAATTGGCTCTTGGCCAGAATGCTCTGAAGGTATTTCTTCTCGCGCTGTTCGAGCTCGGCCAGCACCGTCTGTGAGATGAGCCCCTTGAGTTCCAGGCCAATGGCCTCCGCCCAG
Organism: Hahnella aquatica (SeqCode); assembly: GCF_965194505.1. Lineage (GTDB taxonomy): Bacteria > Pseudomonadota > Gammaproteobacteria > Burkholderiales > Burkholderiaceae_A > Hahnella > Hahnella aquatica. Next base: position 1,152,626 of record NZ_OZ239144.1, on the reverse strand, counting down.
TGGGTGGCCTGTTCCATGTCTTTGGGCGGCCCGCCCTCGGGCGAACGGGTGCTGTTGCGGAAGTGCGCAAGAAGGTCGGAGAGCATTCTGGCAATCTATACGAATGTCTGACTTAAGGAAACCAAGCCGCGGGCTGGCGGGACTTCTTGCTGCCGCGCTGCTCGGGGGGTTTCTGTGGTCGATGCTCACGCTGGGCCTGCCAACCGATCGCGTGCCGCGAGAGGCCCTCTGGCTCGCCTCTCGGGCCGCTGCCGTGAACCTCGATCTGCGTGGGCCGGCATCGACCGATGGCGAGGTTGTCTCATCCGCAGCATCCTTGTGTGAGGGTTACCTGGGTGTGCCCATTGCGCAGGCCGACTGCGGCATGGGCAGGCTGCTCGCGACCAATGCCAACGCAAAAACGAACCCAGAGGCCTTGAAGGCTGGGCTGCAGAGGGCCCAACGTGGGCTCGTGCGCTACGAGGCGCTGCGCGCAGCCGTGCTGCAGGTGTCCTCGGGCCATCTCTTGTCGCACTGGATGGTGGGCCTCGTCGATCAGCGCATCGAGCGCATTCGGGTTCGAACCCAGGAGGCGAACCCTGGCTACATCGACCTCTTTCATGCCCTGCTGTTGGCCGAGGGCATTCGTTACAACAGCCTCTCCGGTGAGTTTTCTTCAGTGCGATGGGATTTGGCTCGCGTGATCGATGAGCCGGATCGGCTCGCTGCGCAGGCCAGTCGGCTCACAATGGCCATCAGCCTCATGCCCGGTGTGCTGGCGCTCTTGGGAGGCCTTGCAGGCTGGCTCGTCTGGCGGCGCCTGGGCTGGCCCGCATTTGCCGCGACCACAGGCCTGCTTTCGGTGGTGGCCCTGGGCCTGCTGGTCATGGCCGATGCAGGCCTGCGGTTTGGCGAAGGGGCCTTGGGTTTTGCCCTGAACCCGTTCACGTATGCCTTGCCACGCCAACTGATCGTGGTGGTCGGTGCCTTGGCCTGCTTCATGGCCTGCCTTCTTGCCGCACGGCCCATCTCGCAGGCCTTGGAGTGGCTCTCGAATCGACTGGGCCTGGCCGCGCTCCTGGGTGCGGCGATCGTGCCACTCTTTTATGCGGCCATCAGCCCGGCGGCGGGCTCTGAATCTCTGAAGATCTGGGTCTGCGGATTGGCGGGCCTGGTGGTGGTTCGTTATGCGCGGCAGGCCTACCTTGCGCGTGAGGTGCTCGAGGGCTTTATGAGCATGGGCGGGCTGGTGCGCGCCCTGTTTGGGGCTGCTGCATCTCCCTGCGCAGCCCGCGACATTCATCGCCACTTTCTTCGCGCCTTCGGTGGCGTGTTTCTGTTGGCCCTGTTGGTGGTGGGTGCAGCCGCGGTGGCCTTCAAGGATTTTGGTGGCGCGTTGATCAGTGCTGCGGTCTTCCTGGCGCTCATCTTCATCATTTTTGGCTGGCGCTTCCTGGCGCTGGCCATGGGCCTGGGGGTGGTCTTGTCGGCCGCGGCCATGCTCACCGAACGTGTCATGGGCCGACTGCTCCTCATGCTCGAGCCCATGCAGGCTGCGGTGAGTGATTTCGCGCGTCTCATCAAGTTCGCCGAAGGTGGCCAGCCCAGTGGTTACGGCCTGGGTCAGATTCAGTGGTGCAGCCACGAGGGGGCCTGCCTGCCGCTGCAGTCGCTGAGCGATTACCTGCCCACCATCCTGTTGGGGCTCTTTGGAGACCGGACCGCCCTGCTCTTGCTGGCCCTGGTGCTCATCGTCTATGGCCTGCTGCTGGTGGTGGCCGTGCGCGGGCTGGCCATGGGCCTGCACCAGAGCCGAGCCCTCTATGCCATTGGATTTTTCTTGCTCATGGCGTCCGCCATTCAGACGGTGGTCACCGGCCTGGGCAACCTTCGCCTCATTCCGCTCACTGGCCTTGGGCTGCCCCTCATGAGCCTCGGTCTCTCATCGTTCCTGTCGGCGGCCATTGGATTTGGCCTGCTGGCCGGGGCCAGCGCGCAGTCTTCGAAGGAGCGCCGGCCATGAGTTTTTCTCGGCAACTGCTGCGCGGCCTGGTGGGCCTCATTGCCTTTTTCTCGCTGCTGCTGCTCCTGGCCGTGGGCCTTCAGCAGGAACGCCTGGAGAGCCGTGCCTACGAGGGCGACGACCGTTTTGTGCCCGCTGCCCAAGTGAACCGGCTGGTGGCCTTGAGCCAAGAGCTTGCGGCGCAAGCCCCCGCCGATGCCGCGACGCTCGCGGCAGCCCAGGCTGCACTTGTGGCTGCTTGTGAGGCCAGGCCCCTGGCGGTGGTGCTGGGGCGGCTTCAGAGCGCGGCGGGTGCGACTGCGGGTGTTGTGACGGATCGCACTGCCGGTGCCGCGGCGAGGCCGGTGGACTGGTCCACACGCGTGGCCCTGGCCTGGCAGGCCCATGCGCAGTCGCACGCGAAGGCCTTGTTCTCGCACTGGCGAACGGTGTCGTGTGGTCCGTTCTTGCGAGACCTGGCCCTCGTGGCGCAAAACCCGGCATGGCTCACGCCCCGGGCCGATGAACCACAGCGCGCAATCGTGGCCCAGTCGCTGGCCGAGCGGGTCTCCTGGACCTCGCTGCCGCCCTGTCTCTTCGGCCAGGACACGAGTGGCCAGCAGGTTCTGCTCTCGGGCCCACGGGCCCGGTGTGGCCTCGCAGCCCCGGCTGCATCGCCGCCGCGCCTGAGCCGAGACTTGGCCGCTTGGATGGCGCCTCGGGCCATGGTGACCGATGCCGTCGATGGGCAGTCTGCATCGCCGCGCCAACTTCGCATCAGCCTCTCGGGCCCACTGCAGCAGCAGCTCGAAGCCTTCATGCCGCAGGCAGCCCGGGGCATGAAGGGCCTCTCGATGGTGGTCATCGACCCGGCCACCATGGGCATTCTGGCCATGGGCTGTGAGGGAGCCGCCTGTGACCAGCGCGGCATCGAAGGCTCCAAGCCCTTGGCGGCCGCCCTGGTCGAAGCGCCACCGGCATCCGTGGCCAAACTCTTCTTTAGCCTTGCATTTGCCGAGTCGGTCTCCTCGCGCGACCTGCAGTTGCAGATCAAGACCTCGGGTCAGCTCGACGATGAGGTCGAAAAGCGCAACGAGTGGTGGGAGCGCGCAGCCATTTGCAACTTGGGCGCGACACCGCGTGTGCCGGTGCCCTGTGCCATGCCCATGCGGGTGTCGGCGCTGGTGGCCCAGGTGGGCTGGTCGGGGGAGCGGGCCAACCTGAGCGGGGCTCGCCTTCCCGTGCCAGGCCAGTTCGGGCGCATGCCCATTGGGGCAGGCGAGGGTGCAGACATGCGCGAGCCCGTGGTGCTCTTCGATTGGCGCAGCTACGAGGATGTTCGCGCAGGCCGGGCCCGCGCGCCGCGCGACCGTGCTGCGGAGCAGGCCTACCTGCGCACGTCCAGCCTGGTGCAGTCGGTGCTTGGTGCGGGCGATGCCCGGGCCACGGCCGTGGGCGTGGCCAGCCTGGCAGCACAGATTTCGAATGCCGCTCGGGGGCGGGCCTCTGCGCCCGTCTGGCTCCTACAAGACGATGCCGTTCGGCCGCTTGCGCGCCCGGGCCTTCAGAATCGTCGTGCCGCGGAGGTGGTGCAGGCGGGCATGGCCAAGGTGATGATGCCTGCAGAGCCCGGCTGGAGGGGCAGTGGCACGGCACACCCCGCGGTGGAGGCGGCCTTCGGGCGGCCGTGCAAGGAGGGCTGCCCGCTGCGTGGCAAGACGGGCACGGTGGGCCGCGCAGACGTGGGCTTTGCTGGCACCACCGTGTTTGCAGGCCTCGTGGATGTGCCACAACTGGCCACCTGGCTGGGCATGGAGCCGCCCGCGCACTGGAAGGGGCTGCCCAAGGAGCTGGCCTTGGGGGTCATTGCCTTCCCGCAGGGCGTTCCACCAGCGGGCTCGGGGCACGCCGCAAGTCGCCAGGCGATGGCCTGGCTGGCGGCGCTCTCGCGCAAGCAGGAGGGGCTCTGAACATGGCGGAATGGGATTGGTCGGTGCGCTACGACGAGCGGGACGACCCACGGGCCCAACTGCTGGCCTTTGCCTTGAAGCTCTCGAGCCGCGGCCTGTCCCAGGGCCATCTGGCGCTGGAGATTCCGAGGGCGGTCTTTGAGGCGGTGCCGGCCGAGGCCTTTCGGGCGGTGTTCTCGGATGTCTTGCTCGATGCCGCCCCAGACCTCGAGGCACGCCTTCAGACGCAGGTTGTGGCGGGCGCCACCTTTCGAGCCCGGCTCACCCCTCAGGAGCCGGCTTAACGGCCTTGATTGCGGTCTGGAGCGGTGCCGCCCGGCGCTGGCGCAAGCGGGCTGGACTGACGCAGCTTTGCGGTGCTGAGGGTTTCTTGGTCGGGCCGTGGCGCCTGTGGCGAGGCCTGAACCGCATTGCTGTTCGTGCCTGCGGCTTCCTGCGAGGGCTGCTTGGTCGCTTGTGGCGCTGGTGCTGGTGTGGCTGCCGATGGGGGCGGCTCCGTGGGGGCTGCGCTGGGCACGGGCTGAATGGTCACTGGCTGCATTGGTGTGGCCGGCTGCCTGGACGCCGGTGACGAGAGCCGCTGCGAAATTTGGTCGCAGCCAGACAGCGCTAAAAACGCGCCTGTCCATGAGAGCACCCGAAGGGTGCTTCGCAGAACGTCCATCTCCGAAGTTTACGTGAGGGGTGTGAGAGCGCCGGTCAGCGCTTTGATGGTGGCGTGTGACGAAGAAAGTGGGGCACGAAAATGGGGCCGCCCAATTCCTGTGTGAGCCAGGCGTCGTAGGCCTTGGCCTCTGCCGAGAACTGCTGGAACGAGCCCTCGCCCTTGAGGGCATCGGCCTCAATCTTCTCAAGCTTGCTCACCGACCAGTTCAAAGCCAATGCAGCTTTTTGGGCGGGAATGTTGGCGCTGCGGCGCCGCTCTGCACATTTTCGGAGTAGATTCATGGCCTCGAGCTCGAGTGACATCGGTGGAGGCTAAGGCCAGAACATTGCAATGACTACGGCCTTTGGTGCACCTTCGGGAAAACCATGACAAACCGCGTGCCCGGGGCATGGCTGGTGTCCAGAGAAATGCTGGCCTCATGGCTGAGCAGAATGGTCTTGGCCAGCCACAGGCCCACGCCACCCTCCCGGGGCTTGGCCGATGAGAACAGGTCAAAGAGTTTGTCCTGCAGCTCGGGCGGCACACCGGGACCGTTGTCGGTCACGCAGACTTCCACCGTGCTGCCTTTCTGGGTCACCGATATGGCGATCTGGGCGGGCTTTTGCTTGGACTCGGTGACGATGGCCTCTGCGGAATTGACCATGAGGTTAAGAAAGACCTGCACCAGTTGGTCGGCGTTGGCCATGACCAGCAGGTCCTGCTCTGGAGCAGAGACATCAATCGAGATGGGGCGCTGTTGTGCCACCGGGCTTCGCTGCAGCAATGCAACGGCCTCATGCACCGCAGCCTGAATGGGCACCTCATCACGAGCACTCTGCTGATTGGCGAGCAGGACGCGAAGGTTGGTCACCAACGCGGCGGCGCGTCGGGTGTCGGCCATGAGGTCACGCAGCACCTCGTCACGATGGTCCCGACTCCCCGCTGAGGCCATTTGCTGTTGTAGGTGCGACACGTTGAGCGCGATGGCCGTAAGCGGCTGGTTGAGTTCGTGGGAGATCGCCGACCCAAAGGCCTCGATGGACACCCCTGGTGTCTGCAGCGCGTAACGGGAGGCTGCGCCCCGGCTTTCCACCAAGGCTCCTTTGGCCTGGGTGCGATCGCGGTCGATGTCTTCGAGGATGAGTCGATGAAAGGCGATGTTCGAGAGCAGCGCAAAGCTTATGAGCAGCAGGGCCGAGACGTTATGCAAAGGCGCTGCGGCAAAGACATGGGCGTCTTCCTGCAGAACATGCATGCTCACGAACCTCAGGCTATAGCCAATGAGTAGGATGAGGATGGCCAGCTGGAGCAGCCTGAGGCCTTCACTTGGCTGCTGCTGCTCCAGGCGACTGGTTCGTTGAAGGAACCAGATCAGCAAGACCATGTGCGAAAGAACCACCGCCGTCATTCGCCAGAGGTCTGGCCAGGGCACTGCCATGGCCCAGGTGAACACGGCCATGTAGCCGACAAACCAGAGTGCGAAGGGCTGAAGATTCTCGCGCGTGAGGCCGAAGGACCCTGGCGCCTCCAGGATGCGAAGGGTGTGGATTCGCATAAACATGCCCAGGAGCATGAGCACATGGGCCAGATGAAAACTGATGAGATCAGGCGCAGCGCCTCTGAGCATCACGAAGCCGAAGCCAAGGCCGCCTATGAGATTGGCCAAGACCCAGCAGGTGATCTGATGGTTGCGCAAGCCCCGCGTGGTGAGGAGGATTCCAATCGGGGCCAGCATAAGCACCAATGCCGTGAGGGCATAGGTGGTGCGAACGTCGATCATCTAGGCCCCCGGGCCGTTGGGCGAGGAGAAATACTTCTTCAAGAGCTGCCCCTGGTTGCGCACGCCGAGCTTGGACATGATGTTTCCCCGGTGCATCTTCACGGTTCGCAAACCAATGCCCAGGCGGTCGCCGATCTCCGCATTGCGAAGGCCCTCGCCCACGAGCAGCATGACCTCGCGCTCGCGCTGGGTGAGGCTGTCCATCCAAGGGGGCTGGCCCGCGGGGGCAGCTGAATTCACCCGGCCAGACCGAGGCCGACACCTCGCGCGCTCGATGGCTTCCAGAAGGCCGAACTGCTCGAATGGCTTGAGGAGAAAGTCGGCGGCCCCGTCCTTGAAGGCGGTCACGGCCTCGCTGATCTGTGCATTCCCAGAGAGAAACACCACGGGCGGGCAGTCGGATCGGGTGCGCAGGGCCTGCCAGAGTTGCAGGCCCGAGTCGCCAGGCAGTCGAACATCAAATAGGAGGAGGTCTACGTGGGCCAAACTCGCGCTGCTGGCCCGATTGCGCAGGGCCTCGGCAGAATCGAAATCCTCAACCTCGCAGCCGGCGTCGTGGAGGATGCGCAAAAGGGCCTTTCGCACGCTCGCATCGTCATCGAGCAGCCACACCACGGTTGAGTCTTGCATGCGCGCCAATATAGAAGACTAGAGCACGGCCAGCGGCATCTTTTTCACCGGGGCAGGGAAAAGGGCATCTAGTGCGGCCAAGGGCTCATGCGGGAGGGGTGGCGACTGCGTGGTCGCCTGCCAGTTTTTTTCGACATGTTCAGGCCGGCTCGACTTCGGGATGGGCAGCACGCCAGGCCGAAGGGAGATCCATCGCATGGCCAAGGTGGCGGCTGTCATCGCGTGGTCGGCTGCGAGGCGCTGCAGGCCTGAATGCTGAAGCAATCCACCACTGCCCAGCGGTGAGTAGGCCATCAGGGGCTGGCCAGCCTCGACCATGGCGGGCAGCAGGTCGAACTCCACGCCCCGAGCACCCAGGGCGTAATAGACCTGGTTGGTGGCGCAGGCCCCGGCCACGCCGAGCGCTTCTTCCGCCTGGGCCCAGCGTTGCCAGCCGGCCAGATCGAAGTTGCTGATGCCCCAACGACGAATCAGGCCCCGTTCGGCCAGATCGATCATGCCCGCGAGGGTCTCCTCCAGCGGGAATCGGCCCGGCCAGTGCAGCAGGAAGACATCCAAATAATCGCAACCCATGCGTGCAATTGAGGCCTCGCCGGCTCGAACAGTGCCCGTCCGGCTGGCATTGGAGGGCAAGACCTTGCTCACGATGGTGAGGGAGTCTCGCGCAACCGCCGGCCGTCCCTCTAGTGCTGCAGCAATCACCCGCTCGGCACCGCCTTCGGCGTACATCTCGGCGGTGTCGATGAGACGAATGCCCAGGTCGAGCCCGGTCTGGATCGCCGCGATCTCAGCGTCTCGGGTGAGGGGCGACTCGCCCATGTTCCACGTGCCAAGGCCCATTCGGTGGCTGATCAAGGGGTTTGCATGTGAGGTCATTGGGGGTCTCCTGGGCACAGCCTTCACGGTATAGTTTCGGCCATGAAATACCTTCACACCATGGTGCGTGTCACCGATCTTCAAGCCTCCATCGATTTTTACACCAAGGCGCTTGGCTTGGAATTGCTGAGAACCCGCGAGTCCGAACAGGGCCGCTTCACGCTGGCCTACCTGGCCGCTCCGGGCGATGCCGATGCCCAACTGGAGCTCACTTACAACTGGGATCCAGAGGTCTACAGCGGTGGCCGAAATTTTGGGCACGTGGCCTATGGGGTCGAGAACATTTACGAGACCTGTGAGCGGCTCATGCAGTCCGGTGTGGTGATCAACCGGCCGCCGCGTGATGGCTACATGGCCTTTGTGCGCTCACCCGATCAAATCTCCATCGAACTCCTGCAGCGGGGCGCGCCGCTGCCGCCAGCCGAGCCCTGGGCTTCCATGCCCAACGTGGGCAGCTGGTAGGAGCCGCTTGAACTTCCAGCTCCCCAACCTGCTCACCTGGGCCAGGGTGCTGGCCATCCCCATTTTCATGGGGGTCTTCTACTTGCCCTTGGGGCTGACGGACCACGAGCGAAACGCCCTGGCCACGCTCATTTTTGTGCTCGCGGCCATCACGGATTGGGTCGATGGCTGGCTGGCTCGGCGATGGAACCAGACCACTGCCTTTGGCGCCTTTCTAGACCCGGTGGCAGACAAGCTCATGGTCTGCGCGGCCTTGGTGGTGCTCATGGATTCCCAGCGGGTCGGCCCGGTGGTCGGCCTCATCATCATTGGGCGGGAGATCACCATTTCGGCCTTGCGCGAATGGATGGCGGAGATTGGCGCGCGCCGCAGCGTGGCCGTGAACTGGCTGGGCAAGGCCAAGACCGTGGCCCAGATGGTGTCCATTCCATTTTTGCTCTACCAGGCCCCCGCTCTGGGTGGCCTCATCGACACCGCAGCCCTGGGCCAATGGCTCATTCTCATTGCCGCCTGGCTCACCTTTTTCTCGATGGTCTACTACCTGATGCAGGCCTGGCCCGAGTTGCGAGACCGCTCTTAAACGACTAATATTGAGGGCTTCGTTGCGGGAGTAGCTCAGTTGGTAGAGCGCAACCTTGCCAAGGTTGAGGTCGCGAGTTCGAGACTCGTCTCCCGCTCCAACCCCTCTTGCGGGCGGGATGGCAGAGTGGTTATGCAGCGGCCTGCAAAGCCGTGTACCTCGGTTCGATTCCGGGTCCCGCCTCCAGCACCAAGTAACAAAAATCAAACGGCCAGAGTAGACGAACACAAGACCCCATCAGAAATCGACTGGGGCTGTGGATAGGGAGGGGGCATGGAGACGCTTTTGGTTGGTCTGGTTTGGGGTCTTGCACTTGCGTCTTTGTAATCATCTAAATTAATTGCAAGTCCTAAGGAGACAATGATGCGAGTCCTTCATGCTTTTTTTGCTGTTCTTTTATCTCTGACAGTGCTCACTGGATGTGGCGAGAAAGATGAGGAGAAGGCGGCACAGAACAGACCTGCAATTCCCGGGTACTGAATGGCATGCTGACTCGCCCTTCTTTTTGGGAGGGCTCAGCCCGAACTCACACATCATTGCTACGTCGACATGGTCGACTCCGTCTTTGCGCAAATCAATGACTTGGTGGTGGAGACGAGGAGGATCGAACTCCCGACCTTCGCATTGCGAACGCGACGCTCTCCCAGCTGAGCTACGTCCCCACATGGCTCTAATTCTAATAAGATTTGGTCGTTCCGCCGGATTGGCGGCCGACCATTTCTCCTCATAGGTGACCCCGTGCGCGTGCTCCTGACTTCGCTTGCCTCCCTTGCATTGATGACCCTTGCTGCACCCACTGCCCTGGCCGACACCGGCGACGACAAGTACCAGCCCACCGTTGGCCAGGCTGGAAAGGATGTGATCTGGGTTCCCACGCCCGACGAGATGGTCACGGCCATGCTCAATGCAGCCGGTGTCACTTCCAAGGACCTGGTCTACGACCTGGGCGCGGGCGATGGAAAGATTGCCATTGCGGCGGCCCGGCAGTTCGGAGCCAGGGCCGTTGGCATTGAGTACGAGGCCGATATGGCGAGCCTTGCGCAGCGCAACGCGGTGCGTGCGGGCGTTGCCGAGAAGGTTCGAATCATTCAGGGCGACATTTTTAAGGAAGACTTCAGCAAGGCCACGGTCGTGACCATGTACCTGCTGCCCGACCTCAACTTGCGGCTCAAGCCCATTCTCAAGAAGATGCCCCCGGGCACGCGGGTTGTATCCCACTCCTTTGACATGCAGACCTGGGCGCCCGATCAGCGCATCGAGACGAGCGCCGCCATCGGCTACCTCTGGATTGTGCCTGCCCAGGTCGAAGGCACCTGGTCCATTCAAATACCGGGCTACAAGCAGCCCGCCAGCCTTGAGCTGCGTCAGATTCATCAGATGCTCACGGGTCGCCTCACCCTCGATGGCCAGACGGTGTCCATTGATGCGGCCCGCATGCGCGGTGCCGACATGACCTTTCAGGTCAGCATGAAGGGCGGCCAGGTGCTCATGTTTGACGGCCGTGTGGATGGCGATCGCCTGTCAGGTCGTATGCAGCCTGCGGTCAAGCCCACGCTGATCAGCGGAAGCCGCACCAGCAAGAAGCCCGCATCCGGCCAGTGAGCGCCTCTGCGCAATCAGGCCAGCCGCATGCCCGGCTGTTGACGCCGCTTGCGGCCGTGGCGGTGATCGTGGGCATCGTCGTCGGCGCGGGCATCTTCAAGACGCCGTCCATGGTCGCAGGCATCACCGGCGATCTCGGCTGGCTGCTTGCGCTGTGGGTGGCTGGCGCCCTGTTGTCCTTGGCTGGCGCCCTCTGCTATGCCGAGCTCTGCACGGCCTTTCCGAGTTCAGGCGGCGAGTACCACTTCCTGCACCGGGCCTTTGGCCGACATCTGTCCTTCTTATACGCATGGGCCAAGGCATTTGTGATCAACCCGGGTGCCATTGCGCTACTGGGCTATGTCTTTGGCGACTACATGACCCAGGTCTGGTCATTGGGGGGGCATTCCGCCGCGGTGTGGGCCTCGCTCATCATTGTGCTGCTCACGCTGACCAATCTCTTTGGCCTTCAGGCTTCTGCGCGCCTGCAGTCCATGCTGCTCGCTGCAGCCCTGCTGGGCCTGGCCGTGGTGGTGCTGGTGGGCCTCTGGAGCCCACCGGCCCAAGGGTCGCTCTCTCAGATGCCGTGGTTCGCCACCACCCCACCCCTGGGCTTGTTGGGCCTGGCCATGGTCTTTGTGCTGCTCACCTTTGGCGGCTGGGGAGAGGCGGCTTACCTGTCCTCGGAGGTCAAAGGACAGGCCCGCACCATGGTCTGGGTGCTGGTGGGCAGCCTGCTGCTGATCTCCGCCCTTTACCTCCTGGTGAACCTGTCCTTGGTCCATGCCTTGGGGCTGCAGGGTTTGGCCCAGAGCAAGGCCGCAGCCGCCGATGCCATGCGACTCTCCTTGGGCCCATGGGCCGAGCGTCTGTTGGGCATCATCGTGGCACTGGCCGCGCTCACCAGCATCAATGCCACCATGATCATTGGGGGTCGAACCATGCAGTCCCTCGGTGTCGACTGGCAAGGTCTGCGGGCTCTGTCGCAGTGGCGAGAGGACATCGGTGTGCCCACTCGAGCCATCTGGCTACAAGGCTTCATCAGCCTCGGCCTGGTGGGCTTTGGTGCTTTTCAGCACGATGGCTTTGAGGCCATGGTCGAGTTCACCGCGCCTGTCTTCTGGTTCTTCCTCACGCTGGTGGGCCTGTCCTTGCTGGTGCTGCGCTGGCGTGAACCCTCGGTTGTGCGCCCGTTTCGGGTGCCGCTCTATCCGGTCCTACCTCTGCTCTTTTGTGCCTCCTCGGCCTACCTCACCCACTCGAGCATTCAGTACGCCGCGAGTCAGAATGCGGCCTCGGTCTCCGTGGGGGTCATGCTGCTTGGCGTGCTGGTGCTGGTTCTGCTGAGGATTCGGCAGCCTGGCTCGCCAGAGACTGAAGCAGCAGGGCCTCCATGAGGGGCCTGACCAGGCCTGGGCTGTTGTGGAGCAGCCCCTCGAGTTCACCATAGGGCAGCCACAGCGCCTCTGAGGTGGGAGCGGAGTCCTGCGTCACCAGCTCGGCGACGGGCGTGGGGGTCGCCACTGCGTGAGCAATCGGCAACGCAGGGACTTCTGCGCCGCCCGTTGGCGCTTGCGCCACAGCGATGGGCGCGGGAACCTTTCGGTGCACCGACGGGGCCGCCAGGACCTCCATGGCCTGCACCTGGAGCCTTGGCAGCGCCGTCTCCAATGTCGGACCATCGCTCACCAAGAGCCGAATGAGCTGCTCGAGCGAGACCGCCACCCGCGCGCTGTCCCTCTGAACGGCCTTCAGGCGCGGGGCTGCATGCTCAAAGACAGCCTCAATGGGGCAGGCGCGCTGCATCATGCCGCGAGCCACCGGGGGACGGGCGCGGTCTCTCCCAAGATGCGCCGAATGGTGAGTCGAAAGACTTCGCGCAGGCCGGGGCTCGTGCGGGCCACGGTGCGAATGGCCGTGTCCATGGGAATGAGCTTGCAGTTGAGCAGGCTGGTGGAGCGGGCCGTGAGCTGGGCAGGCACCTGGCAGAGGCCTTCGGCCAGGCCAATCACAGCCCCTGGGCCCAGCGAGTAAGACTCACGCTCCCCCTGCATGACCACCGAGCCCGAGATGATCACGTAGGCTGCCTCGGGCACGTCGCCGCGCGAAGACAGGGTCTGTCCTTCCCGGAAGATGACCGTTGCAAAGCCTTCGCTCGCCCAGACCTGGAAGAAGAGCCGCTCGGCCGGCGTGAGTTGGCGCGCATCGAAGGCCCGCTCACGCTCGTGCTGCAGCATCTGGCCGCCGATGCCCTTTAAGGCGCCGCGGTCCACAGCGAATCGATGGATTGGATGGACAGTTCCCATGGAGGGGAAATCGGCCCGAGAGGATGAAACTGAAGGGAGAGGGTGAGGCGCTCTGTCCTCAGCGCCCTCCTGAGGGCTCCCTCGAAAGACCTGCTGGCGAACGACCTAGCGAACGACCTAGCGAACGACCTCGATTTTCGACGGGCACTGGGCGGCCCGGGGAATCACTTCGCTCTCCGAGCGGCCGTCCGGGCACTTGTAGATGCAATTGATGCGCGTCTGCTCTCGATTGATCTTGCGCTCCGAGATGAAGCAGGCGAGGGGTTCCTTCTTGGCGGGCGCAGCCTGCACGCCCGTGGCGCCCAGGGTGGCCCACGCGGCCGTCGCCACGAACAGGCCTTTCATGAGCAGATGGGCATCCATACGCATGCCAACAGTCTAGCCCTATGCGGCCTGCTTTGCAGCCAGGCGCCACTGGTTGAGCAGCGGCTCGGTGTAGCCATTGGGCTGCTCGAGACCTTTGAACACCAGGTCGCAGGCGGCCTGGAAGGCTTTGCTGCCTGATAGGTTCGGCACCATCGGCGTGTAGAACGGATCGCCACCATTTTGCTCATCCACCACCGAGGCCATGCGCGTGAAGGTGGCACGAACCTGGTCCTCCGTGACGACACCGTGGTGCAGCCAGTTACAGACATGCTGGCTTGAGATGCGCAGGGTGGCCCGGTCTTCCATGAGGCCCACGTTTTGGATGTCGGGCACCTTGGAACAGCCCACGCCCTGGTCGATCCAGCGCACCACATAACCCAGAATGCCCTGGATGTTGTTGTCGAGCTCCTGCTGCTTCTCGGCCTCAGACCAGTTGGCGCTCTCGGCCACCGGCACCGTGAGCAGGCCCTGAAGGAGCGTGGCGCGCTCGGTCTCTGCGTCGATCTGTTCGAGGCCCTGCTGAATGTCGGCCACCGCCACCTGGTGGTAGTGCAGGGCATGCAGCGTGGCCGCCGTGGGGCTGGGCACCCAGGCCGTGTTGGCACCCGCCTTGGGGTGGGCCACCTTCTGCTCGAGCATGGCGGCCATTTTATCGGGCATGGCCCACATGCCCTTGCCAATCTGAGCCCTGCCGCGCAGTCCGCAGGCCAGGCCCACAAGCACATTGTTGCGCTCATAGGCCTGAATCCAGGCGCTCGCCTTCATGTCAGCCTTGCGAATCATCGGGCCTGCGAGCATGGCCGAATGCATCTCATCGCCGGTGCGGTCGAGAAAGCCCGTATTGATGAATGCAATGCGGCTCTCGGCCGCTGCGATGCAGGCCTTCAGGTTCACACTGGTGCGGCGTTCTTCATCCATGACGCCCAGCTTCACGGTGTTGGCGGGCAGGCTGAGCAGGGCCTCCACCTTGGCGAATAGCGCAGCACTGAAGGCGACCTCGGCCGGGCCGTGCAGCTTTGGCTTGACCACGTAAATGCTGCCTGCACGGCTGTTGCGAATGGCCTCGCCCGAGGGCAGGCGACCATGGCCTTGGATGTCGTGCAGGGCAATGGTCACGGTGACCACGGCATCCAGGATGCCCTCGGGGATGTCGCGGCAGGAGCCATCGGCCTTGCGATATCGCACGGCTGGGTGCGTGGTGAGCAGGCCCATATTGCGAACGAAGAGCAAGGAGCGGCCGGGCAGCACGAGGCTGCCGCCCTCGGGCTTGGTGTAATAGCGGTCGCCGTTCAAGCCGCGAAGAACGGTCTTGCCGCCCTTGAGCACCCGCTCGGTGAGGCTGCCCTGCACGACACCCAGGAAGTTGCGGTAGCCGAGCAGTTTGTCAGCCGTGTCCACCACGGCCACCGAGTCTTCCAGGTCGAGAATGGTCGAGAGCGCGGCCTCGAGAATGATGTCGCTCACGCCGGCTGGGTCGACCTGGCCAATGCTGGTCTTGGGGTCGATCACGAGTTCGAAGTGGATGCCGTGGTGGCGGAATAGCAGCACGCTGGGCTCGAGCAGGTCGCCCTGGTGGCCCAGGAATGCAGCCGGGTCACGAAGGCCCGTGACCTCGCCATTGGCGAGCTGGATGCAGACGCGGCCCGACTCCACCCAGTAGCGGCTGCTGTTGGCGTGCGAGCCCTGGGCCAGGGGAATGGTTTCGTCGAGGAAGGCCCGTGCGCGGGCCATGACCTTCTCACCACGCTTTGGGTTGTAGGCCTCGCCGCGGGCACAGCCGTCGGCCTCAGGAATGGCATCGGTGCCGTAGAGCGCATCGTAGAGGCTGCCCCAGCGGGCATTGGCCGCGTTCAGCGTGTAGCGTGCATTAAGAACGGGCACCACCAGCTGCGGCCCGGCCTGAACGGCCAGTTCGTCATCCACATTGGCTGTGGAGGCCTTGACTGGCCCGGGCTCTGCAACCAGGTAGCCAATCTTAGAGAGGAAGGCCTGGTAGGCCGCCATGTCTTGGATGGGGCCTGGATGGGCCTGGTGCCAGGCATCGAGCTCGGCCTGCAGGCGGTCGCGCTCCGCGAGCAGCGCATCGTTCTGAGGCGCGAACTCGGCCACGATCTGGTCGAAGCCGGCCCAGAAGGTGTTCGGGCTGATGCCCGTGTTGGGCAGCACTTCCTGGTCGATGAAGGCGCAGAGCGCCGGGTCAACTTCGATGCCGTGCATGGGCAGAAAAGGGGCTGACATGGATCACCTCCGCCAACATGAGAATTTGTATGACGGAAGTGTAGCAAAGGTTTGTTGCGGTGCAAAAACTTTTAGGGGGGCGCTGTGCTCGGGCCCTTCGAGAGGCCTTCGGGAAAGGCTCAGTCCCCCCGTGGAGGCTTCTTGCGCCCCACCACATAGCCCGCCAAGAAGCCCAGGCAGAAAATCACAACCCATCCGATGACCATGGTGCGAGGTTACCCGAGAAACTCGGGCGGGCGCTTGCGAACCCAGTCGATGAACGTGGCGATCTCGGGCTGGTCCCGCAGGGACGCCCAGGTGGTGTAGTGCCGTGCGATCTCGCGGGGCTTCAAGGCCTGGTGGATCTTCCGGTGGCAGACCTTGTGCAGCCGTTGCTTTTCGCGGCCCCCGAGCGACCGAGGCACCAGGTGGTGCTCATCGACCGTGGGCCCAGGTACCATGGGGCGCCCACACAACGGGCACGTGAGGTCCTCCTCCTCGGGCGGGGTGTCCCCGGTCGAGGTCTGGCCTTCCTGCCACCTTAAAGCGCGTTTTGAAACCACGGCATGCAAGCTCTCAAAATTGAAATCATTTCCGATGTGGTCTGCCCTTGGTGCTACATCGGTCGACAGCACCTGGCCCTGGCCTTGGCCCGCGTGAAGGCGGAGTTTCCGGAACTTCCCTCGCGGCTCACCATCTCGTGGAGCCCTTATCAGCTCAACCCCCACCTGCCGGCCCAGGGCATGCCTCGGCAGCAGTACCTCGAGCAGAAATTTGGCAAGTCTGGCCTGGCCGGCTATGCCCGCATTGCAGACCATGCCCGGGCGGTGAATCTTCCCATGAACCTGGAGAAAATTCAGGTGCAGCCCAACACGCTCTCGGCCCACGTGCTCATGGCTGCAGCCGGCGAGCAGGCCGATGCCTTGGCTGCAGCGCTATTTGCTGCTTACTTCGTGAACGGAGAGGACCTCACCGACCGTGGCGTGCTGTTTCGATGCGCCAACGAGGTGGGCCTTTACGCGGCCAGGGCTGCAGCAGCCCTGGACGATGCGCTGCTGGTCAAACGGGTGGCCCATGTCTGTGAGGAGTGGGCCGAGAAGGGCGTCTCGATGGTGCCCACCTTCAGGCTGGAGACAGGGTCGGGCGAGCAGGCCATGTTTCAGGGCGCGGTGCCGCCGGCGATGCTGGCCCAAGAGATCTCGAACCTGCTGCGCTGATCCAGCGATCCTGGAGGTCCCGGTAGGCGGCCGCAGGGCTGGGCATGGAGACAATCGCCTGAATCACCGCAGCGGAATCTGCACCGGTGGCCGCAATCTCCTCGAGGTTGCCGGCATGAATGCCGGCAATGGCCACCACGGGCACTTGGCTCACAGACACCCAATAGGCCAGGTTGTCCAGACCCTGCGGAATCCAGTTCATGGCCTTGGCCCGCGTGGGAAAGATGGGCCCGCAGGCCAGGTAGCTCGGCATGAGCCACATGGCCCGGGCGACCTCCCAGTAGCTGTGGCTCGAGAGCCCGAGCCGCACTCCCTGGGCGGCCATGGCCGTCAGGTCGGCTGTGAGCAGGTCCTCCTGCCCCAGGTGAATGCCGAAGGCGCCGTGGTCGAGGGCCGCACGCCAGTGGTCGTTGATGAAGAGCTGACTCTCGGGGGCGTGCTCGGCCGCACGACAGGCCAGGCGAACGGCATCGGCCTGCTCGGCTGTCGAGAGGTCTTTGATGCGAAGCTGGATGATCTTGGTGCCCGCCTCGAGCAGGGTCTCGAGCAGGCCCTGGCTGTCGACCACGGGGTAGACCCCGGGCGCGGGGTTGGCAAGCCGTGGGAAGGGCGCTGGTGGATCGATGCGAGTTGCCTGGGGCAGGCTCAGGGTGGGGAAGGCCTCGCGATGAGACGCTGCCCCCGCCGTCCAGAGGCGGTGCGGCCGCATGTCGCAGGCCATGGCCGCATGGATGCTGGCCTCCTCTTCCACATAGCCTCGGGCCAGGCTCTCATCAAAGGCGGCCGACAACAATCCTTCGTGGTGCACGGCATCTGGGCAGGCCACGCTGCCCTTGGCAAACGGCCAGTCGAGCTCGAGGCTGTCGGCCAGAACCGTGAGGTGCCCGCGCCGCGTCTCGATCTTCATGAAGGGCTCAGCCTGCGGCCTTGTGGATGAGGAACGGCTGGCCGGTCACGGGCGTGGAGGGTGTGGCAAAGGCCTGCTCGGGGATCACGCCGGCTGCATGGCCAAGGCATCCGGCCTCAATCGCCATCCGAAAGGCCGCCGCCATGGCCACGGGGTCTTGGGCCTGGGCCACGGCCGAGTTGAGCAGCACGGCGTCAAAGCCCATTTCCATGGCCTCTGCGGCATGCGAGGGCGCGCCAATGCCGGCATCAATGACCAAGAACTGATCGGGAAAGGCCTCGCGCATGCGCAGCAGGGCAGGCCGGTGCACGATGCCTTGGCCCGAGCCGATGGGCGCTGCCCAGGGCATGAGCACCTCACAGCCGACATCCACGAGCCGGCGGGCTGCGATGAGGTCTTCGGTGCAGTAGGGAAAGACCTGAAAGCCGAGTTTCACGAGTTGCTCGGCCGCATCCACCAGCTCAAAGCTGTCGGGCTGCAGGGTGTAGTCGTCGCCCACCACCTCGAGCTTGATCCAGTCGGTTTCGAAGAGTTCGCGGGCCATCTGGGCCAGTGCCACGGCCTCCTTGGCAGTGCGGCAGCCGGCCGTGTTCGGAAGGATGTGGCGCCCGGTGCCGCGGATGATCGACCACCACTGGTTGTCTCCGGAGGCGGCCACATTGGCAGCCTGTCGCTTGATGCCCATGGTGAGCACTTCGGCCCCGGAGGCCTCGATGGCCGCCACCAGCCCAGCCGGCGAGGGGTGGCCTGCCGTGCCGAGGAAAAAGCGACTGCTCAGTGTGCGACCGAATAGCGTGTAACCCGTTGCAGCAACCACAGTCAGCCTCCTGTGATGGGTTCGAAAGTCATGATGGCATCTCCTTGGCAGAGCCGTACAGCACTTCGTTGTGTGCGGGGCACAAATGTCTCGTTGACGGCCGTGGCCACACGCACGGGGTCTTTGTTGAGCAGGTGAATGAGGTCTTCCAGGCTCGCGCCCTCGGGCAGTGAGACCGCCTGGCCATTGACCGAGACCGTCATGCTGGGCTGCATGCCATGGCCTTTCCAGCATCTTCCATCAAAGCCGGCGCGAGCAGCCAGCCATGGCGAAAGAGGCCATTGATGCGGGTGAGGCCAGGCTCGGTCTGCACCACGGGCAGATTGTCGGGCAGGGCTGGCCGCAGGTTGACATCGCTGCTCACCACGCGCGCCTCGGCCAGGCTCGGCATGATGCTAAAGGCGGCCGAGAGCAGTTCCAGGTTGCTCTGCACCGAGGGCGGCGAGCGGTCCTCGGATTCGATCTCGGTGGCGCCCACCACAATCTGCCCGCCAGGCCGCGGCACCAGGTAGACACGCCAGCGAGGGTGGAGCAGGCGAATGGGCCGGTTCAGGGGCGGCGTGTCGGCCGCAGGCTGCAGGGTGAAGATCTCGCCGCGCACGCCGCGCACCGGCATGCTCGGGCCGTGGCCACCGCGGCCGCGGCAGTCGAAGACCCAGTCGAAGGTCTCGCTTCCCTTGGTGCTCTGTATTTCACCGGGCAAGACGGCATGCACGGGTGTGTCGAAGGCCCAGTCTGCGGGGGTGCTGGCCTTCAAGGCCTCCAGCGCCTGCAGTGGAAACAAGTGTCCCTCATGGGGGAGCAGCCAGGCGGCAAGCCGAGGCTTGAGGGCAGGCTCCAGCTCGGCCAGCGCCTCGTGCGAAAGGGCCCTTGGTGCATGCTCAGCAGCCGGCTGGATGTGCCGCAGAATGCGCTCTGCGCTCCCACGGTCGGTGGGATGCGCAATGAGCAGGCTGCCCTGCAACTGCAGGTCGAAGCCTTTGCCGCAGGCCTCGTGAATGCGTGGCCACAGGGCCATGGAGCGCAGGCCCATCTCGTAGACGGGCAGGCCACCGGCCTCCATCTCCGCGGCGGGGCTCAGCATGCCGGCGCTGGTGTAGGCGGCCGCCCGCTCGGTGAGCACGGCCGGATGCGCTGGCCCGGCCTCTCGAACCGACACCGACCAGCCTTGCTGCACACACCAATGGGCCATCAGGCGGCCCATCAGGCCACCGCCGGCAATGCCAACCCGCATCATTGCTTGTGATACACCTTCGCACCGGTCTTTACGAACTCAATGGACTTCTCCTGCATGCCCTTCTGAAGGGCCTCCTGCTCGTTGAGGCCCTTTTGCTTGGCGTAGTCCTTCACGTCCTGCGTGATCTTCATGCTGCAGAAGTGAGGCCCGCACATGGAGCAGAAGTGGGCCACCTTCATGCTCTCCTTGGGCAGGGTCTCGTCGTGATAGGCCTTGGCCGTGTCGGGGTCGAGGCCGAGGTTGAACTGGTCGTGCCACCGGAACTCAAACCGAGCCTTGGAGAGTGCGTTGTCCCGAATCTGCGCGCCTGGATGGCCCTTGGCCAGGTCGGCCGCATGGGCTGCAATCTTGTAGGCGATGATGCCGGCCTTTACATCCTCTTTGTTGGGCAGGCCCAGGTGCTCCTTGGGCGTCACGTAACAGAGCATGGCCGTGCCGTACCAGCCAATCTGCGCGGCGCCAATGGCCGAGGTGATGTGGTCGTAGCCCGGTGCAATGTCGGTGGTGAGCGGCCCCAGGGTGTAGAAGGGCGCCTCATCGCACCAGTCGAGCTGCAGATCCATGTTCTCTTTGATGAGCTGCATGGGCACATGGCCCGGCCCCTCGATCATCACCTGCACGTCGTGCTTCCAGGCCACCTGCGTGAGCTCGCCCAGGGTCTTTAACTCACCCAGTTGGGCCTCGTCATTGGCATCCCAGGCGCTGCCGGGCCGCAGGCCATCGCCCAGGCTAAAGGCCACATCGTAGTCCTTCATGATCTCGCAGATGTCTTCGAAGTGGGTATAGAGGAAGTTCTCCTGGTGGTGGGCCAGGCACCACTTGGCCATGATGCTGCCGCCACGGCTGACAATGCCGGTCATGCGGTTGGCCGTCATGGGCACGTAGGCCAGGCGCACGCCCGCATGAATGGTGAAGTAGTCCACGCCCTGCTCGGCCTGCTCAATGAGGGTGTCTCGGAAGAGATCCCAGGTGAGCTCCTCGGCCTTGCCATCGACCTTCTCCAAGGCCTGGTAGATCGGCACGGTGCCAATGGGCACGGGGCTGTTGCGAATGATCCACTCTCGGGTCTCGTGGATGTGCTTGCCGGTGGAGAGGTCCATGATGGTGTCGGCACCCCAACGGATGCCCCAGGTCATTTTGTCCACTTCTTCGGCAATGCTGCTGCTTACCGCGCTGTTGCCGATGTTGCCGTTGATCTTCACCATGAAGTTGCGCCCGATGATCATCGGCTCCGACTCGGGATGGTTGATGTTGTTGGGAATGATGGCGCGGCCTCGGGCCACCTCGTCCCGCACGAACTCGGGAGTGATCTCCGATGGAATGGCGGCGCCGAAGGATTGGCCCGGGTGCTGGCGCAGCAGCAGCTCGGCCATGCGCTGGCCCTTGTCGCCGAGCGCCTTGAGGCTCGCAATGTATTCCTGCCGGCGCAGGTTCTCGCGAATCGCGATGAACTCCATCTCTGGGGTCACGATGCCCTGGCGTGCATGGTGCATCTGTGTGACATTGCGGCCCGCCTTGGCCTTGCGCGGCTGGCGGTGCAGGTTAAAGCGCAGCTGCGCGAGCTTGGGATCGGCCAGGCGGGTCTGGCCAAAGTCGCTGCTCGGGCCCGAGAGCAGCTCGGTGTCCTGGCGCTCATCGATCCAGGCCTGCCGAATGGGGGCCAGGCCACTGCGAATGTCGATCTTCGCGGTCGGGTCGGTGTAGGGGCCGCTGGTGTCGTAGACCGTGATGGGCGGGTTCTGTTCGCCACCCATCATGGTGGGGGTGTCGTCTTGCGAGATCTCGCGCATGGGCACCCGAATGTCGGGCCGTGAGCCCTGCACATAGATTTTTCGGCTGTTGGGCAAGGGCTGGATGGCGGCCTCGTCAACGGTGGCGGTGGCAGCAAGAAACTGTGGGTTGGTGGCCATTCGATGCTCCTGGTCAGGTGGGAAGAATCCGCATGGCTGCGGGCTGGAAGAAGTGATTGATGGGGCCGTGGCCCTTGCCAATGGTCAGGCCCATGGCGGCGGTAAGACCGGCATGCACATAGGCCTGCGCCGCCTCCACGGCCTGCGGCAGGCCATGGCCCAGGGCGAGCAGGGTGGCAATCGCGGCCGAGAGGCTGCAGCCAGT
The DNA here is from genome assembly GCF_965194505.1 of Hahnella aquatica (SeqCode). Classification (GTDB taxonomy): domain Bacteria; phylum Pseudomonadota; class Gammaproteobacteria; order Burkholderiales; family Burkholderiaceae_A; genus Hahnella; species Hahnella aquatica. The sequence goes on along the minus strand of NZ_OZ239144.1, from coordinate 1,130,938 downwards.
GCCGTGCGTGTTGGTGGTGGCCACGCGGGGCTGCTCAAAGACATGCTGCTGCCCGTTGGCGAGCACGAGCAGGTCGGTGACCTTGCCGCTCGGGTCACCTTGCGCGTTTGTGAGATGACCACCCTTGAGCAAGACCGCACGCGCACCCATGTCGATCAGTGCAGCGGCCGCGGCAGGCATGTCCTCCAGTCTGGTCACGGGCCGGCCCAGCAGGTGGGCGGCTTCATCCAGATTTGGCGTGATCAGGCTGGCCTGCGGAAAGAGTTCGGCCACGAGGGTCTCGACCGTGTCCGGATCGATCAGCACAGCACCACTGGTGGCCACCATCACGGGGTCGAGCACCACATGGGCAGGCTGATGCCGGGCCAGTGCCTGGGCCACCACATGGGCCACCGCACGGCTGTGGAGCATGCCAATCTTCACGGCCGAAACAGTTAGATCCTCGAAGACGGCATCGATCTGCTGGGCAAGGAAGGCGGGCTCTGGGGCATGGATGGCACGCACGCCGGTGGTGTTCTGGGCCGTGAGGGCGGTGATGGCGCTGGCCGCATAGCCGCCCAGCGCCGAGATGGTTTTGATGTCGGCCTGAATGCCTGCGCCCCCCGAGGAATCGGAGCCCGCAATGGTGATCACAACCGCTGGCGACGCCATTAACAAAAACCCCCTTATCAGAAGACGGACAGAGGGGGTGATCGAAGCTTTCCTACGCTGGCATTAACCAGATCAGGTTCAATGGGTCTCTCTCAGCCTGCTCGGCAACTTGCCGCCAGGCACCCCCGCTATAGCCAGAAGTGTACGCCTGTTCTAGATGATGTGGACTGGCCTAAGATATCCAACAGGTTCCGGGGGCGCAGGCAGGGTTGGGGTTTGGGCAGACTCGCCAGCCAGGGGCAGAAGTGCTAGTGTCACGCGATTATTCCAAGGGAGGCCCCCGTGACCAACAACGTGCCCGACCAAGCCGTTCGGGTTCTCAAGCAGTTCCGCGTGATTTTCCGTGCCGTCAAAGAGCATTACCGAAAGGTGGAAAAGGCCACCGGCCTCTCAGGCTCCCATGTCTGGGCCCTGGCCATCATCTTCGACAACCCCGGCATTCGACCCGGGGAGCTCACCGAGCGCCTGGCCGTGCACCAGTCCACCGCCAGCAACATTGTTCGAAACCTCGTGGCCGATGGCTTTGTCATTCGGCAGCGCGACCAGGACGACGCCCGGGCCTTTGCCCTCATCACCACCCCCAAGGCCAACGAGCTCCTGGCCAAGGTGCCAGAGCCCAAGGCCGGTGTGCTGGTGCAAGCCCTGGCAGAAATGCCGGTGGCGTCTTGCCAGGTGCTCGAAGGCCACTTAGACCACCTCATCGCCCGCATGGGCCACACCGGTGCCATGCCGGCCACGGCCCTCATGCCGCTGGCCGACATTTAAAGACGCCGTTTCTCTGGCGGGTCACACCACTCGCTTCTTGCAGGCATAAAAAAGCCCGTGCATTTCTGCACGGGCTTTGGTGAAGCACCTCTGACGGATTAGGCCATCTTCAGGTCTGGATACCGAACCTGGGAGACCAAATCTTGCACCTCACGGCTTGGGGCCGGGGTGATGAGGCTCACGATGATGATCACTGCAAAGCCCAAGGGGATGCCGAAGATGCCCGCAGAAATCGCGGAGATCCCGAACCACTCGGTGGGTGCCGTGGGCACGCTACGGGCCACGCCGTAGAACACCTCACGCAGCCAAGGCTGGTTGAGCGTCATGTAGTGCACACAGATGCCGATGCCGGCGAGCATGCCCAGGCTTGCGGCAATGCCCGTGGTCCGCTTCCAGAAGATTCCCATCACCAGGGCGGGGAAGAACCCGGCCGCAGCGAAGGAGAAGGCCGCAGCCACCAGGAAGAGGATGTCGGCTGGCTTCTGTTGCGCCACCAAGGCAGCCAAGACGGCCACGATCAGGAGCATCGACTTCGAGATCATCACGCGGCGTGACACCGGTGCGTTCGGGTCGATGGTCTTGTAGTAGACGTCGTGCGAGAGCGCATTGGCCATGGTCAGCAGCAGGCCATCGGCAGTCGACAGGGCAGCAGCCAAGCCACCCGCAGCCACCATGCCCGAGACCACATACGGCAGGCCGGCAATCTCTGGCGTGGCCAGCACAACGATGTCGGCACCAATGGTGATTTCGGCCAGCTGCACGATGCCGTCTCCGTTGATGTCTCGGATCGACAGGAGCGAGGCGTCCACGGCCTGCCAGTTGGCAACCCAGGCGGGCAGGTTGGCGAACTGAGAACCAACAATGTCGTTGTACATCACGAACTTCACCAGCACGGCCAGTGCGGGCGCCGTGAAGTAAAGCAGGAAGATGAAGAACAACGACCATGTCACCGAGTTGCGGGCCTCACGCACAGACGGCGTGGTGTAGAACCGCATCAGGATGTGGGGCAGTGCAGCCGTACCCACCATCAGACAGAGGATCAGCGCCAGGAAGTTCAGACGTGCCTTGTCCTTGGCAGCCTCGTCCTTGCCGGGGAATGCAGCGGCGTGGGCGCGGGGCGGGTTGGCACGAGCTGCCAGGCCCTTCTCCGCATTCAGGCCCTTGGTGTAGGCAGCCTCGTCTGCGGGGAATTTGGCCAGTGCAGCCTGGGCGGCAGCCAGCGCGGCTGCGTCAGTGCCGGCAGCAGCAACCTTGGCCTCAGCAGCAGCCTTATCAGCCGCGAAAGAGGCAGGCACGTTCTTGAGCTTCTCGGTGGCAGCGGCCGCACGGTCTTTGAAGATCTGGCGAACCTCCAGCTCTTTCGGGTCGGCGTTGAGCTTGGTCTCAAGCGCCGTGACCTTGACCAGCTGCTGGCCGTAGACCAACTGAGGGATGGGGAAGCCGGTTTGTTTTACCGACAGCCAGACCACCGGGATCATGTAGGCAATGATGAGGATGATGTACTGGGCCACTTGGGTCCAGGTCACGGCCTTCATGCCACCCAGGAACGAGCAGACCAGAATGCCGGCCAGTCCGAGGAACACGCCCACCTCAAACGACACGCCGGTGAGACGGGTCGTGATCAGGCCCACGCCGTAGATCTGCGCCACCACATAGGTGAAGGAGCAGAGGATGGCAATGCCCACGCCGATGAGACGCGGGGTGGTGCCACCGTAACGGGCCCCGAGGAAGTCCGGAATGGTGAACTGACCAAACTTGCGCAGGAACGGCGCCAGGAAGAGCGCAACCAGCACATATCCGCCTGTCCAGCCCATGATGAAGGCCAGGCCGCCATAACCGCCGGCGTACAGACCACCCGCCATGCCGATGAAGGAGGCTGCGGACATCCAGTCTGCGCCAGTGGCCATGCCGTTGAAGACGGCGGGCACGCGACGGCCGGCCACGTAGTATTCATCCGCGTCGTTCGTGCGGCTCATGATGCCGATGCCGGCATAGAGCAACACGGTGGCGCCGAGGAACACATAGCCAATGCCAGCCCGTGAGAGGCCCATCTGCTCTGCAATGGCCAACAGGATGCAGAAACCGATGAAACCGCCGGTGTAGAAGCCGTAGACCTTCTTCAACTGCGCATTAAAGGCCTTCTGCGACTTGGCTTCCATGCTGTGAGAATCAAGAGTAGCCATCAGTCTTCCTCCGCCTCGGCAACGCCGAATTCTTTGTCAATTTGGTTCATTGAGCGTGCGTAGTACCAGATGATGAGTACATACACGACCAATGCCCCCTGAGCGCCCACCCAGAATGAGAAGGGCCAGCCGAAGAAGTCAAATGCCAGGCTCTCGGCGTAGTAACCAACCACAAAGGTCACCACAAACCAGATGGCCAGCAAGAGACCGGTCTTCTTGAGCAGCGCTCGCCAGTAGGCGAGATGTCGTTCCGTCAGTTGCATACATCCTCCATTAAGAAAAGACCGGCTTGTCCCGCCGTTTCATCAATCGAATTCAACGCAGTCTGTCGAAGGGGTCTGACACGCCAGCATCGACGCCTGTTTCGGTTTGCAGCTGCACCGCCAGCTTGGGCTCAAAGGTGTGAAGCTTGCGCGTGGTCTTGCGATAGGCTTTTTCGTCGCCCATGCGGAATTGGAGGTGGGCCAGGTGGTAATAGCCGTAGGGGCTCATGGGCTGGAGGTCGACGGTGCGCTCCAGTGAGGCCTTGGCCTCGATGTTGCGATCGACGGCCATCAGGGAGAGGGCGCGGCCGTAATGGGCACGGTCCAGACGAGGGTCGTGGCGGATGGCCTGGTCGAAGGCCTCGAGGGCTTCGTCGTGGGCATTGCGCTTCTGAATAAGGAAGCCGAGGTTGAACCAGGCGGGTGCCTGGGTGGCATCGATCTCGATGCTCCGGCGCAGCACAGCCTCGGACTCCGCGAGCTTCTTGGCGATGGTGAGATGGTTGGCTGCGGTGATCAGGCTGGTGGCCATGCCTGCAGGCGTTCCTTCGAGCTCGGCGGCACGAATCCAGTAGTCGGCGGCAATCTCGTCCTGGCCGAACACGCCTGCCCAGATGCCCACTTTCTTGTTGAAGAAGCAGCGCAGCAACCTCATGGTGAAAGCCCCGTGGCCTGTGCGGCCGGCACCACCAATGAGCCCTTCACCACCGTAAGGGCGAACCAGATCCAGAAGAGCAGAAGGAAGCCCACCACAGGGATGTGACGGTCTGCGACCTGGCGGGGCGTGACCACACGGGCGGCCTTCACGACCGGGCTGGTGACGATGGCAAACATCTTGTAGACCGCGTTGTTCTCATGGCGGCCGAAACTCAAAAAATAGACGATGCCCTGGCCGAGCAGCATCAGGCCAGTGAATTCCACGAGTCCCTTCAAGATGACGACCAGGTCGATCAACCGTTGTCCCCTCTTTGTTATTAAAATTTCGCTGACAGTACCGCGTGAACCCCACGTTGTCTAGTCGCATTTGCCTAGGGAAAGCCATTGGATGACGCACTGCAAAAAGATCTGAGCCTCATGGGTCCGGAGACCCAGATCGGACGATTGATCAGACGCAGGCCACTGACCTGCCCTCCAGATGCTCCCCTGCGGGTTGTATTCCAACAGATGCACTCAGGCCGTGTGGGCTCCATTGTGGTGGTGGACGACGAGGCCGCGCCCATGGGCATCCTCACCCGCTACGATCTCATCAGCCGCATCATCCTGCCCAGTGTGGACCTGCAGACACCAATTGAGCAGGTCATGTCGAAGAACGTGATCTGTGCGCCAACCCACCAGACGGTTCTGGAGGCCATGATTCAGATGGCCTCACATGGCATTCGGCACCTGCCGGTGCTCGAAGACGACGGCCGGCTGGTGGGCGTGCTCTCCGAGAGCGACCTCATGGCCCATCAGCGCCAGAGCCTTCGGAGCCTCTCGGCCATGATTGCCCATGCTGCCTCTTTCCCTGAGTTGGCGGCCATCGGTCAAGACATTCGCCGCCTGGCGCAGCGGCTCTTCCAAGAAGGCCTCTCGGCCACCGCGGTGGCCAAGCTCATGAGCCACTTGAACGATGCCATGACCGTTCGGGTCATCGATCTGGTTCGTGCAGACTCCCGAGTGATGGCCCCACCCACAGTGCCCTGGGCCTGGCTGGCGCTGGGCTCGGAGGGCCGCGACGAACAGACCATTGCCACCGACCAAGACAACGCCATTGTCTTTGATGGTGACGAGGTCTTGGCGCCGCTCTTTCAAGACTTCGCCCGGGCGGTGAATGAGGGTCTGGATGCCGTGGGCTTTCCCTTGTGCAAGGGTGGCGTCATGGCCCAGCACGCCAAGTGGTGTCGGCCGCTGGCGCATTGGCGGGAAGCGCTCAGCGACTGGTTCGAGCGGCCCAGCCCTGAGCGAATTCTCGACGCCCATATCTTTCTCGACTTTCGAGCCCTCTATGGAGATCGTGAATTGGTGGGCTCGCTGCGGTCTTGGGTCACCGACGAGGTTCAACGCCACCCCCCGTTTCTTCGGGCCATGGCCCAGGACGCCACGCGCAATGGTGTGGGTGAGCTCCCGAACCCGGTGTTCTTCTCGGCCGTGGCCCGCTGGCTTCGCAGCCGAAACGTCCGGGCCGACTGGCTCTCGCCGCCGCAGTTGGACATCAAGAAGTCGGGCACGGCACCCGTGGTGGCCTGGACTCGAGTGCTCGCCCTCATGAATGGGGTGGCCATCACGTCCACCGACGGGCGCCTGGCTGCACTCCAGAGGGCGGGGAAGCTTCAGCTCAGTGAGTCGCAGGCCATTCGGGAGGCCTTCGACCTGGCCCAGCGCTATCGGCTAAGGGCGCAGCTCCAGGGCCGTGAGAACCCAAACGCCTTGGAGCTCGACCCTTTGAGCCTTCATGAACTCGAGGCGCTGCGGGTGGCCCTCGACGACCTCTCACGGCTGAGGTCTGCGGTGTCCCTCGATCTCAGGCTGTAAGTTAGAAAGCCAGGTAAGCAAGGCCGTAGATCGAGAGCAGCACGACCACCCAGACGCTGGTCTCTCCGATGGTCCAGGCGCGGCCCAGAATGCCGTCTCGTCCGTGGGTTCGTTGCAGGCTCGACCAGATCGACTGAAGCAGCCCGAGGCCTGCGGCGATGAAGCCAGACCAGGCATTGCGCACCAAGGCGGCGGCCTGCCGGAAGACGCCTGGCCCAAGCTTGCGGTAGATCCAGTCGATGTCTAGGCTGGCCTTTGGCTCGCCGCCAAGGTGCTTGAGCATCAGGAAGAAGCCCAGGCCGGTGAAGAGCAAGACCTGCAACTCCCAGAAGATGTGGCCCAAGGAGTAGGCGTTGTAATCCACCGATGCAGGCAGGAACTGGTAGAGCCATTCCGGGGCCACGCCAATGAAGATGCAGAAGAAGGCCGAGATCGCCAAGGCCAGCAGCATGTTCCAAGGGGGGTCCTTCGGACGCAGGCCGGAGTCCTTGCCCAGGAAGGCGAAGTAGGGGAGCTTGAGCCCTGCATATAAAAACGTGCCAACCGACGCCATGGAAAGCAGCAGCCAAACCCAGGCGCGGTGGTCGATGGCAGCTGCCTCGATCACCATGGTCTTGGTGACGAATCCACTGGTGAGCGGGAAGGACGAAATGGCAAAGCCGCCGATCATGTAGAGCACGAAGGTGATGGGCATGTGCTTGTAAATGCCGCCCAACTCCGTGAGCTTGCTCTTGCCGGTCATGTGCATGACAGCCCCGGCGCTCATGAACAGAACGGAGCCGTACAGGATGTGTGCGAAGGCATGTGCCATTGCGCCGTTGAGTGCGATGGCGGTGCCCATGCCCACCCCGGCCACCATATAGCCGACCTGGCTGATGATGCTGTAGGCCAACAGGCGGCGAATGTCGTTGGAGAGCACTGCGTAGACCACACCCCAAAGCGCCATGACGGTGCCAAGCCAAATCAGAAACTCTGTTCCCGGATAACCACGAATGAGTGTGTAGACAGCGGTCTTGGTGGTGAAGGCACTGAGGAAAATGGCCCCGGTGATGGTGGACTCGGGGTAGGCATCGGTGAGCCACGAATGCAGGGGTGGCACGGCCGCATTGATGAGAAAGCCGATCAGAATGAGGTAGAAGGCGGCGCTATCGGTGGGAATCTGATCGAAGGCCACCGAGCCTGTCTCGAAGAAAAAGAGCACGATGCCGCCCAGCAGCATCAGGCCGCTGACCGCATGCACCAGCAGATATCGGTAGCCCGAGGCGTAGGCCGTGGCTGTGGCGCGCCGCCAGATGAGCCAGACCGAGGCGAGCATCATCATTTCCCAGAAGACATAGAGGGAGATGAGGTCGCCAGCAAAGACCACGCCCACAGCAGAGGCTGCATAAATGAAGCCCGCCACATGCTGAATCACATCCTTCACATGCAGGCTGTAGATCGTGGCAATGACGGTGATCAGGCCAAAGACATAGCCAAAGACCATGCTGAGCTTGTCGGCCCGACCGGTGGTGAGCTCCAGGCCAATAAAGCTGAACTGGCCATAGATGCCCGGCACCATCTGAAAGAGCAGGCCCATGAAGACCAGGGCAAGCAACACTCGGTACATCTGCTGGGCCACGCCATTGAGCAACGGCAGCAGCAAGGCTGCAAGAATGAGCACAAAGGACGGATGCAGCCACCAGCCGGAGCTGGCCATGACGGCCTGAAGGACTTGCCCGCCGTCAGTCATGGGGCACTCCCTTCTCTCGGGCAGCCGGGTCGCCGATCAGGCTGTTTGGCTCGGCCTCGTTGTCGAAGTAGTCCTCCTTGCGGTAGAGGAACTTGTGGCCGAGGAACTTAGACACCACCACGATCAGCCAGCAAGAGAAGAGGCCATAGAACGCGCCGGCGCCGCTCAGGCTCTCCCAGAAGAAGCGGTCGTAGCCCGATGGAATGAGAATGTCTGCGACCACCAGGGCGGCCATGATGCCGAGCATGACCCTGCTCAGGAGCTTCGAGCGACTCACCACGGCTTCAAGGAAGCGTCCGAAGGGGGTCATGAAGAGCCTCCAACAAAGATGGTCGCGATGAATCCGCGGACCGGGTCTGCCATGAAGAAGAGTGCCACCGCCCCCAGTGCGGTGAGGCTCAGTGGAATCAGGCAAAAGAGCGGTGCCTCGTGAATGCCCTTTGGTGTGCCCTCGGGCGGTGGCAACAAGAAGGCCCGAACCACAGGCGGCAGCAGGTAGGCCACATTCAGCAGTGTGCTCAGCAGGAACACGCCGATCATGATGGCGTGGCCGGCCTCCACAGCCCCGAGCATGAGGTGCCATTTACTCCAGAGGCCGCCGAGTGGCGGCGCGCCGATCACGGACAGGGCGCCCAGCAGGAATGCGAACATCGTGATGGGCATGCTGCGGCCAAGGCCGTCCATTTCATGGATTTCAGTTTTGTGGGCGGCCACATAGATTGCACCCGCACAGAAGAAGAGGGTGATCTTCCCGAAGGCATGCATGACAATGTGCATGCCGCCACCGATGGCTGCAATCTGGGAGGCGAGCATGGCGCCCAGCACAATGTAAGACAACTGGCTCACGGTGGAGTAGGCCAGCCGGGCCTTGAGGTTGGTCTTGTGAAGCGCCACCAGCGATGCCGCAAGCATGGTGAAGGCGGCCACCGCCATCATGAGATCGGCTGTCCAGAGCCCCTCGAGATAGTCGAGTCCGAAGAGGTAGATGCTGACCTTCAAGACGGTGAAGACGCCGGCCTTGACCACCGCAACCGCGTGCAGCAGTGCACTCACTGGGGTTGGTGCCACCATGGCCGATGGCAGCCATCGATGAAATGGCATGAGGGCGGCCTTGCCGATGCCGAACATGAAGAGCACGAGGAGTATGGCGCCGATGCTCTGCCCGACCTTGTCCTGCATGACACCGCCGGCCACGAACTCCAGGCTGCCGGTGAGGGCGTAGGTGATCAGCATGGCGGGCAGGAGCAGGCCAATCGAGGTGCCCAGCAACAGCCCGAGATAAACCCGTGCCCCCCGCCTGGCGTCGTCGTTGCCTTTGTGGGCCACCAGCGGGTAGGTGGACAACGACAGCACTTCGTAGAGGATGAACAGCGTGAGCATGTTCTGCGAAAAGGCAATGCCAATGGCCGCAAAAATGGCAATGGAGAAGCAGGCGAAGAAGCGGGTCTGGTTCTCCTCCTCGGCACCGCGCATGTAGCCGATCGCGTAGACCGAGGTGAGCGTCCAGAGGCCCGAGGCCACCAGCGCAAAGACCATGCCCAGCGGCTCGATGGAAAAACCAAAGGCAATGCCGGGAATGATCTCGAAGAGGGTGACCGCGAGCGCGGCCCCATCCTCCATCCGAAGGTAGAGGCTCAGCACCGCCGCAAATACGGCCACGGCGCTCGCCACCATGAAGCTGTCTCGAAGGTTGGGCCGGCTGCCGAGCAGTGCGATGCCCCCGGCCGCAGAGAGCGGCAGGAAGATCGACAGGAGAATGAGGTTCTCGTGGCTCATGGGGTCGGCCCAATGAGGCTTGCAGACTCAAGATTGGCCAGCGACAGCGGCAGGCTTGGGTCGATGCCGAACCAGAAGTTGGCAACGACCAGGAGGTAAAGCATGACGAGCATGCTCCTGGGTGCCTCTTGGTGTGGGTGGCCATGCGGGCTTGCAGGGCGGAAGTAGGCGACCTCAACCACCTTCCAGATGTAGACCACGGCCATGAGCGAGCTGATCAGGACGAGCACGATCAGCAGCAGGCCCAGGCCACCCTCGGCGAGCATGGCCTGGATGAGCATCCATTTGCTCACAAAGCCGGCGGTCAAGGGAACACCGATGAGGGAGAGGCCGGCCAGGACAAAGCCCAGCATGGTGAGCGGCATGGTCTTTCCGGCGCCGGCCAGGTCATCGAGCTTCGAGGTGCCATACCGCAGCACCAGGCAGCCCACGGCCATGAAGAGGGCCGATTTGATGAGTGCATGGTTGAACATGTGCACCATGGCGGCAATCGTTCCAGCACTGCTCACCATGCTTGCGCCCAACAGGATATAGCCGATCTGGGCCACCGATGAATAGCCGAGCATGCGCTTGAGGTCTCGCTCGAACACCGCGACGATGGAGCCCACCAGAAAGCCCGCCACACAGAGCGGAATGAGAACGGCCGAGAAGATCAGTGCATGGTCGATGAGATTGGGCTGCAGGATGAGAAAGTCGAATCGAATGAGCACAAAGAGCGCAACCTTGGTGGAGCAGGCCGCAAAGAAGACGGTCACGATCGTGGGCGCATACCGGTAGGCGTTGGGCATCCAGGCGTGCATGGGAAAGAGGGCGGCCTTTAGGCACAGGCCCAGCAGAATGAAGCCGCTGGCGATCAAGACGGGCGTGGCGTCTGAGAGGGTGGCGAGTCGGCTCGCCATGTCGGCCATGTTGAGCGTGCCGGTCATCATGTAGAGGTAGCCGACGCCAATCAGGTAGAAGGTGGCTCCGAGCGTTCCGGTCACCAGGTACTTAAAGCTGGCCGTGAGGGCCTGACGCTGAGGCCCGGCCGAGACCAGCACATAGGACGCCAGCGAGGAGATCTCCATGAAGACGAAGACATTGAAGGCGTCTCCTGTGACCGTGATGCCCACCAGGCCCGTCAGTGCAAGGAGCCAGCAGGCATAGATGAGGGCTTGATGCGAGCGGCCCACCTCGGCATCCATGCTGTGACCGCCCCAGAGCAGGGCGGCCAAGGAGGCCCCAGTCACGACCAGGAGCATGAGTGCAGAGAAGGGGCCAATGACCAGGCCAATGCCAAAGGGCACAGGCCAATTGCCCAGTTCGTAGAGGAGGGTGCCTTGGGAGAGCACCTGGCCCGTGATGCCGATGGCGATCAGGAATGTCAGCAGGCTCGTGGCGGTGGCCAGCATCCATGGGCCGCGGCCGGTTGAGGGCAGAATGGCCACGAGCGGCGCCAAGAGCATTGGCACCACCACAACCAAGATGGGAAGGTGATCGGCCAGCGTCATGACTCCCGATCGAGCCTTTCGATGTCGTCCTCTTCGATGGAGCCGTACTCTTCTTTGATCCGGACGGTCAGGGCCAGCCCGAGCGCGGTCACAGCAATGCCCACCACAATGGCCGTCAGGATGAGCACCTGGGGCAGGGGGTTGGCGTAGAGGTCGCCGGCATGCGGCGCACCCCGAAAGATGGGGCCCGTTCCGCCCTCAACCTTGTCCATCGAGATGTACAGCAGAAAAACAGCGGACTGAAAAATGCCAAGGCCAATCATGCGCTTAACATAGTTGCCCTTGACCAGCACCGCGTATAGGCCAATGATGAGCAGAAAGATGTAGACCCAATAGTTGTAGAGGCCGAGAAAGGTGATGTCTGGGATTTGCATCAGGGGTGCTGCCGAGTAGCGAATGCGTTGAAGACCATGATGAGGACGGTGGCCACCGTGAGACCAACCCCGAACTCCACTAACAAAATGCCCACGTACTGGCCCGTGAGCGGGTTGCTCGCCAGCATGTTGTAGTCAAGGAACTGGCCGCCCAGCAGCATGCAGGCAAAGCCCACACAGGTGTAGATGGAGGCGCCGAGGGCCGCGAGCCGAAGCATGACATCCTGCGGCATGGCCCGGGCGCTGCGGGCCGGCCCCTCGAGAATGCCATAGAGCATCACGGCCGCAGCAAACAGCGCACCTGCAGAAAAGCCTCCGCCAGGGGTGTATTTCCCGTGGAACTGAACCACCAGGCCAAACAGCAGCAACAGTGGAATGATGAGCTTGCCCACGACCCTCAGGATCGCGTGGTGCTGCACCCCTTGGGCATGGTGAGAGGGTGATGCTGGAGCGCTGCCCGGCTTTGCCTTGGGCCGAAAGCTCAGCACTGAAAGTACGCCGATGCCCGCGGTGAAAATCACGACCACCTCTCCCAGCGTGTCATAGCCCCGGAAGGAGGCGAGGATGGCGGTGACGACATTGGGAATGTTGATGAGGTTGGGTGTCTCTTGGAGGTACCAGGGCGCGATGTGCTGATGGATCGGGGCCGTGGGGTCGCCCACCTGAGGGTGGTCTAGGCTGACCACCAGCAGCACGATGCTCAGCAAGCCCAGCGCAAGAATGGGCAGCGGCCGCATGGTGGCATCGGGCTTCTCGTGCTCGGCGGTCAGTGCAAGGGCGCTCATGAAGAGCACTGTGGAGACGCCCGCGCCAACGGCTGCCTCGGTCAGCGCCACATCTGCTGCATCGAGAATGAAGAAGTTGGAGGCCATCATCAGGCTGAAGATGCCAGACCACATGCTGGCCACGAAGAGGTTGCGGCTTTGAATGGTGGCAAAGGCGGCAATGGCCACAAAGGTAAGCGTGAAGATGCCCAGCAGGCTGGTCACGACGAGGGCCCCTCGGTGGATTTCTGATCGGTGGGGCCACGGAGCATCGGCTTTAAGCCTGATACGTTGGCGGCGTTGGCCATGGCGTAGGCAGACACAGGGCCCGTGAAGAGCAGGAAGAGCAGTATGGTGAAGAGCTTGAAGCTCGCGAGGTCGAGGCCTGCCTGCATCATGAGCCCGAGGATGATCAGCATGGTGCCCAGGGTTTCCGTCACGCTGCCAGCATGCATGCGGGTGTAGAAGTCGGGCATGCGCAGCAGCCCAATGCCGCCCACCAGGACAAAGAATCCCCCGAACAGCAGGAAGGCGCCAGAGACGATGTGGATCACGTCGCTCATGACTGTTTGGTCTCCCCCGTGGCGGCGCCGGCTTGTTGGGCCTGTGCCTCTAGGGCTTGACGCTTACGACTGTTCTGCACGAACTGAAGGATGGCGAGCACACCAATGAAATTGATGAGCGCATAGGCGAGGGCGAGGTCGAGAAAGTCGGGCCGGCCGTTGATCATGGCAACCAAGGCCACCAGCAGCACCGTTTTGGTGCCAAACATATTCATGGCCAGCACCCGATCGTAAACGCCAGGCCCCAGCAGGCCACGCAACAAGGCCAAGGCCATGGTTACGAGAACGGCAAAGCCAGCAACCGTGAGCATCAATTCGGGGCCCTGCCTTCGAAGGCGGCGACCCGGGCGTTCATGTCGCCCGTGAGAACACCCTCGGCGCCATCTTGGGTCAGGGCATGCACCGTGATCATGCCCTGAGGGCTGATGTCCATCGTGAGGGTGCCGGGGGTGAGTGTGATCGAGTTGCCAAACAGAACTCGGCCAACTTCGCCATCGGCCATGCTCTGAACACGCACCACCGTTGGGCTAATGGGCATGGAGGGGCTCAACACAATCTTGCTGACCTGAAGACTGGAGACCACAATTTCCTTGGCGAGCCAGCCCCAATAGGTGAGGATCCCAAGGCCCAGTTGCATCGGCACCGATTCTTGGTCGACGGTTTCAAAGCGCTTGACGATCCAGACCACGAGAAGGCAGGAGGCAAGGCCCAGGCTGAGCATCAGGGGGAGGTAGAGGCCCGACCAGAGCAGCCAAAGAGCCGCCAGACCGCCGAAAAGCATCAAAACACGTGTCGTCTGCATGGTGCGCGAATTGTAAACTAGGGTGATGAACGTTCATTTGGCATCCGATCTTCACCTAGAGTTCCTTCATCGAAAGTTTCCCGATGCCCTCAGGGTGTCGAGGCTTTACACCCCTTGGGCCGATGTACTGGTGCTGGCCGGGGACATCCACAACGGTGTTCGAGCGGTGGAGCTCTTCGGACAATGGCCACACCCGGTGCTCTATGTGCCCGGAAATCACGAATTCTATGAACACACGATCGACCAGACATTGACTACGATCAAGAAAGCCGCAGTGAACACGGCCGTCATCGTGATGGATCGAACCGAGTGGATCTACCAAGGGGTTCGCTTCCTGGGCTGTGTGCTCTGGACCGACTACGCACTCAATGGCGAAGACCAGAAGGCGCGCGGCATGAAGGCCTGCGAGGCCAGGCTGGCTGACCATCGCAAGATTCAGGGCGTCTCCAGCCCGCTCGAGGGCTTCTCTGCGGCCAAGGCACTCGGCCTGCATGAGATCGATCGCGCCTGGCTCACCGAGAAACTCTCGGAACCCTTCGATGGCCCCACGGTGGTGGTGACCCACCACGGCCCGCACCCACGCAGCGTTCATCCACGATTCGCAGACGACCCCTGCAATGCGGGCTTCATTTCAGACTTGGAGCTTCTGGTTCAGCGGGCAGACCTGTGGCTGCACGGCCATGTGCACGACAGCTTCGACTATCGGGTGGGCGGCTGCCGGGTGGTCACCAATCCCGGAGGCTACCCCCTGGGTCTGAGCAAGGCCAAGTCGCTTGAGGCCCTGAACTGGGAGAACCCCAGCTTCGATCCACAGTTGGTGATCAAGGTTTAGTCCAAGGTAAGATCAAAGCGCCTGCCGAGGCGAATGCCTCGGTCGCAGGAGAATGCCTCGGTCGCAGGAATGTAGGGCCCGGATGACGAAATTGGTAGACGTACGGGACTTAAAATCCCGAGCCGCAAGGCGTGCGGGTTCGATTCCCGCTCCGGGCACCACTAGTCTGATGTAGAAATTCTCTCCAAGATGTCTTCTGCAATGAAGTCCTCCGGGCTGGCCCCTCGAAGAGAGATCCACTGCGCATTGGGATGGGCCCGCATGGCCCGAGCCTCGCTGGTCGAGGGCCCCATCCAAATGATGCGATCAGACGAAATTCGCTGCGCAGCAAGGGCCGCAATGGTCGGTGCCATGAAGCCGAAGGCTGACACCAGTGCGTACCAAGGTGCCGCTGACTCGGGCAGCCGAATCATGTCCTGCGAGATGGCGGTGTAGATGGGCATGCGCACCAGCCGGAGGCCGCCGGAGATGAGTTTTTGTGAGAAGTCGGTGTGGTCCTCGGCGATGCCCAGGGCAATGATGAGGGTGCCAAGCTTTACGCGGCCCAGCAGCCGCGCCGCGAGGTCGTCGAGGCGGCCAGAGACATCGGGCGTGAGCACCTGGTCCGCGGTGATGCTGGCAATGTCGAGCTTGCCCAAGATGCGCGCAAAGTCATGCGCAGTCTCTGGGCCAATGGCAGCGAAGCGAAGCTTGTTGCGGCGGCGTTTGAGGGCCTCGACCACCAGCCTGTTCTTTACCAGGGCCTGAGAGGCCTGGCGGTTCACACAGACAACCACACACTCGCGCGCATCGCCGGGCTCATCCCAGTCGTCGAGGTCGCGCACGGCGCGGCCTTGGGCGGTCTCGGGCATGGGCTTGTATAGCTGAGCGGGCGCATCGAAGACCTCGACCCAATGCTTCTTTGCTGACTGCCGAAGGCCAATGAGGAGCGGGTCTTCCTGGTCCGCCCAGCGGGGTACGGTGACGAGCAGGTTTCCAATGATGATCATGGCTGCATTCTTTCCTCGGTTAAAATCTTACCCATGAACACACTCATTCGAAATCTTCTCATTGTTGCGTCTGCGACGCTCATCACCACAGGCCCTGCCATGTCCAACCCGCTTCCGCCGCTGCCGCTGGCCAGCCTCTCCACCATCGACCACGCGGTTGGCAAGGGAGCCGAGGCGGTTGCCGGAAAGCCCGTGGTGGTTCACTACACGGGCTGGCTCTACGACCCAAGCAAGCCCGAGGGCAAGGGCAAGAAGTTCGACAGCTCTGTCGACCGCGGCAGCCCGTTCTCGTTTCCTTTGGGCGCTGGCCGTGTGATCCAAGGCTGGGACAAGGGTGTGGCTGGCATGAAGGTGGGCGGCAAGCGCACCCTCATCATTCCCCCCGACATGGGCTACGGCTCGCGTGGGGCTGGCGGTGTGATCCCTCCCAATGCAGCCCTGCTCTTCCATGTGGAGCTCTTAGAGGTTCGCTAGGCCCACGGGCGCCTGGGCCTTAGAGTTCGAGAGGCCACTGGTTGTTGCACTTTCGGCATTGCGCCTGCAGCCGAACGCTCTGCTTCAAGCGCACCTCTGACAACACATTGAGGCGCCCGTAGGATTTGCATGCGGTGCAGACGGCCTGCTGAGCGAGGTGTTCTGCCGCGCCAATTTTCTCAGCAGCCTTGATCCAGCAGTAACCCCCGCTGCCAAGGCAAACAAATGACGAGCCTGCAAAGATGAGGTCATCGAGCAGGCTCATGTGTCCCAGCCAGGCCTCGAGAAAGGCCGCCCCGCCGACAATCAGCATCAGGCCCAGGGCGACGAATCCGAAGCCTCCTGCGAGCTGGCCTTCATACCAAGCCCGGAAACCCGCGCGGTTGATCTCGGGCATCAGTCGCATGACGCCCCTGAAGTTATTTGCGCAGGACGTTCACCACTGCGGGGCATGAGAAGCCCTCGTCCACAGAGGCGCTCTCGGTGCCCCCATCCGGGCATTTGTAGACGCAGGTTGTGCTGCGGTTCTTGTTCTTAACACGCTCGGTGATGTTGCAGTTCATCTCGCGCTTGGGGCCAGGCTTTCCGGAGAGCCTCTCGTCGCGAGCATGGGCGGGTGTGGCCATGATGGCGCAGAGCATGGCGATGATCACGAATACCGCAGTCCCCTGCGAGCGGCGCCAGGACGAGTGGTTCGGTGCGGGTTTGCAGTACACGGTCATGGCTGGCTCCTTCGAGGTCAAGAGACCCTAGGATACAAGCCTATTGGCGCAAATGTTCAGGCCTTGCAGGTTTGAACCTGCCGGCTGTAAGCCTTCATGGGCTTGGCCAGGGTGGTCTTGTCGCAGAGGTGGTTGGCCTTTGGGCCGTTGTCGAGTGCGAGCTTGAAGGCGTACTTCTCAAAGAAGGCATCGAACATTTCGCCACCGGCGGTGCCCACGGCGGTGAGCTGGTCGGTCTTTGGGTCCCATCGGAGCAAGATGGTGGCCAACGGCTGCTCGGCCGGGCCCGCCAGGACTCGGGCGCCTTTGGTCGGGTCGTAGCGCGAATCGTCCCCGCAGCAGTGAATCACCTGCTCGGGCTCGTTCTTGAATCCCGGGCGAAATCCAATGAAGCTGATGGCCGGTGTGGGGTACATCATCTTGTGGGCACAAATGGCCGAATAGG
The DNA here is from genome assembly GCF_965194505.1 of Hahnella aquatica (SeqCode). Lineage (GTDB taxonomy): Bacteria > Pseudomonadota > Gammaproteobacteria > Burkholderiales > Burkholderiaceae_A > Hahnella > Hahnella aquatica. Next base: position 1,113,605 of record NZ_OZ239144.1, on the reverse strand, counting down.
CCACGATGTTGCCCTTCTCACCAATGCCGGCCGCCGAGTCGTAGCTGGCACCCTTGGCGGTCTTCAGGCTGGTGCGAGCCACAGGCTGGGGAAGTCGAATGAGAAATGCGGGCGTTCCCTGAAAGGGGTAGTTGAAGACCCATGGCTCGGCCTCTGCGAGACGACTGGCGCGAATGGGGTCTCCAAATTCATTCACCAGGAGTGAGGGCCCGTAGCGCTTCTCGGATCGGGGCGCCGAGGCCAGGCCTGGCGTGTGCTGAAGGGCCAGCGCGGCGCCGCTCAGGCAGGCGATGCTGTGAAGCAACTCCCTGCGTTGTGTGTCTGACTGGTCTGCACCGTCTGCCATGAGGGCCTCCCTTGACCACTTGCGGCGTTGTCTGATTGTCGGGGAGTGTGGTCCCGTGGCCGGCGGTCGGTCAATCGGGTTTTCCCGCCAAGGCCTCGAAGGCATCGTGGCTGGAGAGGAATATGGGCACCTTGAGGGCTTGGCCGGCGAGCTTATCGCCCACGGGCCCCCGAATTTCTGCCAGGCACAGGCCGATGCCATCGGCCTGCAGGTCGTCTTGGAGGCGAATCATGCCCTCGAGGGCTGTGGTGTCGATGTCGCTCACGCTGGCCAGATTCAGCACCAGGTGGCTGACGGTTCCAGGGTGGGCCTCGAGGGCCGCATCAATGGCCTCTCTAATGCGCACCCAATTTCCAAAGAACAGGTTGCCGTCAATTCGCAAAAAAAGCGCATGGGGGAGGGTCTCCACATGATGCCGATGCACATTTCGAAAGTGTTCGGTGCCTGGAATGCGCCCCAGCACCGCGATGTGTGGCCGGCTCAGGCGCCACAGAATGCCGCTGGCCGACAGCACAATCCCCATGACAATGCCCGTCTCCAGTCCGAGCATGAGCACGCCCAAGAAGGTGATCAGCCAGCTGGTGGCATCGATTCGGTCAAAGTGCCAGGCATGCCGAAAGGCCTTGATGTCAATGAGGGTGGAGACGGCCACAATGATGAGGGCGGCCAGGGCGGCCAATGGCATGTCATGGAGCAGGTCGCCGGCACCGAGCAAGACCACCAGAAGAAGGCCGGCCGACAGAATGCTGGAGACCGGCGAGCGGGCACCTGCCTCAATGTTCACCACCGTGCGGGTGAGGCCGCCCGTCACAGGAAAGGCCCCAATGACGCCCGAGGCGAGGTTGGCAGCCCCCAGGCCTCGCAGCTCTGCGTCTGGATCCACCGGCACCTTGAAACGCCGCGCCATGGTCTGGGCCATGGAGACGCTCTCAATGAAACCAACCAGCCCGATGAGTGCAGCAGAGAGCAGCAGGCCCTGGAGCCCTTGGATATCGAGGGCGGGCAGGCCGATGCTGGGCAGGCCACTCGGAATGGTGCCCACGGTTCGTGTCTCGGAGGCCATGCCACTCACCATCAGGACCGCGGTGGCCAGCCCCACCACGACCAGCGGCACGGCCCGGGCCAGCAGCTCGGCCGTGGCTGTAGGGATGGGCTGCCGTGTGAGCCAGGGCCGAATGAATCGACGGCCCAGCGCGATGAGCAAAAGGCTCGTCACCCCAGTGACAATGGTCACGAGCTCGAACTGTCCCAGGCCTTGCAGGAAGCTTTGAATGAGTTCTGGTGCGGTCTGGCCTTCTACCGGAATACCCGTGAGGGTCTTGAGCTGGCCCAGCACGATCAGAATGGCGGTGCCCGAGACGAAGCCGCTCATCACCGGATGGCTCAGGAGTTGCGCCAAAAAGCCCAGTCGCAGCACTCCCATGGCAAAGAGCAGGGCGCCGGAGGCCAGGGCCAGGAAGGTGGCCGCTGCGATCCACTCTGGGCTGCCAGGCACCGCATAGCCCTGCAGCGCATCGAGGGTCATGATCGAGGTTAAGGCCACGGGGCCGACCGCGAGCACTGGGCTGCGCCCGAATGCGGCATAGGCCAACAGCGGAAAGATGCTGGCGTAAAGGCCCAGGTGCGCGGGCACCCCGGCCAGCACCGCATAGGCCAGGCTCTGCGGAATGAGCAGCAGGGTGACAATGACGGCCGCAACAACATCATCGAGCAGACGCGCATCGGCAGGCCGGTCTTGCCGCCAGGGCGCGAACCAGCTGGGCGGGTTAGCGCGGAATGGGAAGGCCAAGCTGTGCGGTCAGGGAGATCAGGCTGATGCAGCGGTTGCCGGATCGGCAATAGGCCAGGATGGGCTTGGGCAGGCTGCCGAGGAGCTCGCCCATGGCCTGCGCCTCCTCGGGCGTCTGTCCGCCGGGGGACACAGGCAGGTAGGCAAACGACAAGCCAGCGGCCTGGGCAGCGGCCTCAACACTGGCCTGCGTGGGCTGCTCAGGGCCGCCCTCCATGTCCGGACGATTGCAGATCACCGATTGAAAGCCTTCGGCTGCGGCCGCGGCCATGTCTGCGGGTTCGAGCTGTGGTGCCACGGCCAGTTGGTCCGTGAGCCAGCGGGTGGAGAGGGTCATGGGGGGGTCCTTCTTCAGCAGGTGATTCGTGTGAGGGTTCGGCTCTTGATTGTCGCTCGATTTTCTGATCGCCCATGGCCTGGGGCTAGGGCTGTTTTGTCGAGCCCTCTCGAGCTGCAAGTCGGCGTGCCCGCCGGACCCCAATGTAGAGCAGCCCCGCGATGACTGGCACGGCCACTGCGGAGATGACATCAGACGGCGCGGCCACCCCAGCAGCATTGAGGCCCTTGGTCATATGATCAATGAGGCCCACCGCATAGTAGGTGAGCACCACCAGGGAAAGGCCCTCGACGGTCTGCTGCAGCTTGAGCTGAAGTTTGGCGCGGCGGTCCATGCTGGCGAGCAAGGCCTGGGTCTGCCGCTCGTTCACAAACTCAATTCGGGTGCGCAGAATCTGCGTGGTGCGTGACACCCGGTCTGACAAGGCCTGGAGCCGTCGCTGGGTCCAGCGGCAGGTTCGCATGGCAGGCTCGAATCGGCGGTCCATGAATTCGTTGAGGTTCTGCACGCCTGGAATGGCCGTTTCCCGCAGCTCGCTGAGGGATCGGCGCACCAACTCCGTGTAGGCCTCGCTCGCGGTAAATCGCAGGCCGTGCAGCGAGATCCATTCCTCCACGCGGGCGGCGATGGCTGTGACATCGGTGAGCAGGTGCTCGTCGGTCTGAAAGCCCTCGGGCGTCTCGGGGGTTGGTGCACCGGCCTTGGCGATGCGCTCCACCAGGCTGGCCAGCTGAGACTCGGTCTCGCGAAGCGGACCGGAGAGCGCCTTGGCACGGGGAATGCCCAGCATGGCCATCATGCGATAGGTGTCGATGTCGATGAGCCGCTGTACGACCCGGCCGGCCTGCCGAGAGCCCATGCCCTCGTGGGTCACCAGCATGCAGACGAAGCCCTCTTTGTCCAACTGGAAGTCGGTCCAGACCTGGGCCTTCTGGGTGGAGAGGATGGTCGAACCCACCAGGGTATTGCCAGAGAAGAGTGGGGCGTGTTTCGCTGCATCATCGGTGTGGGGAGCCGGCCGCAGGGCGATGTCGACTGCCGCCATGCGCTCACCAATCGACGGGTTCAGCGATTCCATGCCCAGCTCTGCGAGCCTTGCGCGCACCCGTTCTTGCAGCGGTTTGCGGCTGTCTGTGAAGCCCTCGGCTGGCGCCATGGGGCACTGGGCGTAGACCGTGAAGCCGCAGAACTCTCCGTGGAGCTCCCACTTCAGCAGCAGGCGTCCCGGGGAGGGGCTGAGCTCGAGCACCCGGACGGTCTGGCCATGCACCGGATGCACGGCCGCATCGAGGGCTGAGGTGAGCCGGTCGATCCAGTCCATGAGCGCGCGCCGCTGGTCTGGTGTGCTGATGATCAGCGACTGGCTGTAGATCCGCTCCTCGGGCCACAACGCAATCGGGGGTCTCGCATGCACTTCCTCATGCAGGGCTTCGCGGGCGGCGTGGTCTTGGATGGCACTCTTCATGTGGCTGCTCCCGTTTGTATCCCGCGAGCCCAGTAGGCCTTCGCGAGCTGAATGCGATCTTCGAGGTAGGCGCCATAAAAGTCCACCGAGTTGTAACCGACCAGGGGCTCCCCGATGGGCCGGCCGGCCAGGTCGATGGGGAACACCGTCGGGGCCATGCGGATGCGATGCCAACGCGCCCATTGCTGAGGTGACTGCGCCAACCACTCAAGGCCAACCTCGGGGCGGTCGGCCCCGGGCCTGCGCATGGGCCGCCGGTCGGTGATGTCGAGAATGACGGCGCGCAACTGCGGGCGGTCGGCCGATCGCATGCGGGGCAGGAGCTGGTCTCGGAGCACCAGATCGCACCAGGGGCAGTTGGGCAGGCTGGCCATGGCCACCAACACAAGGGCTCCGCGCGCCTTTGCCGCCTCCTGAAGGGCGGCGGGAAGCTGCTCCGCTGAGATGGGTCTGACCATCGCGATTCCTGGGGCCTTTCGGCGGCGCCTAGATTTGTGCGCCGCATTACGTTTTGTTGTTGACTATATGTCTCTATAAGCATATCTTGCCGTCAAATGACGGAGACACCAACCCCTGTAGCAAAAGATGACGTCGGCATCCTCGGCCAACATGTGACCGACAAGGGCGAGCTCGACTTCATCTTCGACCGTGCTGCACAGTACTTTGCACTGCTCTCGGAGCCAGCACGCCTGCGCATTATCCAGGCCATCTGCACCGATGAGCGGTCTGTCCAAGAGGTGGTCGCCCTCACCGATCTGCCCCAGCCCAACGTCTCTCGGCATCTCAGCCTGCTCTTCCGCTCGGGGGTGCTCAATCGCCGACGCGAGGGCACTTTTGTGTTCTACAGAATCTCCGACCCCATGATCACCGACCTCTGCCGCTCTGTGTGCGTTCGGCTGGCGGGTGGCCTTGGGTAACTTTTTTCACTCAAAAATCATGGGAGCCGACAGGTCATGAGCACGGAGCGTCAACTGGGACGATTGGTCAAGGCGCCAGAGAACTTCCTGGCACCGGAGGACGGCAAGTCTCCGGAGGCCATGCGGCGTAAGTTTTTGGCAGCCGGTGCGGCCACAGCGGGCTTGAGCCTGGCCGCGGTAGCCCGGGCGGCCTCGAACCCCGTGTCGGGGCAGGGCGATCCGAACATTCTGAACCTGCCGGCCCACACCACGGGCCTGGGCATGCCGGTTGCGGCCAACGGCTACGGCATGCCATCCCAGTTCGAAAAAGGCCTTCAGCGTCGCGAGAGTCCTGGCCTCACCCGCGTGTCGGCCGCCTCCGTGGCCTTCACGCCCCTGCAGGGCACCTTTGGCATCATCACGCCCAGTGGCCTTCACTTCGAGCGGCACCACCAGGGATGGTGGGACATCGACCCCTCCAAGCATCGTCTGATGATCAACGGCCTGGTGAAGAATCAAAAGGTCTACACCATGGACGACCTCATGCGGCTGCCGTCGGTTTCCCGAATTCACTTCATTGAGTGCGGTGCCAACACGGCCATGGAGTGGGGCAATGTGGCCGTGCCCACCGTGCAATACACCCACGGCATGATTTCCTGCTCGGAGTTCACGGGCGTTCCGCTCTCCGTGCTGCTCGAAGACTGCGGCTACGACAAGAAAAACGGCAAGTATGTGTTGGCTGAAGGAGCCGATGGCTCCTCCATGACCCGAACCATCCCGATGTCCATCGCGCTCGACGACGTGCTGGTCGCCTACGGCATGAATGGTGAGATGCTTCGCCCCGAGAACGGCTACCCCCTGCGCTTGGTGGTGCCGGGTGTGCAGGGCGTCTCCTGGGTGAAGTGGCTGCGCCGCATCGAGGTGGGCGACCAGAAATGGGCCACCAAAGATGAGGCCATCCACTACGTGGACCTCATGCCCGATGGCACGCACCGCCAATACTCCGGAATGCAGGAGGCCAAGTCGGTCATCACCTCACCCTCGGGCGGCCAGTTGCTGCTCGACAAAGGCTTCTACAACATCTCTGGCCTGGCCTGGTCGGGGCGCGGGAAGATCAAGCGGGTGGATGTCTCGGTCGACGGTGGCAAGAATTGGCGAACTGCGCGTCTCGAGACGCCCGTGCTCACCAAGGCCTTCACCCGGTTCAACATCGACTGGACTTGGAACGGGGCGCCGGCCATTCTGCAGTCGCGCGCCATCGACGACACGGGCTATGTGCAGCCGACCGTTCACCAACTGCGCGAGGTTCGTGGAACCCGTTCGATCTATCACAACAACATGATCCAATCGTGGCGCGTGGCCGACACCGGGGAGGTGAGCAATGTTCAAGTCAATTAAGTTCGCAACACTCGTTTTGGTCGCATCGCTCTCGGCCGTGAGCATCGGAGCCCACGCCGCAGGCAAGTTCGACGGCATTGGCCGTCTGGCCACGCCTGCAGAGGTACAAAAGTGGGACATCGATGTCCGCCCTGACTTCAAGGGCCTGCCGGCTGGGTCTGGCTCTGTGGCCAAGGGCCAAGATGTCTGGGAGGCCCAGTGTGCCTCATGCCACGGAGTGTTCGGTGAGAGCACCGAGGTCTTCACGCCCATTGCTGGCGGCACCTCGAAAGACGACATCAAGACGGGCCGGGTGGCCAACCTTGCGAGGGTGGACTACCCTCAGCGGACCACCCTGATGAAGGTCGCCACGGTCTCCACCCTCTGGGATTACATCAACCGTGCCATGCCCTGGACGCATCCCAAGACCCTCACCACCGATGAGGTCTATGCCGTCACAGCGTTCATTTTGAACCTTGGTGACATTGTCCCGGCCGACTTTGTGCTCTCGGACAAGAACATTGCCCAGGTGCAGCAAAAGATGCCCAACCGCAATGGCATGACCACCGACCACGGGCTGTGGGAAGTCAAGGGTAAACCTGATGTCAAGAACGTGGCATGTATGAAAGACTGCAAGAAGGAAGTTGTCATCACCTCGTTTCTGCCGGGCTCGGCAGTCGATAGCCATGGCAATCTGATCGAGCAGAATCGTCCGATCGGTCCCACGAGAGGCCTGGACACCAGCAAGGCAGTGAAGAAATGATTTCCACACCTTTGAAGAGGAGCAACACATGAGCATGAATCGTCGAGACGTCATCAAAGCTGGGGGCGGAGCCGCTGTGTATTCGGCACTGGCCTCCATGGGCTTTTTCGCAGCCAACCCGGCCTTGGCCAGCACCTGGAAAAAAGAATGGTTTGAGACCAAGACCATCGCCGACACCTTGAAGGCCATGGGAGTGGCTGCCGCTCCGAACAGCGGCGACATCTCCATCACGTCGCCCGACATTGCCGAGAATGGTGCCGTGGTGCCCGTGGGCGTGACCAGCAAGCTGGCCAAGACCCAAATGGCGGCCGTCATGGTCGAGAAGAATCCATCGATGATGGCTGGGTTCTATGAGTTCACGGCCGATGCCGTGCCGGATGTCTCCATGCGCGTGAAGATGGGCCAGAGTTCCGATGTTTACGCCTTGGTCAAGGCCGACGGCAAGTTCTACATGGCCAAGAAGGAAATCAAGGTCACCCTCGGCGGCTGCGGCGGCTGATCCCGGTTACAACAGAACAGGAGAATAGAAATGGCGAATCCAATGCGTATTCGGGCCCGTGTTGAGGGCGATGTGGCAGACGTTCGGGTGCTGATGTCCCACGAGATGGAGACAGGCCAGCGCAAGGGCGGCGATGGTCAGCTCGTGCCGGCCTGGTTCATCCAGGAGGTCACCGCTTCGGTCAACGGCAAGGCCGTCATGACCGCCCAGTGGGGCCCCGCGGTCTCAAAGAACCCTTACCTCCAGTTCAAGGTCAAGGGTGCCAAGGCAGGCGACAAGGTTGCAGTGACCTGGAAAGACAACAAGGGTGAGACTCGCACAGACGAGGCCGCCATTGCGTAAGTGTTTGACGACGACGGGCCCGATGGGCCCGTCTTGCTTTTTGATCACAACAAGCGGGGAGAGAACAATGCAATATGCGAAGCGGAGTTTGGCCATGCTGGCCATGGGCCTCTGTCTATCGGCGGGCGGTGCGCTGGCCCAGGCCCAAAAGACGGAAACGGAAAAGGGCATCGATCGTTATCGAGAACTGATTGCCGATGGCAACCCAGCCGAACTCTGGGAGATGCAGGGCGAGGAGCTCTGGAAGAAGAAGGCTGGCCCAAACAACGCATCATTAGAAAAGTGCGACCTCGGCCTTGGCCCTGGGGTCGTGAAGGGTGCTTATGTGAGCCTGCCGCGATACTTTGCCGATGCGGGCAAGGTCATGGACCTCGAAAGCCGCCTGGCCTATTGCATGCAGACCCTGCAGGGCATCACCCCCAAAGTGGCGACCTACAACCGCGACGACCACAAGAATGTCGTGGCCCTGGTCACCTGGGTGGCCACGCAGTCCAAGGGCATGCCGGTGAACGTGCCGCAGAACCATGCAGAAGAGAAGCGCATGTACGAAGTGGGCAAGCGTGCCTTCTTCTATCGTGCCGGCCCCTATGATTTCGCTTGTGCCACCTGCCACGCGGCCGACAACACCCGGATTCGCCTGCAGGGCTTGCCCAACCTCACCAAGAAAGAGCCCGCTGGCGCCGCCTTCACCTCATGGCCAGCCTATCGGGTGAGCAACGGCCAGCTCTGGCCCATGAACAAGCGCCTGGAAGACTGTTTCCGCCAGCAGCGCTTTCCGGAGATGAAGTTTGGCAGTGAATTGTCCGTGGCCTTGTCGACCTACATGGGTGTGACAGGCAATGGTGTTGCATCACTGGCCCCCACCATCAAGCGATAAGGAAGACCAACCATGAACAAGAAATTGATGCTGACGGCGGTGGCCGCTGCAGTGGGCCTGGTGGGATGTGCTGGTCAATACAGCGCAGCCGACTACGACAAAATGACGCGTGAGATTGTGGCCAAGTCTTTCGGTGAGAAGGGCATGGCCAAGCTCGACCGTCTCAATCAGGACGAGATCAACGTGGTCTGTAGCGAGGCCGAACTCAACAATAAAGATCTCGATGCAGCCACCCGCAAGCGGGTGGAAGAGGCCAACATGAAGACCGTCAAGTTTCCGGCCGATGGCAAGTTCATTGGTGACTGGAAGTCTGGCGAGAAGATCGCCCAGAGTGGCCGTGGCATGACCTATTCCGACAAGGCGGGTTCGGCCAACGGTGGCAACTGCTACAACTGCCACCAGATCTCCAAGGCCGAGATCTCCTACGGCACGCTGGGCCCGAGCCTTTATCAGTACGGAAAGCTACGTGGTGATGGCGATGCGGTGGTCAAGTACACCTGGGGCAAGCTCTACAACGCCAAGGCCTACAACGCCTGCACCAACATGCCTCGGTTCGGTCATGCAGGACTGCTCACGGAGGGCCAGATGAAGGACATCATGGCGCTGCTGCTCGACCCAGCCTCCCCGGTGAATCAGTAGTCCGGGGGCTTTTGCAGGATCAACCAGGCCCTTTCCTTGTGAGAGGGCCTTTTTTTTAGTGCGGTATTCATCAATGGGTATACGGTAATGGACATGAATCGGCGGGAGTTTGTGGGGGTGATGGCGGCTGCATCGGCAGCAGGCATGTTTGGCGGGTTTCCAGACGCGCAGGCGGCGGCCAAGAAGGGCGACAAGCTCTATGACATTCCCAAATTTGGCAATGTGAGCTTCCTGCATTTCACCGACTGTCACGCCCAGTTGATGCCGGTCTATTTCCGTGAGCCCGATGTGAACATTGGTGTGGCTGGCATGCAGGGCAAAGTGCCCCACGTGGTCGGAGAGGGTCTGCTCAAGCAGTACGGCATTCCGAAGGGAACGCCCATGGCCCATGCCTACACCTACCTGGATTTCGAGAAGGCAGCCCGCACCTTCGGCAAGGTTGGTGGCTTTGCCCACATGGCCACGCTGGTGAAGATGATGCGCGCAAGTCGCCCGCATGCCTTCCTGTTTGATGGCGGAGACACCTGGCAGGGTTCGGCCACCGCGCTCTGGAGCAAAGGCCAGGACATGGTCGATGCCACGAAGCTCTTGGGCGTGGACATGATGTCAGCCCACTGGGAGTTCACCTATGGCGCCGACCGTGTGATGGAGATCGTCAAGAAAGACCTGGCCGGCAAGATTGAATTCCTGGCGCAGAACGTGAAGACCAATGATTTCGGAGACCCGGTCTTCAAGCCCTATGTCATTCGCGAGCAGAACGGCATCTCGGTGGCCGTCATTGGCCAGGCCTTCCCCTACACCCCGATTGCCAACCCGCGCTACATGGTGCCCGACTGGACCTTCGGCATCCAAGACGACAACATGCAGAAGATGGTCGATGAGTGCCGGGCCAAGGGTGCCAAGGTGGTCGTGGTCGTGTCGCACAACGGCATGGACGTCGACCTCAAGATGGCCTCCCGGGTTCGTGGCATTGATGCCATCCTCGGTGGCCACACCCACGACGGGGTGATCCAGCCCGTGCCGGTGAAGAATGCGGGCGGCGTCACCCTGGTGACGAACGCCGGCTCCAACACGAAGTTCCTCGGCGTGCTTGATTTCGACGTCAAGAACGGCAAGGTGGCCGACTACCGCTACAGGCTACTGCCGGTGTTTGCAGACATGCTGCCCGCAGACAAGGACATGGCGGCCTTGATCGATCGCATTCGTGCACCCCACAAGGCCAAGCTGGAGGAGACCTTGGCCATCACCGAGGGGTTGCTCTATCGTAGGGGCAACTTCAACGGCAGCTTCGATCAGTTGATTGTGGATGCCCTCATGGATGTCAAGGGTGCAGACCTCGCCTTCTCACCCGGCTTCCGTTGGGGCACCTCGTTGTTGCCTGGGCAGGCGATCACGCGTGAGCATGTGATGGACCAGACCGCGACCACCTATTCCTTTTCCACGGTCACCGAGATGTCGGGCGAGATGATCAAGACCGTGCTCGAGGACGTCTGCGACAACCTCTTCAATCCCGACCCTTACTACCAGCAGGGTGGGGATATGGTTCGGGTGGGTGGCCTGGAGTACACCTGCGCACCCAATGAAAAGATGGGTCGGCGTATTCAGGACATGCGTCTCAAGGGCAAGGCCATTGAGCCCCAGAAGACTTACAAGGTGGCCGGCTGGGCGCCGGTGGCCGAGGGTGCCTCAGGCGAAATGGTCTGGGACGTTGTGGAGACTTGGCTCAAGGACAAGAAGCGGGTCGCACCCCGCAAGCTCAACACGCCCAAGCTGGTGGGCATGAAGGGCAATCCCGGTCTGGCGGGCGCCTGAGCGCTACACTCGGGTCGTCTCAACACCTCGGAGGATGAGCATCATGCATCCCAACTCGGTTTCGATGTCGACCCGTCTTGTGGGCCTCTTGCTGCTGGCCTGTTTGGGCCCTTGGGCCTCGGCCTCTGCTGCGCCGCTCTTCCCCAAAGGAGACGCGGCCAAGGGCCAGGCCCTGCACCAGCAGAAGTGTGCCTCCTGCCACAATTCCATGATGCCGGACGGCAAGGGCGAGGAACTCTACTCCGAAGACTTCCGAAAAATGAAGTCGGCCGCCGAGCTTCGCACCATGGTGGAGTTCTGCGCGAACCGCAGTCGCGCGGGCTGGTTCGAGGAGGAGATCGAGCATGCCAGCCGATTCCTCAACGACCGGTTCTATCGGTTCAAGCGGTAGCGCCTGCGAGCAGTCCCATGCGGGCATCGCAGCGCTGGGCGAGGGCCTCGTCGTGGGTCACGATCACCAGGGTGGTGCCCTGTTCGCGTTGAAGTTCAAAGAGCAGTGAGATGACGCGATCGCCGCTGGCGGCATCCAGGCTGCCCGTGGGCTCGTCGGCAAAAAGGAGCCGCGGTGCCCTCACGAAGGCACGGGCCAGGGCCACGCGCTGCTGCTCCCCGCCAGACAGTGTGGCTGGAAAGTGGTGCAGCCGATTCTCAAGTCCCACATTCGCCAGCATGGCCTGAGCCTTCTCTTTGGCCTCTGGGTCGCCGAGGAGGTCGAGCGGGAGCATGACATTCTCGGTGGCGTTGAGCTGCGGCAGCAGTTGAAATGATTGGAAGACGAAGCCCACGTCGCGCAAGCGCCGCTCGGTTCGGGCCTCTTCGTCGAGTGAGGAGATCTCCTCGTCGCCCCAGTAGACCTGGCCTGCGCTGGGAACATCCAGACCCGCGAGCAGGCCGAGCAGGGTGGACTTGCCGCAGCCGGAGGGGCCCACAATGGCCAGCGACTGCCCCGGTGACACATTCAAGGAGATGTCTTGGAGAATGCTCAATTCATCGTTGCCATCAGATACAGTCTTGAACAATGAAACTGCTCGTATGGCCAAAGATTGGTGTTGAATGCTCACGGCGTGCTGCGCTCCTGTTGGGGGTGACCATGCTGCTGGCGGCAACAGCCATCGTCAGGCCTGCTTTCGCGTCCACGCCAAGCATACTCATTTACGGCGACAGCCTCTCGGCCGCCTATGGCCTGTCTCCCTCTGAGGGCTGGGGGCACCTGCTCGAGAAGCGCCTGCCCAAGTCGCCCGCCTGGCGGGTGGTCAATCGGAGCCTGTCTGGCGAGACCACCCATGGTGGCCTGCAGCGTTTCGAGCGCGTGCTGGGCCAGGTGCGCCCCCGCGTGGTCGTTCTTGCGCTTGGTGCCAACGACGCGCTGCGTGGCCTGTCTCTGGCCCACACGGAGCAGAACCTGCGTGACATGATTCGCGCGGCCCGACAGGCGGGCTCAGAGGTGGTCCTCGTGGGCATTGCCGTGCCCCCCAATTACGGGGCCACCTATGCCAATCAGTTCCAGGCCATCTTTCCTCGGCTGGCCAGGGCAGAAGGCGTTCGGCTCGTGCCCTTCATGCTCGAGGGCTTCGCCACCGACCTGCGCTATTTCCAGGCCGATCGCATCCACCCGAACGCGGCTGCCCAGCCGCGAATACTGGACACCATCTGGGCGGTGCTCTCGCCACTGCTGGAGCAGGGTCGGTGATGTTTGGGTTCATGCCTGGGTGGTGGCGCCGGCTGTGGCCCTGCGTGGCGCTCCTGTTGCTGGGCCTGCCGCTGGCCTCGCCAAGTGCACTGGAATTCTCGGACATTGCACGAGAGGGAGAACTCCGTTTCTTGGCAACGAACCCCGACCCCAATGCCTATCGGTATGAGTCGCGGGTGGCCCTCACGGCCGCAAGCCTGGAGACCGGCCTGGTGGAGCTGGCCACATGCCATTGGCAGCTCGACCCAATTCGCAAGGTGGTGATTGCCTTCAACCCGCAGCGCCTCAAGACCCTTAGGATCGGCGAGCATGTGGGCATTGGCGGGGTGCAGGTGGATGGCCATCTCGTGACCCTGACCGATGTTCGTCGTGGGGCCTCCATCTGCATTGCATTGTCTTCAAAGGCCCTGGATGCAGTCGATGGTGGTGGATGGCGCCTGCAGGCCGGCCCGCTCATGCGTCGTTACCTCGATGGCTACCTGCCCATGGAAGCGTCCTTGTCGGTCTCATGGCCCGTCGGGCTCGTGGCCGTCTCGGCCGTGGAGCCCAGGGCACAGCCAGGGGTCGACGTTCAGATGCGGCAGGACGGTGCGGAGCTCAAGACGGTCTTCGCAGGCCGCTTCACGGGGCACTTCGAGCTCACAAAGCCGCAGTAGCGACATCCGTATAATTTGGGCATGTCCACGTTTCGCTGCCTCCCGGGGGCCCCTGCGCTGTCTGCCTTCCGTCTGGCCCGCCTCACGGAGAAGCTGCGTCAGGTCGATGCCTCGGCCTCGGTGGTCTCGGCCCAGTGGTGCCACCTCGTGCAGCTCGATGCGGGCGCGGCCTGGGAGTCCGGTGGTCTGCCCCCGCCCGATGTGGTCTGCCAACTGCTCGACCTTCCTCGGCCTGTACACGCTCTCGTGGCCCAGCCGGAAGCGCTTTGGGTCTTGCCCCGTCAGGGCACGCGGTCACCCTGGTCCTCCAAGGCCCTCGACATCTTTCACGCCTGTGGCGTGGCCGAGGTGCGCCGTGTCGAGCGCGGCATTCGTTATGTTTTACGCAGCAAGGACCTCGCGGCGGTGGCCTGCTCGGGTCGCTTGCACGACCGCATGGTCGAGGAGGTGTTCCCAGGCATGCCGGCATCGGAATACTTCGACGACCGTCCCGCCGGCAGGCTCGTGATCACGGCGTTGGGTGCTGATGCCATGGCCCGCCTTCGCGAGGAGAATCGTCGGCTTGGGCTTGCGCTCTCAGATGACGAGATGTCCTATTTGGCCCAGGCCTATGCAAAGCTCGGCCGAGATCCGACCGATGTCGAGCTGATGATGTTCGCGCAGGCGAACTCCGAGCACTGTCGCCACAAGATCTTCAATGCAAGCTTTGACATCGATGGCGTGCCCATGGCCTCCAGCCTCTTCCAGATGATTCGGCACACGCATGCCCAGACGCCCCAGGGCACGCTCTCGGCCTACTCCGACAATGCCGCAGTTCTGCAGGGGGCCTCGGCCCATCGGCTGTTGGCCGCTGGTGAGCCTGGTCCGTATGTGGTTCGGCCGATGACCCTGCACACAGTGCTCAAGGCCGAGACCCACAACCATCCCACTGCCATCAGCCCCTTTCCGGGTGCGGCCACTGGCGCAGGCGGCGAGATTCGAGACGAGGGCGCCACAGGCCGTGGGGCCAAGCCTCGTGCCGGCCTGACAGGCTTTGCGGTCTCGCACTTGGATTTCTCCGAGGCGCCACATGAGCCCTCGCGAATGGCCTCGCCGCTGGCCATCATGATCGAGGGCCCACTCGGTGGCGCCGCCTTCAACAACGAGTTTGGTCGGCCGAACCTGGCAGGCTACTTCCGAAGTTTCGAACTGCACCATGGGAACCGCCACTGGGGCTATCACAAGCCCATCATGCTGGCCGGCGGGGTGGGGGTCATTCCCGACGAGCAGGTGCACAAGTCGAGCATTCCGGTGGGAGCGTTGTTGATTCAGTTGGGCGGGCCTGGCATGCGAATTGGCCTCGGCGGCGGCGCGGCCTCCTCGATTCAGTCCGGCCAGAACGACCTGCAGCTCGACTTCGACTCGGTTCAGCGGGGCAACCCAGAGATGCAGCGCCGTGCGCAAGAGGTGATTGATTCTTGCGTGGCCATGGGCGAGCGCAATCCCATCTTGTCGATCCACGATGTCGGCGCAGGCGGTCTTTCCAATGCATTTCCAGAGCTTGTGCATGGGTCGGATCGCGGCGGTGTGTTTCGTCTTGCAGATGTACCGCTCGATGAATCCGGCCTCTCGCCTGCAGAGATCTGGTGCAACGAGTCCCAAGAGCGGTATGTACTGGCCATCGCGGCCACCTCGCTGGATCTCTTCGAGGCCCTGTGTGAGCGGGAGCGCTGCCCCTTTTCGGTGGTGGGCCGTGCGGTCGAGGACGACCGCCTTCAACTCATCGATTCGACATCCACGGGCCATCAGCCCGTCGACCTTCCCTTGTCGGTGCTGCTGGGCAAACCCCCAAAGCTGCATAAAGATGCCCGATCGAGCCCGGTGCCTCCCGATGACTTCGAGGCCTTTGGCTTTGATCTGGGCGGCGCCATTGAGGCCGTGCTGCGGCATCCCACGGTGGGATCCAAACAGTTTCTCATCACCATCGGCGACCGCACCGTCGGTGGCCTCACGGCCCGAGACCAGATGGTGGGGCCGTGGCAAACGCCGGTGGCAGATGTCGCCGTCACCCTCTGGGATTTTGAAGGTGTCGGTGGCCAGGCCTTTGCGGTGGCCGAACGTTCACCCATTGCGGTGGTGAGCCCGGCGGCCTCGGTTCGGATGGCCTTGGGGGAGGTGCTCACCAACCTCTGGGCAGCCCCGGTCGACGACTTTGCGAGCATCAAGCTCTGCGCCAACTGGATGGCGGCTGCAGGCGAGGAAGGCCAAGATGCGGCGCTCTATCGGGCGGTGGAGGCCTTGGCCATGGAGGCCTGCCCGGCGCTCGGTCTGTCCATTCCAGTGGGCAAGGATTCCCTCAGCATGCGGGCGCAGTGGCAGTCCGGCGCCACCACGCGCTCGGTGGTCTCACCCGTCTCGCTCAACCTCACGGCGGTGGGCCCGGTGGACGATGTTCGACAGACATGGACGCCAATGCTCTCCGATGCCCCAGACACGGTGCTGGTGCTCATCGACCTCGGCGAGGGCCGCCATCGCCTGGGTGGATCGGTGCTTGCGCAGACGCGCGGTGTCTTCGGTGGCGAACCCCCCGACCTTGTTCGCATCAACGCCCTTCAACAACTTCATGCCGCGCTCGCCCAGGCCCGCGCAGCCAACCTGGTGCTGGCCTACCACGACCGCTCCGACGGTGGGCTGCTGGCCTGCCTGTGTGAGATGGCCTTTGCTGCGCGCATGGGCCTGACAATCAACCTGGATCTGCTCACTGTGGACCCTCATGCGGCTGACTGGGGCGACTACAAAATTCGCCCGGAGCAGGTGTCGGTCCAGCGCGAGGAAGCCACCGTCAGGGCCTTGTTCTCTGAGGAGCTTGGCGTGGTGGTGCAGGTCGCGCGTGCGCAACGCTC
This sequence comes from Hahnella aquatica (SeqCode), assembly GCF_965194505.1. Classification (GTDB taxonomy): domain Bacteria; phylum Pseudomonadota; class Gammaproteobacteria; order Burkholderiales; family Burkholderiaceae_A; genus Hahnella; species Hahnella aquatica. The sequence continues at coordinate 1,097,235 of NZ_OZ239144.1, read as the reverse complement.
GGCCTTCATGGACATTCTTCGGGCCACGGGCCTCTCGGCACAGGCCATCGAAGTGGCGGTTCCCAATCCGCGCGATCAGATCGAGATCTACCGCGATGCCAAGTGTGTCTATCAGGCCAGCCGAGCGCATTTGCAGCGCTGCTGGTCGGACACCAGCCAGGCGGTGGCCAGCCGTCGAGACCATCCCGAGGCCGTGGCCGAAGAGTTCGAGGCCATTGGATCAACCCGCATGCCCATGGCGGTGGAACTGCCCAGTGCGCTTGCGCGTCAGCTGTCGGCGCCGGCGGTGGTCATCCCGAGCCCGCCCAAGGTGGCCATTCTTCGTGAGCAAGGCGTCAACGGTCATGTCGAGATGGCCGCGGCATTTCATGCCGCTGGCATGGCGCCATGGGATGTCCACATGTCCGACCTCGCCGCGGGACGCGTGAGCCTCGATGGCTTTCGTGGGCTGGCGGCCTGTGGCGGATTCTCATTCGGAGATGTGCTCGGTGCGGGCCAGGGATGGTCACGCTCCATTCTCTTCAATGCCCGGCTTCGCGACATGTTCTTGGGTTTTTTCCACAACCCCAACACCTTTGCCCTGGGCGTGTGCAACGGCTGCCAGATGATGTCCGGGCTGGTGGACATCATTCCGGGTGCCCAGGCCTGGCCGCGTTTTTCTCGCAACCGCTCGGAGCAGTTTGAGGCCCGCCTGTCGTTTGTCGAGGTGATGCCATCACCATCCATTCTCTTTCAAGACATGGCGGGCGCGCGGCTGCCAGTGGTGGTCTCCCATGGGGAGGGGCGGGCCGACTGGGGTGCCGATGCGGCTGCCGCCGAGCGGGCCAGGCAGGCCCACATGGTCATGCGCTACCTCGATGAGGCCGGCCAGCCGGCGGAGCGCCACCCCCACAACCCGAACGGCTCATTCGGGGGTGCCACGGCCTTCACCAACGACGATGGCCGCATCACCATTCTCATGCCGCACCCCGAGCGCGTCTTTCGCAACGCGCAGCTCTCTTGGGTGCCACCCGAGTTCAAGTCCCTGGGCGATCACTCGCCTTGGATTCAGATGTTCAGAAATGCCCAACGCTGGTCCCAGCTCTAAAAGATAGGTCTCATCATGTTGTCGACTGCAAACATCACCATGCAATTTGGGGCCAAGCCCCTGTTTGAAAATGTCTCCGTGAAATTCACCGGCGGCAATGTCTATGGCCTGATCGGTGCCAATGGCTGCGGGAAGTCCACCCTCATGAAAATTCTCGGAGCGGACCTGGAGCCGACCGCGGGCTCGGTGATTCATGAAGGCCAGATTCGGCTCGGAAAATTGCAGCAAGACCAGTTCGCGTTTGAAGATGTTCGTGTGCTCGATGTGGTCATGATGGGCCACCAGGAGATGTGGTCGGCCATGACCGAGCGCGACGCCATCTATGCCAACCCCGACGCGACCGACGACGACTACATGCGTGCGGCCGACCTCGAGGCCAAGTTTGCGGAGTACGACGGCTATACGGCCGAGGCCCGGGCCGGGGAATTGCTGCTGGGTGCGGGCATTGCCTCCGAGCAGCACCAGGGGCCCATGCGTGAGATCGCCCCCGGCTGGAAGCTGCGTGTGCTGCTGGCCCAGGCGCTCTTTAGCAACCCCGACATTCTCCTGCTCGATGAGCCCACCAACAACCTCGACATCGACACCATTCGCTGGCTCGAAGACCTGCTCAACGAGCGTCAGTCGACCATGATCATCATCTCCCACGACCGGCACTTCCTCAATGCGGTCTGCACGCACATGGCCGATGTCGATTACGGCGAGGTTCGCATCTATCCCGGCAACTACGACGACTACATGCTGGCCGCCACGGAATCCCGTGCGCGTCTCATGGCGGCCAATGCCAAGGGCAAGGAGCGGGTGTCTGAGCTGCAGGAGTTCGTGCGCCGTTTTGCCGCCAACAAGTCCAAGGCCAAGCAGGCGACCTCTCGTCGCAAGCTCATCGACAAGATTCAGTCCGACGCGGTGGAGGTCCGGCCCTCCTCACGGCAGAACCCCTTCATTCGGTTCGAGCAGACCAAGCAGCTGTATCGCCAGGCGGTTCATCTGCAGAGTGTGGTGAAGTCCTTCGATGGCCAGGCCGTGCTCAAGAAGGTCTCGCTCATGGTCGAGGCCGGGGAGAAGATCGCCATCATTGGTCCCAACGGTGCGGGCAAGTCCACCCTGGTCAAGGCCATGGTGGGACGGGCCCTCGGTGGATACGACATCGACGATGGCCTGGTGAAGTGGGCAGAAAACGCCCAGATTGGCTACATGGCGCAGGACGTCTACCCGGAGTTTGAGCTCCAGACCAGCCTTACGGAGTGGCTGCAGCGTTTCGCCCAGGAGGGGGACGACGACCAGGCCATTCGCTCTATTTTGGGCCGGCTGCTGTTCTCAGGTGATGAAGTCCACAAGCCTGTGCAGGTGCTCTCGGGTGGTGAGAAGCACCGCATGTCCTTCGGGCGCCTCATGCTCGAGCGCAGCAATGTGCTCATCATGGACGAGCCCACCAACCACCTCGACATGGAGTCCATTGAGTCGCTCCAGATGGCCCTTGAGAAGTACCAGGGCACCCTCTTTGTGGTCTCCCACGACCGCGAGTTTGTGAATGCGGTGGCCTCGCGCATCTGGGCCATGCGAGGCGATGGAACCGTGCACGACTTCAAGGGCAGTTACGATGAGTACCTTACCAGCCAGGGCATCGAGGCATGAGTCATACGGAACAGGTCACCGGCATCATCCTTGCGGGCGGCCGCGGCAGTCGCATGGGCGGGGTCGACAAGGGTCTGGAGCGTTTCCAGGGTCAGCCCTTGGCCTTTCGCGCCATGATGCGGCTCATCCCTCAAGTCTCCGAGGTGCTCATCAATGCGAATCGGAACATTGGGGTCTACGAGGGCTTCGGTGTCACGGTGCTGCCCGACCCGATCGATGGCTACCAGGGGCCGCTCGCCGGCATGCTCTCGGGCCTGCCCTACACGGAAACGGAATTCCTTCAGGCGATTCCGTGTGATGTGCCAAATTTCCCAACCGACCTCGTGGCAACGCTTCATGAAGGACTTGTGTCGTCGGGAATGCCGCTGGCCTACCCCGTCACCATCGAGGCCGATGGCACTCGGCAGCCGCATCCGGTCTTTCTGCTGATGCGGGCCGAGGTGCACGACAGCCTCCTGGTCTACCTGCAGCAGGGTGGCCGCAAGATCGATCGCTGGACGAGCGACCTCGGGGCGGCCGAGGTGGTCTTTCCAGATTCGGCGGCCTTCTTCAATGCCAACACGGTGGATGAACTCAGGGCCCTTGAGGCACCCGGGGCGCCTGGGGCACCTGGAACCCCCTAGGCGAGGAGCCCCACATGTCGGCCTTGGTGAATCTCGATCAGATCGTCTCCTGTGTCACGGGATACGATCCGGACGCCCTGCGGGTCGAGAAAGCCCTCGAGGTGATCGACGGCCTGTGTCGTGCGCAGCTGTCTGGCCGCGCGGTGGAGCGCGTCTCGGTGCGAGCTGCCTTGGGCCGAGTGCTGGCCGAAGACCTCATCTCACCCATCGATGTGCCGAGCCACGACAACGCCGCCATGGATGGCTACGCCTTTCACAGCCAGACCCTGGCCGACGGCGACACCATCTCGCTGCAGGTGGCCGGGGAGGCCTTTGCGGGCCGACTCTTCGAGGGCCGCTGTGCGGCCGGCCACTGCATTCGAATCATGACCGGTGCCGTCATGCCCGATGGCTGCGACACTGTTATTCCGCAGGAATTCACCGAGCGCGAGGGCGAGGCCATTCGCTTTCTTGCGCGGGCCGTGCGGCCGGGTGACAACCGTCGCCTGCGTGGCGAGGACCTGACGGCCGGCCGCCCCGCCCTTGCCGCTGGCCGCATCATCCGTCCTGCAGACCTCGGCCTGGCCGCCTCCTTGGGCTTTGCAGAACTCTCGGTCGCCCAACGCGTGCGGGTGGCATTTTTCTCCACCGGCGATGAACTGCGCTCGGTGGGCGAGCCCCTGGATGCCGGCTGCGTCTACGACAGCAATCGCTACACCCTCCACGGCATGCTGGCCCGCATGGGTGTGGAACTCATTGACATGGGAGTCATCCCGGATGAGCCCACCGCCCTGGAGCGCGCATTCAAGCAGGCGGCGTCGGCCGCCGATGCGATCGTGACCTCGGGCGGGGTCTCCGTGGGTGAGGCCGACTTCATCAAGGCCATGATGGCCAAGCTCGGCGATGTGACGTTCTGGCGCATTGCCATGCGCCCGGGCAGGCCCATGGCCTTTGGTCGCATCTGGTCGGGTGAACGGGTGGGCGAGGGCGACTCCGCCATTCTTTTTGGCCTGCCGGGCAACCCGGTGGCCGTGATGGTCACCTTCTACATTTTCGTTCGCCATGGCCTGCTGGCACTCATGGCCACCCGGGGGGAGGGCAGTCTTCCGGTGCTGGCCGAGGCCGCCGAAGAGATTCCCAAGAAGGCGGGCCGCACCGAGTACCGACGCGGCTTGCTCTCTTTGGATGATGCGGGGCGCGTGCGCGTTCGCACCACGGGCGGGCAGGGCTCCGGCATCCTTCGCTCCATGAGCGATGCAAACTGTTTGGTGGTGCTCGACCACGACACCAGCCTCACGAAGGTGGGCGATCTGGTGAAGGTGCTTCCCTTCGATGGGCTGGTCTAGCGAGGCTGCTGCTGGTCGGACACCACGTGTCCGCGCTCCAATTCAATGATGCGATCGGCCAGACGTCCCACCTGGTTCGACTGATGGCTGGTGAAGATCAGGTAGCGCGGGCTGGAGGCCACTTCTGCGAGGAACTCGCGCATGAGTGTCTCCACCAATTCGCAGGATGCCGCATCGAGGCTTGCCGTGGGCTCGTCGAGCAGCAGCACCTGGGGCGACACCATCAGGGCGCGGGCCATGGCCAGTCGCTGCCGTTGGCCGCCCGACAAGGTGGTGGCGAGCTGGTCCGCCTGTGCCGAGAGCCCCACCCGCTCTAACCAATTTTGAGCGGTGTCGTGTGCCTGTTGCCAGCCTTGGCCGGCAAACCATGCCGCCAATTGAAGGTTCCGACGCGCAGAGAGCCGAAGGGCGTCAGGCTGCTGGAAGACCATTCGAGTGCGGCCCGCTGCGGGCTGGGTCACACTGGACCCAGACTCGGGCAGCAGCCCGTGGATGGCACGCAGCAGCGTGGTCTTGCCACTGCCATTCGCACCCACCAGCGCATGAGCCCGGCCGGGCTCGAGGTCGAGCGTGGAGATGGAGAGAATCTCTTGGCCCTCGCGGGTCACACAGAGGTTGCGAATTTGAATGGTCATGTGGCGCGGGGCCGGCGCACCCAGGCCAGCATCATGTTCAAAACGAGTACCGTAGCAAGCAGCACAATGCCCAGGCCTATGGCCAGGGGGAGATCTCCCTTGCTGGTCTCCAAGGCAATGGCCGTGGTCATCACGCGGGTGAATCCATCGATGTTGCCGCCCACCATCATCACGGTTCCCACTTCGGCGATGGCCCGACCAAAGCAGGTGATGACCATCGTGACCAGCGCATGCCGCTCGTGCACGAGCAGCAGTGCAGGCCGCCAGAAGGCGTTGGCCCCCATCGATCGCAGGCTCTCGCCCAGGCGATGGTCACCATCCTCAATGGTCTGGCGAGTCATGGTGGCGGCCAAGGGGAAGACAAGAATGGTCTGTGCAAAGACCATCGCGGGCACGGTGTAGAGCCAGCCTAGAAAGCCCAGCGGCCCCGATCGCGAGAGCAGAAGGTAGGCAATGAGCCCCACCACCACGGCGGGGATGGCCACGTAGGTGTTGAGCAAGAGCAGCACTGCACCACGGCCTCGAAACCGGTGGCTGCCCAGCCAGGCCCCGAAGGCGGCTCCCGCCGCGCAGGCCAAGAGGGTGGCCAATAGACTCACCTGAAGGGATCGGCCAACAATGCTCAACAGGGTGGCGTCGGCCGAGCCGATCAAACCGGCTGCGACCCAGATGCTTTCGACAAGGCTGTTCATGGGTCCGCGTATCCTAGAGGGCTCTGCAGCATTTGGCGATATAAACAATCGTGCATAAGGACAATTCCCGGAGCGTCCATCGCGTGGCGCTCTCCTACAGCCTTTCGCCCACAGCGCCAAGCGGCGACCTGGTCATTCATCCCTTGATGGAAATGCTCGATGCGGTGGAGCGTCGGGGGTCGATCTCCGCGGCTGCGCGAACCCTGGGTTTGTCCTACCGGCATGTCTGGGGTGAACTCAAGCGCTGGGAGGAGTCCTTCGATCGCCTGCTCATTGTCTGGGAGAAGGGCCAACGGGCTCAGCTCACCGCCTTTGGACACAAGCTGCTCTGGGCGGAGCGTCAGGCCCAGTCGCGGCTCTCGCCGCAGATTCATCAGTTGCGTTCAGACCTCGAGCGGGCCTTTGCAGTGGCCTTCGATGACAAGGCACAACTGCTCGGCGTCGTGGCCAGTCACGACGAAGCCTTGGCGGTCTGCCGAGAGGTCCTGGCAGCCGATGGCCTGCATTTGGACATTCGGTTTTCTGGAAGCCTCGACGCCATTGCGGCGTTGCAAGAGGGGCGTGCCTTGGTGGCCGGCTTTCACCTCCCGCTTCCAAGGCCAGACCTCGCCGGGGTCTTGGATCGGCTGCGGCAGTCCATGGCCGAGGCTGCGGATGGTCTACAGGCGAGGGTGGTTCCATTTGCCATCCGGACCCAAGGCCTTCTGGTGGAGCGAGGCAACCCCCTTCGACTGCGCTCGCTGCACGACCTGCTCGACGGCAGTGTCCGGTTCGTGAATCGGGCCCCTGGTGCAGGAACGCGGGCCTTCATGGATGCATGGCTTGAGGAGGTCGGTGCAAGTCCATCGCAGATTCGTGGATGGCGTCAGGAGGAGCCCTCTCATGCGGCGGTGGCGCAGGCCATTCGAGCAGGGGATGGCGATGCCGGCCTCGGGCTTGAGGCCGTGGCCGAGTCACGGGGTCTGGGCTTTGTGCCCTTGTTCGAGGAGGTCTACTCGCTTGCCTACAAGACAGCCAACGAGCAACAACCGGCCTTGCAGGCCCTGCTGTCTGGGCTTGGCCGGGCGGGATGGACTCAGACATTGGGGGGGTGTCTGGGCTATCGCGTGCCCGAGGCGCGGGCCATCGAGGATTTCCCAGGTTTGCTCAGGGGGTAATCCGGAGGACCATGGTTTACCCGGGTCGGCGCGGCGGCGTTTGGCCATCCCCGGGCTTTAAACTTGGGGCTGGGCTGTCCAAAACAAAAAAGGGGGTGTTGTGGGCCTGACGACGGACGCAGTACGCGCTGCTTTGCAAGGTGTTTTGGTGTCAGAAATGGGCCAAGACTTGGTGTCTGCTGGCCTGGTGAAATCCCTGAAGGTGGACGGCGAGGATGTCGACCTTGAGCTGGTGGTGACCTTTCCCGCCAAGAGCCGGCTCGATGCCATCCGAAAGTCTGCCATCGCGGCAGTGCGGTCTGTGCCCGGTGTGGGCAATGCCAGTGTCTCCATCCGCCAGGAGATCCAGGCGCATGCCGTTCAGCGCGGTCTCAAGAGAATTCCGTCGGTCAAGAACATGATCGCCGTCGCCTCGGGCAAGGGTGGTGTGGGGAAGTCCACGACCACGGTGAACCTGGCCTTGGCCCTGGCCGCCGAGGGGGCCACGGTGGGTGTGCTCGATGCAGACATCTACGGCCCCAGCATCCCCACCATGCTCGGCATCGTGGGGCGGCCGGAATCGGTTGATGGCCAGACCATCGAGCCCATGATGGGCCATGGCCTACAGTGCAATTCCATTGGGTTTCTCATCGACAAGGACCAGGCCATGGTCTGGCGTGGACCCATGGTCACGCAGGCGCTCGACCAACTCCTGCGCCAGACCACATGGAAAGATTTGGATTACCTTCTCATCGACATGCCGCCTGGCACGGGTGACATCCACCTCACCCTCGCCCAGAATGTGCCCATCACGGGTGCGGTGATCGTCACCACACCGCAAGAGGTGGCCCTGATGGACGCGCGCAAGGGCCTCAAGATGTTTGAGAAGGTGTCGGTGCCCGTCATTGGCATCGTGGAAAACATGAGCCTCTATGTCTGCCCCCAGTGCGGGCATGCAGAGCATATTTTTGGCTCGGGTGGTGGCGGTCTCATGGCCGAGGACTACAGCGTTCCGCTGCTGGGCAGCCTGCCCCTGAACCTCTCGATTCGCGAACAATCGGATGCTGGTCGTCCCACCCTCGTGGCCGACCCGGACGGCGCCATTGCGGGCCTCTACAAAGAGATCGCCCGCAAGGTGGCCGTGTCCGTCTCGAGGATCGGCAAAGACATGAGCAGCAAGTTCCCCACCATCGTGGTGCAGAACACATGATGAGCACGTCTTCGTCGTCGGCCCGGCCCATGCGCTGGGCCAGAGCAACCGTCTCAAAGGTGTTGCAGACCAGTCGTTGGGAGCCTTTTCGCTGGGAACTGACCGAGGCCGTCTGGTGCCCAGAGTGGGTGGCAGATGCAGAGGCCGCCTTCCCCAACGCGCTGTCTGCGGATGGTGCCCATGTGAGTCGCATCATGCCGGTGGAGTTGTTTCCGGATGAAGGCGAGGGCTACTACTTGAACTGCTCGCTGGCGCAGCCGGCCTGGTTTGTGCACTGGAGGCTGGACCGCGAGATGGTGGATCCCATTCCGGAGATTCGTCGAATCACCCTCAGTTACAACGAGGCCGGCCGCCTCATGGATGCACAAGAGTTGGTCGAGAGCCACCCCATCGACCTCGACACCGCCCACTGGCTGACCGACTTTCTCGCCCAGCATTACCAGCCTGAGCCCAAGAAGCGTGCTCGGCCAGCATCCTTCAAGAGCCCCAAGGATCGGTTGGAGGTCTAGTGGCAGACGGCTTTCTCTCGCGCTGGTCACGCGCCAAAACCATCGATCGCTCGATCCGGGAACAAGGGGAGGCTCGCGGGCCCTCCACGGGCGAGGCCAATGATCAGGCTGAGCCTCGTGTAACCGAGCCGATTGCGCCGACGCCGTTGGATCAGTCCAACAAGCCCAGCTCGACCCCGGGTTCAGACCAGGCGTTGCAGCCACAGCAGCCTGCGCCCTCGATGGAAGACGCCAAGGCGTTGTCGGTGGGTGATGATGTCAACCGGTTTATGGGGACCAATGTGGCCGCTGAGGTTCGCAGCATGGCCTTGCGCAAGCTCTTTGCAATGCCTCACTACAACGTGCGTAGCGACATGGATGTCTATTGGGAGGACTACTCCAACATGCCCAAGCTCACGGCGGCGGAGGTGGCGAACCTCCAGCAGTCGGAGTCTTTGTCACTTTTTGAGGATCCACCATGGCGCAAGGAAATGCTCCAGGAGGAGGCCGACAAGCTTTTGGCCGATGCTGCTGCAGGCGTCGATCAAGACGTCTCCCAGCAGGCTTCCGCTCCGGAGGAGCGTCCACAGGAGAGTCTTGTGTCACATGATCAGATGCACCATGACGGGGTCGAATCCAGGGACGAAGGGGTGTCTTCGTTGGTGAGTACAGCCCGTCCTGACGAAACTCAGAAGCCGGGGCAAGAGGGGGAGGCTGTCTCATGACCACCTGCCTGGTCTGCTCCTGCAATCGCACCATGAAGCTCGATGCCGCCACGATCGGGCATCCCATCCACACGGGCCTGTGCCGACACGAGGTCAATACGTATCTTGATGCACTCGGGGGCAGCGAAGACCTGGTGGTGGCCTGCACCCAGGAGGCGCCCTTGTTCGAGGGCCTTGCTGCCGAACGCTCACCGGCACCTGCGGTGGCCGTTCGATTCGTGAACATTCGTGAGATGGCAGGCTGGACCGCGAAGTCTGCCGAGGCGCAGCCCAAGGTCAAGGCGCTCTTGGCCATTGCAAGCCTGCCGGCGCCGGATGCGGTGCCCGCAGTCACCTATCGGAGTGCGGGCCGTCTTTGCTTGGTGGGGCCGGCCTCGGTCGTTCTGCCCTTGGCCGAGCAACTGGTTGCGAACTTTCCGGATACCGTCACACCGACTGCCATCCTCACCGAAGTGGACTGTCCATTGCCGGTCGATCGCAGCCTTCCCATCTTTTCGGCCGCGTCGGTCTCGATGACTGGCCACTTGGGCTCGTTCAAGGCACGTTGGCAACAGGTCAACCCCATCGACCTCGATCTCTGTGTGCGCTGTGGCGCCTGTGTGGCCGCATGCCCCGAGGGCGCCATCGACGACCGCTTCCAGGTGGATCTCAACCGTTGCAAGTCGAGCAGAGACTGTGTGAAGGCCTGCGAGTCGATTGGTGCGATTTCCTTCGATCGTATGGGTTCGCAGGCGCGCGAGGATGAGTTTGATCTTGTTTTGGATTGCTCAGCCTCTCCCATCTTCCCCCAATCCGATGGGCCGATGGGCTACCGCCATGTGGGTGGCGCAAGCCCGGAGGATCGTTGGGCGGGCCTGATGTCGTTGGCCCAGCTGGTCGGTGAGTTTGAGAAGCCGAAATTCTTCAAGTACGACGAGCGGCTTTGCGCGCACGGGAGAAACGGAAAGATTGGATGTCGCGCCTGTGTGGATGTGTGTTCCACGGTGGCCATCTCCTCGCACTTCACAGATGGCAAGGGCCGAGTGGAGGTCAATCCCAACCTCTGCCTGGGCTGCGGTGCCTGCACCACCGTCTGTCCGTCGGGGGCGATGCGCTTTGCAACGCCGGATGCCGATGTGGTGGCGCGCAGGCTTCGACTGGGTCTCTCCGTCATGCAAGAGGCTGGCGCCACGGCACGATCCGTTCTGTTCTTCGGTGGTCGAGACCACGGCGAGGCGATTGATCAACTGGAGGCCATTGGCCGGCGGGCCATGTTCGGGCGTGGCCCGGGCATTCCGACGCACATGCTGCCACTCGAGGTTCACCATGCAGCCAGCATTGGGCTGGAGGTCTGGCTTGCCGCGATTGCCTATGGGGCCCAGTCGGTGTCAATCCTGCTCACGGGCCAGGAGGCTGCTGCATACCAGGAGGCGTTGGCCGAGCAGGTCTCAATGGCCAACGCCGTGCTCGCGGGGCTCGACCTTGGGGGTGACCGAGTGCGACTCTTCGTGGGTTCCAAGGCGGACCCCGCGGGGCTCGAGGGGTTCCTGAACCAAGCCCTGGCGCCCAGTGCGATCAAACGCGCGGGAACCTTCGCCATCGGCGCGGACAAGCGAACCGCGCTGGAGACGGTGATGGACCACCTCATCCGCGAGGGTGTGCGCCAGAAGTCACTCGCCTTTCCGATTGCGCTGCCCGCTGGATCACCGATGGGTGGCCTGGTGGTGGACAACGAGCGCTGCACCCTCTGCATGTCATGCGTGGGCGCCTGCCCCGAGCAGGCCTTGAAGGATGGCAGCGGGGAGCCACTGCTCTTGCTCATTGAGAAGAACTGTGTGCAGTGTGGCCTGTGCGTGGAGACCTGCCCGGAGGCTGCGATTGCGCTGGCACCCCGCATCTCTGAACTGGCGAAGCGGCGCGAGCCCAGCGAACTGAATCGGGCAGAGCCGTTCTGCTGCATCCGTTGCGGAAAGCCATTTGCAACCAAGCAAGGCCTGGCCGTGATGCTGCAGCGAATTGGTGGGCATCCCGCCTTTGCAGGCGAGAAGGCCAAGCGTTTGGAAATGTGTGGCGATTGCAGGGTGGTGGACATGGTGGAGAAAGAGGCATGACCGACTTTCAGAAGATCAACCTGGTGGCGCCGAGCGCCGCCCTCGACCATGGTCAGTCTGAGGAAGACCTGGCCCGAGCGGACACCTACGGCCTCATTGCAGAGCTCTTTGCGGCGCCGCCCTCCGATGTTTTTTTCAGCCGCATGGCGGCCTCCCCAAAGCCCGACCCCGCCGATGATGCGCCCCTCACCGTGGCCTGGCGTGGCCTGCTGTCGGTGGCCATTGAGCAGGCGCCCGTGGCATCGCGCGCCGAATACGACGCCTTGTTCTACAGCGTCGGAAAGCCAGAGATCATGCTCAACGGGTCCTTCTACATGGCCGGTGCGCAGAATCGTGCGCCATTGGTGGAACTTCGATCCGACCTTGCGTTGCTCGGCATCGAGCGAGACCCAAGTTCCTCTGAAACAGAGGACCACCTCTCGGGCCTCTGCGAGGTGATGCGCTACCTGGTGGCGGGCGATTGGGAGCCCGATTCGAGTGGGCGAAGCCTCCTGGAGCAGCAGCAGGTGTTCTTTCAGAAGCACCTTGGGGGCTGGGCCTTCGATTGCCTGGATCAGCTGGAGCGGCATCCCAAGTCATTGTTTTATGCGGCGGTGGCGCAGTTTGCCCGCTGCTTTTTCGAGATTGAGCGTCAGGCCTTCGACATTTTCGGGGCGACGCAGGCGGCGGCACAGGGTCTTCCCGAAGTTTAGGGTTTCCCCTATAAACCGTCTCGCATAGGAGGCATATCCTCTTGACAAGTAAAACCAACACTCTGGAGGTCGGGATCATGAAAACCGTTGAAAACCGTCGCAAGGTGCTTTTTGGAATTGGTGGGGTGGTGGCTGCATCCGCCGCAGCGGTCGTGGCCCAGTCCACCTCGTCGCCAGAAGTCACATCTGCCGCTGCAGCGACTGCAGCCCAGACTGACGAAGGCGGGAACAAGGGCTACCAGCTCACCGAGCATGTCAAGCGTTACTACCAGACCACCCTGGTCTAGTTCACGAATCTGAGGGAGACCACCATGACCATACTTCGCAAAAAGACTGCACTGCCCCCGGGTTCCAGGGCCAGTGGCTTTGTTTCGAGCCTCTCGCGTGCGCTCGATCACCGCATGCCAACCCTCGACCGTCGGGCCTTCCTGAAGCGCTCGGGTGTGGGCGTTGGTGTGGGCATCGCTGCTGGTCAACTCAGCTTTGTTCGCAAGGCAGAGGCCTCGCCAGAAGCGGTTCGCAGCCAAGACGGCAAGGGCAAGATCGAGGTCAAGCGCACGATCTGCTCACACTGCTCCGTGGGCTGCGCGATCGATGCGGTGGTCGAGAATGGTGTCTGGACTCGCCATGAGCCCGTGTTTGATTCCCCCATCAACCTGGGTGCCCACTGTGCGAAGGGTGCGGCCATCAAGGAGCACGGCGAGGGCGGTCACCGCCTGCGTTACCCCATGAAACTGGTCGATGGCCAGTACAAGCGCATCAGCTGGGATGAAGCCCTCGAGGGCGTCACCAAGAAGATGAAGGCCATCATGAAGGCCAGTGGCCCCGATTCCTTGTTCGTGGTCGGCTCCTCCAAGTACAACAACGAACAGGCCTACTTGCTGCGCAAGTTCATGGCCTTCTTGGGCACGAACAACACCGACCACCAGGCCCGCATTTGCCACTCCACCACGGTGGCCGGTGTGGCCAACACATGGGGCTACGGCGCCATGACCAACAGCTACAACGACATGCGCAATTCGAAGGCAGCGTTGTACATCGGTTCGAATGCCGCAGAGGCGCATCCGGTTTCCATGCTCCACCTGCTTGCCGCCAAAGAGCAAAACGGCTGCAAGGTCATCGTTGTTGACCCGCGCTTCACCCGCACCGCGGCCAAGGCAGACCAGTACATCCGTATGCGGTCGGGCGCTGATGTGGCCTTCCTGTTCGGCGTCTTGCATCACATCTTCAAGAATGGCTGGGAGGACAAGAAGTACATCAACGACCGTGTCTACGGCATGGATGCCGTTCGCAAGGAAGTCATGGAGCAGTGGACCCCAGCACGTGTGACCGAGGTATCCGGCGTGTCCGAGGCCGAAGTGTTCCAGGCCGCCAAGACCATGGCCATGAACCGCCCCAGCACCATCGTCTGGTGCATGGGCCAGACCCAGCATACGATTGGCCACGCCATGGTGCGTGCCTCCTGCATCCTGCAGCTCGCGCTGGGCAACATCGGTGTGTCCGGTGGTGGTGCCAACATCTTCCGCGGCCACTGCAACGTGCAGGGTGCCACCGACGTCGGCCCGAACCCAGATTCCCTGCCAGGCTATTACGGCCTGGCGGAAGGCTCCTGGAAGCATTACGCAGCGGTCTGGGATGTGCCCTTCGAGGACATTCAAAAACGATTTGCGCCGGGCATGATGTCCAAGAGCGGCACCACGGTCTCCCGTTGGGTCGATGCAGTGCTTGAGAAGCCCGAGAACATGGACCAGCCCACCTCTGTTAAAGGACTGTTCATGTGGGGCCATGCGCCAAACTCCCAGACCCGCGGTCTGGACATGAAGAAGGCCATGGACGCCCTCGATCTCCTCGTGGTGGTCGACCCCTACCCCACGGCCACGGCCGCCATGGCAGCGCACCCCGTTGAAGGCGCGAAGGTCAACCCGAACCGCGAGGTCTACCTGCTCCCGTCGACAACCCAGTTCGAGTGCGCTGGCTCCATCACGGCGTCGAACCGCTCGATCCAGTGGCGCGAGAAGGTCATCGACCCCCTCTTCGAATCGATGCCCGACCACGTGATCATGCAGGCTTTGGCTGATCGCCTCGGCTTTGGCAAGGAACTCTCGAAAAACTTCAAGATGCTGCAGTCGAAGTTTGCGGGCAAGACCTGGGCCGAGCCCGAGGTGGAATCCATCCTGCGCGAGATCAACCGTGCTGTGTGGACGATCGGCTACACGGGCCAGACGCCTGAGCGTCTGAAGGCGCACATGCGCAACATGCACCTCTTCGACGTGAAGACCCTTCGTGCGAAAGCCGGAAAAGATAAGGAAACCGGCTACGACCTCGCTGGTGATTACTTCGGTCTGCCATGGCCGTGTTATGGCAATGCGAAGATCAAGCACCCGGGTTCGCCGAATCTCTACATGACGTCTCGCCATGTCATGGACGGTGGTGGCAACTTCCGTGCGAACTTTGGTGTGGAGAAGGATGGCGAGAACCTGCTGGCGGAAGCCGGCTCGCACAGCCGTGGTGCCGACATCAAAGAGGGATATCCCGCGTTTGACCATGTGCTGCTCAAGAAACTCGGCTGGTGGGATGAACTCACGGCCGAAGAAAAAGAGCTGGCAGAAGGCAAGAACTGGGTGACCGACCTGTCGGGAGGGATTCAGCGGGTTGCCATGAAGCATGGCTGCCACCCATTCGGCAATGCGAAGGCCCGCGCGGTGGTCTGGAACTTCCCGGATCCCGTGCCAAAGCATCGGGAGCCGTTGTACTCCAACCGTGCGGATCTCGTGGCCAAGTACCCCACCTACGACGACCTCAAGACCCACTGGCGTCTGCCAACCCTCTACAAGTCGGTTCAGGACAAGGCTGTTGCCGACAAGGCCCACGAGCGCTTCCCGCTGGTGATGACCTCTGGTCGTCTGGTGGAGTACGAGGGCGGCGGTGAGGAGACCCGCTCAAACCGCTGGCTTGCCGAGCTTCAGCAGGACAACTTTGTGGAGATCAACCCGCGTGCGGCATCGGCGCGAGGCATCCGCAACGGTGAGTACGTCTGGGTGAAGTCTCCTACCGGGGCGCAGATCAAGGTCAAGGCCATGGTCACGGATCGCGTAGGGCCAGACACGGTCTTCATCCCGTTCCACTTCTCTGGCTGGTGGCAGGGCAAAGACATGCTCAAGGCGTATCCCGAGGGTGCAGCCCCGATCGTGCGCGGTGAGGCTGTCAACACGGCCACCACCTACGGCTACGACGCGGTCACCATGATGCAAGAAACCAAAACCACGATCTGTCAGGTCGTCAAGGCCTAAGGGGAGCGATCAAAATGGCACAAATGAAATTCATCTGCGACACGGAGCGCTGCATCGAGTGCAACGGCTGTGTCACCGCCTGTAAGGCCGAGCATGACGTGCCCTGGGGCGTGAACCGCCGACGTGTCGTCACCATCAACGATGGCGTGGCCGGTGCGGAGAAGTCGATCTCGGTGGCCTGTATGCACTGCGCGGATGCGCCTTGCATGGCGGTCTGCCCCGTCAACTGCTTCTACAAGACAAACGAAGGCGTGGTCCTCCACGACAAGGACGTCTGCATAGGCTGCGGTTACTGCTCTTACGCCTGCCCCTTCGGTGCACCGCAGTTTCCGTCCGATGCGGCCTTTGCCATGCGTGGAAAGATGGATAAGTGCACCTTCTGTGCCGGTGGCCCAGAGAAGAACGGCACCAAGGCCGAGTACGACAAGTACGGTCGTAACCGCCTGGCCGAGGGCAAGCTGCCCGCCTGCGCAGAAATGTGTTCCACCAAGGCGCTGCTTGCTGGCGATGGCGACACCATCGCCGACATCTTCCGCAGTCGGGTCACGGTTCGTCAGACCAATGGCAAGGCGGCTGGTGCAGAGCTCTTCGGGTGGGGCACGGCCTACGGCAAGAAGCCGGCCGCGCAGCCCGAGAAGCGGAGCTGATCATGAGACAGGGTCGTTTGTGGATCATGGTCGGTGCGGTGTCGTTGTTGTCGGCCTGCGGACAGGCCCAGGACGCGATGACGTCCTCTGGTCCGAAGCCCGATCAGAAGCCGTACGTCGAGGCTGACAACAGCTACTCCGAGAAGAACTTTTCGTCGGGTGATGCTGCAAGCTGGCAGAAGGCCATCAAGGAGCGCGCCCAAAGCCAAAACGACTATGTAAGGTCACAGCCGCTATGAACCTGATGCCCAGTCGCCTACGCCAGGGCCTGTGTGCGCTATTGCTTGGCCTGTCGGCCACGGCATTGGCGCAGCAGGCACCCGCACCGCAGCCCGGCAGTCTTCCGGGCATTCAGTCTCAAAATGTCCTAGAGCTCAAGCCAGCGGCTGCAGAGCAGATTCAGGCAGACTCAGCCCAGCCGGCCAACAACAGTCCGGTCTGGCGAGAGGTCAACCGTGATGTCGAGCATTACAGCTCGATCAAGACGCCCGAGGCTGGTGTTCTGATTCAGTCTGGCGGCAATGACTGGCGTCTCTTTCGCAATGGCATCATCACCGTCTTCGGGGGATGGATTCTCGCCATCGCGATTGCGGCTGTTGGGCTGATGTACGTCTTGAAGGGCACGATCCGCCTGCACGACGGTGCATCGGGAAGGATGATCCTTCGGTTTACGGCGATGGAGCGTTACGCGCACTGGGCCATGGCGATCACCTTCGTCATTCTCGCGGTCACTGGCATCATTCTGCTCTGGGGCAAGTACTTCTTGTTGCCCATCTTGGGAGGAGACGCCTACGGACCTCTCGCCTGGCTCCTGAAGAACGTGCACAACATCGTGGGGCCCATCTTCACGATCAGTGTGGTGGTCTTCTTCGTCCTCTACGTGAAGGACAACATCCCCACGGCGCAAGACTTCAAGTGGCTTGTGAGCGGCGGCAAGGGGTCGAGTCATCGTTTCAACGGCGGTGAGAAGCTCTGGTTCTGGTTTGGCGTGACGGTATTGGGCCTCGTGGTCTCCGCCTCAGGCTGGGTGCTGAACTCGATCATCCCGGGCGTCGACTACTTCTCGCGTGCAGACATGCAATTGGCCAATATCGTCCACGGGGTGTCGTCTATTCTCTTCATGGCCATGTCGGTCGGTCACATTTACATCGGCTCCATTGGCATGGAGGGAGCGCTGCAGGGCATGAAGACGGGCTATGTCGACGAGAACTGGGGCAAGGAGCACCACGACCTCTGGTACAACGATGTCAAGCAGGGTGGTGATCATCGCGGTCGTCTCTCGACCTAGCCCACAAACAACAATCGTCTGCAAGGAGACAACGATGAAAAAATGGCTTGTCGGGATGAGTCTGATGGCGTTGGCGGGTTCTGGATTTGCCGCGCTTCCGCCCCCATCTGAAGAGGCTGCAAAAGCCGCTGCGTTGAAGAAGGCGCAGGCGGACCATGGCACGAAGGTGGGTGCGTATAAGAATTGCCTCGTGCAGAACAAGGTGGCTGCCAAGTACAAGAAGCCTGGCACGGAGGCTGCCGCTGCTTGTGCCGATCCGGGCCCGTTCAAGCCGCCTGCTTAAAGGTCGCCGGCATCAGGGCGGTTTGTCCTTCAAAATGGCGGGTGATGCACCCGCCATTTTTCATTTGAGGCTCTACAGTTCATTCCATGTCGACCCCATCTGCCTTGCCCGCGCTCACCGATGCAGCTGTGCCACTGGTCTCCCCAGTCACGGTGATTGATGAGCAGGGTCGCGAGAAAGAAATTTTCATCCCAGGCGAACGGCCCCTGACGGTGTATGTAGACAAGCAGGAGTTGGTCACCCTCATGACGCTGGGCGGTGCGCCCGAGGCGCTCGTGCTGGGCTACCTGAAGAACCAGCGCTTTGTGCAGGCTCTCGATGAGATTGTGTCCATCCAGGTCGACTGGGAGGTGGGTGCTGCATCCGTGGTCACGCGCAGCGGCATCAAGGCACTCAAGGAGCGCCAAGAGAAGCGCACGGTCACCACGGGCTGTGGCCAGGGCACAATTTTCGGTGACATTCTCACCGACCTCGACCGTGTCACCCTGAACCCGCAGGCTCGGCTTGATCAGCGCACCCTGGTGGCGGTGGTCGACCGTGTTCGACAGCACCGATCCGTCTACAAGCAGGCGGGCTCCGTGCATGGCTGTGCACTTTTTCGTGGCCCCGAGATGCTTATGTTCATCGAGGATGTCGGTCGGCACAATGCAGTCGATGCCATTGCCGGCCGCATGTGGCTCGAAGGCCTCGAGGGCGATGAACTCATCTTCTACACCACCGGGCGCCTCACCTCGGAGATGGTCATCAAGGGCGCCCAGATGGGCATTCCGTTTCTGCTGTCGCGCTCGGGTGTCACCCAGATGGGCCTGGACATGGCCCGCCGCGTGAATCTCAGTCTGTTTGGCCGGTGTTCAGGCGAACACTTTCTAATTTACAGCGGGGCGGAGCGGTTCATTCCAGCCCAGCAGCAGGCTGTCTAGCCCGCCATGGGAGATGGCCCGCATGGCCTGTTGACGCACTGCAGGCTTGGCATGGTAGGCCACGCTCAGGCCCGCCACCGACATCATGGGCAGGTCATTGGAGCCATCGCCCATGGCAATCACTTGGCTGCTGGGGCAGCCCAGTCGCTTGCAGAGTTCCAGCACGCTGGCCTGTTTGGCCTGGCCGTCGATGAGTGGGCCTGTGAGTCGCCCCGTCAGGCGCCCATCCTTCGCCTCCAACACATTGGAGCGCACGAGGTCGATGCCGAGTTGCTCGGCCACGAAGTCTGTGAAGTGGGTGAAGCCACCCGAGACGAGCAGGGTGGTGAGGCCCGCTGCCTTGGCCTCGGCCACGAGTCTTACTGCCCCGGGGTTGAAGCGCAGTCGATCCTGAATGACGCTGTTCACGGCATCGACAGACAGCCCTCCCAGAAGGGCCACCCGCTGCCGAAGGCTTTCTGCATAGTCCGCAATCTCTCCGCGCATGGCCGCCTCGGTGATGGCTGCCACTGCAGCCTTCTGGCCACAGTAGTCTGCAAGCTCATCGATGCACTCGATGTTGATCATGGTCGAGTCCATGTCCATGGCCAGCACCCGAAAGTCTGACAAGGTCTGGCCCTCAGGAATCCAGGCCCAGTCGACCTGCTGGCGCCCCGCCAATGATGCAGCAGCCTGCGTGGCCTCCTCCGTGGCCAACACGGTGGACTCGAATCGGCAGGCGCCTCCCCGCAGGCCGACGGCCTTGGCGCGGAGCACCTGCGACACCTGCTCGATAAGACCCGTCGGCAGTTGACCAGAGCAGCCGTTGTCGGTGAGGCCCGGGGTGATGGTGAAGTGGCGGGGGATCATCGTTTGGTCTCGACGGGACAGAGCAGGGTCAGGGCCTCACGGATGTGCACCATGCGGTGGGTGAGGTCGTCGGACGCCGCGCTCATGCGGATGCGGTCGGGGCCCGCGAGTTTGAAGCGCGGATCGCGCTGGAGAATGGTGATCACGCGGGCTGGGTCCACCGAGGCCTCGGGCCGAAACTGCAGGCTGATGTGCTCATGGCTTGCATCGAGCTTGCGGATGCCCAGGGTCTGCGCCCGCAGCCGTAGCCGATGGGTTTCCATCAGCGCACGTGTGGCGTCTGGGAGGCGCCCAAAGCGGTCGATGAGCTCCTCCTGAAGGTCGTCGAGTTCGTCATTGGTGGCGGCGCTCGCCAGGCGCTTGTAGAGGCTCAGCCGTTCATGGATGTCGCCACAGTAGTCTGCAGGCAGGAGTGCGGGCAGGTGCAGATTGATCTCGATGGTGGCCTTCAGTGGTGCATCCATGTCGGGCTCTCGGCCCGCCTTCAAGGCCGAGACCGCCTCGGTGAGCATGTCGTTGTAGAGCTGAAAGCCGACCTCGGTCATGTCGCCCGACTGGTTGTCCCCCAAGACCTCGCCGGCGCCTCGGATCTCCATGTCGTGCATGGCGAGGAAGAAGCCGCTGCCGAGTTCTTCCATGGACTGAATGGCATCCAGGCGCTTGGCCGCATCCTTTGTCACGGTCTGTTCATCGGGCACCATCAGGTAGGCATAGGCCTGGTGGTGGGAGCGGCCCACCCGGCCCCGAAGCTGATGCAGCTGCGCAAGACCAAAGCGGTCTGCACGGTAGATGACCATGGTGTTGGCCGTGGGCACATTGATGCCCGTCTCGATGATGGTCGTGCACAGCAGGACATTGATCCGTTGCTGGTGGAAATCGCGCATCACGCGCTCGAGGTCGCGCTCATCCATCTGCCCATGGGCCACGCCGAAGCGGGCCTCCGGCACCAGGTCCTGCAGGGCCTCGAGCCGGTGCTGCATGGTGTTGACCTCATTGTGCAAGACATAGGCCTGGCCGCCCCGTTTGAGTTCGCGCAAGAGCGCCTCGCGCACCGTGGAGGGCGACTCACGGCGCACGAAGGTCTTGATCGAGAGCCGCTTCTGCGGGGCTGTGGCAATGATGGAGAAGTCTCGAATGCCCTCCAGGCTCATGGCCAGGGTTCGGGGGATGGGCGTGGCCGTGAGGGTGAGCACGTCCACCTCGGCCCGCAGGTTCTTCAAGGCCTCCTTCTGGCGAACGCCAAAGCGGTGCTCTTCATCGATGATCACCAGGCCCAGGCGATTGAACTGGGTCTGGGCCGAGAGAATCTTGTGGGTGCCAATCACAATGTCCACCTGGCCGGAGGCCATGCCGCCCAGGGCCTGCGCAATCTCCTTCGCACTCCTGAACCGCGAGAGCTCGGCCAGCCGAACCGGCCAGCTGGAGAACCGGTCTTGAAAGGTCTGCATGTGCTGCTCGGCCAGCAGCGTGGTGGGGCAGAGCACGGCCACCTGGCGTCCATCCATGACCGCAATGAAGGCCGCCCGAAGGGCCACCTCGGTCTTGCCAAAGCCCACGTCACCGCAGACCAGGCGGTCCATGGGCTTGTCTCGCACCATGTCCTGCACCACGGCATGAATGGCGGCGAGCTGGTCAGGGGTCTCTTCGAATCCGAAGCCGTCTGCAAAGCGCTCGTAGTCGGAGGGCTCGAAGCGGAACGAATGGCCCACGCGGGCAGCCCGTCGGGCATAGAGGTTCAGTAGCTCGGCGGCGGTGTCGCGCACATGCTTGGCTGCCTTGGCGCGGGCCTTGTCCCATTGGCCGCTGCCCAGGCTGTGCAGTGGCGCCTGGTCTGGGTCGGCGCCGCTGTAGCGGCCGATGAGATGCAACTGCGAGACCGGCACAAAGAGGCTGCTGCCGCCGGCATAGGCCAGGTGAAGGCATTCGGTCTCGCCCTCGCCGAGGTCCAGGTGCTGAAGCCCTTGGTAGCGGCCAATGCCGTGCTGCAGGTGAACCACCGGGTCGCCGGTCTTGAGCTCGGAGAGGTCGCGGATGATGGCGTCGACGTTGGTCTGTTTGTCTTGCTTGCCATGGCGCTTTCGCCGCTCCATGTCCGCGAAGAGCTCGGATTCGGTGAGCACGGTGAGCCCGAGCCATGGGGCCACAAACCCCACCTGGATGGGGCTCACGCCCGTGAGCACAGAAGCATCTTCCGGCTGGCGTGCGCAGAGCGTGGGCCAGTCGGCCACGGTCTGAGTGGCCACCGATTCCCGCTCCAGGTACTGGGCGAGTGTCTCGAGGCGGCCGGGGGTTTCAGCCACCAGCGCGATCCGTTCGCCGGCCTCTGCGCTGGCCTCGAGCAGCGAGGTCAGCCGAGTGAGCGGCGCATCGGCCCGCCGGTCTGCACGGATGTCGGGCGCCGGCAAGGTGAGCGATTCGCTGGGATCCCGGTGCAGGCTGATGCGGCCCCATCGGCCCATCTGCGCAAAGAGTTCATCGGGCGCCATGTAGAGTGCGCTCGGCGGCAGCACCGGCCGCTCGATGTCATGGCGCAAGAACTCATACCGGGTGTGCAGATCTCGAGTGGCCTCCTGGAGTGCGGGGTCGGCCTCGCCCAATAGGGCAATCTGCGCCTGGGGATGCAGGTAATCGAGCAGGCTCACCAGTGGCTCATCAAAGAGCAGGGGAAGGTAGTACTCGATGCCGGCACCGAAGACCCCGTTGGCCGCGTCTCGATACAGGCTGCAGCGGGAGGGGTCGCCCTCGAAGGTTTCACGCCATCGGGCGCGCAGTCGCATGGCCGAGGCTTCATCCCTTGGGTACTCACGCCCCGGCAGCAGACGAATCTCTTGGACGGGATGGATGGTGCGCTGGCTGTCGGGGTCGAAGACCCGAACGGAGTCGACCTGGTCATCGAGCAGCTCGATGCGGTAGGGCAGGCTGCTGCCCATGGGGTAGAGGTCCACGAGGCCACCACGCAGGGCGTACTCACCGGGGGAGACCACCTGACTCACCGCGTTGTAACCAGCTGTGCGCAGCTGCTCTCGCAGGCGATCCAGGCTGATGGTCTGGCCAGGCTTGATAAAGAAGGTGTTGGCGGCGAGAAAGGCGGGCGGGGCCACGCGCTGCAGCAGGGTGGGTGCGGCGACCACAAGGAGATCGAGGCTGCCCTGAAGGGCCTCATAGAGCGTGAGCAGTCGGTTGGAGAGCAGGTCTTGGTGGGGGGAGAAGGCCTCGTAGGCCAGGGTCTCCCAGTCGGAGAAGTGCGAGACACGTCGCCCGGGGTGAAAGTAGGGAATCTCGGCCGCAAGCCTCGCGGCCGTCTGGGCATCGGGTGCCACCAGCAGCCCACCGGCACCGGCCACCCGCGCATCGGCCGCTGGAAACTCTGAGAGCCAGCCCGCGAGCAGCAGGCTGTCGGCAGAGCCGTGGGGGCGGGGCAGGGCGATGGACTGGCCGGGCTTGGGCTGGGCCTGGCCATAGAGCGCAAGCGGCGATAAAAGCGCCAGTTGCGCCTGAGCAGAGGTCGTCATCTGTTAATTTTAGAGGGATGCGCGATCCCCTTCCCGTTTCGACCACGGATGCCCGCCTGGCCCAATGGGTCCGGCAGCGTGCTGCGTCTTGTGTGGGGGCCGCCGCGCGGGTTTGGACGATACTTCCTGCAGCGGGCCAGGGCCTTCGTGCGGGGGCCGGCCTGCCCAAGCAGTATCGCGCCGTTGGGGGCAGGCCCATGCTCCTGCGCAGCATCGAGGCCTTGATGCCGCTTGAGCAGCGCCACGACTTCGCCGGCCATCTGGTGGTGCTTGCACCGACCGACACGCATTGGTCAACGCTCGATGTTGCGTTGCCCGCCTGCATGGCCTGTGCCGTGGGGGGTGAGACACGGGCGCAGTCGGTTCGAGCCGGCCTGCAGGTGCTGCACGAGGCCTTGGGGGTGGGTGTGCTGGAGGACTGGGTGCTGGTGCATGATGCAGCCCGGCCGTGGCTCGCGAAAGACGATTTGAATCGGCTGGTGGACACGGTGTTGTCGGAGGGGCGCGGTGGGCTGCTGGCCATGCCAGTGCCCGACACGGTCAAGCGGACGCTACCCAATGGCAATGCCGTGCCGGCGGTGGAACAGACCATCCCACGCGAAGGGCTCTGGCTTGCACAGACGCCGCAGATGTTTCGGGTGGGTGAGCTTCTGCAGGCGCTCGATGCCCATCCACAGGCCACCGATGAGGCCAGCGCCATGGAGGCCGCTGGTGTCTCTCCGCTCTTGATTCAAGGCAGCCCCCACAATCGCAAAATGACCTTCACAGAGGATTTTCAATCCATGACCAGCCGACTCGATCTTCCGCGTGTGGGCCAAGGCTTTGATGTGCATGCCCTCGTGGCCGGCCGGCCCCTTATTTTGGGTGGCGTGACCATTCCACACGACAAGGGCCTGCTGGGCCATTCGGATGCCGATGTGCTGCTGCACGCCATTGCAGATGCGGCCCTGGGTGCGGCCTGTCTGGGCGACATCGGCCGGCACTTTCCGGACACCGATGCCGCCTACGCCGGTGCAGACAGCCGCGTCCTGCTGCGCGAGGTGGTTCGCCGAATCGGGGAGGAGGGCTTTGTGGTGGCGCAGGTCGATGCCACCGTGGTGGCGCAGGCGCCCAAGCTTGCGCCCCATGTGCCCAACATGGTGGCCAACATCCGCGCGGACACGGGCGCGCCCTGGGTCAATGTGAAGGCGACCACCACGGAGCACCTGGGCTTTGCGGGCCGCCAAGAGGGGATTGCAGCGCAGGCCGTGGTGATACTCACCACCAAATGACCATCGCATTCGAATGACTGCGTGGAACTGGCCCCTGCTGGCCTTCGACTCCTCGGGCCCGGTGGCCAGCGTGGTGCTGGCCACATCGCCAGGGCAGTGGCATGCAAGGCAGACCCCCGCGGGCCAGGCCCAGGCCTCACAGCTGCTGCCCATGGCCGAGGCCGTGCTGCAAGAGGCTGGGCTGCGCTGGGCGGACCTCGGTGGCCTGGTCGTCTGCCATGGCCCTGGCTCCTTCACGGGCCTGCGCATGGCGGTGGGCCTGGCGCAGGGCCTGGGCTTCTCCCGTGGCCTGAAGATCCACCTGGTGAGTGCCTTCGAGGCCGTGGCCATGGCCGCCCTCGCATCATCGAATGGCAGTCAGACCCAGCAGCGCGATCAGCTCTTCGACATTCGATTCGATGCGCGGCTCGGTGAGGCTTTTCGCGGCGTGGTGCACTGGCGCGCCCACTTGCAGCAGCTCAGCCTGGTGGGAGACCCCCGCGTGGTGCCCGCCTTGGAGGCGGGACTCTCGGGGGCCACGCTGCTCGCGCAGGATGCGCACCCCCAGGGCATGACCCTGGCTGCTCAGGTCATGAAGGTCGCTGAGCAACGGCTGGTGGCGGGTCCATCAGACCACCCTGCCACGGTGATGCCGGTGGCCGCCCAGCCGCTCTATGTGCGCGACCGTGTGGCGCAGACCTTGGCCGAGCGGGCGGTCTCGGCCAGCCTGGTGCTGGCCCCCATGCATCGCAACGACATCGCCTCGATCATGGTCATCGAGAAGCAGGCCTACAGCCACCCGTGGACATCCGGCAACTTTGAAGATTCTCTGGCCGCAGGCTATGAGGGGCTTAAGCTCGTGGAGCAGGGGGCCATGGTGGGCTATCTCGTCTGGATGCCCGTTGTGCAGGAGGCCCATCTGCTCAACTTCACCATTGCGCCGGCCCGTCAGTGTCGTGGGCTGGGCCAATGGATGCTGGATCAGTTGATGCGCGCCTTGACACAGCAGGGGTTTGAACGCCTGCTCCTGGAGGTCCGGCCGAGCAACCGCTCGGCAGTGCGGCTCTATCAGCGCAACGGATTCACTGAGGTTGGCACCCGGCGGGGCTATTACCCCGCAGAGTCTGGCCGCCGCGAGGACGCTGTCGTCTTTGCGCGCGCGCTGGTCGAGGTGAGCACTGCATGATCAGCAGCCGAGGCCTTGCGGTGTTGGGCTTGGATGTGCAATGGGTGCCCAGGGGTGCTGCGGCTGGACACGAGGCAGCGGCCCCCGCGATAAAAGAAGGGTCGGTGGCTCGCATTCACATCCGTGGGCCTTGGCCGAACCCTGGCCTGCGCCGACTGGTCGAGCACATGTTGAGCCTGGGCCTGGGAGACCACGGCCTTCCCCTTGAATGGGCCGCAGGTGAGTCGGGTGCCCAAGGCATTGAGATTGCCGTGGCCTTGGATGCCGATCAACGCCTGCATGCGGGCCTTCCCAATGCAGACCAGATTCTCTCGGCCCACGGCAAGCGAGCGGCCTGGTCGGCCTTGTGTGCCCTGCGCCGTGAGATGCGCGAGGCATTGGCCCGCCCGCCTCTACAATCCTGACATGCCTCGTCCCATTTCCTTGGTGCTGATGCCGGACGCGCTGACGCACAACCTTCGGGCCCTGCGCGCAGCCCTGCCGGCCAACCGACGCATCTGGGCGGTGGCCAAGGCCAACGCCTATGGCCACGGCATCGACCTGGCCGTGTCTGCCTTCGCGCAGGCCGATGGCCTGGCCGTGCTCGACCTTCAAGAGGCCAGCGCCGCACGATCGCTCGGCTGGCAAAAGCCCGTCCTCATGCTGGAGGGTATCTTCGAGTCCGCAGACCTCGCGCAGGCCGTCGCGCTGGATGTGGACCTTGTTTTTCATCACCCCCGACAATTGGACTGGTGGCGAGCCTCCAAGGTGTTGCGTGCACCGTTGGCCAAGGGTCGGCACTGGTTCAAGTTCAACACCGGGATGAATCGTCTGGGCTTTCGGCCCGATCAAATGGGCACTGTGCTGCAGGCCTGTGCAGACCATCGGGCGCAGGGCATTGCCTTGGGCTTCATGACCCACTACGCGCAGGCTGAGGTGACAGGTGGCACGGCGTCGCAACTGCAGGCCTTCGAACTTGCACTCTCCCAGGTGGCCCGTGCCCCGGAGGAGGCCATCTCCACCTGCAACTCGGCCGCGGTCTGGTCTGAGATTAGCCAGGACGCGGAGTGGGTGCGGCCGGGCCTGAGCCTGTATGGGGCGAGCCCGTTTTTGGGGCCCTGGGCATCGGGGCAAGTTGTGCCGCCAGCCGATCACCGTGTGGCGAGCGCCGAAGCACTGGGGCTCTTGGCGGCATCTGAACTGCGCACGGAGATCATCGCTGTCCAGCAGGTGCAGCCTGGTGCGGCGGTTGGCTATGGCGGGCGCTGGCGTGCTGCACGACCGAGTCGAATTGGCGTGGTGGCCGCGGGCTATGCCGATGGTTATCCCCGCACGGCCCCCGATGGTACGCCGGTGCTGGTGGGTGGTGTGCATTGCATGCTGGTGGGCCAGGTCTCGATGGACATGATCACGGTCGATCTCACCGACCATCCCGAGCTCGATGTGGGCAGCCCCGTCGAGCTCTGGGGCGCGCGGCTTCCCGTCGACCGTGTGGCCCAGGCCTGCGGCACTTCCGCCTACGAATTGCTCACGGCGGTGACGCCACGTGTGCCCAGGCAACGGTGAGCAAGGACAAGGCAGTCTTTCTGTGTGAGGCCTGCGGCCAGTCCCATGCGAAGTGGCAGGGGCAGTGCGATGGCTGTGGCGCCTGGAATACGCTGTCCGTAGGTCGAGCACCGGCCACCGGAAAGACCGCATCGCGAACCGTGGGCTTTGCCCCGGCCATGGGAGTGCAGCGGCTCAGCGAGGTCTCGGTGGTGGAGCTGCCGCGCTGGAGCATGGGCCTCGATGAATTTGATCGCGTGCTGGGCGGGGGCATGGTGCCCGGCGGGGTGGTGTTGATTGGCGGTGACCCCGGCATTGGGAAGTCGACCCTCCTGCTGCAGGCGATTGCCGAGCATGTGTCCTCGGCGCAGGCGGCCAGTGTCCTCTATGTGTCGGGCGAGGAGTCCACCGATCAGGTGGCCCTGCGAGCCCGCCGCCTGGGGCTTGCCGATGCGGTCATGGGTCGCATCGAGATCCTTGCAGAGACGCACCTGGAAAAGGTGCTTGAATGCATGCAGCAGCGCCGGCCGCAGCTGGTGGTGATCGACTCCATCCAGACGGTCTTCTCGGACCAGGTCGGTGCACTGCCAGGGTCGGTCTCTCAGGTGCGCGAATGCGCTGCACAGCTCACGCGCTGGGCCAAAGAGACGGGCCGCGGCCTGTTCCTGGTGGGCCATGTCACGAAGGAGGGTGCCCTCGCAGGCCCCCGGGTGCTCGAGCACATGGTCGATGCGGTGCTCTACTTCGAAGGCGATCCGCAGGCGGCCTTTCGGGTCGTGCGTGCGGTGAAGAATCGGTTTGGCACGGTCAATGAGTTGGGTGTCTTTGCGATGACCGACCGTGGCCTCAAGCCGGTGACCAATCCGTCGGCGCTCTTTCTCACGCAGGCCCAACTCGGCAGCGCCTCTGAGCCCGCCCAGCGCGTGTCCGGATCCGCGGTGCTCGTCACCCAGGAGGGCAGTCGCCCCCTGTTGGTGGAGGTTCAGGCGCTCGTCGATGAGGCGCATTCTGGCCAGCCACGTCGACTCTGTGTGGGCCTGGATCCTCAACGCCTGGCGCTCTTGCTCGCCATCTTGCATCGGCATGCGGGCATCCCGTGCTTCGATCGCGATGTCTACCTCAATGCGGTAGGCGGCGTTCGCATACAAGAGACGGCCGCAGACCTGGCCATCCTCGCGGCCGTGGCCTCGTCCCTGCGCGATCGGCCTCTGGCCTCAGGCCTCGTGGTCTTTGGTGAGGTGGGTCTTGCCGGTGAGGTTCGGCCATCGCCGCGCGGCCAGGAGCGACTGCGCGAGGCAGCACGCCTGGGCTTTGTTCGGGCGATCGTGCCCGAGGCCAACGCCCCCAAGCGGGCGATTCCCGGCCTCACGGTTCGGCCGGTCTCGCGCCTCTCAGACGCGCTGGCGGCGATCTTCGAGGATTGAACGCGCGGCCTGTCGGCCGGCGCGAACCGCAGATTCAATGGTGGCGGGGTAGCCGGGGCAGAGGTCGTCTGCGGCGCGCCAGAGGCCGGCCTCCAACAGGTTTGCGCTGCCCCAGGCCTGGCCTGCGTCCACCAGGCCTGCCGTGCAAGCCCAGGTGGCATGTCGTTCGTGCGTGATGCGATGGCGCCATTGCTTGGGTTCGCCCAGGCCCATCGGCGCAAGCCAACGTGTGGCGGCCTCCCAGAGCGACAGGCCTGCCGCATCCCAGCCTTGTATCGGTGAGACCGCACTGGCCACCAGCCCAACGACCTGACCCCATGCGCCCGCAGGCCGCGCCAGCCCCATGATGGTGGCACCTTGTGGTGTCTCGATGGCGAGCAGTCGATGGCTGGGCAGCCAGCCGTGCGCAGGGCGCTCGGGCAGTGCGAGCCAGAGGGTGGCAATGCCGCGT
The DNA here is from genome assembly GCF_965194505.1 of Hahnella aquatica (SeqCode). Taxonomy (GTDB): domain Bacteria; phylum Pseudomonadota; class Gammaproteobacteria; order Burkholderiales; family Burkholderiaceae_A; genus Hahnella; species Hahnella aquatica. Next base: position 1,068,276 of record NZ_OZ239144.1, on the reverse strand, counting down.
GTCTCCACCAGCGACCAGCGTCTGGACTCATCGGTTTCGGGCAGTGCACTGGCCTGCCAGAGCCGATCGGTCTCGCGGGTGGGCAGGCAGACCACCACATGGTCGAAGGCCTCACGCGGGCCGTTGGCATCTGCCTCGACATGCCACCGCCCATCGCCCCCTGGGCGCAGGCGTCTTGCGCGACAACCGAGTTGGATGCGGACGCCGTGCGCAACCAGCTGCTTGGCGAGTGGGTCGATGGCCGCGTCGGAGAGGTTGTCGGGTGGGTGCAGGGCGTCGGTGGCCCGGGCCCCGCCCGCCATGGTGTCGTGGAGCACTCGCAAGAACACGGCAGCGCTCGCCTCGGTCCAGTCGGTGTTGAGCGCACCCTCAATGAATGGGCGACAGAACTGCCGGTCCACGCCGTAGAGTGGCCCGCAGCCGATCAGCCATTCCTGGGCAGCGCCGCTGGCCTGCCAGTTCGCGCGATGGGCCGACCAGAGCAGACGCATGAGGCCCAGCCGTCCCGGCCATGGCCATTTCTGGCATTCCATGGGGGTGGGTGCGAGGGCGCCTGCAATCAGTCGCATGGGCCAGCCCGCGGCTGGAATCTGAAAGCCAAATGCCGGGCGGTTCAATGGCTGGTGCACCCATTCGAGCCCCTTGGAGAGCCAATCCCCGGTGGGCACATCGGCCCAGTGGAGCAGGCTCCGCGTGGACTCGTAGGCCCCCAGCATCAGGTGTTGGCCGTTGTCGATGGGAAGGCCATCCCAGGAGAGGCCTCGGGCGCGACCACCGAGCTGCGGTGCGGCCTCGAGCAGGCTGATCTGCATACCGCTTGGCCGGTCTTGGCAGAGTGCGGCCGCGGCCGAGAGGCCCGACCAGCCCCCCCCGATGATGGCCACGGATTGCGTCATCTGGCCGTTCAGCGCGGCAGGCGGCCGAGTGCGGCGGTGGCTGCCACCCAGGCCTTGCGCGCGGGGCCGAGCGAGATGCGCTGGCCCATGACGTCGAATTGGCTCTCTTCAATCGCCCGTAGGAGGTCGCGATAGACGGCTCCCATGACCAGGCCTGCACGCTGGCCGCGGCGCTCGGACACCGGCAGGTGGGCCAGTGCGTTGTCGTACCGGACGTTGGCCCGCTGCGCCAACTCGCGCAGCGCTGCCCGCAGGCTGGGGGTGTCTTCCAGCTTCAGGATGCCTTGGCGTGTCAGGCCGTGTTGGTGCAGCAAGGATTCCGGCAGGTAGACCCGGCCGCGGCGCGCGTCCTCACCCACGTCTCGCAGAATGTTGGTGTACTGAAGGGCGAGGCCCAATTCGGTGGCATAGGCCAGGGTGTCGGCGCTGGGCCGATCGAAGATGCGGGCAGACAGGCGACCCACTGCGCCCGCGACCTGATCGCAGTAGCCATCGAGCGCCGACCAGTCGGCCAGGTGCATGGGGTGGAGGTCTCGCCGCACGCCCTCGAGAATGGCATCGAGGTCGGCATCTTCGAGCTCGAAGCGCCCTCGAATGCCTTGCAATGCCTTGCCGGCCGGGTGCGTGGGCGTGCCCGTTCGAACCCGTTCGAGCTCGGTGGCCCACCAGGCGAGCTTCATGCCGGCCACGGTGGGGTCCTCGACCTCATCGGCAATGTCATCCACCTCTCGGCAATAGGCGTAGAGCACCTCCATGGCCGAGCGCTTCTCGTCGGGCAGCAGTTTGAAGGCCACGGTGAAGCTCGAGCCCGCGGAGGCCGCCTTCTGGGCGCAATATTGTTCGGGCGTCATGCGGCGGCCCGCAGGTCTTGTAGCGCGCCGGCCAGCAGGCCTGGCAGGGCCCACCAGGTCAGGCGAATGGAGCGGTGCCAGGGTGTGAGTGGGCTGGCCAAGAGCTGCTTGCCCACCCAGCAACCCCCTCGTCGCGTGATGGCAATCTCCAGGGCAAGTCGAAGCGATGGCGACGGGCCCGCCCGTCGCAGCGCTGCGGCCAGGGGCTGCCCCAAGGCCAGCATGGCCATGCCGCGGTCGATAAGCAGGCGGGTGAGGCGGGCCTGCTCATCCGCGGGCAGGGGTGCGACAAACGAGCTTGGGTCTGACCACTGCCAGGCCGCGGGCCAGTCACAGGTCGGCACAGTCGGTCGGCCCCGGGCCAGGTCTTCGTGGAGGTCCTGCCCAAAGTTGATCAACTGAAGGCCCGAGCAGATGTTGTCGCTATGGGCCAGCAGGTGCGTATCAGCCATACCGGCAAATTGCAGCAGCAGGCGGCCGATGGGGTTTGCCGATCGGCTGCAGTAGTCGAGCACCGCGCGCCAGTCTGAAAACGGGGCAAAGCCTGCGTCCTGCCGAAAGGCAGACAAGAGGTCGAGGGCGGGCTGTGGGTCGATGCCTTTGGCATCGAGGCGCGCGCGAAGCTGTTGCCCGAGTGCTGCAAGCGGGCCATGGCCTCGGCCCTCCAACCCCTCGGCGAGCTCGGAAAGCCCCTTCAGCCGGTCTGTCATCGTGCCACCCGCGATCGGCTCATCCGCCAGGTCATCGCCGGCGCGCGCGAATCGGTAAAGGGCGAGGACATCGGGCCGCAAGGCCTTCGGCAGCAGCCAGGAGGCCACCGGAAAGTTCTCGTAGTGATCGCCACCATGCACGGCACGGCCGAGTCGTTCGGAATCCATGCGGAATTCTAGTCGGTGGGCATTCGATACAATGCAGAAAGACGGCTTTCGGGGCCGATTCCTCGCGAAGGTGGCGAAATTGGTAGACGCACCAGGTTTAGGTCCTGACGCCGAAAGGTGTGCGGGTTCGAGTCCCGCCCTTCGCACCAACCGATCAACACATTGAGCAGACGATGACAGCAGAAACCACCACCAGCCCTTCCAGCCTTGAGCGCAAATTTCCCCTCACCATCCACATGTCGGAGGTGGAGGCCCAGGCCCAGAAGCGGCTCGCGAAAATGGGCAAGACCATGAAGATGCCTGGCTTTCGGCCCGGCAAGGTGCCCATGAAGGTGGTCGCCCAGGCCTACGGTGCCCAGGCCCAGTCCGAGGCCATCGGCGATGTTGTGAGCCGGGCTTACAGCGAGGCGGTGGTTGCTCAGAAACTCAAGCCCGCAGGCCCCCCGAGCATTCAGCCCCTCGATGCAACCCCACCAGCCGCCGATGCACCCACCCCGGCCGAAATGCACTTCGAGGCCGTCGTCGAGGTCTACCCCGAGATCGCGCTGCCCCAGCGTGAGTCGCTCTCGGTTCAGAAATGGGTGGCCCAGCCCACCGAGGCCGATGTCGACCGCACCCTCGAGACCCTGCGCAAGCAGAAGGTCAACCACGAGACCGTGGCGCGTGCGGCCCAGGCGGAGGATCGGGTTCGACTCGACTTCGAGGGCAGCATCGACGACGTGCCCTTCGATGGTGGTCGTGCCACCGACTTTCAGTTCGTGGTGGGCGCAGGCCAGATGCTGCCGGAGTTCGATGCTGCGGTGGTGGGCATGAAGGCCGGCGAGACCAAGACATTCCCCCTCACGTTCCCGGCCGACTATCGTGCCGAGAACCTGGCCGGCAAGCAGAGCCAGTTCACCATCACCGTGCACGAGGTGCTCGGCCCGGTGCTGCCCGCGTTAGACGATGCACTGGCCGAGGCCTTCGGCATCAAGGCTGGCGGCCTTGCCAAGCTGCGCGATGATGTGCAAAAGAACCTGGCGCGCGAGGTGCAGGGCCGCTGCAAGAGCAAGACCAAGCAGTCGGTCATGGATGCCTTGTTGACCGCCTCCAGCTTTGAGGTTCCCAAGGCCTTGGTCGATGGCGAGAGCGAGCGCATGGCCAACCAGATGCGCCAGCAGATGGCCTCCCAGGGCATGAACGTCAAGGACGCGCCGTTCCCCATGGAGCTCTTCAAGGAAGGCGCCACCCGCCGCGTGCGGCTGGGCCTGCTCGTGGGCGAGCTGGTGCGTGCCCATCAGCTTCAGGCCAATGAGGTGCAGCTGCGCATCATGCTGGGCGAGATGGCCGAGTCCTATGAGCAGCCCGAGGAGTTCATTCGCTGGACACTCGGCCACGCCGAGCGTCGGGCGGAGGTCGAGGCCATCGTGACCGAAGACAATGTGGTGGACTGGGTGCTGTCGGCTGCCAAGGTGGAAGACAAGCAGGTTGGTGTGGAAGAACTCATGAAAGAGGCGTCATGAACATCGATTCAGGAAGTCATCAGGACATCCGCGGCCTGGGCCTGGTGCCCATGGTCATCGAGCAGTCAGGCCGTGGCGAGCGGGCCTACGACATCTACTCACGCCTGCTGCGTGAGCGCGTGATCTTCATGGTGGGGCCTGTCAACGATGCCACCGCCAACCTGGTGGTGGCCCAGTTGCTGTTTCTCGAGTCGGAGAACCCGGACAAGGACATCAGCCTCTACATCAACTCGCCCGGTGGTTCTGTCTCTGCGGGCCTGGCCATCTTCGACACCATGCAGTTCATCAAGCCCGATGTCAGCACGCTGTGCATCGGCATGGCCGCGAGCATGGGTGCCTTCCTGTTGGCCGCGGGCGAGAAGGGCAAGCGGTACGCCCTGCCCAACAGTCGGGTCATGATTCACCAGCCCCTGGGGGGCGTTCAGGGCCAGGCCTCCGACATTGAGATTCATGCCCGCGAGATCCTCTCGCTGCGCGACAAGCTCAACACCATTTTGTCTGAGCGAACTGGCCAGCCCCTTGAAACCATTGCCCGTGACACCGACCGGGACAACTTCATGGGCGCGGAGGATGCGCTACAGTACGGCATTGTCGATCGTGTCCTGAGCCGGAGAGATTAATGGCAGATAAAAAGGGGTCGGGAGAGAAGCTTCTCTACTGTTCCTTCTGCGGCAAAAGCCAGCATGAAGTGAAAAAGCTGATTGCTGGGCCGTCGGTCTTTATCTGCGATGAATGCATCGAACTCTGCAACGACATCATCCGTGACGAGCAGTCAAACCTGCCGGCCACGGAGGCCTCCCAGGAGGCCCTGCCCACCCCGCAGGAAATTGCCAACATCCTCGATGCCTACGTGGTCGGTCAAGACCGGGCCAAACGCGGGCTGTCGGTTGCGGTCTACAACCACTACAAACGCCTTCGCCAGAAGGGCAAAGAGGGCGAAGTCGAGCTCTCCAAGAGCAACATCCTGCTCATCGGGCCCACGGGCTCGGGCAAGACCCTACTGGCCCAGACCCTGGCGCGCCTGCTCAATGTGCCGTTTGTCATCGCCGATGCCACCACCCTCACCGAGGCCGGCTATGTGGGTGAGGACGTTGAGAACATCATTCAGAAGCTGCTGCAGAACTGCAACTACGAGGTCGACAAGGCCCAGCACGGCATTGTCTACATCGACGAGATCGACAAGATCTCGCGCAAGTCCGACAACCCGTCCATCACCCGCGATGTCTCGGGCGAGGGCGTCCAGCAGGCCCTGCTCAAGCTCATTGAGGGCACGGTGGCCTCGGTGCCGCCCCAGGGTGGTCGCAAGCACCCCAACCAAGACTTCGTTCAGATCGACACCACCAACATCCTGTTCATTTGCGGTGGCGCCTTCGACGGACTGGAGAAGGTCATTCGTGATCGCACCGAGAAGACCTCCATCGGCTTCGGTGCTGAGGTGCGCTCGGCCTCCGACCGCAAGCTCAGCGAGGTCTTCCAGGATGTCGAACCCGAAGACCTCATCAAGTTCGGCCTCATTCCAGAGCTCGTGGGCCGCCTTCCGGTGGTCGCCACCCTCGATGAACTTGATGAGCCTGCGCTGGTCGAGATTCTCACCGGCCCGAAGAATGCGCTGGTCAAGCAGTACCAGGCCTTGTTCGAGATGGAAGGGGTCGAACTCGAGGTCCGTCCCGCAGCCCTCTCGGCCATTGCCAAGAAGGCCATCAAGCGCAAGACCGGTGCCCGGGGGCTGCGGTCCATCCTGGAACAGGTCTTGCTCGACACCATGTATGAGCTTCCAAGCCAAAAACGGGTGGCAAAGGTTGTCCTCGAAGAGAATGCCGTCACGGGTGAGTCGCCCCCGTTGCTGCTCTATGGAGACAATCAAAAAGTGGCTTCTGCCCGAAAGCGCGGCAGTTAGGCCCTTGTTTTCTCAAGTCTTCGCCCCCATCTGTCGACCATTGGGGTGCGTCCCCGCCGATCTCTTCGCCGTTTCCTGAAAGGCTGTCATGTCCAAGACTGAGTTGTTGCCATCGGAGCCCGTCGTGCTGCCCCTGTTGCCGCTGCGCGACGTCGTGGTCTTTCCGCACATGGTGATCCCCCTGTTTGTGGGGCGCCCGAAGTCCATCAAGGCGATGGAGCGGGCCATGGAGTCCGGCAGTCATGTGCTGTTGGCGGCCCAGCGCAGCCCCACCCAGGATGACCCCGGCCTCGAGGACATCTATCCCATCGGCTGCCTGGCCACCATTCTCCAGATGCTCAAGCTGCCCGATGGCACCGTGAAGGTGCTCGTCGAGGGCGCCCAGCGGGCCCGCCTCACCGACCTTCAAGACAGCGGCGACCACCTTGTGGGCGGCTGCGTGCCCATTGCCCCAGATGAAGACGAGGGCCCAGAGCTCGAGGCGCTGCGTCGCACCCTGTTGGGTCAGTTCGACCAGTTCGTCAAGTTGAACAAGAAAATCCCGGCCGAGATCCTCAACAGCCTGGTGAGCCTGGAGGATGCCGGCCGCCTGGCGGACACCATCGCCGCCCACCTGCCCATGAAACTCGAGCAGAAGCAGGCCATCCTCGAGGTGCTGCCGGTGGCCGAACGGCTCGAAAAGCTGCTCGGTCAGATCGAGACCGAGCTCGACATCCTGCAGGTCGAAAAGCGCATCCGTGGTCGTGTGAAGCGGCAGATGGAGAAAAGCCAGCGCGAGTACTACCTCAATGAGCAGGTCAAGGCCATTCAGAAGGAGCTCGGCGAGGGCGAGGACAACGAGCTCGATGAGCTCGACAAGAAGATCAAGGCCGCCCGCATGCCGACAGAGGCTCGCGATAAGGCCCAGGGCGAGCTCAAAAAGCTCCGGATGATGTCACCCATGTCGGCCGAGGCCACGGTGGTGCGCAACTACATCGATGCATTGGTCGGCCTGCCCTGGAAGAAGAAGAGCAAGGTCAACACCAACCTCGAGACGGCCGAGACCGTGCTCGACTCCGAGCACCACGGCCTCGAGAAGGTCAAGGAGCGCATCCTGGAGGCCCTGGCGGTTCAGCAGCGGGTCGACAAGGTGAAGGCGCCCATTCTCTGTTTGGTGGGGCCCCCGGGTGTGGGTAAGACATCCCTGGGTCAGTCGATTGCCCGTGCTACGAATCGCAAGTTTGTTCGCATGGCCCTGGGTGGCGTTCGTGATGAGTCTGAGATTCGTGGCCATCGCCGCACCTACATTGGCTCGATGCCCGGCAAGATCCTCACCAGCCTGACCAAGGCCGGTGTGCGCAATCCGCTCTTCCTGCTCGATGAGGTCGACAAGATGGGCATGGACTTTCGTGGCGACCCCGCCAGTGCCCTGCTCGAGGTGCTCGACCCGGAGCAGAACAACACCTTTGTGGACCACTACGTGGAGGTGGAGTACGACCTCTCCGATGTGATGTTCGTGGCCACGGCCAACTCATTGAACATTCCGCCAGCCCTGCTCGACCGCATGGAGGTCATTCGCCTCTCCGGCTATACGGAAGACGAGAAGGTCAGCATTGCCCAGCGGTATCTGCTGCCCAAGCAGATCAAGAACACGGGCCTCAAGGATGCCGAGATCTCGGTGTCCGAGGACGCCATCCGCGAGATGATCCGCTCCTACACCCGCGAGGCGGGCGTCCGCGGCCTGGAGCGTGACATCTCCAAGGTCTGCCGCAAAGTGGTGCGACTCATCCTCACGGGCAAGGAGAAGGGCCCTGTCGTGATCACCGCGGCCAACATTGAAGACTTCCTGGGTGTGAAGCGATTCACATTCGGCATTGCCGAGAAGGAAGACCAGGTCGGCGAGGTCACCGGTCTGGCCTGGACCGAGGTCGGCGGCGAGCTGCTGATGATCGAGGCCGCGGTGATGCCCGGCAAGGGCCAGATCATCCGCACCGGCTCATTGGGCGATGTCATGAAGGAGTCGGTCGAGGCGGCCCGCTCGGTGGTCCGCAGCCGCGCCCGTCGCCTGGGCATTGCCGACGACGTCTTCGAGAAGAAAGACTTGCACATCCACGCACCTGAGGGCGCCACGCCCAAGGATGGCCCCAGTGCAGGCATCGCCATGACCACCGCCATGGTCTCGGCGCTCACGGGCATTCCGGTGAAGGCCCATGTCGCCATGACGGGCGAGATCACGCTGCGAGGCGAGGTCTTGCAGATTGGTGGCCTCAAGGAGAAGCTGCTGGCGGCCCACCGTGGTGGGATCAAGACCGTGCTCATCCCAGAGCAGAACGTGCGCGACCTGGCCGAGATTCCCGACAATGTGAAGAATGCCTTGGAGATCATTCCGGTGCGCTGGATCGATGCCGTGCTCGACCTCGCCCTGGCCTCCACGCCCGTGCCCTTGCCCGATGTTCCGCCCGCTGCGGCCGAACCCGTGGCCGCGCCGGCAGACGGTTTACAGCCCGGAGCAGCCGAAACCTTAAAGCATTAGAATCCGTATCGTTGGTAAAGCAAACTCCTCGAGAGATAGGACCCATCACGTGAACAAGACCGACCTGATCGAACACATCGCCAAGAACGCCGATATCTCCAAGGCTGCCGCAGGCCGCGCCCTGGATGCGCTGCTCTCCGGGGTGAAAACCACCCTGAAGAAGGGCGGTTCGGTCACGTTGGTGGGCTTCGGAACATTTGCGGTGGCCAAGCGCGCCGCGCGCACGGGTCGCAATCCTCGCACCGGCGATGCCATCAAGATCAAGGCCGCAAAGCTGCCCAAGTTTCGTCCGGGCAAGGCGCTCAAAGACGCCTTGAACTGATTGCCGTTTTTATTTATTGTTCAACGCTTTCGTCGTTTCACCGGGTGCTTAGCTCAGTTGGTAGAGCGGCGCCCTTACAAGGCGTAGGTCGGGAGTTCGAGCCTCTCAGCACCCACCAGTGATGCGATCGACTAGGGTAGAATATTGGTTTGTTTCACGCGGAGCGGTAGTTCAGTCGGTTAGAATACCGGCCTGTCACGCCGGGGGTCGCGGGTTCGAGTCCCGTCCGCTCCGCCACTTTTCCCCTCCCCATGCTTGAATTCATTCGCTCCAACAGACGTCTGCTGCAGTTCGTCCTGCTGCTCTTCATCGTGCCCTCGTTTGTGGTGGTGGGTGCATGGGACATGGTCTCGCCGAATGCTGGCGCGAATGCCGTGGCCACCGTCAACGGCCGGCAGATTGAAAAGGCCGCCTGGGAAAACGCCCATCGCCGCTCCATAGAACAAATGTCTGCTCAGTTTGGGGGGCAGGTGCCCGCCGAATTGCTCAACAGCCCAGAGGCGCGCTCGGCCACGCTCGAGCAAATGATCACCCGCGCCCTCATCGAGCAGGCGGCCGCCGATGCCCGCCTGGGGGTGTCCGACCAGGCCCTGAAAGACCTCATCTCCAGCATTCCTGAGTTCCAGGAGAAGGGCGTTTTCAGCCTTCCAAAGGCGCAGGCGTTCCTGAAAGACAGAGGCCTCACCTCGGAGTCGTTCGAGCAGGGCCTTCGTCGCGATTTGGCCGTCGAGGTCTTGCCCCGCATGCTGGCGGAGTCGACCATCGTCTCGCGTCAGTTTGCGCGCCACCTGGCCAGGGCCGAGACCGAGGTTCGCCAGGTGCGTGCCAAGCGATTCCGGCCAGAGGCGTTTCTTGCCAAGGCCACGGTCTCTGAAGACGACATTCGTCAGGAGTACGAGCGCAACCCCCAGCGCTATCAGTCCCAAGAGGTCGTGGACATTGAACTGGCATTGCTCGCGGGCGATCGCTCGGCGGGCGATGTCGAGGCCTTCGCCAACCTGGTCTACGAGCAGAGCGACACGCTCGAGCCTGCGGCCAAGCGCTTCGGCCTCGGCCTTCTGACCATCAAGGGTGTGAGCCGCGATGGCGCCTTGCCTGCTGGCCTCAGCCCAGAGGCTCGTGCGGCCCTGTTGTCGCCCAAGCTCATCGATCAGCTCTTCAAGGCCGATGCCCTCATCGACCGCCGCAACACCGAGTCGGTGGAAATCCGACGCGGCCTCTTTGCCAGTGCACGCGTGGTGCGTCATGCGCCCGCAGCGCCGCTGCCGTTGCCACAGGTGGCTGCGCCCATTCGTCGCGCGCTTGAGGCCAATCAGGCCCAGGGCATGGCGCAGGAGGCTGCCCGTCAGTGGTCTGCCAATGCGGCGGAGCGGTCCCAGGCTGCGCTGCTCTCGGCGGCCCGGTCAGATCCAAGGGCGGCCCTGAAGGCGCTCGGTGTGTCTGAGCAGCTGCCCCAGGCCCGCTCGGTGCTGATCACCCTCTTTTCAGATTCCCTTCGTGTGGGCCGCCCAGCCCAGGTGGATCTCGGTGGAGAAGGCGTGCTGGCCCTGGTGCTCGAGTCCACCAAGTTGGCGGCAGCCGATGCGCCCGCATCTCGTGATCGCGTGGGCCCGGCATTCAACATCCTCCAACAGCTCGAGGCCGACCAGGCCACCCGGGTCTGGCTGCGCCAGCTCGAGCAGCGCTATGAGGTTGAGCGCTTCCCCAAGAGGATTGAAGCAGCCGCATCGTAGTCTGCGGGTGTGATGCCGCTTGGGCGTACGGCGACGGCCTGCGCGTGGCCAGGAAAATTTCTTGAGATGGAGCGCCGGTAGCTCGGGTCGTAGTGGTGCTCCAGCAGGCCACGAACCAGCGAACGCCAGTCGCCTGCCTGAACTTGGCCTCGCCATTGTTCGGCCATGTCTTCACCCACCAGCGGCCGAAGCTTCTCGATCTGCTCCAGCAGCCGTGTGGGCTGAGAAAAGAAGTGTTGATACTCCTCACAGAGCAGGCTCACACGCGGTTCCGTCTCCAGGCAGACATCCACGCAGGCACTGGCCCGCATCCTGGTCATCAGGGCCTCTGGCACCTGGACATTCCCAATCTTCTTGCTCTCGGATTCCACGTAAATGGGCTGGTCCACAGGCAGCGACCGAAGCGCCGCCCAGACGCGCGACTCGAAGGCCTTCTGGCTCGGCTGGGGCGCCTCTGGCATGGCGCCCAAGAGCGAGCCTCGATGCTGGGCCAGTTTCTCGAGGTCGAGCACAGCTGCCCCTTGGCGGGCCAGGGCCTCCAGAAAGCGGGTCTTGCCCGAGCCTGTGACTCCGCAGACCACTCGGAACGTTCGGGCCTCAACAAGCCCAGGCATGCTCGCCAGCACGTGCTGCCGAAAGGCCTTGTAGCCGCCGTCGATCAGGCTGATTCGCCAGCCAACCTTGGACAAGATCGTGGCCAGTGCACCGCTGCGATTCCCCCCACGCCAGCAGTAGACCAGTGCCGACCATTGACGGGGCTTGTTGGCCAGTTCCGTCTCGAGCAGTGTGGCGACGTTGCGAGCAATCTTTGCTGCGCCCAGCCGCTTGGCCTCGAAGGAGTCAGACTTGTACTGCGTGCCGATCAGCATGCGTTCCTCATTCGACAAGACGGGGCTGCAGCATGCACCGGGGATGTGGTCCTCCTGGTGCTCGGCGGGTGTGCGTGCGTCGAGGATGCTGTCGAAGGTGGAGAGTCGGCCCAGGGCTGCCTCGATCGAGAGCAGCTCTGGCCCGGATGACGTGCCGCTCACCTGGCGTCGATCAGGCGTTGCTCGCAGCAGGGCCCTGGCCAAAGAGCAAGGCCTTGGCCTTGTCGTCGGTGAGGGGCCGACGCCGTTCTGCCAGCACGGCCACGCCGCGGACCACAGCAGGACGGGCCGCGATGCCGTCGAACCAACGCTTCACCGATGGAAAGTCTTGGAGGTCCACACCCTGGTTGGCATGGGAGGCCGCCCAGGCCCAGCAGGCGATGTCGGCAATGGTGTAGCACCCCGCAGCCAGGTAGGGCTGCTCGGCCAGCCGCGTCTCGAGCACACCATAGAGCCGCTTGGCCTCATTGGTGTAGCGGTCGATGGCGTAGCCGATGGGCTCGGGGGCGTAGAGGCGGAAGTGGTGGGCCTGCCCGAGCATGGGGCCAAAGCCTCCCATCTGGAACATCAGCCATTGGAGCACTTCATAGCGGTCTCTCTCGGAGGTGCCCAGGAAGCGGCCGGTTTTTCCAGCGAGATAGAGCAGGATGGCCCCCGACTCAAACAATGAGATGGGTTTGCCTTGCGGTCCATCGGGGTCGACCAGTGCCGGAATTTTGTTGTTCGGGCTGATGGCCAGAAAGTCTGGCTTGAATTGATCGCCCGCACCGATGTCCACGGCAATGGCCTCGTAGGGCAGACCGAGCTCTTCGAGCAGGATCGAGACTTTTTTGCCATTGGGTGTGGGCCAGGTGAAGAGCGTGATCATGTGCAACCTCCTTGGAGCAAGAAGACGTGGTCATGGGTCTGGGTGGTCTCAAGCCAGAGGGGCTCGAGCTGCGGAAATTCATTCTCAAAGAGTGACATGGTGGCCTCGTACTCCTGGCCCACCTCCACCACGAGGCTGCCGTCTGGGGTGAGCCAGTTCTGGTAACCGGAGAGCAGGCCTCGAAGCACCCGCATGCCATCGTCTCCGGCCTCGAGTGCCATGCGCGGCTCCTTCTGGAACTCCAGGGGTGCATGGTCGACCTTTCGGGTCGGCACGTAGGGCGGGTTGCAGAGGATGAGGTCGAACATGGCACCCTTTTGCAGCGGCTCGAAGAGGCTGCCTTCGTGCAGCTCGATCTGCTGCGCCTTGCCGTGGAGGGCCACATTCTCGCGGGCCAGTGCGAGGGCATCGGGGCTGAGGTCGACGGCTTGAACGCGGCAGTCTGGCCAGGCCAGGGCGGCCAAGATGGCCAGGCTTCCCCCGCCGGTGCACAGGTCGAGCACATGTGTGGGGTCGCCCCCCTGCAGGGGAAGGCTCGGCGGCCAGAGCAGCTCCGAAATGAGGGAGCGCGGAATGATGGCCCGCGGGTCTGACTTGAAACGATGGCCGCGCAGCCAGGCCTCACCCAGGACATAGGCGGTGGGCTCACGGCCTTGAATTCGTCTGCTGGCCACCTCAAAGAGCAGTTGTTGCTCCGCGGGCAGCAGTCGCGCGTCGTCCAAGGTATCGGGCGCATCGGGCGCAAGCCTGAGCGCCCCGAGGACCAGCCAGCGTGCATCGTCCACATACGACTGAACGCCCTGGCCAAGGCCCACGTCTGCACGGGCCATGTCCGATGCAATGGCGCGAACCCAGTCGGCCACCGTGAGCAGGTGTGATGCTCGCGCCTCGGCCGAGCTCGACAACAAGACAGTGCCCGCCATGGCTAGGCAGCCTGGTGGTCGTGTGGCCTTGTGGCCGGCAGTTGGATGAGCAGGCGCTCGATGAAGCCCTGGTAGACCGAGTGCAGCTGGTCGATCTCAGACACCCCAATGGACTCATTGACCTGGTGGATCGTGGCGTTGCGTGGTCCGAACTCAATGACTTCGCGGCAGTGCTTGGCAATGAAGCGGCCATCGGAGGTGCCGCCTGTGGTGGAGAGCTGGGCCTCGAGGCCTGTGACCGACGAGATGGCATGGCGCATGGCATCGCACAGGGTTCCCAGTGGCGTGAGGTAGGGGTCGCCACCGAGGTTCCAGTCGATCTCGTACTGCAGGCTGTGTCGGTGCAGGACCGACTCCAGCCGGGCCTTGAGGTCATCGGGGGAGCTCACGCTGCCGAAACGAAAATTAAAGGACGCCTTCAATGCGCCTGGAATGACATTGGTGGCACCCGTGCCCGCCTGCATGTTCGAGACCTGCCAGGTGGTGGGCGGGAAGTACTGGTTGCCATCGTCCCACTGAATGTTGGCCAGCTCGGCCAGTGCGGGTGCAAAGCGATGGATGGGGTTGTCTGCCAGCTGGGGGTAGGCAATGTGGCCCTGCTTTCCGAAGATGGTGAGCTGCCCGGACAGCGAGCCCCGACGGCCGTTTTTGATGGTGTCGCCAAGCTGCTGGCTGGAGGTGGGCTCACCCACCAGGCAGTAATTGAGCTGCTCGCCGCGGTGGGCGAGTTCGCGCAGGACCTGAACGGTGCCATCGATCGCGGGGCCCTCTTCATCCGAGGTGATCAGGTAGGCCAGCCGCCCATGAAAGGTGGGGTGGGCCTCGACAAATGCCTCGGTGGCCGTGACAAAGGCCGCCAGCGAAGACTTCATGTCTGCGGCGCCTCGGCCCACCAGTGCATCGCCCGGATGAACCTGGGCTTCAAACGGGCCGCTGGACCAGGCCTCGAGCGGGCCCGGTGGCACCACATCGGTGTGGCCGGCGAGCACCAGGGTGGGCCCGGGCAGCCCGCCCTCACGCACGGCCCAGAGGTTCGTTACCTCACCAAAGGGCATGATCTCTGTTTGAAAGCCCAGGGGCTGGAGTCGGGCCGCGATGAGCTCGCAGCAGCCCTCGTCTCGGGGGGTGACCGAAGGCCGGCGAATCAGTTCTCTGGCGAGGGCAACGGTTCGGGAGTCGGAGGCCGGCATGTCAAGAGGCTTTCATAGAGTGGCTCTGAGAATCCTACGGCAAGCTGCTCACCCCATTCCAGAATGGGCCGCTTGAGCAGCAGGGGATGCTGCAGCAAGAGTTCGAGTGCGGTGGTCTGATCCACCACACCCTGCCGGGTGGGCTCTGGAAGGCGTCGCCAGGTCAGGCCTCGCCGGTTGAGCAGGCTGTCATGGGGAATGTGCTTGAGCCACTCCAGCAGCTGGGCTTCATTTGGGGGCGCATTGCGAAGGTCGATGAAGTCGAACGCCACCCCGTGGGACGACAGCCAACGGCGCGCCTGGCGAACCTGGTCGCAGTTGGGAATGCCGTGGACGCGCGGAGTGGTCATGCTGACTTCTAGGCGCGCAGCAGCTCGTTGATGCTGGTCTTGGCGCGGGTCTGCGCATCAACGCGCTTGACGATGACCGCGCAGGCCAGGCTGTACTTGCCGTCGTCGGAGGGGAGGCTGCCTGGGACCACGACGCTGCCAGAGGGCACACGACCCATGTGAATCTCGCCGGTGGCCCGGTCGTAGATGCGGGTGGACTGCCCGATGAAGACGCCCATCGAGAGCACGGAGTTCTCCTCCACGATCACGCCTTCCACGACCTCCGAACGGGCACCGATGAAGCAGTTGTCTTCAATGATGGTGGGGTTGGCCTGCAGCGGCTCGAGCACGCCACCGATGCCAACGCCGCCAGAGAGGTGAACGTTTTTGCCGATCTGGGCGCAGGAGCCCACTGTGGCCCAGGTGTCGACCATGGTGCCTTCATCCACATAGGCGCCAATGTTCACATAGCTCGGCATGAGAATGACATTTCGTGCGAGGAAGCTGCCGCGGCGGGCCACTGCGGGCGGCACGATGCGAACGCCCAAGGCCTGAAGGGCGTCGGGGCTCCAGCCTTCAAACTTGGTGGGCACTTTGTCGAAGAATTGGAGGTCGCCGGCGCGCACGGGCTGGTTGTCTGCAAGCCGAAAGCTCAGCAGCACGGCCTTCTTGACCCATTGGTGCACGACCCAGGTGCCGTTTTGCTTGTCGGCCACCCGAAGGCGGCCGGCGTCCAGGCCCTCCAGCACCGTGTCGACTGCAGCCTTTACGTCTGCAGGGCAGTTGCTGGGGCTGAACTGGGTGCGGTTCTCCCATGCGGCATCCAGAAGGTTGGCAAGTGTGTCGTGAGAGGTGGTCATGTCCATGCTCCTGGTCTTAAGGTTCTCGGGTGGAGGGCTCGCTCTGGAATGCGCCGAGGTCGACCCGGGTGGGGGGCTGCCAGCCTGGCGCACGATGCTCCACCACCACGGTGGTGAAGATGCCGCCGCGCACGAACCACTTGGCCGTGAGCCGAAGAAAGTGTGGCGAGCAGGCGGCCACGAGGTCGTCTGTGATCTGGTTGGTCACGGCCTCGTGAAAGGCACCTTGGTCTCGAAAGGACCACATGTAGAGCTTGAGCGACTTCAGCTCGATGTTGCGCTGGTCCGGGAAGTAGTCGATGGTGAAGTGGGCAAAGTCGGGCTGGCCCGTGAGGGGGCACAGGCACGTGAACTCCGGAACCTCAAAATGAACGTGGTAGGGCCGTTCGGGTTTGGGGTTGGGGAAGGTCTCGAGGGTTTTGGAGGGTAGGGTTGCCATAAATCGGCCTTAAAGCCGTGCGTTGTTGATTTTTAGTAGAAATTAAATGTAAGTTACTGATTTTTGACGCTACTTAGGGACGACTTGCCGAGTGCTATTATAGCGCAGCGTCCTTCTACCAACGATCCGTGCGACTCACCCAACTCCGCCTCTCCGGCTTCAAATCCTTCGTCGATCCCACCAGCCTGCAGGTCTCGCGGCAACTGGTGGGCATCGTCGGCCCCAATGGATGCGGCAAGTCCAATGTGATCGATGCCGTGCGTTGGGTGCTGGGCGAGTCTCGCGCAGCCGAGCTGCGCGGCGAGAACATGCAAGACGTCATTTTCAATGGCTCGGGTGCCCGCAAGCCGGCGGGTCGGGCCAGCGTTGAACTGATCTTCGACAACAGCGCGGGGCGCTTGGGCGGCCCCTGGGGCCGATTCGCAGAGCTCTCGGTCAAGCGTGTGCTGTCTCGTGATGGTCAGTCCACCTATCAGATCAATGGCCAGGCCGTTCGGCGCAAGGATGTCTACGACGTCTTCCTGGGCACGGGCCTCGGCCCCCGTGCCTACGCCATCATCGGCCAGGGCATGATCTCCAGGGTCATTGAATCCAAGCCCGAGGAGCTTCGCGTGTTCTTGGAGGAGGCCGCTGGCGTGTCCAAGTACCGCGAACGTCGCCGTGAGACCGAGCACCGCCTCTCCGATGCCAAAGAGAATCTCTCCCGCGTGGATGACATTCGCATCGAGCTGCAAGGCCGGCTCGAGCAGCTCGAGGGGCAGGCGGAGATTGCATCGACCTACCAACAGAAGACCGAGGAGCGCTCGGGCAAACAGTCTTTGCTGCTGGCCATTCGTCGGCATGAGTCCAAGGTGGCCCTGGAGGCCCATGAGGCCGAACGCCAGCGGCTGTTAACGTCGCTCGAAGCCCTTCAGGCAGACGTCCGCTCTCAGGAGCGGCAGCTCGAAGAGGCCCGCCAGGCGGCTGATTCTGCCCAAGCGGTCTCCCAGGCCGCCCAGGCGAGCCTGTATGAGATCAACACCGACATTGCCCGCCAAGAGACTGAAGACCGCGGCCATGTGCAGGGCCGTGACAAGGCGGTGGCGGCCATCCAGGTCCTGACCCTCACGCTCGAGGGCATGCTGGCGGAGTCCGAACAGATTCAACAGGCCGTTGCGCAAGCACAGGCAGCCCTGGCCGAGTGTCAGTCGGCCTGTGAGCGGCTCGATGCCAAGGCGCAGGCAGCGCGTGTAGCCCTGGCACCAGACGAGGCGGAGCTCGATGCGATGCAGGGCCGGCTCACCGAGGCTCGGGCCACGCTTGCGGCCGCCCAGGCCGATGCGCGGGCCCTCGATGCCCGGCAACAAGAACTTCAGCGGCAGCAGTCCGACTGGCAGGCACAACTCGAGCGCCTGGAGCAGGAGCGGGCCTCCATGGAGCGGCTCGACCCGACCGCCTTGGCCTCCATTCTTGCGCAGCAGCGCGAGGCAGAGGCCCTTGCCCAGCAGGCTGCTGCGGCGGTGGTCAGCCATCAGTCAGCGCTCGACACAGCAGCCCTGGCCCACGAGGCTGCCCAGGGGGCTTGGACGCAGGCCCGAGCAGCACAGGATGCAGCGGCTGCGCAGTGGCATGCCCAGCGTGATTTGTTGCGGCAGCTCGAGGCCAATGAACAGCTCGACCCTTGGCTCGAGCAGCAGGCCTGGGGCCAGGTGGGGCGGCTGTGGTCTGCCCTGCGTGTGGCCGATGGCTGGCAGGATGCCATTGGGGGTCTGCTCGCCGATCGCCTGGGCGCCGCCCTGCTGCAGCCCGATGCAAAGCGCACACAAGCCCTCTCTGGCCTCAAGCCGCCCGCTCGTCTGCATGTGGTCGATGGTCAAGGGCCCGCCGCTGCCACTGGGACCCAGTCTGGAGCCCAGCCTGCTGGACCATGGAAACCGTTGGCGAGCGTGGTGCTCGGCGATGATGCAGCCGCCTCGGCCGCCCGCCATTGGTTGGCGGGGCTCGCCATGGCGGAGTCGCTCGATGAGGCCCTGGCCCAGCGCGCGAGCCTGCCCGATGGCCTCACCCTCGTCACCCGATCTGGCGATCAGGTGTCTCGCCACCATGTCACCCTGTCCGGTGCATCCGGAGACAGCAGCGCGGCCACACAGGTGAATGTGCTGGCACTGAGAGACCGCGTGGCCTCCCTCGAGCGGGCCCAGCGCGCAGCAGAGATTCATTTTCAAGAGGCAGACCGGCAGCTCAAAGACCTCGAGGCCCGTCTGACTGCAGCCCGTCAGGGTCGACAGCAGGCCGGTGAATCAGAGACGCGTGCACGTGCGCGCGCCCATGAATTGGAACTGGCTGCCGTTCGGCTGCAGGAGAAGCAAACCCGCCTGGAGTCGGCCGAGCAAGACCTCGCCAGAGGCGTGGCCGAGCGGCAGGCGGCCCTCGAGACCTGTGCCGAGCGCCTTCGCGCATTGTCGGCCGAGCGGTCCGCCTCGTCCGAGTTGCTCGCTGGCCTGGAAGCGCAGGTGAGTCAACTGGTTGCCACACAGGCCAGCAGTGCCGAGACCGTGGCCTCGCTGCGCTCGGCCTGTGCGGCCGTTGAGCGCGAACTGCAGGAGCAGCGGCTTCAAGAGCGCTCCAATCAGGAACGCACGCATCGGCTGTCAGACCAGCTCGAAGACCTGGCGCGTCGTCAGGAAGAGTCGCGCGAGCGGCTGGCGCAGTTGGCCGCCGAGCAGGCGGCTGCTGAGCAGGCCCTGGCCCAGAGCCCCCTTCAGCACAAGCTCTCCGAGCGCGTTGCCCGAGAGGCTGCCCTGCAGGATGCGCGTCGCGTGGCCGATGAGGCCGCCCACCACCTTCGCCAGCTCGATGAGCACCGGCTCTCGCTCGAGCGGCAGGCCATCCCCATCCGCGATCAGCTCTCGCAGGCCGATGCATCCCGTGCGGGAGCCTTGGCCACGATCGAGCAGATCGAGCAGCAGACGGCCGATCAGTCGATTTCGCTGGAGGCTGTGGTGGGCCAGTGGCCCAATGGTCTGCCGCCGCCAGACCTCCCACGGCCGTCCACCCTACAGACCGAGATCAATCGGCTGGGTCGTGAGATCGAGGCCCTGGGCCCGGTGAACCTGGCCGCCCTCCAAGAGCTCGAGCAAGGGCGCGAGCGCAAGGGATTTCTCGATGCGCAGGCGGCAGACCTCTTGTCGGCCGTGGAGACACTCGAAGATGCGATTCGCAAGATCGACCGAGAAAGCCGGGCGCTCTTGCAGTCCACCTACGACACGGTGAACCAGAACTTCTCAGACCTCTTCCCGCGGCTCTTTGGCGGCGGCGAGGCCAGGCTGGTCCTCACCGGTGAGGAGATTCTCGACAGCGGCGTGCAGGTCATGGCCCAGCCCCCGGGCAAGAAGAACGCCACGATTCACCTGCTCTCGGGCGGCGAGAAGGCGCTGACGGCCACGGCCCTGGTCTTCGCCTTGTTCCAGTTGAACCCGGCACCGTTCTGCCTTCTCGACGAGGTGGACGCACCGCTCGATGACCCGAATACCGAGCGGCTCTGTGGCCTGATCAAGGAAATGTCGGCGGTGACCCAATTCATTTTCATCACCCACAACAAGATCGCCATGGGATTGGCGGAGCATCTCGTTGGCGTGACCATGCAGGAGCAGGGCGTCTCAAGGCTGGTGGCCGTCGACCTCGAGTCCGCCAACGCCTTGGTCCAAGAGGCGGCTTAGCCGTGTTGTGGCTGTTGGTCTTGCTCGGTCTGGCGGTGGTGGCCGGCGTGCTGATCTTCAACTGGCGAGAGCGCCGCAGTCTTCGCCTGCTCGCACCCGTTCGACGAGAGCCCGTCGTCGAGACGCCGCCGAGCGCGGAACCCACGCCGTTTGTGCCACCGAACCCGAGGCTGGAATGGTCGGTCTGGCTCGAGCCGATGGGCTCGCAATCCCTCAAAGGCCTCGTGTGTCCGGCGCGCATTGGCACCAAGCCGGCCCGGCTCCTGATGGAGTCGGACTCCTCCGGCTGCCTGGTCGTGCCGTTGGCCACGCGCCAAGGGGGGCTCACGCTCGACGACCATGAGGCCATGGTGGGTCAGATCCAAGCCTGGGAGGCCGAGGGCCTTGCCCAAGCCCCCGATGCACTGCCGAGCTTCGCAGACCTGGTTCGGCCTGCGCGCGAGGCCGAGGCGCTGCTGCTCGACCTCGACGGTCAGCTCATGTTTCACCTGCAGTCCGACGAGCCGCCATCGGCCGAGAGCCTCTCGGCCTATTGCCAGCAGCTCGGGCTGAGCCTGCGGGGTGAGGGTCGTTTCTCCATGCTCGATGCCGACGGCCAGGTGGTCTTCAGCACGATGCCCGCCGACCAGGGGCTGCTGCTGTCATTCCTCTTGGATTTGCCGCGCGTGCACGACCCCGAGTCGGCCTTCGTGGAGATGGGGATGACTGCGCGAAGCCTCGCCGATGCGATTGGCGCCGACATTGTCGATGACCGTGGCCTTGTGCTCACGGAGCAGTCGATGGCCTTGGTGCGGGAGCAGGTTCGGCAGCGGGCCGAGGCGCTGTTGCAGGCGGGTGTGCCCGCGGGTGGTCCATTGGCCAGGAGCCTCTTTCAATGACTGCGGGCTCGGAGACGGCCGCCCTCGAGGAGGAGCGACGTCGCCTGGCCGAGCAGGTGGCCCGCCATCAACTGCGCTACCACCAGGATGACGACCCAGAGATCAGCGACCAGGAGTACGACGCCATGGTGCGCAGGCTTGCTGCCCTGGAGGCGCAGCTCGGTGTAAATGCCTCAGGCGCACCGTCGGGTTCGATCTCATCGGTCGCCGAGCGTGTTGGGGCCCCCGCCCGGCGGGAGTTTCGAACCGTTGCCCATCGGCTGCCGATGCTGTCGTTGCAGAACGTGTTCGATGAGGCCTCGTTGCTGGGCTTTGATGCCCGCCTGTCTGCGTTGGTGTCTGCAGAGCACCGGCCGCTGCGGTATGCGGTTGAGCCCAAGATTGATGGCCTGGCGCTGAGCCTTCGCTACGAGGCGGGCCAGTTGGTGGAGGCCGCCACGCGCGGCGATGGCGCGCAGGGGGAAGACGTCACGGCCAATGTTCGCACCATGGCCTGTATTCCCCAGCAGCTGGCCGGGCAAGGCTGGCCATCGGTGCTCGAGGTTCGCGGTGAGGCCTTCATGCGCAAGTCCGACTTCACCCAGATCAACGCGCGTCAGCTCGCGCTGGGTGAGAAGCTCTTCGCGAACCCGCGCAATGCGGCCGCAGGCAGCCTTCGCCAGCTCGACCCCGCGATCACCGCCGCACGTCCGCTGAGCTTCATGGCCTATGGCCTGGGTGAGTGGACTGCCGCAGAGACAGACCCCAGCAATCACTCGGACTGGATGCTTCAACTGCAGGGCTGGGGCATTCCCATTGCGGATCGGCGCGTGCGGCAGGCGAGCCTCCAGGACGTGCTGCAGTTTTTGGCAGGTCTCGAGTCCGATCGCGCATCCCTGGACTTTGAGATTGATGGGGCCGTGGTCAAGCTAGAGTCGGTGGTGGCCCAGCGGATGGCTGGCTTTGTGTCGCGTGCACCCCGCTTCGCTACCGCTTATAAGTTTCCCGCCCAGGAGGTCACGACACGGCTGCTCGCCATCGAGGTGCAGGTCGGTCGGACCGGTGCACTCACGCCGGTGGCGCGTCTAGAGCCTGTGCTGGTGGGCGGCGTGTCGGTGAGCAATGCCACTTTGCACAATGCGGGGGAGATCGCGAGAAAAGACATTCGGGAGGGCGATGTGGTCTGGGTGCGCCGGGCCGGCGATGTCATTCCCGAGGTGGTGGGCCCGGTGCTCTCGCGGCGGACCGAGGGCCTTCAGCCGTTTCAGTTTCCGTCCCATTGCCCGTCGTGCCAGGGGCCTTTGGAACAAGTCTCAGGGGAGGCAGTGGTCCGGTGTCCGTCTCGGCAGACCTGCCCGGCCCAGCAACGGGAGGCCGTGCAGCATTTCGTGAGCCGTCGGGCCATGGACATCGAGGGTCTCGGTGAGAAGCTCATTGATCAGCTCTTCGATGCTGGCCTGGTGCGGAGCCTGCCAGACCTGTATGAGCTTCGGTTTGAGGACCTCATCGGCCTTGATCGCATGGGTGAGAAGTCTGCCCGCAACCTGCTGGAGGCCATCGACCGCACCCGTGAGGCCTTGCTCTCTCGGTTCCTGTTTGCGCTGGGCATTCGTCACGTGGGTGAGCGAACTGCGATGGACCTCTCGCTGGCCTTTGGAACGCTGTCGGCCCTCTCGCAGGCGAGCATGGAGGCGCTGCAGTCGGCGCCCGATGTGGGCCCGGTCGTGGCCGAGGCGGTGCATGCCTTCTTCAGGTCGCCTGCGGAGCAGGCCATGCTTGAGCGCCTCTTAACCTCGGTTCGGCTGCTGCCCGATGAGGCCACTGCCACGGCCGTGGCTGGCCAGCCGTTTCAGGGCATGACGGTGGTGCTCACGGGCACCCTGCCCACGCTCTCACGTGATGAGGCGAGCAATGGCGTGATTCGGCTGGGTGGTAAGGTGGTCGGCTCGGTCTCCTCAAAGACCAGTCTGGTGGTGGCCGGCGAGGCAGCCGGCAGCAAGCTCGAGAAGGCAACCGCACTGGGTGTGAGGGTCATGGCCGGAGAGGAATTCGAATCACTGCTCAAGGAGTACACATGACAAAACAACAACCGGCCCTGGTTCGCAAGGCCGTGTTTCCGGTGGCTGGGCTTGGCACCCGCTTCCTGCCGGCCACGAAGGCGAGTCCCAAGGAGATGCTGCCCGTGGTCGACAAGCCACTCATTCAGTACGCTGTGGAGGAGGCTGCGGCGGCGGGCATCACCGAGATGGTCTTCATCACGGGCCGATCCAAACGGGCCATTGAGGACCACTTCGACAAGGCCTATGAGCTCGAGGCAGAGCTGGAGGCCAAGGGCAAGGCGGCCCTGCTCGAGGTGGTTCGAAGCGTGGCGCCCCCCACCATCAATTGCATCTACATTCGTCAGCCCGAGGCCCTGGGACTCGGCCATGCGGTGCTGTGTGCCCGGCCCGTGGTGGGCGATGAGCCCTTTGCGGTCATTCTGGCCGACGACCTCATGGATGTGGGTGAGGCGGGCCAGCCGGTGATGGCCCAGATGACGGCACTCTACGAGGAGCATCGTGCCAGCATTGTGGCCGTCCAGGATGTTCCCCGCCAGGACACCTCCCGCTACGGCATCGTGGCGAGCTCGGCCTGGGGTCGAAACACCGAGCGGCTTACGGACATTGTCGAGAAGCCGCATCCCGATGTCGCACCCTCCACCCTGGCCGTGGTGGGGCGCTATCTGTTGACGCCGCGCATTTTCGGCATTCTTGCCGAGCAGGCACCCGGGGCGGGAGGCGAAATTCAGCTCACCGATGCCATTCAGAAGCTCCTGACCGACGAGCCTGTCTTGGCCTATCGATTCAATGGCACCCGTTTCGACTGTGGCTCCAAGCAGGGCTACCTTCGGGCCACTGTCACCCTGGCCCGGCGACATGTCGAGGAGGGCCCGCAGTTCGAGGCCTGGCTGCGCGAGTCGCTCTAGGGGCGTTGGCCTTCGAGCAGGCGGAGCAGGGCCGCCTCGAGTGCCACGCGTTCGCGCTCTGTCGACAGATTCTGTGGTGTGACCAAGAAAGTGTCCTCCACCCGCTCGCCCAGGGTCGTGATGCGGGCTGAGCGCAACTCGACCTGGTGATCCGTGAGCGTTCTTGCAATTCGATAGAGCAGGCCAGGGCGGTCCGTGGTCGTGATCGACAGGGTGAGGTAGCGGCTCGCGTCGTCTCCCGAAATGGAGACTTGGGTGTGCACTGGAAAGTGCTTGGAGAGTCGAGACCGCCGGCCTTCGGAGGGGGGCCCGAGTGGGGCACGGCGGGTGAGATGTTCGGAGAGGCCGGCCTCGATGAGGCTCAGCATGGTCCGCTCGTGGCCATCCAGTCCGCTGCTGTCAATCAAGAATGAATCGAGGACATGCCCGCCACGGGTCGTGTAGATGCGCGCATCGAGAATCGGGAGGGCATGCCGATCGAGGTATTCGGTGATGCGGGCAAAGAGGGCGGGCTCATCGCGCTGGTAGACCAGCACCTGAATGGCATCGGTGTCCTCGGACTGCCGGGCCGAGACCACCAACGCAGTCGGCTGCTGGGGCGCACGGCGCGCGAGTGCTCGCGCATGCCAGGCGATGTCGGATGCCGAGTGGGCCATGAAGTATTGAAGGTCCAGGCCATTCCAGAACTGCCGAGTGAGGTCGAGGTCTTGGGCATGGAGCATGAGGATGCGCTCGGCCTGTGAACGTTTGGCCTGGGTCTGGTCCTCGGGCAGCACTGCAGCGGCCCCGCCTGGCTCGGCCTGCAGCAGCAGTGCCTGGGTCTGCTTGAAGAGGTCGTCGAGCAGCTTGGCCTTCCAGTTGTTCCAGACCTTTGGGCTGGTGCCCCGGATGTCTGCAACCGTGAGCAAATACAGCGCCTGCAGTCGATGGACGCTGCCCACGGTGGTGGCGAAACGGCGGATCACCTCGGGGTCTGCGAGGTCTTCCTTCTGGGCCACGGAGGACATCGTGAGGTGATGTCGAACCAGGAATGCGAGCAGGTCGGCCGTGGACTGGTCGAGCCCGTACTGCCGACAGAATCGGCGCACCTCGGCCTCGCCGAGCTCGGAGTGGTCCCCGCCGCGGCCTTTGGCAATGTCGTGGAAGAGGGCGGCCAGGTAGAGTCGCCAGGGCTCTTGAAAGCCTGACATGAGCGCGGTGAGCGATGGAAACTCGTGGGCATGCTCGGGCATGGTGAATCGACGAAGGTTTCGAATCACCTGCAGGATGTGCTGGTCGACGGTGTAGACATGGAAGAGGTCGTGCTGCATCTGACCCACGATCCGCCGAAAGACCGGCAGGAGGCGGCCCAGGATGCCGAGGTCGTTCATGGTCCGCAATGCATGCACGATGCCCCGCGGTGATTTGAGAATCTCGAGGAACAAGGCCCGGTGGGCAGGCTGCTCACGGAAGCCCCGGTTGACCTGGTCTCGGGCGTTCCAGAGGGCACGCAGGGTTCGGGCCGTCATGCCGCGCCGGCTCGAGGAGCTGCACAGCCAGACGAAGGCCTCAAGGATTGCGGTCGGGCGGCGCGTGAAGAGGGCCTCGTCGTGGATGTCGATGAGGCCACGGATCTCAAAGAAGTCGTCATCGAGTGGCCTTGGTTGGGCTGGCACGTCGAGCTGGCCCGACTCAGGCCGAACCATTCGGGGCTCCAGGTTGGCCAGCAGCATGGAGGTCACCTGGCGCACAAGCTTGGCTGCGCGGTAATACCGCTGCATCAAGGCCTCGCTCTTTCGTTTGCCGGCAGCGGCTTCAAAGCCCATGCGCTCGGCCACCAATGTTTGTAGGTCGAAGACCAGTCGGTCCTCCCGACGGCCGGCGGCCAGGTGGAGCTGGGCCCGCACGGTGAGCAGCACCTGCTCCTGCTGCTGAAGCTGGCTGGCCTCATGCGCCGTGATGAGCCCGGCCTGCGCGAGTTCACCCCAGCCCCTGCCAAGGCCATGGGCCGAGGCAACCCAGGAGATCACCTGCAGGTCGCGAAGTCCACCGGGGCTTTCTTTGACATTGGGCTCAAGGGCGTAGGGGGTGTCTTGGAATCGGATGTGCCGCTGGCGCATCTCCAGCAGCTTGCCCTCGGAGAACCGATGCCGATCCACACCGCCTCGCCACTGGGCCCGAAGCCGCTCGAGCATCTCAGGCCGTCCACTGATCAGCCGCGACTCGAGGAGGGCTGTGGCCACGGTGAGGTCTTGCGAGGCCTGAACGGCACAGTCTTCCAGGCTGCGAAGGCTGTGTCCTGCATCCAGGCCGCTGTCCCAAAGGCTTGTGAGGAACTTGGAGAGTGGCCCCTCGATGGTGGCTGCCTCGGTGTGGTCGTCGAGCAATACAAGCAGATCGATGTCGGAGAAGGGCGCCAACTCGCCGCGGCCATAGCCGCCCACCGCCAGAAGGCTTGCGCCCCGCATGCTGGCATCCGACCAGAGTGCCAGGATGATGTGGTCGATCTCACTGGCCAACTGACGCATGAGTGCCATGGGCCGACCCTTGGCAGCCCAACCGTCTGCGTTGCGTTGTCTTGCAGCAGCCACAGCGGCCTTGGCGCTGGCCGCTGTGATGGGCGCGCTGGCCTCAGCCGCTGATCGGCTCAGTGGTCTGGCGGCCATGGGCGCGTCCCCAGTCGGGGCTGCCCTCGGAGAGTGTCAGCACCTCAAAGCCGTCGGCCGTGACCAGCACCGTGTGCTCCCACTGGGCCGATAGGCTGTGGTCTTTGGTGACAATGGTCCAGCCATCGGAGAGTTCGCGAATCTCGGGCCGCCCGGCATTGATCATGGGCTCGATGGTGAATGTCATGCCGGGCGAGAGGCGCAGCCCCGTGCCGGGTCGGCCGTAGTGCAAGACCTGGGGGTCCTCATGAAAGACCTTGCCAATGCCGTGGCCACAGAACTCTCGAACAATCGAGAAGCCGTGGCTTTCGGCATGGCGCTGGATGGCATGGCCGATGTCGCCGAGCGATTTTCCAGGCGCCACCTGTTCAATGCCCATCCACATGGCCGCATGGGTCACTTCGCTCAGGCGGCGCGCAGCCACGGAGGGCTGCCCCACGTAAAACATCCGGCTGGTGTCCCCGTGGTAACCGTCTTTGATGACGGTGATGTCGATGTTGACGACATCGCCGGCCTTCAAGACCTTGGGGCCTGGCACCCCATGGCAGACCTGATGGTTCACCGAGGTGCAGATGGACTTGGGGTAGGGCGAGTAACCTGGAGGGCAGTAATTGAGCGGAGCGGGGATGGTGCCTTGCACGGACACCATGTGGTCATGGCAGAGTCGATCGAGCTCTTCGGTGGTCACGCCGGGCCGCACATGTGGCGTGATGAAGTCCAAGACTTCAGAGGCCAGACGCCCGGCAAGGCGCATGCCTTCGATGTCTTGAGGTGATTTGATAGAAACTGCCATAACTTGTTAAAATACCGTGTTTTTCCTTAATCCATGTGGCCCTTTGCCGGGCCACGAGGCGGGCGAGCGCAAGGGTGTCTTGGCAGCATTGTGTGTCTAGACCGAGCCAGTCCGTCAACCCTTAACCCTTGCTGGAGCGATTATGTCTGTTTCAATGCGTGAAATGTTGGAAGCTGGTGTCCATTTTGGCCACCAGACTCGGTTCTGGAATCCCCGCATGGCCCCTTATATTTTCGGCCATCGCAACAAAATCCACATCATCAACCTCGAGAGCACCGTGGCCAACATGGCCGATGCCCTCAAGTTCGTGAAGCAACTGTCTTCACGCCGCGGCACGATCATGTTCGTGGGCACGAAGCGGGCCTCCCGCGAGATCATTCAAGAAGAGGCCACCCGCGCCGGCATGCCCTATGTCGACCAGCGCTGGCTTGGTGGCATGCTCACCAACTTTAAAACGGTCAAGACCTCGATCAAGCGCCTCAAGGACATGGAAGCCCTCATGGCCGAAGGCGGACTCGAGCGCATGTCCAAGAAAGAGGCGCTCTCTTTTGGTCGAGAACTCGACAAGCTCAACAAGACACTCGGCGGCATCAAGGACATGTCCGGCCTGCCCGATGCCATGTTCATCGTCGATGTGGGCTATCACAAGATTGCCCTGCAGGAGGCAAACAAGCTGGGCATACCGGTGGTGGCGGTGGTCGACACCAACCACTCCCCCGAAGGCGTGGACTACGTCATTCCCGGCAACGACGACGCCAGCCGAGCCGTTCGCCTCTACGCCCGCGGTGTGGCCGATGCCATTCTCGAGGGCCGGCACGAGGCCGTGGCCGATGTGGTGGCCGCCGTCCAGGCGTCCGAGGAATTTGTGGAACTCAGTGAAGGGCAGGCGAGCTGAGGCCAGCCGCCTGTTCCATGGGGGCTTTCGGGCCCCTTTTTTTTAACGATTGTTGCGGAGAGTAAAGAGATGGCAGAGATCACAGCGGGAATGGTCAAAGAGCTTCGAGAGAAGACCGATGCGCCCATGATGGAGTGCAAGAAGGCCCTCACGGAGGCCAACGGCGATCTCGACAAGGCCGAGGAGATTCTTCGGGTTCGCCTGGGCTCGAAGGCCAGCAAGGCAGCCTCTCGCGTGACCGCGGAGGGCGTGGTGGCCATTTCCATCGAAGGCCAGCAGGGCGCCATTTTGGAGCTCAACTGCGAAACCGATTTCGTGGCCAAGAACGATGACTTCCTCGCCTTCGCATCGAACGTGGCGGCCATGGCCCGGTCTGGCCAGGCCAGCGATCCGGCCGGTCTGGCGGGTCTTCCCCTGGGCGATGGCACGGTCGAGTCAGTTCGAACCGCGCTGGTGGGCAAGATTGGTGAGAACCTCTCGATTCGCCGCTTCAAGCGGGTGCAAGCAAAGGGCCAGTTGCATGCCTACATTCACGGTGGCGCCAAGATCGGCGTCCTGCTCGACCTGGTCGGTGGCGATGCCCAGCTGGGCCGCGACCTGGCCATGCACATTGCGGCCTCCAAGCCCAAGTCGCTGGATTCCTCTGGGGTCGATCAGGCGCTCATCGACGCCGAGCGTCGTGTGGCCACCGAGAAGGCTGCAGAGTCCGGCAAGCCGGCCGAGATCGTGAGCAAGATGGTCGAAGGTGCCGTGGCCAAGTTTCTGAAAGAGGTCACCTTGTTGGGCCAGGTCTTCGTGAAGGCTGAAGATGGCAAGCAGACCATCGAGCAGCTTCTCAAAAGCAAGAATGCAAGCATCGCCAGCTTCACGCTGTACATCGTGGGCGATGGCATCGAGAAGAAGGTCACCGACTTCGCAGCCGAGGTGGCTGCCCAGCAGGCTGCGGCCCGGGGCGGCTAATGGCCTATCGCCGCGTCTTGTTGAAGCTCTCTGGGGAGGCCCTCATGGGCTCCGATGCTTATGGCATCAACAAGGCCACCATCGATGGCATCGTGGCCGAGGTCTCGCAGGTGGTGGCCTCGGGCGTGGAGCTCGCGGTGGTGATTGGCGGTGGCAATATTTTTCGTGGCGTGGCGCTGGGCGCGGAAGGCATGGACCGCGCCACGGCCGACTACATGGGCATGATTGCCACGGTCATGAATGCATTGGCCCTGCAAGATGCCATGCGGCAGCATGGCCTGGAGGCTCGGGTGCAGTCGGCCCTCCGAATCGACCAGGTCGTGGAGCCCTACATTCGCCCCAAGGCCATCCGCTACCTCGAAGAGGGCAAGGTGGTGGTCTTTGCCGCCGGCACGGGGAACCCCTTTTTCACCACCGACACGGCTGCGGCCCTTCGGGGTGCCGAGATTGGTGCAGAGGTCGTGCTCAAGGCCACCAAGGTCGATGGCATCTACAGTGCCGATCCGGCCCGAGACCCAAGCGCCACTCGGTATGCAAGCCTCACCTTCAATGAGGCCATCTCCAAAGATCTGAAGGTCATGGACGCCACTGCCTTCGCGCTCTGTCGAGACCAGCGCCTGCCGATTCGGGTGCTGAGCATATTCAAGCCTGGTGCCCTGCTGGCCGCCGTTCGCGGCGAGCAGGAAGGCACCCTTGTCCATGTCTAATCTTTCTCATCTGGAAGGAGAGCATCGGTGAGCATTCAAGAGGTTCGACAATCCACGGAACAAAAGATGGTCAAGACCTTCGAGACCCTGAGGTCGGGTCTGGCGAAGGTGCGAACCGGCCGCGCCCACACGGGGCTGCTCGAGGGCATCATGGTCGATTACTACGGCAACCCGACGCCGCTCTCACAGGTCGCCAACCTCACCCTCATGGACGCCCGCACCATCGGCGTGAACCCCTACGAGAAGAAGATGGTGGGCCCCGTTGAGAAGGCCATTCGCGATTCCGACCTCGGCCTCAACCCTGCAAGCAGCGGAGACTCCATTCGGGTTCCCATGCCGGCCCTCACCGAAGAGCGTCGTCGTGAGCTCACCAAGGTTGTGAAGTCCGATGGCGAGGACAGCAAGATCGCCATTCGCAACATTCGTCGCGATGCGAACGAGCAGCTCAAGAAGCTGGTCAAGGACAAGCTCATCTCAGAGGATGATGAGCGCCGGGCCCAGGACGACATTCAAAAGCTCACCGACCGCTTTGTGGCCGACATCGACAAGGCGCTGGCTCAGAAAGAGTCAGAGATCATGACGGTCTGATGCCAAAGTCGTCCAAGCCCGTCCAGCAGAGTTCGACCTTGCTCGTGCCTCAGGTCCACGAGGTGCCGCAGCATGTCGCGGTCATCATGGACGGAAACGGCCGCTGGGCCACCGGCCGCCACCTTCCTCGCATGGCTGGCCACGAGCGTGGTGTGGCGGCCCTGCGTGGCGTGGTGGAGGGCTGTGCCCGCCGTGGTGTCAAGGCGCTCACCGTCTTTGCCTTCAGCTCCGAGAACTGGCGTCGCCCCGAGGAAGAGGTCAGCTTCCTCATGAACCTCTTTCTGCTCGCCCTCGAGCGTGAGGTGAAATCATTGAAGTCCAATGATGTGCAGCTGCGCATCATCGGCGACCTTTCCGCATTCTCACTCAAGCTTCAAAAGGCCATTGAGCGTGCCCAGCTGGCCACGCGAGACAACACGGGTCTCTGCCTCACCGTGGCCGTCAACTATGGTGGCCGCTGGGACATGCTGCGTGCCGTGCGCAAGATGCTCGATTTGAATCCAGCGCTGGCCGCCGCAGGGCAGCCCATCGGGGAGGAGCAGCTCACGCCGCACCTCTGCCTGGCAGACCTCCCCGAGCCCGACCTCTTCATTCGCACGGGTGGCGAGACCCGCGTGAGCAACTTCATGCTGTGGCAGCTGGCCTACACCGAACTCTATTTCACCGACACCCTCTGGCCCGATTTCGATGATGCAGCCCTCGAGGCCGCCTTCGTGTCTTACCGGCAGCGCGAGCGCCGCTTCGGGCGCACCTCTGAGCAAGTGGTGACTGCTCGAACATGCGACTGAGGATTCTCACCGCAGCAGTCCTGCTGGGTTTCGTGGTCCCCTATGCACTCTGGAGCTCCATCAGTGGCTTCGTGGTCTTTGCTGCGGCGGTGCTCGCCCTGTGCCTCTGGGAGTGGACAGGACTATTGCGCCTCAGCACCGGCCCGAGGCTGGCGGCCAGTGTCTTTCTGATGGCCTGGGCGGTTCCGCTGGTGAACGATCCATTCTTTAGCCCCTGGCATCTCTTTGACTGGGTTCTCTTTCCGGTGTGTCTGGTCTGGCTGATCATGCTGCCCATGGCCTTGCGCAGGGGCCGCTCGCCGGTCGGCGCCTCCGGCCTTGTGCTCGCCGTGTTTCTGAGTGTGGGCTGTTTGTCTGCGATTTGGCTGGCCCGGCAGGAAGGCTTGGCTTTCTTGCTCTCGATTGCGTTGCTGGTCTGGATGGCGGACACCGCCGCCTATTTTTCTGGAAGGGCTTTTGGCCGTCGCAAGCTTGCGCCAAGCATCAGCCCAGGCAAGACCTGGGCCGGCGTGGGGGGTGCGGTGGTGGGCAACCTGGTCTTGGTCTACGCAGCCTCTGAACACTGGCCGGGCAGTTGGGCCTGGATGCTGCGCGAGGATGTGGGCTGGGGTTACCTGGTGGGCACCACGCTGCTCATCACGGCGGTGGCGGTCATGGCAGACCTTCACCAGTCCTTGCTCAAGCGGCAGGTTCAGGTGAAGGACTCCGGCTGGCTGCTGCCTGGCCATGGTGGCTTTTTCGACCGGCTCGACGCACTGCTGGCCGTGCTGCCCTTTGCGGTGTTCTTTTACTCGGTGTCGATCTAAGATCAGCAGGCCATGGCCACAGAATCCATCCGACGACAACGACTGGCCATCCTGGGTGCCACGGGTTCGATTGGTGCGAGCACCCTCGACCTGGTCCGCCGGCATCCCGATCGCTTCGAGGTGGTGGCCCTGTCGGCCCACCGAGACCATGAGGGTCTGCTGCGACTCGTCGAGGCCTTCAGGCCCAAGGTGGTCTGCCTCTCAGACCCTGTGGCAGCCGAGCGTTTCCGGCAGGCCTTGGGCCAGTCGTCCCAGCGCCATGTCTTTGGGCTGGCTGGCCCCGAGGGCCTGTGCGAATTGGCGGGCCTGGCGGAGGTGGACACCGTGGTGGCCGGCATTGTGGGGGTGGCGGGCCTGCCCTCGGTCTGGCGGGCGGTGGCTGCGGGCAAGCGGGTGCTCTTGGCCAACAAGGAGGCCTTGGTCTGCGCGGGCGGCCTCATGGTGGCGCAGGCTGCCAGTTCTGGCGCCACGATTCTGCCCATCGACAGTGAACACAACGCCATCTTCCAGGCACTTGGGCCGGGCTACCGATGCTTTGAGCAGCCCACCGATGTTCGGCGCATTCTGCTCACGGCCTCTGGCGGGCCATTTCGGTCCTGGTCTCGCGAATCGATGGATGCCGCCACGGTGGAGCAGGCCGTGGCCCACCCGAACTGGTCCATGGGTCGAAAGATTTCTGTGGACTCCGCCACCATGGCCAACAAAGGCCTGGAATGGATCGAGGCGCATTGGCTGTTCGCCATGCCACCGCAAGACATCGAGATCGTCGTGCATCCCGAAAGTGTGATCCACTCCATGGTGGAGTTTGAAGACGGTTCAACCCTCGCCCAGTTGGGTCCACCAGACATGCGAACGCCGATTGCCCATGCCATGGCCTGGCCGCAGCGCATCGACAGCGGGGTCACGCCGCTGGATTGGCGCGCGATCAAGGCCTTGCACTTTGAAGAGCCCGACCCCGTTCGTTTCCCTGCGCTCGGCCATGTGGCGGCCTGCCTCGAGCAGGGGCAGGCCGCGGGCAATGTCTTCAATGCGGCCAATGAGCAGGCAGTCGATGCCTTTCTGGCGGGTCGCATTCGGTTTGGGCAGATTCAGAACCTGGTGGGAGATGTCTTGTCGGAACTGGTTGGCCAGGTGGCAGACCCCACCTCGGTGGACGATGTCATCGACCTCGATTCTCAGGCGCGGCGCCATGCGGATGCATGGCTGATGCGTCATTCGGAGTTCACGTCATGAACAGTTTGATGTCCTTTCTTTTTGCGGTGGCCTTGCTGGTCTTTGTCCACGAGATGGGCCATTACCTGGCTGCGCGCTCGGTGGGCGTGCATGTGGAGCGTTTCTCGGTGGGCTTTGGGCGCACCATCCTGCGGCTGCGCGATCGCCGTGGCTGCGAGTGGGCGGTGGGCTGGATCCCGCTGGGCGGTTACGTGAAGATGTGGGACGCCGGCTCGGGTGAGACCAGGCCTGTCGGTGCCGCGCCCACGAGTTCGTTTCACGCCAAGCCACTCTGGGCCCGCAGCTGGGTGGTTGTGGCCGGCCCGCTGGCCAATTTCTTGTTTGCATGGGTGGCCTTCTCGATGGTGGCGAGTCTTCCCCGCCAGGAGCCGGTGCCGGTCATGGCGGTGCCCGCTGCGCAGACGCCTGCAGCCATGGCCGGTCTTCGCGGCGGTGAGACCATCTCCGCGGTGGCAGGCGTGCCCGTGGCCAGCTTCTCCGACGTGCGCTGGCAGCTCTTTCGGGCCAGCATCGCGGGAGATACGTCCGTGGCCATCACGGTGACCCCGGAGGGTGGTGCGGCCCGCGAGGTTTCGGTGGGGCTCGTGCCCTCGGGCCAGCCTGATCAGGCCGTGGCAGGGCTTGGCCTGGCACCGGTCTCCTTGGGTGTTCGGCTCACGGGGGTGCAGCCCGAGGGCGCTGGTGCCCGGGCAGGCCTGCAGCCAGACATGGTGGTACTCAGTGTCGATGGCGAGCCCGTGCGCCAGCCGATGGAGCTGGTGTCGCGCGTGCGCGAGGCCCAGGGCGCGCCCATGGTACTGGGCGTGGTTCAAACCCAGTCGAGCGCCCCAGAAGAGGAGTTGCCGGGTTCCGGCCGACTGATCACCGTCACGGCGCAGCCTGGCCCCGATGGTGTGCATCGACTTGGCGTGGGCATTGGCGCACAGACACCCATGGTCACCGTCGATCGTGGTGCGGCAGAGGCCGTGGTGCGAGGGGTGCAGCGCACGGTGGAGGTGACGCAATTGTCGTTGCAGGCCTTGTGGCGCATGCTCACGGGCGATTTGTCATGGCGGCAGCTCAATGGCCCGGTGGCGATTGCGGACGCAGCCGGCCAGTCGGCCGCCATTGGCTGGACGGCGTTCATCGGCTTTTTGGCACTGGTGAGCGTGAGCATTGGCATCCTGAACCTGCTCCCCATTCCCATGCTCGATGGCGGACACCTCCTGTACTATTTCTTTGAGTTTTTGCGGGGCAAGCCGCTGCCGGACCGTGTTCAGGCGGTGGGGCAACGGGTTGGGCTGATGCTGGTTTTGGGTCTCACCGGCCTGGCCCTCTTCAACGATGTATCGCGGTTCTTTGGCTTATAGAAAAAGGTTTCATCAGCATGCGTCCTCCTCGCCTTCACCGTTCCCCGCTCCAACAGGCGGTTTGTCTGTCACTGCTGGTGCTTGCGGGAGCGACCCAGGCGCAGGTGCAGGTGCCGCGCGCACCACAGGCCATTCCGCAGCCACCGAGTGCATCAGGCTCGGTGGGGGTGGTGGTCAAGGATGTTCGTGTGGAAGGGCTGCAGCGCATCGAGCCCGGCACGGTGTTCTCTTACCTGCCCATCCGCGTGGGCGATCGACTCTCCGACACCACCATCACGGAGTCCGTCCGGCTGCTCTATGCCACGGGGTTCTTCAAAGATGTGCGGGTGGAACTCGACGGCGAGGTGTTGGTGGTTTTGGTCGAGGAGCGCCCAGCCATCGGCGCAGTGGAGGTGCGTGGCTCGAAGGAGTTCGACCAGGAGGTCTTGAAAAAGGCCCTGGCCGACTCCGGCCTGGCCGAGGCCCGCATTTTTGACCGTGCCTTGCTCGACCGCGCCGAGCAGGAGTTGAAGCGCCAGTACCTTGGCCGCGGCAAGTACGATGTGCAGATTCAGTCCACCATCACGCCCCTGGAGCGCAATCGTGTGGCGGTCTCGATTGCCATTGATGAGGGGGAGGACGCCCGCATCGCCGAGATTCGAATTGTGGGCGCCAAGGCCTTCAAGGCAGACGACCTGCTCGATGAGTTCCGGCTCTCCACTCCCACCTGGATGTCGTGGTACACCAAGGCCGACCAATACTCACGCCAGAAGCTCACGGGCGACATTGAGACCCTGAAATCCTTCTACCTGAACCAGGGCTACCTGGAGTTCGCGGTGGATTCCACCCTGGTGTCGCT
This sequence comes from Hahnella aquatica (SeqCode), assembly GCF_965194505.1. Classification (GTDB taxonomy): domain Bacteria; phylum Pseudomonadota; class Gammaproteobacteria; order Burkholderiales; family Burkholderiaceae_A; genus Hahnella; species Hahnella aquatica. The sequence continues at coordinate 1,033,085 of NZ_OZ239144.1, read as the reverse complement.
GTCGGCCGATCGCCGCCAGGTGTTCATCACCATCACCATCAACGAGGGCGAACGCTTCACCGTGGGCGACATCAGCCTGGCGGGCGATCTCCTCGGCCAGGGCGAGTCCCTGCAGAAGCTGGTGAGCATCAAGCCGGGTGAGACCTTCTCCAACGAGAAACTGCAGGCGGTGAACAAGGCCCTGACCGATCGGCTTGGCGAGTTGGGTTATGCCTTTGCAAATGTCTCCCCGATTCCAAAGATCGATCGCATCAAGCGTGTGGTGGATTTCCAGCTGCAGGTCGACCCAGGCCGCCGGGTCTATGTTCGTCGCATCAACATCAGTGGCAACGCCAAGACCCGGGATGAGGTGATTCGTCGCGAGATGCGCCAGTTCGAAGCCTCCTGGTACGACAGTGAGCGAATTCGCCTCTCCCGAAACCGTGTGGATCGCCTCGGCTACTTCAAGAGCGTGGATGTCGACACCGAGGCGGTGACCGGTGCGGGCGACCAGGTGGATGTCAACGTCAAGGTGGAGGAGCGGCCACTCGGCAGCCTCACCTTCGGCGTGGGATTCTCAAGCTCCGACAAGCTCGTGCTTTCGGGCTCGATCAGTCAGCAGAATTTTCTGGGCACGGGCACCAATGTGTCCTTCGAGGTGAATACCAGCAAGGTGAGCCGCACGCTCGCCTTCACCCACGTCGACCCTTACTGGTCCGACGACGGTGTGAGCCGCTCGTTCGATCTCTACACCCGCACCTTCAACGCTGATGAGGTCAACAGTCTCGGCGCGTACACCATCAAGTCCACCGGCCTGGGCCTTCGCTTTGGCATCCCTTACACCGAGGAAGATCGGATCTTCGTGGGTGCGGCGGCCGAGCGCTCGGAGGTGTCCGGCACTCTGGAAAACCTCCCCAATTGGACGTCATTTAGGAGTGCCCACGGCAATGCAGCGACTGCCTACCTGGCCACGATCGGCTGGTCGCGTGATTCGCGTGACTCGGGCATTGCCCCGAGCACCGGCCGCTACCAGTATTTCAATGCCGATTACGCCACGCCGGTCGGAGACCTCGAGTACCTGCGCCTGACCTACGGCCATCAGTGGTTCAAGCCCATCACCAAGTCGATTACCTATGCCATCAACACCGAACTGGGCTACGGCATCGGGCTGGGCGGCGACGACTACCCCGCCACCAAGAACTTTTATGCCGGTGGCATCGGCTCGGTGAGGGCATTTGCCAGCAGCACCATTGGTCCAAAGGGGACCGGCGCCAATAGCGATACGGCGTTGGGTGGCAACCGGCGCCTGGTCATCAACAACGAACTGCTGTTCCCGTTGCCTGGCATGGCCCAAGACCGTACGATTCGGCTCTTTACTTACTTCGACATGGGCAACGTCTGGGGTGAAAATGTGTCCAACAACGGCTCGTTAAGGGCTTCGTTGGGCGCTGGTCTGAGTTGGCTCTCGCCGGTTGGGCCGCTCAAGCTCAGCATGGGCAACGCCATTCGCAAGGAAACAAACGACCGCACGCAGCGGCTGCAGTTCCAAATTGGAACCGGCTTCTAGGCGGGCGCGGGACGCCTGTGAGACACTGGAAGTTATTTCGATAGAAAGGTAAGTGGATGTCCTTGAAATCGTTCGAATTTCTTCGTCGCCTTGGGCGCATGGGCATGGCCTCGGCGCTTGTTTTGAGTCTCGCGCCCGTGGCGGTGGCGGCCAACGTCAAGGTGGGCTTTGTGAGCACGGAGCGCATTCTGCGCGATTCCTCACCGGCCAAGGCCGCCCAGAAAAAGCTAGAGACAGAATTCGCCAAGCGTGAGAAGGAAGTCCAGGACCTGGCCACCAAGCTGCGCGGAATCTCCGAGAAACTTGAGCGCGATGCTCCGGTCATGGCCGAGGCCGAGCGTGGCAAGCGCCAGCGCGAGATTGCCGACATGGAGCGTGATCTCCAGCGCCGTCAGCGCGAGTTTCGCGAAGATCTGAACCAGCGTCGCAACGAGGAACTCGCTGCAGTGGTGGAGCGTGCGAACCGGGCGATTCGTCAGATCGCCGAGGCTGAGAAGTACGACATCATTTTTCAAGAGGCGGTCTACGCCTCGCCCGGCATCGACATCACAGAGAAGGTCATTCGGGTTTTGAATGGACCGGCAGGCGCCAAGTAAGCCTGCAGGGGTTTCGGCAGCCAGTCTGGTTGCCGCCATTGGGGGCAGGCTCGAGGGCAACCCAGACCACTGGGTCAGTCGATTTGCCCCGCTCTCGTCGGCCGGCCCCGAGGACGCCAGTTTTCTGGCCCATGGCCGTCTGCGTCCTCAGTTGGCGTCCTGTCGTGCGGGTCTTGTCGTCCTTCGGCCCGAGGATCGGCCCGCCCAGCACTCGTTTCAGGCCCTGATCCTCACAGACGACCCTTACTTGTATTTCGCGCGGGCGGCAGGCCACCTGATGGCAGTGCAACGGGCTGCCGATGTTCCTGCCACCAGCATTCACCCCGCTGCAAGCGTGTCAGACCGCGCCCATCTGGGCCAGCGAGTCCGCATTGGCGCGGGCGCAGTGGTCGAGGACGATGCCTGGGTGGGCGATGACACCGATGTGGGCGCCATGAGCTTCATCGGCCGGGGTGCTCGGGTGGGTGCAGCCAGTGTGCTGCATCCGCGGGTGACCATTGCCGCAGGGGTAGAAATCGGGGAGCGGGCCGTGCTGCAGTCCGGGGCCATTCTGGGGTCTGAGGGCTTTGGCTTTGCGCCCACGCCAGAGCGGCACTGGGTGAAGATTCCGCAGGTGGGTGGTGTCGTGCTCGGCAATGACGTCGAGGTGGGCGCCAATACGGTGATTGATGCCGGAACCCTGGCACCCACGCGCATTGGCCATGGGGTCAAGCTCGACAACCTGATTCAGATCGCCCACAACGTGGAGATCGGCGACCACACCGCCATTGCAGGCTGTGTCGGGATCGCCGGGAGCGCGAAGATCGGCGCGCACTGCCAGATTGGTGGGGCGGCCGGGGTGCTGGGCCACCTTGAGATTGCCGAGGGCAGCATCATCGGCCCCATGAGCCTGGTGATGTCGAGCATCACCACACCGGGAAAGTATGTGGGCATCATGCCGCTGCAGCCCGAGCGCGACTGGCAACGCTCGGCTGCGCTCATTCGCAGGCTGCCCGCCCTTCGATCCGCCATTCAATCCACCCGTCGCCCCGAGGGCGACGACCCAACCGAAAGCCACTGAGATGGACATCCGACAAATCCTCGACACGCTCCCCCACCGGTACCCATTTCTTCTGGTCGACCGTGTGCTCTCGATCACCCCGGGTGAGCGCATCGAGGCCTTGAAGAATGTGACCATCAATGAGGAGTTCTTCAACGGGCACTTTCCGCATTACCAGGTCATGCCCGGCGTGCTGATCATCGAGGCCCTGGCCCAGGCGGCGGGCATCTTGTCATTCAAGACCATGGGCAACAAGGCCGATGCGGAATCCGTTTATTTTTTTGTGGGCATCGACAACGCGCGCTTCAAGCGTCCGGTGGTGCCAGGAGATGCATTGCACCTGCATGTGTCCATTGAGCGTCATGCCCGGGGCATCTGGAAGTACAAGGCGCAGGCCCTGGTCGATGGCCAGGTGGCGGCCGAGGCCGACCTCATGTGTGCACTGCGAGAGGTTCCAAAAGAGGCCTCGCAATGAGCCTCATCCACCCCAGCGCCATCGTTGATTCGTCGGCGCAGTTGGGTCCGGGTGTGGCGGTTGGGCCCTTTGCGATCGTGGGCCCAGGGGTGGTGCTGGGCGAGGGCTGTCGTATCCATGCGCATGGGCAGGTGCTCGGTGGTGCGGTGCTCGGCCCATTCAACGAAGTATTTAGCCATGCGGTAATCGGCAACCCGCCGCAGGACAAGAAGTACAAGGGTGAGCCCACGCGGCTCGAGATCGGGGCCCACAACACTTTTCGAGAGTGCGTGACCGTGAACCTGGGCACCGTGCAAGACGGTGGCGTCACGCGCATTGCCGACCACAACTGGATCATGGCCTATGTGCACATTGCCCACGACTGCCAGGTGGGCTCCAACACCATCATGGCCAACGCGGTGCAACTGGCCGGCCATGTGCAGGTGGGCGACTGGGCCATCATCGGTGGCATCACGGGCGTGCACCAGTTCGTGCGCATCGGCGCCCATGCCATGACGGGCGCTGGCACCACGCTGCTTCAGGATCTCCCACCCTATGTCATGGCCAATGGCAATCCCGCATCACCCCATGGCATCAACACCGAGGGGCTCAAGCGCCGCGGATTTTCAGAGGGTGCCGTGCGGGCGCTGCGCCGCGCCTATAAGTTGCTCTATAAATCGGGGCTTGGCCTGGCCGAGGCATTGGAAGCCATTCGAGCCGATCGCGCAGACTGCCCCGCGGCCGACGCCCTGGCGCTGGACCTCTTGATCTCCTTCTTGGACACGCAAGGTCGCGGGATTGTCCGATAGCTTGCAGGATGTTCGTCTGGCCTTGGTGGCGGGTGAGGCCTCTGGCGATCTGATTGCAGCAGCATCTCTGGAGGGGCTCGCTGCCCGAGGGCTCTCGCTCGAGGGCATTGGTGGTCCCCGGTTGAAGGCCTTGGGCATGGACTGCTGGGCACCCGCCGAGGCCCTTGCGGTGCGGGGCTACGTGGAAGCCCTCTCCAGGCTGCCGGCCATCTTGTCCATCCGACGCCAATTGCTGGCGCGGCTTCGGGCATCACCACCGAAGGTCTTCATGGGCGTGGACGCCCCCGATTTCAACCTCGGGGTGGAGCGCCAGCTGCGCACCCTGGGTGTGACCACCGTGCATTTCATCAGCCCCACCATCTGGGCCTGGCGCCCGGAGCGGCTGGCGTCCATCGCGCAGGCGGTGGACCATCTCTTTTGCCTCTTTCCCTTCGAGCCCGAGCTCTACCGACAGACACGGGTGCAGGCCGAGTTTGTGGGCCATCCCCTGGCCGACCGCATTGCCTTCAACCCAGACCGTGCGGTGGCACAAGAACGGCTGGGCCTCGACAAGCGTCTGCCTGTGCTGGCGGTGTTGCCGGGCTCGCGCCGCTCTGAGATCGAATGGATTGGCCCGGCCTTTCTTGGGGCCGCGGCCATGCTCGCGCGCGATTGGCAGGTGATCATCCCGGCCGCCTCACCGCTGGTGGCCCAGCAGATCCGAGCTCTGCCCGACTGGCCTGCCGCCCGTGATGCAGGCGTGCGGCTGCTGGGTGCAGACGCAGAGGCAGCCTCGGATGCAGCACCCCTGTCGCATCGGGCACTGGCCGCGGCAGACCTCGTGCTCGTGGCCAGTGGCACGGCCACACTCGAGGCGGCCTTGGTGGGCCGGCCCATGGTGATTGGCTACCGGGTGCCGCCGCTCACGCACTGGCTGATGCGCCGCAAGGCGCAGGTGGCCCATGTGGGCCTGCCCAATCTGTTGCTGGGCCGCAGCCTGGTGACAGAATGCCTTCAGGCGCGGTGCGAGTCCAGCACCCTGGTGTCTGCGCTGCGAAGCCTCTCCGAGGACGCAGCCCGCCAGGAGGAGATGCGTTCCGCCTTTGAGGGATTGCACGCCAGCCTGAGGCAGTCGGCGACGACTCGGGTGGGCGAGCGTCTCGCCGAGCTGCTGGCCGCATGAACATGGTGGTGGAGATCGGCGTGGATGAAGCCGGCCGCGGGCCGCTGGCGGGCCCGGTGTGCGCAGGCGCGGTGGTCTTGCCGCCGCAGGCGTCATCTTGGGGGCTGGCCGATTCCAAGCGGCTGAGTGCCCGCCGCCGCGACGTCTTGGAGCGGCAGATCCTTCAGGAGGCCACCGCCCATGGCCTGGGCTGGGCGAGCGTGGAGGAGATTGATGCGCACAACATCTTGGTGGCCACCTGCATGGCCATGGCCCGCGCCGTGTCGGCCTGTGTGAATGCGCTGGGCCCAGCCAGCGCTGTGCAGGCGCATGCCCAGGTGCTGGTGGATGGCAGCGTGCATCCCCAGCGCCACGTGGGCGCGCAGCAATGGCCATGGTCGACCCAGACCATTGTGGCTGGCGATGCGACGGTTGCGGCCATTTCTGCGGCCTCCATTCTGGCCAAGCAGGCCCGAGATCGCCTGATGCAGGACTTGGATGCCTTGCACCCGGGCTATGGGCTGGCCAAGCATGCGGGCTATGGCACCGTGGCGCACCTTGCAGCCCTTCAACGGCTGGGTCCCTCATCCATCCACCGCCGCTCTTTTGGCCCTGTGGCGGCCTTGTTGGCGAGGCCCTGATGGAACGAATCGAGTCCGCACAGAACGAGCGCTTCATGGCGCTGCGCCGCCTTGTAAGTGAACCGAGGACGCGCCGTGCCCTGGGCCAATGCTGGCTCGAGGGCCTGCGGCTGGTGGAGGCGGGGCTGTCGCAGGCGGCATTGCATTCATCGGGGCCCCATCGGGCGGTGGAGCTGGTGCTCTCTGCATCGGTGGCGGCCGCACCGTCTGAGCGTGCGGCCCGCCTCATGTCAGAGGCGCATGCAGTGTCGGTGCCCATGCTCGTGTTGGCCGACACCCTGTTTGCCAAGGTGTCTCAGGTGGTGCAGGAGCAGGGCATTGGCCTGGTCTGGGCCACGGCCGAGACCGACGTCACTGACTTTTCACGGCTCTATGCGACTGCTGGCGATGGCATGGTGCTCGATGGTGTGCAGGACCCAGGCAACGTGGGTGCCCTTGTGCGGGTGGCCGCGGCGGCTGGCCTGGGCTGGATGGTCAGCACCAAGGGCACGGCAGAGGTCTGGTCACCCAAGGCCCTTCGCGCAAGCATGGGCGGCGTCTTCGGCCTTCGGGTGCTCGAGGGTGCCACGGCGGGGGAGGCTCTTGCAGTGGTCTCGGGAATCGGTGCGACGCCGCTCGCCACGGTGGCACCGCCTGCACAGACAGAGAGCCTGTTCTCCCAGGGCGGCCGGCTCTCGCAGCCTGCGCCTGTGGCCTGGGTGTTTGGTCAGGAGGGGTCGGGCATCTCAGAGTCCCTCATGCAGTGGCCGGGCCTGCTGCGCCTGACCATTCCGCAGGCTGCCGCGGTGGAGTCTCTCAATGTGGTGGCCGCCGCAGCCGTGTGTCTCTTTGAGCGCCGCCGTCGGCTTCTCAGCGGCCAAGGGCCAGTGTGTTGAGAATGGTGGTGGCGATTTCCTCGATGGACTTCGTGGTCGTCGAGAGCCACTGAATGCCCTCTCGCCGCATCATCGACTCCGCGGCGGCGACCTCATAGCGGCAGTTCTCCAGGGTGGCATAGCGTGAGCCGGGCCGGCGTTCGTTTCGAATGTCAGACAGACGCACCGCATCGATGGTGAGGCCAAAGCACTTTGTCTTAAACGGCTCGATGGCGCCGGGCAGTTTGTCTCGCTCGAAGTCCTCGGGAATGAGCGGGTAGTTGGCCACCTTGAGCCCGTACTGCATGGAGAGGTAGAGGCTTGTGGGGGTCTTGCCACTGCGCGAGACACCAATGAGGATGACATCGGATTCGTGCAGGTTGGTTGCGGTCTGGCCATCGTCGTGGGCCAAGGAAAAGTTGATGGCCTCGATGCGGTTTTTGTAGGCATCGGAGTCGGTGGAGTGATGGAAGCGCCCAATCGTGTGATTGGACTTCACGCCCAGCTCACGCTCGAGGGGTTCGACAAAGGTCTGGAAGAGGTCGAGGTGCAGGGCCTTGGTCTCTCGGATGCGCTGGCTCGTCTGCGGGCTCACCAGGGTTGAGAACACGATGGGTGGTTTGCCATCGGCCACGCCTTGTGCGTCGATCTCCCGAGCCGCAGATTCCGCCTTGTCGATGGAGTCGACAAATGGCAGGCGTCGGTGGGCAAACCGGAGCTGGTCGAACTGCGCGAGGATGGAGCTGCCCATGGTCTCGGCGGTGATGCCGGTTCCGTCTGAGACAAAAAAGACTGTGCGTCCCGCTGCTTTGACCTCAACCATGGCTGCCCTTTACAGGTGGCGAGAGGGCACGGGCGAACCCGTTTAAAATCCTCTCAACTCACAAATTTTCAACATCTTAGGAGAAGTTCCATGAGTACCACAAAAGCCGCTGGCGGCCTCGGCCAACGCCTGGTTGTGCCATTCGAGTCGTTGCGCATGACCGATGTGGATGCCGTGGGGGGCAAGAATGCCTCCCTCGGGGAAATGATCAGCCAGCTCACGGCCTGGGGCGTTCGGGTGCCCGGTGGCTTTGCCACCACCGCCCATGCCTTTCGGGTTTTTCTCCAGCAAGAGAAGCTCGAAGAGCGCATCGCCAAGCGTTTGGAAGGCTTGAACACCGAGGATGTCCGCGCACTGGCCGCCTGCGGGGCAGACATTCGGCAGTGGGTGGTCGACACGCCCCTGCCGCCTGCCCTCGAGGAAGAGATTCGAGCCGCATTCGAGAAGCTGGTGGCCACCGAGGGGGCCGAGGCCTCCTGGGCCGTGCGCTCATCGGCCACGGCTGAAGACCTGCCGGACGCCTCCTTTGCGGGCCAGCAGGAAACCTTCTTGAATGTGGTGGGCATCGAGGATGTGCTCGACAAGATCAAACATGTCTTTGCCTCGCTCTACAACGATCGGGCCATCAGTTACCGGGTTCACAAGGGTTTTGCCCATGCCGATGTTGCCCTCTCGGCTGGCATTCAGCGCATGGTGCGATCCGACCTTGGTGCCGCCGGCGTGATGTTCACACTCGACACGGAGTCTGGCTTTGACCAGGTGGTCTTCATCACGAGCTCCTACGGCCTGGGCGAGACCGTGGTGCAGGGCGCAGTGAACCCCGACGAGTTCTATGTGCACAAGCCCATGCTCGAGGCCGGCAAGATGCCGGTGATCCGTCGCCAGATTGGCAGCAAGCTCATCAAGATGGTCTTCTCCTCGGATGAAGAGCGTCGCGCCACGGGCAAGGCTGTTCAAACGGTGGATGTCGGCGTCGAAGATCGCAATCGCTATTCGCTCAGCCGTGAGCAGGTGGTCGATCTGGCCAAGTACGCCATGATCATCGAGCGCCACTACCAGCGGCCCATGGACATCGAATGGGGCCTCGATGGCCGAGATGGAAAGCTCTTCATCCTGCAGGCGCGGCCCGAGACGGTGAAGTCTCAGCAGTCTGCTGCTGATCAGCAGATGCGCTATGCCTTGAAGGGGCAGGGCCATGTGCTGGCCAGTGGCCGAGCCATTGGCCAGAAGATTGGTTCCGGCCCGGTGCGCGTGATCACCGATTCCGCCGACATGGACCGTGTTCAGCCGGGCGACGTGCTGGTCACCGACATGACCGACCCGAACTGGGAGCCCGTCATGAAGCGCGCTGCCGCCATTGTGACGAACCGCGGAGGCCGTACTTGCCATGCCGCCATCATTGCCCGTGAGCTGGGCATCCCCGCGGTGGTGGGCTGTGGCGATGCCACCGAGCGCGTGTCCGACAACACCATGGTCACCGTGTCCTGTGCCGAAGGCGACACGGGCAACGTTTACGAGGGCCTGCTCGAGACCGAGGTCACCACCCTGGAGACGGGCGATCTGCCCGAGATTCCGGTGAAGATCACGATGAACGTGGGCAACCCTCAGCTCGCCTTCGACTTTCAGGCCATTCCGAATGCCGGCGTGGGCTTGGCCCGGCTCGAGTTCATCATCAACAACAACATCGGTGTCCATCCCAAGGCCATCCTGGCCTATCCCCACGTGGATGCAGACCTGAAGAATGCTGTCGAGCGCATTGCCCGTGGGCACAGTTCCCCGCGAGATTTCTTTGTCGACAAACTCGCCGAGGGGGTGGCCACCATTGCAGCCGCCTTCTGGCCCAAGCCCGTGATTGTTCGGATGTCAGACTTCAAGTCCAACGAGTATCGAAAGCTCATTGGTGGCTCGCGCTACGAGCCCGATGAAGAGAACCCCATGCTGGGCTTTCGTGGTGCCTCACGCTATATCGCGCAAGACTTCCGGGATTGCTTTGCCATGGAGGTCGAGGCCTTGCGCCGTGTCCGCGAGGAGATGGGCCTGGTGAACATGGAGATCATGGTGCCGTTTGTGCGAACCCTGTCGGAGGCCAAGACCGTCTGCGACCTTCTGGCCGCGCACGGCCTGGGCCGTGGCAGTGGTGCCAAACCCGATGGCACCGGCGGGCTGCGGCTCATCATGATGTGCGAGCTGCCATCGAATGCCATTTTGGCTGATGAGTTCCTGGCCTATTTCGATGGCTTCTCGATTGGCTCCAACGACCTCACTCAGCTCACCCTCGGCCTGGACCGGGACTCGGGCCTCATTGCCGATGCCTTCGATGAGCGAGATGAGGCGGTCAAGCGCATGCTCGAGATGGCCATCGTGGCCTGCAACAAGGCCAACAAGTATGTTGGCATTTGCGGCCAGGGGCCCTCCGACCATCCCGACCTCGCCCAGTGGCTCATGGAGAAGGGCATCCAGTCCATGTCCTTGAACCCCGATACGGTCATCGACACCTGGCGGAATCTGGCCAAACGCACCTGATCCATTCCCGCGCCCCATGAAAAAGCCCCGCGTGCTGAGCGCGGGGCTTTTTTCATAAGGCCTTCAACCGGCTTACTGAATGACCTTCACCAGATCACGCTTTCCACCCTTGTAGGTGTAGAGGGTGAGGGTGCCGCCGTTGATGTCCCCGTTCTTGTCGAAAGAGATGGGCCCCGTCACGCCGTCGTACTTGATCTTGGCGAGCTCGGGCAGGTACTTCTTCGGGTCGGTGGAGTCGGCCTTCTTCATGGCCTCGACCATCACCATCGTGGCGTCGTACACATATGGGGCATAGAGCTTCACCTCGGCCTTCATCTCCTTTTGGAAGCGAGCACGGAAGGCCTTGTCCTTCTCAACATACTTGCCCACCACACCCCCGGCCTCGGCGCAGTAGAGCATGTTGTCGCCCAGTGCATCGCCTGCAAGCTTGGGCAGCTCGGTGGTGCAGATGCCGTCACCACCCATGAACTTGGCCTGAATGCCCAATTGCTTGAGCTGGCGCAGCATGGGGCCGGCCACGGCGTCCATGCCACCGTAGAAGACAACATCGGGCTTCTTGCCCTTGATGTTCGTGAGGATGGCCATGAAGTCGGTGGCCTTGTCGGTGGTGTACTCGCGGCCAACAATCTTGCCGCCGGCCGCCTGCACGCCCTTGGCGAACTCATCGGCCACACCCTGGCCGTAGGCGGTGCGGTCATCGATGATGGCCACCGTCTTGCCCTTGAGGTCATTGATGGCGTAGCGGCCAAGGGTTCCGCCCAGCTGGCCGTCATTGGCCACCACGCGGAAGGCTGTTTTAAAGCCCTGCAGGGTGTACTTGGGGTTGGTGGCCGAGGGCGAGATCTGGGGGATGCCCGCATCCGAGTAAATCTTCGATGCTGGAATGGTGGTGCCAGAGTTTAGGTGGCCCACCACGCCGGCCACCTTGGCATCGACCAGCTTCTGTGCAGCAGCCGTGCCTTGCTTGGGGTCTGCACCGTCGTCTTCCGAGAGCAGCTCGAACTTCACGGTCTTGCCGCCAATCTTGATGTTGCTCTTGTTCAAGTCTGCGATGGCCAGCTTGGCGCCGGCTTCGTTGTCCTTGCCCAGGTGTGCGATGCCACCGGTCATGGGTGCAACATGGCCAATCTTGACGGTCACCGTCTGCGCATGGGCTGCGCAGGAAAATAGCGCCGCCACGGCCAGGGCGATGGGTTTGGTGGGCAGGTGTGTCATGGGTGTTCTCCGCGGTGCAAAGGTTGAAAGAGGGTGGTTGATAGAGGGTGAACCTTCGATGTTGAAACAGCCCTCAATTTACTCCGAAGCGCAGGCTTTGCGCAGTCCTCGTGAGTCCGCTGTGACCCTAGCGGTTCTTTGTCCAACGGTCTGGGGCCCCCGCAGCAGCCTTGGCCGCACGCTGTGCCTCCACGCGCTGCTGGCGGGCCTGCTTTGGGTCGGCCAGCAAGGGCCTGAGCAAGACCAGTCGGTCATTGTGCTGCACCAGGTCGGTGCTCTCCAGCAGGCGCCCATCGCGGGCCACGCCCGAGCGCAATGCCCAGGCGGCCTGCCAGTCTGCGTCAGGAGGAATGAGGCTGCCGAGTGCCTCGGCTGGCAGGGGCTGGGGCAGGGTCAGACGGACTCGAATCGCCCGATTGGGCCAGGCTGCAGTGAGTTCGATCTCGATGCTCAAGGGCTGGGCTGACCGGGCAGGCTGGGCGGGGGCTCGAAGAGGGCCTCTGCCCGGCTCACAAAGGCATCCACGAAGCTCTTGGTGATCTGCTCGAAAACAGGCCCCACCAGTTTCTCGAGCAACTTGCTCGAGAAGTGATATTCAAGCTCGAAGGCCACCTTGCAACTGGCCTCGTCGAGCGGCGTGAAGCGCCAGTGGCCTTCCAGGGCCTGAAAGGGGCCCTCGTGAAGCCGCATGTGAATGGCCCGTCCGGGCTCGTGCTGGTTGCGAGTGGTGAAGGATTGACGCAGGCCTTTGAAGGCGATCTGCACCTGGGCGAGCACGGAGCCGTCTGGCTGGGGCGACACGGTCGACCCCCCGCACCATGGTAAAAAGAGTGGGTACGACGCCACGTCTGCGACCAGACCAAACATTTTGTCGGACGCGTAGGGGACCAACACGGACTTCACGACTTCTGACATCTCGGTATTTTATGTCCATCATTGAAAACAAGAAGGCTTTCCACGACTACTTCATCGAAGACCGCTATGAGGCGGGGCTCGTGCTGGAGGGGTGGGAGGCCAAGGCCATCCGGGCAGGCCGTGTCCAGATCAAGGAAGCCTATGTGGTGATCCGGCAGGCCGAGCTTTACCTGATTGGCTGCCACATCACGGCCTTGCCCACGGCATCCAAGCATGTGCTGCCCGACCCCATTCGCACCCGCAAGCTGCTGCTCAAGGCCGAGGAGATCAGCAAGCTCATCGGCAAGGTGGAGCGGGCCGGCTATGCCCTGGTGCCCATCAACCTGCATTACAGCCGGGGGCGGATCAAGCTTGAGATCGGCCTGGCCAAGGGCAAGAAGCAGCACGACAAGCGTGCCACCGAGAAGGAGCGGGAGTGGCAGCGCGAGAAGCAGCGCCTGGTTCGAAGCTTGAGCCGGGCAGGCTGAGTGGGGTCTGCGAAGCCCGTATAATTTGGCTTTGTCACAGAGGATTCCTGCTCCCATGCGCCTGCTTGAAAAGGCCCTCACCTTTGACGACGTCCTGCTGGTCCCGGCCTTCTCCGACGTCCTTCCTCGCGACACCTCGCTCGCCACACAGCTCACCCGTCGCATCCACCTGAACATTCCGCTGGTCTCGGCCGCGATGGACACGGTCACCGAAGCCCGGCTGGCCATTGCCATGGCCGAGGAAGGGGGCGTGGGCATCATTCACAAGAACCTGTCGGCGGCCGCCCAGGCCGCAGAGGTTGCCAAGGTCAAGCGGTTCGAGGCCGGTGTGGTCAAGGACCCCATCACCATCTCGCCCAGCATGTCGGTCCGTCAGGTCTTGGCCCTCACAGCCGAGCGCAAGATCTCTGGCCTTCCCGTCATGGAAGGCAACACCGTGGTGGGCATTGTCACCAACCGCGACCTGCGGTTTGAGACCCGGCTCGATGAGCCCGTTCGCAGCATCATGACCCCGCGCGAGCGTCTGGTGACCGTCCGGGAGGGGGCCTCCCTGGAAGAGGCCAAGGCGCTGATGCATGCCCACCGCCTGGAGCGCGTGCTGGTGGTCGATGCATCCTTCCAACTGAAGGGCCTGATCACCGTCAAGGACATCCTCAAGGGCATCGAGCATCCCCATGCGGCCCGAGACGAACTCGGCAAGCTGCGCGTGGGTGCGGCCGTCGGTGTGGGTCAGGGTACCGAAGAGCGGGTGGCCGCCCTGGTCGAGGCTGGTGTCGATGTCCTCGTGGTGGACACGGCCCATGGCCATTCCAAGGGTGTGCTCGATCGCGTTCAGTGGGTCAAGCGCAACTTCAGTGATGTGGAGGTCGTGGGTGGCAACATCGCCACCGCAGAGGCGGCCAAGGCCCTGGTCGACCATGGTGCCGACGCGGTGAAGGTGGGCATTGGCCCAGGCTCCATCTGCACCACCCGCATCGTGGCGGGTGTGGGCGTGCCACAGATCTCTGCCATCGCCAACGTGGCCAAGGCCCTCGAGGGCACGGGCGTGCCCCTCATTGCCGATGGTGGCGTTCGGTTCTCGGGCGACATTGCCAAGGCGCTGGCCGCAGGTGCAAGCACCGTGATGATGGGCGGCCTTCTGGCCGGCACCGAGGAGGCCCCAGGCGAGGTGGTGCTCTTTCAGGGCCGCTCCTACAAGGCTTACCGGGGCATGGGCTCGGTGGGAGCCATGCAAGACGGCTCTGCAGATCGTTACTTCCAAGAAAACGAGAGCCCAAGCGCAGACAAGTTCGTCCCGGAGGGCATTGAGGGCCGGGTGCCTTACAAGGGCAGCGTGAAACAAATCATCTTCCAGCTCGTGGGTGGCGTGCGATCGAGCATGGGCTACTGCGGCTGCGCGTCGATCTCGTCCATGCACCAGCGGGCGGCCTTTGTGGAGATCACCAACGCGGGCATTCGGGAGTCGCACGTGCATGACGTGCAGATCACCAAAGAGGCCCCCAACTACCGGGCCGAGTAGCCGTGCATCACGACAAGATTCTCATCCTGGATTTCGGCTCCCAGGTCACGCAGCTCATTGCCCGCCGCATTCGAGAAGCCCACGTCTATTGCGAGGTGCATCCCTGTGATGTCTCCAATGATTGGCTGCGTGATCAGGCGGCCAGTGGTCATCTCAAGGGTATCGTGCTGTCCGGCTCTCATGCGAGTGTCTATGAGGAGTCGACCGATGTCGCGCCGTCTTCGGTCTTTGAGCTTGGCGTGCCGGTGCTGGGCATCTGTTACGGCATGCAGACCATGGCCCAGCAGCTTGGCGGGAAGGTTGAAGGCGGCCAGACTCGAGAGTTCGGCTATGCGGAGGTGCGGGCCCGCGGCCACACCGCGCTGTTAAACGGCATCGCCGACTTCGAAACGCCGCAGGGCCACGGCATGCTGAAGGTCTGGATGAGCCATGGCGACAAGGTCACCGAGCTGCCACCCGGGTTCAAGCTGATGGCCTCCACCGACACCTGTCCCATTGCGGGCATGGCCGATGAGGTCCGTGACTTTTATGCACTTCAGTTCCACCCCGAAGTCACGCACACCGTTCAAGGCCAGGCCATTCTGGAACGATTCGCCCTGGGCATTTGCATGGCCAAGCCCGACTGGGTGATGGGCGATTACATCGCCGAGGCCGTGGCCCGCATTCGCGAGCAGGTGGGGAAGGATGAGGTCATCCTGGGCCTCTCCGGTGGCGTCGATTCCTCGGTGGCGGCGGCCCTCATTCATCGCGCCATTGGCGATCAGCTCACCTGCGTGTTCGTTGACCACGGCTTGTTGCGCCTGGACGAAGGCGACATGGTCATGGAGATGTTCGAGGGACGGCTGCATGCGAGGGTTATTCGGGTCGATGCCAGTGAATTGTTTCTCGGCGCGCTGGCTGGCGTCTCCGACCCGGAGCAGAAGCGAAAGATCATCGGAGGCCTTTTTGTCGATGTCTTTAAGCAAGAGGCGGCCGAGCTCAAGGCTGCTGGCCAGGGCCACAAGGGCGCCCGCTTCTTGGCGCAGGGCACCATCTACCCCGATGTCATCGAGTCGGGTGGGGCCAAGAGCAAGAAGGCCGTCACGATCAAGAGCCATCACAACGTGGGTGGCCTGCCGGAGCAGTTGGGCCTGGAGCTGCTCGAGCCGCTTCGAGATCTTTTCAAGGACGAGGTGCGGGAGCTTGGTGTGGCCCTGGGCCTGCCCCGCGAGATGGTCTATCGCCACCCTTTCCCCGGGCCAGGCCTGGGCGTTCGCATTCTGGGCGAGGTGAAGCGAGAGTACGCCGAGCTGCTGCGCAGGGCCGATGCCATCTTCATTGAGGAGCTGCACCGGGCCATCGACGACGAGACAGGAAAGAGCTGGTACGACCTCACAAGCCAGGCCTTTGCCGTGTTTCTGCCGGTTCGCAGCGTCGGCGTCATGGGAGATGGCCGCACCTATGAGCATGTCGTGGCCTTGCGGGCGGTGCAGACCAGCGACTTCATGACGGCCGACTGGGCCGAACTGCCTTATGCGCTCTTGAAGAAGGTGTCTAACCGCATCATCAATGAGGTGCGCGGCATCAACCGCGTGACCCTCGATGTCTCATCCAAACCCCCCGCCACCATTGAGTGGGAATAGCGACGAGGCCTTCATGGCCTTGGCACTCGAGGCTGCAGCCCGCGCGGCGGATGCCGGTGAGGTTCCAGTGGGTGCGGTGGTGGTTCGGGGCGATGCGGTGGTGGCGGTGGCCCACAACCGCCCGATCGGCCAGCACGATCCCACGGCCCATGCAGAGATGCTCGCCATTCGAGAGGCTGCTGCCGCCATCGGCAACTACCGCTTGCCCGACTGCCGCATTTATGTGACGTTGGAGCCATGCCCCATGTGCGCCGGTGCCATTCTTCATGGGCGTCTAAACGGTCTGATCTTCGGCGCCACCGACCCCAAGACCGGTGCGGCCGGCAGTGTCACGAATCTCTTTGACAGTCCTCAGCTCAACCACCAAACCAGCGTTGTGGGTGGGGTCTGTGCCGAGGCATCCTCTGAATTGCTTCGTTCCTTCTTTCGGGCCAGACGATGAGCAGCGAGACAATCAGACGCGCCATGCGGCATATCGACATTTCGGTGGGAGCGCAGATGCTCTCGCTCTATGACCTCGAGCCTGGCCAAGACCGCTGGAACCCAGATGCCCTGCGAGAGGCCAGCCCCCTCATGCGCTTTGCGGTGTCGACGGCCAAGAATGGGGTGGGGCAGGAGATGGGCAGCTTCAAGACGCCCTTGGGGCGTCACCGCATTCGGGCCAAGATTGGCGCAAACGCGCCGCTGCACACGGTGTTTGTGGGGCGTCGTCCCACGGGTGAAGTCTGGTCTCCCGAGCTCGCCGAGGCCGGCCCCAAGCGCGACTGGATCCTCACCAGAATTCTCTGGCTCTGCGGCATGGAGCCCGGCCACAACCGGTTTGGCGCCTGCGACACCATGCGCCGTTACATCTACCTGCACGGCAGTCCACCCACCGTTCAGATGGGGGAGCCGGGCTCGATTGGCTGCGTGCGCATCTCAGGCGAAGACATCATCGCCCTCTTTGATGCCGTCGAGGCGTGCACCACCGTCCACCTCCACCTTTAACGCGTCTCCCCGGGGCTCCCTAAAAGGGATGCCCGCTTATTGAATCTTGGCCTTGGCCTTCAGGCGCTGCTGAAATTCGCTCAGGCGCTGGCGCTGAAGGCTCTCGGTCAGCTGATCCCGGACGGCTTCAAATGCCGGGTGGGCATTCTCGCGGGTGTCATCCAGGCGAATCACATGCCAGCCAAACTGTGACTGAACCGGGGCCTTGGTCACTTCACCCTTCTTCAGGGAGACCATGGCGTCCGAAAAGGGCTTTACAAAGCTCTGGGGCGTGGCCCAGTCCAGGTCGCCGCCCTGGGCTGCCGAGCCCGGATCTTTGGACTGCTTGGCCAGGACCTGGAAGGAGGCACCGGTGCGCAACTTTTCAATGACTGCTTTGGCCTCGGCCTCGGTCTCCAGCAGAATGTGACGTGCACGATATTCCACGATGGGCTCAGCCGTGAGCCGCTTGTATTCTGCTTGAACCGCCGCCTCGGTCAGTGGGTTGCGCGAGAGTTCATCCTGCACCAGGGCCTGAATGAGAATCTGCTGCCGTGAGGAATCGATCTGGAACTTGGTCTGCGGCAGCGCTGGCAGGCCCCGGCGCTCGGCCTCTTGCATGAGAATCTCACGATCCACCAGCTCCTGACGCACGAGCGTGGCGAGCTCAGGCGTGGCCTGTTGGCCCTGCTTTTCCAGCTCCTGCACGAAGAGATCGGCCCGCTCCTTGGGAATGGGGCGGCCGTTGACCACGGCAATGTTCTGGGCCAGCACAAGGCCAGAGGCCGCCAGACCGGTGGTGACCAGCACGAGCTTGAGGGCGTGAATCATAGGGACTCCGAGGGGGTTTTCGCGTCGATGGACAAGGCGTGGATGCGGTGAGGCATCAGATGTTTGACGGCATCATACACAAGCCGATGGCGGCCAATTTTGGCCTGGCCATCGAAGGCATGGCTCACAATGATGAGGTGAAAATGGCCACCGCCGCCAGCCGCACCTGCATGACCTTTGTGCGCCTCCGACTCGTCCCAGAGCTCCATGGTGCTGGGTGCAAGGGCGGCTCGAAGGCACTGCTCAATTTCTTCCGACAAGCTCATGGCGGGTCTTGCGGCTGGAATCGACTGATGTAAACCCCCTGGGCCAGAACGAAGACCAGCATCAGGCCAATCGTGCCAAAGAGCTTGAAGTCGACCCAGGTGTCGGTGGAGAAGGCGGCTGCCACGTAGAGGTTGAGCCCCGCCATGAACAGGAAAAAGAGCCCCCATGCGGCATTGAGCCGCGCCCAGGCGGCCTCCGGCAGTTGCACCTTGTCGGCCAGGAGCTTCTCGATGAGCCGGGTTCCCATGAAGAGTTGCGGAATGAGCAGGCCCAGCCCAAACAGCCCGTAGAGCAGGCTGGGCTTGAGCTTGATGAAGCGCTCGTCCTGAAGGAGCAGGGTGGCACCACCAAAGACCACAATGAGCCCGAGGCTCAGCCACTGCATTTTGTCGATGGGCATGCCACGGATTCGCATCCAACCCATGAGCAGGGCGCTGGCCACAATGGCCACCGCAGTGGCCACATAGAGGTCCGCGAGTTTGTAGGCCACAAAGAACAGAATGATGGGCAGCCAGTCGGCCAGCAGTTTGATCATTTCTGTTTCGGCTCAAAGGTGAGGGAGGCCGCGTTCACGCAATGGCGCATGCCTGTGGGCGCGGGCCCATCGGGAAAGACATGACCCAGGTGGGCACCGCAGGCCTTGCACACGATCTCGGTGCGAACCATGCCGTGGCTGGTGTCACGATGCTCGGCAATTCGGTCGTCCTCAATGGCCCGGCTGTAGCTCGGCCAGCCACAGCCGGCGTCGAACTTGTCCTCGGAGGCATAGAGGGGCGTGCCACAGCAGACACAGTTGTAGTGGCCGGGCTCGAAGTGGTTCCAGTAGACCCCCGTGAAGGGTGGTTCGGTGTGTTTGAGCCGTGTCACCGCGTACTGCATGTCGGTGAGTTCTCGTTTGTAGTCGTCGTCCGTTTTCATGGTTCTATGCTAACTGGAACAGCTCACACAGAGCGCCTGAGCCCAGTCGGGCGTGTCCTCGCGCCATGCGGCATGGGCGGGATGGTCCTCAAAGGGAGACGAGAGCACGCCAAGGGCAGCCTGCAGCGGGGCGGCATCGCCATGGTCTTCGAGCGCACGAATGATCGTCTCGGCCATCCAATTGCGCAGCACATAGGCGGGGTTCTTGCCCCGGCGCGCCTGCTGCCAGTGCACCACGCCATGGCCGGCCAAGGCCTCGGGCCGGGCGAGCAGGGCGGCATACTGTTCCAGCCAGACGTGATCCTCGCCGGGCAGGCCAAGGCTGCGGAGCAAGGGCTGCCAGCCCACATGTGAGAGGCCCTGGCCGGGCTCGATGTGGGATGTACCCCGAAAGAATCGGGTGAAGTCGGCACGCTGCTGCGCCATGAACTCGAAGAGGGTGCCCAGCAGCCGGTCGACCTCCTTCGGGGCAAGCCCCTGGGCATCAAGGCCGAGCTTGGCCTTGAAGTGAGATTGAAAGGCCTCATCGAAGGTGGCCCGATACACGCTCACCATGCGCTCATGCAGGGCATCGAAGGCGGCCCGGTCGGGCGGAGGGCTGGACACCGCTGGCCACAACGCCAGCAGGAGCCGCTGCAGGTTCCACAGGCCGATGCTCGGCTGCTGGTCAAAGGCGTAGCGGCCACGGTCATCGCTGTGGTTGCAGATGTGCTGGGGCTCGAAGGCCTCCATGAATCCGAACGGGCCGTAGTCGATGGTCAGGCCCAGAACAGAGAAGTTGTCGGTGTTCATCACCCCATGCATGAAGCCCACGGCCGTCCAGTCGGCCATGAGTCGGGCGGTGCGTTGGGCCAGGTTCAGCACCAGGGCCTCGACCTGCTGCGCGGGCTCACCGGGCTGCGCACCGTTCATGAGCAGGGGGTCGAGTGCCGTGAGGTGGTCGAGCAGCAGCCGAAGGGTCTCGGCCTGGCCGCGGCTCGCAAAGTACTCGAAATGCCCAAACCGAATGAAGCTTGCCGAGGTTCTGCAGATCACGGCGGCAGGCTCTGGCTGCTCACGAAAGACCGGCGTGGTGGAGACCGCCAAGGAGAGCGCACGGGTCGTGGGTATGCCCAGTGCTGCCATGGCCTCGGAACACAGGTATTCCCGCACCGAGGACCTCAGCACGGCCCGGCCATCGGCATGCCGGGCATACGGCGTGCTGCCCGCGCCCTTGAGCTGAAACTCGCGGCCGTTGATCTGGCCAAGGCACAGGGCGCGGCCATCGCCGAGTCGGGGCACGAACACGCCGAACTGGTGGCCCGCGTAGGCGGTGGCGTAACTGGCCTGCTCGGTGAGCGTGGCCTCTGCGCAGAGCAGGGCGCGCCAGGCGGGCGAGGCCATCACACGGTCTGGGTTCAGACCAACCTCCGAACAGGCCGCACGCGAGACGCTCACGAGCCGTGCATCCGACAGCGGTGTGGGGTCGCAGGCAAACCAGAGTGGGTCATCGGTCTCAGGCAGCGCCGCAAAGCCAGGGGCCACGGAGACACCGAGGTCGGCTGCGCTCACCACGGGGGCGCTGCGGCTGGGTCGGTGGGGCGCAAGGGGGGGCAGCGGCGGCATGAAGGACATGCGGCATCTTAAGACTTGGTATGGTTTGAGCCCATGAAGACCTCAATCCCTTATCGCTTTACCCCGTTTGTGGCCCAGCTCGGTGTGGAGATGGTGCATGCCGATGCAGACCACAGCGAGATTCGCCTGGTGCTCGAAGACCGGCACCTCAATGGCCTGGGTGTGGCCCACGGCGGCCTTCTCATGACGCTCTTGGATGCGGCCATGGCCGCGGCCGCTCGGGCCAAGGACCCAGATGGCCATGGGGTGGTCACCATTGAGATGAAGACCAGTTTCCTGCGCCCGGCCAAGGGCGTGCTCTCGGCATTCGGGTATTGCGACCACCATTCCACGGGCATGGCATTTTGTCGTGGAGAGGTGCGCGACAGCTCCGGCCGGCTGCTGGCCCAGTCGATGGGCACCTTCCGACGCATGCGCGACCAGGCCCGGGTGTCCAGGCCGCAGTCTGAGATTCGATCAGATTAGCGGGCGGTTCGGCGCGGGTGGTGAGAGCGGCACCTCGTAGGGCAGGCTGCCGGGTTCAAGTGGGGTTCCCGAACCACAGAGCGTAAGGCCTCCAGCCTTCCAGGCATCGAGCTGCGCGCTGATCAGGGCAAGGCTGTGCTCGCCTTGCTGGGCAGACATGACCACATCGCCCTGCACGTCACCAGCACCATCGCAGACCGTCTGGCCGGGGCTGGCCGCTGTACCTTGCCAGCGGACCAAGAACATCCGTGTCTTGAGCTTGCCCAGGTAGTGGCTTCGGGCCACCACTTCTTGTCCGGGGTAACAGCCCTTGGTGAAGCTCACCCCTCCAACGAGTTCGAGGTTCACCATTTGTGGAACGAACTGCTCCACCGTCTCGGGCCAGATCCAGGCCTGGCCACAGGCCATGTCCTCGGCCAGCCAGTCGTCCTGGCTGGCTGCGGCAGGCTCCGTGGCCGCAGGGAGCCTGGAGGCTTGCGTGATGATCCAGGCCCGCGCGGCGCTCGATGGGCCGGCCGAGACGCCAAGGGCAAAGCCGTCATCCGCCAGGCCCAACACCTCCCCCGGTGCAGGCTGCGCGGTGTCAAGCCATGCGCCATGCACCTGGTGCGGCAGCAGGCTGATGACAACCTTGGCCCGAAGCACAAACATGCGCAGTCGCTTGGCAGTCTGTTCGGCCAGGGCCTGGGGCAGCAGGGCCAGAAATCGCTCCGGGCCCGGCGACCAGAGCCGAAGGATGGCCAGCAGCCGTCCCTTGGCCGAGCAGTAGCCTTGCAACTGATGCTGGCCGGCCTCGGGCAACTGATTCGTGAGCTGGCTCAGCAGAAAACTGGCCGCGTCTGGCCCCTTGAATTCCAGAACTTGGAAGGCCATGGGGGGGCTGAGGCGTTGAAGGTTCATGCCCCTTTAATATAGAGGAGATGAGAGCCTCGAGCGCCCTGCGATGGACCCTTGCCCTATTTTTGCTGGGGTTGTTCTGCCTGGCATTGGCTGCGGCGGCGGCCTGGTTTTGGTTGTCCCGGCCATTGGTGCCGCCAGGGCCCTCGCGCTCCGGCGGCATTGAGCTGGTGATTCCCCCTGGCAGCGCTGCCCCCGCCATCGGTTTTCTGCTGGCCGATGCCGGCCTGGACATCACGCCAACGGCCTTTGCGCGAACGGCCAGGGTCCTGAACCTTCACACCAAACTTCGTGCGGGCGTGTATCTGCTCAAACCCGGCGACTCCCTGTGGGTGGTGCTGCAACGGGTGTCCCGTGGCCAGGCACTGCAAGAGTCGGTGACGATCATTGAGGGCTGGACCTTTGCCCAGGCCCTGCGCCAGATTCAGTCGCACCCTGGCGTGCGGGTGACCCTGCCGCCCGACCCGGCGGCTGCGGCACCCATGCTCGCCCAGGCGGCCGGATTGCCCCTGCCCAACCCAGAAGGCTGGATCTTTCCCGACACCTACTTGTTCGACCGTGGCAGCAGCGACCTGGCCATTCTGGTTCGCAGCATTCGGCTTCAGCAACGGGTGCTGGCCGAGGCCTGGGAGGCCCGAAACGTCCGGGTGGCGGTGGCCTCTCCCTATGAGGCACTCATCGTGGCCTCGATGATTGAGAAGGAAACCCAGGTCGAGGCCGATCGCAATCGGGTCTCAGCCGTCTTCCACAACCGCCTTCGCATCGACATGCCGCTCCAGTCAGACCCGACCGTGATCTATGCGCTTGGGCCTGCCTTCGATGGCAACCTGCGCCGCAACGACCTGCGGTTGAAGTCTGAGTTCAACACGTACCACGTTCGTGGCCTGCCACCGACGCCCATTGCCAACCCGGGCCGGGCGGCCTTGGTGGCTGCGATGAGCCCCGACCCCATCAAGGCGCTCTACTTCGTGGCCAAGGGCAATGGCCACTCGTACTTCAGCGAAACCTTGGCCCGCCATAACCATGCGGTGAATCACTTCCAGCGGCAGCTCGGGCCACCGCCTCCACCGGAGGATGCGCCATGATGATTGTCTTGGAAGGCATCGATGGATCGGGCAAGAGCACCCACCTGGATTTCCTGGAGGCCTGCGCCCGGCGCCAGGCTTCGGAGGTGGTCATGACCCGCGAGCCTGGCGGCAGCCCCCTGGCTGAGCGACTGCGCACAGAGATTCTCCAAACGCCGATGGATCCAATCGCCGAGCTCCTGCTGGTCTTTGCAGCCCGGCGAGCCCATTTGGAGGAGACCGTCTGGCCCGCCTTGGCGCGAGGCGCCTGGGTGATTTCCGACCGCTACGTGGACTCGAGCCTGGCCTATCAGGGCGCGGGCCGGGGGCTTGCGGAAGAAGACATTCTTGCCCTGACGCGCCTGGTCGAGGGCAACTGGCAGGGTCCGGATTTGGTCGTTTATTTCGACTGTCCATCGGAGGTGGCTGCGGCCCGACGTGCACAGCGTGCCCAGTCAGCGCAGGGCCAGCCGCCCGCAGTGCCCGATCGATTCGATGCCGAGGGCACCGCGTTTTTCGATCGGGTGCGCGAGGGCTATCGACGGGCCGCAGCCCGCCGGGGTGCAAAGGCGCTCTGGATTGACGGCACACAGCCCATCACCGAGATACAAAAAACACTTGAAGAAAGAATATTTA
This sequence comes from Hahnella aquatica (SeqCode), assembly GCF_965194505.1. Classification (GTDB taxonomy): domain Bacteria; phylum Pseudomonadota; class Gammaproteobacteria; order Burkholderiales; family Burkholderiaceae_A; genus Hahnella; species Hahnella aquatica. The sequence continues at coordinate 1,009,263 of NZ_OZ239144.1, read as the reverse complement.
ATCATTGAATATGAAAGAAAATATTCTTTTTGAGGCCTGGTGGAGGGCTGCCCAGTCGCTGCGGGATCGAGACTTCGGTGCCGCCCTGTTGGTGGCCCCGCCTGGCCTTGGGGTGGCCGATTTTTCGGTGACGGTGGCGGCCGGCCTGCTCTGCCATCAGCCGCAGCAAAACGCGGCGCCCTGCGGCGCATGCCCGAGTTGCAAATGGGTGGAGGAGGGCCAGCACCCCGATTTCCGTTGGATTCGCCCGGCATCGGAGCAGCAGGCCGAGGAGGACGGCGACTCCGACTCAGATGCCTCACAGCCGGCCGCGAGCGATGAGATTCGCATCGATCAAATCCGTGGCCTGGCCACGTTCGTGCAGACCAGTGCCCACCGCGGTGGCCACCGGGTTGCAGTCATTGGCCCAGTCGAGCGGCTCAACCATGCTGCGGCCAATGCCTTGCTCAAAAGCCTAGAGGAGCCCACGGAGGGTCTGCACTACATCCTCTATGGCGAGCGGCTGCAGGGTGTTCCGGCCACCATTTTGTCGCGCTGCCGTCGCCTGAACCTGTCTGCGCCGCCGGCAGTCGTGGCTGCACATCGAGCTTCCCAGGCCGAGCAACTCGCCTGGCTGGTGGGCCTGCTCTCGGAACCACGCCTTGCACCCATGGCCTGGGCTGAACGTGCCGCCACGGCCGGTGATGCGCCCGCGGTGATTGGTCTCTTGCAGCTCTGGCTCAGTGATGTCATTCGGCTGCGGCTGGGCCTTCCTGTGCAACACTTTCCTGCATCGCAGCCCGCGCTGACCGCCCACGCAAAGGCCTCCGTCCAGCAGAGCCTGGCGAGCCTCTCAGACGGGCAGGCCCTGCTGCTGCAGCGGTCTCGACAGGCGCGTCATCCGCTCAACCCCAGGCTTTTCATGGAGACTGTTTTTGATGAATTCTGCTGCGCCATTGCGCCCCGAACCGCCGACGCCAGCCAACGCTGAACTGGCCTTTGCCGACTCGCACTGCCACCTGAACTATGAGGGGCTGGCTGGGCGCACGGATGAGGTCCTGCAGCGCATGGCCCAGGCGGGCGTGAGAAGGGCTCTGAACGTCTGCACCACCCTGGAGGAGGCCGATCAGGTGGTGGGCATGGTTCGCCCGCACGACCATCTGGTGGCCTCGGTGGGTGTGCACCCGGACTACGAGGCGGTGGGCCAGGAGGCCACGGTGGAGGAACTGGTGCGCCGTGGTGCAGACCCCAAGATTGCAGCCATTGGAGAGACCGGGCTGGATTACTTTCGGCTCAAGGGCAATCTGGACTGGCAGCGCGAGCGCTTTCGCGTTCACATTCGGGCGGCCCGAACCCTGGGCAAGCCGCTCATCATTCACACCCGAGAGGCCCCCGAGGACACGCTGCGCATCCTCCGAGAAGAGAAGGCGCACGAGGTGGGCGGCGTGATGCATTGTTTTACGGAGTCTTGGGAGGTGGCGCAGCGGGCCATGGAGCTTAACTTTCTCATTTCATTGAGCGGCATTGTCACGTTTAAGAATGCCACGCAAGTTCATGAAGTCGCAGAGAAAACACCCATTGATCGATTGATGATTGAGACCGATTCACCGTTCCTGGCGCCGGTGCCGCATCGGGGCAAGACCAATGAGCCGGCCTGGGTGGTTCATGTGGCCCAGCGCATCGCAGACCTGAAGGGAATGCCGCTTGAGGCTGTGGCCAAGGCCACGATGGTCAACTTCGAGCGGTTTGCTTCTGTCGCATAATGTTTATTATGTAAACTCGAGCGTGGGCTTGTGGGGTGCACCGTTGAGCGTCCGACGATCTGATCTGAGCGCCCCTCCGCATCGCACCCCACCCTGGGCCGAGACCGGTCCCAGGGTGATCCGACCGCTTGGTCTTACAGCCGCTCAAACACCACCGCAATCCCCTGCCCACCACCGATGCACATCGTGGCGAGGCCATAGCGCTTGCCGGTGCGGTGGAGCTCGTGGATGAACTTGGTCGCGATGATCGCCCCGGTGGCGCCCACGGGGTGGCCCAGCGCAATGGCGCCCCCGTTGACATTCACCTTGGCCGGGTCAAAGCCCAACACCTTGGTGACCGACAAGGCCTGGGCTGCGAAGGCCTCGTTGGACTCGATCACGTCGATCTGGTCGAGCTTGAGCCCGGCGCGCTCCAGGGCAATCTTGGTGGCGGGAATCGGGCCCTCGCCCATGATTTCGTTGGGCACGCCAGCCACGGCATAGCCGGCCACGCGGGCCAATGGCTTCTGGCCATGCTTGGCGGCCACACCGGCTTCAGCCAGCACCAAAAAGGCGGCCGCATCATTGATGCCAGAGGCGTTTCCAGCGGTGACGGAGCCATCCTTCTTGAAGGCAGGCTTCATCTTGGCCAGCGCCTCCATGGTGGTGGCGCGAGGATGCTCGTCAGTGTCGAAGGTCACATCGCCCTTGCGGGTCGAGATGGTGATCGGCACGATCTGGTCCTTGAATCGGCCTTCTGCAATCGCCTTGGCGGCCCGGTTCTGGGATTCCAAGGCAAAGGCGTCTTGGTCCTCGCGCGACAGGTTGTGCTTGGTGGCGAGGTTCTCGGCCGTGATGCCCATGTGGCCCACGCCAAAGGGGTCTGTGAGCACAGCCACCATCATGTCGATGAGCTTGGTGTCACCCATGCGGGCCCCGTTGCGCATGGCCTGGCTCAGGTAGCCGCCGCGGCTCATCACCTCCACCCCGCCCCCAATGCCGTAATCGCTGTCACCGAGCAGGATGTTCTGGCTGCTCGAGACCACGGCCTGAAGCGCAGATCCGCAGAGTCGGTTGATGGTGAGCGCCACAGAGCTCATGGGCAGGCCAGCCTGGATCGAGGCCACGCGCGAGACATACGGCGAGCGCGACTCGGTGGGCACGCAATTGCCGACCACCACATAGTTCATGAGCGCGGGGTCGGCGCCAGAACGAGCAATCGCCTCCTTCATGACCATGCCACCCAGTTCAGAGGGCTCGAGGCTTGAGAGGCTGCCGCCAAATCCGCCGACGGCGGAACGCACTGCACTGAGAACCACGACGTCACGCATTTGCTGTCTCCTTGATTGAATGCCGATAAAAACCATCGAGGTCGTAGTCATCACTGTCGGTGACCTCGACCTCCACAAATGAACCGATCTCCACCGACACCGGATGCCGGCTGTCGGGGGCGCGGTGAATGCGAATGACGCCGTCGATCTCCGGGGCGTCGGCTGCGGTGCGACCGATCAGGCAGCCCTCCTCCTCGTCGACATCGTCGATGAGGGCCACCACCCGCCGACCGACCCAACGCGAGAGGCGCGCAGCCGAAATATCGGCCTGGTGGGCCATGACCTGCTCCTGCCGGGCCCTGCGAAGATCATCGGGCACGGGGTTGGCCAGTGCATTGGCCGTGGCGCCTTCCACAGGGCTGTAGGCAAAGCAGCCCACGCGATCGAGCTGGGCCTCGGTGAGAAAGTTGAGCAGACCTTGGAACTCCGTCTCGGTCTCGCCGGGAAAGCCAGCAATGAAGGTGCTTCGGATGGTGAGGTCGGGGCAGACACGGCGCCAGGCCGTAATGCGTTCCAACACCTTTTCTGCCGAGGCCGGGCGTTTCATGCGCTTCAAGGTGTCTGGGTGGCCATGCTGAAACGGGATGTCCAGGTAGGGCAGCACCAGGCCCTCGGCCATGAGTGGCAGGATGTCATCCACATGCGGGTATGGGTAGACATAATGCAGCCGCACCCAGACGCCGAGCTGGCCGAGTTCCTTCACCAGTTCGGTCATGTGTGTCTTGACGGGCCGGCCATCCACGAAATCGGTGCGGTGCCGAAGATCCACCCCATAGGCGCTGGTGTCCTGGGAGATGACCAGAATCTCTTTCACGCCCGACTTCACGAGGGCCTCGGCCTCTCGCATCACCTCGCCAATGGGCCTGGAGACCAGGTCGCCACGCATCGACGGAATGATGCAGAAGCTGCACCGATGATTGCAGCCTTCAGAGATCTTCAGGTAAGCGTAGTGGGCCGGGGTGAGCCGAATGCCCTGCTCCGGCACGAGATCGATGAAAGGGTCGTGGGGCCTGGGCAGGTGCGCATGGATCGCGGCCATGACCTCGGCCGTGGCATGCGGCCCTGTGACCGCCAAGACCTTGGGATGCACGCTTCGGATGAGGTCTTTTCCGCCCGCGCCAGGCTTGTTGCCCAAGCAGCCCGTCACAATGACCTTGCCGTTTTCAGCCAAGGCCTCGCCAATGGCATCCAGGCTCTCTTGAACCGCCTCATCGATGAAGCCACAGGTGTTGACCACGACCAGGTCGGCCTGGTCGTAGCCCGACGAAATGCCGTAGCCCTCTGCCCGCAACTGGGTCAGGATGCGCTCGGAATCAACCAGTGCCTTGGGGCAGCCCAGTGAAACAAACCCAACCGTCGGCTCGGACATGCGCTACTTGTTGTCCTTGTCTTTGGGCGGAAATGGAAAGCCCGCCATCATGCTCTTGGCGTTGTTCTGCATCTGCTCTTCCATCTGCATGAAGACCTTCTTGCTCTGCTCGATGTAGTTGGTCATCAGGTTCTGCATCATTGGGGCCTGGCCGGCCATGAACTGTGTCCAGGCCTCCTGGCCTGCGGCACCCTTGCCGCTCACAAAGGCACTCGACTGCTCCTTGAGCTTGGTCTGAATGTCGGTGAAGGCCTGAATGTTCTTCTCGAGGTAGCTGCCCATCATGCCCTGCATGGCATTGCCATAAAAGCGAATGACATTGGCCAAGACCTGGGCCGAGAAGATGGGCGCCCCGGCAGACTCCTCCTCAAGAATGATCTGAAGCAGGATGCTGCGGGTGAGGTCCTCGTTGCTCTTGGCGTCGATCACGGAGAAGTCTTCGTGGGACAGCACCAGCTCTTTGACATCGGCCAGCGTGATGTAGGTGCTCGTACGGGTGTCGTAGAGCCGCCGGTTGGGGTACTTCTTGATGAGTCGTTGCTGATCTTGCTTGGCCATCTCTGCCCTCCCTCGAGCCTCAGCTCATGTGCAGACCACCGTTGAGTGAGAAGTCTGCGCCAGTGGCAAAGCCACTGTCATCCGATGCAATCCAGGACACGATGGAGCCGATCTCTTCGGGCTCACCCAGCCGCTTGACCGGAATCGTGCCCACAATTTTCTCCAGCACCTCGGGCTTGATGGCGCGCACCATGTCGGTGCCAATGTAGCCCGGTGAGACCGTGTTCACGGTGACCCCTTTGGCGGCGAGCTCCTGGGCCAGCGCCATGGTGAAGCCATGAATGCCAGCCTTGGCCGTGGAGTAGTTGGTCTGGCCAAACTGCCCCTTCTGGCCATTGACCGACGAAATATTGATGATGCGGCCCCAGCCCTTGCCCACCATGCCCTCCACCACCTGCTTGGTGACGTTGAAGAGGCTGGTGAGGTTGGTCTCGATCACCGCATCCCACTGCTCCCGAGACATCTTGATGAAGAGGCCATCGCGGGTGATACCGGCGTTGTTCACGAGCACGTCGGGGTTGCCGTGCTCGGCCTTGACCTTGTCGAAGGCATCCACCGTGGACTGCCAGTCGCCCACATTGCCCACCGAGGCGTAGAAGGTGAAGCCATCTGCCTTTTGCTCGGCCAGCCATTTGGCGTGGTCTCGGCTTGGGCCGCAGCCTGCAATGACCTTAAAGCCCGCAGCATGCAGTCGGCGACAGATCGATGTGCCGATGCCTCCCATGCCCCCCGTGACGTACGCGATTTTCTGGCTCATGTGTTGTCTCCTTGTTGTTCTTGATGGGGGCCTGCGAGCGGGTTTTATTTGCCGTGTCGAACCCCCACGTAGCGACCCGGGGCCGGTTCAATGACCTTGTAACGGGGTGCCTTGCCTGCCTTCTTCGGCGGTGCCACCGCCGGGCCCTGGTGTTTGGAGAGCCAAGCAGCCCAGTCGTTCCACCAGCTGCCTGGAATTTCCTTGGCCCGCGAGAGCCAGTCGTCGGCCGACTTCCCAAGGCCTTCAGCGACCCAATGAGACCGCTTGTTCTTCGAGGCAGGGTTGATGCTGCCGGCCACGTGGCCGCTGGCCCCCAGCACAAAACGGGTCTTGGGCCCAAAGAGTGTGGCGCTCGACCAGGCCGCCTCCCAAGGCACGATGTGGTCTTCGCGTGCGCCCATGGCATAAACCGGCAGCTTGACCTTGCGCAGATCGATCTTCTCGCCTGAGATGGTGACCTTGTTGGGCTTGATGAGGTTGTTCTCCAGGTAGGTATTGCGCAGGTACCAGGTAAAGAACGGGCCGGGCAGGTTGGTGCTGTCCGAGTTCCAGTAGAGGATGTCAAAGGGAGGTGGGCTCTCGCCCTTCAAGTAATTCTTGACCACGTAGTTCCAGACGAGGTCGTTGGGCCGCAGGAACGAGAAGGTGGTGGCCAACTCCTGGCCAGGCAGAATGCCGCCCTTGCCAAGGGAGGCCTCGCGCGAGCGGACATGCTCTTCGTTGATGAAGATGTCGAGCACGCCTGTGTTGTCGAAATCGACCAGGGTGGTCATGAGGGTGAGCGAGTAAACCGGGCTCTGCCCCCGAGCGGCCAGCACCGCCAGTGCGGTGACCGTCATGGTGCCGCCCACACAGAATCCCAGCACATTGAGGTCGTCGCTTCCAGCAATCTCATTGGAGACCTCGATGGCCTTCAGAATGCCGCTCTCCACATAGTCGTCCCAGCGCAGCTTGCCCTGGTCTGCACCGGGGTTGCGCCAAGAGATGAGGAACACCGTGTTGCCTTGGTCGACTGAAAATTTCACCAAGGAGCTCTCGGGCTGGAGGTCCATGATGTAGAACTTGTTGATCGACGGGGGCACCAGCAGCAAGGGGCGGCTGCCCACCTTCGGCGTGCTGGGTGCGTACTGGATGAGCTGAAAGACTTCATTCTCATAGACCACCGAGCCAGGCGAGCTGGCCAGATTCTTGCCAAGCTCGAAGACGGACTCATCGGTTTGGGAGATCCGGCCCTTGTTCATGTCGCGCAGCAGGTGTTCGATGCCCGCGCGCAGACTCTCGCCCTTGGTGTCCAGCATCTTCTGCTGGGCCTCGGGGTTGGTGGCCAGGTAATTGGCTGGCGAGGTGGCATCCACCCACTGCTGCACCATGAACTTGAGCTTTTGCTGCGCCTTGGGCTCCATGTCGAGGGTATCGGTCATGGCCATGAGGGCTTCTGAATTCAGCAAATAGAGCGCGGCCATGGCCGAGAACGGGGGGCTGTTCAGCCAGGCATTGCCCGCAAATCGGCGGTCGCTGGCGGTGAGCTTGCCGACCTCTTCCGGAGAGATCATCAGGGCCGACAGGCGCTGGAAATAGTCTTGCTGGATGGCTTGCAGGCGATCGTTGATCGGCTTGAAGGCGGGCTCGTTCATGCGCACATCTCTCCCTCTGTTGGGTGACTGGGATTCACCTTTTCCTTATGTCCGTGCCATTGTGCGCGGCACTGCGGCGGAAATCAAATGCCTGTGCACCAGATTGCAGCAGCAAAACGACCGCACTGCGGCTGCTTTCGGAATGAGAAAAAACGCTTCGGATTTGAGGCGGTACAGCGGCCATCGGCACCTACTGTGAGCCTTGGCGAACAGGCCGACAATACAGCCGATACGGCTGCAGGCGACTGACTGGTGTCCCTCACCCAGCGGGCCAGGCGGTCTTGGGCCAGGCCGTGAAGGTCGGCTAAAAAGCGATCCTGACGCCCTGCAACAAAACGGTTGGGGTCCTCGGGAAAGGCAGCCAGCACGTCCGGGCCCACCTCAAAGGCGGTGGGTCCAATGGCCGGGCCCAGCCACACCTGAAAGGCGTGCGGGCCCGAGGACTGCAGCGCTGCAGCCTGCCACATGGCCTCCAGGAGGTTCTCGATCACGCCGGCGGCCAGCCCCCGCCAGCCCGCATGGGCTGCTCCCACCAGGGCAAGCTGCTCATGGCTCACCAGCACGGGAATGCAGTCGGCCGTCATGATGGTGCAGGCCACCCCAGGCTGCTGGGTCCAGACCGCATCGCATTCCAGTTGGTCATCGGGCTCATCGCCCGTGAGGGCCACCACCCGATGCCCGTGCACCTGACGAAGCCACACGGGCCGAGCCCCAATGGCCGCCGCAAAGGCCAAGCGGTTGCGCCTGACGGCTGCGGGCTCGTCGCCCACATGGCTGCCCAGGTTCAGGCCCATGGGCCCCTCCCCGCGCTGGGTCAAGGCCGCACGAACCCCAGCCGGAAATCCTGCGATCTGATCAATCATGTACAAGCACCAAGTCGTCTGCGGAGATGCCCACCGCGGCCACCAAGGCCTGAAAATCGGGGGGTGGGGCCGCTTGAATGAGCACGGGTGTTCCGGCCACCGGGTGGTCAAAGCGCAGGCTTGCGGCGTGCAAGGCCTGCCGCGCCCAACCCTGCGGAGGTGGGAGCCGTGGCGCGGCCTGACGATAGGTCTGGTCGCCCAGGATGGGCAGCCCAATCGACTGCAGATGCACCCGAATCTGGTGCGTGCGCCCCGTCTCGAGCCGGCACTCAATGAGGGACACCGCCCTCCCTTCCCACTGCCCCTCGGCCCTGGGGCGCAGGTGGGTCGTGGCGGGCTTGCCTTGCGGCTCGGGCAGCACGGCCATGCGTTGGCGATCACGCGGGTCTCGGCCCAGCTGACCGATCACGCTGCGGTTCTGTCGCAACACCCCCCAGGCCAAGGCCAGGTAACGCCGCTGCACCTTGCGCGCCTGCAACTGCCGAACCAGTTCGGTTTGGGCTTCCAGGGTCTTGGCCACCACCATCAGGCCGGTGGTGTCCTGGTCGAGCCGGTGCACGATGCCGGCCCGCGGCACCCCTCGCAGTGCTGGGCAGTGGTGCAACAGGCCGTTCAACAGGGTGCCATGGGCGTGTCCGGCGGCCGGGTGCACAACCAGACCGGCGGGCTTGTTGACCACCAGAATGCTGTCGTCCTCATGAAGAATGACCAATGGCATGGGCTCGGCCAGCCACTCGCCCTGAGGCTCCGGCGCCGGCGGGTTGACGTCGATCCAGTCGAGTGCGCGAAGCACGCGGCTGGGCCGAACCACTTGGCCATTGACCAGCACAGCGCCCTCCTCGATCCAACCTTGCAGGCGAGCGCGGGAATGCATGCTGAGCCAGGCCGACAGGTGCCGATCGAGCCGCTCGCCGGCGGCCGACGCATCGACCTGCACACGAAGCGGGCTGATATCATCTTCTAACTCCACCGGGACCGCTCTCCAATGAATCGCATGCTGCTCAAGATTCGAAATCTATCACTCGTCTTCCTCGCCGTGCTCATGACGGGCTGCGCTGCAGACATGGCGGCGCGGGATGAAACCATTAACTGGACAGCCGATCGCCTCTACGCCGAGGCCAAGGACGAAATGTCTGCAGGCAACTGGGCCCAGGCCATCACATTGCTTCAAAAGCTAGAGTCTCGCTACCCCTTTGGGCGTTACGCCCAGCAGGCACAGATCGACACGGCCTACGCCCACTGGAAGGACAACGAACTTGGCCTGGCCCTTGCCGCGGTCGATCGCTTCCTGCGGCTCTACCCGAACCATGAGTCGGTGGATTACGTCCTCTATCTCAAGGGCCTGATCAACTTCAACGACCGCGCCACCCTGTTCACGTCGGTCAGTGGCGAGGACATGGCCGAGCGCGATCCCAAGGCCGCACGCGAGGCCTTCGACACCTTCAAAGAGCTGGTGGCCCGCTTTCCCAACAGCAAGTACGCTGAAGATGCTGCCGCACGTTCACGGTTTCTCATCAATGTGCTGGCCCAGAACGACGTGCACGTGGCGCGCTACTACCTGCGCCGTGGGGCGCACTTGGCGGCGGTGAATCGGGCCCAGACCGTGGTCAAGCAGTTCCAAGATGCCCCAGCCGTGGAGGAGGCGCTTGCGCAGATGGTGCATGGCTATGAAGCCCTGGGCTTGGAGCAGCTCAGCAAAGACGCGCGCCGCGTGCTGGAGGCCAATTACCCCAAGAGCGGTTACCTGACGCAGGCCTACGACCCCCGCAAACGGGGTGGCATCGATGGCGCGTCTGAATCAGGTGGGATCTGGTCCAAGCTGAAGGTCTGGGAAAAACTCCCGAGCCTCTTCTAGTTTTCTTGTGCGCCGAAAGGCGGGCAGGCTTTTGAGCATCTGCCGGCCATAGGCCGTCTCCGCCAGCCGTCGATCACCCACCACCAGCACGCCACGGTCGGTTTCCGTCCGGATCAGGCGGCCCGCGCCCTGCTTGAGGGCCAGCGTGGCCTCAGGCAGTTGAATCTCTCGAAAGGGGTCGCCGCCTCGGGCCCGGCAGGCCGCCATGCGTGCCTCTAGAATGGGGTCATCGGGTGAGGCAAATGGCAGCTTGTCGATGATCACCAGAGACAGGGCTGTGCCAGGCACATCCACGCCCTCCCAAAAACTCGCGCTGCCCACCAGAATGCCCTGGCCATCGGCACGAAATGCTGCAAGCAACTTGTCACGGGCGGCCTCCCCTTGCACATAGACCGTTCGCTGCAGCCGACCGGCCTTGCGCCAGGCCTCCAGTCGTACCCGGGCCTGCTCCACCGCGCGCAGGCTCGTGCACAGCACGAAGATGCCACCAGGCGAGGCGGCCATCAGGCCCTCAAGCCCAGGGTGGGCCAGCAGTTGGTCCATGAGGTCGGGCGCCTTGGGGTCTGGCAGGCCCTCTGGCACCAGGAGCAGGGCCTGCTCGTCGAACTGAAAGGGGCTTGGCAGCTGCAGCGACTGCTCCGGCACCAGGCCCAGTCGACTCGAGAAATAAGAGAAATCCTTCAGGGCCAACGTGGCCGACACAAAAACCCAGTGACGCGCCAGTGGCTCGGCCAAGAGCGGCGCCAGGATGCTGGCAATGTCGATCGGTGCCCAATGAAGGCTGATGCCTTGTTTGGAGACCTCGATCCAGTGAACTCCCTCGGGCGAGCCCGCAGGCGCGGTCTCGTCTGGGAGCACCTGCGACATTCGCTCGAGAACCAGAGCACTGCGATCATTGAGGCGCTCCAGCTCGGCGTGGCGCGGTGCGTTCTCAGACTGTGCTGCGCGAAGGGCCTCCAGGGCGTCGGTCAGGCCCGCCCATGCGGCATCGAGGGCAAGCCGCTGCGCGCCGGTGAGGTCTGTCCAGCGGCGCCTGGCCTGCGGCTGGGGCAGCTCCAATGCGGCGCGCAGTTTCAAGGTGGCCAGCTCCACAGCGCCGCACAGCCCTGCCCAGTCGGCACCATCTCGGGCGTGCATGAGCCCCGCAGTCAGGCTCTCTCGGCACAGCGTGCTCAGGCCATGGGAGGAGACCACCGCTCCAAAGAACTGGGTGGCAATGTCCGGCAGGGCATGGGCCTCGTCGATCACCACGGCCTCCACCGCGGGCAGCAGGTCGCCGCTGCCCTGCTGCCGAAGCGCCATGTCGGCGCAGAGCAGGTGATGGTTCACCACAATGAGGTCTGCAGCCGCCGCCTTTTCTCGGGCCTTGATGACGTGGCAGGACCCAATGCTGGGGCAGTTCTGGCCCAGGCAATTCTCGGTGTTCGAGGTCACCAAGGGCCAAATGCTCGAAGACTCTGGAACCCCTTCACAGCCCGCAATGTCGCCGTCGGTGGAGACCTGTGCGAACTGCTCCACGGTGCGCAGCGCCTGCGCATCCCGAGGCGTGGCCAGGCGCGCATCGGATTGGGCCAAAGCCAGCCGGTGCGTGCACAAATAGTTCGAGCGGCCTTTGAGCCTTGCCACCTGAAGATCGGTCCGCAGCAACTCGCGCAGTCGAGGAATGTCGCGGTTGAAGAGCTGGTCTTGTAGCGAGCGCGTGGCTGTGGACACCATGGCTCGGCGGCCGGAGGACATCAGGGGAACGAGGTAGGCGAAAGTCTTCCCAATGCCGGTGCCCGCCTCGGCGAGCAAGGGGGATTCGCCTGAGAGTGCGGCCTCAATGGCCTGGGCCAGCTCAATCTGGCCATCTCGGGCGCGGTAGCCCGGCAGCCCGCTCGCCAGGGGCCCCTCTGGCCCGAGGAGTTCGCGTGCAGACACCCCCGGTCTAGGCGGGCTCGTTGGGCCGCAACTGCTCTGCGAGCTGGTTCAGACGGTCTTTGAGGGCGAGCTTTCGCTTCTTGAGCCGGCGAATGGCCAGCTCATCGAGCACAGGGCCTTGCTCGAGGGTTTCGATGAGGTGGTCGAGTTCTCGATGCTCGCCCTCGAGTTCGAGCATCTGCATCTGGAGCGTACGAATGTCGGACAACGGCATGAACTATGACTTCGGCTGAGTAGCCACCCGCGCATTGCGAGCACGCTGGCGGGCATCGGCCTGCACCTGTCGAATCGACTCTCGCAAGGTCTCGGCGGCCAGATCGATGTCGCGGCTGGCCTTGGTCACCGCCTGGCGAAGGTCTTCCAGGCAGGATGCCGAGACAAACCGGGCCAGGCAGGCCTTTTCCTTGAGGTGTGCATCGGACATGAGGGTCTGATGGTCCTGCTCAAGAACGGCGATCGCTTGGCGCGCCCTCTCGATGGCGGCCTTCTCGTGGGGCTCGAGCTCGGCGGCCACGAGTGGCCCTGCCAAAAAGGCCAGAAAAAAGGGAATGGCGCAGGAAAGACGTCGCATGGCCGGATTATCGCACCTAGGCCAGGCGCGCGACGCTCTGACGACGCTCTGACTTGAAATAGTTGGCCGACTGCATGTCGATCAGCCGGCTGGCGGTGCGTTTGAACTCCTGGGCTAGGGTGCCCTGGGTGTAGAGGCTGTCGGGGGGCACCTCAGCGCTCAGCGCCAGGCGAACCCCATGGTCGTAGAGCACATCAACCAGCCATGTGAAGCGCCTGGCCTCTGAGGCCATGGAGACTGGCATCTTGGGCACGTCTGAGAGCAGGATGCTGTGAAATCGATCGGCCAGTGCCAGGTAGTCGTTCTGTGAACGCGGCCCCGCACAGAGGGTCTCAAAGCTAAACCAGGCCACCCCACCGGCCGTGCGAATGGTGGGAATTGGCCGGCTTTCAATGGTGAGCGTTTCACGCTCCTGAATGGGACCGTCGCACCAACGCCGGAACACCCCCGCCAGGCCGCGCTCGGCGGCTGCGCCCAGGGGCGTTCGATAGAGGCTTTCATCGAGGTCGGCTGGCGCCTCTTGCAGGCGGCGAAGGTCTTGGCCGGCGTCGAGGCTCACCACCTCGAGCTGTGCCTTGATGAGTTCGATGGCTGGCAGCAATTGCTCCCGCTGTAGGCCATCGGGATACAGGGTGTCGGGGTGATAGTTCGAGGTCATGACAAAGGCCACCCGCGCCCGAACCAGGGCGCCAAACAGCCGCTCTAGAATCATGGCGTCGGCGATGTCTGAGATGTGAAACTCATCGAAGCAAATGAGCCGGTATCGACGAGCGATGCGCTCGGCGACCTCCCCGAGCGGGTCTTCGACCATCTTCAGGTCGGCCATCTCCCGATGGGTGGCCCGCATGAACTCATGCAAATGAATTCGAAGTTTGCGCTCCAGTGGCACCATTCGAAAGAAGCAGTCCATGAGGAAGCTCTTTCCCACGCCCACACCCCCCCAGAGGTATACACCCCGGGGCAATGGCGGATGGATGAGCATCTTGGAGAGCCGGCCGCCCCGCCGCTGCTTGTAGTGCACCCATTCATCACAGCAACGGTCCAGCGCCCGAAGGCCTGGCGCCTGCTGGGCCAGGGGCTCGTAGCCCCTGCGCGCCACTTCAGCCAGGTAGAAGTCGGAGACCCTCACCGGAGGAGCCCCATGCAAACTCACATGTTCAGGGCGCGCTTGTCCGTTGCAAGGGCAGCCTCGCGCACAACCTCGGACAGCGATGGATGGGGATGACAGACCCTGGCGATGTCCTCGGCCGAGGCCTTGAACTCCATGGCCACGGTCGCCTCGGCGATGAGGTCTGAGGCCGCAGCGGAAATGATGTGCACCCCGAGGATCTCATCGGTCTGGGCATCGGCCAAGACCTTCACGAAGCCATCGGCTGCATCCATGCCCAGGGCACGGCCGTTGGCCGCGAAGGGAAAGCTCCCTGCCTTGTAGGCTCGGCCTGCGGCTTTCAAGGCCTGCTCGGTCTGGCCCACCCAGGCGATCTCGGGCGCGGTGTAGATCACCCAAGGAATGCAGTTGTAATCGATGTGGGTCTTCTGGCCTGCAATGCGCTCGGCCACCATCACGCCCTCGTCCTCGCCCTTGTGCGCGAGCATCGGGCCGCGCACGACATCGCCCACCGCCCAGACCCCGGGCACGCTCGTCTGGCAGTGGTCGTCCACGGGAATGAAGCCTCGGGCATCGACAGCCAGCCCCAGTTTCTCCAGGCCGAGGCCCTCGGTGTTGGGCTGGCGTCCCACGGACACAATCAGTCGATCGCACTCCAAGGTCTGTGCCTTGCCCTGGGCGTCGGTGTAAGGCACCTTCACGCCCTTCTTGGTTGCGTTGATCTCGCCGATGGAAACGCCCATATGAATGGTGAGGCCCTGCTTGGTGAAGAGCTTGAAGGCCTCCTTGCTGACAGCTTCATCGCAGGCGGCCAGAAACTGGGGTGCCGCCTCCAAGACCGTGACCTCTGCGCCCAGGCGGCGCCAGACGGAGCCCAGCTCTAGGCCAATCACACCCGCACCAATCACACCGAGTCGCTTCGGCGTCTCAGAAAACTGCAGTGCGCCCTCGTTGTCGCAGACGGTGACGTTGTCGACGGTCGCACCTGGCAGGTGCCGGGCCTTGGAGCCCGTGGCGATGATGAGGTTCTTGGCCAGCACGGTGTCGCCCTCGACGACCACCTGAATGCCATCGGCCGTCTTGTCCACAATGGTGGCGTGGCCCTTGAGCCACGTGATTTTGTTCTTGCGGAAAAGGAACTCGATGCCCTTGGTCATCTTGCTGACGATCTCGTCCTTGCGGGCGAGCATCTTGGGCACATTGATCTTGGGCGCGGCCACCTCAATGCCGTGCACATCCACATGGTGGGCCACCTGTTCAAAGGCCTCGCTCGAGGCGAGCAGCGCCTTTGAGGGGATGCAGCCCACATTGAGGCAGGTGCCGCCGAGCACGGGACCGTTGGGGCCAATCCACTTCTCGGCGCAGGCCGTCTTCAGGCCAAGTTGTGCTGCCCGAATGGCCGCAATGTATCCGGCTGGCCCGGCCCCAATGACCAGAACGTCGTAGACCTGTGACATGGCGTCTCCTTAAATTTCCAGCAACAGCCGTGAGGGGTCTTCGAGCGCCTCCTTCATGGTGACCAGGCCCAGCACCGCCTCTCGGCCATCGATGATGCGGTGGTCGTAAGACATCGCCAGGTAATTGATGGGCCGAACCACGACCTGGCCGTTCTCCACCACGGCACGATCCTTGGTGGCATGAATGCCCAGAATGGCCGACTGTGGCGGATTGATGATGGGCGTGGAGAGCATGGAGCCGAAGACGCCGCCATTGGAAATCGAGAAGGTGCCTCCCGTCAGTTCTTCGATGGTGAGCTTGCCGTCCTTGGCCTTGGCGCCGAAGTCTGCAATGGTCTTCTCAATCTCGGCAAAGGTGAGCTGGTCTGCGTTTCGAATGATGGGAACCACCAGGCCACGCGGCGAGCCAACAGCGATGCCGATGTCGAAGTAGCCGTGATAGACGATGTCGTTGCCATCCACCGAGGCATTGAGGATGGGGTACTTCTTGAGCGCCGCCACGGCCGCCTTCACAAAAAAGGACATGAAGCCCAGCTTCACGCCGTGTTCCTTCTCGAAGCGCTCCACATATTGTTTGCGCAGCGCCATGACGGGCGCCATGTTCACCTCGTTGAAGGTGGTGAGAATGGCATTGGTGGACTGCGACTGCACCAGTCGTTCGGCCACCCGAGCACGCAGGCGGCTCATGGGCACGCGCTGCTCAGGCCGCTCATTGAGCATGGCCTCCGGACCAAACTGCGGAATGACTGCCGGCAGAGCACTCACGCTTGTATTGGCCGCAGGGGCCGGCGCTGGGCTTGCGGCCCGGGCAGGTGCAGCCGAAGGGGCTGCAGCAGCTGCGAGCACGTCACCCTTGGTGATTCGGCCGTCCTTGCCAGAGCCACTCGAGAGGCTCACGCCGGTTTCGGCCATGAGCTTGGCGGCCGCTGGCATGGCCACGCCCGTCGACTTGGTGGATGCCGCCGGCGCTGCAGCCGGTGCCGCTGCAGCAGCGGGGGCTGCGGCCGGCGCGCTGGTGACCTGTGTGGCTGTCTTTGCGTCGGTATCGACCCGCGCGATCACCTCTCCAGAGACCACGGTGCCGCCGTCGCCCTTGAGCACCTCGGTGAGCACACCGGCCGCCGGGGCTGGCACCTCCAGCACCACCTTGTCGGTCTCGATCTCGATGAGAATCTCATCGGCCTTCACCGCCTCACCGGGCTTTTTCTTCCACTGCAACAACGTTGCCTCGGCAACGGATTCAGACAGCTGCGGGACCTTCACTTCTTGGATGGACATGTTCGACTCGTTTGAATGAGGAATGAATTGGGATCAGATGACCTGGGGGTTCTTGAGCCGCGCAAAGGCCGCCTCGAGCAGTTCCTTCTGGCGCATGTGATGCCGCTCCAGGTAGCCGGAGGCCGGTGAGGCCGACGCGGGCCGACCGGCGTAGCCAAGCTTCATGCCCTCGGCCAGGTGTTCGCGGAAGTTCTGCTGAATCTGGAACCAGAAGCCTTGGTTCTGGGGCTCGTCCTGCACCCAGACCACCTCGGTGGCATTCGGGTACTTCTTGACCTCGGCACCGAAGGCCTTGTGCGGGAAGGGGTAGACCTGCTCCAGACGCAGCACGGCGATATCGTCTCGGCTGCGCTCTCGGCGCTGCGAGACCAGGTCGTAATAGACCTTGCCACTGCAAATGAGAATGCGCTTGACCTTCTTCGGGTCAATTCCCGGCGCAGATTCGCCGATGACCGTCTGAAAGCCACCCTTGGTGAATTGCTCCAGCGGAGATGCTGCATCCTTGTTGCGCAGCAGAGACTTCGGCGTGAAGACGATGAGGGGCTTGCGGAACGGGCGGATCATCTGCCGGCGCAGCAGGTGGAATATTTGGGCCGCCGTGGTGGGCTGGACCAGCTGCATGTTGGTGTCGGCGCAGAGCTGCAGGAAGCGCTCCGGGCGGGCCGAGGAATGCTCCGGGCCCTGCCCCTCGTGTCCATGAGGCAGAAAGAGGACCAAGCCGCTCTGACGGCCCCACTTCACCTCACCCGATGAAATGAACTGGTCGATGACCACCTGGGCGCCGTTCACAAAGTCGCCGAACTGCCCTTCCCAGATGACCAGGGTGTCGGGTGATGCAGTGGAGTAGCCGTACTCAAAGCCCAGCACGGCCTCCTCCGAGAGCACCGAATCGATGACCGTGAAGTTGGCCTGGCCCGGTGCGATGTTCTCCAGCGGCACATAGATGCCGGTGTCGGAGCGCTCACGGTTCTGGTCGTGCAGCACCGAGTGCCGATGGGTGAAGGTGCCGCGGCCGCAGTCTTGGCCACTCAGCCGAATCGGAAAGCCACTGGCCACGAGGCTGGCAAAGGCCAGGTGCTCACCCATGCCCCAGTCGAGGTTCATCTCGCCCTTGCCCATGGCACGGCGGTCGTTGACCACCTTCTCCACCAGCGGATGCAGGGTGAAGCCATCGGGCACCGTCGTGATGCGTTCGGCCAGACGGGCGAGCTCTGCCTCTGGCAAGGCGGTGTCGGCCTCGTCTGTCCATTTCTTGTCGAGGTAGGCCGCCCAGTCGACAGCAAAGCGGCTCTTGTAGTTGGTGAGAACAGGCTCGCGGGTCTGGCGGCCCTCTTCCATGGCTGATCGGAAAGAAGCCACCATTTGATCGGCCTCGCCCTCTGAAAGCACACCTTGGGCGAGAAGCCGGTCTGCGTAAAGCTGACGAGTACCTGGATGCTGACCAATGCGCCGGTACATCATGGGCTGTGTCATGGCCGGTGTGTCCTGCTCGTTGTGGCCGAGCTTTCGGAAGCAGACAATGTCAATGACCACGTCCTTGCCGAAGGTGGAGCGATAGTCCATGGCCACCTTGGTTGCAAAGAGCACGGCCTCCGGGTCGTCGCCGTTCACGTGAAGCACGGGTGCCTCGATCATCTTGACGACATCCGAGCAGTACAGGGTGGAACGGGTGTCGCGCGGGTCGGAGGTGGTAAAGCCAATCTGGTTGTTGATCACGATGTGCACCGTGCCACCCGTGCTGTAGCCACGGGTCTGGGCCAGGTTCAAGGTCTCCATGACCACGCCCTGACCGGCAAAGGCAGCATCACCATGCACCAGCACGGGAAGAATCTTCTTGCCCTCGATGTCTCCACGGCGGTCTTGCCGGGCGCGCACCGAGCCCTCCACCACGGGATTGACGATCTCGAGGTGCGACGGGTTGAACGACAGCGACAGGTGCACGGGTCCGCCCGGTGTCGAGACATCGCTCGAAAAGCCCTGGTGGTATTTCACATCGCCAGCCGGAAGGTCGTCTGCGTGCTTGCCCTCGAACTCGGCAAAGAGGTCGGTGGGCATCTTGCCAAGGGTGTTGACCAGCACGTTCAGGCGGCCACGGTGGGCCATGCCAAGGACCACCTCTTCGACACCAGCCACACCGGCCAGTTGAATGAGCTCATCCATGCAAGCAATGAAGCTCTCACCGCCCTCGAGTGAGAAGCGCTTCTGGCCCACATACTTGGTGTGTAGGAAACGCTCCAGACCCTCGGCTGCCGTCACCTGCCAGAGGATGGCCTTTTTGCTCTCGGCGTTGAACTGGGGGTTGGTTCGGGTGGACTCCAAGCGCTCTTGAATCCAACGCTTCTCGGCTGGGTCCATCACATACATGAACTCGGCGCCCACCTTGCCGCAGTAAGTCTCTTTGAGCGCCTCGAGAATCTCCCGAAGCGTCATCTGTTCCTGACCAAAGTAGAGATTGTCGGCACGGAAGACCGTGTCGAGGTCGGCGTCGGTGAAGTCGTAGAAGGCGGGCTCGAGCTCCGGGATGCTGGGCCGCTCGCGCAGCTTGAGGGGGTCGAGGTCTGCCCATTGGTTGCCAAGGTTGCGATAGGCAGCAATCAGGGACTGGACATGCACCTGCTTTCGGGCCACGGAGAGATCACGCTCGGCAACCCTCGGCAAGAATTGGTTGGCCTTCGCCCGCTGGGCAAAGGAGGAGACCACAGGTGCGTGGGCGTGGTCTCGGCCCTCGAGGGAGCCATCGGCAGCCGGCACGTTCTGGAGTTGGTCGAAGTAACGACGCCAGTTGTCGGCGACGGAGCCCGGGTTGTCGAGGTAGGCCTCGTAGAGTTCCTCAACGTAGGGCGCGTTCCCACCAAAGAGGTAGGAATTGAGCTGCTGGCTCTTCATCATGCTGACTCACCTTTCTTGGCCGACGGCCTGAAACGATGCAGGGTTTCCCTTCCAACTTGCGGCTACACCGCGCCTTGGATGGCGCGATTATGCCCGACTCTTTCTGGGCTGAACAGTACGAGCCACCTCGCCGGTGTAGAGCTGACGCGGCCGACCAATCTTGTACTCGGGGTCGGTGATCATCTCCTTCCACTGGGCCACCCAGCCAATGGTGCGCGCCAGGGCAAAAATGCAGGTGAACATGGATGTCGGGATTCCAAGGGCCCGTTGAACGATGCCGGAGTAGAAGTCCACGTTCGGGTAGAGCTTGCGCTCCACGAAATACTTGTCCTCCAGAGCGATCTTTTCGAGCGCCATGGCGAGCTTGAAGATGGGGTCGTTCTCCAGGCCCAGTTCCGTGAGCACCTCTTTGCAGGTTTCTTGCATGAGCTTGGCCCGAGGGTCGAAGTTCTTGTATACGCGGTGGCCAAAGCCCATGAGGCGGGCCGAGGAGTTCTTGTCCTTGACGCGCTCCATGAACTCACCAACCTTGGCGAGGCCCCCTTCGGCCTGAATCTGCTCGAGCATTTCCAGGCAGGCCTGGTTGGCACCGCCATGCGCAGGGCCCCAGAGGCAGGCCACACCGGCTGCAATGGCCGAGAAGGGGCTGGTGCCCGAGGACCCGCAGAGCCGAACCGTCGAGGTGGACGCATTCTGCTCATGGTCTGCATGCAGCGTGAAGATGCGGTCCATGGCTCGCACGAGCACCGGATTGGGCTCGTAGTCCTCGCAGGGCGTGGCAAACATCATGTGCATGAAGTTGGCGGCATAGCCGAGCTTGTTCACAGGGTAGATGTAGGGCTGGCCGATCGAGTACTTGTAGGCCATGGCCACCATGGTGGGCATCTTTGCGATCAGTCGCACAAACGAGATGTCTTGCTGCTCGGGCGAGTTGATGTCGAGGCTGTCGGGGTAGAAGGCCGCCATGCCGCCCACAAGCCCCGTGAGGATGGCCATGGGGTGTGAGTCGCGACGAAAGCCGCGAATGGCGAACTGCATTTGCTCGTGCACCATGGTGTGATGGGCCACCAGGCTCTTGAATTCTTCGTGCTGGGAGGGTGTGGGCAGCTCGCCGTAGTACAGCAGGTAGCAGACCTCTAGGAAGTCGCAATGGACTGCAAGCTGCTCAATGGGGTAGCCACGGTAGAGCAGCTGCCCGGCGTCGCCGTCGATGTAGGTGATGGTGGAGTTACACGAGGCCGTCGAGAGAAATCCCGTGTCGTAGGTGAACTTGCCCGTGCTGGCGTAGAGCTTGCGAATGTCGATGACGTCTGGGCCAATGCTTCCCTTCATCACAGGGAAGTCGACGGAGGGCGTTCCGTCGCTAAATGAGAGTGTGGCTTTGTGTTCTGTGGTCATTCGACTGCTCCCTTCTTGGTTTTGAATACGGTGTGAACTAGACCTCGCGAAGCTTCATGAGGACGCCCGTCACCTCAGGCGTATTAAGGTGGTCTTCGGGCTCGCGGCGGGCGAGCAGGAGATCCATGAGGTCGTTGTCGGTGAGGTCGAGCAAGAGGGCCAGGCCATCGTGGTCCGCCTCTGTGAGTTGGGTCGACCACTTGGCAAAAAAGCGGTCGATGATGATGTCGTTCTCAAGCAACCCCCTGCGGGCCCGCCACCGCAGACGACGCACTTGATCCTCGGGGGCCAGCGCACTGTTGTGCGACTGGCTGAATGGATCTGCGAGCATGGATTGCCTACACGGCCCGTCGGACCATGAGCTCCTTGATCTTCCCGATGGCCTTGGTGGGGTTGAGCCCCTTCGGACAGACATCGACACAGTTCATGATGGTGTGACAACGGAACAGGCGATACGGATCTTCCAGGTTGTCCAGGCGCTCGCTGGTGGCCTGGTCGCGGCTGTCGGCAATGAACCGGTAGGCCTGCAGCAGACCCGCGGGGCCCACAAACTTGTCGGGATTCCACCAGAAGGACGGGCAGCTTGTGGAGCAGCATGCACACAGAATGCATTCGTAGAGGCCGTCGAGCTCCTCACGCTCCTCCGGCGACTGTAGCCGCTCCCGCTCGGGTGGCGGATTCTCGTTGATGAGGAAAGGCTTGATGGAGTGGTACTGCTTGAAGAACTGGGTCATGTCGACGATGAGGTCGCGCACCACGGGCAGGCCAGGCAGGGGCCTGAGCACCACGGGCTCCTTGAGTTCCCGCAGGTTCGTGATGCAGGCCAGGCCATTCTTGCCATTGATGTTCATGGCGTCGGAGCCGCAGACTCCCTCCCGACAAGAGCGCCGAAACGACAACGAATCGTCGTTGTCGCATTTGATGCGCATGAGGGCATCGAGCAGCATCTTGTCGGTGGCCTCCAGGGTCACCGTGAGGTCTTGCATGTAGGGCTTGGCGTCCTTGTCCGGGTCGTATCGGTAAATGGAAAACCGCATGGTTCGGCTCGTCATGTTCGTGTCCTTGAAGGCGTTCAATAGGTGCGTTTCTTGGGCTGGAAGGTCTCGACCGTGAGCGGCTTGAGATTGACCGGCTTGTAATCGAGCCGGTTGCCCTCGGAGAACCAGAGTGTGTGACGCATCCAGTCGGCATCGTTGCGCTCGGGGAAGTCGCGGTGGGCGTGGGCCCCCCTGCTTTCCTGGCGTGCCTCGGCCGAGACAATGGTGGCCTTGGCGGTCTCGATGAGATTGGCCAATTCCAGGGCCTCGATGCGGGCCGTGTTGAAGACCTTGGACTTGTCGTCGATCTGAACCGCCTGCGCCCGCGCGGCAATGTCCATGACCTTTTGCACGCCCTGGTTCAGCAGGTCGGCGGTTCGGAACACCCCGCAGTAGTTCTGCATGGTGTTGCGCAGGTCTTGGGCCACGTTCTGCACCCGCTCACCGCCCGTGGAGCCCTCGAGCTTGGCGAGGCGGGCGAGCGTGGGGTCGGCCCACTTGGAGGAGAAGGCCCGGTGCTCCTGCTGCTGCAGGTTCTGGCCCACGATGTGATTGCCCGCGGCCCGACCGAACACGACCAAGTCGAGCAGTGAGTTCGTGCCAAGCCGGTTCGCCCCGTGCACCGAGACGCAGGCGCATTCACCAATGGCGTAGAGCCCTGGAACGACTGTGTTCGGATTGCCATGCTTGGGCGTGACCACCTGCCCATAGACGTTCGTGGGAATGCCACCCATTTGGTAGTGGATGGTTGGCACCACAGGAATGGGCTCTTTAATGGGATCGACGTTGGCAAACTTCAGGGCGATCTCTCGAATCGAGGGAAGCTTCTTCAAGATCTTGTCGGCCCCGAGGTGATCGAGCTTCAAGAGCACGTGGTCCTTGTTGGGCCCGCAGCCCCGGCCCTCTTTGATTTCTTGGTCCATGGAGCGAGAGATGAAATCGCGCGGGGCCAAGTCTTTGAGGGTGGGCGCATAGCGTTCCATGAAGCGTTCGCCCTCGGAGTTGAGCAGGATGCCGCCCTCCCCGCGCACGCCTTCGGTGATGAGCACGCCGGCACCAGCCACGCCCGTGGGGTGGAACTGCCAGAACTCCATGTCTTCGAGCGGAATGCCGGCGCGGGCAGCCATGCCCATGCCATCGCCCGTGTTGATGAAGGCATTGGTGGAGGCAGCCCAGATGCGGCCCGCCCCACCGGTGGCGAAGATGGTCGTCTTGGCCTCCAGAATGAGCAGCTCGCCGGTTTCCATCTCGAGGGCCAACACCCCCACGCAGGCACCCTCGTCATCCATCAGGATGTCGAGCGCCATCCACTCCACAAAAAACTGGGTACGGGCGCGCACATTGCGCTGATACAAGGTGTGCAGCAGGGCGTGGCCCGTGCGGTCTGCGGCCGCGCAGGCGCGCTGCACGGGCTTTTCGCCGAGGTTGGCCGTGTGACCACCAAATGGCCGCTGGTAGATCGTGCCATCGGCGTTGCGATCAAAGGGCATGCCGAAATGCTCGAGCTCGTAGACTACATTGGACGCTTCCTTGCACATGAACTCGATGGCATCTTGGTCTCCGAGGTAGTCGGAGCCCTTGATGGTGTCGAACATGTGCCAGTACCAGTTGTCCTCGCTCATGTTGCCCAGAGATGCACCAATGCCCCCTTGGGCTGCCACGGTGTGCGAGCGGGTTGGGAAGACTTTCGAGAGCACGGCCACATTCAGGCCCGCCTCGGCCAGCTGCAGAGAGCACCGCATCCCAGAGCCACCGGCTCCGACAATCACTGCATCAAAACGGCGCCGCGCAACGGAACCGGCTTGGTTGGAAAGAAACGATGCCATCAGACCCTCCAGAGAACGTCAATGGCCCAGATGCTGCACCCCAGGAGCCAGACAATGGTGAAAACCTGCAAGGCCAGGCGGATTCCAACCGGCTTGACGTAATCCATCCAGATGTCACGCACACCAACCCAGGCGTGATAAACAAAGGCCAGAAAGCCCAGCAGGGTGAAGACTTTCATCCAGGTCTGGGCAAAGAGGCCGGACCAGCCGTAGTAGCCGGGCTCTGATGCCAAGAGTGCAGCCACGAGCAGCACAAGGCTGTAGCTCGCCAGAATGATGGCGGTGACCCGCTGCGAGAGCCAATCGCGCAGGCCGTAATGGGCGCCCACCACAATCCGCTTGCGGCCGATGTTTTCCGCGTTCATGTCACCGTTCATGAGAGCGCTCCGAAGATCGCCAGCCAGGCCACCAGCGAGACCAGCAGGCTTGCAGCCAGGAAGCTTTTGGCCATGAGGGGACTGGCCTCTTTGGTGATGCCGATGTGCATGTCGTTGACGAGGTGACGGATGCCACCCATGAAGTGGTGAATAAAGGCCCAGGCCAGACCACACAGAACCAACTTGGCCGGCACAGACTCGGTCACCTCGATCAGCTGGGCGTAGCTCAACTCCGAGGTGATGCTCATGTCGAACAGCCAGACGATGAGCGGCAGGGTTAGGAACATGCCGGCACCGCTGATGCGGTGCAATATAGACATGATTCCTGCGATGGGCAGACGGTACTGAAGAATCTGGCCCACGTGAATGTTGCGGTACTGCGGACGACGCCTTCGAGCGATCTCGGTCATGCGAAACCTCGATAGAATTTGAGTCCGGTGATTATAAGGTGCTGGTTTTGACATGGGCTAGGGGCAACCCTAAACTGCAATGACATTCAAATCTGGAATCACACCTTGACGCGTTTGCGTTGCACAAATTAGGAGTGTTTGTCTATGTCAAAAAAGCCCCCTGTTCGAGTTGCAGTCACCGGCGCAGCCGGTCAAATTGGCTACAGCCTGCTCTTCCGAATCGCCAGCGGTGCCATGCTGGGCCCAGACCAGCCTGTCATCCTCCAGCTCCTCGAAATTCCAGATGAAAAGGCGCAAAAAGCCCTCTCCGGCGTCATGATGGAGCTGGACGACTGTGCATTCCCACTCTTGGCCGGCATGACCGCCCACCAAGATCCCAACACCGCATTCAAGGATGCCGACGCGGCCCTGCTCGTCGGTGCCCGCCCCCGTGGCCCGGGCATGGAGCGCAAGGATCTGCTCTCGGCCAATGCTCAAATCTTCACAGCCCAGGGCAAGGCGCTCAATGCTGTGGCCAGCCGGTCGGTGCGCGTCCTGGTGGTGGGCAACCCCGCCAACACCAATGCCTACATCGCCATGAAGTCGGCGCCAGACCTGCCCCAGAAGAATTTCACGGCCATGCTGCGGCTCGACCACAACCGTGCGGCCTCACAACTGGCCACGAAAACGGGCAAGAGCGTGGCCTCGCTCGAGAAGCTCTGTGTCTGGGGGAACCACTCCCCCACCATGTACCCGGACTACCGCTTTGCCAGCATCGACGGCCGGCCGGTGAAGGCGCTCATCAATGACGACGCCTGGAACCGCGACACCTTCTTGCCCACCGTGGGCAAGCGTGGTGCGGCCATCATCGAGGCCCGGGGCTTGTCTTCGGCCGCCTCGGCCGCCAACGCAGCCATCGACCACATGCGCGACTGGGTGCTTGGCACCAACGGGCGCTGGGTCACCATGGGCATTCCGTCCGATGGCAGCTACGACATTCCGAAGGATGTGATCTACGGCTACCCCGTGACCTGCCAGAACGGCGAGTACACGATTGTTCAGGGCCTCGAGATCGATGCATTCTCGCGTGAGCGCATGAATCACACGCTCAACGAGCTGCTCGAGGAGCAAGACGGCGTCAAGCACCTCCTGGGCTGAGTTCACCGTGTCCTCCCGTCATCCCGAGGAGGTCTTGTTGTCAACCGGGGCAGGTGAAGGCCACCTGCCCTGCGCCTGCGAGCATTACGCGGGCGATACAAAGAAGTTGGAAAAGACGCTGGCCCACCGGTTTTCGGGCCCGTTTTCCTACGACATCACCATCGACTTCGAAGACGGCGCGCCCGTGGGCCAGGAGGCCGAGGCGGCACAGGCCCTGGTTGCATGCCTTGCAGCCAGCCTGAAGGAATGGCCTGCCGCCTCTTCGCAGCACCCAGGCGTGGGCTTTCGCGTTCACCCACCGGATCACCCCAGCTTTCAAGACGACCTGCGCCTGCTTGCGCAAGCGCTTGCGCTGGATCTCGCCTACCTCACCATTCCAAAGGTCGGTGATCTGGCCAGCGCCAAGGCGGCCATTGCACAGCTGGCGCAGACCTTTTCCGCCGAAAAACGCAGGCCACCGAAGGTGCAGTTCTTCGTCGAGACCCACGAGGCCCTGCGAGATGTGTTCGACATTGCGGCCCTGCCAGAGGTCTGCCACCTCACCTTTGGACAGATGGATTTCACGAGTGCCCACCGAGGTGCCATTCCCGCAGAGGCCATGGCGAGCCCTGGACAATTCGAACACCCTTTGCTGCGCAGGGCCAAGCTCGAGATGGTGGCCGCATGCCATGCGGCCGGCAAGACGCCCGTTCACAACCCCACCCTCCACTACAACGATGCCGCCCAGACCCTGGCCGATGCCCGCATGGCCAAATGGTTCGGCTTTGCGCGCATGATGAGCATTCATCCGGCTCAGATCGGGCCCGTGCTCGAGGGCTTTGCCCCGGCCGCGCCCGATGTGGAGGAGGCCTCAGCCATCCTGTTAAAGGCCCATGCCGCAGACTGGGGCCCCATTGCCCATGAGGGCAAGCTCCACGACCGCGCCAGTTACCGATATTTTTGGGATGTCCTCAAGGCTGCACGGGCAGCCGACTGCCCCATTCCCACACAGGCCCAGCACACGTTTTTCTAACCGAATTCAATCGCAATCCAAGGAGCAACACCATGTCTCACAACCTCTTCAACAGCCTTCAGTCATACAAGACCGCCAGTGGCGTGACGCGGCAGTTCTATGCCCTGCCGGCGCTCGAACAGGCTGGCCTGGCCAAGGTGTCTCGCCTGCCGGTGTCCATTCGCATCGTGCTCGAGTCGGTGCTGCGCAACTGCGATGGCAAGAAGGTGACCGAGGCCCACATTCGGGAGCTTGCGGGCTGGAAGCCCAATGACAACCGCACCGACGAGATTCCATTCGTGCTGGCCCGCGTGGTCCTCCAAGACTTCACCGGCGTGCCCCTGCTGGCAGACCTCGCCGCCATGCGCAATGTGGCCGACAAGCTCGGCAAGAACCCCAAGCGCATCGAGCCCCTGGTGCCGGTCGACCTGGTCGTCGACCACTCCGTGATGATCGACCACTTTGGCAGCAGCGATGCCCTTGACCTCAACATGAAGCTCGAGTTCCAGCGCAACGAGGAGCGCTACCAGTTCATGAAGTGGGGCATGCAGGCCTTCGACACCTTCAAGGTGGTGCCCCCTGGCATTGGCATCGTGCACCAGGTCAACCTCGAGTACCTCGCCCGCGGTGTGCACACCAAGAACGGCATCAGCTACCCCGACACCCTGGTGGGAACGGACAGCCACACCACCATGATCAATGGCATTGGTGTGGTGGGCTGGGGCGTGGGCGGCATTGAGGCCGAGGCGGCCATGCTCGGCCAGCCCTTGTACTTCCTCACCCCCGATGTCGTTGGTGTGAACCTCACGGGCAAGCTGCCCGAGGGCACCACGGCCACCGACCTTGTGCTCACCATCACCGAGATGCTGCGCAAGGAGAAGGTGGTTGGGAAGTTTGTCGAGTTCTTTGGCGAGGGCACCGAGACCCTGGCCCTGCCCGACCGCGCCACGATTGCCAACATGGCCCCGGAGTATGGCGCCACCATGGGCCTCTTCCCGGTCGATGCGGTGACCGTGGACTTCATGAAGGCCACCGGCCGCACCCAAGAAGAGGTCGAAGCCTTCGAGGCCTACTTCAAGGCCCAGGGCCTCTTCGGCATTCCGCGCCAAGGCGAGATCGACTACACCAAGGTGGTCAGCCTGGATCTCGGCAGCATCAAGCCCTCGTTGGCGGGCCCCAAGCGTCCCCAAGACCGCATCGAACTGGCCAGCATGAAGAAGACCTTTTCAGACCTCTTCTCCAAGCCCGTGGCCGAGAATGGTTTTGCCAAGCCCGCAGCCGAGCTCTCCAAGCGCGTTCCCGCCGGTGAGACCGACCTGGGCCATGGCGATGTCTTGATTGCCGCCATCACCTCCTGCACGAACACCTCCAACCCCGGCGTGCTGCTCGCGGCGGGCCTTGTGGCCAAGAAGGCGGTGGAGGCCGGGCTGACGACCAACCCGCGGGTGAAGACTTCGCTTGCGCCCGGCAGCCGTGTGGTGACCGACTACCTCACCAAGGCAGGCCTTCTGCCCTACCTGGAGAAGTTGGGCTTCCATGTGGCGGCCTACGGCTGCACCACCTGCATTGGCAACGCCGGGGACCTCCCCCAGGCCTTCAATGAATCGATTGTCTCCAACGACCTGGTCTGCGCGGCCGTGCTCTCCGGCAACCGAAACTTCGAGGCTCGCATCCACCCGAACCTGCGGGCCAACTTCCTGGCCTCGCCGCCGCTGGTGGTGGCCTATGCCATTGCCGGCACGGTGCAGAAGGATCTCCAGACCGAGCCACTGGGCCAGGGCAAGAACGGGCCGGTGTATCTGAAAGACATCTGGCCCACGAGCCAAGAGGTTGCTGCCGTCATGGGCTATGCCCGCGACCCGAAGACCTTCCAGACCCTCTATGGCGATCTCACCAAAGACCACCACCTTTGGAACAACATCAAGGGCACCACGGGCCAGGTCTACGACTGGCCCACGTCTACCTACATTGCCAAGCCGCCCTTCTTCGATGGCTTCTCGATGACGCCCTCGGCCACCACGAGCATCAAGGGCGCTCGCGCACTGGCCATTCTTGGGGATTCCGTCACCACCGACCACATCTCGCCAGCGGGCTCTATTAAGGAGGCCTCACCGGGCGGGCAGTACTTGGTCGAGAACAAGGTGAGCAAGGCCGACTTCAACAGCTATGGCTCTCGCCGCGGCAACCACGAGGTGATGATGCGTGGCACCTTTGCCAACGTGCGCATCAAGAACCTCATGCTGCCCCCAAAGGCCGACGGCAGCCGCGAGGAAGGTGGCCTCACCATCAGGCAGCCCTCCGGCGAGCGCGCCTTCATTTATTACGCAGCCATGGCCTACCAAAAGAGTGGCACGCCCACGGTGGTGATCGGTGGCGAGGAATACGGCACGGGCTCTTCCCGCGACTGGGCTGCCAAAGGCACCCAGCTGCTGGGTGTGCGGGCCGTGATTGCGCGCTCCTACGAGCGGATCCACCGCTCCAACCTGGTGGGCATGGGCGTGCTCCCCCTGCAGTTCAAGGCGGGCGAGTCGGCCCAGACACTGGGCTTGGATGGCACCGAGGTCTTTGACATTGAGGTGCCCACGAGCCTTGCGCCTCAGCAAGACCTTCAGGTGGTCGTCACCCGCAAGGACGGCAGCAAGCAGACCATCACCACCCTGTGCCGGATCGACACCCCCATCGAGGTCGATTACTACCAGCATGGCGGTATCCTTCCGTATGTTCTTCGTGAATTGATGGCGGCCTGATGAAAACCTCCCCCTCCTCTCGTCGCGGTCGCGCCTCTCGCGAGGCCGATCGCCTGGTTGAACTGGCCGAAGGCCTTGCGCACTCAGGCAGCCGGGCGGAGGATCATTTCTGGGAATCACGGCTCGACACCGAGATCGACGCGCTGCTCAGCGGGGCCGATGAGGCTTCGCTCAACACGGCGCTCGATCGCCTTGCAGACCGGGAGTCTCGGGCTTACGAGGAACTGGCCGATGCCATTGAAGGCCGGGTGGAGCACACCCTGGTCAAGGCCTCCGATGGCACGCGAGATGTTCTGCTCTTTGCCGCGCCTGTGCTGGCCTGGTCTCGCATGCCCCTGCCCACCCGGGCCCTGGGCACCACCACCCTGCAGCTCCTGCGCAAGCACCTGCAGGAGCATGTCTTCTCCGAGCAGGCCGATGTGGCACTGGCCGACTACTTCTTCTCGCCCGACCAACTCCCCGAGAGCTTTGGCGAGACCGCCGAGATGCGACAGGCACTCACCACCCACCTGACCGATGGCCGCCTGCCGGTGGACACCGGCTCATTGAACGAGACCGCCCAGTTCCTGGCCGACCAGCGCTACTTGATCGGTGTGGTCTCCGCACCCCAGGGTGAGGCCCTCTTTCGTTGGCAGGAAGGCATGCTTACACGCGATGAGGTGCTGGCCGCCTGGCGAACGGCCTCGCAAGAGGCCTTCACCACCCTGCTGCCGGCGTGCGGCTTTGAGCCGATGCTGCCGCGTGCTTATTACGTGGCCTGCCGAGATGCCGACCGATCGGCGCGTCCGTTCTCCATCACGGCGTCCGTGGCGTTTTTGTCGACCACGCTCAATGTGCCCCCCACCCACCTTGAGGCCGTGATTGCAGGCTGCTACAACCGCACCCTCGAGGAGTACCGCATCGGATTTCAAGTCACCGACGATGAGGCCGTGATCCACGGGATTGTTTGGCCGCTGTTGGGCGCTGAGGACGAGATGAGCGATGTGGTGGAGGAGATTGAGGCCACCTTGCGCGAGTCAGGCATTCAGAAGATTGAAGTGCTGCGACAGCGCATGCCCATGGAGTACTGCGAAGACTGCGGCGCCCCCATGTACCCCAACGCCGATGGCGAACTGGTGCATGCCGAGCTGCCAGAGACCGACGAGCCCGCCGCCCAGCATTTGCACTGAGCGGCGACCTTACAGCACTGAGCGGCGACCTTACAGGCACGTTTACTCCGCTAGAAGCGATACTGCAGGGACGCTTCGAGAGATCGACCGTCAGCGGGGGCAACGCTGCCATACTGCGCAAATTCGTAATACTTTTTATCCGTGAGGTTTCGTACCCACACGCTCACTCGGATCCCCGAGTACATGTCATCGAACCAGCCAAGATCGTAGACAGTTCGGCCTGGAATTTTCGGATATGCGTGTGAGTCGTCGGTGCTCTGGTACATCGGAGCCCGAAAATGAGCCTGAAACGAGACCCGGCCAAAGTTTCCTTTTTGCATCAGACCCACCTTGAACACTCGCGAGGGAGTCATCGGTAACTGACGGCCAGCATTGGAACCAGTCTCAATGGCCGCGTTGATGAAGTCAGCCGAGGCATCTAGGTATCCACCAGTCCATGGAGAGCGCTGGTGGCGCAGCGTTAGAACAGTCCGAAGCGTGTCGTAAAGATTATCATTGCAATCGTCTAAGCCATCGCAGTCGAGCTTGAAACCAATCTCATCACTCACAACGATGCGTCTCGCGGAAATCTCAGACATCGATGTCTCCGTCCGGCGGACCCATCCCAACTGTGCCTCGCGCGAGGTCATCGGCTCCACACCAGGGTAAATATTCTGTGGCGCGTAAGGTGACGCGCTTGAAAACGTATAAAGCTGATCTGCATTCGGAAACGCGAAAGAGGTCTGTAGCCCACCTCGAAGTACACCGCCAATAAATGGCTGGCGGAATGAAAGAGACCAACTGCTCAGCCGTTCTCTTGAGGCCTGGGTACCTGCCCCAGCAGAGGGTGAGAACTCATTGACCATCTCTTGCGACCTGATGCCAGCCATTACCTTTGTATTCGCAAATGCCTGCTCAGTGCTGACATAGACTGCCGTGGATTTCTGATCGACCCTGTTACGGTTCAGCCTATTTGATTGTGACTGGGCTTCAAACACCTCTGCGCCCAAGAGTGATGTGTTGCCTTTAACCTGGCGGGCAAAATCCGCAAACAACGTGTTTCTCTTCGTCTCGTAGACGTTCGAGGAGTAAATGTCGATTGATCTTCGATCGATATCCTCCGATGCAAACCTGAGACTGGAAGACCAACTCTCACCATAGGCAGTCTCAAGACTGAGAACACCAGTTCTGGTCTGTCGCGAGGAGCTTGTTCGGTAACTTCCAGGATTTCGTGAATCCGTTTGAAACGTTGATGCGGAGATCGATTGAGGAAGCCGAGCATTTTCATCAGAGCCTCTCATCGAGACCCCCAACACACCGAGTTGGGTTGGGGCGCTGAAGCGCGCGGAGATTCCGGTTTGTGCCTGTGAGGAATCTCTTCGAAAGCCATCCTGGATTGAACGGCTGATGTCTATTTGGGTGGAACCCTCGCCCATCTCTCGAGAGATGGAGCCGTTAAAGCTCTTTAATCCGAAGCTGCCAATCTTGGCCTCCGCCACCGCGGCGTTGTCCGCTTTTGGTTTTGTAATGATGTTTACCACGCCACCCAGTGCTCGATCACCAAATAGCACGCCACCCCCAGCCCGTCGAACCTCAAGGCGCTCGATCGAACTGAGCGGCACTGATCCAAAGATGACCGTACCATCGTCGATGTCATTCAATCGAACACCATCAACCATGATGAGCGTTCTGTGGTGAGAGCTCCCGCCGAGATAGCCCACATCAACGGCCGCATCGAGCCCCATACGGCCATACTGACGAGCCACGTTTAGACCAGGCAGACGGTCTAGCAGCTCGATGATGTTGGCCGCACCGCTTTCGTCAATTTCTTGCCGCTCTATGACATCAACCAGTACAGTCGCTTGGCCCTGCGGTTCCTCAATCTTGCTGGCCGTCACCACCACTGGATCCAACGTCTGAATGCTCTGCGCGTGCGCGCAACCAAAGGCTGTTGCCATGGCAATAGCCAACGCCGTGCGTGTTGTCTTCACAGAAAACCCTTCCCGGCCGCCCCAACCCCGAAGCGACAGACAATGTCCACGTCTGCGGCCGGTATCCAGGCTCACGTGCTGGGGTGCCGAGGCACCCGCTTCCTGCTCCCCCTTCCCAAGGCAACTGCCTCAGTGGGTCAGGCCGGTGGAGGCCGGCCTGCTGGAACAAGACACGCACGCTGACTGTTTCGGGGGAAGCGCTGGATTCACACCAGCTTCCCGTTTAACCCGTGTTAAGCGGGCACCATCAGACGGTGTCTAAATAGTTAGACACGCCGAGTGTAGAACGCCTGAGTGGAGATTTCAAACTAGAGAGGAAGAAGTTGGTCGGGGCGAGATGATTCGAACATCCGACCCCTTGCACCCCATGCAAGTGCGCTACCAGGCTGCGCTACGCCCCGACCGAAGCGGTGAAGTATACCGGATCAGGCCGCTGGTTTTCGCTTCTTGGGGGCGGACCGAAGCAAGGCAAGAATGCCCTCGAGCTCCGACCGAACTGCGGGCGACATGGCCACGGGCGCAGACGCAGGTGCGGTAGCAGCCGCCGCGCTGGCCTTAGGGCTGCGGGCTGCAGCTGGAAGCGGAGGCGCATCCACCTCGATGTCAGGCGAGGCATCGGGCACAGCCCTGCCGCGCACTCCGGTGAGCCGCGAGCGGGCGCCCGAGATGGTGAACCCCTCGTCGTAGAGGAGCGACCGAATCTTGCGAATCAGCAGCACCTCGTGGTGCTGGTAGTAGCGGCGGTTGCCCCGACGCTTGACCGGCCGCAGCTGGGCAAACTCCTGCTCCCAGTAGCGCAACACATGGGGCTTGACCTGGCAGAGCTCGCTCACCTCACCAATGGTGAAGTAGCGCTTGACCGGAATGACGGGCAGCGCCTCTGTGGCACCGGCCGCACGTGGCTCACTGGTCGTCATCGAGATCACTCAGCGGCAGGTCTGGGTTCTGAACGTGCGCCTTGAGCTTCTGGCTGGCGTGGAAGGTGACCACGCGGCGGGCTGAAATGGGGATGGGCTCCCCAGTTTTGGGGTTGCGCCCGGGGCGCTCGGGCTTGTCCCGAAGCTGGAAGTTTCCAAATCCGGAGAGCTTCACGCTCTCGCCCTGCTCGAGCTGGGTGCGGATCTCATCGAAAAAGGCCTCCACGACCTCCTTGGCCTCGCGCTTGTTCAGGCCCACACGCTCGTAGAGCATGTCGGCAAGCTCGGCCTTGGTGAGGGTGTCTGACGCGGCAGGCACGATTCGGTCTGCTCCTACGGGTTTGGTGTGTAAAGGTCTAGATGAAACAGACGCTTACTTGCGAATCTTCGCAGAAAAGGCAGACACAACCGTTTGGGCCACCCAATCCATGCAGGCATCGACTTCTGAATCTTCTAGTGTTTTTTCAGTATCTTGCAGCACAAACCTAAAGGCAAGACTTTTTTCATCCTCAGCCAGGCCAGGACCCCGATACTGGTCGAAAAGCACCACAGACTGCAGGCGTCCCTTGGCCTCTGGGGCCTGGCAAAGGCGCATCAATGCGGCATGCACATCACCAGCCGCAATGCTTCGGGGCAGCACAAAGGCCAGATCTCGGGAGACGCTCGGGTGGCGTGCAGGCGGCTGCGGCGATGGCATCTCCAACGCCAGGAGTGGGTCCAGCACCACCTCGAACACCACCGGGGCAGACGGCAGTTCAAACTGGGCCACCAGGGTGGGGTGAAGCTCACCCATCACTCCAATCACCGCATCACCAAGTCTCACGACTGCAGCACGACCGGGGTGCAGCCCCGCAATGGGCGCTGCCGGGGCACTGGTGGTGAGGCTGCAAGGCGCGGCCAAACGCACCAGGTCTTGCTTGAGATCAAAGAAGTCGACGGCGTCCGCCTTGCCCTCCCAGGGCGCAAAGGGCACGCCACCCCAGGCCAGGGCGCAGAGCGTCATCGGCTGAGACACCCCCTGAACCGACCATGGCCCGGCAGAAACCGATGCATCCCGCCGAAACACCCGGCCGAGTTCGAAGATGCGAACCCGTGTCTCTCGATGGGCAATGTTATCTGCCAGAACCTTGAGCAGATTGGGAACAATCGAGGGGCGCATCGTGGAGAGCTGCGAGGCGATGGGATTCTGGAGCACCAAGTGCTCGGCCGGCGGTGCAAACTGCGCGGCCAGTACGGAGTCCATGAAGGAATAGGTGACGACCTCTTGGAAATCGAGGCTGACCATGCGGTCGCGCATGGCCATGGCCGTTCGCTGGGTCTCTGGCTGGGCAGACATGCGTTGCGGCCCCACCGGCGGGCGCGATGGGATCTGCTCAAAGCCAATCACACGGGCCACCTCCTCCACGAGGTCTTCCTCGATGGACAAGTCGAACCGGTGCGGCGGCGGCTCCACCGTGAAGACATCGTCCTCACCAACCACGGCGTGTGTAAACGAAAAGCCCAAGCCATTGAAGACGGATTCCACCTCCGCCCGGGAATAGGGGCGACCAATCAGGCGCTCACAGCGGCTGCGGCGCATTCGCACAGGAGTGGCCGTTGGAAGGTTCCATTGGGCATCGGCCACAGGGCCCGCCTGACCACCGCAGACGTCCAGAATGAGGGCGGTGATCCGCTCGAGGTGCTCGGCCGTGGTGGATGGGTCCACCCCGCGCTCGAATCGATGGCCCGCATCGGTGCTGAACTTGAAGCGCTGGGCACGACCGCGAATGGCATCGGGCCACCAGAAGGCGGCCTCTAAAAGGATGTTCTTGGTTTGATCGGAGACTGCGGATCGGGCCCCACCCATGATGCCGGCCAGGGCCACAGGCCCCTTTGCATCGGCAATCACCCCCACGCTGGAGTCGAGCGAGACGGTCTGGCCATTGAGCAGCTCGCAGGCTTCGCCTTGTTGCGCCCAGCGCACGGCCAGGCTTGCGGGTGCATCGATGGGCACGAGGGCATCGAGATCGAAGACATGCGATGGACGACCGAGCTCGAGCATCACGTAATTGGAGATGTCCACCAGGGCAGAAATGGGCCGCTGACCAGACTGCTCCAGGCGCTGTTTCATCCAGCCCGGTGTGGGGGCCTGGGCATTCACGCCACGAATGACCCGACTCGAGAATCGGCCGCACAGGCTCTTGGCATCTGGGGCGCAGGCGATGCTTGGCGTGTCTTCAATGGTGGGCGACACCGCAGACCAACTCGGCGTGGAGAGTCGAACCCCCAGCAGTGCCGAGAGTTCACGGGCCACGCCCAGCATGGAGAGGCAGTCGCCGCGGTTGGGGGTGAGCTTCAAGACCAAGGTGGCGGCATCTAGGTTGAGGGTCTGGCGGATGTCCTCGCCCAGGCTCGTCTCACTCGCATCGACTTCCAGAATGCCCTCGGAGGCCTCCGAGATGCCGAGTTCCTTGGCCGAACAGAGCATGCCTTGGCTCACAACGCCCCGCATCTTGGCCTGCTTGATCTTGAACCCACCAGGCAGAAGTGCGCCATCGGTGGCGCAGGCCACCATCAGCCCTGCCCTGGCGTTCGGTGCTCCGCAAACAATTTGAAGGGGCGTACTGCCCGACCCGATGCTCACCTCGCAGACCTGCAGACGATCGGCATCTGGGTGCTTCTGGGCCGAAAGAATCTTGCCCAGCCGCACGCCGGTGAAGGGCGGTGCAGCCGTCTCGACCTCTTCCACCTCAAGGCCGGCCATGGTCAGCACATCGGCGATGCGCTCGATGGAGAGATCGGTGTGAACCATCTCACGAAGCCAGGCCTCAGGAATTCTCATGATGGTCTAGGAAAATTGGCGCAGAAAGCGCAGGTCGTTTTCGAAGAAGAGGCGAAGGTCGCCAATGCCGTAGCGAAGCATGGTGAGCCGCTCCAGGCCACTGCCGAATGCAAAGCCAACCACCTCCTCGGGATCAAACCCAAAGTGGCGAATCACGTTGGGATGCACCTGGCCTGCCCCCGAGATCTCCAGCCAGCGACCCTTGAGCGGGCCACTGGAAAAGCGCATGTCCACCTCCACCGAGGGCTCGGTGAACGGGAAGAAAGAGGGACGAAATCGAAGGTCGAGTTGGTCGTCTTCAAAGAAGCGGCCCAGGAAGTCGTGGTAGACGCCTTTGAGATCAGCAAAGCTCACACGATCGGAGAGCCAGAGGCCTTCGACCTGATGGAACATGGGTGAGTGGGTGGCATCGCTGTCCACCCGATAGGTGCGGCCCGGCGCAATCAGCTTGATGGGCAACTGATGGGTCTGGGCATAGCGCACCTGCATGGGGCTGGTGTGGGTGCGCAGCAGCAGCGGCAGGCCCGACTCGTCGCGGTCCTCGAGGTAGAAGGTGTCCTGCATGGAGCGCGCAGGATGATTCTCGGGATTGTTGAGCGCCGTGAAGTTGAACCAATCGGTTTCAATCTCGGGGCCATCGGCCACATCAAAGCCAATCGACTGGAAGATCTCCTGAACACGGCGCCAGGTTCGAACCACGGGGTGCAGGCCACCCACGAAGGGGCCGCGACCGGGCAGAGAGACATCGATGGCCTCTTGGGCCAGCCGCGCATGGAGCTGGGCCTGGCCGAGCTGATCTCGGCGCGCCTGCAGCAAGGCTTCGATCTGAGTCTTGACCTCATTGAGCGCGGCACCCGCAGCCTTGCGGGCCTCTGGGTCCATCTTGCCAAGCTGCTTGAGCTGTTCGGTGAGCAGGCCCGTCTTGCCAAGGAAACGTGCCTTGGCATCCTCGAGCGCAGGCGCATCGGGAGCAGCCTCGAAGGCGCGTTGCGCCTCCGAGACGAGCTGATTGAGATCCGACATGCTCGGGGGTTAAGCCCCGAGGGCGATCTTCACT
Source organism: Hahnella aquatica (SeqCode) (assembly GCF_965194505.1). GTDB lineage: Bacteria > Pseudomonadota > Gammaproteobacteria > Burkholderiales > Burkholderiaceae_A > Hahnella > Hahnella aquatica. Next base: position 972,095 of record NZ_OZ239144.1, on the reverse strand, counting down.
TTGGCCACGATGGCTGCAAATGCGGGCTTGTCCATCACTGCGAGATCGGCCAGCACCTTACGATCCATTTCGATATTGGCCTTCTTGAGGCCAGCAATGAAACGGCTGTAGCTGAGGTCGTTCGCACGGCAGGCCGCATTGATGCGGGTGATCCAGAGTGCACGGAACACACGCTTGCGATTGCGACGGTCGCGATAGGCGTACTGACCTGCACGCATGACCGCCTGCTTGGCCACACGAAAGACATTGTTGCGGCGGCCTCGGAAACCTTTTGCGAGGGCCAGAATTTTCTTGTGACGGGCACGAGCCGTGACACCACGTTTGACGCGAGGCATGTGAGTTCTCCTTTACGCGTAGGGCATCATGTCGCGAACGCGCTGCACATCCGAAGGATGCACAGTGAGCGTGCCGCGAAGCTGACGCTTGTTCTTGGTGGTGCGCTTGGTCAGGATGTGACGCTTGGTGGCGTGTGCGCGCTTGATCGACCCACTGCCGCGGGCGATGAACCGCTTGGAGGCGGCCTTTTTCGTTTTCATCTTGGGCATGACTGCTCCTCTGATTTGGTCTCGGCGGGTGGCGGGCACCTTGCCCTCACTTGTTGAACCCTCAGCGACCTTCTTCCAACTGCTTACAACTCGACTGCCTTACTTCTTCTCTTACTTTTTCTTTTTTGGAGCCACCACCATGACCATCTGGCGACCCTCTAACTTGGGCATTTGTTCCACCTGGACGAGTTCGCCGAGGTCGGACTTCACGCGTTCCAGCATTCGCATTCCGAATTCCTGGTGGGCCATTTCGCGCCCACGAAACCGAATGGTGATCTTGGCCTTGTCACCCTCTTCAAGGAACCGAGTCAGGTTGCGCAGTTTGACTTGATAATCGTTGTCATCGGTGCCAGGGCGAAATTTCACCTCTTTCACCTGGATGATCTTCTGCTTGGCCTTGGCCTCTTGGGCCCGCTTCTGCTCCTGGTACTTAAACTTCCCGAAATCCATGAGCTTGCACACCACAGGAACCGCCTGAGGGGCAATCTCGACAAGGTCTACCTCTGCTTCTTCGGCCATTCGGATCGCCTCATTGAGGGTCACAATTCCGATGGCTTCGTTTTCTAATCCAACCAGCCGCACCTGCGAGGCTGTGATTTCACCGTTGATTCGGTGGCTTCGTTCTGTAGCGATTGCGTTGCCTTTCTAAAAATAAAAACGCCCTATTTCCGCCGCTCGACTGTTTCGGACAGGAGCTCGAAAAAGGCGTTCATCGACATGCTTCCCAGGTCTTCACCCCCACGGGCTCGGACCGCCACCTGCTCGGAATCTTTCTCTTTCTGGCCAACAACCAGCACAAAAGGAATCTTTTGCAGGCTTAATTCTCTGATTTTGTAGGAAATTTTGTCGTTTCGCAAATCAGCATCGGCACGAAAGCCTCGGGCTTGTAATCTTTTCGCAACAGACTGGGCGTAGTCAGCCTGGTTTTCGGTGATGCTGGCCACGGCCACCTGCAGGGGGGCAAGCCAGCAGGGCATGGCCCCGGCGTGGTTCTCAATGAGAATGCCGATGAAACGCTCGAGCGAGCCCACAATGGCCCGATGCAGCATGACGGGGTGGCGACGGGTGTTGTCCTCGGCCACATACTCGGCCCCAAGGCGCACCGGCATGTTGAAATCGACCTGAATCGTGCCGCACTGCCAAATGCGCCCGAGCGAGTCTTTCAGGCTGTATTCGATCTTCGGGCCGTAAAAAGCGCCCTCACCCGGCAGCAACTGCCAGTCCACCCCAACCCGATCAAGCGCCTCTGAGAGCGCCTTCTCGGCCTTGTCCCAACTCTCGTCGGAGCCCACCCGATTGGGCGGACGGGTCGAGAGGCGGTAAATGACGTCATCAAAGCCGAAGTCTTTGTAGACCTCGAGCAGCTTTTGGGTGAAGGCGTAGACCTCTGCTTGGATCTGGTCTTCGGTGCAAAAAATATGGCCGTCATCTTGGGTGAAGCCGCGCACCCGGAGCAGGCCGTGCAGGCTCCCCGACGACTCATTGCGATGGCAGGAGCCGAACTCGCCATAGCGCAGGGGCAGGTCTCGGTAGCTGCGAAGGTTGGAATTGAACACCTGGACATGGCCCGGGCAGTTCATGGGCTTGACGGCGTAGTCTCGGTTTTCCGAGGCCGTGGTGAACATGTTGTCTTTATAGTGCTCCCAATGGCCCGACTGCTCCCAAAGGCTGCGGTCGAGGATCTGGGGGCAACGTATCTCCTGATAACCCGCGGCCAGGTAGACATGCCGCAGGTACTGCTCCACCTGCTGCCAGATCGTCCAGCCCTTGGGGTGCCAGAAGACCAAGCCCGGGGCGTTGTCCTGAAGGTGGAAGAGGTCGAGGGATTTGCCAAGCTTGCGATGGTCTCGCCGCTCGGCCTCTTCGAGCTGGTGCAGGTACTGCTCGAGGTCTTCCTTCTTGGCCCAGGCCGTGCCGTAGACCCGCTGAAGCATTTCGTTGCGATGGTCGCCTCGCCAGTAGGCGCCGGCCACCTTCATGAGCTTGAAGACCTTGAGCTTGCCCGTGGAGGGCACGTGTGGGCCTCGACAGAGGTCGACGAAGTCGCCCTCGCGGTAGAGCGAGATCTGCTCGCCTGCCGGAATGCTGGCGATGATCTCGGCCTTGTAATGCTCACCCATCGACTTGAAGAGGCCCACGGCGGCATCGCGGTCCATGACCTCTCGGGTCACGGGCTCGTCCTTGCTGGCCAGTTCGCGCATCTTCGACTCGATGGCGGCGAGGTCTTCCGGCGTCAGCGGGCGTTTGTAGGAGAAATCGTAATAGAAGCCGTTGTCGATCACTGGCCCGATGGTGACCTGAAGGTCTGAAAACAGGCTCTTGGCCGCGTAGGCCAGCAGGTGCGCCGTGGAGTGCCGAATGATGTCCAGGCCCTCTGGGTCTTTCTCGGTGACAATCGCCAGCGCCGCGTCTTGATCGATGAGGTGGTGGGTGTCGACCAACTGCCCATTCACGCGGCCGGCCAGTGCAGCCTTGGCAAGCCCCGCCCCGATGCTGGCCGCCACCGCGGCCACGGTCACGGGGGATTCAAATGAGCGAACTGACTGATCTGGAAGGGTGATGTTGACCATATGGGCTTGATTGGTAGGCGCGATTGGACTCGAACCAACGACCCCCACCATGTCAAGGTGGTGCTCTAACCAGCTGAGCTACGCGCCTGCCGAAAACAGAAGCCGCAGTGTAGCAGACCTATCCCGCCCGAATGCCGAGCTCCACTCCCACTTTTCGCCATTCCAGGCGGTCTTGGTCGAGGCTGTGCTGGGTCAATGGATGCCTGGAGAGCCAGGCCTTGGGCAGGCTCAACTCAAACTGCCGGCCATCCCCCACCAGCGCAATCGAGGGCAGCTTCGCATCGGAGCGATTCCGAAAGAACACGGCCGCCAGCCGCAGACACAGAACTGCAGCCCAGGGTACGGCCTCGCCCACCAGCGGCATGACCTTGCCCAGCTTGCCCACATGGCCCATGGCGAGCGTGGACATGATGCGCTGGTCGCGCCGCGAGAAGCCCGGCATGTCTGCCTGCGCCAGGATGTAGGCGGTGTGCTTGTGAAAGCTGTTGTGGGAGATCGAATGCCCAATCTCCAAGAGACTGGCCGACCAGCCAATGAGGGCCGACATCTCGGCCCTCTCCTCACGTGTGCCACCGGAGAGCTGCATCCAGAGCGACTGCGCCAGAGCCCCCACCCTCGCGGCCTGGGCCCGGTCGACCTGGTAGCGCTTCATGAACTGCTCCACCGTGTGGATTCGCATGTCGTCATGCCGAGCGCGGCCCAGTACGTCGTAGAGCACCCCCAATCGAAGGGCCCCATCGGCGTAGTGCATCTCCTCGATCTTGAGCTCCTCGAAGGCGGCCATCATGATCACCAGCCCCCCCACAAAGACCGGCATGCGTTCCACCTTGAGGCCTGGAAGGGCTGCATCTTCGACGCGACCGGCCTTGATCAGCAGGCTGCGAACGTGCTCCATGCCCTCCAGGGTGATGCGGTGGCTGGTGTCCCCAAGGGCCACCAAGACATCTTGAATGGCCCGGGCCGACCCGCTCGAGGCCACCGTCCGCTCCCAACCATGGCGACGATAGGCAGCACTGATCACCTGAATGCTGCGCCGGGCCTCAAAGATGGCGTCCTTAAAGCCCGATCGGGTGATGTCTCCGCCGGGGAAGAAATCGCGGCTGAACCGGATACAGCCCACGAACACGCTCTCGAGCAGCTCGGCCTCGTAGTTGGTGCCGATGATGAATTCGGTGGAGCCCCCGCCGATGTCGATGACCAGACGGCGGGCGCCATCGGCTGCCAAGGAATGCGCCACCCCGTTGTAAATGAGGCGAGCCTCTTCCTTGCCGGCGATCACCTCGATGGGGAACCCCAGGGCGGCCTCGCAGGTCTTCAGAAACTCGGCCCCGTTCTTGGCCACACGAAAGGTATTGGTGGCCACAGCCCTGACATGCTGGGTGTCAAAGGCGCGAAGGCGCTCTCCGAAGCGCTGGAGCGCCGAAATGGCACGGGCCTGGGAGGCGGCGTCGAGCCGCTTGTCGGCAGACAAACCCGAGGCCAGCCGCACCACGTCCTTGAGGCTGTCGAGCGGAGAAATCTGGGGCCCCGCTGGCGTGCTCTGCACGCGTCCAATGAGCAGGTGGAACGAATTCGACCCAAGATCCACCGCCGCAACCAGCTCTGGATCGTTTTGTATTTGGGCCAACACAGTCGCCATGGCCGGATTATAGGTGGCTACACTGGAGAGAAGATGAAATCAAAAAAGCCCGCTCCCACACCGGTCTTCCACACCGAGGGCCAGCCTGGCCAGAGCCGCTACCTCAACAGAGAACTCAGCCTGCTTGCCTTCAATGAGCGCGTGCTGGCCATGGCCGAATGCCTCGAGACCCCCCTGCTTGAGCGGCTGCGATACATCTGTATTGTCTCGAGCAACCTCGATGAGATCTTCGAAATCCGGGTCTCGGGGCTCAAGGCCAAGATTCGCCAGGGCGCGGGCGACCTGCCCGACCTCGATGGCTACACGGCCGCCCAGAGCTTCCAAGACGTTCAACTGCGGGCCCACCGCGTGGTGGAGCGCCAGTACCGAATCCTCAACCAAGGCATCCTGCCCGCGCTCGAGCAGACCGGCGTCAAGATCCACCTCACCACCAACTTCACACCGGCCCAACGAAAATGGGCCCACCAGTATTTTGTGAAGGAGGTCATGCCCGTGCTCACACCAATCGGGCTCGATCCCTCACACCCCTTTCCGCGCACCCTGAACAAGAGCCTGAATTTCATTCTCGAGATGGAAGGCCGCGACTCGTTTGGCCGTGAGTCACGGGCGGCGGTGGTGCAAGCCCCAAGGGTGTTGCCCAGGCTCATTCGCGTGCCCAAGCAGGTCTCTGGCCACCCCCACGGCTTTATGCTGCTGAGTTCCATCCTTCAAGACAATGTGCCAGCCCTCTTTCCGGGCATGGATGTCAAAGGGGTGTACCAGTTTCGCGTCACCCGCAACAGCGATTTGTTTGTGGATGACGAAGAAGTCACCGACCTGCGAGAGGCCCTCAAGGGCGAACTCTCCCAGCGGCAGTTTGGGGACTCGGTGCGGCTCGAGGTCGCCGATGCCATTCCGGACTCCCTGCTCGACCTGCTTCTGCGCGAATACAAGCTTGGCCAGGAGGATTGCTACCGAGTGCCGGGGCCCGTGAACCTGGTGCGCCTCATGAGCATGCCGGATCAGGTCGACCGGCCCGATCTCAAGTTCCCCGCCTTCTCAGCGCGCCACCCAGATGCCTTCGTTGGAAAGAACCACTTCGAGGTCATCTCCAATCAAGATGTGCTTGTGCATCACCCCTACGAGAGCTTCAGTGCCGTGGTCGACTTCCTGCGCACCGCTTCGGAGGACCCTTCGGTGGTGGCCATCAGCATGACGGTCTACCGAACCGGTCAGACCTCCTCGCTCATGGAGTCACTCATTCTGGCCGCCCGCTCCGGCAAGGAAGTCACCGTGGTGGTGGAGCTCATGGCCCGATTCGACGAGGAGACCAATATCAACTGGGCCTCCCGGCTCGAGGAGGTGGGTGCCCATGTGGTGTTTGGCGTGGTGGGCAACAAGACCCACGCCAAGATGTGCCTGGTGGTGCGAAAAGAAAAAGCAGGCCTGCGCCGCTATGTGCACATCGGCACGGGCAATTACCACCCGCGCACCGCCAGTCTTTATGAAGACTTTGGCCTCTTCACCGCCAACCCAGACCTCTGCCAAGACGCCCACGAGGTCTTCCACCAGCTCACTGGGCTTGGCAAGGCACGCGCCCTGCGAAAGATCTGGCAGTCGCCCTTCACGCTGCACTCCAATGTGCTCAAGGCCATCCGCAAGGAGACGCTCATTGCCAAGCAAGGTGGCAAGGCACAGATCATGGCCAAGATGAACTCCCTGGTCGAGCTTGCTGTGGTCGAGGCACTCTATGCAGCAAGTCAGGCTGGGGTGCAGGTGGACCTCATCGTGCGGGGCATCTGCGTGCTTCGCCCCGGCGTGCCAGGACTCTCAGAGAACATTCGTGTTCGCAGCACCATTGGCCGCTTTCTGGAACACAGCCGTCTCTTCTACTTTCGCAACGAGGGGGCCGAAGACGTCTACATTTCCAGTGCCGACTGGATGGACCGCAACTTTTTCCGGCGCGTGGAGTTGGCCTGCCCAATTCTCGACAAAGCCCTTAAACGCCGTGTGATTCGAGAGGGCCTGCGCCTTCACCTGACCGACAACGCCACGAGTTGGCAGATGCGGGCCGATGGTGTCTACACGGTGCGTCGACGCACCGGTGCGAATCGCAAGGCCGTGCAAGACACCCTCCTACAGACCGTGCTCTAGGCCCGAAGCCTCGGGCCCAACACCAGCAGTGGAAGAAGCCCCACCAGGGCGATGGTCAGCGAGGGCCAGGCCGCCTGGGCCAAGCGTTCATCCGCAGCAAACTGATGGGCTGCGGTGGCAAGGGTCTCGATATTCATGGGCCGCAGCACCAGTGTCAGGGGCAGTTCCTTGACCACATCGACGAACACCAGGAGGCCCGCCACCGCGGCGCTGCCACGAAGCACGGGCCAGTGCACGCGGAACACGACCTGCTGGGCAGACAGCCCGAGGCTGCGGGCCGACCAGTCCAGGCTGTTGGTCAGCCGCCCCAGGCCAACCTCCACGCTGGAATAGCCAACCGTGAAGAATCGGGTGAGGTACCCCCCGATCAGCAGCACGCTGGTGGCGGTGAGCGTGACCCGCCAGTCGAAGAGGCTCATGGCGGTCTGAGTAAAGAACGCACTCCAACCGAGCAGGCCCAGGGCTACCACCAGGCCCGGCACGGCATAGCCCGATGAGGCCAGTTGTAGGCCCTTGGAGAGCCAGCCCCCTTGCATGCTGCGCTGGCCATAGGCGAGCACGATGGCCATTGGAAGAATCACGGCCAGGGCATACACGCCATAGAAGGCCGTCTGAAGGGTCTGCCGCATGAGGTTGTTCACCGCGATGGGCTCGGCCGAGGAGAGCCCCGCGACCAGCAGGAGCGCAACAGGCAGCACAAACCCAAACATGCCGCCGAGGCCGCAGGCCAGCGGCACCCAATACCGGGCCCTGCCCTGCAGCGGCAGTCGCGGCCGCGCCTGACCCGGCCGCCCAATGAAGCCCGCACGCCCGCGAACCACGCGCTCCCAGGCCAGAATGAGCACGGCCAGCCCCAGCATGCCCAGGCCCATCAACGCAGCCGCCGAGCGATCGCCATAGCCAAACCATGTCTTGAAGAGCCCCGTGGAGAGCGTCTGCACCGAGAAGAAGGCCACGGTGCCGTAATCGGCCAGGCACTCCATGATGACCAGGGCGCTGCCCGCCACCAGCGCGGGCCTGGCCAAGGGCAGCACCACGCGGTAGAAGGCACCCGCGGGCGAGAGTCCCAATGAGCGGGCCGCCTCCGAGAGGTTCACCTGCCGGTCTTCAAAGGCGGTCTTGGCCAGCAAGCCCACATATGGGCTCAGGGCCACACCGAGCACAAAAATGGCACCCGGCAAGGAGCGAATCTCGGGCCAGATCGCCTGGAACTCCTGTGCGGAAAGACCCACCCACAGGGCAAACATCTGGAACCACTGGGCCAACCAGCCGGAGAAATCCAGCGCATCGGTGTAGGCATAGGCCACGACATAGGCGGGCAGTGCCATTGGAAGAATCATGGCCCACTCCAATGCGACCCGACCCCGAAACTCGTATTGGCTTAGAAACCAGGCTGCTGGCAGCCCCAGAGCCCAGGCCACCGCAAGGCTGCCCAGGCAGAGCGAGACGCTGTTGAGGAGGTAAATGGGCAACACCGTCTGGGTCATCCAGCCCAAGGCAGACGGATCCGCAAAAGCAGCCATTCCAAGCCAGGCCACCGCGATCAGCGGAGCCGCGATTGCAAGGATAAAAACAAGGGAGACGGTGGCGCGCAATACCCGATTTTGCATACGCAGACACTATACTGGGGCGCATGTCTGAGTCCCTCCAAATCGACGCAATCACCATCCGTTACCCGGACACACCGCATGGGGCCGATGCGGTGCGGGGGCTGAGCCTAGACCTCGCCGAAGGAGAGATTGCCTGCCTGGTGGGGCCATCGGGCTGCGGCAAGAGCAGCCTGCTTCGGGCCATTGCGGGCTTTGTGCAGCCCGTCACGGGACGCATCCTGCTTGGGAGCCGAATGCTGTTTGGACCCGGCGTGAACCTGGCCCCAGAGACCCGCGGTATTGGCATGGTCTTTCAGGACTACGCCCTCTTCCCGCACCTGCGGCTGGAAGAGAACGTTCTCTTTGGCCTGACGGCAGGCCGCCCCAAGGCGGCCGACGAGCAAGCACGGCAGCGCGCGCGCGACATGATCGACCTGGTGGGCCTGCGTGCCTTCGCCGACCGCTACCCGCACGAGATCTCCGGCGGCCAGGCCCAGCGGGTGGCGCTGGCCCGCGCACTGGCACCGGCCCCCGGCTTGCTGCTGCTCGATGAGCCCTTCTCCAACCTCGACCTCAACCTTCGCGCCCGACTCGCCCGAGAAGTTCGCGACATTCTCAAGACCGCGGGCCAGACCGCCGTGCTGGTCACACACGACCAGGCAGAGGCCTTCACCATGGCTGACCAGCTCGGCGTGATGTTTGATGGTCAACTTGCCCAGTGGAGCAGCCCCTACAACGTCTATCACGAGCCCTGCTCACCCAAGGTGGCCCGCTTCATTGGCGAAGGCGCCATGGTCAGTGGCCTTCAGACGCACCATGAGGTGAGAACCCCGCTGGGCACCCTGGCCTTGGCGCCCTGTTGCTGCAACGAAAAAATTCAGTCGGAGGAAGTGCGTGTCCTGCTGCGGCCCGATGACGTCGTGCATGACGATGAGAGTCCGCTTCAGGCCAAGGTCATTCGCAAGAGCTTTCGCGGCGCCGACTTCCTCTACACGCTTGAACTGCCCAACGGCGAGCAGATTCTCTCGCTTGTTCCGAGTCACCACGACCATCCCTTGCATGAACCCATTGGTATTCGGCTCGAGGCCGACCACGTGGTGACCTTCCCTGCCCACGCCAATGTCGCAGAGGCCTTCGAGCGCAGTGAAGGACACTGAGGCTGTTGTCGTTCGCCTGCTGATCGCAGGCGAGGAGCCCACCAGACGCATCGCCATTCAAGAAGTGGGGCCCGAATCAGCCTCAGAGGTGCTCCTCTGCCTGCCAGGCCTGCTCGAAACCCATGAGAGCTTCAGCGGTCTACAGAGGGAATTGGGCCAAGACCACCGACTCTTCATCCTCGACCATGCCGGACGAGGCGACAGCGACCCCATGAAGGAGGCCTCCCATTACCGAATGAGCCGCTACCTGAGCGACATTGGCGTGGCGCTGGCCTATGTCCAGGGCCGAATGGCGTCCTCAGCCAGACCATCGAGCCTTTTTCGCGAATCTCGGCCCTCCCCTCGGCTGCATTTGGTGGGCACCAGCATGGGCGGCATTTTGGCGATGTCCATCGCGGCCCAGCAGCCAGCAGGCCTGGCCAGCGTGGTGCTCAACGATGTGGCCTGTCTGCTGCCCTGGGCCGGCATCTTTGGCCTGATGACCGGGCTTGGCGCTGCGACAAAGGGCGCAGCCCTCTTTGGCAACCACCGGGAGGTGGCCGAGGACCTTCAAATCGACCCCCGCCTGCTGCGTGCCGTTCAACAGCCCAAGCACCTCGACATCGTGCACCAGACCACCATGCACGGCGTGGACTTCAGAGAAACGTTTTCACAAGTGACGCAGCCGGTGCTGCTCATCAAGGCGGGTCAAAGTGATGTGGTGAATGACCAGGCCATCGAGGCCACGCGCCGCTGCAACCCACTGGGTGAGACCTTGGTGGTGCCCGAGGCCCGCCACCCTGCGCCTTATGATGCGCAGGTCTGTCAGGCCATCCGGCGCTTCGTGGGCGCCATCACGGTCTGACCAATCCCGAGGTTCGTTAGCCTTTCTTGTCCGCAGCCGGTGCAGGCGCTGGTGCAGATGCGGGCGAGGGTGCAGACCCCGCCGCGGGCGCCGCCCCGTTGCCTGCCGCAGCCGGCGCACCTGTTGAGGGCGCAGCCTCGGCTGCTGGCGGAGCGGCGGGCTCCGGTGCCGGCCGAAGCTTGGCGCACTCACTGAGCATCTCGACCTGCCCACCGGCGGCACGAATGCCGGCCTGTGCTGCACAGGTTGCTGCCAAGCGGCTTGGGAGGTCGGTCATCTTCAGGGCCCGGTCGAAGGCTTCCGCCACGGAGGGATCTTGCGGGCCTTTGACCATCAGCCGCAGGGCACCAAGGCCCAAGAGGCGCTCGGTGCTGGGCTCCTTGGAGCCGCGCACGATGGCCTCCATGTCTGACAAGACCTGGCCGCCTGCCAGGGCCTCACGGGCCGCATCGAACTGCTTTTCTTTGGAGAGCAGGCTCTCCATTCGAGACAGACCCTCGAGCTGCTGGCGCTGAGAGGCGGTTTCCGCCCGAAGCTGCTCGACCTCTGCGTTGAGTTCAGTGGCCGTCTGCCACTGCAGGAAGGCAAAACCGCCGGCGCCGGCAGCAGCCAGGAAAAGCACGACAATGATGATGATGAACTTCTTCATACCCGCGTCTCGATCCGTTTCATGAACGACACCAACTTAGCACGAACTGATGCTGCCAACCGCGCACCGCTCATCCTGATGCAGGGCGTGACCAAGCGGCTCGGCCGACACACAGCCCTCTCCGGTCTCGACCTGGCGCTCTTCCCAGGCGAATGCCTTGGCATCATCGGCCCCAACGGCGCGGGCAAGACCACCACCACCCGCATTCTGCTCGGACTGCTCACTGCAGACGCCGGCCAGGTGACCGCATTCGGCCTTGAGCAGCCCACCCATGCACAGCGCGTTCGCAAGCGCCTTGGCGTTGTGGGTCAATTCGACACCCTCGACCCAGACTTTAATTGCCGCGAGAACATCCTGACCTATGGCCGCTACTTTGGCCTCTCCGATGCCGAGATTGAAAAACAGATTCCCGACCTGCTCGCCTTTGCCGAACTGACGCATAAGGCATATGCGCGCATTGATGAGCTCTCCGGCGGCATGAAGCGACGACTGAGCCTGGCCCGCTCACTTGTCAACGACCCCGATGTGCTCATCCTCGATGAGCCCACCACGGGCCTAGACCCACAGGCACGTCATGTCATGTGGGAGCGACTCGGCGCCCTTCGAAAGCGTGGCAAGGCCATCATTCTCACCACCCACTTCATGGAAGAGGCCGAGCGACTCTGCGACCGGGTCATGGTGATGGACCATGGGCAAAAGATTGCCGAGGGCTCGCCCAAGGCCTTGATTGCGGCGGAGGTTGAGCCGCACGTGGTCGAGGTGCAGGGCCTTCAAACGGATTCAGAACGTGCAGACATCGCCATTCACGCGGACCGCGTGGAGGTCAGTGGGGAGAGCACCTTCTTTTACTCGCGGGCTCCGCATGCACTGCTGCAGGCTCTCGAAACCAGGCCAGGGCTCCGAGTCCTGCATCGGCCCGCCGACCTCGAGGATGTCTTTCTGAAGTTCACGGGCCGAGAGATTCGGGAGGCCGCATGAGCCCAATGTCTATCTTGGCCGCCCGATGGGCCTGGGTGCCTGTCTTTCAGCGCAACCTGCTGGTCTGGCGAAAGCTCTTTGTCCCAAGCCTCATTGGCAACATCGCCGAACCACTCTTTGTGCTGGTGGCATTTGGCTTTGGTGTCGGGGCCCTTATTGGTGCCGTGGATTACAACGGGCAGACCATTCCCTACCTGTTGTTCCTGGCCAGCGGCTCGATCTGTGCAAGCACCATGACCGCAGCGAGCTTTGAAGGCCTCTATTCGGCTTACTCTCGGATGGGGCCGCAGCGGACTTGGGAGGGCATTCTCAATGCCCCCATTGGCCTGCGAGACATTGTGCTGGCCGAGGCCATCTGGGCGGGCTTTAAGTCGCTCTTTACGGCCACGGCCATCCTCGTGGTCATGGTGGTGCTCGGCATTTCAACCGCCCCAACCTTGCTGCTGGTCTGGCCGCTCATGCTCTTCATTGGCCTGGTCTTTGCCGCCATGGCGCTGGTCTTCAATGCCCTGGCCCGCGGCTACGACTTTTTCACCTACTACATCACCCTCTTCCTCACGCCGATGACATTTTTGTCTGGGGTCTACTTCCCGAGAGAGCAGTTGCCGCCCTTTCTGTGGGCCTTGTCGGAATGGCTGCCCCTCACGGCGGCGGTCTCTTTGGTGCGACCGCTCTTCATGGGCGAGTGGCCGACCGCGGTGCTGGCCAACCTCGGGCTGCTGGCGCTCTATGGGCTTGGGAGCTTTTTCTTGGCCCTGCGGCTCACCGAGCGACGTTTCGGAATTCGTTGAGCTCGGTTAGGATGTGGCCATGAGACCGAACGTTCTTGTCAGCATTGCAGCGCTTCTTCTCTGCCAGGCCACGAGCCTTCACGCCCAGGTCACCTATCGATTTGTCGGTGAAGAGCCTGTTCGCGTCAAACACTTTCTGGACATCGACCGCATTGATGTTCGCGGGGATGTCCGCAGTTTCTGGCGGCTCACCAACCTCGTTGAGCGAAACAAGGTTGGGGCCCTCTCGCTGAGGTCTCGCACGGAGATCGAATGCAAGGGTCGCCGCGTCCGGACCATCTTTGCCATCCACTACCAAGGAACGGCCGCTGGCGGTCAAATCATCGCCTCGATGCGCTCGGAAGACCCCGACTGGAAGGACATCGGAAGCACGGGTGTGATCCCAACCTTGCACGAGTTGGTCTGCTCCGTCGAGAGCAGCACGACATCCTCGGGCTATGTCGAGCCGCCGCCCCCGCCACCGGGCTCAGAGGAGGCGGAGAAGGCTGCCGCAGAGAAGGCCGCGAAGGATGCTGCGAAAGACGCCAAGAAGTAAGGCCGATTGCACAGCCTGATCTCAAGAAACCGGCTGGTCTGCCGATCTAACCACTGATCGACACTTTTCAGGGATGGAGAGCACCATGGTTCAGACCCGCCTCATTCAAAAGAAGCTCATCGCCTTTCTGGCCGTGGCCCCAATTGCTCTGATTTACATGGTGCTCGCCATGGTGCACCCAAAGGTCTTCCTGGCCTTTGACATCATGGCCTACGTGGTGATGGTCGGCCTCATGGCCTTCATGACCTATGTGATCGTGAAGACCGACGGCGAGGAGATCAAGCCACGGCCCAGCTTCAAGGCCAAGGTCAAGGTGGCCGACCCCCGCTCGCAGGTGGTCTCGGCAGCCATCCTCGGCGCCGCCCTCGTGGTGATCTCCTACGTTGGCGTGAAGTCGCCAGAGCTTCTCTTCAGTGTGGAGGTTGTGGGCTTTCTCGTCATGGCCATGATGATCACAGCCATTGCGGGCTTTCTGTGGCGCTCGATGGTGCCGCCCGTGCCCAAGGAGATTCGCTCGCGTGCGACATCGCTCACCAAACGGGTGAACAACCCCAAGGCCCATGTGAAACAAGTCCTGGCCAAGGCCGCCGCCGATGCGCAGGCCGCCCAGGCTGCAGAGGTCGCCGCGGCCGCTGCTGCCGCTGCCCTGCCACCGCCGGATGTGGTCAACCCCGACGATCTCATTGAAATCGAGGAAGGCGAGTCCCTCGAGGAGATCAAGGCTCGCCTCAAGCCCAAGAAGCCCAAGATTTCGATGGAGTTGCTCAACACGGCGAATTCCTACGACGACAAGGTGGCGCTGCTGCGGTTCCTGGTCAGCGAGGATTCGGCCCGTGTCTCCAAGGCGATCCAGAACTTCATTCGCTAGACACAAACCGATGGGCGGAGTGGGCGGGCCAGTCTGAGAGGAGTTGGCCCAGCCCCTTGAGCGCAAGCTGAAGGTCTCCATCGGGGGTGAGCCAGACGAGCAGCAGCAAGGACCAACCCGACACAGACAGGGTGGCGAGCAGGCGGGATCGGGTGTTGCGTTTGGACTGAAACATGTTTGAGGCTCCTGATTCGAAAGAGCCCTGATGCTGGTCTGGATGTCCATGCCCGCGAATCGGCCAAGCGGATTCCCTGTCAAAATGCTCGACATGGACGGCTTTACACCCATCATCATCATTGAGGGCTTTCTTGGCTTCGGCGTGGTCCTGCTGCTCTACTGGATGCACCGCCGAGAGATGAAGGCCATTGCCAAGCGCAAGGCCGAGGCGGACCCGCCCATGAACCCGCTGGTGGCCACGCGAGATGCGGCCAAGGCCCGGGTCGAAGAGGCCCGTGCCGCCATTTTGGCCAAGCTCGAAGAGGAGGCCCGGCTGGCTGCGCACCCCCCGGTCGATCCGCCGGCCAGCCCACCCGACGAGTCCCTCGCAGAGGCGCCTGGGACGGACTCGCAGGGCAGTGCCGCAGTCGATGCCGCAGTCGATGCCGCAGTCGATGCCGCAGTCGATGCCGCAGTCGATGCATCAGAGAGCGCCGCGCCGCCCAACCCCGAGGGTGCCAAAACCCCCGACGCCAAAACCCCTGAGGGCCGGATACAATCCTAGAGTCGTTGCGCGGGCGTCGTTCAATGGCAGGACCTGAGCTTCCCATGCTCAAGACGTGGGTTCGATTCCCATCGCCCGCTCCACTTCCGCGACGCAAAAAACCCTTGTGACATCTCGGAAACCCGAATATACTCATGGAGTTGTTTCCTTTTCGCTGCCCCATGCGCTGATTGATTTCCTTGTTTTAGGGCGGCCCTTTACAGAAAGCCACCCTTGAAATCATTCGCTGATCTCGGCCTTGCCGAGCCCATTCTTCGTGCCGTTGCGGCCGAAGGCTATACCCACCCCACCCCCATTCAAACTGCCGTCATCCCGCCGATGATGTCTGGCAAGGATGTCCTTGGCATCGCGCAGACAGGCACGGGAAAAACCGCGGCCTTTGTGCTGCCCTTGCTTCATCGATTGGTGGCCCTCAAGCAGTCGGGTGCCACCCTGATGCCCAAGTCCTGCCAGGCCCTGGTGCTGGCCCCCACCCGTGAGCTCGCAGGCCAGATCGTCGAGAGCATTCGCACCTATGGCAAGTTTCTGCGCCTCTCGACCGCGCTGGTCGTGGGCGGGGCGAAGGCCGGTCCACAAATTCGGGCCCTGATGCCCGGCGTGGACATCCTGGTGGCCACACCCGGACGCCTCACCGACCACCTTCAATCCAAGCACGTTCGCCTGGACCAGACGCAGGCCGTGGTCCTGGACGAGGCCGACCAGATGATGGACCTCGGCTTCATGCCTCAAATTCGCGACCTGCTCGCCCGGCTGCCTCGCCAGCGTCAGACCTTGCTGCTCTCGGCCACCATGCCCCGCGAAATCCGTGGACTGGCCGACCAGTTCCTCAACCAGCCGCAAGAGATCTCCGTGGCGCCCACGGCCAAGCCCATCGAGCGCATCGAGCAGTCCTTGCTGATTGTTGACCCAGGCAAGAAGCCCGACACACTCGTGGAGCTGCTCGCCGATGACGCCATCGATCAGGCCATCGTATTCGTTCGCACCAAGCACGGCGCCGACCGCGTGCAGCAGGTCGTCAAGCATGCAGGCCATTACAGCGTGGCCATCCACGGCGACAAGACCCAGGGTCAGCGCGACCGGGCCTTGGCCATGTTCAGAGAGGGAAAGATCAAGGTGCTCGTGGCCACCGACATCGCTGCGCGCGGCATCGACGTGGACGGCGTGAGCCATGTCTTTAACTACGACCTCCCCAATGTGCCCGAGGCCTATGTGCACCGAATCGGTCGCACGGCGCGGGCTGGCCGCAGTGGCCACGCCATTTCTTTGTGCGACAGGAGCGAAATCGGCCTGGCCCTCCAGATCGAGCGACTCACCGGCGCACGCCTCCTGCCCGACAGCGTGCGCAACACCCGCCCGGCCTCACGCCGGCCTGCAGGGAAGTCCTTTGGTGCCAAACGTGCTGCCAACGACCGCGTGATTCCAGGCGGCGCCAAGCCAGCCGCGCGCCGGCCAGCAAGCAATCGTGGGTTCAGCGGTGGAAAGCGGGCAGCCTAGCCAGCGGCTGCCGCTTTTTCCGCTCTCGTCGGGGCTCTTTCCCGACGGGCTCTTGGCATTGCGGATCTTTGAGATCCGCTACCTCGACATGATCAAACGGTGCCTTCGTGAGAAGACGCCGTTTGTCGTTGTGCGACTGCTCGAAGGCCGTGAGGTCGATGCGCCTGCAGAGGCAGTCTCATTTGAGACCGTTGGGTGCCTGGCCGAGTGCCTCGAGGTCGACGCCATCACGCCCGCGCTGCTCACCGTTCGGGCCGCTGGCACGCACCGTGTTCAAGTGCAGGGCTTCGAAAAGGGCCGATACGGGCTCTGGTCGGGGGATGTGACCCAACTGCCAGACGACACGCCAGCGCCCATCCCAACCGACTGCACCCATGCCGTCGATTCCCTCGGGCAGCTCATTGCAGACCTGCAGCGCCAGGGTGTTGCGCCCGAACAAATGCCCATCTTGGCGCCCTACCGGCTCGATGAGGCTGGGTGGGTCGCAAATCGATGGACCGAGATTCTGCCCTTTGGATCCAGTCAAAAGCAGGCATTATTGTTGGAAGACGACCCCGTTGCACGGCTGCAGACCGTCTGCCGATGGATGGGCGGCCTGCGAAGCCCCACATGAAAGAAGCCCAGTGAGCCTTCATCAGAAACTGTTGGCCCGTGCGGCCGCCAATCAGCCCATCCGCGTCGGCCTCATCGGTGCGGGCAAGTTTGGATCAATGTACCTCTCACAGGTTCCGCGAACCCCTGGCGTGCACCTGGCCTGCATTGCAGACCTCTCTCCCGATGCAGCCCGACGCAATCTCGCCAGGGTCGGCTGGTCCGACGAGCAGACGCAGGCCCGCTCCATTGATGAGGCCATTGCCAGCGGACACACCCACCTCACCGACAACTGGGAACAGCTCGTCAGGCACCCCCAGATCGATGTCGTGGTCGAGAGCACCGGGAACCCCATCGCCGCAGTCGACCACATCCTGGCCGCCCTCAGAGAGGGCAAGCATGTGGTCAATGTCACGGTGGAGGCCGACGCATTCTGTGGCCCCATTCTCGCCAAGCGTGCGGCAGAGGCAGGCCGAATCTATTCCCTGGCCTTTGGCGACCAGCCCGCACTCATCTGTGATTTGGTGGACTGGGCCCGCACCTGTGGCTTTCCGGTGGTGGCGGCCGGCCGAGGCCACAAGTGGCTGCCACACTTTTGTGAATCCACACCCGAGACCGTCTGGGACAACTGGGGCCTGACCCCTGAGCAGGCAGCCCGTGGGGGGCTGAACCCCAAGATGTTCAACAGCTTCTTGGATGGCTCCAAGCCAGCCATCGAATCGACTGCGGTGGCCAATGCCTGCGGACTCGATGTTCCAAGCAATGGCCTTTTGTATCCACCAGCCAGCATTGCCGACATTCCCTTCGTCACGCGGCCCCGCAGCGAAGGCGGTGTGCTCGAGAAGAAGGGCATGGTCGAGGTGATCTCGTCGCTCGAGACCGACGGACGCGAGATTCCCTACGAGATCCGCATGGGGGTGTGGGTCACGGTCGAGGCCGAGACCGACTACATCAAAAATTGCTTCGAGGAATACAAGGCGCACACCGACCCCTCGGGCCGTTACTTCACGCTCTACAAACGCTGGCACCTCATCGGCCTTGAGGTGGGTCAGTCAGTGGCGAGCGTGGCCCTTCGGGGTGAAGCCACAGGAACAGCCTCCGCCTGGCGGGCCGATGTCGTGGCCACTGCCAAGCGAGACCTTCGCCCCGGAGACCTACTGGATGGTGAGGGTGGCTTTACCGTCTGGGGCAAGCTGCTGCCAGCCGCCACCTCAAAGCGGATGAAAGGGCTCCCCTTGGGTCTTGCCCATGGCATCAAGGTCACAAGGCCTGTGGCCAAGGGCGCATCGCTGTCTTGGGACGATGTCGAGGCCGTGGACTCCCCGGCCCAGCGGCTTCGCCAAGAGATGGTGCAGCTATTCTCTTGAGAGCAGGGACTCCCAACGCTGCATGGAGGCCTGGTGTGAAGCTTCTTTGGCCCGGACCTCGTTGGTGAGACGAGCGACCTCCTGGGGGTCTCCACGGTAGAGCGCGGGATCTGCAAGCAACGCCTGTAGCCGACTCATCTCTGCCTCCAGGGTCTCGATCTGGCCGGGCAACTGCTCCAGTTCCTTGCGCTCCTTGAAACTCAGGCCCGATTTGGTCGCGGCCACCGCAGGCTGTGACACTGATGCTTGAGGCGCAGGCTCAGCCTTCTTCTTACCCGGCCTGGGTGCTGCCACTGCTGGTCTTGAGCGGCTGCGTTGCAACAGGTAGTCCTCCACCCCGCCCTGGTACTCGCGCCACAGCCCATCGCCCTCGGCCGCCAGAATGCTCGTGGCCACATTGTCCACAAATCGCCGGTCATGGCTGACCAGAAAGACAGTGCCGTTGTACTGGAGCAGCAGGCCTTCGAGCAGTTCAAGGGTGTCGATGTCGAGGTCATTGGTGGGCTCATCAAGCACCAAGAGGTTGGCGGGGCGCGCGAACAGACGGGCCAGCAAGAGTCGGTTGCGCTCGCCGCCCGAGAGGCTGCTCACCGGCGACCCTGCCCGCTCGGGAGAAAACAAGAAGTCGCCCAGGTAGCCCTTCACATGCTTGCGCACCCCGTCGATCTCCACCCACTCGCTGCCCGGGCTGATGGTGTCGGCCAGGCTGCTCTCCAGCGAGAGCCCTTCGCGCATTTGGTCGAAGTAGGCCACGGAGAGCCGCGTGCCCAGCTGCACACGTCCAGCATCGGGCTTGAGCTGACCCAGCAATAGCTTGAGCAAGGTTGTCTTGCCCGCGCCATTGGGGCCCATGAAGGCAATCTTGTCGCCACGCAAAACGGTGGTGGTCAGACCACTCACGATGCGTTGACCGCCAAACGAGATGGAGACA
This sequence comes from Hahnella aquatica (SeqCode), assembly GCF_965194505.1. Classification (GTDB taxonomy): domain Bacteria; phylum Pseudomonadota; class Gammaproteobacteria; order Burkholderiales; family Burkholderiaceae_A; genus Hahnella; species Hahnella aquatica. Next base: position 952,693 of record NZ_OZ239144.1, on the reverse strand, counting down.
TCCTGAAGGTCGGCCACCAGTTTGCCGCTCTGCTCCCCACGGGAGACCGCCATGGCCACCTGCCCCACCTGTTCGCGGCGCACCCTGCGCTGCTCTCGCAGCACCGAGAGCCGCTCAAGCCTTGCCACACTTTTGGTGCGACGTGCCTCCACGCCCTTGCGGGACCAGGCCTCCTCCTGGGCCAGCAGCTTGTCGGCCCGAGCACTCGCAAGCGCTTCCGAGGCCAACTCCTGCTCTTTCTGGGCTTCATAGGCGGCATGGTTGCCCGGATAGGTTCGGAGCAGGCCCCGGTCGAGTTCAACAATGCCCGTGCAAACGCGGTCGAGGAAGGATCGATCGTGGGTCACGAAAAGCATGGTCAGGCCCAGGTCGATCAAGAGTGTCTCGAGCCACTCAATGGCATCAAGGTCCAAGTGATTGGTGGGCTCATCGAGCAGCAGCAAATCTGGCCGAGCCACCAGCCCACGGGCCAGGGCCACCCGCTTCTGCTGACCCCCAGACAGCATGTTCACCATCGGGTCGGCTGCAAGGCCCATGCGTTCTAAAGTCTCTGCCACCCGTTGCTCCCAAGCCCATCCCTGATGGGTCTCGAGCTGGTCTTGTAACCAGGCCAGTCGTGTGTGACTCGCCTCACCCTCCGAGGACATGCTCACTTGCTCGTACTCCTCGCGCATGGCCTTCACATCGGCGAGCCCCTGCGACACGGCCTCAAAGACCGACTCCTGCTCGCCAAAGATGGTCTCTTGAGGCACGTAGACCACACGCAGGCCCTGCTGCCGCTGGATGAGGCCATCGTCGAGGGTTTCAAGCCCTGCCATGACACGCATGAGACTCGACTTCCCGGTGCCGTTTCGTCCAATGAGACCGAGACGGTCGCCCGCCTCGATGGAGAGGTTCGCGCGGTTCAGAAGTGGCCAATGGCCAAAGGCGAGCTGGGCGTCCGACAGTGTGAGAAGAGACATGCTGGATTATCGACGATCGATGTGCTGGCCAAGCCAGCGCAGGACGAGCGGTGCCATGGCACGCGCAAATCCCACATGGCCACCGCGCCGAGGCTGCCAGGAACGAACACGACCGCCCGTCTGTTGATTCAGCCAGTCTGGATTCGGCAGGCTGGCCGCTGGCACCAGGGGGTCGTTGAGGGGATTGATCAACAAAGCGGGTCGGGCAACTTGCGGAAGCACTGGCGCAGCCGAGGCCACCTGCCAGTAGTGGTCCACGTCCTCAAACCCATGCAGTGGGGCTGTGAAGGCGTTATCAAACTCGCGCAGGGTACTGGCCCGCATCACGCGGGGCAGATTAAAGAGCCCCGGGAATTGTGCATGCTTGGCCAAGGCCTTTCGGCGCATGGTCTGCAAAAAGAGCCGCCCATAAATCCATCGGTTCAGGCCTGTGTCGATGGCTGCGCCCGCAGCCGCCAGGTCCAGCGGTGCTGACAACGCAGCCGCGGCCATGAGCCGCTCGGGCACAAGCAGGCCACTGCCCAGCCAGCGCATAAGGGCGTTACCACCGAGCGAGACACCCACCGCCAAGAGGGGGCCTGCATGCACTGACACGAGCCGACCGAGAATCCAGTCAATCTCTTGAATGTCACCCGCGTGATAGGCCCGGGGCTGCCGGTTGAGCGCTCCGGAGCAGCCCCTGAAATGGGCCACCACCGCCGGCCAGCCGAGGTCTCGGGCCGCTGCGGCCAGGGCCACCGAGTAGGCACTTCGAGAGGAGCCCTCGAGGCCATGAAAGATGACCAGCAGCGGCGCAGGCGGCGCATCTCCTGTTGACGATCCTTCAGCGCCCAGCGACCAGTCCAGGTCGATGAAGTCGCCATCCGGCGTGTCCCAACGCTCGCGTGCCCACACCACATGCCGCAGGTTGGGCCAGACGGCCGGCAGAATGGTTTCAAGATGCGCCCGCATCAGATGCGCACCCGGGCCCGCACGAGCCCGCGACCGGAGAACCAGCGCCAGCCCAGCACCAACGCCAATAGGAAGATGTAGACCACCGCGGCCAGCCATCCACCGGCAGCACCGAGACCCAGACCTGGCGCGTCGGCCACCCAGCCTTGGCCGGGCAAAAAGGCCAGAAAATGGGTCAAGGGCACGAACACACCCCAAGACAGCAACAGCAGCAGGATTGCTGGCACCCGGGTGTCGCCCGCGCCGCGCAGGCAGAAGACCGACCCGATGTAGAGGCCATCGAAGACCTGGTAGCAGGCGGCAATGATGGCCAGCCATGCGGCCAGGCGAATGACCTGTGCAGCCTGCGGGTCCGATGCTGGAATGAAGAGAGAGGCCAATGGGCCACCGGCCAGGGCCAGCACCATGCCCACCCCCAGCATATAAAGCGTGGTCAGGCCAATGACGCGATTGCCAACCCGACGCGCCCATTGCGGCTCGCCCGCGCCGATCGACTGGCCCACCAGGGTGGTGCCCGCCTTGCCCAGGCCAACCGCCGGCATGTAGGCCACCGAGGTGAGCATCATCACGATCTGCGTGGCAGCACCCTCGATGCCGCCCAGACGAGCGACCATGGCCTGAAAGGCGGCCAGGCCCAGCACATCAAAGGCAATCGAAAGACCAATGGGAAAGCCAAAGGCGGCAAGGCGAAGCACCCGGGCCACGTTTGGGCGCCAAACATGCCGGGACCAATATCGCCGCGCATAACGCTTGCCCGTGAACAACACCAAGGCCAGACAGAGGCCGCAGGCCACCGAGGCGGTGGTGGCCCAGGACACGCCGGCAACCCCCATGTCCAAGCCCCAAATGAACCAGGCATTGAAGATGGCATTGAGCACGACCACCAGACCATTGACAGCCAAGGCCATCCGGGGCTGACCAATGCCCATGAAGAAGGACAGCACGGCCGTGAGGGCCACCGAGAGCGGGCCACCCGCAAACCGCGGCGCCCAATAATCGACTGCCGCGGCTTCCACGCCTGCGGGCAACCCAAAGTGGGGAATCCAGGCGGCACCCGCCAGCACCAAAAGCCCAAAGGGCAGCACGGTGAAGACGGAGAGCCAGAGGCCCGTCCAGACGGCCCGAGCTGCCTGACGGGGCCGACGGGCACCCACGGCCTGCGCCGCCATGGTCTGCACGCCCATGCCCATGCCTGTCATGAGCAGCAGCAGCCCCAGAATGAGCCAATAGACGCTGCCCACACCAGCCACCGCATCCACCGAAATGCGCCCAACAAACCAGGTGTCGGTGAGATTGAGCACGGCCTGCATGCCCGCATGAACGAACATGGGAAAGGCCAGTGTGAGGATGGCCCGCAGGCTCACCCTCGGCTCGCCGCGGGCATCCAACGCAAGTGCCGGCAGCCTCGATAACATCGCGATACTCTAACAGCCGCACACAATGAGCCCCGCCACCATGACCCTCATCGATCTCCTCGAGCAGGCCTTTGAGCAGCACCGTGACCAGCCCGCGCTTCGTTGCATGGGCAGCACCATGCGCTACCGCGATCTCGACCGAGATTCCGGCACCTTGGCGGCCTATCTGCAGGGGCTGGGCCTCGCGCCGGGTGCGCGCGTGGCGATCATGCTGCCCAACCTGCCGCAGCACGCCGTGACCATTGCAGCCGTGATTCGGGCCGGGCTGATCCTTGTGGAGGTCAACCCGCTGCTCACCCCGCGGGAGTTGAGCCATCAGCTCAAGGATTCCGGTGCAACCGCCTTGATCGTGCTCGAGAACTTCCTTGAGCGGCTTGCGCCTGCCCTTCCTGAGACCGATGTCAAGATCGTGATTCGAACCGCAGTGGGCGATGCCATGGGCGCCAAGGGCCGGGTGATCACGGCCGTGGTTCGCCATGTGAAGCGACAGGTTCCCAAGGCAGACCTGGGTGACATGCGGGTGGTCCACTGGCGTTCCGTGATGCGTGTGGCCCGAGCGCTCACGCTGAGCCGCCCCAGCAAGCAGCCAGAGGACCTGGCTGTGCTGCAGTACACCGGCGGCACCACGGGCTTTACCAAGGGCGCCATGCTCTCGCACGCCAACCTGGTGGCCAACATTGAGCAGGCGAGCAATTTTCTGGCCCCAGCCTTGGCGAAGCGGCCAGACGGCGGGCAGCCGATTGTCATGCTCTGCGCCCTGCCCCTCTTCCACATCTTTGCCCTCACCATCTGCTTTCTCATGGGCTGCCGCCTGGGCCTTCAGAACCTGCTCATTCCCAACCCCAAGGACCTTCCCGCCCTCATCAAGACCCTGGGCCGTGAACCCGTGCACCTATTTCCCGGCGTCAACACCCTCTTTCTTGCACTGATGAACCACCCTGGCTGGAAGGCACTTCGAATGCCGCACCTGCGGGTAAGCCTCGGTGGCGGCATGGCCGTCAGTGCCGCCGTGGCCAACGCGTGGCAGGCCGACACCGGCTGCACCCTGCTCGAGGGCTATGGCCTCTCCGAAACCAGCCCCGTCGTGGCCGCCACCCCGGTAGACTCCAAAGCGTTCCAAGGGCATGTCGGCCCACCCCTGGCGGGCACCGAGGTGCAGATCCTCTCTGATGATGAGGTGGCCCTGCCCCAAGGGTCGGTCGGAGAAATTGCCGTGCGTGGCCCCCAAGTGATGCGCGGCTACTGGGGGCGGCCGCGGGAGACCAAGGCGGCTTTCACGGACGACGGTTTCTTCAAAACCGGAGACCTCGGCTGCCTGCTGCCCGATGGCAGCCTCCAGATCGTGGATCGCAAGAAGGACATGATTCTGGTCAGTGGCTTTAATGTCTACTCTGCCGAGGTGGAGCGACAGATCAACCTGCACCCCAGCGTGCTGGAGTCGGCCGTGGTAGCCGAGCCGGATCCGGCCACCGGCGAGCGCGTGGTGGCCCATGTGGTCCTGAGTGCACCCCTCACGGCAGCAGCCCTCGAGGCCCATTGCCGTGAACGGCTCGCCGCCTACAAGGTACCCAAGACCTTTGTCTTTCCGGAGAGCCTGCCCAAATCAGCCGTCGGGAAGATCCTCAAACGGGCCCTTCGCCCTGAATCCGGGTCCATTCTCAACAATTCATAGAGCAACAAGCCCCATAAAGCGGTAACCTCGCCGCACTCATTCATACATTGGGGGGGGAATATCTTGGATACTCTAAGTGGTGCCGTCACCGTCTTTGTCGCCTGCGCGATCGGCGTGATCATCGCGGGCGTGAATTTGGCGAAGTACGGAGATGAACTGGCCGAGAAAACCGGCTGGGGAAAACTCTGGGTAGGAACCGTGCTGGTGGCCGTCTCAACGTCGCTTCCAGAACTCACAATCAACGTCTCGTCCGTGTGGATCGAGAATGCGCCCGGCATTGCCCTGGGCAACGTCTTCGGGGCGAACATGATGAACGTGTTCGTCATCGCCATCGTGGCGCTGCTGTTTGGCATCCGCAACCTGTTCGGTGGCCACGGCAAAGAAACCGACATTCTCGTGAAAGCCGGCATCGTGATTGTCGCAACAGCCCTGCTGCTGGCCGCCTGGGGTGATATGAAGCTTGGCCCCACCAGTGTGGGCGCCATTGTGATTGTCCTCGTGTACTACTTCGGCATGAAGAAGGTCTACACCGCCAGCAAGGCCAGCGCCGCAGCAGAAGAGGCTGATGGCAGCGCAGAGCGCGGTAGCCCCGCCAAGGCCTGGGTGGGCTTTATCGTGGCCTCTACTGCAGTGATCATTGCGGGCAAGTTCCTGGCCGAGAGTGCCAATGCGATTGCCACCATCACCGGCCTCGGTGCAGGGTTCGTGGGCGTGCTGCTGGTCTCCATGGTCACCACCCTCCCGGAGGGTTCGGTAACCCTTGCCGCTGCCATGCGCAAGTCATACGGCATGGCCATGGGCAACGTCTACGGCAGCTGCTTTTTCAACGTGTTTATTCTGTCCATCTCCGACTTCTTCATGCCAGCCGGCACAACCATCCTCGGGGCCATGGAGCCCTCGCACTTTGTGGCGGGTGTGGGTGCACTCGGCCTGATGACCATCGGTTTCATGGCCATGAAGAGCGCGGAGACGCCGTCGATGACCACGGCAAAGATGCTGACACCCGCTGTGCCAGTGATCTATGTGGCACTGATGTATGTCATCTACACCATGGGCTGATCAGTCATCGGCAGTAGAAACAAGAAGGGCGCCTGCAGTGCAGGCGCCCTTCTTTTATGGGCAAGCCGCAGTGAACGAACAGTGGTTCTAGAGCGCCACGGAGTATTTCACACCCAACAGCCAATTGCGGGGTGCGCCGGGCTCGTAGTACCGTCCAGCCTCCTGGTCTCCAATAGTGGAAGCGGCATAGAGTTTGTCGGTCAGATTGTCGACTCGAAGGTAGCCTGTCACGAATCCATGGCCCAGCGGCTTGTTCGCACTCAGACTCAAGTTAGCCAGGTTGTATCGGGAGGTCTTCTCGGTATTGTCCGAGCGGACATAGACCTCGCCGACCGAGATCAACTCCAGGGTCGACTGAAATACAGGAACATTCTTCTTGGCCATCTCCGTGCTCCGATAGCGAAGCTCAATCCGGGTGCGATCGCTTGGAGTGTTGGGGAGCTTATTACCCTTGCGTATGACGGTTGGATCGGACGAAGTCCGGATTTCGTCATTCTGTCTATACGTGGCGTCAATCAAGGTGAAGCCCACAGCCGAGGAGAAGTTCCTGCTCCAGCGCCACTGCCCCCCGAGCTCTAAGCCCTTGCGCTCCGTATTGACGTTCTGCCACGAAGCCGCAAATGAGCTGAGGAACTCAGGGACGATGTCATTCTTTGTACGAGTAAGAAAAACGCTGGCTGTCAGAAAACCGCTCTGAGAGCGCCGAAACTTCCAACCCGCCTCAAGTTGTCGTGAGCTCGCAGGATCCAGGCCATAGAACTTATTCTCAGTGCATGTGGTAGGGGTAGGGGGATTGCAAGTGATTGGTGTGTAGAGTACCTCGTTCAGTGTCGGCGTCTCGAAGGACTGGCCGAAATTTATATAGAGGTTCTGCACAGGGCTCAGGTGTCGCACAAGTCCGATGACTGGACTGACTCCGGTGTAGGTTCGGCTTCCTGATCCGATAACGCCGGTAGGGAAATAATCCTTTACCTGCAGCTTGACCTGCGTGAGTCTTACGCCCGTAGTGACTGTATTTGCGTCGCTCAAGAACCAGTCGCCTCTCGCGAAAATCCCGAAATTAGTTGCCAAGTTATCTTCATTGCGACTTAGGTCCCCCGTAGCCACACCAACAGTATTCGTTCTCTGCTTTCGATCGTCGGTCACCTGGTCAAGCTCAGCACCAAAAGTCAACCGACCATCTAACCCGAGAGCAGCCACTGGTTGCTGGTGATCTGCGCCAAGCCCTCCTTGAATCCTATTGATTAAGAGATACGTGGTACCGCTTCCAGGGTTGTCAAGATCTCGAGTTGCAAGATAGGCTCGAACCGAAGTCAACCCACTTCCTTGAGTTCCCACCTCGTGGACAAAACCAGCGATTGTCTGAACGAAGTTCTTGCCCGCTCTATTGCTGACGTTGGCTGAATAAGCCGCGTAAGGTGCACTTCGAAAGCTGCTCTGATCACGACTTCCCGGATCTTCCGACTTCTTCTGGTCCAATGCATTCAGAATGAAGGTGGTCTTGGAGCCCTCGCCCTTCTTCACGAGCTTGGTGTTGATGTGGTGCCGCTCGGCTGCGCTGTATTGTCTGAATCCCTCTGAGGACAACGCCCCGTAGTCAAAAACCAGCCCATAGTCACCACGGGTCTCTGAATACTGAATAGACGATCGGTAAAGTTCATCTGAACCGGCATAGCCCGTCACCGTGAGTTCGGGTTTCTCGGATGGATCTCGCGTGAACGCCTGAATAACACCGCCGCTGGCGTTGCCGTAAAGCGCTGCCAGTGGGCCACGAAGCACCTCGATGCGCGAGGTTGACGAAGCAGCAAACTGAGACGTCTGGCCCTGGCCATCGGGCAGGCTCTGGGGAAGGCCATCCACCATCAGCCGCACACCGCGCACGCCAAACGGCGCACGCGACCCAAAACCCCGAATCGAGATCTGAAGATCCTGGGCGTAGTTATTTCGATTGGCGACATTGATCCCAGGCACCAAGCCGAGCGACTCACTGATGTTGATCTGAGGGCCAGACGCCTCGATCCGCTCCCGATTCACGGAGTCGATGGACCCAGGCGCATCAAAGATTGTCTGCTCAGAGCGGCTCGCGGTCACCACCGTCTCGTCTAGCAGAGTGTCTGCTCGGGCGGGTGACGAGAGAGCAGAAAGCACTGCAGCTGCAACAATGGTGAGGGGGAAAACATCTCTTCTCATGGTCTCAGAACCCAAGTGAACGGTTGTAAGGCAAATGAACTCTGGATGGCCCTTACAAGGGGGTACTGCCCCGGGACAACTACTTCAGGGCCATGATCAACTTGGCCATGCGCTCTGCGTCTGCATTCGATACATGGGGCTGCGGGGGCATCATGTCGGCGCCCCACACGCCAGAGCCTCCAGCCTTGATTTTGACTGCCAACTCTTGAACGGCCGAAGGCTTTCCAGCGTACTTGGCGGCGATCTCCTGAAGGATCGGGCCGTACTTGCGCTTGTCAATGGCATGACAGGCCAGGCAGTTGTTTCGCTGGAGCAGCACCTTCAATTCCTCGGTGTCTGCATAAACGGCATGAGATGGAATTGCCGCAACCATACCAACAGCAAGAGCCAGAGCAACATTACGCATTTCTATTCTCCATAAAAAACGCGCTGCATCGCTGCAGCGCGTTCTTCTTCAGACCCAATCAGTTGGGTGTTACACGGTAGATCATGCCACCGCCCTCGTCAGCGACATAGAGCGCACCGTCAGGCCCGAGCGAGACATGACGGAAACGACCTGCAAAGGTCGGCCACTGAACTTCCTCACGCTTGGCCGTTTTGCCGTCCTTGGAGATGTCCAGAATGTCGATCCGGTTTCCTGTCGGGGTGCCGTGAATGCCGATACCAGCATAGCCAACCGCTAGACGACCTTCCCACTCCTTCCACTGCTTGCCGACAAGGAAGACGCTGCCGCACATACCCTGGGAGAGCCCGTTGTTGTTCCAAGCGGGTGTCATGGCCTTCGGATAGGCCTTGGTGTCCGTCATGGACATGAACTCGGCCCGCTTCTTTGGCTCCATCGCGCCCATTTGGTTGGGCGAGTAGCCGCAGTAGTTGTCTGGGCACTCGGGGCGGCCATTCACGTTGCCACGTGGATCCCAGCCACCGTTGCCACCGTTGGCGAGCTTGGTGACTTCATCGCTGTGCCACGGGCCATTCTCAGAGATGTAAGGCTCATTCGTGCCCGGACGGAAGGCAATGCCCTGTGGGTTGCGGAACCCATAAGCAAAGATGCGTTTGTCGAAGCCAGCAGGTGGATTATTCCCAGCTGCCGGCTTGCCATCCCGATCCACCCGAAGGACCTTACCCCGAATCTCGGTGGGGCTCTGTGGGCCTGGACCACTGTGGTTGTCACCGGTTGTGACATAGAGAAAGCCATCGCCCGGATTAAAGCGAAGACGACCCCCGTTGTGGGCACCAGGGCCGCCAAAGGGATGGTTTGATGCCTTGGGCTTGTAGCCGATGTCATTGATGATCTCAACGATGTCCGAGACCGACTTGAGATCGGCACTGACCTTCATCCGCATCACGATGTTGTTGTAACCACCGTAGGTGCGGTTAGCGCCCTTGGAACTCGAATACAGATAAACAAAACGGTTCTTGTCGAATTCTGGGTCGACCGCAACCCCCTGGACCCCTGCCTGGCCATCGCAGAAGAGATCATTCTTCGTTTGCGAGTAGCCCTTGCTTCCGCCCACACCCAAAAGGCGATTGACACCACCGGCCGGAAGGCGAACAGACAAACCCTTGCACTTCTCGGTGAAGAACATTGTGTTGTCTTTTAAGAACGCCATGTCCCATGGCGACTCTGTCTGCAGAAAGTTTTCTGCCTTGACCGACAAGGCATATGCGGTGCCGGTACCTAGCAGGGATGCCGCCGCCAGCATATACCCAGCAATTGAAACGCCTGATTTCCTCATGATGTCCCCTTGGATCGTTGTTTTTACGGAGTTAACCGTATCAACACGCTATGAGACATCTCTTTGCAATTGAACTGGTGAATACCCGTAAATGGCGGAAGCGGTGAGATTCGAACTCACGGAAGGGTCGCCCCTTCGCCGGTTTTCAAGACCGGTGCATTCAACCGCTCTGCCACGCTTCCACGGCTCTTAGTGTAGCAAGAGGCTAGGCGAGGCATCCTCGGGCCGCGATGGGCCAGACGTCCTTCACCAAACCCTCCTGGAGCACCACAAGGTGGTCGTAGAGGTTCACGGTGGGGTCGCAATGACCGGGGGAAATGCGGACGACATCCCCGAGCGCCACTGCTGCACCCGCATCCACCTCCAGGACACCATGCTCATCGGATGCCTTCACGTACCGCGCCCCCGACACACCAACCAACTCGGGCAGGCCGGAGTCGACACTAAAGGCTTTCAGGCCGGCATCGACCACGGCCCGCTGGGCAGTGGGCTGGCTCATGACGGTTGCCGCCACAAACAACGACTGCTCAAAGGCCGGCATGGAGCTGCCCTCGAGCCGATTGCGTCGGTAGTCGACGTCCATGAATACAAACGAGCCTGGCTGCAGTTCGTTGTAGACCCCGGAGGCCGCTTCCAACAAGTAACTGCCCGTGCCCGCGCCAGTGATCGTCTTGCAGACCACCCCCTGCTGGGCCAGGGCATCTCGAATGCGGGCCATCTTGGCCGATGCTGCGGAGATGGCCGCAGCCCGCTCGTCAGCCGAACGAAAGTGCTGTGCGGCGCCGTGGTAGCCCTGCAGGCCCGAGAAGGACAGTCCTGGCAGACTCGACACCGTCATGGCCAGGGCAGCCGCAGCCTCCGCATCGGCCACACCGCAGCGGCCCTGACCAACATCCACCTCCACCAGCACCTGAAGCACCAGCCCGGCCTGCACAGCAGCCGTCGATAAGGCCGCCGCCTGGCGCGGGTCGTCCACACAGCAGGCAAGACGCGGGACTCGCCGGGCCAAGCCCAGGTAACGCCGCAGCTTGGCCTCACCCACGAACTCGTTGGCCACCAGAATGTCCTCAATGCCGTGGTCTGCGAAGACCTCTGCCTCGCTCACCTTCTGACAACAGATGCCTACAGCCCCCTTGGCCACCAATCGGCGGGCCAGCTCGGGGCATTTGTGGCTCTTTGCGTGCGGACGAACCGCGCCTGGGAAGTCCCGAAGCGATTCAAATAAACGGTCGACATTGCGCTCAAAGGCATCGAGGTCGAGGGTGAGGCAAGGCGTGTCGAGCTCACGCAGGGCATGGCCCACCGAGGCCGGTACTGGGCTGGTCATGGTCGATCCGACTCCTTCTTCTCACGCACCTCCACATCGATGACATCATCATCGGGCGGGGCCGAGGGCCTGCCCGATGACGAGGCACCACCCGACGGCGGAGGCCGTTGCTGCTCACGTCGGCCCTGCACGCCTCGGCCGCCCCCCACCTGAACACGCATGAGGCGCTGCCCCGTGGCCACGGCCAACAAAAAAGTTACAAAAGACACGGCCAGGCCGGCTGCCACGCCCATCCAATAGCCAGAGATATGAAAGCCCGTGACAAGCTCGGCCACCACCAGAAGCACCAGGCCATTGAGCAGGGGGATGGCCAGGCCCAGGCTCATCACAATGAAGGGCAGGCTTAGGAGCATGAGCAAGGGCTTCAAGGTGAGGTTCACCAGGGTGAGCACGAGCGCGCTGACTGCAACGCTAGCGAAGCCATCAAACCAGATGCTGTCGAAGATGGCATCGGTGATCCAGAGCGCCACGGCTGCGCTGATCCACATCCAGCCCAGCCGCACGACCGTGAGCTGCGAGAACATGGCTAGGCCGCGTCCTGCCAATGCGGAACAAATGCACCCGATCTCATCTGCGAGAGCCAGAATGCTGCGGAGAGCGTTTTGGCGTCGGTGACCTCACCCGCCTGGATGCGTGCAAAGAGATCGTCAATGCCAACCTCGACCACCTCCAGGCACTCGCCTGCCTCACGCGCGCTGGCACCAGCCACCAGATCGGTGGCCATAAAGAGATGAATCACCTCGGTGGAGTATGAGATGACGGGGTGCATGGGCCCCAGGGGTGCCCAACGCCCAGCACGGTATCCCGTCTCCTCCTGAAGCTCGCGCTGAGCCGCCTGTAACGGGGGCTCGCCAGCATCGAGCTTGCCTGCGGGAAACTCCAAAAAACTGCGGTTCAGGGGATAACGCCATTGGCGCTCCATGAGGACACGGCCAGGTCCGATGAGGGGAACGATGGCCGCCGCGCCCTGGTGGATCGTGTACTCCCGAATGCATGCATGGCCGTCGGCTGCCGTGGCCACATCGCGATGAATTTTCAGCAGCACCCCCTCATAGACGAGGTCTCCAGACTGCCGTGCCTCAGAGAGGCCGGGGCTGGGCTCCCCGGGCATTGGAAGAGGCCGGGGATCCGGCAGGCTCATGAGCCGCTGGGCCGACGCCGAAGGTGCCGCCAGACAAACGAGGGATACGCCAGCACCAGGAAGAGCAGAAAGGTGATGGCGTAGAAGTTCCAGGTCTGTGTGTGCACCCGACCGACCGCGCCCTCCAGCGCAAAGCCAATGAGCAGCATGAGCCCATAGCCCACGAGCAGCTCCAGTAGCCGAAAGAAGAATGGCTTGGGCCCACGCACCAGGACACCAAAGCGTCGCTCCGTGAGGAATGGCAGGCTGGCCAAGGCAAGGCCAATCAATAGCCAAAGCATGGCTGCAGAGTTAACGTTCATGTACCGAGAGACACCCGTATGGCCTGAACACACCAGGCCATGAGCGGGCCTGGCAGCACACCCAGTAGCAGCACAGCAATGCCATTGGCCGAAAGAAGCGAACGCTGGACCTGGCAAATGCTGGGCACCGGATGCTCTCGCACCGGCTCATCAAAGAACATCACCTTGACAATCCGCAGGTAAAAGAAGGCGCCGATGAGGGAGGTCATCACGGCGTAGATGGCCAGCCCGACATAGCCTGCCATCACGGCGGATTCAAGCACCGCAAGCTTTGCGTAAAAGCCCACCGTGGGCGGAATGCCCGCCAGGGAGAACACGACAATGAGCATGATCCAGGCGAGGTCTGGGCGCGTCTTGGCGAGCCCCTTGAAGTCATCCAAGGTGTCGAACTCAAATCCCTTAGAGGACGCCAGAAGGATCACACCAAAACTTCCCAAGGTGGTGAGTGCGTAGGTGACCACATAGAACATCGAGGCGCCATAGGCATTCACCGCGCCATCGGTGCGCTCGCCCAGCACGCCCGAGGCAATCGCCAGGAGCATAAAGCCCATGTGCGCGATCGTGGAGTAGGCCAGAATGCGCTTGAGATTGGTCTGCACGAGCGCCACCAGGTTGCCCACCAGCAGCGAGAGCACGCAAAGCACCAGCAGCATCTGCTGCCAATCCACCGCCACACCGATCAGGCCAGAGACCAGCAGGCGAATGGTGATGGCAAAGGCTGCAAACTTCGGCGCTGCACCAATGAGCAGCGCCGTGGCCGTCGGGGCGCCCTGGTAGACATCGGGCACCCACATGTGGAAGGGCACCACCCCCAGCTTGAAGGCGAGGCCGGCCACCAGAAACACGGTGCCAAAGACCATCACGAGCCGGTCGGCTGACCCAGCCGCAAGCTTGTCTTGGATGGTGGTGATCTCGAGGCTGCCCGTCGCACCGTAGATCATGGACATGCCGTAGAGCAGGAAGCCCGAGGCCAGGGCGCCGAGCACGAAGTACTTCATGGCCGCCTCGGTCGACAAGGCATTGTCGCGGCGCAGCGCCACCGCCGCATAGAGCGACAGGGACAGCAACTCCACCCCCATGTAAATCGTGAGGAGGTGATTGGCTGAGATCATGACAAAGCCGCCAAGAAGGGCAAAGAGCGCGAAGAGGTGGAACTCACCACTGCCCATGGCCTGATCGGCCAGGGTTCGTCGCGCATAAATGAGGGTGACTGCCGTGGCAAGGGCTGCACCGGCCTTCAGGAATGCGCCCATCGGGTCGACCACCACAAGGCCGTTCATGCCCACCGTCGGTGTGAGACTGCCGATCTCGACGGCCTGCCATGCAGCCAGCAGCAAGAGGCCCAGCACACTGGTGATGTGCACCGCCTGCTCACGGAGCTTGGAGAAGAGGTCGAGCAGCATGACCAACGAGAGCAGCAGCAGCAGTGCAATCTCGACAGCAATGGTGGAGAAGTTCAGCGTGGCCGCAGTCATGGCGTGACCCCCACAGGAAGCTTGGAAACAGCCACATGGGCCAGGAGTGCCTCCACCGAGGTGGTCATGCGGTCGGTAAACGGCGCGGGCCAGACACCCATGAGCAGCACCAAGAAGGCCACGGCCATGAGCATTCCAAACTCTCGCCCATTGACATCCTTCAGGGCATCGACGTGGTCGTTGGCCACCTCACCGAAGATCACCCGCTTGATCATCCAGAGCGTATAGGCGGCACCAAGAATGAGGGCTGTTGCAGCCAGCAGCCCAACCCAGAAGTCGAACTGAACCGCCGCGAGAATCACCATGAACTCGCCGATGAAGCCACTCGTGGCCGGCAGGCCGGCATTGGCCATGCCGAAGAAGACAAAGAGTGCAGCGAACTTCGGCATTCGGTTGATGACACCGCCGTAGTCAGCAATCCGCCGAGTGTGCATCCGGTCGTAGAGCACCCCAATGCACAAAAACATGGCTCCCGAGACAAACCCGTGCGACACCATCTGAACAATGCCACCCACCACACCGAGCGAGGAAAAGATGAAGAATCCGAGGGTGACAAAGCCCATGTGGGCAATGGATGAATAGGCCACCAGCTTCTTCATGTCCTCCTGAACCAAGGCCACCAGCCCGATGTACACCACCGCCACCAGCGAGAGGGCAATCATGAGGCCTGCGAGCTCGTGGGAGGCATCCGGTGCAATGGGAAGCGAGAACCTCAAGAAGCCGTAGGCCCCAAGCTTGAGCATGATGGCCGCCAGCACCACAGAGCCCCCAGTGGGCGCCTCGACGTGGGCGTCCGGCAACCATGTGTGAACCGGCCACATGGGAACCTTCACCGCAAAGGCAATGAGAAATGCCGAGAAGATGGCGATCTGGGTGGGCAGGTCGAGTGGCAGCTGATGCCAGGCGGGAATCTCGAAGCTTCCGCTTTGACTGTAGAGGTAGATGATGGCCACCAGCGTGAGCAGAGACCCCAGCAGGGTGTAGAGAAAAAACTTGAAGGCCGCATAGACCCGACGCGGCCCGCCCCACATGCCGATGATGAGGTACATCGGAATGAGCGTGGCCTCAAAAAAGATGTAGAAAAGGATGCCATCGAGGGCCGCAAACACGCCGATCATCAGCCCCGAGAGCATGAGGAATGCGCCCATGTACTGGGCGATGCGGTCCTCGATGACCTCCCAGGCGGCCACCACCACAAAAATGGTGATCAGCGCTGTGAGTGGGATGAACCAGAGCGAGATGCCGTCGATGCCCAGGAAATACTGAATGTTGAATCGAGCGATCCAGCCCGTCTGCTCCACAAACTGAAAGCCCTTCTGTGAGAGGTCGAAGCCAGCAATCAGGGGTAGCGTCACCAGAAAGCCAATCACAGAGGCCGCCAAGGCCACCCGGCGCACGAGAAGTTGCCCCGCCTGACTGACCTCTTTCTTGCCCAAATAGAGAATCGCCATCCCCGCAAGAATGGGAAACCAGATCGAGATGGAGAGCCAGGGCAGGCCGGCGGAGGTCATGGTTTGCATGGTGTTCATTTGGGCATGGTCACGGGCCCCACCGACAAGGGTGCGAACCACCAGAGCAGCAAGGCAACGCCGAGGATCATCGCGATGGCGTAGTGATAGAGAAAGCCTGTCTGGCCGAGCCGCAGAATGGAAGCAAAGACCGCCACGAGCCGCGCCGAACCGTTGACAAAGAATCCATCGATGATGGCCTGATCCGCACGACGCCACAGGCCAGTGCCGAGTCCGTGGGCACCGCCAGCAAAGACACGCTGGTTAAAGGCATCCATGAAGTACTTCTCCTCGAGCAGGCGATGCAGCCAGCCAAACTGCCGTGCAATGCTGGCTGGCACGGCAGGTAGCCAGAGATAGAACACGGCGGCCAAGGCCACTCCCGACACCGCAAGCCAGAACGGCCAGGTCTCCACAGAATGTAAGGCCAGTGCAGTGGCCGACTTGAAGTAGGCGCCAAGGGTTGCCATGGCGGGATGCGATGGGTCGACCACGATCACGCCATTAAAGAAGTCGCTCACCAGGAAGGTCTCGATGAGCAGGTGCCCCGCCAACACGGAGGGCACTGCAAGCGCAATGAGTGGCAAGGTCACCACCCACGGCGATTCATGTGGCTCACCACCATGGCCGTGGTGATCATGCCCGTGGCCTGCATCGGCCCAGCGGGGCCGCCCGTGAAACACCAAGAAGAACATGCGGAAGCTGTAGAAGGCCGTGACAAAGACGCCCATCAGCAGCATGACGTAGATCACCGGTGCCGCAATGAGGTTCGATGCCCTCACCGCCTCGATGATCATGTCCTTCGAATAGAAGCCCGCAAAGAACGGCGCACCGATGAGCGCAAGGGAGCCCAGCAATGACACCACATAGGTGATGGGCATCTTCCTCCACAGCCCCCCCATGCGACGCATGTCCTGCTCATGGTGCATGCCGATAATGACCGAGCCGGCCGCCAGAAACAGCAAGGCCTTGAAGAATGCATGGGTGAGCAGGTGAAAGACCGCAACGGAGTAAGCCG
This sequence comes from Hahnella aquatica (SeqCode), assembly GCF_965194505.1. Taxonomy (GTDB): domain Bacteria; phylum Pseudomonadota; class Gammaproteobacteria; order Burkholderiales; family Burkholderiaceae_A; genus Hahnella; species Hahnella aquatica. Next base: position 935,934 of record NZ_OZ239144.1, on the reverse strand, counting down.
AGGCACCCAGCGCCACGGTCATGTATCCCAACTGAGAGAGCGTGGAGTAGGCCACGACCCGTTTGATGTCGTTTTGAACAATGCCCAGAAAGCCCATGAAGAGCGCCGTGATGCCGCCGATGATCATCACAAACGAGAGTGCGATGTCGGAGAGCTCAAAGAGCGGAGACATGCGGGCCACCATGAAGATGCCCGCGGTGACCATGGTGGCCGCGTGGATGAGCGCAGAAATGGGCGTGGGGCCCTCCATGGAGTCTGGAAGCCAGACATGCAAGGGGAACTGGGCCGACTTGCCCATGGCGCCGATGAAGAGACAGATGCAGGCCACCGCCAAGAGCGGCCAGACCTCGCCAGGGATGAGCTCAATGGTGTCGCCTGCCATGGCACTGGCCGCAGCAAATGCCTCGGTGTAGCCGAGGCTGCCCGTGTAGGCCACCACAAGCCCGATGCCGAGGATGAACCCGAAGTCACCCACACGATTGACCAGGAAGGCCTTCATATTGGCGAAGATGGCCGTGGGCTTCTTGTACCAAAAACCGATGAGCAGATAGGACACCAGACCCACCGCTTCCCAGCCAAAAAAGAGCTGGAGGAAATTGTTGCTCATGACCAGCATGAGCATGCTGAACGTGAATAAGGAGATGTAGCTAAAGAACCGCTGATAGCCGTCGTCATCTTCCATGTAGCCAATGGTGTAGATGTGGACCATGAGCGAGACCGACGTGACGACCACCATCATCGTGGCGGTGAGGCTGTCGATGAGGAAGCCAATTTCCATCTTGAGGCTGCCCACCGTGGCCCAGGTGTAGACCGCGCCATTGAATGTGTTGCCCTCGAGGACATCCTGCAATACAACCAAAGACGCAACCAGAGAAATGGCCACGCCCAGAATGGTGATTCGATGGCTGTTCACACGGCCCAGGGCCTTGCCGAAGAAGCCCGCCAGAATGGCGCCCACGAGCGGGGACAGCGCAGCAATGAGGTAGACGGACATCATGGTCTAACCCCTCAGCCCATCGAGCTGCTCCACCTCGACCGTCTTCAAGTTTCTAAAGAGCACCACCAGAATGGCCAGGCCAATGGCAGACTCGGCCGCCGCCACCGTGAGAATGAAGAACACGAAGACCTGGCCCGCAAGATCGCCAAGGTAGTGTGAGAAGGCAATGAAATTGAGGTTGACCGCCAACAGCATAAGCTCGATGGCCATGAGCAGGACAATCAAATTCTTACGATTCATAAAGATGCCAATCACGCTCAGGGCAAACAGAATGGCGCCAAGAATGAGGTAGTGGGCCAGCGTGATCACTGTGGCCTCCCGTCTTTGAACTGAACCATCCGCAGGCGGTCTTGGGCGCGCACCTTGACCTGCTCGCCCGGGTCTTGATGCCGACTGTCCTTGCGTCGGCGCAGTGTCAGGGCAATGGCCGCCACGATTGCGACGAGCAGCACCACCGCGGCAATCTGGAAGGCAAAGAAATAATCGGTGTAGAGAATCTTCCCGAGGGCCTTGGTGTTGCTGACCTCCGTGACCACGGGGGCTGCGGCCTCTGGCACCTGAAAACTTCGGAAAAGAATTGCGCCCATCTCAAAGACGATGAGAAGCCCAACGGGCAGGGCCACTCGAAGGTTCGCCCAGAAGCCCTTGCGAATCTTGTCGAGGTCGAGATCGACCATCATCACCACGAACAAAAAGAGCACCATCACAGCGCCGACATAGACCAGCACCAGCGTGATGGCCAAGAACTCCGCACGCAGCAGTAGCCAAAGGGCTGCCGCAGAGCAGAACGAGAGCACCAGGTACAGGGCGGCATGCACGGGGTTTCTCGCAGTGATGACCTTTGCCGCAGCAAAGACCAGGATGGCTGCAAAGGCATAGAAGTAACCAGCGGTCGACTCATGCATGATGAGGGGCCTTATCGAAAACGGGCATCGGCCTCACGCGCCTTTGCAATCTCTGGTTCATAACGGTCGCCCACGGCCAGCAGCATGTCTTTTGTGAAGTAGAGGTCGCCTCGTTTCTCACCGTGGTATTCGTGGATGTTGGTCTCGACGATGGAGTCGACCGGGCAGCTCTCCTCGCAGAACCCACAGAAGATGCACTTGGTGAGGTCGATATCGTAGCGGGTGGTTCGACGGCTGCCATCGTCCCTGACCTCTGACTCGATGGTGATGGCCTTCGCAGGGCAGACGGCCTCGCACAGCTTGCAGGCAATGCAACGCTCCTCGCCGTTGGGATACCGACGCAAGGCATGCAGGCCTCGGAACCGGGGAGACATGGGCGTCTTCTCTTCTGGATACTGGACGGTGATCTTGCGCGCGAAGAGGTTCTTGAGCGTCACGCCCATGCCGGCCAGCATCTCTAGGAGCAGAAAGGACTTCAGGAAGTGGGTGATGGAGGACATGTCGGTGCCTTCGGACTAACGAGCCCAAATGTTGAAAGGGGTCTGAATCCACACACCCACCACCACCAGCCAGACCAGCGTGACGGGGATGAAGATCTTCCAGCCCAGACGCATGATCTGGTCGTAGCGGTAGCGGGGGAACGAGGCGCGCATCCAAATGAACACGCTCACGACCAGGAATGTCTTTAAGCCCAGCCAGATCCATCCTGGAATGAAGGCCAAGGCGGCCACCGGTGCATCCCAGCCGCCCAGGAACATGAGGGCCGCCAGCGCGGAGATGAGGATCATGTTGGCATACTCGGCCAAGAAGAAGATGGCAAAGGCCATGCCCGAGTACTCGACCATATGGCCCGCCACGATCTCCGACTCTCCCTCCACCACATCGAAGGGATGGCGGTTCGTCTCGGCCACACCCGAGATGAAATACACCACGAAAATGGGCAACAAAGGCAGCCAGTTCCAGGAGAGGAAATTCAGGCCTGCCTCATGGAAGGTGCCCTGCTGCTGGCCCTGCACGATGTCGATGAGGTTGAGGCTTCCTGAGACCATGAGCACCACGACCACTGCAAATCCGATGGCCAGTTCATAGGACACCATCTGGGCCGATGCCCGCATGGCCGCAAGGAATGCGTACTTCGAATTCGAGGCCCAGCCGGCCAGAATGACGCCGTAGACCTCCATGGAGGTGATGGCCAGCAAGAGCAGCAGGCCAGCATTCACGTTGGCGAGTATGGTTTCGGGGCCAAACGGAATGACAGCCCAGGCAGCCAGGGCCGGCATGATGGTCATGACGGGGGCGAGCAGGTAGAGACCTTTGTTGGCCTGTGCCGGCAGGATGATCTCTTTGGTGAGCAGCTTGAGTGCATCGGCAATGGGCTGGAGCAGACCCAATGGACCCACCCGATTGGGACCGAGCCGCACATGCATCCAACCAATGAGCTTGCGCTCCCAGAGCGTGAGGTAGGCCACCATGCCAAGAATGGGCAGCACAATCAGGGCGATCTTGATGAGGCTATAGACGACAGGCCACGCCGGCCCTAGCAGGCTGCTGCCGAACTGAGAAAAAGACAGGATGGTGGACTCCAGCATCAGGCCACTCCCACCGCCACACGCTGCTTGGCGATCGAGACATTTAAGTGTCCGCCGGTCATGTTGATGGCTGCAAGGCCCGGATGCCCGAGGGGCACACGAACCACACCGCGGGCAAGGCCCGGGTCGGCCACGGGCAGCAACTGTACGCGATGGCCACCTGTTTCGAGGTTGAGCAGCATGTCGGCGCTGGCGCCAATGGCCACCATGTCTTCCGGGTGCATGGCAACCCGAGGAGCTGCAGATGAACGCGTCTCGAGCAATGGCGGGGACCGACGCGCGATGGGGTCGGACATGTAGATGGACATCTCTCCAATCCGCTCAAAGCCGCCCTGCCCGCCCGCAGCCGCCTCGCGAGGCAGACCCGTGACGGAGAGGGCCGGGAGGTCAGGCAGGATGTCGCCGGGGCTTGCCACTTTGAGAAGGCTTTGGAGGACTTCCTCGGAGGAGGCCTGGTCAAAGCCCGGCACGTCGAGCAGGTTGCCCAGCACGCGAAGGACTTTCCAGCCTGGCCGCGTGGCGCCCTGCGGGGGCACCGCCGCTTGGAACGACTGAAGGCGTCCTTCAAGATTCACGAAGCTGCCGGAGGTCTCGGTGTAGGGGGCGATCGGGAGCATCAGGCTTGCAACCGACTCCGCCGCAGAGCGGTAGGCGGTGAGCGCCACCACGCCAGAGATGTCTCGGGCGGCCTGAAGCGTCTGAACAGCCGCGGGTGCCATGGCAAGATCGAGCGAGGGCTCCAGGTGCACGAGCAGATAGGCCGCGTGTGTCTCATTGAATAGCTCTGCACCCCCCGGACCCCCGGACGTGGGCAGGGCGCCGGCGATGTAGCCACCAACGCCGTTGGCGCCCACCGGCAGCACCCCAAACCTGCAGCCCAGCGCCTGCGCAAGCGTCTGACACTTGTCGATGAGCAAGGAGGCCTGCGGATGGGCGAGCGCCGCCGCACCAAGAAAAATGGCTGCACGCTCACCACCATTGGGTGCAGACCGCAGCGAGGCCACCAGCCGAGCAGCAGCAGATGCATCGACGTTCGCATTGCTACTCGCCGCATGCAAAAGCTGATCGATCTCCGAGACCCAGGCCGATGGAGCGGCAACCGTCTGACTCGCCACGGGCATCAGCAATGGCTCGGCGTAGGCATGCAGCGTGTGCACATGCGCACCCCGACGGGCCGCCTGGCGCAGGCGTTGGGCCAGGAGCGGCAGCTCCGCGCGGAGCTGTGCGCCCACCACCAGAACCCGCTCAAGGCCGTTGACCTCCTCGAGGCGCATTCCCAAGGTGGGCACGCCGGAGACTCGAGAGTCGAAGCCCGGCTCCACCAACTGCGGCCGGAAGTCGACTGCATCGCTCTGCAGGCCTCGAATCAGCCGTGCAAGCAGACCCAGCTCTTCGAGTGTCGACATGGGCGAGGCGAATCCTCGAACCCGGTTCACCCCCCGGCCAGACGCCTGCCGAAGAATCTTGGCTGCCTCGGAGAGTGCCTCCGACCAGTCGATCTCATGCCACCGGCCGTCTGCCGTGCGGCGCATGGGAACCGTCAGACGATCTTCAGACGTGAGGCCCTCGTATGAGAAGCGATCGCGGTCGGAGATCCAGCACTCATTGACGGCCTCCTGTTCATAAGGAACGACGCGAAGTACCTTCGAACCCTTGGTTTGAAGGATGACATTGCTACCAATGCTGTCGTGGGGGCTGACCGAGCGGCGTCTGGCGAGCTCCCAGGTGCGGGCCTGGTAGCGGAAAGGCTTGCTCGTGAGCGCGCCCACGGGGCAGACATCGATCATGTTGCCGGAGAGCTCGCTCTCGACGGCACTGCCCACAAAGCTCATGATCTCGGAGTGCTCGCCGCGACCCGCCATGCCAAGTTCCATGACGCCGGCAATCTCTTGGCCAAAGCGGACACAGCGCGTGCAGTGAATGCAGCGAGACATCTCCTGGGCCGAGATGAGCGGGCCCATGGGCTTGTGGAAGACCACTCGCTTGCCCTCGGTGTAACGAGATGCGCTTGGGCCATAGCCCACGGCGAGGTCTTGCAACTGACACTCACCGCCTTGGTCGCAGATGGGACAGTCGAGGGGGTGGTTGATGAGCAGGAACTCCATGACACCCTTTTGCGCCTGCTTGGCCTTTTCACTGGCCGTGAAGACCTTCATGCCCGCGGCCACGGGAGTGGCACAGGCCGGGAGCGGCTTGGGCGCCTTCTCGACCTCGACCAGACACATGCGGCAATTGGCGGCGATCGACAGCTTCTTGTGATAACAGAAATGTGGAACATAGAGACCGAGCTTCGTGGCGGCATCCATGACCATGCTGCCCGCCGCAACCTCCACCCTCTTGCCATCAATCTCGAGTTCAATCATGGGGTCTGGCCTTCAGCGCTAGAGGTAGTCGGGCACCATGCAGCGCCCATGCGTGATGTGGTGTTCAAACTCATGCCGAAAGTGCTTGAGGAAGGCCCGCACCGGCATGGCGGCAGCATCGCCAAGCGCACAGATGGTTCGGCCCTGGATGTTGTCGGCCACGCGGTTGAGCTGGTCGAGATCCTCGAGGGTGCCCTTGCCCTCCTCCACACGCTTGACCATGCGCCAGAGCCAGCCCGTGCCCTCGCGGCAGGGTGTGCATTGGCCACAGGATTCCTCGTGATAGAAGTACGACAGCCTGAGCAGTGAACGCACCATGCATCGGGTCTCGTCCATCACAATGACCGCGCCCGAGCCGAGCATGGAGCCAGCCTTTGCAATGGAGTCGTAGTCCATGTCGGTGGCCATCATGATCTCGGCCGGCAGCACGGGCATGGAGGAGCCCCCGGGAATGACGGCCTTGAGCTTGCGGCCGTCTCGCATGCCCCCGGCCAGCTCGAGCAGCTTTGCAAAGGGTGTGCCCAGCGGGATCTCGTAGTTGCCCGGACGCTCCACATCGCCGGAGATGGAGAAGATCTTGGTGCCGCCATTGTTCGGGCGGCCCACCTCGAGGTAGGCCTGACCGCCATTGCGAATGATCCAAGGCACGGCCGAGAAGGTCTCGGTGTTGTTGATGGTGGTGGGCTTGCCGTAGAGACCATAGCTCGCGGGAAAGGGTGGCTTGAACCGAGGCTGCCCCTTCTTGCCCTCGAGAGATTCCAGCAGGGCCGTTTCTTCACCGCAGATGTAGGCGCCATAGCCATGGTGGGCATGCAGCTGAAAGGAAAAGCCACGGCCGAGGATGTTCTCGCCAAGGTAACCCGCCGCCCGGGCCTCATCCAGGGCCAACTCGAAACGCTCGTACTCGGCCCAGATCTCACCGTGAATGTAGTTGTAGCCCACCGTGATGCCCATGGCATAGGCCGCAATGGCCATGCCTTCGATCAGGATGTGCGGGTTGTAGCGAATGATGTCGCGGTCTTTGAAGGTGCCGGGCTCGCCCTCGTCGGAATTGCACACCAGGTACTTCTGCACGGGGAGCTTGGCCGGCATGAAGCTCCACTTCAGGCCTGTGGGGAAGCCCGCACCGCCGCGGCCCCGAAGGGCGGAGGTCTTGAGTTCTGCGATGACTTCCTCTTGAGTCATGCCCGGGCCACCGTCGGCTCCCAGAATCTTCTTGAGCGCAAGGTAGCCGCCCCTGGCCTCGTAGTCCTTGAGGTGCCAGGCCTCTGGTGTGAGGTCTGCGAGGATTTGGGGTGAGATGTGACGACCGTGGAAACAGGTGTCGATGAAGGGGATCTCGGGTGCACCCATCAGCGTTCTCCTTTTGTGGCCGCCCCGGCGCGAAGCTCCTCGATCAGGGCGTCGATCTTGTCGTTGGACATCCAGCTGCACATCTTGTGATTGTTCACGAGCATCACGGGGGAATCGCCACAGGCCCCAAGGCACTCCCCTTCTTGCAGGGTGAAGAGACCATCGGGCGTGGTACCACCAAAGCCCACGCCGAGCTTGTGCTGGAGGTAGGCTGCCGCATGATTGCCCGAGCGCAGGGCACAAGGCAGGTTCGTGCACAGGGTGAGCTTGTAGCAGCCCACCGGCTTGAGGTTGTACATGTTGTAAAAGGTGGCCACCTCGTGCACCGCCATGGGCGGCATCTCGAGGTAGGCGGCGATCTCGGCCTCGAGGTCTGGTGTGATCTGGCCGTGCTCCACCTGGGCAATTCGCAGGGCAGACATCACGGCCGACCGCTTCTGGTCGGACGGGTACTTCGTGAGCTCACGATCGATCTTGGCGTAAGACGCATCGGAGAGGAGACGCCGAGGCTGCTCGGTCAGGGGCATCTGCACGCTCATCGGTCGATTTCTCCGAAGACGATGTCCTGCGTGCCAATGATGGTGACGACGTCGGCAATCATGTGGCCACGGGACATCTCATCGAGCGCCTGAAGGTGTGCAAAGCCCGGGGCGCGGATCTTGAGCCGGTACGGCATGTTGGCACCGTCGGACACCAGGTAGATGCCGAACTCTCCCTTGGGGTGCTCGACGGCGCTGTAGCACTCACCCTCGGGGACATGAAACCCTTCAGTGAAGAGCTTGAAGTGGTGGATCAGCTCTTCCATGTTGGACTTCATGCTCACCCGGTCGGGCGGGGCCACCTTGTGGTTGTCGGTCATGACCGGGCCGGGATTCGCCCGCAGCCAGTCCACGCACTGCCGAATGATCTTGTTGCTCTCTCGCATCTCCGCCACTCGAACCAGGTAGCGGTCGTAGCTGTCGCCCTCCTTGCCAACGGGAATGTCGAAGGACATCTGGTCGTAGACCTCGTAGGGCTGGGTCTTGCGCAGATCCCAGGCAACGCCGGAGCCCCGAAGCATGGGACCGGTAAAGCCAAGGGCCTTGGCGCGCTCCGGCGAGACCACCCCAATGCCAACCAAACGCTGCTTCCAAATGCGGTTGTCAGTGAGCAGCGCCTCGTACTCGTCTACGCAGGCAGGGAAACGATTCGTGAAGTCTTCGATGAAGTCGAGCAGGCTGCCGTCGCGGTTGGCGTTCAGCCGGCGAATCTGAGATTTGCTGCGCAGCCGATTTTCTTCGTACTGGGGCATGGCATCGGGAAGATCGCGATAGACGCCACCGGGCCGATAGTAGGCGGCATGCAGACGGGCACCAGACACCGCCTCATAGCAGTCCATGAGGTCTTCCCGCTCGCGGAAGGCATAGAGGAAGACCGCCATGGCGCCAACGTCGAGGCCATGGGCGCCGATCCAGAGCAGGTGATTCAGGATTCGGGTGATCTCATCGAACATGACACGGATGTACTGGGCTCGAACGGGCGGAGTGACCCCGGTGAGCTTCTCGATGGCCATGACATAGGCATGCTCGTTGCACATCATCGAGACGTAGTCCAGGCGATCCATGTATGGAACGGACTGAAGGAAGGTCTTGGACTCTGCCAGCTTTTCGGTTCCGCGGTGCAGAAGGCCAATGTGCGGGTCGGCCCGCTGGACGACCTCGCCATCGAGTTCGAGCACCAGTCGGAGCACACCGTGGGCGGCCGGATGCTGGGGGCCGAAATTGAGGGTGTAGTTCTTAAGCTCGGCCATAGGTGTCCTCTCGAACCACGCGCGGTGTGATCTCACGAGGGTCGATGGTGACGGGCTGGTAGATCACCCGTTGCTGTGCAGGGTCGTAACGCATCTCCACATGGCCCGAGACTGGAAAATCCTTGCGGAATGGATGGCCAATGAAGCCGTAGTCGGTGAGGATTCGGCGCAGGTCTGAATGGCCCTCAAACAAGATTCCGAAGAGGTCGAACGCCTCGCGCTCGTACCAGTTCGCCGCCGGCCACACGCCCGTGAGGGACTCCACCGTGGGGAAGTCGTCGTTCTCGCAGAAGACGCGAAGTCGGAGGCGCTGGTTCTTGGCCACAGACAAAAGATGCGAGACCACGGCAAACCGGCGGCCAGACCATGGCGCATTTCGAAAGGATTGGTAGTCCATGCCACAGAGATCGACCAGGGTGTCGAAGGCCAGGTCTGGGTGGTCTCGAAGCGATTCGGCCGCGGCCAACAGGTTGGTGGGTCGCACCTCCAGGGTCACCTCACCAAGAGACACCGAAACCTTCTCGGCCAGCCCACCCAGCGCACCAACAACTGCGCTGGCCAGGGCGTCCTGGGCGGCGGCTGCAGCGGGCGTGTCTTTGGATTCCGGAGTGGCGGACATCTGTTGGGCTCTGTGCTTAGTCTCTGGCGATCGTGCTGGTGCGCTTGATCTTCTGCTGCAGTTGAATGATTCCGTAGAGCAGCGCCTCGGCCGTGGGCGGGCAGCCAGGAACATAAATGTCGACGGGCACGATGCGGTCGCAGCCTCTCACGACCGAATAGGAATAGTGGTAGTAGCCGCCTCCGTTGGCACAACTGCCCATGGAGAGTACCCAACGCGGCTCGGGCATTTGGTCATAGACCTTGCGAAGGGCGGGCGCCATCTTGTTGCAGAGGGTTCCCGCAACAATCATGAGATCGGACTGCCGGGGGCTCGGGCGAAAGACCACGCCAAAGCGGTCGAGGTCGTATCGAGAGGCGCCTGCATGCATCATCTCCACCGCACAGCAGGCAAGACCGAAGGTCATGGGCCAGAGCGAGCCAGTGCGCGTCCAGTTGATGACCTCGTCGGCCGTGGTCGTGATGAAGCCCTGCTTGAGTACGCCGTCGATCGCCATGTCTATTCCCAGTCGAGGGCGCCCTTCATCCATTCATAGATGAAGCCGAGCACCAGTATGGAGAGGAAGACCATCATCGACAAGAAGCCAAAGAGACCAATCTCTTGGAGGCTCACCGCCCAGGGAAAGAGAAATGCGATCTCGAGGTCGAAGAGGATGAACAGAATGGCCACCAGGTAGTAGCGCACATCGAACTGCATGCGGGCGTCTTCGAAGGCCTCGAAGCCGCACTCGTATGGGGAGAGTTTCTCGGAGTCGGGCTGGTTGGGACCGAGGAGCTTTCCGATGAGCATGGGACCCACGCCGACAGCAGCGCCCACCAGAATGAATAGCAGCACAGGCAGGTACTGCTCCAAACTCATACGTCCCCCTTGAAACGAAGCCCTTCGTTGGTGCCGACGGCGAGACTCGAACTCGCACAGCTTTCGCCACTACCCCCTCAAGATAGCGTGTCTACCAATTTCACCACGTCGGCATGACGACAACATTGACCTGCATCAACTTACTGAAAGCACCCCACTCACTGCTTGGGTATCGCTCCCGATGGCCCGCTTGGGACCGGCACCGTGCTGGGCTGGGCGGGGATCGTTGGATCGCCACCGGGCTGCTGGACCGCCCCCGGAATGGACTCCATGATACCGCCACTTGAACCCGAACGGGTGATGTCCTGGCTGGCCAGGAAGGACAGCGCAAGCGTGCTGGAGAAGAAAAGAACAGCCATGGCTGCCGTGAGGCGGGACAGGAAGTTCGCAGACCCAGTGGCGCCAAAAACCGACCCAGCACTGCCGGAGCCGAAGGCCGCGCCCATGTCTGCGCCCTTGCCTTGCTGCAGGAGCACCAGGACGATGATGGCCAGGGCGGAAAGCACCTGAAGCACGTTGAGCAGAGTGTCGAGCCAAGCCATGTTGAACGCCTATTTCAATTGAATGGATAAGGGGGATTGCCGCAGGGCACGGGCCTCTGCGGCAGCCAGAATGGTGGAGAAGGCCGTTGCATCGAGGGAAGCTCCACCGACCAGGCCACCATCGATGTCTTCCTCGGAAAACATGGCATCTGCGGTGGCTGCACCCAGGCTGCCACCGTAGAGAATTCGAACCTGCCCGGCTGCATCTGAGGAACGCGCAGCCAGCGCCCCCCGAATGGCCGCATGCATGGCCTGTGCATCGGCGGGCGACGCCTGCCGGCCGGTGCCAATGGCCCAGATAGGCTCGTATGCAAGCACCACCTTGGGCAGCGCATCGTCAGGGCAATTCACCAAGGCCGCGAGAACCTGCGCACAGACGTGGGCAACGGCCTCACCGGCATCGCGCTGAGAGAGGCTCTCTCCCACGCAGACCACCGGCGTGAGGCCACCTTCCAGCAGACAGGCCACCTTCTTGGCCACCTGGGCATCGGCCTCGCCGTGCCGGGCACGCCGCTCGGAATGGCCCACCAGAGAGAAGTGGACATCGAAGTCTCGGAGCATGTCGACGGAGATCTCACCTGTAAAGGCCCCCTGATGCTCATCGGAGACGTCCTGAGCACCCCACTGCAGCCCCCTGCCCTTGCATCGAACCGCGACCTGAAAGAGATAGGGCGCAGGCGCAGCAATGCCCGCATCGACATGGTCGGATGCCAGCACGGCCGCGGAATGCTCGAGAACAGCCGCCAGCAAGGCCTCATTGCGGACCATGTCGCCGTTCATTTTCCAGTTTCCAAGCACCAGTGGACGACGGTTCATGACAACAGTGTCTGGGCTGGCTTACTCGCCTGCTGGGGCCGCGGCCTCGGGGGAGGCTTCCATCGCCGCCTTCATCGACAGGCGCAGGCGGCCCTTCTCGTCGGCCTCGATCACCTTGACGCGAACCATCTGGCCTTCCTTGAGGTAATCGGAGACCTGATTGACGCGCTCGTTGGCAATCTGAGAGATGTGGAGCAGGCCATCCTTGCCGGGCAGAACAGAAACAATGGCACCAAACTCCAGCAGGCGCAGCACATTGCCCTCGTAGACCTTGCCCACCTCGACCTCGGCGGTAAGCTCCCCGATTCGCTTCATGGCGGCTCGGGCCGCGTCGCCCGTGGTCGCTGCGATGGTGATCGAGCCATCTTCCTTGATGTCGATGGTGGTGCCGGTCTCCTCGGTGATGGCGCGAATCGTTGCACCGCCCTTGCCGATGACGTCGCGGATGCGCTCCGGATTGATCTTCATGGTGTAGAGACGTGGGGCGAACTCGGAGAGCTCTGTTCGGGCGCCGCCCATGGCGGACTTCATCTTGCCAAGGATGTGCAGGCGTGCCTCGAGGGCCTGGGCCAGTGCAACCTGCATGATCTCTTTGGTGATGCCCTGGATCTTGATGTCCATCTGCAGGGCTGTGATGCCAATCTCGGAGCCAGCCACCTTGAAGTCCATGTCGCCGAGGTGGTCTTCATCGCCGAGGATGTCTGTGAGCACCGCAAAGCGACCCCCGTCTTTGATGAGGCCCATGGCGATGCCGGCCACGTGGGCCTTGAGCGGAACGCCCGCATCCATGAGAGCCAGGCAGCCACCGCAGACCGAGGCCATCGAGGATGAGCCGTTGGACTCTGTGATCTCACTGACCACCCGCATGGCGTATGCAAAATCCTCGGGCGCTGGGAGCACGGCCACCAATGCGCGCTTGGCCAAACGGCCATGACCGATCTCACGCCGCTTGGGGGTGCCGACTCGGCCTGTTTCACCGGTGGCATACGGGGGCATGTTGTAGTGGAGCATGAAGCGATCACGGTACTCGCCGCCCAGGGCGTCGATGATCTGCTCATCGCGGTTGGTTCCAAGTGTGGCCACCACCACAGCCTGGGTCTCACCACGCGTAAACAATGCGGAGCCATGGGCACGGGGGAGGACACCTGTACGAATCTCGATCGGCCGGACTGTGCGAGTGTCGCGGCCATCGATGCGCGCTTGGCCACTGAGGATCTGCCCACGGACCACAGCCGCCTCGAGACCAAAAAGCGTGTCGTTGATGGTGTTGCCGGAGGGCAGCGGCTGACCTGAGGCCTCGGCCTCCTGGGCCAGCGTGGTTTCCACGTGGCTGTAGATCTCCTTGAGACGCTGCGAGCGCTCCTGCTTGTTGCGAAGCAGATAGGCCTGCTTGAAGGACTCTTCGGCGAGCGCCTTGATGCGGCCAATGAGGGCCTCGTTCTGGGCCGCAGGCTTCCAATCCCACTCGGGCTTGCCAGCCTTTTCCACGAGCCGATTGATGGCACCGATGGCGTGGCGCATTTGCTCATGCCCAAACACCACCGCCCCCAGCATGACGTCTTCGGGGAGCTGGTCGGCCTCGGACTCCACCATGAGCACGGCCGCCTCGGTGCCCGCCACGACCAGGTCGAGACGGGAGGACTTCAGCTGAGTGGCCGTGGGGTTGAGCACGTACTGGTTGTTCACGTAGCCAACGCGTGCTGCACCAATGGGGCCATCGAACGGGACGCCAGAAATGGCCAGTGCAGCAGACGTGCCAATCATGGCCACGATGTCGGGGTCGACCTCTGGATTGAGGGACATCACGGTGCAGACCACCTGCACCTCGTTGTAGAAGCCTTCTGGAAAGAGCGGCCGAATGGGTCGGTCGATCAGTCGGGACGTGAGGGTCTCCTTCTCACTCGGGCGCCCTTCCCGCTTGAAAAATCCGCCTGGGATCTTGCCAGCGGCATAGGTCTTTTCTTGGTAATCGACGGTGAGCGGGAAAAAATCTTGGCCGGACTTGGCTGTTTTGGCGGCCACAACCGTGGCGAGTACAACGGTGTCTTCGACGTTGACGAGCACGGCGCCGCTGGCCTGACGGGCAATCTCACCCGTTTCAATGGTGACCGTCTGGGAGCCGTACTGGAAGGTTTCTTTGGCAATGTTGAACACGTTTGTTCCTTTAAATGAGTGCACGGTTGCTGCAGAGGGCTTGGGTGGCCAACAAAGGGCCCAAACAAAAACGCCAGATCACGTTGGGCCGAGGCCCGGATCTGGCGTGGCATGCATCACTTGCGCAGGCCCAGTCGCTCAATCAGCGTGCGGTAGGCCGGTAGGTCTGTGTTTTTAAGGTAATCGAGCAGCTTTCGCCGACGACTCACCATCTTGAGAAGACCCCGACGGGAGTGGTGGTCTTTGGCGTGGATCTTGAAGTGGGCCGTGAGTTCATTGATGCGGGCAGTGAGCAGGGCCACTTGAACTTCGGGCGAGCCGGTGTCGGCCGGGGCCCGTTGGAACTGCGAAACGATCTCAGACTTGGGCAAATGTGCAACGGTCATGGCAAAAACCCCTGGAAAAAAGGATTGAACTTGCGGACACGCCTGCCGGGCGCGCCGTGCGAGTGAAACCGCTTGATTTTACTGGATTTCCTGCATCCAGACAAGCCTGGCCTAGGGCTGCTGCGGATTCACCCTTGGCTCTGCTGCCAGCCGGTTGAGGGCATTGAGATAGGCCTTGGCCGAGGCCACCACAATGTCGGGGTCTGAGGCCATCCCATTGACAATTCGCCCCCCCTTGGAGAGCCGCATGGTGACCTCTCCCTGGGATTCCGTGCCCGTCGTGATGGCATTGACCGAGAAGAGCAAGAGCTCTGCACCGCTCTTGACCTCCTGCTCAATGGCCTTGACGGTGGCGTCAACGGGGCCATTGCCGTTGGACTCCGAGCGGACCTCCTGGCCCGAGACCGAGAAGACCACCTTCGACATGGGCTGCTCCCCCATCTCGGAGTGCTGGGACAGGGACACGAGCCGATAGCGCTCCGCGCTGGGCTCTTGCTCCCCCGAGACAATGGCATGGAGATCCTCATCGAAGATCTCCGTCTTTCGGTCTGCAAGGGCTTTGAAGCGGGCAAAGGCATCGTTGAGCGCCTGCTCCCCATCCAACTCTATGCCAATGGCATGAAGGCGCTGTCGGAAGGCGTTTCGGCCAGACAACTTCCCCAACACGATGCGATTGGCCGTCCAGCCGACATCCTCCGCACGCATGATCTCGTAGGTCTCGCGGTGCTTGAGCACACCGTCTTGGTGAATGCCGGACTCGTGGGCAAAGGCATTGGCGCCCACGATGGCCTTGTTGGGCTGCACCGGATACCCGGTGATCTGGGAGACCAGCCGAGAGGCCGGAACGATCTGACTGGTGTCGATGCCAGAGTCGCAGCCGAAGACATCTCGGCGGGTCTTCACGGCCATAACAATCTCTTCAAGGCTCGCGTTGCCGGCCCGCTCGCCCAGGCCGTTGATCGTGCACTCCACCTGCCGGGCGCCAGCAAGCACTGCTGACAAGGAGTTGGCCACGGCCATGCCAAGGTCGTTGTGACAATGGGTGGACCAGACCACCTTGTCTGCGCCAGGGGTCTTGGCGATGAGCTGCGACATTCGATCGCCCCACTGTCCTGGCACGCTGTAGCCGACCGTGTCGGGAACATTGATGGTGCTGGCCCCGGCCTTGATCACTTCGCCAAAAATACGAACGAGGAAATCGATGTCTGACCGAACGGCATCCTCGGCAGAAAACTCGACATCGGATGTGTAGGTGAGCGCCTGCCGGACTGCCGCAATGGCCGCCTCGACCACCTGATCGGGGTTCATGCGCAGCTTCTTCTCCATGTGGATCGGGCTGGTGGCAATGAAGGTGTGAATGCGCTTGCGGGGCGCCGGTGCAACGGCCGTGCCGGCCCGCTCGATGTCTTGAGAGGTGGCACGTGCCAATGAGCAGACCGTGCTGTCTTTGATGGTCTCTGCCACGGCCCGCACCGCCTCGAAATCGCCGGGGCTTGCGGCTGCAAAGCCGGCCTCGATGACATCGACCTTCAGCCGCTCGAGCTGCCGGGCAATGCGGACTTTTTCGTCCTTGGTCATGGATGCGCCGGGGCTCTGCTCACCGTCACGCAACGTTGTGTCGAAAATCACCAATTGATCAGCCATCATGAGGCTCCTTGAGCAACAAATTCGAGATAGGGGTTGGTCCGCTGTGTTGAACCGGCGCGGACAGCCGGAGGGGGTCGATGGTTAGCGCCCGGGGCGCAGTCGACCCAGGGATAGATGCTCAAGCAGGCCACGAGGGCAAGACGACATCGAGTTCATGATGCTCATACTATAAATCTTTTGAATCCGATTCAACAAATAAATCACCGCCACGCCCTTTGGCTCTGCGCCAGAAAAACAACACATAACCGGAGAGTGCATAGGCCGCCACCGCCAGAAAAAGCATGCTCGGGGGGTCTTGGGAGACCAGCACCAGCACCAAGGCCCCCAAGGCCACGAACACGAACGGCACACTACGCCGCAGGTTGATGTCCTTGAAGCTGTAGAAGGGCACCATGCTGACCATGGTCACGCCTGCATAGAGGGTCACGCCCCAGACCAGCCAGCGAAGATCGGCTGCGCTATAGGTGATGAAACGCGCCTCGTGGAGATCGGTCACCAGCCAAATCAGGCCCGCGACCAAGGCCGCAGCGGCAGGGCTGGGCAAGCCCTGAAAGAAGCGCTTGTCTACCACACCGATGTTGGTGTTGAAGCGGGCCAGCCGCAGGGCCGCACCCGCCACATAAATGAAGGCCGCCAGCCAGCCAAGCTTGCCCATGCCTTGCAGGGCGTAGACATAGGCCACCAGGGCGGGTGCCACACCGAATGACACCATGTCGGCCAGGCTGTCGTAGTTGGCGCCGAAGTCGGAGGTGGTGTTGGTCAGGCGGGCCACACGGCCGTCCAGGCTGTCGAGAACCATGGCCACAAAGATGGCCACCGCGGCCTGTGCGAACTGGTTGTTCATCGCCATGACAATGGCGAAGAAGCCGCTGAACAGGCAGGCGGTGGTGAAGAGGTTTGGCAGCAGGTAAATGGACTGCCGACGCCTCGGGAGCATGGGGCGGGTCATGCGGGGGCCGGCCAACGGGCCAAGGCCGTGCTGTGGGCCGACACTTTTTGATCCAGCATCACCAACGGTTCGCTCCCCAACGGAAGGTAGACATCAACCCGCGAGCCGAATCGAATAAAGCCATAACGGGCTCCTCGGCGAAGGCTGTCTCCCTCTTCCACATAACAAAGGATACGCCGTGCCACCAGGCCAGCGATCTGAACGGCTGTGAGGCGACGGCCTTGGTCGTCTTCCATCACGATGGCATTGCGCTCGTTCTCGGCCGACGCCTTGTCGAGCGCTGCATTGACGAACTGACCGGGAAAGTACTGAACCTGGCAGACGCGGCCGGCAATGGGGGCGCGATTCGAATGCACGTTGAACACATTCATGAAGACGCTGATCTTCAGTGCGGGTTCGCCAGAAAGGGGGTCTGCCTCCGGGCCGACGAAGACGATGCGGCCATCGGCAGGACTGGCGATCGCATTCGGATCAGACGGGCCGACCCTTGGAGGGTCTCGGAAGAACTGAATCACGAAAATGGCCACGACCCAGAACGGAACCGACCAGAGCCCCGCATCAAGGGCCGTGGCGATGATGGCGGCCGCCACGGCCAGGAAGGAGTAGAACCACCCCTCTCTGGCCAGCAGCGGATGGGGATAGCGATCGACGTCCATCAGTTGCGGGTCTGATCCACCATCCGGTTGGCGCGAATCCAGGGCATCATCGCCCGAAGCTTCTCGCCGACCTGCTCAATCTGGTGCTCCGCCATGAGCCGACGACGCGACTGCAATGTTGGCGCACCGGCCCGGTTCTCCAGAATGAATTCCTTGGCATATTCCCCGGTCTGAATGCGCTCCAAGGCCAGCTTCATGGCCGCCTTGGCCTCGGGACCCACCACTTTGGGGCCTGTCACGTACTCGCCAAACTCCGCATTGTTGGAGATGGAGTAGTTCATGTTCGCAATGCCACCTTCATAGATGAGGTCGACGATGAGCTTGAGCTCGTGGAGACATTCGAAGTAGGCCATCTCGGGGGCATAGCCCGCCTCGACCAGGGTCTCAAAGCCAGCCTTGATGAGCTCCACAGTGCCACCGCACAGCACGGCCTGCTCACCGAAGAGGTCGGTTTCGGTCTCTTCCCGGAAGTTGGTCTGAATAATGCCGGCCTTTCCACCACCGATGGCACTGGCATAGGCCAGAGCAATGTCGCGGGCATGGCCCGACTGGTCCTGGTGGATGGCGATGAGGCAGGGAACACCGCCGCCCTGGGTGTAGGTCTGGCGAACGGTGTGGCCGGGGGCCTTCGGGGCAATCATGATGACGTCGAGGTCGGCCCGAGGGGCGACCTGGCCGTAGTGCACGTTAAAGCCGTGGGCAAAGGCCAAGGCGGCACCCTGCTTGATGACCGGTGCGATGTCTGCCGAATAGACCGAGGCAATGGTTTCGTCGGGCATAAGCAGCATGACCAGGTCTGCGCCTTCGACCGCAGCACGAACCTCGGCAACCTTCAGCCCAGCCTTCTCGACCTTGGCCCAGGATGGCCCACCTTTTCGAACACCGACCACGACATTGACACCGCTGTCGTTGAGGTTCTGGGCATGGGCATGGCCCTGAGAGCCATAGCCGATGATGGCAACCTTCTTGCCCTTGAGCAGCGACAGGTCACAGTCTTTGTCGTAAAACACGTTCATTTCATTTCCTTTCAGACGCGGAGCACACGTTCACCACGGGCAATTCCGGAACTGCCCGTTCGAACCGTTTCGAGGATGGTGCCCTCCTCTAGGGCCTCGATGAAGGCATCGAGTTTGCTGCCGTCTCCGGTCAGCTCAATGGTGTAGGCCTTGTCGGTGACATCAATGATTCGGCCACGAAAAATATCTGCCATGCGCTTGATCTCCTCGCGCTCCTTGCCCACTGCCCGGACCTTGATGAGCATGAGCTCGCGCTCCATGTGAGGAAACTCGTTGAGATCGATGACCTTCACGACCTCAATGAGGCGATTCAGATGCTTGGTGATCTGCTCGATGACATCTTCGGAGCCGCGGGTCACGATGGTCATTCGGGAGAGCGACTGGTCTTCGGTGGGTGCCACCGTAAGGGACTCAATGTTGTAGCCACGCGCGGAGAAGAGGCCCACCACGCGTGAGAGCGCACCGGGCTCGTTCTCGAGAAGTATGGAAATGATGTGTCTCATGTCGCGCTCCATCAGAGGTCTTCTGCACCGAGGAGCATCTCGGTGAGGCCCTTGCCTGTCTGAACCATGGGCCAGACGTTCTCGGTCTGATCGGTAATGAAGTCCATGAAGACCAGCCGATCCTTGAGCGCCAGCGCCTCTTTAATGGCGGGCTCCACGTCGGCCGGCTTGTCGATTCGCATGCCCACATGGCCATAGGATTCGGCAAGCTTGACGAAGTCAGGCAGGGAATCCATGTAACTCTCGGAGTAGCGCGAGCCGTATTCAATCTCCTGCCACTGCCGAACCATGCCCAGGTAGCGGTTGTTCAGGTTCAGCACCTTCACCGGGATGCGGTACTGCTGGCAGGTGGAGAGCTCTTGAATGTTCATTTGGATCGAGGCCTCGCCCGTGATGCAGACCACCTCGGCATCGGGATTCGCGAACTTCACACCCATGGCATAGGGCAGGCCCACGCCCATGGTGCCCAAGCCCCCAGAGTTGATCCAACGCCGAGGCTTATCGAAACGGTAGTACTGGGCCGCCCACATCTGGTGCTGCCCGACATCCGAGGTCACGAAGGCATCGCCATTCGTAAGCCGCCAGACCGCCTCCACCACCGACTGGGGCTTGATCACCTCGTCGCTGGCCTTGTAGGCAAGACAGTTGAGCCCGCGCCACTCGGTGATCTGCTTCCACCAGGCCTCGTATGGCTTTGCAGCGGGCTTGCTGCCAGGCGCCATGCCCTCCTTGAGAATGCCAATGAGGTCCTTCAAGACCTCGCGGACATCCCCAACGATGGGGAGGTCGACCTTCACACGCTTGGCAATGACCGACGGATCGATGTCGATGTGAACAATCTTGCGGGGGTTTTGGGCAAAGTGCTTCGGGTTGCCAATCACCCGGTCATCGAACCGCGCGCCCACAGCAATGAGCACATCGCAGTGCTGCATGGCCATGTTGCATTCGTAGGTGCCGTGCATGCCGGGCATGCCCAGGAACTTCGGGTCGCTGGCCTTGTAGGCGCCCAGGCCCATGAGTGTGTTGGTGCAGGGCGCGCCGAGAAGGTCAACAAGCTCGGTGAGTTCGTCCGACGCATTCGAGAGAATCACGCCGCCACCGGAGTAAACCATGGGCCGCTCGGCAGAGAGGATCATCTGCACGGCCTTTTTAATCTGACCAAGATGGCCCTTGACCACCGGGCTGTAGGACCGCATCGAGACCTCTTTGGGGTACTCGAACTTGCATCGATCGCGCGTGATGTCCTTGGGAACATCCACCAGCACCGGCCCTGGTCGGCCGCTCTGAGCGATGTGAAAGGCCTTCTTGATGGTGCTGGCCAGCTCTTTGACATCCTTGACCAAGAAATTGTGCTTCACACAAGGCCGTGTGATGCCCACGGTGTCGCACTCTTGAAAGGCATCCAGGCCGATGGCATGGGTTGGCACCTGGCCCGAGATGATGACCATCGGGATGGAATCCATGTAGGCCGTGGCAATGCCCGTGACCGCATTGGTCAGGCCGGGGCCACTGGTCACGATGCAGACGCCTGTCTTCTGGCTCGACCGCGAATAGGCATCGGCCGCATGCACGGCTGCCTGCTCATGCCGCACGAGGATGTGCTTGACCTTGTCCTGCTTGAAAATTTCGTCGTAGATGTAGAGGACGGCCCCGCCGGGGTATCCGAATAAATGCTCTACTTTCTCTTCCTGGAGGCAACGCACCAGGATTTCCGCGCCTGTGATGTCCATGTTGTTCGGTCCTAAACAGTTCTAGTGATCCCCACCCGTCGGTGCCATCGAGCAATCGACGACACAGACATCGAGCAGGGGCTTGAAGCTGATGGATCGGCGAGCCAAAAAGCCTTGTGGGCCGAGGCTCGACGCTTCAATCGGCAAGCCCAGGATGATAGTCGGGCCTTAAAAAAGGGTCAACTTGGCCGCGGACGTGGCACGTGGACGAGGCGGGTACGGGTGAGGAGGTCGTGGGCTGTCTGACGGTCTCGGCGGACCAGCGCAACGATCAGCCAGAGACCACTCACCAAGGACAGGCTGCCAACGAAGGCCCGGGAGAACGCCCGGAGCCGCGTGATCGGCCCCCCGGTGGCGGAATCCACCACCTGGAGCTGGAGTGTCTGCATGGGCAGTGTCACCCGGCCCAGGCTCCAGCCCCAGGCGAAGTAGCCGAGCAGCGTGAGGTAGAGCACCATCTGAAGCCCTACCCGCTTGCCCTGATCGGCATGGTCTGTCTGGCCCACCAGAAAGCTGTAGACAAAGGCCACCAACATCACGGGGCCAACCAGCAAGAAAAACTCGTAGCCCATGCCGACAAATCGGCGCCAGACAGAGGCATCCCTCGGCATGGCCTCGCTCAATGGACCACCCGCTCAAATGAGAACTGGCCGTCGTGGAGATCGACAGGCACGACATCATTCGGGCCAAACCGTCCCTCCAGAATGAGCCTGGCGATCGGGTTCTCGATCTGGGACTGGATGGCACGCTTGAGCGGACGGGCCCCGAAGAGCGGATCAAAGCCCACCTTGGCAATCTCATCAAGGGCCTCATCCGAGATCTCCAGGCGAAGGTCGCGCTGGGCCAGTCGAGCCCCCAGCCGCTCGAGTTGAATGCCCGCAATCTTGCGCACGTGGGTCCGGTCGAGCCCATGGAAGACCACGATCTCGTCGATGCGATTGATGAACTCGGGCCGAAAGTGCTGCCTGACCTCCTCCATCACGGCCGCCTTCACGGCTGCGCGGGGCGCATCGACAAGCCGCTGAATCTCCTGAGAGCCCAGGTTCGAGGTCATGACCACCACCGTGTTGCGGAAGTCGACCGTGCGGCCCTGCCCATCGGTGAGCCGGCCATCGTCGAGCACCTGCAGCAGCACGTGAAAGACATCGGGATGGGCCTTCTCCACCTCATCGAGCAAAATAACGCTATAGGGCTTGCGGCGCACCGCCTCGGTGAGGGTTCCGCCTTCCTCGTAGCCCACATAGCCCGGGGGCGCACCGATCAACCGCGACACCGAGTGCTTCTCCATGAACTCACTCATGTCGATGCGCACCAGGTGCTCTTCGGAGTCGAACAAGAACTGGGCCAGCGCCTTGCAGAGCTCCGTCTTGCCCACCCCAGTCGGGCCCAGGAACAGGAAGGACCCATAAGGCCGGTTCGGGTCGGACAACCCCGCGCGAGAGCGTCGAATGGCGTCGGCCACGAGGGTGACCGCCTCGTCCTGGCCCACCACCCGGTGGTGAAGGAAGTCTTCCATCTGCAGCAGCTTGTCGCGCTCACCCTGCATCATCTTGGAGACGGGGATGCCTGTGGCTCTGGAGACAACCTCGGCGATTTCCTCTGCACCGACTTGCGTGCGCAGCAGTCGGGCCCGCTGGCCTTCCCCAGGCTGGCCC
Organism: Hahnella aquatica (SeqCode); assembly: GCF_965194505.1. Lineage (GTDB taxonomy): Bacteria > Pseudomonadota > Gammaproteobacteria > Burkholderiales > Burkholderiaceae_A > Hahnella > Hahnella aquatica. The sequence goes on along the minus strand of NZ_OZ239144.1, from coordinate 913,407 downwards.
GCAGCATCCGCCGCCTTGAGGCGTGACTCCAACTCCGGCAGCCGGCCGTACTGAAGCTCAGACACCTTCTGCCAGTCACCCTTGCGGGTGTGCTGCTCAATCTCCAGGCGCAGACGCTCGATTTCCTCTTTGATGTGCTGAGACCCCTGCACCGCAGACTTCTCAGCCCGCCAGATCTCTTCGAGGTCTGAGACCTCACGCTCGAGCCGGGCGATCTCTTGCTCAATGAGTTCAAAGCGTTTCTTCGAGGCATCGTCCTTCTCCTTCCGAACAGCCTCGCGCTCGATCTTGAGCTGGATCAGCCGGCGGTCGAGCTTGTCCATGACCTCGGGCTTGGAGTCGATCTCCATCTTGATGCGGCTGGCCGCCTCATCGATGAGGTCGATCGCCTTGTCGGGCAGGAAGCGGTCTGTGATGTAACGATTTGAGAGCTCGGCCGCCGCCACGATGGCCGGGTCAGTGATGTCAACGCCGTGGTGCAGCTCATACCGCTCCTGGAGGCCACGCAGAATGGCGATGGTTGCCTCCACCGTGGGCTCACCCACCAAGACCTTCTGGAACCGGCGCTCGAGGGCTGCATCCTTCTCGATGTACTTTCGGTACTCATCGAGCGTGGTGGCGCCAATACAGTGCAGTTCGCCGCGAGAGAGCGCGGGCTTGAACATGTTGCCGGCATCCATCGCGCCCTCGGCCTTGCCGGCCCCCACCATGGTGTGGATCTCATCGATGAAGACAATCGGATGCCCTTGGTCGCTCTCGGACATGGCCGCCACATCCTTGAGCACGGCCTTGAGCCGCTCCTCAAACTCGCCTCTGAACTTGGCACCTGCGAGCAGCGCCGCCATGTCGAGGGTGAGGACACGTTTACCCTTGAGGCCTTCGGGCACCTCTCCATTGACGATGCGCTGGGCAAGGCCTTCCACAATCGCTGTCTTGCCGACACCCGGTTCACCGATGAGGACAGGGTTGTTCTTGGTTCGCCGCTGCAGGATCTGAATGCAACGACGGATCTCATCGTCCCGGCCAATGACCGGGTCGAGCTTGCCCGCCAAGGCCCGCTCCGTAAGATCGACGGTGTATTTCTTGAGCGACTCACGCTGGCCCTCGGCCTCTGCATTGCTCACAGCCGCGCCACCCCGAACGGCATCGACCGCCATCTCCAGGCTCTTGCGGCTCACGCCCGCATCCCGCAGAAGCCGGGCGGCCTCGCCCTTGTCGTCGGCCAAGACCAGCAGAAAGAGTTCGCTCGCCAAGAACTGATCGCCTCGGCGTTGTGCCTCACGGTCTGTCAGGTTCAACAAACGAGTGAGCTCAGACCCAATCGTGACCTGCCCGGTGGCCTGAGACACATTCGGCAGACGCTCAAGCCCCTGGCGCGCATCTGCGACCAACTTCTGGACGTTGCCCCCTGCCCGTGAGAGCAGGGATCGACTGCCGCCCTCCGACTGCTCGAGCAGGGCAATCAGAAGGTGGAGGGGCTCGATCGATGGATTGTCCTGACCAATCGCCAGGCTCTGGGCGTCGGCAATGGCCTGCTGGAATGCTGTGGTGAGTTTGTCGAGACGCATGGGAACACTCCCTTCATGTGGTGGCGGACACAACCGCGATTGGAGAGTGAGGTGGGGGCGAACCCCCGGTTTTTCAAGGGGTCATCAGGAGGACCAGCGCTGCAGGGCGGTTGCATCGCTCACGCGGGCATCCACCCATCGTTCGCCATCGGGCGTGGACTCCTTCTTCCAGAAGGGCGCCTTCGACTTGAGGTAATCCATGATGAAGGCGCAGGCCTCCAGAGCAGCCTCACGATGCGCACTGGCCACGGCCACCAGCACGATCTGATCGGCGGGCAGCAAGGCGCCAATCCGGTGGACCACCCGAACACCCAGCAGCGGCCAGCGCGCCTCTGCCTGATCGATGATGGCCTCAATGCTCTTCTCGGTCATGCCCGGGTAGTGCTCCAGGACCATGCGGGCCACATCGGTGCCCTCGTTGAGGTCTCGAACCGTGCCAATGAAACTCGCCACAGCCCCGACCTTGCCGTTCCAATCCCCATTGGGCAGTCGGCGCAGGGCCTCGAGCTCGGCCTGGATGTTGAAGTCTTCGGCCTGAACCCGAACCCGGGGCCGATGGGAGGACGCCGACGAACCAGGCATGTGGCTAGCCCCCGGTCACCGGCGGGAAGAACGCCAGTTCATCGCCTGCACGCAACTCGTGGAGTTCATCCACGAGCTGATGATTCACCGCGGCGCGGGTGCGCTGTGCGTCTCGAAGGCCCCTGCTCCAGGCCTCCCCCCGATCAGCGAGCTGGCTGCGAACCTGTGCCACCTGAGTGCCAGGGGGCACGGCGAGGCGCTCCTGCTCCACGCCCGTGGACTCTCGCAGGCCCGCAAAGAGCCGAAGGGTGACGTCGATCGATGCGCTCATTCGATGATGCTAGGCCAGAAACATGGGAAACGGAAAGAACCGAAGCCGATCCCCCCGCGCAACTGCGGCATTCATGGGCACTTCCAGAAGCCCCTCGGACTCAGAAATGGACGACAAGATCTGTGAACTCTGCCGAGCATGGAGGACTGCATGCCCGGACGGATCGATGCTGGCGCGGAGGAACTCCTGGCGCGCGTCGGTGGTGGGCTTGTCAAAGCCGGCTGGCACCCAGACCGCCCGTGGCAACACATCCGCCTGGCCGGAGGCCTTGAGCAGGAATGGGCGCACCAACAAGACAAACGTCACCCAGGCCGAGACTGGATTGCCAGGCATGCCCAGAAAGGCTGCACGCCCCACCCGGCCGAATGCAAAGGGCTTACCGGGCTTGATGGCGATCTTCCAGAGGTCGAGTGTGCCCTCCGCGGTGACCGCCGACTTGATGTGATCCTCTTCGCCCACCGAGACTCCGCCGCAGGTCAGCAGGACATCGCACTTTTGACCACCTTCGGAGAGTCGACGCCGGGTGGTCTCGAGGCAGTCCGGCAGGGAGCCTAGGTCTTCCACCGACAGGCCCATGCCCTGAACGAGGGACATGACCATGGGCCGATTGCTGTCGTAAATCTGGCCTTCTCCCAACGGTTGACCTGGCTGACGCAGCTCATTGCCGCTGGAGAAGACGCCCACCCGAAGCCTTGTGCAGACGTCCAGCTCGGCCAGTCCAATCGAGGCCAACAGCCCGACGTCGGCCGCCGAGAGTCGACGGCCCGCAGGCAGCACCACCTGACCGACCTGCAGATCACCGCCGGCCGGTCGCACGAACTGCCCAGAGGCCGCGGGCCGGTGAAAGCGAACCTGGCCGTCACCGAGGGTTTCGGTGTCCTCCTGCATGACGACCGCATCGGCCCCCGCAGGGATGGGGGCACCTGTGAAGACGCGCGCTGCGGTCTGGGGAAGAAGCGGTGCTGCCACTGCACCGGCCGGGATGCGCTGGGACACCGTCAGGACAGTGCCTGCCTGGACCTCGCTGGACCGCACGGCAAAGCCGTCCATCTGGGCGTTGTCGAAAGCCGGCACCGCAAGCGGCGACGTGATGGTCTTGGCCAGAATGCGGCCCAGCCCAGACGCGGTAGGAATCTGCTGGGCCTGCGGGGGCGGCCCGGACTGCGCCAGAAGCCAGTCCATGGCCTCAGTCAGCGTCTTCACCTCAGGCGTGCCCTGCCCACTGGGCAATGTGGGCCTTCAGCAGGGTGACATCCCGGGTCATGGCCGTGACCCGCTGTGGCAATGACTCGATGTTCTCAAAGCCAGGCGGCCTGGGGGCTGGGCGGCCGAGCGCCTCCTCGATGGTCTCACCGAACTTCGCCGGCAGCGCCGTCTCCAGGCAGACCATGGGCACCCCGGGCTCGAGAAACTGACGGGCCACAAAAATGCCATCGGCTGTGTGTGGGTCGATGATCCGGCCTTCATCACGGTAGACCGACTGAATGGTCTCGATTCGGGCTGCATGGTGGCTTCGGCCAGACTGCATTCCAGAGGCGACCACCGCCCGCCGGCTCACCTCATCGTTGAGCGAGAAGGAGCCCTCGGAGGCCAACTGATGCCAGAGGGCCGAGAGCCGTTGGGCATCGGATCCGACAAGGTCGAAGACATACCGCTCAAAGTTCGAGGCCTTGGAGATGTCCATGGACGGGCTGGACGTTCGGTGCGTTTCGGCCGTGCCTCGGGGGCGATAGACGCCTGACTCGAAGAATTCGTGCAGCACATCGTTCTCATTGGTGGCCACCACCAAATGCGCGATGGGAAGGCCCATCTTACGGGCCATGTGGCCCGACAGGACATTCCCAAAATTTCCAGAGGGCACGCAAAAAGAGACGGGTGCACCGAGCGAGAGGCCATTCTGGGCGACCGCCTGGAAGTAGCCCGCAAAGTAGTAAACGATCTGCGCGGACACCCGGGCCCAGTTGATGGAATTCACCGAGCCAATGGCGTAGCGCGCCTTGAAATCAAGGTCTGCCGAGACCGCCTTGACCATGTCCTGACAGTCGTCGAAGCTGCCGGGGACGGCCAGGTTGTGAATGTTTGGGTCTTGCAGGCTGTACATCTGGGCCCGCTGGAAGGCGCTCATGCGGCCCTCGGGCGACAGCATGAAGACTGCAACGCCGCGCCGACCTCTCATGGCATGTTCGGCGGCGCTGCCGGTGTCGCCAGAGGTTGCGCCCAGGATATTGAGGCTCTGCCCACGCTTTTCGAGCACGTACTCAAAGAGCTGACCCAGCAGCTGCATGGCCATGTCTTTGAAGGCGAGCGTGGGCCCATTGGAGAGCTCGAGCAAGGCCATGGGCGTGCCACCGGATGGCCTCAGTGCGGTCAGTGGCGCAATGGCAGAACTGCCGAATCGTTCCGCCGTGTAAGCCCTGCGCGTGAGCTCAGCCAGATCTTGGGCGGGAATGTCATCGGCATAGGCGCCCACCACGGCGGCGGCCAGGCTGGGGTAGTCCATTTTGGAGAGCTGCTGCAGCGAGGCCGGCAGGCCCGGCACCTGCTCGGGGATGGCCAGCCCACCGTCGGGGGACAGGCCCTCGAGCAGGATGTCGGTGAAGGCTCCGAGTCGCTGCTCCGAGCGCGTCGACCGATAGCCCAGGCTCATGAGAAGGATTCCACCCGAAGTCGCACTGGCGGCATGAGGACGGCATCGAGCGCCTCGAGCTGCTCCGTGGCACGCATGACCGCAGCCTCCAGGCAGCGGTGGGTGATCAGCACCACGTCGGTCTGGCCGGAGCCGTCCTGCGGCTCATGCTGAACAAATGCGTCGATGGAGATGCCCTCGGCGGCCAGAACCCGCGTGATGTCGGCCAATACCCCGGGCCGATCAGAGACGCGCAGGCGCAGGTAGTAGCCCGAGGTGACCTGCTCGATGGGCAGCACAGGCAACGGCCGACGCCACTGGGGAGACACGCCCAAATGGGGCACCGGCGTGCCGCCCTCGCAGCCATGGCGCCGGGCAAGGTCGATGAGGTCGGCCACCACGGCGCTTGCCGTTGGCGCTGAACCGGCCCCCTTGCCGTAGTAAAGGGTGTGTCCCACGGCATCGCCGTTGACCAGCACTGCATTCATGGCCCCCTCGACATTGGCCAGAAGGCGCTTGGCGGGCACCAGCGTGGGATGGACCCGAAGCTCCACCCCTTCGGGGCGACGGCGCGTGATGCCCAAGAGCTTGATTCGGTGACCCAGTTCCTCGGCATGGCGAATGTCAATGGAGGCGAGTCCGCGAATGCCTTCGACATGCGCACGATCAAACGCCAACGGCATACCAAACGCAATGGCCGCGAGCAGTGTAATTTTGTGGGCCGCATCCACGCCCTCGACATCGAAGGTGGGGTCGGCCTCCGCATAGCCGAGTTTCTGGGCCTGGGCCAGCACCTCGTCAAATCCGAGGCCCTTGTCGCGCATCTCGGAGAGGATGAAGTTGGTGGTTCCATTGATGATGCCGGCGACCGACTCAATCTCATTGGCCGCAAGCCCCTCTCGCAACGCCTTGATGATGGGAATGCCGCCGGCCACCGAGGCCTCAAAGCCCACCTGCACACCGCGTGCCTCCGCCAGGGGAAAAATGTCATTGCCGTGCACCGCCAGCAAGGCCTTGTTGGCGGTGACCACGTGCACACCGGCCTCGATGGCGCCAAGCACCAAGGTCTTTGCGTATCCATGGCCGCCGATGAGTTCGACCAGGACATCGGGCTTGACCGCGGCCAGCATCTCAAGTGCATCGGAGAAGACCCGACAATCCGGGCCGGTGAGCCCCCTGGCCTTGGCCTGGTCGAGATCGGCCACGGCCACCAACTGCACCGGGCGGCCTGCCCGCTGGGAAATGAGCTCCGCGTTTCGACGCAGCAACTCGGCCACGCCGCCGCCCACGGTGCCAAGCCCCGCCAGGGCGACCCGAAGCGGCACAGGCGTGCTCATGTCTCGGCTCCTGCCAGGCTGCCCTGCCCGTCCGGACCAGGCTCCACCGGCAGCTTGATCAGGCCATCCTTGCGAAACATGTCTTTGATGCCGCGGACGGCCTGACGAATGCGCTGCTCATTTTCAATGAGCGCAAACCGAACATGGGTATCGCCGTAGTCTCCGAATCCGATGCCAGGAGAGACCGCAACCCGGGCCTCTAAAAGAAGCTTCTTTGCGAACTCCAAGGACCCCATGGCCTGGTAGGCCTCTGGAATGCGCGCCCAGATGTACATCGAGGCCTTGGGGACCTCCACCGTCCAGCCTGCATCCAGAAGGCCGCGCGCGAGCACGTCGCGTCTGGACTGATACTGACGTCGCACCTCCTCGACGCAGTCCTGGGGGCCTTCCAGGGCAATGACCGAGGCCACCTGGATGGGCGTGAAGGTGCCGTAGTCGTGGTAGCTCTTGATCCTCGCCAAGGCCGAGACCATCTCGGCATTGCCCACCATGAAGCCCACGCGCCAGCCCGCCATGCTGTATGACTTGCTCAGCGTGAAGAACTCCACAGCGACATCGCGCGCGCCGGGCACCTGCATGATCGATGGGGCTCGGTAGCCGTCGAACACGATGTCGGCATAGGCCAGGTCGTGCACCACGAGAATGCCGTGCTCCTTGGCCAGGGCCACCACCCGCTCGAAAAATGGCAGGTCCACACACTGTGCGGTGGGGTTGCTCGGAAAGCCCAGGATCATCATCTTGGGCTTGGGAATCGATTCCCGAATGGCGCGCTCGAGCTCCTCGAAGAAGTCAACATCGTTGGTCATGCGGATGGACCGAATGTCTGCCCCAGCAATGATGGCTCCATAGATGTGAATGGGGTAGGACGGATTGGGCACCAGCACGGTGTCACCCCGGTCGAGCGTGGCGAGCATCAGGTGGGCCAAACCTTCTTTGGATCCAATCGTGGCAATGGCTTCAGTGTCTGGGTCGAGGCTCACGCCGTAGCGCCGCTGGTACCAGCCGACAATCGCTTTTCTCAGCCTGGGGATGCCTTTGGAGACCGAATAGCCATGGGTGTGCTCCTTCTGGGCGGTCTCCACCAACTTTTCAACAATGTGCGCGGGAGTGGCCGCATCTGGATTGCCCATGCTCATGTCAATGATGTCGACACCGCGGCGTCGCTCGGCCATCTTCAGCTCGCCCGTGATGTTGAAAACGTACGGAGGCAGCCGCTGGATGCGTGGGAAGGGCTTCATGGAAGGGACCAGACCTTGGGAAAAGTCCTAACTTTAGCCTAGAGGAGCGGTCGCAAAAAAGTCGTCAAACTCTGATAGTCTCAAAGCCAATGCCAACCAAACTGCAGCCGGACCTGCCGCCCAGCCAGTTCAGCATCACCGCCCTCGGGCCTGGCTACCTCACGATCAACGGGTCGCGCTTCACCGACTCTGTACTCGTCACCTCCGACGCCCCCCCTCAGCCCTGGTCCTGCCCCGATATCCGCCGCCTTTGCGCCGCAGACATTCAAGCCTGGAGGGCTTGTGCGCCCGAACTCATTCTGCTGGGCACTGGCCGCCGCCAGGTCATGCCCAGCCCGCAGCTCATGGCAAGCCTGATGCAACGTGGGCCCCAGGGGGAGCCACCCATTGGCCTCGAGACCATGGACACGGCTGCAGCCTGTCGAACCTTTAACTTGTTGGCCGCCGAAGGACGACGGGTCTTGGCGGCCTTGATCGTTGAACCCGCCCCCACCGACCTCACTTGAAGGAGCCTGCATGGCCGCGCTTTGCATCAACCCCGGCGACACCCTGCCCAACCTGGCGGTTGAGACCGACCTCGGGAAGGCCCAGCTCCACGACTGGCGTGGCCAGGCCTTGGTGCTCTACTTCTACCCCAAGGACGACACGCCCGGCTGCACGGTTGAGGGACAAGACTTCAGCCGCCTGCATGCTGAGTTTCTTGGGCTGGGCTGCCAGGTCGTGGGCGTGAGCCGCGACAGCGTGTCGTCGCACGAGCGCTTCATCGCCAAGCACGACCTCAGCATCACCTTGATTGCTGACACCAGCAACGCACTCTGCGAGGCCCTTGGCGTGATCAAGGAGAAGAACATGTATGGCAAGACGGTGCTGGGCATCGAGCGCAGCACCTTTTTATTCAACGACCAGGGTGTGCTTCACCAGGCATGGCGCGGCGTGTCTGTCCCCGGTCATGCAGAGGCCGTCCTGCAGGCTGTCAAAGCCCTCACATCCCACTAAGAAGAGCACCCGCCCATGCCATTGCCCAAGGCCCCAGCCAAGCCCGCCACCCAGCTCAAGTCCGACGATGCCGTCCTGGCCAAGGCAGTTCTGCCTGCCCGAAGCCTGAAGAAGGGGGCACCCGAAGACGATGCCACGGTGCCAATGCCCATGGCCGCTGCCCAGCCGACCGTGGCTCGGGAGTCGCCAACGCGCTACCACGCCACGGAAAAGGCGCAGCCCACCCCAAGCGCGAAGCCAGCACGGGCGCGCCGCCACGGCACGGGGCCGGCCAAGTTATTCGTACTCGACACGAATGTGCTCATGCACGACCCGTCGAGCCTGTTCCGATTCGAGGAGCACGACGTCTACCTGCCCATGACCACCCTGGAGGAGCTCGACGGCCACAAGAAGGGCCTCTCCGAGGTTGCGCGGCATGTACGGCAGGTGTCCCGAAGCCTTGATGCACTGATCGAGGCCCTTCCCACCGAGCGGCGCAATCGTCTGGGCGAAGGCCTTCCGCTGGATGCCCTGGGCCACAGCGATGCGACCGGACGGCTCTTCTTCCAGACCGAGCTTCTGCAGACCGCGCCCGTCACGGGGCTGCTCGAGGGGAAGGCCGACAACCAGATTCTCTCTGTGGTGAGGGCACTCAGTGAGCGGCACCCCGACCGAGAGGTCGTGCTGGTCTCCAAGGACATCAACATTCGGATCAAGGCCCATGCGCTGGGCCTGCCCGCGGAGGACTACTTCAATGACCAGGTCATTGATGATGCAGACCTGCTCTACACCGGCAGCATGGCCTTGCCCGAAGACTTCTGGGAGACCCATGGCAAGAACATGGAATCCTGGCAGCAGGGGGGCACCAGCTTCTATCGGGTCACCGGGCCATTGTGCGCAGCCTTTCACTTGAATCAATTTGTCTACGATGAGGGCGCACGGCCCCTCTACGCCATTGTCCAGGAGCTGCGCGGGCGCACCGCCGTCCTCAAGGTTTTGAAGGATTACGGCCACGCCAAGAATGCGGTCTGGGGCATCACGGCCCGCAACCGTGAGCAGCACTTCGCACTCAGCCTGCTCATGAACCCAGACATCGACTTTGTGAGCCTGCTCGGGCAGGCAGGCACCGGCAAGACGCTGCTGGCCCTGGCGGCCGGGCTGGCACAGACCCTGGAATCCAAGCTCTACAACGAGATCATCGTCACGCGGGCCACGGTGCCGATTGGCGACGACATTGGCTTTCTGCCCGGCACGGAAGAGGAAAAGATGCAGCCCTGGATGGGCGCCTTCGAGGACAACCTCGAGGTCTTGAACCGGGGCATGGAGTCTGGCGGCGACTGGGGTCGGTCGGCAGCATCCGACCTCATTCGCAGCAAGATCAAGATCAAATCCATGAGCTTCATGCGAGGCCGAACCTTCATTAGCAAGTTTGTGATCATCGATGAGGCGCAGAACCTCACGCCCAAACAAATGAAGGCCCTCATCACACGGGCAGGCCCGGGCACCAAGGTGGTCTGCATGGGCAACATCGCCCAGATCGACTCCCCCTACCTGACCGAGGGATCATCGGGCCTCACCTACACAGTCGACCGCTTCAAGGGCTGGGGCCACGGCGGTCATGTCACCCTGCAACGGGGCGAGCGGTCCCGGCTCGCCGACTTCGCAAGCGACAGCCTCTAGCGCGGATCGCCCGCAGGGTGGCGAAGCAGCGGCTCAGAGCCCACTGAGAATCTGCTGCCGTCGTGCCTGATGCTCTGCCGGGCTGATGAGGCCCTTGCGCAGCAGCGCATCGAGACGTGCAAGCCGTTGGTCGACGGGCAGGCTGCGGCTGGCCTGCAGATCCGCCTCTGCCTCACGAACCTTTGCATCCTCCAGCGCCTGCGCCTGGCGGGCCGGGAGAATGCGTCGACGGTCTGGGTCGGTGGCATCGATGATGACCGGCGTCTCACAGGCCTGCCGAAGTTTGGCGACCATGGCCTCCTTCTTGCTCACGGCATCGGCCTCGATGACCCCCATGATCGGCGCAGCCACCACACCCACCACCACACCCGCGGCCACACCAGCGCCTCCCCTGGCGAGATCACGGTCCTCGAAGCGCTCGGCCATGCGCCGAGCGCGCTGGCATTCCTCGGTGTTGTAGAGCGGTGAACGGCTGTCGAGGGTGGCCAGGGCGTCCCGTGGGCTGACCGTGGCACACCCCGTCAGCATCCACAGGCAGACGAGGCCAGGCAGCGCGATGCGCCAACCGCCCAGCGCAGATCGGCGCAGAAAGAGGCGGGCGCTGCATGCGTCATGTGAGGATGTGGTCATGGTGTAAGTATGACAAGCGCCGGTGACGGTGGATCCATCGGTGGCGATGGATGGCGTCCCCTAGGGGATTCGAACCCCTGTACTCACCGTGAAAGGGTGATGTCCTAGGCCTCTAGACGAAGGGGACCCGGCGCTGCACAGAAACAAGTTACCAGAGATTGGTGGAGCTAAGCGGGATCGAACCGCTGACCTCTTGCATGCCATGCAAGCGCTCTCCCAGCTGAGCTATAGCCCCGTGTCTGGCAAAACGCGCATGCTAGTCGAAGTCGGGGTCTTTGTCCAGCCGCGGCAATGAGGCAAACACGCGTGCTAGCATCGATTCACCATGACTGCACTTCGAATCGACGGCATCGCGCTTGCCGCCAAAACCAGGGCCGCCGTGGCCCAGCGCGCCAAAACATTCGAGGCCCGTCTGGGTCGGCCACCCGGTCTCACCGTGGTCGTGGTCGGCGACAACCCGGCCTCGGCCGTCTATGTCCGCAACAAGGTGAAGGCCTGCGACGAGGCCGGCTTTCGCTCGGAAAAGATTGCGCTGGCCCAGGACTGCTCGGAGGCCACGCTGCTGGAGACCATCGCCCGCCTCAACCAAGACGACCGGGTCGACGGCATTCTGGTTCAACTTCCGTTGCCTCCACAGATCAACGCCCACCGGGTGATCGAGGCCATCGCGGCCGAGAAGGACGTCGATGGATTCCATGTGGCCAACGCCGGCGCACTGATGATCGGTGAGCCACTCTTTCGGCCCTGCACGCCCTACGGTGTGATGAAACTCCTCGAGGAGGCCAAGGTCAGCATCCGGGGTGCGGAGGCCGTGATTCTTGGGGCGAGCAACATTGTGGGAAAGCCCATGGCCATGCTGCTGCTGCAGGCCGGCGCCACGGTCACCCTGTGTAACAGCAAGACCCGCAGCCTCGCAGACCATACGCGTCGGGCGGACATCCTTGTGGCCGCCGTGGGACGCCCCCATCTAGTCACCGCTGACATGGTCAAGCCCGGGGCCGTGGTCATCGATGTCGGCATCAATCGGCTCGACGACGGCCGGCTCGCAGGCGATGTCGACACCGAGGCGGTCTCCTCGGTGGCCTCGGCCATCACGCCCGTGCCGGGTGGCGTAGGACCCATGACCATTGCCATGCTTCTCGTCAACACCATGGAATCTGCAGAAAGAAAACTGACATGAACGCACTCCTTGCCCGAAGCGGCCTTCCCCGTTACGACGGCCTTGATCCCAAGACCCTTGGCCCAGAGATTGATGAGCTCATTGCTGCGGCCCATTCGGTGCTCGAGGCCGTGGTGGCCCCCGACACGCCCGCCACCTGGGATGCCGTGATGGCACCGCTCACCACGGCCACCGAGGCCCTCGGCCGAACATGGTCTGCGGTTCACCACATGGGCGGGGTGATGGACAGCCCTGAGTGGCGAGACCTCACCAACAGCAAACTCGAGGTCGTCACGGCGTTCTGGTCGAGCCTGGCCCAAGACAGGCGTCTCTTTGAGAAGATGAAGGCACTGGCCAGCGCGGCCGACGTGCTCGCCGACCCAGCCCGTCAGCAGGCCCTCTCCAATAGCCTCAGGGACTTCCGTCTTGGTGGCGCAGAGCTCGCGAACGAACAGCAGCGAACCTTCGCCGAACAGACCGCCCGGCTCGCTCAGCTCTCGCAGACCTTCTCCGAGCAACTGCTCGACAGCACGAACGCCAGCTTTGTTCATGTCACCGATCCAGCCGAGCTAGATGGCATCCCGGAACATGCCCTGGCCGCAGCACGCGAGGAGGCCAAGCAACGCCGGCTGGAGGGCCATGTCTTTACACTGCAGCAGCCAAGCCTGCTGCCCGTGCTGCAGTTTGCCAGGCATCGCGGCCTTCGCGAGGCGATCTACCGAAAGCATGCAACCCGCGCATCCGAGATCGCCGAAGAGGGCCCCACGCATGACAACACGCCGATCATGGGCGAGATTCTGTCGCTGCGTCAGCGACAGGCCCAGCTGCTCGGGTTCGGATCGGCTGCAGAGACGTCATTGGCCTCCAAGATGGCCTCCTCTCCGGGTGAGGTCACTGCCTTTCTTCAGGCACTCGCGCAGAAGGCAAGGCCCAGCGCGGAGCGCGACCTTGCGGACCTAAAAGCCTTTGCGAAAGAGACCCTTGGGCTCCATGCCCTGGAGGGCTGGGACATTGCCTATGCCAGCGAGCAGCTGCGGCAGGCACGATACCTCTTCAGTGAGGACGAGGTGCGGCAGTACTTCCCGCTGCCGGCCGTTCTCGATGGTCTCTTCGGCGTGGTCCGCAAACTCTTTGGCGTCTCGATCGAGGCCATGCCCAAGGAGCAGCCCTCAGCGGCCTGGCATCCAGACGTTCAAGCCTTCGCGGTGCGTCGCGCAGGCAGCACGATTGGCCACCTCTACCTCGACCTCTATGCCCGAAGCACAAAGCGCGGCGGTGCCTGGATGGACGATGCGAGAGGCCGCCGCCGCCTTGGGCAAGACGTTCAAACGCCTGTGGCCCTGCTGACCTGCAACTTTGCATCCCCGGTGGGCGACCGGCCGAGCACGCTCACTCACGATGACGTGATCACACTCTTTCATGAGTTCGGCCACGGGCTCCACCACCTGCTCACCCAGGTCGATGAACTGGAGGTCTCCGGCATCAATGGCGTTGAATGGGATGCCGTTGAACTGCCCAGCCAGTTCATGGAGAACTTCTGCTGGGAGTGGGAGACCTTGCAGGGCATGACCCGCCACATCGAGACACAGGCACCACTGCCGCGAACGCTCTATGAAAAAATGAAGGCGGCCAAGAACTTTCAGAGTGGCCTCTTCACGATTCGTCAGATCGAGTTTTCTCTCTTCGACATTCGCATCCACCACGAACTGGTCACCGCTGCCGACCAGGATGCCAATGCGGTGGGTCAGGACATCCAGGCGGTTCTCCACGAGGTTCGCGATCAGGTGGCTGTGATTCGGCCACCGGCCTTCAATCGGTTTGCTCAGAGCTTTGGCCACATCTTTGCGGGTGGCTACGCGGCGGGCTACTACAGCTACAAGTGGGCAGAGGTGCTGTCGGCCGATGCCTATGCCGCCTTTGAAGAGGCCGGGCCATCGGCCTACTCCGATGTCGGCCAACGCTTCTTGGATGAGGTGCTCTCCCGCGGTGGCTCCCGCCCGGCGCTGGTCTCCTTTGAGTCCTTTCGGGGCCGTGCGCCCTCCATCGACCCACTGCTCAGGCACAACGGACTGGCCGAAGCCGCATGAAGCCCGCGGTGGTCTTGCTCAGTGGGGGACTCGACTCCTCCACCTGCCTGGCCATCGCGCGGGCCGAGGGCTATGCCTGCCATGCCTTGTCATTCGATTACGGCCAACGCCAGCGCCCTGAACTCGATGCCGCCAGGAGCATCGCGGCCAGGCTTGGGGCCCAGAGCCATCGGGTCCTGACACTCGACCTGCGGGCATTTGGCGGCTCTGCGCTCACGGCCGACATGGCTGTGCCCAAGCACCGCAGCCTGGCCGACATGGGCCAGGGCATTCCCATCACCTACGTGCCTGCCCGAAACACCATCTTTCTCAGCAACGCCCTTGCGCTAGCAGAGGTGCTGGGTGCAACGGACATTTTCATCGGCGTGAATGCCCTCGATTACAGCGGCTACCCCGACTGCCGACCCGCCTTCATCGAGGCCTTTGAGGCCATGGCCAACCTGGCCACCCGGGCGGGTGTTGAGGGCCATGAGCCCCTGCGGATTCATGCTCCACTGCAGCACGACACCAAGGCGCAGATTGTTCAGAAGGCCCGGGCCCTGGGGGTTCCCATCGAAGAGACCTTCAGCTGTTACGACCCCACAGCAACGGGTCAGGCCTGCGGTGACTGTGATGCCTGCCTGCTTCGCGCCAAGGGCATTGCCGAGGCCGATGCAGCCCTGACGAGCGCCCATTGAGCGCCAGCCCCAGCCCCCCAAGCAATGGCGCCCTTCGCGTGGCGAGTTGGAACGTCAACTCCCTGCGGGTTCGACTGCCACACGTGCTCGACTGGCTGGCCGCCGCACAGCCGGACCTCCTTGGCCTTCAGGAGACCAAGCTCATCGATGAAAAATTTCCCCGGGCTGAGATCGAGGCGGCTGGCTATGCGGTTCATTACACCGGGCAGCCCACCTACAACGGCGTGGCCATTCTGGCCAGACAAGCGCGATTCAGTGACATCGTCGACGTGGCACACCACGACACACGGCTTCCTGATGATCAGCGACGACTGACGGCCCTCACCGCGAAAGACGCCAGCACCGGCCTGGACATGCGATTCATCTGTGTCTATGTGCCCAATGGGTCTGAGGTCGGTTCAGATAAATACCGCTACAAGCTCGCCTGGCTGGACGCGCTGGAGGCCCGGCTTCAAGAGGAGTTGGCTGCACACCCCCGCCTGGCCTTGGTCGGCGACTTCAACATCGCCCCAGGCGACCTTGACGTGCACGACCCAGCGGCCTGGCGCGAGAAGATCCTCTGCTCGACGCCAGAGCGGGACGCCTTTGGTCGGCTGATCAAGCTCGGACTGACCGACACACTCCGCGCCCTCGCTCCCCATGAGGCGTCTCTCTTCAGTTGGTGGGATTACCGACAGGCCGGCTTTCGGCGCAACCTGGGCCTGCGCATCGATCACATCCTCCTGAGCGAGCAGGCATTCGGCCCATGCCACGCATCGGGGGTCGACAAGCTCCCCCGCGGTCTTGAGCAGCCCTCCGACCACGCACCGGTCTGGGCCGACATCGCCTGAGACGCTGTCGGGCACGGGGCTGGCCGGCGCGGTGACCTACTTGCTCGCGCGGCCACCGAGCACGTGATCGGACTCGGCCGCCTCTTCAAGGCCGAGTTCTTGAATCTTGCGGGTGATGGTGTTTCGCCCCACGCCCAGAAGCTGGGCAGCCTCCATCCGACGGCCTCTGGTGTGCGCCAAGGCCGTTCCAAAAACCACCCGCTCAAAGGTGCGGGACCAGTCGGCCATTCGCCCATCTGAAGACGAATCTGTCTGAGGCGTGGCCACCAACGATGCTGAGACGAGCTCTGCCAAACGGACCGCCCAGTCGGAATGCGACGGCCCGCCCGCCCCACTGGCATCTGCCTGAGCCGCAGCGGCGAGGGCCGAACCCTCGGATGGACCGATGCTCGGCAGTGAATTGACGGATGCTGCGCCCGATGGATCCGCAGAGGCATCGTGGGCCGATGGCAGGCGGGACTGCATGTCGGGGGGCAGGTCTTGGGACTCCACCCACTGGCTCGGCGCCATGACCGAGAGCCAATGACACAGGTTTTCGAGCTGGCGCACATTGCCCGGGAAGGGCTGCGCTGCAATGACGGCCATGGCCTCGGGGGACAGTTGTTTCACCTCCACACCCAAGGTCTTTGATGAACGGGACAAGAAGAACTTCACCAGCTCCGGTATGTCCTCCCGCCGTTCCCGCAAGGGCGGCAGCCGAAGACGAATGACATGGAGCCGATGGAAGAGGTCTTCCCGGAAGCGTCCCTCGGCCACCCGTTGCTCCAGGTTCTGATGCGTGGCTGCAATGACTCGAACATTTGCCTTGAGCGGCTGATGGCCACCCACGCGGTAGAAGTGGCCATCCGACAGCACGCGGAGCAGCCGCGTCTGAAGGTCGAGCGGCATGTCACCAATTTCATCCAAGAACAGCGTCCCGCCCTCGGCCTGCTCGAAGCGGCCGCGCCGCTGTGCCTGAGCACCGGTGAAGGAGCCTCGCTCATGGCCGAAGAGCTCCGACTCCAAGAGGTCGTGCGGGATGGCTGCCGTGTTGAGGGCGACGAACGGCATGTCCGCCCGGGGGCTGTGCCGATGCAGGGCGTTGGCCACCAACTCCTTGCCCGTGCCAGACTCACCTGTGATGAGCACGGTGGCCGATGACTGAGAGAGCCGACCGATGGCGCGAAAGACCTCCTGCATGGCGGGCGCCTGGCCCAGCATCTCCAACTGTGGCTCAACGCCGCCTGCCGCACTGGCCCCATTGGGGCGAGACTCCCGGATGGCACGCCGTATGAGTGCAGTGGCATCGTCGATGTCGAAGGGCTTGGTAAGGTACTCGAAGGCCCCCCCTTGAAAGGCGGACACAGCGCTGTCGAGGTCGGAGAACCCGGTCATGATGATCACGGGGAGTTCAGGATGGCGCTCCTTCACACGCTCGAGCAAGGCCAGGCCTGAATCACCCGGCATTCGGATGTCGGAGACCAGCACCTGAGGTGTCTCGGTGGGCAAGGCACGCATGACATCGCCCGCATTCTCAAACAGCCGGCAGGGAATCTCGGCCTTGCGAAGCGCCTTCTCCAAGACCCATCGAATCGATGCGTCGTCGTCTACGATCCAGACTGGCTTCATGCCCCTCTCCCCTGTGGCTCACCAACGGGCAGGCAGATCTCGAAGGTTGTTCCGGCTGACCCGGTCTGACATTCAATGGTGCCGCCATGCTGATGCACAATGGTCTGAGCAAGAGTCAGACCAAGACCATGGCCTTGCGGATTTCCAGACACCAATGGATAAAAAATCTCATCTCGAATGGCCTCGGGGATGCCAGGGCCGTTGTCAGTGATGCTCAGCAGGACCGCGAGCCGATAACGCTGACGATGCAGCGTGACCTGACGGGCCGCACGGGTCTTGAGCGTGATGCAACCTGGTGCAGATGCACCAGCAGGGGGCTGACCTTGAATGGCCTGCGCCGCATTTCGCACGATGTTGAGCACGGTCTGAATCAACTGCT
The DNA here is from genome assembly GCF_965194505.1 of Hahnella aquatica (SeqCode). Lineage (GTDB taxonomy): Bacteria > Pseudomonadota > Gammaproteobacteria > Burkholderiales > Burkholderiaceae_A > Hahnella > Hahnella aquatica. The sequence continues at coordinate 895,760 of NZ_OZ239144.1, read as the reverse complement.
CAAGGTCGGCAGAGACATCGGGAAGGCTGATGTCGTAGTCGCGCCGAATCTCCAGCCCCGCCGAGAATTCCGAGAGGACCAAGGTGCGCACCCGCTCCAAGACCTCATGGACATTCACATCACGACGCGTGAGGCTGCGCCGCACGGGCGCAAGCATGCGGTCGACCAGCGACTGCAGGCGGTCAGACTCCTTGATGATGATCTGGGTGTATTCCTTGAGCTCGCGCGTGGGCAGCTCCGCATCGAGGAGCTGTGCTGCACCCCGAATGCCGCCCAGGGGGTTCTTCACCTCATGGCCGAGGTTTCGCAAGAGAGACTGGTTCATTTGCATCAGGGCAGCCTGCCGTTCCTCCCGACCAATCCGTTGAAAGGCATCCGGTTCACGCAGCTCGACCGACACCGAAAGGCCTGGGTCTTCGAGCACCATCACGGCCGTGTCGAGCAGTCGCTCGCTGCGGCCCTCGGTGGCACCACTCACATACCAGCGGGCCTGGAGCCGCCGCACCACCACACTGCCCTCCGAAGCCTCCGACCAGAGGGCTGAGAGGTCGTCTGGCGAGGCCAGGAGGTCCGAGAGGTTCTGCCCCTGGAGCTGCTGGGCGGACTGCCCCAGCAGACCCTCTGCCACCAGGTTGGCGTGGCAGACACAGCCGCAGTTGTCGATCAACAACACGGCTGTGCTGAGCAGGTCGAGTGGATGCGTCTGTGTCAGAGCGAGTAGTACATGTCGAACTCGACCGGATGGGTGGTCATCCGGAACCGTGTCACCTCTTCCATCTTCAGGCCAATGTACGCATCGATCATTGCGTCGCTGAACACACCACCCTTGGTGAGGAACTCGCGGTCCTTGTCCAGATGATCCAAGGCCATGTCGAGCGATGAGCAGACCGTCGGAATCTTCTTGTCTTCCTCGGGCGGCAGATCGTACAGGTTCTTGTCTGCGGCCTCGCCCGGATGAATCTTGTTCATCACGCCATCGAGACCGGCCATCATCATGGCCGAGAAGGCCAGGTAGGGGTTTGCCGTGGGATCTGGGAAGCGAACCTCGATGCGACGGCCCTTGGGGCTGGCCACATACGGAATACGAATGGATGCAGACCGGTTGCGCGCCGAGTAGGCCAGCTTCACCGGGGCCTCAAAGCCTGGCACAAGGCGCTTGTAGCTGTTGGTGCCCGGGTTGGTGATGGCATTGAGCGCACGGGCGTGCTTGATGATGCCGCCGATGTAAAAGAGTGCGAACTCAGACAGTCCCGCGTAGCCATTGCCCGCAAACAGGTTCTCTCCACCCTTCCAGATGGACTGGTGCACGTGCATGCCGGACCCGTTGTCGCCCACCACGGGCTTGGGCATGAAGGTGGCTGTCTTGCCATAGCTGGCTGCCACATTCATGACCACGTACTTGAGGATTTGAGTCCAGTCGGCGCGCTGCGTGAGCGTGGAGAACCGGGTGCCAATCTCGCACTGGCCGGCGCCCGCCACCTCGTGGTGATGCACCTCCACGGGAACACCCATCTGCTCAAGAATGAGGCACATCTCGGAGCGAATGTCCTGGTAGGAGTCAACGGGCGGCACGGGGAAGTAGCCGCCCTTGACGGCCGGCCGGTGGGCCAGGTTGCCGCCTTCGTAATCGATGCCGGTGGACCAGCTGGCCTCCTCGGATTTGATCTTCACGCCGCAGCCGGACATGTCCACGTTCCAGGTGACACCATCGAAAATGAAGAACTCTGGCTCGGGGCCAAAGTAGGCGGTGTCGCCCACACCAGAGGCCTTCAGGAAGGCCTCTGCGCGTTTGGCGATGGATCGGGGGTCGAGGTCGTAGCCTTTGCCATCGGAGGGCTCCACCACATCGCATGTGATGTTCAGGGTGGATTCTTCACGGAATGGGTCGAGCACGGCCGTGCTGGCATCGGGCATGAGGAGCATGTCAGATGCCTCAATGCCCTTCCATCCCGCAATCGATGATCCGTCAAAGGCGTGGCCGGACTCAAACTTGTCGTCGCCAACCGTGTGGGCGGGAACCGACACGTGCTGCTCCTTGCCACGGGTATCCGTGAAACGGAAATCAACGAATTTGACATCGTTGTCTTTGATCATCTTCAAGACATCTGCGGGACTGGCCATGAATGCGCTCTCCAGGGTGGGGGTGAATGAAAAAACAACTGCCTTTTTGCAGATTCCGTGCCAAGCACTACGAACTCTAAAAGGCCTGACTAGACAAGGCCTGCCGGGCCTGGCTCGAGGGTCCACGGCACAGGTCGGTCCGGAATTGCACCATTGTAATGCAAGTATTGCACCAATATTGTGCTTATTGCATTATTTTGGTGCGTCGGGCAGAAACCTGGCTTGGAGGTCATTGAGGAAGTCGAGCCCGAGGGGGGTGGGTGCAAATCGACCCGGTTGGCGGGACATCAGCCCGTCCGTCTGCGCCTGCCCCACCTGTGCGAGCAACCCTTCGACGGGTTGCCCTGTCCTGGAAGGATAGTGCATCACCGGCACGCCCTCGACCAGTCGCAGGGCATTGAGCATGAACTCAAACGGCAGTGACTCCGCAGGCACCGCCTCCGTGCGCCGATGCGTGCCACCCACCACCTTGGCCATGAAATCCTCGGGGCGTCGCACCACGGTCTGCCGAACAACGCCCTCTGCGGCCTGCGTGAGTTTGCTGTGCGCGCCGGCCCCAATGCCCAAGTAATCACCAAACTCCCAGTAGTTCAGGTTGTGCTGGGCCTCGTGGCCCGGGCGGGCATGGGCAGAGACCTCGTAGCGCGCATAGCCCGCCTCTGCCAACAGCGACTCGCCCTCGGTCTGCATCTCCCAGATGAGGTCTTCCGGCGGCAAGGCCGGGGGCCGTAAAGCAAAGAGCGTGTTGGGCTCCAAGGTGAGTTGATACCGAGACAGGTGACCGGGATCGAGGGCGAGTGCGGCTCGGAGATCGGCCTCGGCCATGGCGAGGTCTTGGCCCGGCAGGCCATACATCAGGTCGAGGTTACAGCGCTCAAACACGGCAACGGCCGCCTCAGCAGCCTGCCGAGCACTGGCGCCGTCGTGGACACGGCCGATGGCCTTGAGGCTCTCGTCGTGGAAGGATTGCACCCCCAGCGACAGCCTGGTCACACCGGCCTGCCGAAGCGCCTCGAACTGGCCTCTCTGGGCTGCACCCGGGTTGGCCTCCATGGTGATCTCCGCCCCCGGCAGCAGGCGAACCCGGGCACGGATGGTCTCGAGCAGGCTTGCAATGGCGTCTGGCGAGAACAGATTCGGAGTGCCGCCCCCAATGAACACGCTGACCACGGATCGCCCCCAGATGGAGGGGAGTGCCTGCTCGAGGTCGCTCGTGAGTGCCGCAAGGTAGGCCGCCTCCGGCAGGCCATCGGCCCTCTCGTGGGAGTTGAAATCGCAGTAGGGGCACTTCTTGAGGCACCAGGGCAGGTGCACATAGATGGACAGCGGAATGGGCCCGAAGGTCATGCTGTGCTGGGCCCCGTGGCATCGTCGAGCATGCGAATGAGCTGATCCAGGGCTCGCCCACGATGGCTCACCTGCATCTTCTCCTCCAACGAGAGCGAGGCGGCTGAACGACCCAGCTGGGGGTCATAGAAAATCGGGTCATAGCCAAAGCCCTGCGTTCCGGAGGCAGACTGCAGGATCAGTCCGGGCCATTGCCCCGTGGCCACCAATGGCCAAGGGTCATCGGCCGAACGCATTGCGACCAGCACGCAAACGAATCGCGCCTCTCGGGCAACTCCCTCAAGGCCCTGCATTCGGTGGAGCAGCCAGCGCCAGTTGGCCTCGTCGGTGGGCACCCCAGAAAGCGCCTCTGCGGCGGCTCGTGCATCGGTGCGAACGCCATCGGAGGCAAAAAAACGTGATGAGTGAACCCCAGGCGCACCCCCAAGCGCAGGCACCACCAGGCCGGAGTCATCCGCCAGGCTGGGGCGAGCCGTCTGCGCGGCCGCGTGGCGCGCCTTGCGCAGCGCGTTCTCCACGAAGGTGCCGTGCGGCTCATCGATGGCGCAGACCCCGAGGCTGGCCTGCGACACCAACTCGATGCCGCGGCCCGACAAGGCCTGCTCAAACTCCTTGGCCTTGCCCAGGTTGCCCGAGGCCAACACCCACGTGCATGAACTCACTGGCCGAGACGCCCCTCGCGTTGCTGCGGGTGCTGCGCCATCTCACGCTGAAGGCCATGCAGGCGCGAAATGCCAGCACTGGCAAGGCCCAGCAAGGCATCAAGCTGATTGCGGTCAAAGGGTGCACCCTCTGCCGTGCCCTGCACCTCCACAAAGCCGCCCTCACTGGTCATGGCCACGTTCATGTCGGTGTCACAGTTGGAGTCCTCTGCGTAGTCGAGGTCTAGAACGGGCGTGCCCTGATAGACACCCACCGAGACAGCGGCGACCTGTGCATGCAGGGCCGCACGCAGTCGACTGGCCTCATCCTCGGAGCCTGCCTGACCAGCCAGCACCTCGATGGCATCGAAGGCTGCCAGCCAGGCGCCCGTGATGCTTGCCGTGCGAGTGCCACCATCGGCCTGCAGCACATCGCAGTCCAGGGTGATCGTGCGTTCACCCAGGGCTTCCAAATTACAGACAGATCGGAGGGCCCTTCCAATGAGCCGCTGGATCTCCAGGGTGCGCCCACCCTGCTTTCCCCTGGCCGCCTCTCGATCACTCCGGGTGTGTGTGGCCCTCGGCAGCATGCCGTATTCCGCGGTCACCCATCCGCGGCCCTGCCCCTTCATAAAGCCAGGCACCTTCTGTTCCACAGAGGCTGTGCAGAGCACATGGGTGTCTCCGAAGCAGACGAGGACAGAGCCCTCTGCATGCTTGGTGTAGCCGCGCTCCAGTCGCACAGGTCTTAGGGCATCGAAGGGTCTGGCACTCGGTCTCATGACGATTTCCTCTTGAAATAGAGCCCTTACAATACCGAAGCTATGACCATCTACAGCATGACGGGCTTCGGTGTGGCCTGTGCGCCCACTCCTTCCGGCCTGGCCAGCGTCGAGCTTCGCTCGGTGAACAACCGTTTCTTCGAATTTTCTGCACGCCTGCCCGAGGAGTGCAAGGCCATGGAGCAGTCCCTTCGTGAGGCGGTGGCGAGCCGGCTGCCACGCGGCAAACTTGAGCTTCGACTTCAGCTCAGCCGCACCGACTCGGGCGCAGCCCCCGCCCATGTGCAGCAAGACAGGCTCAAGGCCCTGCTGGAGACCAGCCATGCCGTGCGCCAGGTGGCTGGTGATGCCGTGTCGCCCTGGTCGATGCACGACCTGCTCCGCTGGCCCGGCATCCTCACCGAACAGACGGAACCCCCAGAGGCACTGGAGGCCCGCATTCATGCGCTCACCCAGCAGGCCATTGACGCGCTCGAGGCCGCGCGCGCCAGCGAGGGCAGCAAGCTCGCCAACGTCATCACACACCGACTGCAAGACATCGAACAACTGGTGGCCCAGGCCAGGCCATTGCTGCCAGAGGCGCTTGCGCAGGTCAGTGAGAAAATTCGGGCTCGCCTCCTGGAGGCCTTTTCTGGGGTCGCGCCGGCTGAGCTCGAGGTCCAGGTGTCCGAGCGCGTTCGGCAGGAGTCCCACGCCGCCGCCATCCGATCAGACATCGCCGAGGAACTCGATCGCCTGCAGGCGCACCTTCAGGAAATGTCCCGCATTCTGCAAAACCCAGCGGCCCAGCCCGTGGGCAAACGACTCGACTTTCTCACCCAAGAACTCCACCGCGAGGCCAACACGCTGGGCTCAAAATCACCCAGCCTGGCGCTCACTCAGCTGGCCATGGAGATCAAGCTCGCGGTCGAGCAGATTCGAGAGCAGGTTCAGAACATTCAATGAACACGGCCTTGCCCAGCAAGACTCGCGGCCACCTCTTGATTGTCTCGGCGCCCTCTGGCGCGGGCAAGACCAGCCTGGTGAAGGCCCTGCTCGACGAGCCAGACCTCAACCTGCGCCTGTCGGTCTCCACCACCACCCGCGCGCCCCGACCGGGTGAGCGCAACGGACGCGAGTATCACTTCACCAGCCCCGAGGACTTCTTGAAACGCCAGCAGGCGGGCGAATTCCTTGAATGGGCCCAGGTGCATGGCAACCACTATGGCACCTCGGCCAGAACGGTCGCCGATGCCATGGCGCAAGGTCGTCGTGTGATTTTAGAGATCGACTGGCAGGGTGCCCAGCAGGTGAGAGGGCTCTTCCCGGCCAGGCAGCGGACGAGCATTTTCATCCTCCCCCCATCCATCGATGAACTGCGCCGCCGACTGGAGGCGCGAGGCCAAGACCTCCCTGAGGTCATCGCGGCACGCCTAGCGGCGGCCGAGGAGGAGTGCTCCCATGCGGAAGAGTTCGATCATGTTATTATGAATCAACACTTTAGCGAGACTCTGGCCGCCCTGCGCAAAATCATTTCGGCCACGGCCTGCTAAGCCACACCTCACCAGAAAGCGATTCTATGGCCCGTATCACCGTTGAAGATTGTCTGGATAAAATCCCCAACCGTTTTGAACTCGCCCTGGCTGCGGCCTATCGCGCGCGCCAACTGGCGCAAGGCTCCACGCCCAAGGTCGACTCCCGCGACAAGCCCACCGTGACCGCGCTGCGCGAGGTGGCTGCTGGTGCCGTGGGCCGCGAAATGCTTCGCAAGGTGCCCATCTAAGCAAAGGCCATGTTGTGAGCTCCGCACCAGCCGTCGTCTCCGTCGGTCAGTTGCTGGAGTCAGCCTGTTACCTGGAGCCGGCGGATGCCGCGCGACTGACGGAGGCCTTTCGGTTCGCAGACGAGGCCCACCTTGGGCAGAGTCGTCAGTCTGGCGAGCCCTATATCACACACCCCCTTGCCGTTGCAGAGGTCTGCTGCAGCTGGAGGCTTGATGCCGAAGCCCTCATGGCAGCGCTTCTGCACGACACCGTAGAGGACTGCGGCGTCAGCCTCCAGGAGGTTGCAGAGCGGTTTGGCCCCGTGGTCTCCGCCCTGGTGGCCGGTCTCACCAAGCTCGACCGCATTCAGTTTCAGAATCGAGAGGAGGCCCAGGCCGAGAACTTTCGCAAGATGTTCATGGCCATGGCCGACGATGTTCGCGTCATTCTCATCAAGCTCGCCGACCGCCTCCACAACATGCGCACCATGGACGCAGTCTCTTCCCCCAAGCGGGCACGTGTCTCCCGAGAAACCTTAGAGCTCTTCGCACCCATCGCCCACCGCCTCGGTCTCAACGAGGTCTTTCGGGAGTTCGAGGACCTGTGCTTTGCGGGCCTCCATCCAAGTCGCCACCAGGTGCTCCAGCGTGCCCTACTGGCGGCGCGTGGAAATCGCAAGGAGGTCGTGACCCGGCTGGAGAACACTGTGCGAGAGCACCTTCCAAGGTTCGGCGTCGAAGCCGATGTGACCGGCCGTGAGAAGAGCCTCTACTCGATCTACCTCAAGATGCGCGAGAAGCGGCTCAGCTTTGCCGAAGTGCTCGACATCTACGGGTTCCGAATTTTGGTGAACACGCCTTCAGACTGCTACCTGGCCCTCGGCGCGCTCCATGCCCTGTACCGACCATCGCCCGGCCGCTTCAAGGACTACATCGCACTGCCAAAGTCGAACGGCTATCAATCTCTTCACACCGTGGCCATTGGGCCTTATGGAACACCCATTGAATTTCAGATCCGCACCCATGAGATGCATCGCGTGGCCGAGGCCGGTGTGGCGGCCCACTGGCTCTACAAGGAACACGCCTCAAATGTCACACCACTGCAGCAGAAGGCCCACGAGTGGATGCAATCGCTGCTGCAGAGTCGCTCGGGTGATGCCGGAAACCTGATCGACCACGTCAAGATTGACCTCTTCCCCGATGTCATTTACGTCTTCACGCCCAACGGGGACATCCGCGAACTCCCTCGCGGCTCCACGCCCGTGGACTACGCCTACATGGTTCACACAGACATTGGCAATCGCTGCATCGGCGCCTGGGTGAACAATCTCAGCAAGCCGCTGGACACGGAACTTCGAAATGGAGATGTCGTGCGCATCGACACGGGCGAGGAGGCCGCTCCGCATCCTGGCTGGCTCAGCTTTGTGAAGACCGCCAAGGCCCGGGCAGAGATTCGACACAACCTCAAGAACACCACGCGCGAGCGCTCCATTGCATTTGGCCGCCGCATGCTCGAGGACGCCCTCTCGGCCCTGGGTGTGCAGCGCATCGACGAGCCATCATTGCAATGGGCACAGCTCATCAACGAGGCTGCTGCAAAGGATGAGGAAGGAATTCTGGAATCGATTGGGCTCGGCCACCTGTTGGCAAACGTTGCCGCGCGCCGACTGGTGCCCGCAGAGCTCACTCCCACGCGTCGCCAGCTCACGCCCTTTGCCGAGCGTGCCCTTGCACTGTCCATTGAGCACCTCACCCAGCCCGAGCTTGGCATCAGCCTCAACGGGTCGGAAGGAACTGCCGTTCAATACGCGAGCTGCTGTTATCCCATCGCCGGCGACAATGCCTGGGGACATATGCGCGGTGGGGCTGGCCTACTGGTGCATCGGGCCAGCTGCCCCACCGCCAGGCGCCAACGAAACAAAGACCGCGCCCGCTGGGCCGATGTCATCTGGGGAGACCCCCTCTTTCGAGAGTTCGAGACCCGTCTCGATGTCGATGTCAACAACAGCCCGGGCGCCCTGGCCAAAGTGGCCTCGGCCATTTCCGCCCGACAGGCCAACATCATCGACCTCTCCATTGAGCCCAGGGCCGGCGGCCTCGCCACACTGCACGTGGCCATTGAGGTGAAAAATCGCATTCATCTCGCAGACGTGCTGAGGTCTGTGCGCCGGAGTGCAGCGGTGACCAAGGCCACACGCCGCACCCGCGACAGCCACTGATCAGCCGCCGGCGATCATCATCCGGTCGATCCAGATCGAGCCCGTCGTGCGAGTACCCCGGGTGATGGTGTCGGAGCCAATTCCCCGGATGCCGGCATACATGGTCTTGAGGTTTCCAGCGATGGTGACCTCCTCCACGGGATGCTGAATCTCACCGTTCTCGATCCAGTAGCCGAAGGCTCCGCGTGAATAGTCTCCGGTCAGCCCGTTGACGCCCTGGCCCATGACCTCCGTGACCAGAAGCCCGCGGCCCATGTCTTGAATCATCTCGCCAAGGCCTCGGCTCGGGCGAGTCTCGCTGCTCTGGAGCACCAGGTTGTGGGCACCACCTGCATTGCCTGTGGTCTTCATGCCAAGTTTTCGGGCGGAGTAAGTGGACAGAAAGTAGCCCGCAACCCTGCCCTGCTCGATGACGGTTCGCGGCTGGACGCGAACGCCCTCATCATCAAAGGGGGTGCTGCCATCCCCGCCAGGCACAAACGGGTCTTCCGTCATGCTGATGTGAGACGGAAAGAGTGGCTGGCCGAGGCTGTCGACGAGAAAACTTGCCTTGCGATAGAGCGAGCTTCCCGACAGGGCGTTGACCAAAGAGCCCATCAGGCCCACGGCCAAGGGGGCCTCGAAGATCACGGGATGTTCCCCGGTGGGCAGCTGCCGGGCCCCCAGGCGCGAAAGCGCGCGGCGGGCCGCGTAAAGGCCCACGGCCTCGGGGTCTGCCAGGTGGACAGCATTCCGACTGGTCGTGTACCAGTCATCCCGTTGCATCTGTTCCCCACGTTGGGCAATCGGGGCGACCGAGAGCCAATGACGGCTGTAGGGGTAGCCCCCCGAAAACCCTCGGCTGTTGGCTGCATGAAACTGACCATGGGAGGCGGAGACCGACGCCCCCTCGCTATTGGCAATGAGCGGGCTGGCCCCTCGAGCCGCCGACTCCGCCTTCAAGGCCAGCGCGGTGGCGGCCTGTGCATCAATCGACCACGGATAAAAGAGGTCCAGGGATGCATGGTCGCGGGCAATCTCATCTGCATCCGGCAGGCCAGAGAACGGATCTTCTGCGGTGTGTCGAGCAATTTCGAAGGCGCGGCGAACCGTGTCTCGCAAGGCTGCCTCGGAGAGGTCTGAGGTGGTGGCGTGGCCCCGCCGATGGCCTTGATAGACCGTGATGCCCGCCGACTTGTCCCGAGTGCGCTCGATGGTCTCGAGCTGCCCCATCCGAACGGTCACGGTGAGCCCAGACTGCTCAGAGACTTCTGCCGCGGCATCGGATGCACCCAGGTCGTGGGCCATGTCGATGAGCCGGTGGCTCATGTCATGGAGTTGGGAGGGGGTGTAAAAAAAGGGGTCGAAAGACGGTGTGCTCATGCGTCAGAATAGTGCCATGAACCACGACAATCTTCGCACCGCACGCATTGGCCTTGTCTCGATCAGCGACCGCGCAAGCCAGGGGGTCTACCCCGACGAGGGCCTTCCAAGCCTCAAGGCCTGGCTCGGGCGCGCCCTGAAAAGCCCATGGCTTGCCATTGAACGCCTGATCCCTGACGACCGCTTCCTCATTTCACAAACCCTTGTCGACCTCGTGGACAAAGAGGCCTGCGACCTCGTGCTCACCACTGGTGGCACTGGGCCTGCGTTGCGCGATGTCACACCCGAGGCCACCCTGACCGTGGGCGACAAGGAACTGCCCGGCTTTGGCGAACAGATGCGTCAAATCTCTCTGCAGTTCGTGCCCACCGCCATCTTGTCTCGACAGGTGGCCGTGGTGCGAGGCACTGCCATGATCATCAACCTACCGGGGCGCCCACGATCCATTCAGGAGACCCTGGAGGGCTTGCGCAACGACGACGGGAGCGTGCGGGTGCCAGGCATCTTTGCGGCCGTGCCCTATGGCCTGGAGCTGATTGGCGGCCCCAGCCTTCACGTGGATGAGGCGGTCTGCAAGGCCTTTCGTCCCAAGAAGTAACGCTCAAGCCGCGACACGCCCTCCCGGAGCGTGGGCAGTGGCTTTGGAAAAGACACCCGTAGCATTCGCTCGGGCGACTGCTCGGTGAAGTCTCGACCAGGCGCCATCAGCACACCAATGTCATCGCAGAGCGCCCCACAGAGTGTGTGGCTGTCGGCCGCAAGCGAGGACACATCGAAATAGCCGTAAAAGGCACCATCTGGGCGAACTGGCAGCCGAAAGCCAACAGCCTCGAGGGCTGGCAGCACATACTCGGCCTGGGCTCGGGTGCGCAGCCGATATTCCTCCGCGATAGACAAGGCGTCTGGTGTGAAGGCCGCCACTGCCGCCTGCTGCGCCAGGCCAGATGGCGAAATGAACAGGTTCTGAGACAGCCGCTCCATGGCCGCCATGATGTCCTGAGGGCCCACCAGCCAGCCCAGGCGCCAGCCTGTCATGGAAAAGGTCTTCGAGAAGCTGTTGATCGAGATCACGTGCGAACCAAGGTCGAGCATGGAGCGTGGCCCTGGCTCAAAGCAGAGTCGAAGGTAGATCTCATCCGCCAAGAGCCATCCGCCTTTCTCGGCCACGAAGGCAGCAATGCGCTCGGCCTCCGCCCAGGGCATGAGGCAGCCGGTGGGATTGGCAGGGCTCGCCACCAGCAGTGCGCGGGTCTTGGGGCCCCAGTGGGCCTGAACATGGGCCAGGGTGGGCTGGAAGTGCGTCTCGGGCCCGACCGCCAACGAGACAGGCTGCCCGCCAGCGGCCTTCACAAAGGCCTTGTTGCAGGGGTAGCCAGGGTCTGTCACCAGCACCTCGTCGCCTGCATCCAGGATGGCCAGCATGGCCAGCAACAGGGCCGCCGAGGCACCGGCGGTGACAGCGACCTGCTCCGCCGACACGCGAATCTGGTCTCGCCGCCAATAATCGGCTGCAATGGCCTCTCGAAGCGAGGCCAGGCCCAGAGCATGGGTGTAATGAATCTTGTTGTCTCGGAGCGCCTTGGCCGCGGCCTCCACCACGGGGGCAGGCGTTGGAAAATCGGGTTCTCCAACCACCATGCTCACCAGACTGCCCCGCGCCGGGTCGCGCCGTTCGGCCCGGGCCATGATCTCCATGACATAGAACGGCAGGGTGGCCTGCGCCCGACGCGACAACGAGGCCATGGTTTAGGCCAGCATGGCCTCTTCAACCAGGCCACACAATAGGTGGCCCACAATCAGGTGACCCTCTTGAATCTGGGGCGTGTGGCCAGACGGCATGTTCAGAACAATGTCGGCCAGGACGCCCATGTCTCTCGGGTCTTGGCCTGTCAGTGCAATGTTGAGCAGGCCCTTGCTCTTGGCTGCCTGCATGGCCATCAGAATGTTCTTTGAACGGCCCGAGGTCGAAAGGCCGATGAGGATGTCCCCCCGCTGGCCCAAGGCCTGCACCTGCCGAGAGAAGACGTGCTCATAACCATAGTCGTTGCCAATGGCCGTGAGTGCAGAGGTGTCAGTGTGCAGGGCGATGGAGGCCAGGGCCTCACGCTCCTTGAGAAACCGGCCCACGAACTCGGCTGAAAAATGCTGGGCTTCTGCAGCACTGCCGCCATTGCCCGCAAAGAGCAGCTTGCCACCGCCCCGCAGACAGAGGACACAGGCCTCGACGGCCGCCTGCAGCCGCTGCTGCAGGCCATCGTCGGCCAGGAGGTCTTGCACGAGGCGCTGGCTCGCCTGCAACGAAGTTTGAATGGTCGCCTTCATGGTCGTTCCCAGGGTTGTGTCATGAGATGAATGAATTCTGAATCAGGCCGCCTCTTCCCGGGCCGCCTTGCGCCGCTCATGCTCCACGAGGTGGCGTTTTCTCAGCCGAATCGACTGCGGCGTGATCTCCACAAGTTCGTCGTCTGCGATGAACTCCACGGCCTTCTCCAGGGTGAGTTGAATGGGTGGTGTGAGGTCGATGTGCTCGTCCTTTCCAGAGGCACGCACGTTGGTGAGTTTCTTCTCCTTCACGGGGTTGACCACCAGGTCGTTGTCCCGCGAGTGAATGCCAATGATCATGCCCTCGTAGAGCTTGTCGCCCGGTGAGACAAACATACGGCCGCGCTCCTGAAGCTTCCAAAGCGCGTAGGCCACAGCCTCGCCGTCATCCTGGGAGATCAGCACACCATTGCGACGCTCGGAGAGGTCTCCCTTGTAGGGGCCGTAGGCATCGAAGATATGGCTCATCAGTCCCGTGCCACGGGTCATGGTGAGGAACTCGCCCTGAAAGCCAATAAGACTGCGGGCTGGGATGCGGTACTCCAGGCGAACCCGACCCTTGTCATCTGGGACCATGTCGAGGAGGTCTCCCTTGCGAATGCCAAGGTTCTCCATGACGGGGCCCTGGTGCTCCTGCTCCACATCCACGGTCAGCATCTCATAGGGCTCCTCACGCTCACCGCTGGCGCTCTCCTTGAAGACCACACGCGGCCGAGAGACGGCGAGCTCGTAGCCCTCACGGCGCATGTTCTCAAGCAGGATGGTGAGGTGCAGTTCTCCCCGGCCCGAGACCTTGAAGGTATCGGTGTCGCTGCCGAATTCGACCCGAAGGGCCACGTTGGCCTTGAGCTCACGCTCAAGCCGCTCGCGAATCTGGCGACTGGTGATGAACTTGCCTTCCCGCCCGGCCAAGGGAGAATTGTTCACGATGAAGTTCATGGACAGGGTGGGCTCGTCCACCTTCAGCATGGGCAACGGCTCCACGGTGGCAGGGTCGCAGACCGTGGTGCCGATGTTCAGCTCCTCAATGCCATTGATGAGCACGATGTCGCCGGCCTCAGCCACGTCGACCTGCTCGCGCTCGAGCCCCCGAAACTTCAGCACCTGGTTGATGCGCGCCTTGCGCGGCTGGCCTTCCGGCCCATCCTGAATGATGACATCCTGAAGCGGCCGAACACGGCCGCGGGCGATGCGACCGACCCCAATCTTGCCCACGTAGCTGTTGTAGTCTAGTGAGCAAATCTGGAATTGCAGGGGTGCCTCGGATTCGTCATCTCGGACCGGCACGAACTGCAGAACCGCATCGAACAGCGGCCGCATGTCGCTGCCAGGCTTGGTGTGATCGAGGGTGGCGAAGCCCTGCAGGGCAGACGCATAGACCACCGGGAAGTCGAGCTGCTCCTCGGTGGCGCCGAGTTTGTCGAAGAGATCGAAGGTCTGACTGACCACCCAGTCTGGTCGGGCGCCCGGCCGGTCGATCTTGTTCACCACCACAATGGGCTTGAGGCCAAGGCCAAGGGCCTTTCGGGTCACGAAGCGGGTCTGGGGCATCGGGCCCTCGACGGCATCCACCAGCAGCAGCACGCTGTCGACCATGGAGAGCACCCGCTCCACCTCTCCGCCGAAGTCGGCATGGCCCGGGGTGTCCACGATGTTGATGTGGGTGCCCTCGTATTCCACCGCACAGTTCTTGGCCAGAATCGTGATGCCACGCTCCTTCTCGAGGTCGTTGGAATCCATGACCCGCTCATTGACCGCCTGGTGTGAGCGAAAGGTACCCGACTGCTGGAGCAGCTTGTCGACCAGGGTGGTCTTTCCGTGGTCAACGTGGGCAATGATGGCGATGTTGCGCAGCTTGCGCATGGGGTTCTCCTAGTGATGTGTCGGCTGGGCGACGAGACGAACAGGCTTCAAGCGCCCCTGGCCCAAGAGTGCAGTGCCCAGAAACCTCTTGGATTGCGTCAGAACCCGGGCCCGCTGTGGCGAGCCCATGGGAAAGGAAGCGCTGGTCAGAATCTGACCATGCGAGAAGAGCGCTGCCTCGCGGTCCGTGAGTGAGATAGACGGCCAGGCGAGCAAGAGGTGATCCACGGGCAGCAGAAAGGCATCGAGGGCGTCGGTGCCAGCCTCAGCAGCCCGCTCCAAGGCGTCGAGATCGACACTGTGTGAGAGGTCGAGCGGGCCCACCCCATTTCGTCGCAGGCCGCTGAGATGGGCGCCACAGCCCAGCCGGCGACCGATCTCCTCTGCAAGGCTTCGAATATAAGTGCCCTTGGAACAACGCACCTGGAGTTGAAGCAAAGGCGGTGCATACGACAACAGCGAGAGCTCGTGCAGGGCAATGGTGCGAGCCTCCCGCTCAACAGTCTGGCCACTTCGCGCCATCTCATAAAGCGGGCGGCCGTTGTGCTTGAGCGCGGAATACATGGGAGGCACCTGCTGCTGCTCCCCGAGCAGGCCTTGGAGCACGGCCTCGACCTGGGCTCGCGTGACCGCCACCGGCTGCTCCTGCAGCACGGCACCCTCACGGTCACCCGTCTCGGTGGTGATGCCCAGACAGACATCTGCCAGATAGGCCTTGTCCGCCTCGAGGCCCTCTTGGGCAAACTTGGTGGCCTCTCCAAATAGAACAGGCAGCAGGCCGCTGGCCATTGGATCGAGGGTGCCAGCATGGCCCGCCTTCTCGGCGCCAAAGAGAAACTTGATGCGACCCAAGACCTGGGTGGACGACGGCCCAAATGGCTTGTCCGCAACCAAGAGGCCGTGCACCGGGCGACGGCTGCGACGCGAGGCAGTCATGAGGACGCGTTGGCCTGATCGATCAGTGCACTGATGGCTGCACCCCGCGCGACGGACTCGTCGAGCACGAAGTGGAGGTCTGGCGTCTGATGAATGGTCAGCAGTCGACCCAGCCGACCACGCAGAAAGCCCTTGGAGGCTGCGAGCCCCTCGGCCGTCCTCGCCTTTTGCTCCGGTGTGTCGGGAAAGACCGAGTAATACACCTTTGCATGGGCGTAGTCGGGCGTCACCTCGACGTCGGTGATGGTGACAAAGCCGATGCGAGGGTCCTTGGCCTCGGCCCGAAGAAGCTCGGCGAGGTCTCGCTGGATCTGATCGGCGACCCGAAAGCCCCGCTCGACAACGGCCTTAGAGGGTCCGTGCGATTTCTTGGATTTCGAAGACTTCAAGCTGATCGCCCTCCTGAATCGCGTCGTACCCCTTCAGCGTCAGGCCGCACTCAAAGCCCTCCTTGACCTCCTTGGCGTCATCCTTGAAGCGCTTGAGGGTGTCGAGCTCACCAGTCCAGAGCACCACGTTGTCACGCAGCAGGCGAACCTGTGCATTTCGACGCACCGTTCCCTCGAGCACCATACAGCCGGCAATGTTTCCAATGCGCGACACCTTGAAGATCTGGCGAATCTCGACCAGTCCGATGACGTTCTCGCGCCGCTCGGGCGCCAGCATGCCCTGCATGGCGTTCTTCACATCATCCACAGCGTCGTAGATGATGGTGTAGTAGCGAAGGTCGATTCCATTGGCCTCGGCGAGCTTCCGGGACAGCTGATCGGCCCGAACGTTAAAGCCAATGACCACCGCCTTGGATGCGATCGCGAGGTTGACATCGGATTCGGTGATGGCGCCCACCGCCGCATGCACCACGCTCACCCGCACTTCGTCGGTGGAGAGCTTGACCATGGAGGCCGACAGGGCCTCTTGCGAGCCCTGAACGTCTGCCTTGATGATGAGCGGAAGCGTCTGAACCCCTTCACCCATATTCTCGAACATGCTCTCGAGCTTGGCCGCCTGCTGCTTGGCCAGACGGACATCTCGAAACTTGCCCTGACGAAAGAGTGCAATCTCACGGGCCTTGCGCTCATCACCGAGCACGAGAATCTCGTCGCCCGCATGGGGCACCTCGGTGAGGCCGAGTATCTCTGCAGGGATGGACGGACCAGCCTCCTCAATGGGACGTCCGGACTCATCGAGCATCGCGCGCACACGACCAAACGAGCTGCCGGCCAGGAGGATGTCTCCCTTGCGCAGGGTGCCTGACTGCACGAGCACGGTGGCCACGGGGCCACGACCCTTGTCGATTCGGGCTTCAATGACCAAGCCCTTGGCCATGCTGCCGACCGGGGCTGTGAGTTCAAGGACCTCGGCCTGCAGGAGAACCTGCTCGAGCAGGTCGTCGATGCCCTGACCCGTCTTGGCCGAGACAGCCACAAAGGGTGAGTCGCCGCCGAACTCCTCTGGCACGACCTGCTCGGCCACGAGCTCGCCTCGAACACGGTCGGGGTTGGCCTCGGGCTTGTCCATCTTATTGATGGCCACCACCAGAGGAACACCGGCCGCCTTGGCGTGGGCAATGGCCTCCTTGGTCTGAGGCATGACGCCGTCGTCGGCCGCCACGACCAGGACGACAATGTCTGTCGCGTTGGCGCCGCGCGCCCGCATGGCCGTAAAGGCCTCGTGGCCTGGGGTGTCAAGGAAGGTGATGACACCTCGCGGCGTCTCTACGTGGTAAGCGCCGATGTGCTGCGTGATGCCACCAGCCTCACCAGCAGCCACCTTTGCACGCCGAATGTAGTCGAGCAATGAGGTCTTGCCGTGGTCGACGTGGCCCATGATGGTGACAACAGGCGGCCTGCTGACGGCCTCGGCAGAGGACTCCGTGGCAACGCCCTCTGCAAGAAAGGCCTCCGGGTCATCGAGCTTGGCCGCGGTGGCCCTGTGGCCCATCTCCTCGACCACGATCATGGCGGTGTCCTGGTCGAGCACCTGATTGATGGTGACCATCTGCCCCATTTTCATGAGGGTCTTGACCACTTCAGCACCCTTGACCGACATCTTGTGGGCAAGGTCGGCCACCGAGATGGTCTCTGGCACATGGATGTCACGAATCACGGGTTCCGTGGGCGCCACGAAGTTGCTCGACTCCTGGGAGGCAGACTTGTTGCGTGCCCTCGGGCCGCCCCGCCATCCGCCCACACCACCCATGACATCGCCACGGGTCTTAAGGGCACGGCGTTTCTGCGCATCGTCCTGCCAGGTGGAGGACAACTGGGACGACTTCACAGACTTCTCGGACTTCTTATCCTTGGGCTTGTCCGCGGACTCTTCGCCTGGCTTCTTGGCCGGCTTGGTGAGCGTGATGGTGGACTCGGGCTTGGCGGGCTCCGGCGCCTTGGCCGTGGCCGCGAGCTTGCCGCTTCGCGCAGCCGTCATGAGCTTGTTGATGGCTGCAACCTCGTCCTCGACTGCGCGCCGTGCCTCGGCCGCCTTCACGGCAGCGTCTTCTGCGGCGGTGACCTTGCGCACCTTCGACTTCTTCACACCCTCTTCAGGGGTCTCCGCAGGTGAAGCCTCGGCAGCAGCTGTGGCGTCCGGGGAGGCCTCCTGGGCGCGCTGGGCATCCTCAGCAGCCTTCTCCGCGGCGGCGGCCTGGGCCTCGAGATCGCGCAGCTTCGCCTGGCGTGCGTCCTCCTGGCGGGCCAGCAACTCCTGCTGTCGCTTGGCCTCGGCCTCTCGCCGGGCGAGTTCCTCGGGGGAAATGGCCGGCGGCGGGGGCGCGGTGGGGACTGCGGCGGCATCGGGCTCATCGCGCTTGACGAAGACCCGCTTCTTGCGAACTTCCACCTGAATCGTGCGCGACTTTCCAGAGCCATCGGCCTGACGGATCTCAGAGGTCTGCTTCTTGGTGATGGTGATCTTCTTGCGGGGCGCTGTATCGGCGCCGCCATGAGACTTGCGCAGCGCGTCGAGAAGGCGCTCCTTATCTGCCTCTGAAATGGCATCGTCGGCGGCCTTCTTCTGGACGCCGGCGGCCTGCAGCTGCTCGAGCAAGGTCTCTACCGAGACCTTCAGTTCGGCAGCAAAACCTTCTACGTTGTTAGCGGCCATCCTGGGTTGCCCCTCCTTCCTGCGATGCATCTGCCTCTTCCTCGAACCAATGCGCACGTGCGCGCATGATCAGATCGCTGGCAGCTTGTTCATCCATCTCGGTGATCTCAACGAGCTCATCAACGGCCAGCTCGGCCAGCTCATCGCGCGTGAAAATCTTCGCATCGGCCAACCGGGCGGCGAGCTCGTGATTCATGCCCTCCAAATCGAGGAGGTCTTGCTCGGTGGTGCCAAGCTTCTCCTCCGTGACGATGGCCTCGGTGAGCAAGGCATTGCGGGCACGGGTGCGAAGCTCATTGACCGTGTCCTCGTCAAAGGCCTCAATCTCGAGCATCTCGTTGACCGGCACGTAGGCCACTTCCTCCAGGCTAGAAAAGCCCTCATCGACCAGCACCTCTGCGACTTCTTGGTCTACATCGAGCTTGGCCATGAAGGTCTCAAGGACCTTCTGGCGCTCCGTCTGCGAGCGGGTCTCGGCATCTTCACTGGTCATGATGTTGATCTGCCAGCCGGTGAGTTCGCTGGCCAGCCGAACGTTCTGTCCGCCGCGGCCGATCGCCACGGCGAGCTCGGTCTCCTCGACAACAACATCCATCGCATGACGCTCCTCGTCCACAACAATGGAGGAGACATTGGCTGGCGCCAGCGCACCAATGACAAACTGGGCGGGATCGTCCGACCAGAGCACGATGTCGACGCGCTCGCCGGCCAGTTCATGGGTGACGGCCTGCACGCGGCTGCCGCGAACACCCACACAGGTGCCGATGGGGTCGATTCGACGATCGGTGGTGTGAACCGCAATCTTGGCGCGGATGCCTGCATCACGGGCCGCCGACTTGATGGCCATGAGGCCTTGCTCAATTTCCGGCACCTCGAGCTCGAAGAGCTTCATGATGAACTCGGGCGCTGTGCGAGACAGAATGATCTGCGGCCCCCGCAGGTTGCGATCCACGCGGAGCAGGAACGCCCGAACGCGGTCGCCGGGGCGAAGGTTTTCCTTGGGAATCATTTGATCGCGAGGCAGACGGGCCTCGATCTTTCCCGCCTCGACAATGACGTCCCCGCGCTCAAGGCGCTTGACGGTGCCGTTGACGATCAGCTCGCCACGCTCAAGGAAGTCTTTCAGGATCTGCTCACGCTCGGCCTCTCGGATGCGCTGCAGGATGACCTGCTTGGCCGCCTGCGCGCCGATGCGTCCGAAGGGCACCGCCTCGAGTTCTTCCTCAATGAAGTCGCCCACCTCGATGTCGTCGATCTGCTTACGGGCCTCGGTCAGGATGACCTGGAGGTCGTGGTCCTCGAGCTCGCCGTCCGGGACAATCTGCCAGCGGCGAAACGCCTCGTACTCACCGGTTTCGCGGTCGATGCTCACGCGAACATCCACCTCATCGGTGAACTGCTTCTTGGTGGCCTGGGCCAGCGCGTTCTCGAGCGCCTGGAACACGATGTCTCTCTCGACACTCTTCTCGCGGGCCAACGCATCGGCCAATAACAGAATCTCGCGGCTCATCGCCTTTTCTCCTTCTTTGGAAAATCGGGCACCAGTCGTGCCTCATCAACATCGGAACAATCAAAATCGAGGGCGAGGGTTTCACCACCAGCGCCCTCGAACAACACTTGAAACCTGGCACCATCACGCGGGTTGGCCAGCACCGCCAGCGGGCCCTCGAAATTTCGCCGGTTTCCCATCGGGCGACGCAGCCGAAGCCTGATCCGTTGGCCTGCAAATCGGGTGAAGTCTTGGGCCCTTCGGAGCCGACGGTCGAATCCCGGCGAGGACACCTCGAGCCGAGCAAACTCAATGCCCTCGACCGGCAGTTCGTGCACCAACTGATTGGAGAGGGCCTCGCAGTCGTCTACGGTGATCAGTCGACTCCCATCGGCCACATCGATAAAAACCCGCAGGATGCCGGCTGGCGTCTGGTCGAGATCGACCAGGTCATAGCCAAAGCCCTGCGCACTCGCTTCGATCGTCTGCCACACCCGCTCCGACAGCATCCCGCCAAAGTCTCCCGTGAAAAAAAAATGGGCCCGGATGAGCCCATTTCTTAGAAATTAGAATCAGGCGTGATTGTAAGCCATCTGGCTGATTCCAATCAACCGGATGCCCCAGCCTGGTGCTCGGCTAAACCCCTGGGCTGCCGGGCTTCTTGCGGCCTGCGCCGCGACGTCCACCCGGTCTGCCACCGGGATCCGCAGGGCGGGGCCCACTGCCACTTGGCCGGCCACCGCCGCCACCTGCCCGCTGCGGCGCTGAGAGCACCCCATTGGGCTGCTTGGACGTGCCCCAGGTGGTCTGCAAGGGGTTCGGCTTGCGGGCCCCTTGGTTCTTCTTGGGCTTACCCGCCAGGTGCGACAAATGCGCATCTGGCCCGCTGGGCTGCCATTCATCGTCATGGCCCTGCTGGTCATACTCCTCGGCATCGAGCGCACGATCATGGGGGTCGATGGCCGCCCGAGACTCGCTGGACATGGGGCCCTCGAAGGCCTTGGGTGCCCGGTTGCCGCGAGGCGGTCGGGCCTCAGGCTTGGTGCGGGCCCCAGCCCGCCCACCCTGTTTGCCACGGCTGCCTGGCCGGCCGGCCTGACGCTGCTTGAGGCCCACCGATGCCATGAGCTCGGTCACCGACTCTGCCGACAGATCGGCCGACTGGCCGCGCTTGAGCCCTGGGGGAAGTGCCACCATGCCGTAGCGAATGCGAATCAGGCGGCTGACCGTGACGCCCACGGCATCGAAAATGCGCCGCACTTCTCTATTACGGCCTTCCTTGAGGGTAACCCGCCACCAGCGGTTCGCACCCTCACCGCCAGCCTCCATGATGTTGTCGAAATGGGCAGGGCCGTCATCGAGCACCACACCATCGCGCATCTGCTGGAGCGCCTCCGGGCTGAGTTCTCCGAAAACGCGCACGGCGTACTCTCGTTCAATCTCGGAGCGCGGATGCATGAGCCGATTGGCCAGTTCGCCCGAGGTGGTGAAGAGCAACAGGCCCTCGGTGCTGACATCGAGCCGACCCACGGTGATCCATCGGCCAAACTTCACAGGAGGCAGCTGACGAAAGACGGTCACCCGCTGCTGCGGATCGGACTTGGTCACGATCTCACCAGCAGGCTTGTGATAGGCCAGGACCCGAACCGGCGGGGGCTCGACCTGAATGCGAATGGGCTTGCCATTGACCTTGACCTGATCGCTGTGCACGATCCGTTGGCCAATGTGGGCGGGCGTGCCGTTCACAGACACCCGCCCCGCGAGGATGAGTTCCTCCATCTCGCGGCGGGAGCCCACGCCAGCATCGGCGAGCACCTTGTGAAGCTTCGGGGGGTCGTAGCTGGCGCCAGCTGGCGTGGCCGGTGCGAGTCGATCGGCCGAACCCGGCGCCGCCAAGAAGGGCAGCGCCTCGTCCTCGGCATCCAAAGCGCCCTGCCCCGCGTCGTCTGGCTGCAGAACAGGCGTGTTCGGCTGGGTCTCGTCTTGATCCAGTGCCTCGGGCACGTTGGGATCAATGTCGGGATCGATGTTGGGGTCTTGCTCGTGCATCTGGCTAACTCCCTGATTGGGCGTGAAGAAGAATCTGGCTGGCCGCTTCCGACCAGCCTTCTTCCAAGGGGGGCAGCTCTTCCAAAGAGCGCAGGCCCAAATCGTCTAAAAATTGCCGCGTGGTGCCGTAGAGCGCAGGCCGCCCCGGTGCATCACGATGGCCAATGGTCTCGACCCAGCCCCGCTCCTCGAGGGCACGCAGCACCGGCGTGGCCACCACCACGCCCCGAATCTCTTCAATGTCACCACGGGTGACGGGCTGACGATAAGCAATGATGGCCAGGGTTTCCATGGTGGCCCTGGAGTACCGAGACGGCTTTTCGGGCTTGAGCCGATCGAGGTACACCCGCATGTCTGCCCGAGACTGGAAACGCCAGCCAGAGGCGAGCGGCGCGAGCTCGACACCGCGGTCAGACCAATCCCGACGAAGATCGTCCAGCAGCAGCCGCACGGTTTCTTCATCGAGTTCATCATTGAAAAGCCGCCGAAGGACCGGGAGCGCCAAAGGCTCCGAACTGGTCAGCAGGGCGGCTTCGAGCACCTTCTTTGCTTCAGCCGTATTCATTCGATCTTTAGGGTGGCGGAGAGAGGGGGATTCGAACCCCCGATAGGCTATGAACCTATACACGCTTTCCAGGCGTGCGACTTAAACCACTCATCCATCTCTCCGCAGAGGGGATGCAAGGCGAGCCTCGCATCGCTGCGAAACTCGCCGGTTCAAGCGCGCCAGTGTAGCAGTTTAAGTGGCCTGCTTGAGCTGCTCCAGAATGGCCGGGTTCTCAAGGGTGGAGGTGTCCTGGGTGATCTCCTCGCCCTTGGCCAGGGTGCGAAGCAGCCGTCGCATGATTTTCCCGGACCGGGTCTTGGGCAGGTTGTCGCCGAAGCGAATCTCCTTGGGCTTGGCGATTGGGCCGATCTCTTTGCCGACCCAGTTGCGCAGGTCGGTTGCAATCTTCTTGGCCTCATCACCCGTTGGCCGGGCCTGCTTGAGCACCACGAAGGCCACAATGGCCTCACCGGTGAGGTCATCCGGACGGCCCACCACCGCGGCCTCTGCCACCAGGCCGTTGGCCACCAGGGCAGACTCAATCTCCATGGTGCCCATGCGATGACCCGAGACATTGAGCACGTCGTCGATGCGGCCCATGATGGTGAAGTAGCCCGTGTCCTTGTCGCGGATGGCCCCATCTCCCGCAAGGTAGAGCCGGCCGCCGAGCTCCTCGGGGTAATAGGCCTTCTTGAAACGGTCGGGATCACCCCAGATGGTTCGGATCATGGAAGGCCAGGGCCGCTTGACGACCAGAATGCCGCCCTGCCCATTGGGAACGTCACCACCCGACTCATCCACAATGGCCGCGTGAACGCCGGGAAACGGCAGCGTGCAGGAGCCCGGCACCAGCGGCGTGGCCCCCGGCATGGGGGTGATCATGTGGCCGCCGGTCTCGGTCTGCCAGAAGGTGTCCACGATGGGGCAGCGGCCACCGCCCACATGGGTGTGGTACCACATCCAAGCCTCCGGATTGATGGGCTCACCCACCGAACCCAGGAGGCGGAGCGACCCCAGGTCGTAGCGCTCGGGATGGCAGTCGGGGGTCGTCTCCCCTGCCTTGATGAGCGAGCGAATCGCCGTGGGCGCCGTGTAGAAAATGCTGACCTTGTGGTCTTGGATCATCTGCCAGAAACGGCCTGCATTCGGATAAGTGGGAACCCCCTCGAAGACAATCTGAGTGCCCCCGCAGGCCAGTGGACCGTAGGCAATGTAGGTGTGGCCTGTGACCCAGCCAATGTCGGCGGTGCACCAGAAGGTGTCTTCATCGCGGAGGTCGAAGGTGTACTTCATGGTCAGGATGGCGTGCAGCAGGTAGCCCCCCGTGGCGTGCTGAACGCCCTTGGGCTTTCCAGTGGAGCCAGAGGTGTAAAGGATGAACAGCGGATGCTCAGCCTCGACCCACTCGGGCTCGCAGCTGCTGGCCTGGCCTTTGACGAGGTCGTCCATGTAGATGTCACGGCCAGCCGTCATGGCCACAGGACCACCGGTTCTGCGATAGACCACCACATGGCGCACTGCCTCACAGCCACCCATGCCGAAGGCCTCATCGACCGCTGGCTTGAGAGGGATGTTCTTGCCGCCGCGGCACTGTTCGTCGGCCGCGATGATCAGGCTGGCCCCTGCATCGACCACACGCTCTTGCAGGCTCTTTGCAGAGAAGCCTCCAAAGACCACCGAGTGAATGACACCCAGGCGCGCACAGGCCTGCATGGCCGCCACACCCTCGACCGACATGGGCATGTAAATGAGTGCTCGATCGCCCTTCTTGTAGCCCAGCGACTTCAGGCCGTTGGCCAGCGCGCAGACCTTCGCATGAAGGTCTTTGTATGTCACGCGGGTGACATCGCCGGCATCGGATTCAAAAATGATGGCGACCTTGTCGCCGTGGCCTGCCTCGATGTTCTTGTCGAGGCAGTTGTAGGACGCATTCAGCAGGCCGTCGTCGAACCACTTGTAGAAGGGTGCGTTGGACTCATCCAGGGCCCGAGTGAAGGGCTTCTTCCAAACCACTTCCTCGCGGGCCAGCCTGGCCCAATAGCCTGCATCATCACGCTCGGCCGCCTGGCAGAGTGCGTTGTAGGCCGCCATGCTGCCGATCCGCGCCTTCTTTGCGAACTCCGCCGGCGGGTCGAAGACCCGATTCTCCTGCATGACCGATTCGATCTTCCCTGACGACATGTTGCCTCCTCTTAGGTGTGATAATTCTTTTCAAATAAATTTACGCCAAAAAGAGACGTCATGCGCCCAATTCGTCAAGAAGATTTCATTCAGAGCATCGCCGATGCATTCCAGTTCATCAGTTACTACCACCCACTTGACTACGTTCGGGCGCTCGGGGCTGCCCATGATCGAGAGCAGAGCCCCGCCGCGAAGGACGCGATTGCTCAGATCCTCACGAACAGTCGAATGAGCGCGGAGGGCCATCGGCCCATCTGCCAAGACACTGGCATTGCAACGGTCTTTTTGAAAATTGGCATGCATGCGCGGTGGGATGACGCCACCATGACCGTCTCAGACATGGTCAACGAAGGCGTTCGTCGCGCCTACGGGGACCCCGACAACCCGCTTCGGGCCTCGGTGCTCGCCGAGCCCGCAGGCGCCCGGCGCAATACCAAAGACAACACCCCGGCCGTGATCCACACAGAAGTCGTTGGTGGCGCAGGCGTTGAGGTCATCTGCGCGGCGAAGGGCGGCGGCAGCGAGGCCAAGGCCAAGCTCGGCATGCTCAATCCGAGCGACTCCATCGTCGACTGGGTGCTCAAGACCGTGCCCACCATGGGTGCGGGCTGGTGCCCACCGGGCATTTTAGGGATCGGCATCGGCGGCACGCCGGAGAAGGCCATGCTGCTGGCCAAGGAGTCGCTCATGGCCCCGGTGGACATGGCCGAATTGCTGGCCCGAGGCCCGGAAACTCCCATTGAAAAGCTTCGTGCAGAGCTCTATGAGAAGGTCAATGCCCTTGGCATTGGTGCCCAGGGGCTGGGCGGCCTCACGACGGTGGTGGATGTCAAGGTCATGGACTACCCCACCCATGCGGCCAATCTGCCCGTGGCCCTCATTCCAAACTGCGCAGCGACTCGGCATGTGCACTTCCATCTCGATGGCAGTGGCCCCGTGGCCCTCGTGCCACCGAGCCTCTCAGACTGGCCCAAGGTCAGCTGGGCCCCGGACACCAAGACCTCTCAACGGGTGGACCTCAACAGCCTGACGCCCGATCAGGTGGCTGCCTGGACGCCTGGCCAGACCCTTCTGTTGTCAGGACGACTCCTGACTGGCCGAGACGCCGCACACAAACGCATCGCCGACATGCTGGCCCGAGGAGAGCCACTGCCTGTCGACTTCACGAATCGCGTGATCTATTACGTGGGTCCCGTCGATCCGGTTCGAGAGGAGGCTGTCGGCCCCGCAGGTCCCACCACGGCCACCCGCATGGACAAATTCACCGACATGATGCTGGAGAAGACAGGCCTCATCGCCATGATCGGAAAGGCCGAACGCGGACCTGAGGCCATCGCAGCCATCAAGGCCCATCGCTCGGCCTACCTTATGGCCGTGGGTGGGGCAGCCTATCTGGTGAGCAAGGCCATTCGCTCGGCCAAGGTCGTTGGCTTCGAGGACCTCGGAATGGAGGCCATCTACGAGTTCGAGGTGGCCGACATGCCGGTCACCGTGGCCGTCGATGCCAATGGCACCTCGGTCCACGAGACCGGTCCTCGGGAATGGAAGGTACGAATCGAGGGCCTGAAAAAGTCGGCCTGACGATCAAAGTCCCAGGGCCGCGATGCCGGCCTTGGCCACCTGGGCATCCTCGTGGGACTTCACATTCGAGACACCCACGGCACCGATGCAATGGCCTTCGGCCATGATGGGCACGCCCCCCTCAAGCATGGCCTCTAGTTGCGGCGCAGACAGAAAGGAGGTCCGCCCCCCGTTGATGATGTCCTCGTAGAGCTTGGACTCGCGGCGCCCGAGGGCTGCTGTGCGGGCCTTCTGGGGGGCAATGTGGGCCGAAATGGGAGGGGCGCCGTCGAGCCGCTTGAACCACAGCAGGTGCCCGCCCTCATCGCAGATGGCGATGCTCACCTTGAATCCGTTTTTTTGGGCCTCGGCCTCTGCCGCGGCACCAATTTTTTCAATGTCTGACTGGGTCAATGCTGGCTTTTGAATCATGTCGACTCCTGACAGGGGTTGCAATTAAAAATAGTTCTCATTAAGCTTACGGCGTGCACACTTCAATCCAATGTTTGATCAACCAATTTATGAAGCGTACAACCATGACGAAACGTCTCTTTCTTTACAGCACCCTCGTGGTGGTGGCTGCGGCCACACTGCCCACGCTGATCGCGGGCATGCGCACACCCGCCATGGCCCAATCCAACAGTCTCAACCTCTACACCGCGCGGCATTACAGCAGCGATGATGCCCTGTATGCCCAGTTCACCGCAAAGACCGGCATCAAGGTCAATGTCGTGAGTGCTGCCGACGAACCCCTGCTGGAGCGCATCCGCAGCGAAGGAGCGGCCAGTCCTGCCGATGTGATCCTCCTGGTCGATGCCACCCGCCTGTGGCGGGCGCAGCAAGAAGGTCTCTTTCAGCCGCTCAAATCGGCCGTCCTCGACAAGGCCATTCCAGCAGACCGCCGTGGCGGTGATGCATGGGTGGGCCTCACCACCCGCGAACGTGTCCTGATCGTCGACCCCACCAAGGTGAAGCCCGAGCAGGTCTCGACCTATGCGAGCCTTGCGGACCCCTCCCTCAAGGGTCTTGTCTGCTCCAGAACTGCATCCCACCCCTACATGCTCTCGCTCATCGGTTCGCAGTTGGCCAAGCACGGGCCGGAAAAGACGGAGGCCTGGATGCGTGGCGTGATTGCAAACCTGGCGCGACCATCCAAAGGCGGCGATACGGACCAGATCCGTGCCGTGGCATCGGGCGAGTGCGGGGTGGCCATCTCGAACAGCTACTACTACGCCCGGCTCATGCGCAGCGACAAGGCGGAGGACAAGGCGGCTGTGGCCAAAACCAGACTGGTTTGGCCCGACCAGAAAGGCGATGGCACCCACCTGAACATCTCCGGCGGGGGCATTGCCAAGCACGCACAGAATGCCGCCAACGCACGTACATTCCTCGAGTTCCTCGCCAGCCCGGAGATTCAAGGGCAGTTCGCCATGGCCAACAACGAGCGGCCTGTTCTGGCCAAGGTGCCTTACGACAACCCCGCCCTGAAAACGCTGGGAACCTTCAAGGCAGACCCCATGCCGGTGGAGAAATTCGCCACTCAGAGCCGACTGGCTCAGCAGTTGGTGGACAAGACCGGCTGGCGATAACGCCGCTCTACTGGGCCCGGTCTCTAGGCTGGGCCCACCGCTGCGATCACCTTGATCTCCACACGATAGGCCGGGGTGGCCATTTTGGCCTCCACGGTGGCCCTGGGCGGGGTATGACCCGGCACAACCCAGGCATCCCAGACGCTGTTCATCGACTTGAAATCTGCCATGTCGGCCAAAAAGATCTGGACCGAGAGCAGTCTTGATTTGTCTGACCCCGCCTCGGCCAGCAGCCGGTCGATCGCATCGAGCACCTGCTTGGTCTGGCCGACCACATCGGCGCTTGGGTCTGCCGCAACCTGGCCCGCCAAATAGACCGTGCCCTGATGAACAGCCACTTCGGACATTCGTGCACCCACATGCATGCGCTTGATTTCAGACATCACTGCTCCTTTCAAAAATCCATTGAACAATTGCCTCAACCTCCTCGGCTCGAATGAGCGATGGGGCATGGCCAACCCCTTGCAGGGTGAGGAGACGCGCCTTGGGGCCGCGATGCGTCATGGCCTGCGCCACCTCGGGCGTGAGCAGATCACTATCCCCGCCACGCACCAGCAGTGTGGGCACCTCGATGGCATCGTAGAGCGGCCAGACATCCATGTCTGGGGGCGGATCGCCCTCTGCCATCGCAAAGGCCTGACGAAACGGTTCGGACAATGATGGGTCGTAGTGGAACCGATACCCATCACCATCTGGGTGCAGCACGGTCTCGGCCAAGTGCTGCCACTCTGCATCCGTGTGAGGACCAAAGCCGGCAAAGATCTTTCGAACCAGCGCCTCAGCCTCCTCAAAGGTCTCGAAATAGGGGTCGGCCCCCAGGTATCGGCCGATCCGCCCGAGTGCCTCCCCACTGACCACGGCACCCACATCGTTGAGGACCAGCGAGCGCAGCCGAACGGCCGGATATCGATCGGCCCGATCTGGCGCACCCGCCAGAATCATGGCGATCAGTCCGCCCATGGAGGTGCCCACCCAATGCATGGGTGGCAAGGCCAACTGCTCGGCCATGGACTGCATGTCATCTGCGTACTGCGTCACGAGGTAGTGCTGTGGATCGGAGAGCCAGTCGGACGCGCCTCGGCCCACCACATCGGGGGCCAGCACCCGGTGGGTCTCTGAGAGCCGCTCTGCGAGTCGTTGAAAGTCGTGCCCGACCCGCGTGAGGCCGTGCACGCAGACCACCACCTGGGCATTTTCTGAGCTGCCCCACTCGTGCACCACCATGCGGTGCGGCCCACTCGGGCTGCTGCACTCGATCGTATGGCGACGCACGGGGCTTGGTTTGAGATTCATTGCGCTGCGAGACTATCATCCCTGCATGACCAAGACGACAACCCGCGGCATTGCAACCCACGGCCAACTGCGCGGCAGGGTGGCTCTCATCACAGGCTCCACCAGTGGCATCGGGCTTGGCCTGGCCGAGGCCTTTGCAGCCGAGGGCGCCTCTCTGGTGATCAACGGATTTGCCAGCCCAGCAGAGGTCGAGGCCACCGTCTCGAGGCTCTCATCCATCAGCCAGGCCCCTGTGCACTACCACGGGGCGGACATGTCTCGCCCTGCAGAGCTTGCGGAGTTGGTCGGCCACGCGGAACACACCTTGGGACGGCTGGACATCCTCATTAACAATGCCGGCATTCAGCATGTGGCCCCAGTCGAGGAGTTTCCCACCGAGCGGTGGGATGCCGTCATTGCGATCAACCTCACGGCGGCCTTTCACACGATTCGGGCAGCCCTGCCAGGCATGCGAACCCGAGGCCATGGCCGAATCATCAACCTGGCCTCAGCCCATGGGCTGGTCGCCTCTGCGAACAAATCGGCCTATGTCGCAGCCAAACACGGCCTTGTCGGCCTGACCAAGGTGGTGGCGCTGGAAACCGCACAGACCGACATCACCTGCAATGCAATCTGCCCCGGCTGGGTCCTGACCCCACTGGTTCAGAAACAGGTCGAGGCACGGGCCGCACAGGAGCAGGTGTCTGTTGAAGTGGCCAAGTCGAGGCTCTTGCTGGAGAAGCAGCCTTCCGGGGAATTCGTCACCCCCGAGCAGCTTGCTGGCTTGGCGTTATTTCTGTGCAGCCCCGCGGCCAACCAGGTTCGCGGTGTGGCCTGGAATGTCGACGGGGGCTGGCTGGCCCAGTAAGGGTCTCGGCCTGAGGCCAGGCTCGGCCCCTCGTGAACGGTGCCAAAAACGGCGTGTTTCCGAGGCCGCTTGTCGCAGCCTGAACGTGCCCGCGCCGGCCTGCGTCGGCCAGTCGACCTGAAGGCCACCCATGAGATCGGTTCGCGCCACAGCAATGCCATGCCGTGCATGCCGCTCGATCACCTCGGGGGCGGGGTGGGCGAAACGCCCCTTGTAGGCCGACTGGGCAATCGACAGCACCGGTCTTAAGCGGCCAAGCAAGGCATCCGATGAGGAGGTCTTGCTGCCATGGTGCGGCATGAGCAAGACCGTCGGCCCCTGACCGACCCAGGGCACCCGCTCCAGCATGGCGCGCTCTTGCTCGGCCGGGATGTCCCCCGTCAGCAGCAGTCGATTGCCTTGCACATCAATCACCTCTATTACGCAGGAATCCTCATTTCGTCCGCGCTGCTGCGGTGATGGCGGATCGTCAGCAAACGGAAAAACAACCCGGAACCAAACCCCGTCCCAGACCCAGGACTGACCCGCCTCGCATCGGGCCTGAGGCTGCTCGGTGCGGCCCGTCATGGTCGTCAGGAGAAAGCCTGGCCGCATCGTGGACCAGACCGTCTCCAGGCCCGAGCTGTGATCGATGTCTGCATGGGTGATCACCAGGCCATCGAGCCCGCGCACACCCAGGGCTGCGAGCTGCGGAACCACCACGCGCTCGGCCGCCGTCGAGGCACCCATGGGCGGGCCGGTGTCCACCAACAGCGCATGGTGCTGGGTCTGCACCAGCACTGCGCTGCCCTGCCCCACATCGAAGAAATGCGCTCGCATGCTGCCTTCTGACAGCGTTGGCGCCGTCGGCCACAGCAAGGCGAGCACACCAAGCCAGCCGACATGCCGCCATCGCGGCAGGCCCGACTGCAAGGCGATACCAGCGCCGAGGACGGCGACCACCGAGGCCCAGACAGCAGGCGCATGCCAACGCAGGCTTGCCCCTTCCCAGGCCGACATCCAGACGAGCTGATCAAAAAGCCAGCCAAAGACGAGTTCGCCGAGTGCCAGCGGCATGGAGACCCCGTAGAAGGCCAACACCGCCCCCAGCATGGCCAGAGGCGTCACGACAAAGGTCACGATGGGAATGGCCAAGGCATTGGCCAAAGGACCGACCACGGAGAGTTGTTGAAAGAAGACGATGGTCAGCGGGGCGATGCCCACCGTGATCGCCAGTTGGGCGCGCACCGCTGCAGCGGCGCTGCCCCTCCATCCCTGCTGGGCACTGGGCATGCCGAAGAGCACCGACACCGCAAAAAAGGAGAGCCAGAATCCAGGTGCAAGCAAGGCCAGGGGATCGAGCA
The DNA here is from genome assembly GCF_965194505.1 of Hahnella aquatica (SeqCode). GTDB lineage: Bacteria > Pseudomonadota > Gammaproteobacteria > Burkholderiales > Burkholderiaceae_A > Hahnella > Hahnella aquatica. The sequence continues at coordinate 864,426 of NZ_OZ239144.1, read as the reverse complement.
CGAGAATGGCCAGCAGGGTGAGGCTCAGGATTGCCCAGGGCTGCGCCTGAAGCCCACTGACCGTGGCCAGCGCCGCAACGGTGACCATCCACGCCGTTCGTTGTGCGGGGAGGTTAAAGCCAGCCAACAGTGCGTAAGCGAAGGCGGCCAGGCTGGCGGCGACCGCAGCAGCCACGGGTGTGGGTACATGGAGGGCTAGCTTGAGCGGGGGTCGACTGAGCCAGCCCCAGAGGAGCCCCACCAGGCCACGCGCCAGCACGGCGAACATGGTGACGTGCATGCCGGAGATGCTCATGAGGTGGGATACGCCGGTGGTGGCAAAAATGGCCCAGTCCGATGCCGAAATGGCCTGCTGCTCTCCCACCACCAGACCCGAGAGCACACCCGCATGGCGCGCATCTGGGACCGCGGCAGCAATGGCCTGCCGAATGGCATCTCGGGCGCGATCGATCTGGGCTGAGAGGCTGCGGGATTCTCCGGAGAGCACTGCGGGAAGACTGGTCGTCTCGCGCACCTGGGCTGTCACCTGAACCCGCTTCTGAAAAAGCCACGTCTCCAGATCGAAGCCATAAAAGTTTCGCGTGCCTGCCGGATGGCGCACCTTCGCATACAGCCTCCACTGCTGACCGGGGGCAAGCCGTCGCTCCGGAGCCTCGACTGAGACAGGCCAGTTCACCATGAGGCTGCGGCCATGCACAAGGTCTCGGGCCTGGAAGCGCCAGGCAGGCCGCTCGCCGTCGTGGCGCTGGGGGAGGTCCTCAATCTCCAGGTGCAGGGCCACCACTGTTTCCTCCTCCTGCGGACCCAACGCCAATTGCAGGATCTGATCGGAGCGCCAGGCCCCCCAACTGGCGGACAGACAAGCGATGGCAAGCACCGTGATGAGCGTTGCCAGCCCACCTTTCAAACGATGGCCGATGGCTGATGGCGATCTTCGGGACAGCCACCCGCCCGCCACCGCGAGCATTGCACCCAAGGCTGCCAAGTCGCGCCAGTCTGGAAGATCGGGCTGGCGCAGCAGGACGGCCAGACCCAACAGGCTGGCCAATGCCAGCCTATAGAGGAGCGGAATGTTCATGCCCGGGGGTGGGCGAGCGGGAGAAGTCGGGGCAGCGCCTCCACAGCGGCCGCTGTGGTTGCGTTGTCGATGACCTCCAGGGTGGTCTTGCGCAATTCGGCCAAGGTATTGGCCACACCCGCCGTGTGCTCTGGCGCATTGGCCTGGCCCTTGGGCAGCCAAGACGGTGCAATGTCGGGGCTGTCGGTCTCAAGCACCATGCCCGACAACGGCAGTGCCTCGGCCAGGGCTCGAATGCGGGTTGAACGCGAGTACGTGAGCGTGCCACCAAAGCCAAGCTTCATGCCCTGATTCAGATAGGCCTGCGCTTGAACCAGGCTGCCGTTGAAGGCATGGGCAATGCCGTGCCGAATGCCAAAACGCCGCAGGCCCTTGAGCACCAGGTCTTGGGCGCGCCGCACATGCAGGACCACCGGCAGGTCGTGGTCTCGGGCCAGCCGGAGCTGAGCGTGAAAGAGGAATTCCATACGGGTCCGATCCAGAGAAGGCACAAAGTGATCAAGGCCGATCTCCCCAACGCCCAAAAGCTTGGGATCGTCTCGGGCCTCCATCAGCGCATTCTCAAGGGCGGCCAGGTCTGCATCTGTCGTCTGATTGGTGGAGCAAGGATGCAGGCCCAGGCAGTAATAGACCCCTGGCATCTGGGCGGCCAGGTTGCGCACCACTGGAAGGTTCTCTGCAGAGACGGCCGGACAGACCACGGCCAGCACGCCCTTGGCCTCGGCTGCCAACACAGCAGCCTTTGGGTCGTCTAGAAAATCAAGGTGGCAATGCGTGTCAATCAAGTCGCGCCATCTCAAATCGGCGATCGCAACGAGCCGCCAGCGCTGGGTCGTGGGTCACGACAATGAGGGCCGAGGATTGACTGCGCACCCCTTCGACCAGAAGGTCGAAGACGCGACCGGACGCCTGTCGGTCCAGGTTGCCGGTGGGCTCATCGGCAAGCACCACCGCCGGCGCCGTGACCAAGGCCCGTGCAATCGCGACCCGCTGGCGTTCGCCGCCAGAGAGCTGTGCAGGGCGATGGTCGAGCCGATCCGCCAGGCCGACACGCTCGAGCAAAACCCGGGCTGCTCCTTGCGCGGCCTCACGCGGCATCCGACGAATCCACAGGGGCATGGCCACATTGTCGAGTGCCGAGAACTCGCCCAGCAGGTGATGAAACTGGTACACAAATCCGATGGCCTCGTTGCGTATCTTGGTGCGCTCGGCATCGGCCATGCTCGAGAAGGCTGCGCCCCGGAAGCGCACCTCACCGGCGCTGGGCCGATCAAGCCCCCCGAGCAACTGAAGGAGCGTGCTCTTGCCAACGCCAGAGGGCCCGACGATGGCCAGTGTCTCTCCAGTGAACACAGACAGGTTCAGATTCCGAAAGGGGCAGACGGCCCGGGGCCCATCGGAGAACTGCTTGGTGAGCCCAATGGCTTCCAGCACGGGCGAGTCAATCATGTCGGAGCGCCTCGGCCGGATCGGTGTTGGCCGCTCGCCAGCTCGGGTAGACCGTGGCCAACAGCGACAGAATCAAAGACACAAGCCCAACCTGGACAACATCCTGCAGGCGCAGGTCACTGGGCAACTGATTGATCAGGTAGATGCCCTTGGGAAGCACCTGAAACCCGAACCACGTCTCCAGCGATGCAACCCAGGCGCCAATGTTCAAGGCGCCCGTCACGCCCATGGCCAGACCGAGCAGGACACCGAGCACGCCGAGGCTCGCACCCTGCACCATGAATATCAGCAGAATCGAGGCGCGCTGCGCCCCCAGCGTGCGCAGGATGGCAATGTCACCGCGCTTGTCCATCACAGTCATGACCAGCATGGAGACCAGGTTGAAGGCCGCCACTGCGATGATCAGCGTCAGGATGATGAACATCATTCGCTTCTCGAGCTGCACGGCTGCAAACCAGTTTCGGTTCTCTTGGGTCCAGTCTCTGGCCACCAGGCCCGAGGGCAGTTGAACGCCCACCGCACTGCTCACAGCTGGCGCAGACTGCATGTCCGCCAATCGCGCACGAAGCCCCACCAGGGCCTGGCCCCGGAAGAAGGCCAAGGCATCCTGTTGGTGGATGAACACCAGCGCGCTGTCGTAGTCGTGGTGACCGGATGCAAAGATGCCAACGACCTCGAAGGTTTTCATGCGGGGGAGAATCCCAGCGGGCCCGGCTGCCGTATCTGCCGTGACAAGGCTCAGACCATCTCCCACGGAGAGGCTCATGGTGATGGCGAGCTCACGGCCAATCACCACACCAAACCGCCGCTCGGACAAGGCCGTCAATGAGCCGGCATCGAGGGACTGAAGGGCCGGAGTGACACCAACCTCTTGTGAGGGGTCGATCCCGCGGATCATCAGGCCTTTCATCTGATCACCCCTCACCGTCATGGCCTGCCCGACCACGAAGGGGGCTGTGGCGAGAACACCTGGCTGGCCTGCCAGAAGCAACTTGGCTGCATCGAGTTCATCGGCATCGGCTGCCAGGGCGAGCACTTCGACGTGCGAGAGCACGCCGAGCATGCGGTCGCGGACCTCCTTCTGGAAGCCATTCATGACCGAGAGCACGATGATGAGCGCGGCCACACCGAGGCCAATGCCAGCGGTGGCCATGAAGGAAATAAAATTGACGAACCGTGTCGAGCGGCCGGCGCGGGTGTAGCGAAGCCCGACGTGCAGTTCAAAGCGCATGAAACGAGTTTGCCATACTCCCCCCATGAACAATCCACTGATGGTTGATGCCGGCCTCGTGACCCAGGCCGAGGCGACAAGCCTGCAGCGTTGGGCCCAAGACCATGCAGACGCTGTCGCACTGAGGGTGGACGACCCCGTGTCTCGTGGACTCTCTCTGCTCATGTCCCGCCGGGCAGTGGTCTACCAAGACCCGCACACCCTGCCCGCCCTGCCGCTGCCCGGCCACATGGCCTGGTGGGCAAACCGATGGGCCAGCCAGTTTGGGGCCAAGGCGACGGCCTTTCCCTGGGCCGCATTGCTGGCCGAGCAGGATGGCCTTTGCCCAACCCCCGATGAGGTCTGGCTTGTGTTGACGCCGGGAGCACTGGCCATGACCCCACAGCAGGTCGGCCTGCGATTCCCCCTTCGGCCATTGATGCTCCCGCCGCCTGCCGTGGATGCACTCACCACCGAGCTCGCGCACCTCGGCCAGGTGATCTCCGGTGCAGGCGGCCAGCTCTACCTGCGCATGGCCCCGGACACGGATGCAGGCGACTTTGAGTTGATCACAGCCCATCCCAGTGTCTTGGCCGGCCAGCACCTGCCAGACTTCGAGCCACGGGGCCGCGGCGCTCGAGCCTGGCGCCACGCGACCCACCGGGTTCAAATGGCATGGCATGCGCTGTCTGAGCAGTTGGATGGTCCTCTGACCGTAGACACCTTGTGGGCCTGGGGCGCGGGCACTGCAAGGTCGGCAGACGACCCGAATCGGCCTCGCCTTCCGCCGTCTCCCGAGTGCATGGACCTCTCCAACAGCGCCGAGCCGGCCCGGGACTGGTTCGAGACCTGGCGCACGTGGCTGGCCGCGCTTGGCAACAGACCCGAGGCTTCCTTGGTGGCCGTGCATCAATGGTCGGCATTTACGTTCGAACCAATCCCTTGGCATCGGCAGGCCTGGCACAGGCTTTCCCAAGGCCGGCCAAGCCTGTCGGATCTTCCCCACCACCTGGCCATTCCCGACGCGACCGGCCGCGGGGGAGCGGCCGTCGCATGACATCCATTCCAATGGAGGACCGGGCGGAGCGGCCGGATCTCAAGGCCAAACTGGAGGCGCAGGGCGTGTCGCCCATCCTTGCAGACCTCTTGGCCCGCCGAGGTATCGAGAACACTGATGAACTCGACACCGCACTCATTCACCTGCACCCGCCACACGCCCTGACCGGCGCGCCAGAGGCGGCGGCCAGCCTCGGAGAGGCCATCCAACGAGGCGCCTCCATTCTCATCGTGGGTGACTACGATGCCGACGGCGCCACAGCCACCACCGTGATGGTCCGGGGGCTGCGAAAGTTCGGAGCACAGGTGGACTTTCTCGTGCCGGACCGATTTGCCTTTGGCTACGGGCTCACGCCAGCCCTGGTGGAACACGCCCGGCAGCGCTTCTCTCCACTGCCGGACTGGCTCATCACGGTGGACAACGGGGTCTCGAGCCATGCGGGGGTTGCCGCAGCCCAGGCCCTTGGCCTCGAAGTGCTGGTCACGGACCATCACCTGCCCGGCCCCAGCCTGCCCGCCACCCGCATCCTCAATCCACAGCTGCCGGGCTGCCAATTTCCTAGCAAACACCTGGCCGGCGTGGGCGTGGCCTTCTACCTCATCATGGCCGTGCGGGCCTGGCTCACCAAACAAGATCACTTCCGCGGGGATGCTCCGCGCATCGATGACCTCTTGCCGTTGGTGGCGCTGGGCACTGTGGCAGACCTGGTCAGCCTCGATGCAAACAACCGTCGGCTGGTCGCCCAAGGCCTTCAGCGCATTCGCAAAGGGGTGTTGCCGCCAGGGCTTGCCGCCCTTTTCCAGACCGCTGGGCGTCCTGAGGGCCATGCCAGCGCAGCAGACCTCGGCTTTTCGATCGGCCCGCGGCTCAACGCAGCTGGCCGGCTCGCTGACATGTCGATTGGCATCCGATGCCTCGTCACGGACAACGCGCAGGAGGCCTTCGAGCTCGCCCAATCCCTGGATGCCTTGAATCGAGATCGGCGGTCACTCGAGGCAGACAATCGGGACCAGGCCCTGGCCCAGCTGGCGGCCATGCCCGAGGTCGAGCATCGCAAAGGGCTGGTGCTCTTCGATGCAGGCTGGCACCAGGGTGTGGTGGGACTGATCGCAAGCCGACTCAAGGACAAGGCCCACCGGCCCACCATTGTGTTTGCGCCCGACCAGGACGGACAAGGCCTCAAAGGCTCCGGCCGTTCCATCCCCGGGGTTCACCTGCGCGATGTGCTGGAGCGGGTGGACAGCCAGCAGCCCGGCCTGATCAAGGCATTTGGCGGGCATGCCATGGCCGCGGGCCTCTCCATTGAGCGAACCGCCCTGCCAGCCTTCGAGGCTGCATTCGAGGCTGCGGTGGGCGACTTCTCGAGCCCAGAGCTCTTTTCCCGCAGCCTACTGACCGACGGGGAATTGCCCGTGGAGGCGCACACGGTGGCACTGGCGGATTCCCTCTCCGAGGTGATCTGGGGGCAAGGCTTCCCACCGCCGCTCTTTCGTGGTCGTTTCATCCTCCGACAGCAGCGAGTCCTGAAGGATGCTCATCTAAAAATGACCCTCTCGCCTGTGGCCTCGCCGGCCCATCGATTCGAGGCCATCTGGTTCAATGGGCCATCAAGCCTGCCCGCCGAGGCCAGCCTGGCCTATGCACTCTCTGTCAATGACTGGCAGGGCAGCAGATCGGTTCAGCTCCTGGTCTCGGGCATGGGCCCAACGCAGTAAACTAAGGGTCTATGGAACCAGAACGCCTGAATCAGATTGGGGACTCGCTCGAGGACCTCAAAGCCCGGACCATCGACCTTCGGAGGTATCTTTGACTTCGATGCGAAGGCCAGACGCCTAGCAGAAGTCGAGCGTCTCTCCGAGGACCCAACCCTCTGGGACGACCCCAAAAAAGCCCAGGATGTCGGCCGAGAGCGCAAGGCGCTTGAATCGGTGGTGCTCAGCCTTCGCGACATCGACCAGGCCATTGCCGATGGCCTCGACCTCTACGCCATGGCCCGAGAGGAGAGCGATGAGGACACCCTGCTCGCCGTGGAGACCGACACTGCAAAAATTGGCGAACAGGTTGCAGGCCTAGAGTTTCGGCGCATGTTCTCCAACCCCTCCGACCCCTCCAATTGTTTTCTCGATATTCAGGCCGGCGCCGGCGGCACCGAAGCCTGCGACTGGGCCTCCATGCTGCTGCGGCAGTACCTTCGCTATTGCGAACGCAAGGGCTTCAAGGTGGATGTGCTCGAAGCCTCCGATGGTGATGTGGCTGGTATCAAGTCCGCCTCCATCAAGGTCTCAGGCGACTACGCCTTTGGATTTCTGCGAACCGAGACCGGGGTGCACCGACTGGTGCGCAAGTCGCCGTTCGACTCCAGCGGTGGTCGCCACACCTCATTTGCATCGGTCTTCGTCTATCCCGAGGTCGATGATTCGATTGAGATCGACATCAACCCGGCCGATGTTCGAACCGATACCTACCGGGCCTCTGGTGCCGGCGGCCAGCACATCAACAAGACCGACTCCGCTGTTCGACTCACCCACCTGCCCACAGGCATCGTGGTGCAGTGTCAGAACGATCGTTCCCAGCACCGCAACCGAGATGAGGCATGGCAGATGCTGAAGTCACGTCTCTTTGAACACGAGATGCGCAAGCGCATGGCCGAGCAGCAGAAGCTCGAGGACAGCAAGACCGATGTTGGCTGGGGCCATCAGATTCGAAGCTATGTGCTGGATCAGTCACGCATCAAAGACCTCCGAACCAACGTCGAAATATCCAACACCCAAAAGGTGCTCGATGGTGACCTCGACCCTTTCATTGAGGCCAGCCTGAAGGCAGCCGTCTAACCATGCCCAACCAAGACCCATCGGCCACACCGAACGACATCCCTCCAGCCACCGACGAGAGCCAGATCCTGTCGGAGCGGCGCCAGAAGTTGCGCGCCTTGCGTGCATCGGGTCAGCCTGCCTACCCCAACGACGTTCGGCCCAGCCATCGGGCCGAGCCCCTTCACGAGCGTTACGCCAGTCATTCCAGGGAGACGCTGGAGTCTGAGCATGTGGCCGTGGCGCTGGCCGGCCGAATCATGCTCAAGCGGGTACAAGGCAAGGCGAGCTTTCTCACGCTGCAGGACGCCACTGGCCGCATCCAGCTCTACCTCAATGACGAAGGGGTTGGCGCGGAGGCCCACGACGAGATCAAGCACTGGGACCTCGGAGACCAGATTGCGTGCGAAGGTGTGCTCTTCAAGACCATGAAGGGCGAGCTCTCGGTTCGGTGCCATCGCCTGCGCATGGTGGCCAAAGGCCTCAGGCCACTGCCCGACAAGTTTCACGGTCTGCATGACACCGAGACCCGCTATCGCCAGCGCTATGTCGACCTGATCGTGAACCCAGGCGCCCGGCATGTCTTTGTTACGCGCTCCAAGGCCTTGTCCGCCCTGCGCAGCTTCATGACCGACCACAGTTTTCTGGAGGTCGAGACGCCCATGCTGCACCCCATCCCCGGAGGGGCTGCTGCCAAGCCATTCGTCACGCACCACAATGCGCTTGCCCAGGAGATGTTCCTTCGGATCGCACCCGAGCTCTACCTCAAGCGCCTGCTGGTGGGCGGCTTTGAGCGGGTCTATGAGGTGAATCGGAACTTTCGTAACGAGGGGCTCAGCCCACGGCACAACCCTGAATTCACCATGATGGAGTTCTATGCGGCCTACACGGACTACCGTTGGGTCATGGACTTCACCGAATCGGTCTTGCGTCATCTCGCCGAGGTGACCACGGGAAGCGCCATGCTGAGCTACGCTGGCCAGACGGTCGATCTCAGCCAGCCTTTCGAGCGACTCACCATTGTTCAAGCCATCCTGCGTCATGCGCCCGACATCCCTGCTGACTCGCTCGAGGACATCGGTGCGCTGTCGGCCCTATTGCGCAAGAAGGGAGCCGACCTCTCCAAGCCACCATTGCTCAATGCAGGCCTGGGCGCGCTGCAACTGGCGCTCTTCGAGGAAGTTGCAGAGGCGAAGCTCTGGAATCCAACCTTCATCATCGACTATCCCGTCGAGGTCTCCCCACTGGCCCGCGCCTCGGATGCTCGACCCGGCGTGACAGAGCGCTTTGAGCTTTTCATCACGGGCCGAGAGATTGCCAATGGCTTCTCAGAACTCAACGACCCGGAGGATCAGGCGGCTCGGTTCAGTGCTCAGGTGGAGGCCAAGGAGGCTGGGGATGAGGAGGCGATGTTCTTCGATGCCGATTACATTCGTGCACTCGAGGTCGGCATGCCCCCCGCGGGCGGCTGCGGCATCGGTATCGATCGGCTCGTGATGCTGCTCACCGACAGCCCCAGCATTCGTGATGTCATTCTCTTCCCCGCGCTGCGCCGGGAGGAATAATCTGGGTTTGAATTCATGCGGCCTTGCCAACACCGGATGACACCTCGAGCCCTCACATCTTTCATGGCCTGCGCCCTGGTGGCCTTTGGAGGATCCGCTGGACTTCCAGCCGCCGCAGCCGCACCCAGCTTCTCCAAGGACATCACGCGGCCCGCTGCGAGCAGCCAGGCATTCAAGACCCGCGTGTTGGTCAGCGGGCTGGAGAACCCTTGGTCGTTGGCATGGCTGCCAGATGGCGACCTGCTGGTCACCGAGCGCAGCGGTCGGCTTCGGCGGATCTCGAAAGACTTCCGGCTCGATCCCAAGCCCATTGAGGGACTCCCCACGAACATCGTGGCCAGCGGCCAGGGTGGGCTCTTTGATGTCCTTCCCCACCCCAACCATCGACAGAATCGCATTCTGTTCCTCTCTTATGCGGAGGGCGACCTGCCTGGCCGAATGGCCTCCTCCGGCACCGCCGTGGCCCGGGCCCGTCTCGATGGACACACCCTCAAGGACGTGGAGGTTCTGTTTCGAATGCAGCCGAAGTCCCGAGGTGGCCGACACTTCGGCGGCCGGCTGGTGATCGACCGGCAGGGACATCTCTACCTGGGACTTGGCGACCGAGGGGAAGAAGACCGCGCCCAGAAGGCAGGCGACCATGCGGGCAGCGTCATTCGTGTGCCCAACAGCGGCACCGGTGCGCCAGAGGTCTTCAGCCGAGGACATCGCAATATCCAGGGCTTTGCCATGCATCCAGCCACTGGCGAACTCTGGGCCCACGAGCATGGCCCTCAGGGTGGCGACGAGGTCAACATTGTTCGTGCTGGCCGAAACTACGGTTGGCCCACCATCACCTACGGCGTGAATTACGTCACGGGAACGAAGATTGGGGAGGGTCCGCAAAAGCCAGGCCTCGAGCAGCCCGTTCATGTATGGGTCCCATCCATCGCACCGTCGGGTATGGCCTTCTATGTGGGCACACCGTTCCCGGCATGGCAGAACAGCATCCTCGTGGGCGCCCTTCGAGGACAGAGCCTGGTGCGCCTTGGCCTCAATGGAGACCGGGTGGTTTCGGAGGAACGGCTCTTGGTCGGAGAGGTCGGACGGATTCGCGATGTCCGAGTAGGGCCGGATGGCCTCGTCTACCTCCTCACAGATGAATCCGACGGCCAGCTCATTCGGCTGGAGCCGCGCTAACGCCCGAACAAGTCCGTCTACTCGCGTCGTTTACTCGCGCGCGTGGTTGATGGTGTAGCGGGGAATTTCCACCTCGAGGGCCTCGTCAGCCACGGCGACCTGGCAAGACAGCCTCGACTGCGCGCTCAGACCCCAGGCTCGATCGAGAAGATCATCCTCGTCTTCCTCCGAGGGTGTGAGACTGTCAAAGCCCTTGCGAACAATGACATGGCATGTCGTACAGGCCTTGCTCATCTCACAGGCATGTTCGATGTCGATGCCATGGGCCAATAGGCTGCGGCACAGGTTCTCACCCTCGGCCACATCAAACACAGCCCCCTCAGGGCAGATTTCCACATGCGGAAGCACACGAATTTGAGGCATCACACCACTCGCTTATAAATTGTGAATCGACTGCCCAGACAGTGCCTGTGATACGGCGCGGTCCATCCGCCGGGCAGCGAAGGGATCGGTCAGTGCAGACAGCCGCTCGGTGGCGGACCGAAGACGTTCGACATCCTGGCCCCCGCACACAGAACGACAGTCGGTCATTGCCGCATCGATCTCGGAGCGCTCTGCCGGACTGAGAAGGTCGCCATCGGCCTCCAGTGCAGCCGAGAGCACCTCGAGGAGCTGCTGGCTCTCGACCTGCTGCTCACGCAGCGCACGGGCCTGCATGTCCACCTTGGCATGCGTGAAACTCTGTTCGAGCATGTTCGCGATTTCGGCATCGGTGAGCCCGTAGGAGGGGCGAACTTCAATGCTGGCCTGAACCCCAGAGCCAAGCTCTTGGGCAGACACGGACAGCAGACCATCGGCATCGACCTGGAAATGGACCCGGATGCGCGCTGCACCAGCCGCCATCGGCGGGAATCCACGCAGCTCAAATCGGGCAAGTGAGCGGCAGTCCGAGACCAGCTCGCGCTCACCCTGGACCACATGCAGGGCCATGGCCGTCTGGCCATCCTTGTAGGTCGTGAACTCCTGCGCACGGGCCACGGGGATGGGTGTGTTCCGCGGAATGACCTTCTCCACGAGATCGCCCATGGTCTCGAGGCCAAGACTGAGCGGAAGGACATCCAGCAACAGCCAGTCATCGCCATCTGGGCGGTTCCCAGCCAGCAAATTGGCCTGAAGGGCGGCCCCAATGGCCACGACCTCATCGGGATGAATGTCTGCCTTGGGGCGCTGTTGGAAGAAGGCTTCAGCAGCCGCCCGAACGTTGACCAGCCGGGTCGACCCACCGACGAGCACCACGCCTTGAATCTGGGCGGGGGATAGGCCGGCATCTGACATGGCCCGAGCGCAGGCATCGATGCTGCGGTCGACCAGCGGCTTGGTCAGGACCTGAAACTCGGCCTGGGTGATGATCGCCAGCGGCCTTGTGCCGTCGCCACGGTTCCACTCCGACGAGACCCGCTCCGAGGGTGAGGAGGCACCCGAGAGCAACTCCTTGAGCCGTCTGGCCATGCGAAGCAGGCTGCGCCATTCCGAGGCATTGAGATCGCTCGACCGCTGGCCCCAGCCCTCGAGCCAGTGATGCGCAAGCAGCGCATCGAAATCATCACCGCCCAGTGCGGGGTCACCACCAGTGGCCACCACCTCGAACACGCCCTTGGTGAGGCGCAAAATGGAAATGTCGAAGGTGCCGCCACCCAGGTCGTACACGGCGTAGAGGCCCTCCGCACCGGACTCTAGGCCATAGGCCAAGGCCGCCGCGGTGGGTTCATTGAGCAGGCGCAAGACATTCAAGCCTGCAAGGCTTGCCGCATCCTTCGTGGCCTGACGCTGTGCGTCATCGAAATAGGCCGGCACCGTGATCACCGCCCCGACCAGTTCATCTCCGAGGGTCTGTTCCGCCTGGGCCTTGAGCACCTTCAGAATGTCGGCTGAAAAGGCCACCGGCGAGACCGGGCCATATGCTGTCTGGACCTTGAGCACGCCGCCGGAGTCGGGCGAGAAGTCGTAGGGCAGTTCGAGCGCCTTTGCATCGGCCTCGCCCCGGCCCATCAGGCGCTTGAGCGAGACGAGTGTATTGAGCGGGTCATCGGCCACGGCCGAGAGTGCGTTGGTTCCGACCGACACCACACCCTCATTGCCATATCGAACCGCCGATGGAATAAGCCGCTCACCCTGCAGATTGGGCAGAATCTCAGCAGAGCCAGAACGAACTGCTGCCACCAGTGAATGTGTGGTGCCGAGGTCGATGCCCACCGCCAGCCTTCGCTGATGAGGAACAGTGGATTGGTCAGGCTCGGCAATCTGCAACAGGGCCATCGGCTAACGATCCAGGTCTTGAAGAAACTTCTCGAGGAAATGCAGTGCACGAACCTGCAGCACGGCCTCGGCGTGATCGGCTTGAACATCAATCAGCGATGCCAGTCGGGCGATGCTGGCGTCTCTCTCGGCCAGCGCCTCGTCTCTGATCTTCATGCAGGCCTGCGCTCGAGCTTCATTCGAGGGCGCCGCCTTGGCATCCTCAAGCGATTCCCGAAGCGTCATCTGTGCCTCTAAAAAAGCCACCGGCATCGCGGTGTTGCGCTCTGCCTCCACCGCATGGCCTTTTCGCTCGAGCAGGTAGGTTGCACGCGCGATTGGAGATTTGAGTGTCTTGTAGGCCTCGTTGAGGTGTGTAGACCACTGCAGGGCCAGCCGACGCTGCGCGTCTGTGCCAGCAGAAAAGCGATCTGGATGCACCACCGCCTGCAGCCGCCTCCAGGCCGAGTCCAATTGCTGCTGGTCTATTCCAAAGACCTCCTGCAGACCCAAGAGGCTGAAATAATCTTGTGCCAGAAGGCCGGAAGCGGGCGCAGCCTCAGACCTGGAAAGATTCACCGCAGCCGCACTCACTCTTCACATTGGGGTTTTCGAACCTGAAGCCTTCGTTGAGGCCTTCACGCGCAAAGTCGAGCTGCGTGCCATCGATGTAAGGCAGGCTCTTGGGGTCTACAAACACCGTGACGCCATGGCTCTCGAAGGACATGTCCTCGGTGGCCGCATCATCGACGAACTCAAGCTTGTAGGCCAGGCCGGAGCAGCCCGTGGTGCGAACACCCAGGCGAATGCCCACGCCCTTTCCACGCTTCTCGATGTAACGAGACACGTGCTGGGCAGCGCGTTCAGTCAGCGTGATGGCCATGCTTTTTCTTGTAATCTTCGATCGCGGCCTTGATGGCATCTTCTGCAAGGATCGAACAGTGGATCTTCACCGGCGGAAGCGCGAGCTCATTAGCAATTTCTGTGTTCTTGAGGGCCATGGCCTCGTCGAGGGTCTTGCCCTTGACCCACTCCGTGACCAGCGACGAAGACGCAATCGCGGAACCACAGCCGTAGGTCTTGAACCGCGCGTCTTCAATCACACCCGACTCGCTCACCTTGATCTGCAGCTTCATGACGTCGCCGCAGGCGGGGGCACCCACCATGCCAGTGCCGACACTGGGATCGTCCTTGTCGAGGGAGCCCACGTTCCTGGGATTCTCGTAATGATCGATGACTTTCTCGCTGTATGCCATGACGGTTCTCCTGAATGGATGATGAAGTTAGTGGGCTGCCCACTGAATGGTGCTGAGATCGACGCCCTCTTTGACCAGCTCCCAGAGGGGGGACATCTCGCGCAATTTGGCCACCTTGTCCTTGAGCAAGGAGATGGTGAAGTCGACATCGGCTTCGGTGGTGTAGCGGCCAATCGAGAAGCGAATGGAGGAGTGGGCCAGCTCGTCGCTACGGCCCAGTGCACGAAGCACATAGGACGGCTCAAGGCTCGCACTCGTGCAGGCCGAGCCCGAAGAGACGGCAATGTCTTTGATGGCCATGAGGAGCGACTCGCCCTCGACATAGTTGAAGCTGACATTGAGGTTGTGGGGCACCCGAGCCTCGAGGTCGCCATTGAGATAGACGGCCTCGATCTCTGAGAGGCCCTTCCAAAGACGGTCTCGGAGCATGCGAATCCGCTCGTTTTCGGTGGCCATCTCCGCCTTGGCCAGCGCGAATGCAGCGCCCATGCCGACAATCTGGTGGGTTGGGAGCGTGCCCGAGCGCATGCCGCGCTCGTGGCCTCCGCCATGAATGAGCGGTTCAAGACGAATGCGCGGCTTTCTGCGAACAAATAGCGCACCGATGCCCTTCGGACCGTAAGTCTTGTGGGCCGAGAAGCTCATGAGATCGACCTTCAGGCTCTGGAGATCGATCTGTACCTTGCCAGTGGCCTGGGCGCTGTCCACATGCAGGATGATTCCGCGGGCCCGGCAGAATTCGCCGATTTTGGGGATGTCTTGAATGACACCAATCTCGTTGTTCACGAACATGACCGAGACCAGGATGGTGTCTGGCCGAACTGCAGCCTCGAAGGCAGCAAAATCAATCAGGCCGTCGGCCTGGACGTCGAGGTAAGTCACCTCAAAGCCCTCTCGCTCCAGCTCACGGCAGGTGTCGAGGGTGGCCTTGTGCTCGGTTTTCACCGTGATGACATGGCGGCCTTTGTCCTTGTAGAAGTGCGCGGCGCCCTTGATGGCCAGATTGATCGATTCGGTGGCGCCGGATGTCCAGACCAGCTCCTTTGGGTCACAGCCCACCAGGTCTGCAACCTGTTGCCTGGCGGTCTCCACGGCTTCTTCCGCCTTCCAGCCATAGGCATGGCTCCGGGATGCAGGGTTGCCAAAATCTTCGCGAAGGAAGGGCAACAAGGCGTCGACCACCCGGGGGTCGACCGGTGTGGTGGCGGAGTAATCGAGGTAGATGGGCGAGATGGGTGCGTTCATGTGGGCTCAGTGGGCAGCAGATTCACGGTCATCGTGAAAGACGACATTTCGAGTCACGGGCTGGTGGGACATGGACTGTTTCTCTCGCTGCTCATCGACGAGGTCTTGCAGCGTGATGGAGTCGAGGAAATCAACCATGTGCCGGTTGAGGCTGGCCCAGAGTTCGTGGGTCATGCAGACCTGGTCGTCTTGACAGTTCTGCTTGCCACCGCATTGCGTGGCGTCGAGTGGCTCGTCGACCGCGTAGATGATGTCGGCCACCGTCAGTTCTTTGGCGGAGCGGGCCAGGCGGTACCCTCCCCCGGGCCCGCGCATCGACTCCACCAACTCATGGCGCCGAAGGCGGCCAAAGAGCTGTTCAAGGTAAGACAGCGAAATGCGCTGGCGCTGGCTGATGGCAGACAAGGTGACCGGCCCTTTGTCTTGACGCAGGCCAAGGTCAATCATGGCGGTCACAGCAAAACGTCCTTTGGTGGTGAGGCGCATTCAAAAACCTCCTATTTCCTGAGCGATTTACTCAAGAGTTTAGAGTATCCGAGTGAATTACTCAACCTTTAACGAGAAGGGCCGCATGAGCGGCCCTTTCTCGCACCAAGGGCGACCTGCCGTCTCGGGGTAACCCCCCGAGGCAGGACACCCTCCAGGCTGTCTAGGCAGCCGCCACCATGCTCGCCCGACGGCGAACCACCTCCATCAGGCCGTTGCAGGCGTCCTCGATGTGGTCGAGGGCCTGCTCAAAGCCTTGGCTGCCGCCGTGATACGGGTCGCTCACAATCGCAGCCTCGTACTCTGTGGCAAAACGCATGAGCAGTTGCAGTTTGTGCTGCAGACCGCGTGGGGCGGTTCGCTGAAGCAATGCGAGGTTGTCCCAATCCATGGCCAGGATGTAGTCGTACTCGCTGAAGTCTTTCATTTCGACCTTGCGGGCCAGGTGGCCACTGAGGTCGTAACCACGCTTCTGGGCCGTGGCGGTGGCACGGGGGTCTGCAGGCTCACCCGCATGAAAGGCGTGGGTGCCGGCTGAATCCGCTTGAACCAGTTCGCTCAGGCCTGCCGTCCGAACCATGTGGTCGAAGACGGCCTTGGCCGTGGGTGAGCGACAAATGTTGCCCATGCAGACAAATAGAACCCTTGTCGGCATGCCAACAACCTTGGGCGCAGACGATTCAGGCTTCTTGGGTGCAGGACGGCTCATGTTTTGGCTTCCTTTTTTTATAGAGTGGGTGGTGGGCATGGGTTAGGCAGCGCGGCTTGCCCGGGCAGCACTGGTTTGGGAGGGCTCTGGCTCGACCTGGTCGTGCAGGCGGCCGGCACCAAACACGCGCGCCTTGAGGCGTGCGAGCTGATCTCGGGCCTGCGCGGCCTTCTCGAACTCGAGGTTTCTTGCGTGCTCGAGCATCTGCTTCTCGAGCCGCGCAATTTCGCGCGAGAGCTCCTTCTCGGAGAGGTCGACAAGGTCTGTGGCGCGGCTGGCCATGGCGTCGGCCTCGCGCTGCTTTGACTTGTTCGACATGACACCGTCGATGAGGTCCCGAATTTCCTTGACCACGCCCGTGGGCGTGATGCCGTGCTCCGCATTGAAGGCCAACTGCTTGTTGCGGCGCCGCTCCGTCTCGCCCATGGCCCTCTGCATGGAGGCGGTAACGCGATCGGCATACAGAATGGCACGCCCTTCGATGTTCCGGGCCGCACGGCCGATGGTCTGGATCAGGCTTCGGTCGCTTCTCAGGAAGCCTTCTTTGTCGGCATCGAGAATGGCCACCAGGGAGACCTCTGGGATGTCCAGGCCTTCACGCAGCAGATTGATGCCCACCAGCACATCGAAACTGCCCAGGCGCAAGTCTCGGAGAATCTCGACCCGCTCGACGGTGTCGATGTCTGAGTGCAGGTAGCGAACCCGAATGCCGTTGTCGGAGAGGTAGTCGGTGAGGTCTTCGGACATGCGCTTGGTGAGCGTTGTGACGAGAACCCGCTCGTTCTTGGCCGCCCGAATCTGGATCTCTGAGAGAAGATCATCGACCTGGGTCTTGGCAGGACGGACCTCAATCGCCGGATCTACGAGCCCGGTGGGCCGGACGACCTGCTCGACGACGTCACCGCCGGAGCGATCGAGCTCGTAGTGGCCCGGCGTGGCCGACACGAAGACCACCTGCCGCAGCTTGGGCTCGAGTTCATCGAACCGCAGGGGCCGGTTGTCGAGGGCCGATGGCAGCCGGAAGCCGAAGTCGACCAGCGTCTCCTTGCGAGAGCGGTCTCCACGGTACATGCCGCCCAGTTGGCCCACCATGACATGGGATTCATCCATGAAAATGAGGGCATCGGCAGGCAGGTAGTCGATCAGGGTGGGGGGCGGCGCGCCCGGTTCCGCACCAGACAGGTGCCTGCTGTAGTTCTCGATGCCCTTGCAAAAGCCAAGCTCCCCGAGCATTTCGAGGTCGAAGCGCGTGCGCTGCTCAATGCGCTGGGCCTCGACGAGCTTGCCCTGCGACACGAACCATTTCGATCGCTCCACCAATTCGGTCTTGATGGTCTCCACCGCCCGCAAGACCACTTCACGGGGCGTGACATAGTGGGAGGATGGGTAGACCACGAACCGATTGAGCCGCTGCTGAAGGCGGCCCGTGAGGGGGTCGAAGAGCTGGAGCGACTCCACCTCATCATCGAAGAGTTCCACCCGAAGACCACTCTCAAAATGCTCGGCCGGGAAGATGTCGATGGTGTCGCCGCGCACCCGAAAATGACCTCGCACAAACTCGGCATCGTTGCGCTGGTATTGCATGCGAACCAATTGGGCGATGAGGTCTCGCTGAGAGAGCTTGTCCCCGACGCGCATCGACAAGACCATGGCGTGGTAGTCCGCTGGGTTGCCAATGCCATAGATGCAAGAGACCGTGGCCACGATGATGGTGTCACGGCGCTCCAGCAGCGATTTCGTGGCTGAAAGACGCATTTGCTCAATGTGCTCATTGATGGCCGAGTCTTTCTCAATGAAAAGATCCCGCTGGGGCACATAGGCCTCTGGCTGGTAGTAGTCGTAATAAGACACGAAGTACTCCACCGCATTGCGGGGGAAAAACTCCCGCATTTCCGCGTAAAGCTGGGCTGCAAGGGTCTTATTGGGGGCCAACACCAGGGCCGGACGGCCCGTTTTGGCGATGACATGGGCCATGCTAAAGGTCTTGCCAGACCCCGTGACCCCCAGCAGCGTTTGGTAGGCCAGGCCCTCACCCAGCCCATCGCACAGGCGCGCGATGGCCTCTGGCTGATCGCCGGCTGGGGAGAAGGGGGCCACCAATTCAAAGGGGCTGTCTGGGTAGGTAACGGCTTGTAATGCCATGGTAATCTTTCGAACAATCGGCTATTTTCCTCGCGTGCCCGCCAAATTTCCAATCCTTTTTTTGCAGCATCCCTCTTGACAAACCCCCCATGACCGCCTCCCTCTTCGCCAACGTTGAGCGCGCGCCGCGCGACCCCATCCTCGGTCTGACCGAGGCCTTTCAGGCTGACAACCGCCCGAACAAGGTCAACCTTGGGGTGGGCGTTTATTACGACGATCAGGGCAAGTTACCGTTACTTAAATGCATAAAGGAAGCAGAAGGGCAGAGGGTGTCGGCTGCGCCGGCCAGGGGCTACCAGCCCATTGAGGGGGCGGTGGCCTACAACCAGGCCGTCCAAAGCCTGCTTTTTGGGGCAGACAGCCCAGTGCTCAAAGCCCAACGGGTGGTCACCATCGAGGCCCTCGGGGGCACCGGCGCGCTGAAAGTGGGGGCCGATTACCTTCGCCGCCTGCTGCCACAGGCCAAGGTGGCCATCAGCGACCCCAGCTGGGAGAACCACCGGGCCCTATTTGAGATGGCCGGCTTCGAGGTGCTCACCTACCGCTATTACGACCCCAAAACCCGAGGCGTGGATGCCAAAGGCATGCTGGAGAGCCTTCAATCGCTCCCAAAAGGCACCATCTTGGTGCTGCATGCCTGCTGCCACAACCCCACGGGGGTCGACCTCTCTGCGGAGCAGTGGTCGTCGGTGATCGCTGTCATCCAGTCCGCGGGCCACATTCCTTTTCTCGACATGGCCTACCAGGGCTTTGGCGAGGGGATTGCCCAGGATGCCGCCGTTCTGAATGCCTTCCTGGCCTCCGGCCTCTCCTTTCTGGTGTCGAGCTCGTTCTCGAAGTCTTTTTCCCTCTACGGCGAGCGGGTGGGCGCACTGTCCATCGTGACCCAGTCGGCCGACGAAGCCAGCCGAGTCCTGAGCCAGGTCAAAAGAACCATCCGCACGAACTACTCCAACCCGCCCACCCATGGCGGCGCCGTGGTGGCCATGGTGCTGTCCACCCCTGCCCTGCGGGCCACCTGGGAGGCAGAACTCGCCGGGATGCGAGACCGCATCAAGGCCATGCGCAAGGGATTGGCCGATGGCCTGAAGACCAGAGGATTCAAGGGCGACGTGGGCTTTATCACCAGCCAACGCGGCATGTTCAGTTACACCGGGCTCAGCAGTGAGCAGGTCGACCGGCTGCAGGAGGAGTTCGGGGTCTACGCCATCGGCACCGGCCGCATCTGCATTGCAGCGCTCAACAGCAACAACCTGGAGCGGGTCTGCGATGCGATCGCCGCGGTGACCAGCCCAGCTGAGCTCGGATAAGGGAGCTGAGCTCGGATAAGGGATTAAGGCTTGCCCTAATCCCAAAGGACTGAAAACTGGGGTTAGATAAGTGCTCTTTCAACAGGAGGTTCCCCCATGCGTTCAAGCCTGACCCGCCGGCCCTTCGTGGCGCTGGCCACCGCAGTCGCACTGGCTGCGTCCATCGCACCCCTCTCCGCCCATGCCTGGCCGGACAAAAGCAAGCCCGTGACCATCATCTCGGTCTTCCCGCCAGGGGGCTCCGTCGACCAGGTGTCCCGGCTGTTTGCCGCAGAACTCGCGAAAACCACGGGCGGACAATTCATTGTAGAAAACAAGGGTGGCGCCTCCGGCTCGATCGGAACTGCGGCACTGGCCAAGGCAGCCCCAGACGGCAACACCATCGCCGTGGTCTTTGACACCCATGCGGTCAACCCCTCCCTGATCCCCAACCTGTCATTCGACACCCTGAAGGACCTGGCACCCGTGACCTTGGTGGGCACCGGCGGCATGGCGATTGCCGTTCACCCGAGCACCCCTTTCAAAGACTTCAAAGAACTCTTGGCAGCCGCCAAGGCCAAGCCCGACAGCATCAGTTACGGTTCGATCGGCACGGGCTCCCTGGGCCATCTGGCCATGGTCCAAGTGGCCAACGATGCCGGCGTGAAATGGACCCACATACCTTACAAGGGCGGCGGTCCGCTGAAGGCGGATGCGCTGGCGGGCCACGTGCCCGTGGCCATTGGATCGGTCTTTCTGCTCAACCCCAACGTTCAGGCCGGCCAGTTGCGAGCCCTTGCGGTGACGTCCATCAAGCAGGACCCCCAAATGCCCGGTGTAAAGACCGTCGCAGAGCAAGGCGTGCCCAAGTTTGAGGCCTACAGTTGGTGGGGGGTGTTCGCGCCTGCTGGCGTGCCCAAGGCCACGATCGACAAGATCCACGCCGAAATTGCCAAGGTGCTGAAGAACCCAGAAGTGGCCAAGAACCTGGCAGCGCAGGGCATGGAGGTGCTTGGTGGCGGTCCGGCCGAACTCGACAAGTTCAACCGGGCGCAGATTGAGCGCTGGGGCAAGGTCGTTCGCGACAACGGCATCAAGGCCGGCAGTTAGTCCTCGGCCCTGAGCCGCTTAGCGCTTACTCCTCGTCGTACTCGGTGTGAATGTCGAGTGCGACGAGGAAGCGCGAGACCATGTTGTAGGTGGCGATCACCGCCACCAATTCCACCACCTGCTGCGGCCCATGCCGCTTCACCATCCTGCGCTTTAAGGAGCCCGGCACAAGAATGTCTCGGGTCATGGCGCGGGCCAAGGCCAACGCATCTTGATCCTCCTCGGGGAAAAGCCCCAAGGGAAAGTTAGCCTGTTCCATCTCTAAGATGGCCTGAGCCTGTTCGGCGGTGGCCCCTTCCTGAATATAGAGCGGGGCATGATGCTCGTACTCGTAATGCGCGCCGTTGAGAACGGCCACCGCGCACATCGCCAACTCCTTGAGCCTTGCAGGCACGCTCAACTCCCCGCGCACCTTTCCAAGGTAAACATTCCATCCATGCGCCAAGGCCGGGCTGTGTAGGAGCATTCGATCGAGCTTGAGAAGCTCGCCACCCCGCCTGGCCCGAATGGCCGCCACGAGGTCGGTGGGCTGCTCAATGTCTGGCGGCAGCAGCGGGATCGGGCGCGGCTCGTTCATGCGTACACTCCTCACAATGACTTACAAGCTCAAAGAAAGCTTTCTCACCTTACAGGGTGAAGGAGGCCAGGCAGGCCGTCTATCGGTGTTTCTGCGGTTCACGGGATGCAATAACTGGAGTGGCCGCGCAGAAGACCGCGCCAGTGGACCAGCCGACTGTGCCCTATGGTGCGACACAGACTTTTTGGGAACCGACGGCGATGGCGGCGGCCGATTTGAACTCGACGAACTCATCGGCCGCGTGAAGCAACTCTGGGCCTCAGAGGGTGGGCCACGGTCGGAAGCGCCCCATGTGGTGCTGACGGGTGGGGAGCCTGCGCTGCAGGTGGACCAACCCCTCGTCGACGCACTTCATGGCATCGGCGCGGCGGTGGCCATTGAGACCAACGGCAGTCTGGCGATTCCGGAGGGGATCGACTGGGTCTGTGTGAGCCCCAAGCGGCTGCTCGGTGGACAGCCTCAGCCCCTGCTCGTGACCCTGGGCCAAGAGCTGAAACTGGTGCAGCCACAGGACGGCTTTGACCGACTGGCGCTCGAGGCCATGGACTTCGAGCACTTCTTTGTCCAGCCACTCGATGGACCGGGCGCAGAGGCCAGCCTGGCGTTTTGCTTGGCCTGGGTGAAGCGTTATCCTCGCTGGCGTTTGTCACTCCAGAACCACAAGCGCCTTGGCATCCGATGACCACCCTGCTCTACACCACCTTCTCCTTTGAGGCCTCCCACAGCCTGACCCCAGCCATCGGCCTGCCACAGATTCACGGTCACTCTTACTGGGCGCGGGTTTGGGTCGCCTCGCCGCCAGAGGGAGTCACCCCTCTGCCGGGACTGGAGGAGGCGGCCCTTCGGATCAAGGCCTCGCTCGACCATCGCCACCTGAACGACGTCATTGAGCACGAGCCGACCATGGAGAGAATCATTGAATTCATTCGGGCACAGTGGGATGGACCCCCGCTGGCCCGAGTGCGGGTCTGGCGGGAGAGCCTTGGCTGCGGAGCCGAATGGCGGCCTGATATATAATTTCGGCTTCCTTCCCCGATAGCTCAGTCGGTAGAGCGCCGGACTGTTAATCCGTAGGTCCCTGGTTCGAGCCCAGGTCGGGGAGCCACTGCCCGTGTCTGACACCCACATGGCGTCTGAGATTGAAGTCTGCTTCGCGCTGCTCGGAACCAAGGCACCAACAGCGCGCGACCTTGGGCGCTGGCCCTTGCTTGGAGGTGCCAGGCAGCACCTTCAAACGCTCACCGCAACCTACTTCGACACACCCAACGCCCTTTTGGCCTGCCATCGAGTGGGCCTGCGCATTCGGCGTGAATCTGGCAAGTGGCAACAGACCTTTAAGGCCGAGGGTGATGGACTCGAGCGGCTTGAGATTCACCACACACTCACCCAAAAGACTGCCCAACCCTTTCCAGCCATCGACCCCCTTGGCCTGCCAAATCGGGCACAGCTTGCCAGCCTTGGATTCAAGAAGTCAGAGGCTTCCCAGCTCAGCAATCCGGCTGCACTGGGCCCCTTGTTCACTGTTCGCGTTCGTCGCACCGTCTGGCAAGTGGCCCTGGGCTCGAGCCTGCTGGAGGTGGCCTACGATCTCGGAAGCATCGAAACCGAGTCCGACCAGCGGCCGGTTGTGGAGATCGAGATCGAACTGCTCTCCGGACAGCGAGCGGATCTTTTTGCCGCCTGCCAATCTCTGTCGGTCTTTCTCGATGGCATCGGGCTGCCGGCCTGCCTTGAGCCACGCTCGAAGGCGCAACGAGGCCTCATGCTCGTCTACCCGGAATCGAGTTTCTCTGACCTGCCCAAGGCAAGGGCCACAGGCGAGACCGGTGTGGTGCTCTCGGCACACCTGTTGCGTGCCACCCAGGCGCTGGCCACCGAGGTCTGGCGCATTCTGGACACCACCGATCCGGAGGGGCCACATCAGGCACGTGTGGCGTTGCGGCAGATTCGAACCATCCTAAAACTCATGCAATCAGCGGCGCCAGAGGTCATTGAAGACCCATTGCTAACAGCCTGCTCGGCCCTGGCCGACTCACTTGGGGAGCTTCGCGACCTGGACGTGGCCTTGGAGAAGGTCGTCGAGCCACTGCACGCAGCGCTGGAGACAGACCGCGAGGTGTCCGAGGCACTGCACCTGGCCAACCTGGCCAGGAGACAGATCCGAGACGCCATCAGAGAGGCGCTTCGCCAGCAGCACGTTCGAAGCCTGTTGGTGTCGCTCATCGCCCGATCAGATGCCTTGGCAACCCAACACGGCCTGCCCACCGCGGCCGTCTTTGCCAAGGCGCAGGCCCAACAACTCCTCCGGCGCGTATCGCGTCGCAAACGTCAGGCCACGCATGTCGAAGGCCGTCACAGACTTCGGCTCGCCTACAAGGCACTGCGCTATGCCGCCCCCGTTCTGCTCCAACTTGGCGCCGACCCATCTCTGGCTCTTGAGGCAAAGAAGGCTGCCCGTGCCCAGGACAAGCTTGGCGATGACCAAGACCGTGCTGTCATGCTGCACACCCTCATGCGCCATCTCACCGTAACGGAGGAGAACTGCCAGCATGAGCGATTTCTTACCCTGGCCAAGGGCTTTCTCATTGGTCGCGGTTAGATTCGCGCCATGGCAGGTTAGGGTTTTTATGCTCTTGACGGCATGTGTTGCCCGTTGACAATGATCCCGATGCAACGCGATCACCCCGCTCCCGGATTCTCCCCCATCAACCCACGCTCCTCTCTGAACCGCATTGGTCAGGGCAAGCACTTTCTGCAGATCCCTGGTCCCTCAAACGTCCCAGACCGAGTTCTCAGGGCCATCGACTTCCCGACCATCGACCACCGAGGACCGGAATTTCAAAGGCTCGGGCTGCAAATCCTGGAACAGATCAAACCCGTGTTCGGCACACAGCAGCCTGTGGTCATTTACCCCGGGTCTGGAACAGGGGCCTGGGAAGCCGCCCTGGTCAATACCTTGTCCCCAGGAGATCAAATCCTGATGGTCGAGACTGGACACTTCGCGACCCTCTGGAAAAAGCTAGCAGACAAACTGGGGCTTCGCCCCGACTTCATCCCGGGCTCTTGGAGAAGAGGGGTCGATGCCAACCTGCTTGAGAAACGACTGCGGGACGACAGCACCCATCAGATCAAGGCCGTTTGCGTCGTTCACAACGAAACCTCCACTGGGGTCACATCCAACATTGCCGATGTGCGACGGGCCGTGGATGCAGCGCGTCACCCAGCATTGCTCATGGTCGACACGATCTCGTCAATGGCCAGCGTCGCCTTTGAGCACGATGCGTGGGGTGTTGACGTCACCATTGCGGGCTCTCAGAAAGGGCTCATGCTTCCACCGGGCCTCTCTTTTAATGCCGTAAGCCCGAAGGCACTCGAAGCAAGCCGTACCTCAACACTGCCCAAAGCCTACTGGGGCTGGGAAGAGATCATCGCAGCCAACCGAAACGGCTTCTGGCCCTCCACGCCTGCGACAAATCTGCTGTACGGTCTGGCAGAGGCCCTCGACATGCTCTACGAAGAGGGTCTCGAGAATGTTTTCGCAAGACACAAGCGGCACGCCGAAGCAACCCGGCGGGCTGTGAAGGCCTGGGGCCTCGAGATCCTCTGCGAGAACCCAGAGGAATACAGCCCCGTGCTGACTGCTGTGGTGATGCCCAGGAAGTCCGATGGCACCTACCACGACGCAGATGCCTTCCGAAGAGCCGTGCTGGAGCATTTCAACATGTCACTGGGCACCGGCCTGGCAAAGCTACAAGGCTGGGTCTTTCGAATCGGGCACCTGGGCGACTTTAACGACCTCACGCTGCTGGGCACTCTCGGCGGGGTCGAGATGGGCTTGGCCCACTGCGCTGTGCCCCATCGAAAAGGCGGCATGCAGGCTGCCATCGATTTTTTAAGCCAGTCCTAACCCAAGTCGTTATGCATCCAACAAAAATAAGGAGAACCACAATGGCAACAACCCGTTTTCAAAATACGCGTCGCTCACTGGTGTCCATGGCCGTCATGGTTGGTCTGGGACTCGGTGCTCAGTCATCTCTCATGGCCCAAGAACTTGAAATCAAGCTCGGCCATGTTGGATCTCCCGGGTCCCTCTTCGCACTCTCTTCGGAAGAGTTCGCAAAGCGGGCCAATGCAAAACTCGCCGGCAAGGCTAAAGTGACCGTATTCGGATCAAGCCAGTTGGGTGGTGACAAGGAAATGGTGCAGAAGCTAAAGCTGGGCACCATCGACCTCGCCCTTCCCTCCTCGGTCATGACATCGGAGTCTGACCTCTTCGGTATCTTCGAACTGCCGTATCTGGTCCAGGATCGGAAGCACATGCAGCGCATTGAGAAAGACATTGTCTGGCCCGTGCTCGCGCCTGAGGCCGAAAAGAAAGGGCTCAAGATTCTCGGCGTCTGGGAGAACGGCTACCGACACATCACCAACAACAAGCGCCCGATCGTGGTGCCGGCCGATCTCAAGGGCATCAAGCTTCGGGTGCCCGAGGGCAAGTGGCGTGTTCGCATGTTCCAAGAGTATGGCGCCAACCCATCACCCATGAGTTTCAAGGAGGTCTTCACGGCCCTGCAGACTGGTGTGATGGACGGCCAAGAGAACCCTTTTACGCAGATCTATTCAGCAAAGTTCCAGGAGGTGCAAAAGTTCATCAGCCTGACTGGACACGTCTACACACCGGCCTACCTTACCGCCGGCTCAAAGAAGTGGGCTTCTCTGCCAGCCGATGTCCGCAAGGTTCTCGAGGACACCGCCAAAGAGACACAGGCCTACGTCTACGAGTTAGCGGCCAAGGAAGACCGGGAGCTGCTTGACAAGATCACTGCAGCAGGCACCAAGTCCAATGAGGTCGACAAGAAGGCTTTCGTGGCTGCAAGCAAAGACATCTACAAGGACTTCGGCACCGAGGTGAAAGGTGCGCAGGCTCTGATCGACAAAGCCAACAGCCTGCGATAACTGCAGCAAACGAAGGCCCCTGCGATGTCACATGTCGGTGTTCCCGAGACGGCAGCGGTGGGCCTTCGCGCGCTCTATGGTCGATGCTTAGAGTGGCTTGTGGGGCTCCTCATGGTGGTGCTCTTTCTTGAGGTCACCGCTGGCGTGATCTTTCGAACGCTTGGGAATCCCTTGGTCTGGTACGACGAGGTGGCATCCATGCTGCTCGCATGGCTGACCTTTTACGGTTCTGCCCTGGCGTCCTTCAAACGCGCGCACATCGGCTGCCCCGAGATTGTTGACCTCCTTCCGCCCGGTCCTCGACGCTGGTTCTCGGTGCTGGGGCAGCTTGTAGTCATTGGCTTCTTCGCGCTCGTGGGCTGGATGGGCTTGAAGATCATGCCCATTCTCGCGACCGACTCCATGAGCAGCCTCCCAACGGTCACCATGGACATCCTTCAATCGGTCATTCCGATCTCGGCCGTCCTGATTCTGATCTCAGAGTTCCTGACACTATTCGACCTGCTGCGGCAGCGGCCACAGGCTTAAGGACAACCCATGCAGACCATGGTCATTCTGTTCGGGACTGTTCTTGTCCTGGTGTTGCTAAACGTGCCCATCGCTGTGGCCCTCGGAGTGGTCGCCACGGCCGCCATGGTGCTCACCCAAGGACTCGACGTTCTGCCGAACCTGCCCATCGTGCTCTACCAAAGCGCCACCAACTTCCCACTGCTTGCCATCCCCTTGTTCATTCTGGCGGGCGCCATCATGAATTCATCGGGCATCTCGAGGCGCCTGGTCGGATTGGCCACCGCACTCTTCGGTTGGATCCGCGGAGGTTTGGCGCATGTCAACATTGGCGTGTCTCTGTTCTTTGCCGAGATCTCGGGATCAGCCGTTGCAGATGTCGCGGCACTGGGATCCGTATTGATTCCCGAGATGAAGAAGAAGGGTTACTCGGCGCCGTTTGCGGCTGCAGTCACCTCTTCGTCTGCAACGCTCGCCATCATCATTCCGCCGTCGATTCCCATGATCCTCTATGCAGTCATGGCCGAGACCTCGGTGGTGCAGCTCTTTGTGGCGGGGATTGTTCCCGGACTGATTGGTGGTTTTGGTCTGATGGGGATGGCCTACTACTTTGCGCGTCGCTACAACCTGCCGGTCGAGGAGCGATTCTCGGGCCGCAAACTTTGGATCGCCACCAAAGAAGCGAGCTGGGCATTGCTACTGCCTGTCATTATTCTCGGGGGCATTTTCGGCGGTGTCGTCACGGCGACCGAGGGGGCTGCCCTGGCGGTCTTGGCGTCACTCTTTATCGGCCTTGTCATCTACCGAGATCTCGACTGGGCGCATCTTCGCTCCGCCATCATGGAAGGGGGCACGCAGACCGCGGTGGTCATGCTGCTCGTGGCC
Source organism: Hahnella aquatica (SeqCode) (assembly GCF_965194505.1). Classification (GTDB taxonomy): domain Bacteria; phylum Pseudomonadota; class Gammaproteobacteria; order Burkholderiales; family Burkholderiaceae_A; genus Hahnella; species Hahnella aquatica. Next base: position 836,684 of record NZ_OZ239144.1, on the reverse strand, counting down.
ACCAGTGGACTGCTGGGCAATTACCTCACCGAGATCTCCGCCCCGCAACAACTGGCAGCCGAGGTTTCTGCATTTACATCGGACAAATACGCGGTCCTTGCCCTCCTGAACATTGTGTTCCTATTTTTGGGCGTCTTTCTACACTCTGCAGCAGCCATCATTCTGGTGGTGCCCGTCGTGATGCCGCTGGTGCTGGCCGTTGGCATCGACCCCGTTCACTTTGGCCTCATCGTGACCATCAACCTTGGTATCGGACAGCAGACCCCGCCGGTGGCCAGTGTCTTGATGGTCTCTAGCGCCATCGCGAAGTGCAGCGTCTGGGAGACCACTCGAGTCAATGTCTACTTCATTGGCGTCTTGTTTGCCGTGCTCATGCTCGTCACCTATGTACCAGTCACCGGCATGGGGCTCGTTGAGTACTTCTATCGTTAGTTGAGGCCTGCCACGATGACCAACATTCTGCTCGAGTCGAGGCAAGGACACATTGCATCACTCACCATCAACCGCCCCGAGAAGCTCAATGCCATGACCAAGCCGCTCTGGCAGGCACTTGGCTCAGCCTTTGAGCGGCTCTCTGCAGATGACAGTGTTCGCTGCATCCTCATCCGTGGCGCTGGCGAAAAGTCTTTCTCACCTGGCAACGACATCAGCGAGTTCGAGACCGAGCGGTCAAACAAGCGTCAGGCCATTGCCTATGGTGAAGTCATGCACCGAACAATTGCGGCCATCTCCAATTGCCCGCATCCGATTGTTGCCCAGGTGCATGGAATTTGTGTCGGCGGTGGCATGGAGATCGCGTCCTTGGCCGACATTCGAATCTGCGGGGAGTCGAGTCGTTTTGGGGCACCGATCAATCGCCTGGGGCTTGTGATGGCCTACAGTGAAATGGGGCCACTCACCAAACTCCTTGGCCCATCCAAAGCCCTGGAGATTCTATTGGAGGGCCGAATTTTTGATGCCGACGAGGCGCTTCGAATTGGACTTGTCTCAAGGGTTGTTAAAGACAGTGAGGTCGAGCGGGAGGCGCAAGAGACAGCACAACGGGTGGCTGCCGGTGCGCCATTGGTGGCGCGTTGGCACAAGAAGTTCGCAAGGCGCCTGGCCGATGCTTCCCCAATTTCATCATCCGAGCGTGACGAGTGCTTTGACTGTTTCGACACAGAGGACTTTCGAATTGGTTACAAGGCCTTTCTTGCAAAGTTGCCCCCAGAGTTTGTTGGTCGATGACATTGAAGGCCTCTGACCGCAACGGGCCACTTCAGGGCATCAAGGTCTTGGAGCTTGCTCAGATCATGGCGGGCCCCACCTGCGGCATGATGCTTGCCGACATGGGCGCTAATGTCATCAAGGTGGAGAAACTCCCCGCGGGTGACGACTCAAGGGGGTATCGCGAGCCAAGGATCAATGGGGTCTCCGCTCCATTCCTGATCCTCAATCGAAACAAGCAGGGTCTGGCCATCGACCTGAAGAAACCCGCTGGTGTGGCGGTGCTCAAGCGCATGGTTGAGAAGGCTGACGTCCTCACTGAGAATTACCGAGCCGGCACCATGGAGAAACTTGGCGTCGGTTACGAGGCCCTAAACGCGGTCAATCCCCGACTCATCTACGCTGCTGTGTCAGGCTACGGACGAACCGGCCCGATGTCGGATAAGCCCGGCTTCGATCTCATTGCCCAGGGCTTCTCCGGCCTCATGAGCATCACCGGCTTTGAGGGGCAACCACCTGCCAAGACTGGAAACTCGGTTGCAGACATCAATGCTGGAATACTGGCCTGCGTTGGAATTCTCGCCGCCTTGGTGGAGCGGAGCGTGACCGGAAAGGGTCAGTTCGTCGAGACCTCCCTCATGGAGGCCGGTCTGCAGCAGACCTACTGGCAGGCGGCGATGTTTTTCGCTAACGGGCGCTCGGCCAAGCCACTTGGATCAGCTCATCCCCTCACGGCGCCCTATCAGGCATTCAAGACGGCCGACGGCCATCTCAATATCGGGGGCGCCAATCAGGCCAACTGGGAACGCATTGCCGACACCCTTGGGCATCCCGAATGGAAAACCGATCCACGCTTTGCAAGCAACTCCGATCGTATGCAGCACCAGCAGGAACTGACCCAGCTGATTGAGGCTGTGCTCGCATTCAAGGGAACCGCGGAGTGGATCGATGCCTTTGATTCCGCCGGTGTGCCGGTGGGGCCAGTACATTCGATTGAAGAGGCCCTGACCCACCCCCAAGCGCTTGCGCGCGAGATGGTGGTGGAGACCCTTCATCCCAAGGCCGGCCGCGTGAAAGGCATTGGCCATCCCATCAAGTTTGGCGCATCCTCAAGGCCAATCCCCACGCCTGCGCCGGAACTGGGTGAGCACACCGTTGGGGTGCTTGAGTCCTTTGGATTTACCCGTCAAGAGATCGATTCACTCATCGATCAAGGGGTGGTGCATCAGGCACCACCAGGCGACGAAAAAGCCTGAAGTTCCGCCGCAATGGGCAGCATCCGGCCCGCCACCCGGCTCAGGATGCGGTAGGTGTCTCGATCGAACTGCACCAACTGCCCGCCCGACAAGCAGGCCTGCAGTCCATCCTCGTCCCGGGCCTCCCCAAGGAATGCCCAGTCACGAAAGACGAGCACGCGATCTCCCTCTCGAAGGTAGGCCGCGCCCTCGAAGGGCCAGTCCTTCACACGAACCGATGTCAGCACCAGTGAAAGCCTTAAATGGTGCTCTCGCGGGTCTTCACGGCCATCGCAGACACCCTTGCAGCGACCAAGTTGTAAGCCAAAACAAGAACGGCCTAGAGCGCGCTTCTCCAGTCCCAGGAAAGCCTTGCACAGAGTGTTGGCCTCGGCCATCGCGCGCAATGCGCGCTGGGCCTCTGTGACGGTCTCATAGAGGCCATGACAACGACCTGGGTGATTTCGAATGGCCTCGGCCACCGCCATCGGTTGAACCTGCGGAAGATCCCCCGGCTCACCCAGCACCAAGGTACTGACCGACCGGGTGAGGCGAAGCTGTCGGTTGAAGATGGGCTTCATGGACTTCACCAGTGCGGCCTCGAGCAGGAGCGCGCCAACCTCGCCGCCCGTTTCTCGATGCTCAATGCGTCGAACCTGCTGGGACATCTGGAGTTCCCGCGACGACCGAGTGTCGCCTGAAAAGTGAGACATCACCCGAGCGCGAATGTCCTTGGACTTCCCAATGTAGAGCGGAAGCTCGTTATCACCGTAGAACAGGTAAACCCCGGGTGAATTGGGCAATGCGTCTATGACGGAGGGGTCGATGTGAGAGGGCAGGCTAGGGCGCGCCGTGAGCGTGCCCACCGCATCCCAGAGGGCCGACGGGCCGATGGACGCCTCGAGCACATGCCAGAACTGCAAGAGCAGATCGGCATCGGCCATGGCCCGGTGCCGCCCCATCGGAACAAGCCCATGCCGTTCAATGAGGGTGTCGAGATTGTGCCGGCTCTCCAGCGGAAAAAGCCTCCGAGACAGTTTTACCGTGCAGAGCGTGGGCGCTCGAAACGCCAGGCCGATGCTGGCAAAGCCTTGTTTGATGAAACTGTAGTCGAAGCGGGCGTTGTGGGCTACAAAAATGCACCCGGCCAACTCATCATGCAGCTCGGCAGCCACCTCTCGGAAGGTTGGGGCATCTGCAACCATCTCGTTGCGAATGCCCGTGAGTGACTCAATGAAGCTCGGGATGACGGTCTCTGGGTTGATCAGCCGCTCCCAACGCCGAACCCGCCCCTCCTCCAATCGAATGACAGCGATCTCTGTGATGCCATCTCGATTGGGAGTGGACCCCGACGTCTCGATGTCCACAAAGGCCAGGGCTTGGGCTGCCATCGGTCAGGGCGCGTCTGGAAGCCGCGTGGTGTAGCGCAGGATGATGCGTTCCTTTTCGATAAAACCCGTATCGGTCCTAATGTCTCGGCCCACATGCAGCATCCAACGGCCACTCAGGCCGTGTGTGGTGAGGGTCAGCATGCCGCGATGCACCCGCAGCGCGTTGCCCTGGCCTGCGCCATTGAATCGCGTCTCACCGCCCTGGGTGTAGAAGTAGGAAAGCCCCAGCCGCAGATGCTCGGTGATCGGCCGTCCGAAGGCCGTCTGGAGGGAGTAGATGGGCGCTTGGTCCAGGGTACCCCTTACGCCCAAGGCGTTGTAGATGGAATCATTTCGAGCAGACCACAACACATCGGCGGCCGTCATCCAGCCCCAGGTGGATGAGAGGGGCTGGTGGTAGCCCACCTGCAAGGCCGCCCGCACGCGGTTCTCGCCGAGGTTTCGGTTAAAGCCGATGGTCTTCTCAAGCTCATACGAGCCCGTGGGCAGCACGAGGTAGCCCCCCACCGCTGCATAGCGGCCTGCGAGTCGATCGGCGAGAAGCCAACGCCCGAGAAACAGGGAGAGATCGCCCGTGGATCGCTCAGGCGTGACCGAGGCTGGCCATCCAGTGGGCCGAATCTCACCATGGGCCACCTGGGCATAGCCGACGGCTGGCTGGCCGGCCCACTCAAATGTTTGTCCGTACCGGAGGTGGCCAACAGCACTGCGCATGCCAATCCCGGGCCGAGTGACCGCTCCTTTGACTTTGAAGTCTTCGCGCACGGCGTGCGTCAAGCCCATCTGCACGTAGCGCATACCCGGCTTGGGGACGATCAGATCGTCCGGCCCCAGGTCAATGGCCCAGAGCGACCCCGCGGCCAAGAACATCAACAGCCCGATCGCGCACGTTTTGAACATGGCCGGATTGTCTCAGAGCCGGACCAAACCTGCCGACTGCCGGGCGTGAAGAAAGGCCTCTTGACGAGGACCGCTCCCAAGCCTGAAGCGGCACCCAGGAGAGCCGACTAAACCAGGGTGTTGGGGCTCGCGCCTCCACGAATGAGGTTGCGAATACCGCCCTTTGGCACGGCAACATCCCCTCGGCGCCGGGGAATCAGGTGCCAGTGGCAATGGAAGACACTCTGGCCTGCGACCTCACCCGCATTGGTTCCCACATTGAAGCCGGCAATGCGGGGGTCTTCGAGCAGCAGACCCCGACGAACGTCGTCGAGCAGGCGCATACAGGCCATCACCTCCAGCTGCCCCATGCCGAAGACGTCGTGCACGTGGCGCCTGGGCAGAATCAGGGTGTGCAGCGGCGTGACGGGGTAGGCATCACGAATGGCAATGGCGTGGGTGTTTTGGGCGATGATCTGGCCTTCTTCGATCTCGCAGAATGGACATTTGAGGGTGCTGAGGTTCATGCCTGCTGCCCATGCAAGCGCAGTGCCAACCATGTGTATGCATGGAACGCCCCTCCCGCGTGCCCTGCCGCATTCTTATGGGGCAGTGACTCGGCGAAATGGGGCATTCTGGTGCATCGCATGCACCAACCCAGAGCAAACCGGGGCGAGCCAGACTCCCCTTAGAATACGCAGGCTCGAACATCCCCTTCCACCTCACGATCCGAGATCATCTTGCTGCTCTATGCGCTGGCGGTTCTGCTCTCAAGCTTCCTTCTCTTTCTGGTTCAGCCCATCATCGCCAAACAGATTGTTCCGTGGTTTGGCGGGTCTGCCTCGGTCTGGTCGGCCTGCCTGACCTTTTTCCAGCTGGTCCTGCTGGCCGGCTACGCTTACTCAGACCTGGTTCAGCGTCTTCAGCCGAAGGCGCAGACGAGCCTGCACGCAGCGCTTTTGGTCGTGAGCCTCATCAGCCTGCCCATTCTGGCGGCCGACGGTTGGAAGCCCATGGGCGACGAAGCACCACTGCTGCGAATCCTCGGCCTGCTGGCCGTCACCATTGGCCTGCCCTACTTCATGCTGTCGACCACCGGACCGCTCATTCAATCCTGGTGGGCTCGCGAGCAGCAAGACCCGCAAATGGCCCAGCGCGCCTACCGACTCTTTGCCCTGTCCAACGCCGGGTCCCTTCTGGGCCTGGTGTCTTACCCCTTCATCATCGAGCCCTATGTGTCCACGCAGCATCAGGCCTGGGTCTGGAGCACCGCCTACGCGGTATTCACGGTGTTGGTGATTCTGGTCGGCCTGAGGGCCATGAAAAGGCCGATGGCATCGGCGCCTTCAGAGGATGCGCGGACAGGCACAGAGGAATCTGCGCATCGCATCAGTCTTCAAGACCACTTTTTTTGGTTCTGCATGGCCGGGCTGGCAACACTGCTGCTGCTCGCCATTTCGAGCCACATTACGCAGAACGTGGCCTCCATCCCGTTTCTCTGGATCCTTCCACTGTCTCTTTACCTGCTGACCTTTGTACTGGCCTTTGAGGGGCGCGGCGGCCGTGGCTGGTATCGCCGCGAGACATTCATGCTTCCAGCGCTGGCCGTATCGGCCATCATGGCCTGGGGCCTGGTGGCTGACGATGGAATCATGCGCATCCAGGAAGCGATTCCCTTGTACCTGGGTGGCCTCTTTCTGGTCTGCTTCTTTTGCCATGGTGAACTGGCCCAGTCCAAGCCGCCTGCACGCAAACTCACCCGGTTCTACTTCATGGTGGCCCTCGGGGGGGCCTGCGGTGGCCTCACTGTCTCGTTGCTTGCCCCTCACCTTGCCCCGTTCTATTGGGAACTTCCGGCCGGCCTTCTTGCAGTGGCGCTCATGGCCCTGTGGGTGGTGTTGCGGCAGGCCGAAACCTTGTTGCCCACCCGAGTGCTCTTTGTCCTTGGCGCGGTGGCCAGCATGACCGCCACGGTGTATTACGCACACGATCACATCGACAGCCTCTTTCATAACAATGAGGTGGCCAGCAGAAATTTCTACGGCACGCTGCGCGTGAACGAGGCCCGATATGAAGGACAGGACCATGCCACTCGACGACTGGTGCACGGCGTGATTCTTCATGGTCTACAGAGTGCAGACCCTGCCCTGCGGCGAATGGCCACCACCTACTACGGGCCGGAGTCCGGGGCGGGCCTGGCCATCAACTGGTATGCGCAGAACCGCCCGAATGGCAGCAGGGTCGGTGTGGTGGGCCTCGGCGTGGGAACGTTGGCCGTATACGGACGGGCCCAGGACCACTACCGCTTCTATGAGATCAATGACGCAGTGATCGATCTTGCACAAGACCAATTTACGTACTTATCAGACAGCCCCGCCGAGAAAAGCTTCTCTCTGGGAGACGCTCGGCTTCAGCTGGAGCGAGAGCCGCCACAGGCCTTTGATGTGCTGGTGATTGATGCCTTCTCAAGCGATGCCATTCCCGTGCATCTGATCACACAAGAGGCCATGGCGGTCTACCTGCGCCACCTCAAGCCAGACGGCGCCATCGTCTTTCATGTGACCAACCGTTACCTGCGACTGCCGCCGGTGGTGCAGCAACTCGCCCACGACGCAGGGCTCATGGCGATGCTCCTCTCCCACCAGCCGGACGACACCTCTGGGCGTCTGCTGGCCTCAACCGACTATGTGCTGGTGACGCGAAACAAGGCACTCATGGCAGACCCCGACATTCAGGATGCGGAGTACATCATCGAGCCCATCACCGGCCTTCGGCTCTGGACAGACGACTTCAACAACCTGTTGCAAGTTCTGAAGTAAAGCCCGCTATCGCTCGATGTCTTGGCGAATGCGAAGCGCCTCGGCCGCCATGACCACTGGTGAAGCAGGCTGTTGCAGCGCATCGGTCGGCGCATCGGTCGGCGCATCAGTCAGTGCGGTCTTCACCGCGTCTGTGGCTCCCAAGGCAGAGGCCACGGCTGTGGCCAGGGAGAACCAGGACCGCTGGGCCAACGCAAAGATCGCGCCCACCACGGGCGGTGGGTCTTCAATGAGTTTGACAATCTGATGGGTGCCCAGGGCCTGGGCATTGGTCTGCCCTGAAAAATAGGGAGACACGTCTTCATCCCCGCGCCCTTCCTCCACAGCCCGACGGATGTCTGCATAGGTCACCGCTGTGCCATCGGGCAGGCGATGGTGAACGCCCCGATCGTCACCTCGTCCGGTGCTCGGGATGTACGCCAGTCGGTCTGATGACTGGAAATCGACAGGTGAAGGGCCCACAGGCGCGCTCCTTGGGTGGTTACCCAGGAGTAAGCAAGAACCAAACCAGCCCCACTGAGACCGAAGCACCCCCCGGCGGGCGCAGGCGCAGCCTGGAAACAGGGGTTAAGCCGGGATGGCTGGTGCTTTCGTGGCGAACTCTTCTTGCTGGGGCTTGATGGCCACCTCGCCCTTTGCGGCAATGTCGACCACCGTCTGGGAGAGCAATTCGATGCCCAGGGGGCTCAACGCCCTGCGCCAGAGGCTGCCCGCGTCCTCCCCGGGCAGCACAAAGCACCAGTCTTGGGCCACGATGCCGCCCGCATCCCACTTGTCATTGAGCTGATAAATGGTGCCGCCTGCAATGGCATCGCCGCACTTCACCGTCCACTCCACCGCGGCCCGCCCGCGATGCCGCGGCAACAGGCTGGGGTGATAGCCCACGCCGCCGAGACGGGCCTTGGCGAGTGCCTCATTGGTGATGAGCGCGTGGCTGTAGGCCGTGACAATCAGGTCGGTGCCGTCCGGAATCTCGTGGCCGCCGACAGATCGAGGATTCTCCTGAATACGAACGGGAAGTCCATGCTGCTGGGCCAAACCCGCCAGACGGTCCTCGGGATCGGTGCAGATCACGCAGGTGATGGTCACGCCAGAGGCTCCCATGAGCCTGGAGAGCACTTCCGAGCCGAAATGTTTTGATCCCACGAGCACGACGTTCATGCGTTGACCTTCCCTTGCGTTATGTTGCGGCGCATCATAAATCCCACTAGAATGGTGCAAGTTTATCAATCAAAAGAAGGGAATCCCATGGAAGTCAAAGGCAGCGTGGCCCTCATCACAGGCGCGGGCAATGGTATCGGTCAGGCCGTGGCCAAACACCTGGCCAGCAAGGGCGCAAAACTCATTCTGGTCGACCGGGTCGAGGCCGACGCCCAGAAAACTGCCGATGCGGTCGCGGCCATGGGCACCGAGGCCATTGCCATCGGTGCGGATGTCACCTCCGAGGCAGACACCGCCCGATTCATCGAGGCAGGGCTGACAAAGTTCGGCAAGCTCAACATGGCCGTGGCGTGTGCGGGCGTGATCCGCGACGGCCTGATGCTCAGCCCCGACAAGGCCACCGGCAAGATCGGTAAGAAGCTTGGCCTCGACAAGTGGCAGCAGGTCATCGACGTGAACCTCACCGGAACCTTCCTGACCCTGCGAGACGCTGCCGAAGCCATGGCCAACGGTGGCTGGCCAGGCCTGCTGGTCACCATCTCCTCGGTCAACAAGGTGGGACAGGTCGGCCAGCTCAACTACTCGTCCAGCAAGGTCGCCTGCGCCCTCATGCCGAAGATCATGATCGGCGAGTTCCACATGCGTGGCATTCGTAACATCCGCGCCGTCGGCATTGCCCCGGGCTACACGGCCACCCCCATGCTGACTGGCATGAACCAGGATGCCCTGGCCGCCATATTGAAGGATGTGCACCTGGGCCGACTGATCGAGCCTGAGGAGATTGCCTCACTCATTGAGCATTGCGCGGTGAACGAGGCCATCAATGCAACCACCCTCGAGATCACAGGTGGGCTCTGCTACGCCGGCGCAATCGCCAAATAAGCCCCTCCTACGACGCCCGAGGCTGCCCTTGCGGCCCCGGGCTCGGGCGATTCACCAGGTAGACCCCGCACAGAATGGCGACGCCCCCCACGAGGTGAAAGATTTCGGGCGCCTCACCCAAGAGCGCCCAGCCCGCCAGGGCGGCATAGATCGGCCCGAAGTAGAGCACCACCGATGTGCGTGCAGCCCCCAAGTGCTGCTGCATGTAGGAGTAGCAGACATACGCACCCACCCCCGGAAAGACACCCACCAGCAGCACATACCAGAAGCCAAGCGGCGTGATCGTCCAATTTGGTGTGAGCGCTGCTTCGATGATCGTGAAGGGGATGAGCACCACAATCCCACCGGCCGTGATGAGGCTGAGCCTGGCCACTGCCGAAAAGCGCGTGGGCACGCCCTTGAGCCTCAGGGAATAGAGAGTCCATGACACCACGCAGACCAGGATCCAAATGTCGCCCGGCGTGAATTGAAGGGCAGCCAACTGAGAGAGATCGCCCTTGATCACCACCCAGACCATGCCCAGCAGGGCCAGGCCAACACCCACAGACTGCACCCAGCCGAAGGGTTCCTTGAGAAGCTTGGCCGAGGCGTAGCTGATGAGTACGGGAGAAAAGGCGTAGAGCAGGCCAATGTTTACCGACGAGGTGGTCTGCCCAGCGATATAGACAAAGGCACCACAGATCCACATTCCAAACGCCCCCATGAGCAGAAACTCCCGTCGCTCCTGAGGCGTCAGTGGCCATGCATGGCGGATCTCACCCACGCAAAATGGCAGCAGTATGCAGAGGGCCACGGACCAGCGAAGCAAGGCCAGGGCATGGGGTTCAATCTCACCCACATAGAGCCGTGCGATGAGGTAGTTCACCGTCCAAAAGGCCGGTGTCACAAACAACAGTGCGAGTGACAAACGAACCTGCCAAGTCATGGAATGGCCACCTTGGGCATGCGTTCCAGAATGATGATGGACTTCTCCTGTATCCACTCGGACTGACGATTCCGATCGTACCGCCGGGGTGCCGGGAGTATGGCAGCAAGCCAGGCCGACTGCTCGGCCGTGAGCGCTGCGGCTGGAATGCCGAAGTAGTGCTGCGCGGCTGCCTCGATGCCAAAGACGCCCACACCCCACTCGGCCACATTGAGGTACAACTCAAGAATGCGGCGCTTGTCATGCACCAGCTCGAGCATGCCCGTGAGCACCACCTCCTGACCCTTGCGAACAAAGCTGCGCTCGGAGGAAAGAAACAGATTCTTGGCCAATTGCATGGTGATCGTCGAACCACCCCGCTTGATCTTTCCTTTGCGAAGGTTGTCTCTGGCCGCCTTCTCAATGGCCTCCCAGTCGATGCCATCGTGCTGGGTGAAGCCGGAGTCTTCTGCGGCCACCACGGCACGCTTCACCTGCGACGAGATGCGGCTGTAATCCACCCAGCGGTGCCGCAGAACCACCGGTCGAGACTGAACCATGGAGAGACGTGCCTGCTCTGCGCGCATGAAGGATGTCGTGGTCGGGTCCACGAATCGAAGCCAGACCACCTGCGAAAAGAAGAAGAGCTGCACCACCAGCACAAGGCCCAGGAGCAGGCCAACCGGCCAGCGCAGCCATCGCCAGATGCGCCGCATCAGTCTGACTCTCCCCGAAGATGTCGAACGATCTGCTGGGCCAGTGTCTCTGAGATGCCGTCCACCGTCTTCAAGTCATCCACAGAGGCCGCCCGCAGCCCCTGCAGACCGCCGAATCTGGCCAGCAGCCGCTGACGCCGCTTCGGCCCAATGCCCTCGATGTCGTCTAACACAGAGCCTTGCCGAGCCTTGGCCCGCTTGGCCCGCATGCCCGTGATGGCAAACCGATGGGCCTCATCTCGAATCTGTGCCACGAGCAGCAAGGCCGCATGGTCGCGGCCCAAGGCCAGCTCTCGGCCATCCACATAGAGCAGACGCTCAAGTCCCACCTTGCGACCCTCGCCCTTGACCACACCGATCAAGACACTCGTGTCGTGACCGCATTCCTCAAAGACCTGGGCAGCCATGCTGAGCTGCCCCTTGCCGCCATCGATGAGCACGAGGTCGGGAAGGCTCTCGGCTTCACCATAGCGGCGCAGCAGCGCCTGTCGCATGGCGGCATAGTCGTCTCCCGGTGTGATGCCCTCGATGTTGAATCGACGGTACTCGCTCGGCTGCATGGCATGGTGGTGGTAGACGACGCACGAGGCCTGGGTGGCCTCGCCGGCGGTGTGACTGATGTCGAAACACTCGATGCGCAACAGGGCAAGGTCGTCCTGCGCAGCAAGCCCCAGCGTGTCGGCCAGCAGCCTCGTCTTGGCCTCCGCACCACCCTGCTCCTGGGCACGCCGGGCCAGAGCAAGGCGTGCGTTGTCCTCGGCCATGCGCAGCCAATCCCGTCGCTTGCCCTGCGGCGAATGCAGCAGCTTGGGCGCGCGCTCTGTGCTCGACCACCACTCGAGAAGCGCCTCCACCACACCCTCCCGATTCAAGACCAGGGTGGGAATGCTGGTCGTGTTGCCGTAGTGCTGCCCCACAAAGGCCACCAGGGCCTCATCGAGCACGGACTCCTGGTCCTGATCGAGGGCAGATGCATTCATCGAGAAGTGGGCACGGTCTCCCAAATGACGGCCACCCCGCACCATGGCCAAATTGACCACCAGTCGATGGCCGTCGGTGGCCACCGCGAGGATGTCGCAGTCCTGGCCGTCCTCGGCCTCCATGGAGTGCTGCTGCAGCACGCGAGAGAGGGCAGAGATTTGATCTCGAAAGACTGCCGCCTCTTCAAAGGCGAGCCGCTCAGAGGCCTCGACCATGTCTGCCTCTAGGCCCTGCAAGACCTCCTCATGACCGCCCTTGAGAAAGGCCAGCGCGCGCTGGGTGTCTCTGGCGTAATCCTCCGAGGAGATGACACCGACGCAAGGTGCGCTGCACCGATGAATCTGGTGGAGCAGACAGGCCCGCGACCGATTGGAGAACACGGAGTCTGCACAGCTGCGGAGCTGGAAGACCTTCTGCAGAATCTGGATGCTCTCTTTCACGGCCCAGCCGTTGGGAAAAGGGCCAAAGTAATCCGCCTGTCGATCCACTGCCCCCCTGTAGAAGCTGATTCTGGGAAAGGCATGCCGACTCATTCGCAGGTACGGATACGACTTATCGTCTCGGAAGAGAATGTTGTATCTCGGCGACTGCGTTTTGATCAGGTTGCTCTCGAGCAGCAGGGCCTCTGCCTCAGACCGAACCACGGTGATCTCAGCCCGATGAATCTGCGAGACCATCTTGGCAATTCGCGGGCTGTGGCCATGCTTCTGAAAGTAAGACGACACACGCTTCTTTAGATGACGGGCCTTGCCCACATAGAGCAGCTCATCGGCCGCGCTCCAGAATCGATAGACCCCAGGCGCAGCCGGCAAGCCCTTCAGGAAGGCGGCGATCTCTTCAGGGGTCATCTGCTCAAGGCTTGTCTGGCCTGCCCCACCACAGCAAGAAACATGGCCTCGGTGAGCCGGCCAGTGTTCACGTTGTAGCGGCTCGGGTGATAACTGTCGATGAGACACAACTGGCCGAGATCGTGCTCTGCACCGTGGGCAAAGGAATGGGCTGAAGCGCGCAGGCCCAAGGCCTTGATCACCGCCTGGTGAGAAACCGCTCCAAGGGCAAGCACCACACGTGGCCGCTGAGACAAGAGCTCTGCCTGAAGATAACTGCCACAGGTGCGAACCTCTTCACCGGTGGGCTTATTGGCCGGTGGAAGACACTTCACCGCGTTGGTGATCCGACAGTTGTGGAGCGTGAGCCCATCATCACGGTGCAAGGAACGCGGCGCACTTGAGAAGCCGTGCGCATGCAGACTGCCATAGAGAAGGTCGCTGCAGGCGTCGCCCGTGAAGGGCCGGCCAGTGGCGTTGGCGCCATGCAAGCCTGGGGCCAGGCCCACCACCAGCAGCTGCCCTGCGGCGTCACCAAAAGGGGGCACCGGGGCACAGAAATAACTCGGGTGGTCTGCCCGAATGGCGTCTAGAAAGCCCGCAAGCCGCTCACAACGACGACAGCCCGCGAGTGCCTCCATGCTCACGCATCCGGCAGGAGCCGAGCCAGGCTTCGCCGCGCGGGCGCAGCCAGAAAGGCAGGCATTCGGCGTGGCAGTTCATCCAGCGCCCGAATGCTGAGGTCGGGCCGATTGCAAATCAGGGTGGCATCGCAGCCGGCCTCAAAGGCCGCCTGTGCACGATCGGCCACATCCTCGTAGATGGCGGCACCCGCCATGGCCAGGTCATCGCTGATCACCACGCCTTCAAAGCCCAGACGCCCCCTTAGGATGTCTGTGAGCCAGATCTTTGAGAATCCCGCGGGCTGCTCGTCGACGGCCGTGTAACGAATGTGTGCCGGCATCACGGCCGACAGGGGTGCATCTCCCCTCCCCAGCCAGGCATAAGGGCTCGCATCATCGGAGAGGATGGTCTCCAAGGGGCGGTCATCGACCGGCAGCGCCAGGTGGGAGTCGGCCTGCGCCCAGCCATGCCCCGGGAAATGTTTTCCACAATTGTGAAAGCCGGCCATTCGAAGACCATGCATCACGGCTGAGGCCAGCATGGCCACCAATGCCGGGTCTCGGTGAAGGGATCGGTCGCCGATCACCGCGCTCTGGCCATGATTGAGGTCGAGCACAGGCGTGTAGCTGTAGTCGACCCCCACGGCCCGCAACTCTCGGGCCAGGGTCACGCCGGCCTGCGTGGCGCCTTGCATGGCCTGGGCCATGGCCGCTGCACTGGGCTGGCCAGAGAGGCCCTCGCCCAGGCTGCGAAAAGAAGGCAATGCGGTAAAACCCTCTCGAAACCGCTGTATGCGACCACCCTCATGGTCGACAGAAATGAGCAAGGGGCGAAGGCGGTGAATGGATGCAGTCAGCGCCTTGAGCTGCTCCACCGACTCAAAGTTGCGGCTAAACAAAATGACACCACCCACCCAAGGGTGCATCAGTCGCTCACACTCCTCTGCGGTGAGCGCCAAGCCCTCCACATCGATGATCAGGGGACCAAGGCTCATCGCTTCTCCACCACGGCAAAGGCCTGGGCCATGCTCTGCTCATCTGACAGGGACACATGGACGACAAGCCCCTCCCGCTCCAAATGTTCAGCCAACTCACCGTGGGCCACCACCATGGGGGCCCCGCGCGCATCGTTGAGCAGTTCGAGCCGCTGCAGACCCATCGGCCTTGAGAGGCCAAAGCCAAGCGCCTTTCCAACAGCCTCCTTGCCAGCAAAACGCTTGGCCAGATAAGACACCGCGCGCTCCGCTGGCTGAGCACCCGAGCCCTGCTGCGCAGCGAAGCGCTCGCGTTCCGTCGGGCCGAGAATCCGATCAGACAGCCGTCCACCCCAACGGCACAGAAGGGTTCGCATCCGATCGGTCAGCACCACATCCGTTCCCACGCCCACAATCATGTCGCAGCCTCCCGCATCAGACGTTTCATTTCTCGGACAGCCTCGCGCATGCCCACGAAGACCGCGCGTGACACGATGGCGTGCCCAATGTGGAGCTCACGCACGCCTGGCAGCGCCGCCACCGGCTGCACATTGAAGTAGTTGAGCGCATGGCCAGCGTTAAAACGCATGCCCAACGACACAATGGCCTCCCCCGCGCGCGCGAGTCGAGCAAGCTCTTGCTGTACCGGCGGCCGATCTGGGTCACGGCCCTGGGCATGAAAGATCTCTGCATAGGGGCCGGTGTGTACCTCGCAAACCTCCACCCCAAGGTCGTGGGCCGCCTGAATCTGCCGAGGTTCGGCATCGACAAAAGCGCTCACGGTGATGCCCGCGTCTCGGAGGGTCTTCACCATAGGGCGCAAGGCAGAGGCCTGGCCGGCCACATCCAGACCACCCTCGGTGGTGATCTCTTGCCGGCCCTCTGGCACCAGCATGGCCATCTCGGGTGAGACTGCCACGGCAATGGCCACCATCTCGGCTGTGGCCGCCATCTCCAGATTGAGCTTGATCTGGGTGTGGGTGCGCAGGCGGTCGACATCGGCGTCTTGAATGTGCCGCCGATCCTCACGCAGGTGAACAGTGATGCCATCGGCACCGCCCAGGTGGGCCTCGACAGCCGCCCAGATTGGATCTGGGTCGTAGGTGCGCCGCGCCTGCCGAAGCGTGGCGACATGATCAATGTTCACACCCAACTCAATCATCGAACAGCCTCTCTCAAACGGTGAAGATCACGAATGGTTTCCCGGGACATCAGTTCTGCTCCACCCAAATGATGCCGCAGGAGAGACCGGAGCAGGCGTTTGGCCTGCGAGGCCACGCCGGGGTCGGCCAAGGACGGGGCGAAAACATCGAGCGGATCATCGAACTGGGCCAGGGCCCGCACCAAGGGCTCTGATATGGGCTGGCCATCCAAGCCACTCTCTGGCCCCTGGTCGCTTACGGCATCGAAGCTCGGCAGCACCCCCATCTCTCGAAGCAGTCGGCACTCAAACTGGCGAAGAATGGGTTCGATGAGACTGAACTCGCCCCGTGACAACGAGGCCAGCCCGAAGAGTGCCGACCGGTAGGCATCGAACAAAACGGGATGGGCGTCTTGTCGGGGCAGTAGGCGCATGATCAGTTCATTGAGGTAGAAGCCTGCCAGCAGAGCCTCTCCAGAGAGCACGGGCATGCCGCCCTGCCACTCTGCGGCCATCAGTGTTCGCAGGTCTCCTTTGCTTGCATATCGAACCATGATCGGCTGGAACGGCTGCAGCAGGCCACGCAAGGCCGATCTAGGCCGCCGTGCGCCCCGCGCGACCAGGCCAAGTCGGCCCTCGGCCCGGGTGAGCACCTCAACGATGAGGCTGGTCTCCCGCCAGGCCAGGCTATGCAGGACATAGGCCTCATTCATATCCGAAGCTACGCACCGCCTTGTCGTCGTCGGCCCAGTTCTCTTTAACCTTGACCCAGAGCTGCAGATGCACGGGCTGCTCGATCAGTTTGATGATGTCTCGGCGCGCCTCTGTGCCGATTCTGCGAATTCGGTCGCCACCCTCACCGATGACCATGGGCTTCTGAGAGGCCCTGGCCACCACGATCGTGGCGTCGATCTCGACCCGCGAGGTCTCTGGCGTGGCCTCTGCAAATCGCTCAATGACCACAGTGGCCTCATAGGGCAGTTCATCTCCCATGAGCCGAAAGAGTTTCTCCCGAATGAGCTCGGCACACATGAATCGAATGCTCCGATCCGTGACCGTATCGGCTTCCACCAGCGGTGGCTGCTCGGGCAGGCATTCGGCAAGCGCCTTGGCGAGCACATCGAGTTGAAAGCCTTTCTCAGCAGACACCGGCACCAGTGCGGCAAAGCTGCGCGACTCCGACAGGGCCTGGGCAATGGCAAAGGCCTGGGCCTTGTCGCGCTCGGTCTTGAGCAGGTCTGACTTGTTCAGGGCCACCAGGACTGGCAGGTCTTTGGGCAGCATCGTCAGCACGCGCTCATCCTCTGGCAACAGACGACGGGCCTCAATGACCCACAAGACCGCATCGACATCGGCCATGGATGAGACCGCCGCCTTGTTCAGGTGGCGATTGAGGGCTGCCTGATGGAGATGCTGAATCCCCGGCGTGTCCACAAAGAGAATTTGATGTTCGGGTGTCGTGCGCACACCAAGAATTCGATGACGCGTGGTCTGCGCCTTTCGAGAGGTGATGCTCAGGGGCATGCCCACTAGCTCATTGAGCAGGCTGGACTTGCCAACATTGGGACGACCCACGATGGCAACCATCCCCGCGCGGTGCATGGCGATCAGGCTTTCTTTTGCGTGGCGCTGAATTCGAGCCGGGCTTGGGGCGCCTCGGGGGCTGGCTTCTTGGCACGACGGCGCTTGGTCGGCACAGCCGCCATGGCTGCCTGGGCGGCCTGGAGGGCCTCTGTGGCAGCAGCCTGCTCAGCTGCCCGGCGGCTCGCACCACTGCCCAGGGCCGCAATGGAGAGCTTGGCCACGGCACATTCCACCTCGAAGACCTGGTTATGGGCAGCGCCAAGTGTGGCCACCACCTGATAGGCCGGCAGCGGGAGGCCGTGGCCCTGAAGGAATTCCTGAAGGAGAGTCTTGGCGTCCTTGCCCAGGGTGGTGGCATCGACCTGCCGAAGAATGGGCAGGTAGAGCGACTCGACAACCCGTTGGGCCTGCTCGTAGCCACCATCAAGGTAGATGGCACCAATGAGTGCCTCCAGGGCATCGGCCAGGATGGAGGGGCGACGAAGCCCACCGCTTTTGAGTTCCCCCTCGCCCAAGAGAAGATTCTGGTGCAGTGAGAGGGACTGGGCAATGTCGTGCAAGGCCCCCTGTCGCACGAGGCTCGATCGGACTCGGCTGAGATCCCCCTCGGCAAAGCTCTCAAGTTCTTTGTAGAGAAGCCCAGACACCGCCAGGTTTAGAACGCTGTCGCCCAAGAACTCCAGCCGCTCGTTGTGCGGAATGCCATGGCTTCGGTGTGTGAAGGCCAGACGCAAGAGGCCCTGATCCTGAAACCGGTAACCCAACCGGGTCTCGAGATCAGTTGGCTCGGTCATTCGATGCCGCCCAATCTGGAGAAGTCGCCCGAGAACACCTCGGAGGCATTGAACCAGATGACCACGGCCTTGCCCACCAGATTGCGCGCTGGAACAAATCCCCAGATGCGACTGTCGGCCGAATTGTCTCGGTTGTCACCCATGGCGAAGTAATGGCCTTCAGGAACCTTGCAGCGCATGCCACCCGGCGTGCGCTCGCAGGCCTCTCGGTTCGGAAAAGACTCCAAGAAGAAAAACTCGGGTGCCCCCAGGTCATTGAGGGTGTCGTACTGACGCGTTCCGATCTGTTCGGTGTAGCGGCGAGAGGCTCGGACTGAACCCGGGTCTACAAAGACACCTTTGTCCACGCGCGGAATGGGCTGGCCATTGAGCACCAACTGCTTGCCCTCGAAGACGATCTCATCGCCCGGCAGACCCACAATTCGCTTGATGTAATCGACAGATTCATCCTTGGGATATCGGAAGACAGCCACATCCCCGCGGGCGGGCTGCCCGGTGGGTATGACCAGGGTGTGGGCCACCGGCAGGCGAATGCCATAGCTGTACTTCTGAACCAGGATGAGATCGCCAATCCGGAGGGTAGGGATCATGGAGCCCGATGGAATGTTGAAGGGCTCAAAAAGAAACGAGCGAACGAAAAAGACCAAGAAGAGCACCGGAAAGAAGCCGGCCGTGTACTCCAGCCAGGCCGGCCGATTCGAGCCTGCTGGTCGGCCCTTTCGCCAGACGAATCGGTCTGCAAACCAGAGGGCACCGGTGGCCAGGCACAGGAGCAACAGGATGAGTGCGAAATTCATGAATCCACCTTCAAAATGGCCAAGAAGGCCTCCTGTGGGATCTCCACCGTGCCGACCTGCTTCATGCGCTTCTTGCCCGCCTTCTGCTTCTCAAGGAGTTTGCGCTTGCGGCTGATGTCTCCCCCGTAGCACTTGGCCAAAACATTCTTTCGCAAGGCCTTGATGTTCTCGCGGGCCAGGATGTTCACGCCAATGGCCGCCTGTACGGCCACATCGAACATCTGTCTGGGAATGAGCTCTCGCAGCTTGGCAGCGAGCTCGCGGCCACGGCCCTGGGCATTGGCCCGGTGCACAATGACCGAGAGGGTGTCGACCCTGTCGCCATTGATGAGAATATCCATCTTCACAACATCGGAGGCTCGGTATTCCTTGAACTCGTAGTCCATGGAGGCATAGCCGCGCGAGATCGACTTCAGCTTGTCGAAGAAGTCGAGCACGATCTCGTTCATTGGAATCTCGTAGGTCAGGTGCACCTGCCGGCCGTGGTAGGTCATGTTGGTCTGCATGCCGCGCTTGGACGTGCAGAGCGACATGACCACCCCGACGTAGTCTTGGGGCATGAAGAGCATGACATCCACAATGGGCTCACGGATCTCTTCAATCTTGGATGCATCGGGCATCTTCGAAGGATTGTCGACATCGATCACGCTGCCATCCTTCATGAGCACCTGATAGACCACCGTGGGCGCCGTGGTGATGAGATCGATGTTGTACTCGCGCTCGAGCCGCTCCTGGACGATGTCCATGTGCAACAACCCAAGAAAACCGCACCGAAACCCAAAGCCCAGCGCCTGGGAGACCTCTGGCTCAAACTGCAAGGCCGCGTCATTGAGTTGCAGCTTCTCCAGGGCGTCTCGCATGATGTCGTACTCGCTCGACTCCACCGGATACAGGCCAGCAAAGACCTGCGGCTTGACCTCTTTGAATCCGGGCAGGGCTGCTGGAGCCGGCTTTTGTGCAAGGGTGACGGTGTCGCCAACCTTCGCCGCCTTGAGCTCCTTGATGCCAGTAATGATGAAGCCCACCTCGCCGGCCGAGAGCGCATCGCGCTGAACAGACTTGGGCGTAAAAACCCCAAGCTGCTCGACCACATGGGTTGAACCCGTGGCCATGAGCAGAATCTTCTCGCGGGCCAAGAGCCGACCGTTGATCACCCTGACCAGCATGACCACGCCAACATAGTTGTCGAACCAGGAGTCGATGATGAGGGCCTGCAAGGGTGCCTCTGGGTCGCCCTTGGGCGGCGAGATCTTCGCCACGATCATCTCGAGAATGTCACGAACCCCCTCGCCCGTCTTTGCACTGCAGCGGATGGCGTCCTGGGCCGGCAGTCCAATGACATCTTCAATCTCCTCAATGGCCTGCTCTGGGTTGGCCGCGGGAAGGTCGATCTTGTTGAGCACTGGCACCACCTCAACCCCGAGGTCGAGCGCGGTGTAGCAGTTGGCAACGGTCTGGGCCTCGACCCCCTGGGAGGCGTCCACCACCAACAATGCACCCTCGCAGGCCGAGAGGGACCGGCTTACTTCATAGGAGAAGTCGACATGGCCTGGCGTATCGATGAGGTTAAAAAAATAGCGCTCACCATCGAGCGCTGTGTATTGAAGTGCCGCCGTCTGGGCCTTGATGGTGATGCCGCGTTCTCGCTCGAGGTCCATGGAGTCGAGGACCTGCGCCTCCATCTCACGGTCGGACAGCCCACCGCAGAGCTGGATAATTCGATCTGCCAGTGTGCTCTTGCCGTGGTCGATGTGGGCGATGATGGAAAAGTTTCGGATCTTCTGCACGCTAGGGCCGGACGGGGACGAATAAGACACCCTCGCCGCGTCGGACCAAGAACGCCACCACCTTTTTACGGTCGAGGCGCTCTACCAACTGTGCAAATTGTTGCACCGAAGCAATTTGGGTGTTGTTCACCGACAAGATTATGTCACCCTGGCGCAACCCAGCCCGTTCGGCAGGACCCTTGACCCCAGACACCAAAACCCCTTCGCCCTTCTTGCCGGCCGCCTTCTCCGCCGCCGTCACGGAAAGCCCGAGCCAATTCACCGCCTTTTCCACTGGCGGCTTCTCTGGCGCGGACGGCCCTCTGACCGTCCGCTCAGGCTCCAACTCGGCCACGTTGACGCTCAGCGTCGTGGCCTGGCCTCGGCGCCAGACCTCTAGGCTCGACTGCGTACCGGGCTTGGTGTTGCCCACCAGTCGGGGAAGGTCGGAGAACTTTTCGACCTTTTTTCCACCAAACCGCGTGATGATGTCGCCAGGCTCAACGCCAGCCTTGGCGGCTGGTCCGCCCTCTTCCACGCTCCGGACCAAGGCGCCCGCGGCAGCCTTCAGGCCCAGGGCCTCGGCCACATCTCGAGAGACCTCGTCGATGGCCACGCCGATGCGGCCCCGGACCACCCGGCCGCCGGCCCTGAGTTGATCGGCCACCCGCTGGGCCTCATCGATTGGAATGGCAAAGGAAATGCCCATGAAGCCACCCGTGCGGCTGTAGATCTGGGAATTGATGCCAATGACCTCGCCGTTCATGTTCAGCAGTGGCCCCCCTGAATTGCCAGGGTTCACCGCCACATCGGTCTGGATGAACGGCAGGTAGTCACCAGTATCCCGGCCCTTGGCGCTCACAATGCCCGCCGTGACGGTGTTCTCCAGGCCAAAGGGAGACCCGATCGCCAGGACCCACTCGCCGACCTTGAGCTTGTCGGGCTGGCCGAACTTCAACGTGGGCAGGCCGGAGGCATCAATTTTCAGCAGCGCAATGTCGGTTCTGCGGTCGGAGCCGATGAGCTTAGCCTTGAACTCCCGCTTGTCTGTCAGGGTCACGATGATCTCGTCGGCCCCCTCAACCACATGGTGGTTCGAGAGAAGGTAGCCATCGGTCGAGACGATGAAGCCCGACCCCACCCCGCGAGGACGCTGCTGCTCGCCATCCTCTGGGGGTGGACCACCAAAGCCAGGGTGGCCCGGGGGCGCGAATCGGCGAAAGAATTCGTAGAAGGGATCGCTCTCATCGAGCTGGGGCGTGGGCCCGCGCATGGCGGGCTTGGCCTTCTCAACCGTTCGAATGTTCACCACGGCCGGACCAGCCTTCTCAACCAGTTCGGTGAAATCCGGGAGTCGGGCCTGCGCTGGTGACAGCGCAGCCAGACAGAGGGCCATGGCAATGGACAACGCCCAGCCAGTGGATCGGCTCAACAGCATGGAGGGATGCATGGTCAATCCTCTTTCGGTGTGGGATACCGCTTAGGGTAAGGGATCTGGAGAGACCTTTTGGGCCAACGCCACCGCGGTGGGCAGGGGAACCTCCCCAATTGCAGTGATGAGCCAGTTGTTGTGACGCACCGCGGCGATGCTGGTGCCGCCCGGCGACTCCGCTGGCACATGGGGTGCCTGTGAGACATCGGACTCCATGAAGACCGAGATGCGGGCCAGGCCGTCCGAGAAGAAGATCTGGCGGCGCTGGCCATCGGGAGAGCGAAGGCCCGACACGGGTTTGAATCCGCCATAAGTGGGCAGACCCCGCAACTCCTGTTCAGCCATCGGAGCTCGGTCCTCCAGCTTCTGCGTCCAGCCGGGCTGACCCTCGTAACGCGAGCGAACCGCAACCTTTTTCCCGACCTTGAGCTCCGTGAAGGCGAGCTCGGCGAGCACGCGGCCATCGGGGTGCATCTGCTGGGACTTCAGCAGCAGGCCTGTCTTGCGGTCGACCCAGTAGCGCCAGGCATATCGGTGAGCGTCGACGGGTTCGAGTTCGATCTTGTCGGTCGGCAGCCCGGCCACACGTTTGCCCGGCGACACCTTCAGGCGATAGTGGACCAGAACATCCTCCGGCGCCCCGTGAAGCAAGGCAGGGAAATCGGCCAGTCTTGGCACCATGGGCGAGACGCGCACCGTCTTCTGCTCTGGAATGAATGTCTTGATGGCGTCTGAGGAGCGGATGACCTCACGAGGCTCTCCATCCACAGAAACAATTCTCACAGTGGGACGCGCACGATCGACCTGCTGATAGATCTTCGCCGTAAAGAGCCCCTCACCGTGGCTGTGAACATAAGTGCCAGCAAAGCTCAAGGAGGAGGCCGCCTGATGCACACGGCTGAGCTGCTCGGTGGGGTGGCCGCCGGGGCTGGCGGCCAGGGGGCTTCCCAGGGAGGCCAGGGCCAGCGCCGCCAAAGGCAGCGCCACCCCCAAAGGCCGGGTCTTCAAGGACGGGCCTCCTGCGTCATCCGCAGCCGTGTGATCATCGAGCCGTGAGACTCGAGGAGAGACTGGGTGTGGGGATCCTCGAGCGACGCCCTCAGAACGGCCACATTGGGCGGCGTCACCAGAGGCAAGGCACCGATGCCCTGGCCCGAGAACTGAACCCGAGTGGGCGCTTGTGCTTGGGTGGACGAGGCGGTGCCGGCGGGGCCGAGAGGCTCTATCCCGACCAGCACCACAGCCGATACGAACCCCACGGCGGCAACCGAGGCGGCGATCGCGCCTCGCCAGCCAACAGACACCTTGCTGCGGCGGACGCGGGGCGCCAGAACGGTCGGTTCGTCTGCGAGATGGGCCGATACCTGGGAAACGAATGAGGACGATGCGGCGCCAGCCAACTGGCCACGCAGTGCGTCTCCAATCAGGCTGTAGGCGTGGAAGTCGGCCTGGCGGCCGTGGTCGGAGGCGATGGCCGCCATGACCTGCCTGGCCTCCTGTGGGGTGAGTTCACCGTCCAGGAGGGCAGAGATATTGGCGCGGTCGGCGGGGTCGATGGGCAGCATGGGTTCTCCTACCAGCGTTTGTCGTCAGGCGTGTCGAGCAGTGGCCGAAGCTCCAGGGCAATGGCCTCCCGCGCACGAAAAATGCGGGATCGAACGGTACCGATTGGACAGTTCATGGCCTCTGCGATTTCCTCATAACTCAGCCCTTCAATTTCACGAAGCATGATGGCCGTCCGGAGGTCCGGTGCCAAGGCCTGCATCGCCTTGTCTACCGTTTGTGCAACTTGCCGGGAGGACAACATGGCTTCTGGCGTCTGACTGTCGATGCCGGCCTCAGGAATCCAGGGCTCTGCATCACCGTTGTCGTCAGATCTAGTGAGGTCAGACAACGGAACTGGGCGCCGGTTCGATGCGACCAGCGCATTTTTTGCCGTGTTCACCGCAATCCGATACAGCCAGGTGTAGAAGGCGCTGTCGCCTCGGAACTGAGACATGGAGCGGTAGGCCTTGATGAAGGCCTCTTGGGCAATGTCCTCAACCTCTGCGGGGTCTCTCACCAGACGGGAGATCAGGCGGATGACCTTCCGATGGTACTTGGATACGAGTAAGTCGAAGGCTTTTTTGTCACCGGCCTGAACCCGCTCGACCAGCAGCTGGTCGGTGTCGCGCTCAGACACGATCAGACCCGCGCAAAGACCAGTGTGCCGTTGGTGCCGCCAAACCCAAAATTATTCTTCACCGCCACGCCAATGGCCATGTCACGGCCATGGTTTGCGCAGTAGTCGAGATCGCACTCTGGGTCCTGTTCAAAAATGTTAATGGTGGGGGGGCTGGCCTGATGGTGAATGGCCAAGACGGTGAAGACGGCCTCCACACCACCCGCCCCGCCCAACAGGTGGCCCGTCATGGATTTGGTGGAGTTGACCACCAGCCGGCCCGCGTGGGCGCCAAAGGCGGCCTTGATGGCATCTGTCTCGTTCTTGTCTCCCAGCGGCGTCGAGGTCCCGTGCGCGTTGATGTATTCCACGGCATCGGGGTTCACACCGGCATCTCGAAGGGCCGCCAGCATGCAGCGTCGGGGGCCGTCCATGTTGGGTGCAGTCATATGAAAGGCATCGCCCGAGAAGCCAACACCAGAGAGCTCTGCGTAGATCTTGGCACCTCGAGCCTTGGCATGCTCGTATTCCTCAAGCACCATGACCCCGGCACCCTCCCCGAGCACAAAGCCATCTCGGCCCTTGTCCCAAGGGCGAGACGCCGTGGCGGGGTCGTCATTGCGGGTTGAGAGTGCCCTGGCCGCAGCAAACCCGCCGACACCCAGCGGCGAGATGGTGGACTCAGCCCCACCCGCCACCATGACATCGGCATCACCATATTGAATCAGGCGAGCGGCCAGCCCAAGGCTGTGCAACCCCGTGGTGCAGGCCGTCACGGCCGCCAAATTGGGGCCCTTGAGCCCCCGAAGAATGCTGATGTGGCCCGAGATCATGTTGATGATCGAGCCGGGCACAAAAAATGGCGAGATGCGCCGGGCCCCGCGGTTGGTGTATTCCGTGTGAGTGTCTTCGATCATCGGAAGGCCACCGATTCCCGAACCCACCATCACGCCAAGGCGCTCTGCGTTTGCCTCTGTGACCTCTAGGCCGGAGTCATCGAGGGCCTGAAGGCCCGCCGCAATGCCGTAATGGATGAAGACATCCATGTGACGAGCCTCTTTGGCTGCCACATAGTTCTCGATGTTGAAGCCCTTGACTTCCCCCGCGAAGTGGACCGAGAGGCCCGAGGCATCGAAGCGCGTGATGTTGGCAATGCCAGTCCGCCCCGACATGAGTGACTGCCAGGCCTCGGCGACGGAATTGCCAACAGGAGAGACGCAACCGAGGCCGGTAACCACCACCCGGCGCCGTTGCGAATGAGGAGACGACACGGCGGGGGGACGAACCTACTTCTTGAGGTTGTTGTTGATGTAGTCGATGGCCTGCTGAACGGTGGTGATCTTCTCGGCCTCTTCGTCGGGAATCTCACACTCGAACGCATCTTCCAGCGCCATCACCAGCTCAACGGTGTCGAGGGAATCGGCCCCAAGGTCGTCGACGAATTTGGACTCGGTCTTGATGTCTTCAAGCTTGACGCCCAACTGCTCCGAGACGATTGCTTTGACGCGCTTCTCGATGTCTTCCATGATCTTCTTTCCTGTGGTGAACCAAGGGGTGTACAGCGTCGAGATTGTATCAGGACATGGCCATGCCACCGTTGACGCTGAGTGTCTCGCCGGTAATGTAGCCAGCGCCCTCTGAAGCCAAAAAGACGACAGAAGACGAAATATCGATGACATTTCCGAGACGTTGGAGCGGGATCTGGGCGGTGAGCGCGGCCACCTGCTCTGGGGACAACCCTCGGGTCATGTCCGTGTCGATGAACCCCGGCGCCACCGCATTGACGGTGATGCCTCGACTGCCCACCTCTCGGGCCAAGGCCCTCGTCATCCCAGCCACCCCAGCCTTGGCCGCAGCGTAATTGGCCTGACCAGCGTTCCCGATCTCACCCACGACCGAGGTGATGTTGATGATGCGGCCCCAACGCGCCTTCATCATGGGCCGAAGCACCGCTCGGCAAAGCTTAAAGACACTGCTGAGGTTGGTCTCGATGACCGCGTCCCACTCCTCATCCTTCATGCGCATGGCGAGGTTGTCGCGCGTGATGCCGGCATTGTTCACAAGGATGTCGAGGCTGCCATGGTCGGCCGACACCTTGGCCACGATGGCCTCAATCGCACCAGGCTCGTTGACCTGCAGCCGCTCACCATGGATGGTGAGCCCTTTGGCCAGCGCCTGCGCCGAGATGGCCTTCGCACCATCATCGGTGGTGGCAGTCCCCACCACAATGTGGCCCGACTGGGCCAGGCCCTCTGCAATGGCCTGACCAATTCCCCGGCTCGCGCCGGTCACCAATGCAACTCGCGTCATGCTGTGGCCTCCAGAGTCTGTTCAAGGCTGGCCTGATCCAGGATGTTGAGCATGCGCACCTCTGGGGCGATGCGCTTGACCAGGCCCGACAGCACCTTGCCTGGGCCGCACTCGACCATGGTCTGGACACCCTGGGCCACCATGGCCTCGATGGTCTCCACCCAACGAACCGGTCGCATGGCCTGTAGCGCAAGGGCCTGCCGAATGTCTTGGGCGGCTGCATGAGGCTGGACATCGACGTTGTGGAGCACCGTGAATACAGGGCTGCCAAGCGAGAGCACCGCGAGCCGCTGCTCCAGGGCCTGGGCCGCAGGCGCGAGAAGGCTGGCGTGAAAGGGTGCGGACACCGGAAGCAAGATGGCCCGCTTGGCCCCCGCCGCCTTCAAGGCATCGCAGGCGGCCTGGACCGCAGGCAGGTGGCCTGCGATAACGGTCTGATCGGGCGCGTTGAAGTTCACCGCCTCCACGATGGCACCGTCACGGCTGTGTGCCCTGCAATGCTGATCGACCTCGGATGCAGACAGCCCGAGAATGGCGGCCATGCCGCCAGTGCCCACCGGCACTGCCGCCTGCATCTGCTCGGCACGAAATCGAACCGTTCGCACCGCATCGGCCAAGGAGAACACGCCCGCAGCCGTGAGCGCAGCGTACTCGCCAAGGCTGTGGCCGGCCGCGTGCGTGGGCATCCGCCCCCCGGCCGCACGATAGGCCTCAAAAAAGGCCACGCTGCAGGCCAGCATCACGGGCTGGGTGTTCACGGTCAGGCCGAGTGACTCTGCGGGGCCATTGGCCACCATGGCAGCGAGGTCCTCGCCCAGGGCGGCTGAGGCCGTATCGATCACCGAGGCAACGGTGCGATTATCAGAGAAGCCCCCGAGCATGCCCACGGTCTGGGAGCCTTGGCCTGGAAATAGAAAAGCGATTGAGGCGGACATCCAAAAATTCCTTACGCTGATGACATTGAATCGTGCGTGAGTCGGGCGAGCACAGCCCCCCACGTAAAGCCGCCACCCACACCCTGCATGAGCACCGTCTGGCCCTTGCGAAGGCGGCCATCTCGCCGCGCGGTGTCGAAGGCCAGGGGCACAGATGCGGCCGACGTGTTGGCGTGTCGGCCCACGGTGGCAATCACCCGCTCGAAGGGAAGCCCCATTCGGCGCGCAGTGAACTGAAGAATTCGAATGTTGGCCTGATGGGGAATGAGCCAATCGACCTGATCCGCGGTCATGTTGGCATCGGCCAAGACCTCTCGAGCCGAGGACTCCAGGACCTCGACGGCCAGCTTGAAGACTGCCTGGCCATCCATGGTGAGGAAGGGGTGGCCCATGGCCGCACCGTGCTGAATGGAGCCGGCCGTTTGGAGAATGTCGGCATGCTGCCCCTTGGCGTGTAGGCGGTGGGCCAGGATCCCCGGTGTATCGCCAGCACGTAGAAGCATGGCCCCTGCACCATCGCCAAAGAGCACACAGGTGCCTCGGTCGTTCCAGTCGAGAATTCTTGAAAAGACCTCTGCGCCGATGACCAAGGCCGTCTTGGCCTTGCCCATCCGGATATAGAGGTCGGCGGTGGCCAGGGCGTAGACAAACCCACTGCAGACCGCCTGCACATCAAACGCCATCCCCTGCGAGATGCCGAGCTTTTGCTGAACCAGGCAGGCGGTGGACGGAAAGATCATGTCGGGCGTGGAGGTTGCCACGATGAGCAGGTCGATCTCGGAGGGCGCAACACCTGCGTCGACCATGGCCTGGCGCGCCGCCTGGGCTGCAAGGTCGCTCGAGAAAACGCCATCTGGCGCGATGTAACGCTGGGCAATGCCCGTGCGCTCTTGAATCCACTGGTCGGATGTCTCAATGCCGCGAGCCGCGAGCCTGTCGGCGAGTTGAGCATTCGAGACCGGCTCACCCGGCAGGGCCTGTCCTGAGCCGATGATCTGCGAATAAGGCATGGGGGTTGTCATTGGGTGATCAGCCGGCGAGAAGTGCCTGGGCAATGCGCTGATTCAGGCCGTGGCTGGCCGCCTCTGCAGCCCGATCGAGTGCGTGCCGAAAGGCATAGGCGTCGGCTGAACCATGGCTCTTGAAGACGATGCCTCGCAGGCCCAGGAGGGCCGCTCCGTTGTAGCGTCGGTGGTCGACCCGCCTTGCAAAGCGCTTGAGGACGGGGCGTGCGGCCAGCGCCAGCAGCCTCGTGAACCAGCTCTGGGTGAACTCCTTCTTGAGAAATCCTCCCATCATCTGGGCCAGGCCCTCGGAGGTCTTGAGGGCCACGTTGCCCACAAAGCCATCGCAGACGATGACATCCACTGTGCCTTTAAAAATATCGTTGCCTTCCACGTTGCCCACGAAATTCAGGCTCGTGGCGCGAAGCAACTCGCCCGCCTGCTTGACCGTCTCGTTCCCCTTGATGATTTCCTCGCCCACATTGAGCAGGCCAATCGAGGGGCGTGACTCGCCGCCCAGGGATGTGACGAGGGCCGCACCCATCATGGCGAACTGAACCAGGTGCTCGGGGGAACAATCGACATTGGCGCCGAGGTCGAGCATGAGGGTGGCGCCGCCCGTTCGGTTGGGCAGGGAGGTGGCAATGGCCGGACGATCGATGCCTTCGAGGGTCTTGAGCACGTAGCGCGAGATGGCCATGAGCGCTCCCGTGTTGCCCGCGCTCACGGCGGCCTGCGCCTCGCCGTCGGAGACCGCCTCGAGGGCGAGGCGCATCGATGAACGACGCTTACCCTTGAGCGCCACGGCGGGGGGATCATCCATGGCCACCACCTCATCGGTGTGGCGAATCTGAATACGAGATTGAAGCCGGGGGAAGGCGGACTGCTGGCCCAAGGCTGCCTCGATGCGAGGCGCCTGGCCGACCAGCAGCACGCTGGCGCCGGGGTTGCGTTCGAGGAACTCGACCGCAGCGGGGATGGTGACCACCAGGCCATGGTCCCCTCCCATGGCATCGATGGCCACGCGAATGGCCGGGGGAGACTGAACGGACAAGCCTAAACGGGGCCTAAGCCGACGCCTTGGGTTTAAACCTCAGCAACCGATGTCTTGACGACCTTCTTGCCTCGGTAATAGCCCGATGGGCTGATGTGATGCCGGCGATGCACTTCGCCCGTGGTGGGTTCAACCGCCACGGGTGGGTTGGTCAGGAAGTCGTGCGCGCGATGCATACCCCGCTTCGAGGGCGACTTCTTATTCTGTTGAACGGCCATGGTTCTCTCTCCGGGGGAGCCTTCAAAACCCTCAAGTATACCCGAATGGCCTACTTCCTTTGCAGGAGTTTTTCAAGGCCGGCGAATGGTCGAAGCCGCTCGCTGTCGCCAGGATCTTGCCCCGTGGGCAGCATGGAGCAGTCCGGATGCAAGGGGGTCTCGCCCACGGCCAGGAGCACCTCGTCTTCGCAGAGTGAGACGAGGCTCGCGCCGTCCTGGCTGGAGAGGGTCTCGAGGGCGTCCTCCTCCACATCAAGCGCCTCATCGGCCTCGGCTGAGGTCTCAAAACAAAGGAAACGCCTGTCGGCCTGAAGCGGGAAACGAACCGGCTGAAGGCAACGGCCACAGGGGGCCAAGGCCGTGGCCGACACGGACAGCACCAGGGTGTCATCAGAGAAGCGAACCGACCAGCGCATCTCGCCATCCAGCCGCAGGCCAGACGCATTTAGCCGGGGCAAATCGGCCTCGCCGAAGCATCCCTCAAAGGCAGCCCCCCCAGGAAAGCGTGCGCGAAACAGATGGAGTTGAAACGGTTCGTTGGGGTCGAGGGTGGCCGTGGGTCGCATGAAGGCCATCATAATGCCGCCATGACCATCATCCTCGCCTCCACGAGTCGATACCGCGCAGCGCTGCTCGCCCGCTTGGGCGTCCAGTTCGAGGTTGCTGCACCAGGCGTTGAAGAGGTCGCGCACGACGGCGAGCCCGGGGACGCCATGGCCAAGCGCCTGGCCCGGGAGAAGGCCCTGGCCGTGTCAGCGCGATTCCCCGATGCGGTGGTGATTGGCTCGGACCAGGTGGCCATTTGCGCAACACGGCGGCTCGGCAAGCCAGGCACGGCCGAGGCCGCCCTGGCACAGCTTCAGCATCAACGTGGCCAGCTCACCGACTTTTTTACTGCGGTCTGCTTTGCTCGCGGCCCAGCGGTCTTGTGGGAGGACACCGTGACCACGCAGGTGCGCTGGCGCGAGGCATCGGTGCTCACCGATGCGGTGCTGGCCCGCTATGTGGAGATCGAACAGCCGCTCGACTGCGCTGGCGCCGCGAAGTCAGAGGGGTTGGGCCTGGCGCTCGTCGCACGAATCGACAGCGCTGACCCCACAGCCCTCATTGGGCTGCCACTCATTAGCTGCCAAACCGCCCTCACCAGATTGGGCTTGAGCCCCCTCCACCCGCGCGCATAGCGCGCATCACGGTCTCACCGGCTGCGGCACCGAATCGCTTGGCCACCCGCTCGGCCACGGAGGGCTCAAAACTGTAGTCCACGATCTCTTCGGCCTTAAAGATGTCTCGGGCAACCGAGGCCACGGATCCAATGCCATCGGCCAGGCCCAGTTCAATGCTTCGGGTGCCCGTGTAGACCATGCCACTAAAGATGTCCGGATCGGCCTTGAGCCGATCTTTTCGGCCGGCCTGCACAGCGGAAATGAACTGCTGGTGAACGTCATCGAGCATCTGCTGGGTGGCCCGCTGGTGCTTCGGGTCCTGGGGAAGGAATGGGTCGAGCATGGCCTTGTTGGAGCCCGCCGTGTAGAGCCGACGCTCAATGCCCATTTTTCTAATGGCCTCGGTCAGCCCAAAGCCATCGAGCCGAACACCAATCGAGCCCACAAGGCTGGCCTGGTTGACATAAATGGAGTCGGCCGCTGCCGCAACGTAATAGCCGCCGGACGCGCAGACATCCTCGACCACCGCCACCACCTGCTTGTCGGGGTAGAGCGCCTTGAGCCGACGGATCTCGTCGTAGATGATCCCGGACTGGACAGGGCTGCCGCCTGGAGAATTCATGCGCAGTAGCACGCCCGCGGCATCCGGTGACTCAAAGGCCGCCCGAAGTGCATCGTTGACCAAGAGCGCATCGACCTCACCATCGGCCTCAATCACTCCAGAGAGCGAGACCAGGGCCGTATGGCGTCCGATCGGGCCCGGGCCGTCATCCCAGCGACTCCCGATGAAACTCGCCAATACAAGGATGAGCACCAGGGTGGTGGCGCGGCGGGCCATGGCCCAGCGGCGAGCCGCCCGCTGCTCGCGCAGGGTCTCGAAAAGCAGACGCTCCATCACGGTCTGGGCCGTTCGGTCTGTCTGCGCACCGTCTTGTCGGCCCTGGTCTTGATCGTTCATGTCTCTGAATCCTTTGTCTGCGTTGGTTGCACCACGAGGCCCATTTGTCGAAGCTGCGACACCAGGGTGCGGTTGGGCTCCGCCACGATCTCCTGACGGTTCGATTCTGCGCCGAGGCCTGGGCTGTGAAAGGCAAGGCGCCAGGCGTGCAAAAAGAGCCGCTTGAGTCCGGCCTTCGCTGCGGCCGCGTTGGCGGTGGCCAAGCCATATTTTGGGTCGCCCACGATGGGGAAACCCGCATGCTGAAGATGGACACGAATCTGATGGGTTCTTCCGGTCAGGGGCTCCGCCTGAACCAGGGTGACGGGGCCAAAGCCAGGGAGGTCGCCGTCTAGCAGGCGGCGGACCCGCGTCATGGACGCCTGCCCATCGGCAGAGACAGACACCATGCGCTCACCATTGCCACCGACACGCTTGCGCAGCGGGGCCTTGATCAGGCTGGTGGGCCCATCCTTGCCTTGCGGCCAGGTGCCCGCCACGACCGCAAGGTAGCGCTTGCGCATATGACCATCTCGTAACTGCCGATGGAGGTCAAGCAGCGCGGGGCGAGACTTGGCCAGCAGCAGAAGGCCAGAGGTGTCACGGTCGAGCCGATGAACGAGTTCAAGCGACTCGGCTGGTCGTACCTCTCGAAGCGCCTCGATCACCCCCAAAGAGACGCCGCTGCCACCGTGCACGGCCAGCCCGGCGGGCTTGTCGATCGCCAGCAGGCTTGGCGTTTCCAACAACACCTGAATTTGTGACACGGCGCGCTGTGCCTTGGCCGACAACTGCCAAGTCGCCTCCGCATCCGGCGCTGCCAACGAGGCCATCCGGACCGGTGGCAAGCGAAGCATCTGCCCTGCCACCAACCGGGTGTCGGCCTTGACCCGACGACCATCCATCCGCACCTCTCCGGCGCGCAGCATCCGATAGATGCGGGTCTTTGGAACACCTTTCAGATGGCCAATCAAGAAGTTATCGATTCTCTGACCGTCCTGGCCGGGCTCGATGGGCAGGTGTTGCACCTGCCCAGAAGGGGTATACTCCATGGGTTCGTATTGAGCCTGAGCCTTAGATTTCCGGAATCCGACGTGTCTAAGTGCCAGATTGTAAGTGACCACGGAGCGCCCTGGGGGTGTGACATGGCCCGAAAGACAACACAGCAGAATCAATGAATCGCGTGGATGTTCCCGTGACGAATCCCTCCGAGGCCCGGCCCACTGCCCAGTCTCGTTCGAAAACGCTCACCCTTCCCTCTTTCTTGATCCACAGCCCATTCGCTGGGCCTGACCCTGCTCGTCCGGAGCCACCACATCGTCAGACACGCTCCAGCTGCGCCTAGTGCGCGAAGGAGAAGTTTGAATGAAACGCATGCTGTTTAACGCCACGCACGCAGAGGAACTGCGCGTGGCGATCGTCGATGGCCAACGGCTTGTCGACCTCGACATCGAAGTGGCGGGCCGCGAGCAACGCAAGAGCAACATCTACAAGGGTGTCGTGACCCGTGTGGAGCCCAGCCTTGAGGCCTGCTTTGTGAGCTACGGCGAAGACCGCCATGGCTTTCTACCGTTTAAGGAAATCGCCCGGGAGTACTTCAAGCCGGGGGTCGATGCCGGGAAGGCCAGAATCCAAGACGCCATTGCCGATGGCACAGAACTCCTGGTTCAGGTGGAGAAGGAAGAACGCGGCAACAAAGGCGCAGCCCTGACGACCTTCGTGTCCCTGGCTGGCCGCTACCTCGTGCTCATGCCCAACAACCCTCGTGGTGGTGGTGTGTCACGCCGCATCGAGGGTGAGGATCGCCAAGAACTCAAAGAGGCCATGGATCAGCTCGAACTGCCCAACGGCATGAGCATGATTGCCCGCACCGCAGGCATTGGCCGCAATGTGGATGAACTGCAGTGGGACTTGAACTACCTGCTGCAACTCTGGAAGGCCGTCGACGACGCCCGCAGCCTACAGGCTGGCGCCTACCTGATCTACCAAGAATCCAGCCTCGTCATTCGAGCCATTCGAGACTACTTCCACCCGGACATCGGTGAGATCCTCATCGACACCGACGACATTTACGAGCAGGCACGCCAGTTCATGCTGCACGTCATGCCGGATATGGCCGGGCGGGTCAAGCGCTATCGGGACGACGTGCCCCTCTTCTCGCGCTTTCAGATCGAACACCAGATTGAAACGGCCTACTCGCGCACGG
The DNA here is from genome assembly GCF_965194505.1 of Hahnella aquatica (SeqCode). GTDB lineage: Bacteria > Pseudomonadota > Gammaproteobacteria > Burkholderiales > Burkholderiaceae_A > Hahnella > Hahnella aquatica. The sequence goes on along the minus strand of NZ_OZ239144.1, from coordinate 802,584 downwards.
TGCAACTCCCCTCCGGCGGCGCACTGGTCATCGACCACACAGAGGCATTGGTGGCCGTGGACGTCAACTCCGCCAAGTCCACCCGCGGGTCCGACATCGAGGAGACAGCCCTTCGCACCAACCTGGAGGCTGCCGACGAGGTCGGACGGCAACTGCGTCTGCGAGACCTTGGCGGCCTGATCGTCATCGACTTCATCGACATGGAATCCAGCAGGGCCCAGCGCGATGTCGAGCAGCGCCTGCGGGATGCGCTTCACCACGACCGGGCCCGAGTGCAGATGGGCAAGATCTCCCGATTCGGCCTGATGGAACTCTCCCGGCAGCGCCTGCGGCCGGCCCTCAACGAGGGCTCGCACATCACCTGCCCCCGGTGCAACGGCACAGGCGTCATCCGCGACATCGACTCCAGTGCACTCCACATCCTGCGCATCCTTCAGGAGGAGGCCATGAAGGACAACACCGCCTCTGTTCATGTCCAGGTGCCTGTGGAGGTGGCGAGCTTCCTTCTTAATGAGAAACGTACAGACATCGCCAAGCTCGAGGCGCGGCTGAAGGTCACGATTGTTCTGATTCCCAACAAGTTCTTGGAGACGCCGAACTATTCCATCGAGCGACTGCGGCATGACGATCCTCGTCTAGAGGACGTCAAGGCCAGCTATGCCATGGCCGATCAGCCCTCCACCGACTCCCCCTACCAACTCGCCAAGGAAGAGGCTGCAGGCAAGCCTCGGCAGGAGGCCGTGGTCAAGGGCATCACACCCAGTTCGCCGGCACCCGTCTCGGTTCGTGCATCCGCAGTGGCAGAGAGCCCATCGATCTGGAGTCGGCTCATGTCCTTCTTTACAGGGCCGGCCGACAATGACCGCCCCACCTCCGCAGACCGACGCAAGCCCGAGGGCCGATCAGGTCGCGATGCTCGAGGCCGTGGTCAAGATGCCGGTCGTGGCAACGGACGCCGCGGCCAAGGCCGCAACGGCGACCGCAATGCAGAGCGCGGTGATGCCAAAGGTGAGCGGCCCGACCGCCCCGCCCGCGGCCGCGACAACAGGCCAGATCGCGAAGGCCGAGAGCCTCGCGAGGCCAAGGAAGCCCGCGAGCCCAAAGAACCGCGGGAAGCCAAAGAGCCTCGTGAGCCCAGGGAGCCGCGGAACCGCGAGGGTCGTAAGCCCCGGGAGCCCCGGCCAGAGGGCTCAGACCAGCAGTCGCTTCCAGAGATGTCGGGCGCACCAGATGGCTCCGGCAGTCCAGACTCAGACCTGAGGGAGGATGGTCGCCCGCGTCGCAGACGTCGGCGCAGCGGCCGACGCGAGGATGGCACATCGGGCGACGAGGGCCAGAACGGCCAGGTCCTGACCACGGCAGACGCCGAGGAATCCTCGTCAGGCGATGCGTCGCCAGCGCCTGTGCGTGCTGCGTTCGCTGCAACGCCCGTCTCAGACGAGACCAGCGTCCCGGCGCCCACAGCCGAGCCTGATCTCCCAAGGCAGGCTGCCGCACTCGGGCCAGCCGAGGCAGCACCCGTCTTCTCGATGCCAGCACCTGCTGCACCAGCAGCGACCATTGCAGCGACACCCGTCGCACCTGCGCCTGCTCCCGCCACGCCTGTGGTGAAGCTGCCAGACCCGGAGCAGCTCAGGGCAGAACTCAACCAGGCAGGCCTCGAGTGGGTTCAGACGGTGGCAGACCCCTCAGCAGCCACGCAATTAGCCGCAGAGCCGCCCCCACAGGTGGGCCGAAAGCCCCGCAAGGCGGTGGTGGCATCCGAGGCGGAGCCACTCACCATGGTGGAAACCCGCTCACCGGAGCAGCCGCCAGCAGGCTAATCTTCGAGGATGTCAGAGAGCCAGCGTTATATCCCGATCGCGGACGAGGCCCTTCACAGGCTTCGGCCCGTTCTGCTGGACGAAGGCTGGTCTAAGCCCGATGGGCGCATGCTCGACACCAGGGGCAGGGGCCTGCAAGACCTGCGCATCTCGGTCATTGACCAATGCAACATGCGATGCGGATACTGCATGCCTCGGGAGATTTTCAACAAAGACTACGTCTATCTCTCGCGGCAGGAACTGCTCGGATTCGAGGAGATTGAGCGCCTGGCCAGGGCGTTCGTGGCCCTGGGCGTCCAAAAGATCCGCATCACCGGTGGGGAGCCGCTGCTCCGAAAAGACCTCGAGCGCCTGGTGGCCATGCTCGCCAAGCTCCGAACGCTCGAAGGCCAGCCGGTGGAACTCGCGCTCACCACCAATGGCCTGCTGCTGGGCCAAAAAGCCAAGGCCTTGGCCGATGCGGGGCTGCATCGGGTCACTGTGAGCCTGGACGCGCTCGACCCAGACATCTTCCAACAGATGGCAGACATCTCAGAGGCAGGTCCCCAGGATGTGATCTCGGGCATGCGTCGGGCACAGGAGGCAGGGCTGCGGGTCAAGGCCAACATGGTCGTGCAGCGGGGTGTGAACGAGTCGCAGGTCCTCCCCATGGCCGAGCAGTTCCGCGACATGGGCGCCACCCTCCGATTCATCGAATTCATGGATGTCGGAAGCTCCAATGGCTGGAAACTCGACCAGGTCGTGTCATCGCAAGACATCATCTCGTGCATTCACGCCCAGTTCCCCTTGGAGAGGGTTGGCCGTGGCACCCCCAGCGAGGTGTCGGACCGCTGGCGTTACCTCGACGGCAAGGGTGAAATCGGCCTGATCTCCTCGGTGACCGAGCCATTCTGCGGGGCCTGCTCTCGGGCACGCATCTCGGCGGAGGGCGGCCTCTACACCTGCCTCTTTGCCTCGCAAGGGTCCGATCTCCGTGGCCTTGTGAGACAGGAATCAGACGACCAACGCCTGCTCAGGGCGATTGCCCAGATCTGGGCCCGTCGCGCAGACCGTTATTCCGAATTGCGCGCACAAATGAAAAAGGGCCCAGAGGGCCCCAAGGTGGAGATGAGTTACATCGGCGGCTAGCGCTTGATGAAGGTCAGGGGGCCGGGAAGTGAACTGTAATAGGCAGCCAAATCTGCGATTTCTTCTTTGGTGAGTGCTGCGGCCATGCCCGACATGATTGCATTCTTGCGACTGCCGGTCTTGTAGTCGGTAAGCGCCTTGGCCAGGAAATCTTCGTACTGGCCTGCGAGTATGGGATAGCTTCCATCGATGGACTTCACGCCATCGGCGCCATGGCAGGCCGCACAGGCCTGGTCAGCCTTCACCTTGCCAAGCGCGATGTTGCCCGCCTGGGCCGAGACCCAGCCAGCAGCCAGCAAGGCCGCCGCTGATTTCAAAAAAACAGATGTCTTCATGTGGTGTCCTTGCCTTGCTTAACGAGACAGGCGGGCATAAAAGGCCGCCAGGTCTGCCATATCTTGATCGGTTAACGACGCGCTGATGGCCTTCATGCTGGGATGGCTGCGATCGCCACTCTTGTAGGCCTGAAGAGATGACACCAGGTAGGCCTCATTCTGGCCTGCAATCTTGGGAACTCGATACAGGACTGGGAAGGCCGTTTTGTACTCTGGAATGCTATGGCAGCCGATGCACATGGAATTCTTCCGCGCGCCAGTTGCAGGATCGCCCTTGAGGCCTCCTGCTGGCGCCTGCGCCATGACGGGCTGGGCGGCCATGAGCAGGCCGACCATCCCCACTGCGAGTGATGCACCCGCACACAACCGACCAAACGACGCTTGAAACATTGTTATTTCCCCCAAATCACAAACCGCTGAAGTTTAGCATCGTTAGGAGGCTGTCGGCGGGTGTCCAAGCCCTTTGAGGAGAAAGCCATTGAGCCGGCGCACAAAGCCTGCGGGGTCTTCCGGCTGGCCCCCCTCGGCGAGCAATGCCTGGTCAAACAACAGCCACACAAGATCTCGAAGGGTGTCCGAAATGCCCTCTGAGACCTGGCTGCCGTCGGCCCCCAGGATTTGCCCACCGGACTGATCGGACTCGGCCACCAGCGCCTGGACCAATGGGTGATTGGGATTGAGTTCCAGTATGGGCTTGCGCTCTGGAGCCTTCTGGCCCGTGGCCTTCAGGATGCGTTCAAGGTGGCCGCTGACGTCCTGCGCATCCGAGACCAGGCAGCAGGCGGAGTCGGTGAGGCGTTGCGTGAGTCGAACCTCCTTGACCTTCTCGCCAAGAATCTTTTGGGCCTTTTCGATGACTGGCTTGGCCTTCTTCTCTTCGTCCTTTGGCGTGTCGTCGGTCTTGTCCTTGAGCTTGCCGAGGTCGAGTTCACCCTTGGCCACAGACTGCAGGTGCTTTCCGTCGAACTCATTGAGAAAGTTCAAGACCCATTCGTCGATCCGGTCGGTCAGCAGCAAGACCTCGATGCCCTTCTTCTTAAAAATCTCGATGTGTGGGCTGGAACGTGCAGCCGAGAGGTTGTCGGCCGTGATCACGTAGATCTTCTCCTGCCCCTCTTTCATGCGGCCAATGTAGTCCTTCAAGGACACATCGGGCTCGTCGGCCTCACTGGCTGTGCTCACGAAGCGCATGAGCCCAGCAAGGCGATCCTTGTTTGAGAAGTCTTCGCCAAAGCCCTCCTTCAGGCACTGGCCAAACTCGGTCCAGAAGGTCTTGTAGTCCTCGGGCTTGTTCTCGGCCATGTCCTCCAGCAGGCCAAGAATTCGTTTGGCGCAGCCCTCACGAATGGCCTTGATGTCGCGGCTCTCTTGGAGAATCTCTCGCGAGACATTGAGTGGCAGGTCGGCGGAGTCCACCACACCGCGCACAAAGCGCAAATAATTTGGCAGGAGCTGCTCGGCGTCTTCCATGATGAAGACCCGCTTGATGTAGAGCTTGAGCCCATGCCGCTGCTGACGGTCGTAGAGGTCGAAGGGTGCCTTGCCGGGAATGAAGAGCAGCTGTGTGTACTCGGTTCGGCCTTCCACACGATTGTGGGTATAGGCCAGGGGGTCGTCCATGCCGTGGGCAATGCCCTTGTAGAACTCCTTGTACTGTTCATCGGTGATCTCAGCCTTGGACCTGGTCCAGAGGGCGGAGGCCTGGTTCACCGTCTCCCAGTCCTCATGCTCGACATACTCAGACTTCTTTTCATCCCACTCGCGCTTCTTCATCTGAATTGGGATGCCAATGTGATCGGAGTAGCGCTTGAGAATCTCCTTGATAGACCAGTGGGAGAGTAGGTCGTCGTGGCTTTTCTTGTCTTCGCCCTCCCCTTCAGCCTCTCGAAGGTGAAGGATGATCTCGGTGCCCCGCTCGGCCCGTTCAACGGGCTCGATGCTGAAGTCGCCAGTGCCCTCAGACTCCCAACGAACCGCATCGCTGGCGGGCAGTCCCGCCCGGCGGCTGATGACCGTGACATGGTCTGCCACGATGAAGGCCGAGTAGAAGCCGACGCCGAATTGACCAATGAGTGCGGAATCACGGGCGGAGTCCCCAGACAGCCGGCCAAAGAACTCCTTGGTGCCAGAGCGGGCGATGGTGCCCAGGTTGGCGATCACCTCCTCTCGGCTCATGCCCACCCCATTGTCTGAGATCGTGATGGTTCGGGCCTTGGCATCAAAGCCCACACGGATGCGAAGGTCCGGATCACCCTCAAAGAGCTTGTCGTCGGCCAGGGCCTCCAGTCGTAGCTTGTCGCAGGCATCCGAGGCATTCGAGACCAGTTCGCGCAGGAAGATGTCGCGGTTGCTGTAGAGCGAGTGAATCATGAGGTGCAGCAGTTGCTTGACCTCGGTCTGGAATGAGAGCGTCTCTTTGGACATGAATCGTGGTCTCCGTGAAGAAGAGGGTTGGGCCTATGTTCAGGGAGAGGTGGGGACGCCACCCCACCTTTTCAACCCCCTTCAGACCGGGGCTGTCTAGGACCCCATCGGGGCGGGTGTCTGCAGCCGGCGGGGCTTGAACTTGAGCTCCAGGGCCTTGCCCTTGCGGGCACGCTTGCCAATGAACGCCTTGAGGCTCGAGAGCCCAAGGGGTTCCTGGCCGGGCTTGCCCGCGCGTCCCTCGCCGTGGATGACCAGACCGGTGGCCCCCACCGCAGCCACATCCAGCAGCCTGTCGCCTTTGGGCTCCAGTTCCATGAGCGCCACTCCTCGGCCGCCGGTGGCGAGCACCTTGATCTCATCGAGTCCGAAGACCAACAGCCGGCCCGAGGCCGAAAGGCAGGCCACCGCGCCTTGGTCTGAGGGAAGTGCACGCAGCACACAAGGTGCGTCGCCCGCATCCAGTGTCATGAACTGCTTGCCACTGCGGTTACGGCCGATGAGGCCATCGACCTTGGTGAGGAACCCTTGGCCTTGCACGGTAGCCACCAGGACCGTGGTGCCCGCGGCAGCGGCCAGGAAATGAACCAATTGGCCACCGGCCTCCATGTCGATGAGCGAGGTCAGGGGTGCGCCGTCGCCTCGGGCACCCGGCAGGCTGAGCACCGGCACACTGAAGCTGCGGCCTGAGTTCGACAAGGCCACCAGGGCATCGACCGTTCGACACTCAAACGTCGCATACAGGGCGTCGCCCGTCTTGAACTGGAAGAGGGAGGGGTCGTGCCCATGGCCCTGCCGGGAGCGCACCCAGCCATTGACCGAGACCACCACTGTCACGGGCTCATCGAGCACCGGCGTCTCGACCGTGGCCTTGGCCTCTGCCTTGATCAGGGTTCTGCGGTCGTCTCCAAAGGCCTTGGCGTCGTCCTGCACCTCCTTGGCCACCGCCTTTCGAAGCGCCTTCTCATTCTCCAGCAGTGTTCGTAGCTTTCCGGCCTGCTCACGGAGTTCAGAGAGCTCACGCTCGATCTTGATGGCCTCAAGCCGGGCCAGCTGCCGGAGCCGAATCTCGAGGATGTCCTCGGCCTGAACCTCGGTGAGCCCGAACCGATCGACGAGGGCGGGCTTGGGCTCATCGCTCTCACGAATCACTGCAATAACCTCATCGATCCTAAGCAGGGCAATCGAGCGGCCCTCAAGAATATGGATGCGGTGCTCAGCCTGTTGCAGCCGGTGCGCGCTTCGGCGGCGAACGGTTTCCGTTCGGAACTCCACCCATTGCGAGAGCACCTCGAGGACAGACAAGGACCGTGGTCGGCCGTAGAGATCCACCGCCACCAGGTTCATCGAGACAGAACTCTGCAACGATGTGTTCGCAAGCAACAGCCTGACAAACTCGTCTCGATCGATCTTGGCGGTGCGGGGCTCAAAGACCAGCCGAACATCCGCGTCCTTGCCAGACTCATCTCGAACCGACTCGAGCTGGCTGAGCAACAACTGCTTGGTCTGCTGCTGCTCAGGCGAGAGCGACTTCTTGCCGGCCTTGACCTTGGGATTGGTGAGCTCCTCGATCTCCTCGAGCACCCGCTGGGAGGACACACCATGTGGCAGCTCCTCGACCACCAGTTGCCACTGGCCGCGGGCGAGGTCTTCAAAAGACCAGCGTGCCCGCATTCGAATGGAGCCACGTCCGGCTGCATAAATGGCCGCGAGCTCCTCAGGGCTGGAGATCACCTGCCCGCCGCCAGGGAAGTCAGGACCCGGCAGGCTGGCCATGAGCGCCTCCTGCGAGAGCTTCGGAGTGTCGATGAGCGCGAGAACGGCCGCCGCCACCTCACGCAGGTTGTGGGACGGAATCTCGGTGGCCATGCCTACAGCAATGCCCGAGGCACCATTGAGCAGACAGACCGGCAGCCGAGCAGGCAGTCGAAGCGGCTCCTGAAAGGCGCCGTCGTAGTTTGGCCCAAAGTCCACGGTGCCCTCGTCGATCTCGGAGAGCAGGAGCTCGGAGAACTTGGTGAGCCGAGCCTCGGTGTAGCGCATGGCTGCAGCACCATCGCCATCGCGTGAGCCGAAGTTTCCCTGGCCGTCGATCAAGGGATATCGCACCGTAAAGCCCTGCGCGAGGCGAACCAGCGCATCATAGGCAGACTGGTCTCCGTGCGGGTGAAACTTGCCCAGCACATCGCCCACCACCCGGGCAGACTTCACCGGCTTGGCCGCAGAGGAGAGCGACATGCGGTCCATGGCGAAGAGGATTCGACGCTGGACCGGCTTCATGCCATCACAAAGGTCGGGCAATGCGCGGCCCTTGACCACCGAGACGGCGTAATCCAGGTAGGCCCGCTCTGCGAAGTCGGCCAACGACAGGTCTCCGTCGTCACCGCCGAGGGCGGCACTCATGCCGACAGGCGGTGGAAGGTTCGAGCCGTCATCGGCGGGTAGATCCTCGAAGAGGTCTCCTGTTTCACGCGAGCCCATCAGATGTCCACCTCCACTTCATGCCCCTTTTCTTCAAGCCAAGCCCGGCGCGCAGATGCCTCACCCCGGCCCATCAAGAGATTGAACCTGGCCATGGTGTCGTCTACCCCATGGAGCCCGAGGGCCACGGGCATGAGGCGACGCGTGTCTGGATTCAGCGTCGTTTCCCAGAGTTGCTCTGCACTCATCTCGCCCAGACCCTTGAAGCGAGAAATTCCCCAGGCTGTTTCTTTGAGTCCCTCCTGACGAAGCTTGTCGAGCACATGGGTGAGCTCACCCTCATCCAGGGCGTAAATTTTTCGGGCGGGTTTCTTCGCACGCGCCTCGACATCCACACGAAAAAGCGGTGGGCGGGCCACGAAGACATGTCCCCGGTCGATGAGCTGCGGAAAGTGCCGGAAGAAGAGTGTGAGCAGCAGCACCTGAATGTGTGAGCCATCGACATCGGCATCAGACAGGATGCAGACCTTGCCGTACCGCAGGCCGGTGAAGTCGACGGTGTCGTGGGGCCCGTGTGGGTCCACGCCCAGCGCCACCGCAATGTCATGCACCTCGGCATTTGCAAAGAGCCGGTCACGCTCCGCCTCCCATGTGTTGAGCACCTTACCCCGCAGGGGCAAAATGGCCTGCGATTCTTTGTCTCGGCCCATTTTGGCCGAGCCGCCCGCCGAATCACCTTCGACCAGGAAGATCTCGTTGCGGGCCAGATCGGTGGACTCGCAGTCGGTGAGCTTGCCCGGCAATACCGCCACACCAGAGCTCTTTCGCTTCTCAACCTTTTGGGCCGAGCGCTGCCGCGATTGGGCCGCTCGGATGGCCAGGTCTGCAATCTTCTTGCCCGACTCCACATCCCGGTGAAGCCAAATCTCCAAGGGGCCGCGCACCTGTGAGGCCATGAGCCGCAGTGCGTCCCGACTGGTGAGCTTCTCCTTCGTCTGGCCCTGAAACTGGGGGTCTAACACCTTGGCAGACAGCACAAAGCTGGCCCGAGAAAAGACATCTTCCGGGAGCAACTTCACGCCCTTGGGCAGCAGACCGTGCTGCTCGACAAAGCCCTTGACCGCCTGAAACAAGCCCTCTCGTAGCCCAGCCTCGTGGGTGCCGCCCGCCGATGTGGGAATCAGGTTCACAAACGACTCCCGAACCACCGGGCCCTCGGCCGTGTAGGCCAAGACCCACTGGCCACCCTCACCCTCGGCGAAGGTGTCGTCGCCCGGGCCCACATGGCCCTCCTGGGCCCACAAGGGCACCACGAGATCCTGGGCCTCCAGTGACTCCATGAGGTAAGCACCCAGCCCACCGTCGTAGCGCCACTCTTGGCGTTGTCCAGACTTCTCTTGAACCAGCACCGTGGTGACCCCTGGCAGAAGAACAGCCCGGGCCTTGAGGCTTCGAGCGAGTTCTGCGAGCGGAATGTTGCGATCGTCGAAATACTTGGGGTCGGGCCAGACCTGAACGCGCGTGCCAGTGGCCCCCTTGGCCGGCCCCACCTTGCGAAGCGGAGAGACCCGCTCACCGCCCTGAAACTCGATCTCCCACTGGGCATCATCGCGCCAGACCGAGACCTGAAGCCGGGTGGAGAGCGCATTGGTCACAGAGACGCCCACACCGTGCAGTCCGCCGGAGAAGGCGTAGGCGCCGCCCGCCCCCTTGTCGAACTTTCCGCCCGCATGCAGACGGGTGTAGACAATCTCTACAACCGGAATTTTCTCCTCCGGGTGGGGCCCCACCGGGATGCCGCGGCCGTCGTCGGCCACGCTGATGCTGCTGTCGAGGTGTTGGGTCACCAAAATGGTGCGCGCATGTCCGGCCAAGGCCTCATCTGCAGCGTTGTCGATGACCTCTTGCACGATGTGCAATGGGTTCTCGGTTCGGGTGTACATGCCGGGCCGCTGCCGCACGGGCTCGAGCCCTTTGAGAACCCGTATGGATGATTCGTCGTACTGCTGTTTGCCTGTTGCCATGTTTAAAAAAAAGTTATCCCCAGGGGGTGTGGACAAGGGTCAGTGCAATGACACTTTCGTTGCAATTCATTGGGCTTGCGCTGGTGTGATCAAAAACTGACCATGCGGCTTCCCGCGACTTGACAAGCCAATTCAGAGTGGTTTGTCGCAGATCAAAATGCCATCTGGATCTGCAAAACACCACTCCCCAGGCCGCACCAGCACGCCGGCCATGTCGATGACGACATCTCGCAGCCCCTGGTCCTGCTTGTGACTCTTGCGGGGGTGTGTGGCAATCGCCCAAACCCCAACACCCGCGTCGATGAGTTCGCCAACGTCTCGGACACAGCCATTCACGACGATGCCCGCCCAACGATTCCGCTCGGCCGTGAGCGCCAGGTTGCCCCCCACGAGGGCGCAGCGGTCGCTTCCCCCACCGTCGATCATGAGCACGCGGCCCTCACCCGGTGTTTCCAGGGCGGCCCGAACCAGGCCGTTGTCTTCAAAGCACTTGAGGGTGACCACGCGGCCGGCCATCTGCTCGGCGCCACCGTAGTTTTGAAAGACAGGTGGCAGGACGCGCAGGGCGCCTGAGTCGAGAAGGCCCTCATGGGCGTCGCAGAGGTCGGTGCTGGTTTTCTGGGCAGCCGGTTTGGGGCGGCGGTCGTTTGGACGATTCATTTATTTAGTATGCCCTCAAAGATGTGGATGTCCTCAGAACGAAGCAGCACCTCGGTTTGACGCCCGGGTTCCAGGCGCAGCTCTTCGCAGAGCCGGGCTGTGAGCCTCAACCGTAGGGGTGCGGAGAGGCCCTCCACCAGGCCTGTGAGTAGCACCTCTTGGCCCAGCGGGACCATGCTCACCACCCGCAGCCCGATGCGGTTTGGCGCATCGGGCAGGGCCTGCTTGAACATCGCGCGCAGGCGCACGCCGTTGGACGGAATCATCCAACGCACGGGGCCGTCTGCAGGCTGTCCGTGGGATGGCGGCCGGCCGACCTCCAGGGCATGGCTCCCCACATAGAGTCGGCCCGCTCGCCAGACCCCATCAAAGATATTCTGCTGGCCCAGCATGGCTGCAGCCCGCTCATCGGATGGCCTCGCCAGGAGTGCCTGGGGCTCGCCTGTCTGCAGGATCTCACCGTCGGCCATGAGGCTCATCTGCTGGGACAACATGGTGGCCTCCTGCAGATCGTGGGTGACCAGCACAATTGGAATCTGCAGCCGCTCGCGAAGCTCGACAAGCTCTGCATAGAGAGATTCGCGAGTTACACGATCCACCGATGCAAAGGGCTCATCGAGCAGCAAGGCGCCTGGGGATCGGGCCAGCGCGCGGGCCAGGGCGACCCGCTGTCGCTGGCCCCCAGAGAGCGCTGACGGCCGCCGGGCATCCAACCCGGAGAGGCCCACGCGCTCGAGCCACTGCAGCGCCTGATGGGCCCGACGCTCGGCCGGCACATCCATGAGTCCCGCCATGACGTTGCCCAAGGCCGTGAGGTGCGGAAAGAGGCCGTGGAACTGCGACACATAACCAATGCGTCGAACCTGCGGTGGCAGGTGAATGGACCGGCTGGCGTCGAACCAGACACGATCACCCAGAGACATCTGGCCGGCCTGCGGCCGCAGAAGACCGGCCAGCAGCCTCAGCAGGGTGGACTTCCCACAGCCCGAGGGCCCCACCACTGCATGGATGCCTCCTGCCACACAGGAGAACGCGGCGCGAATGGGAACCGGTCGGGCGGACTGAATGTCGAGCGTGAGGTCAGCCACGGTTGCCACCGGGAAGCAGCCTGCCCAGTCGGCTCCAACGGCCCAACTGACCCAAAAGCCCCAGGGCGGCCAACGAGACAAGCAAGAGCATCAGGGCCATATGGCCTGCCGCCTCAAACTCGAATGCCTGAACCTGATCGTAGATGGCGATGGAGAGGGTCTTGGTTTCTCCAGGGATGCTGCCGCCCACCATGAGAATGACCCCGAACTCCCCGAGCGTGTGCGCAAAGACCAGCACCACCGCCATGAGCATGCCCGGCCAGGCCAGCGGCAACTCGACAAGCCAGAGCTTCTGAAAGAACCCCAGGCCGCAGCAATCGGCTGCGTCTCGACACTCTGGATCGATGGCCTCGAAGGCCCGTTGGATCGGCTGGACCGCAAATGGAATGTTCACCAGCACCGAGGCAATGAGCAGCCCACTGAAGTGAAACACCAGCCCGGATTCAAAGGTTCTCTCATACCAGGCGCCCAGCGGTGACTGGCCACTGAGCCCCACCAACAGGTAATAACCAATGACCGTGGGCGGCAGGACCAATGGAAGGTTCAGTGCAGCCTCGAGCCAGACCTTGCCTGCAAAATCTCGATAGGCCAAGACCCTCCCCAGGCCGATGGCCAGCGGAATGAGCACCAGGACCGTGGCTGCGGCCAGCTCGAGCGACAACCAGAGCGCCTGCATGTCCATCAGCCCAGCCCCTCGGGCGAGCCGAATCCAAAACGCGAGAAAACCTCTCGCGCCTGCACAGTTTGCAGATACTGGAAGAAGCGCTCAGCTGCTGGGCTCGCACGCGGTGTGAGCGCCATGCGCTGGATCAATGGCGAGTGGAAGGCCCCAGACACCGCCACAGCCCGACCACGGGCTGCAAAACCCGGCACCCGGGCATGCGACTCTGAAATGAGCCCACCATCAGTCGATCCTGACAACGCAAACTGCGCAGCCTGCGCGACGTTCTCACCCAAGACCAGCCGCCCCTTGAGCGGCGCCCACAGGCGCAGATGCTCCAGCACCTCGCGCGCACGACGGCCATAGGGCGCATGCTCGGGGTTGGCGATGGCAAAGCGCCGAATCAGACCCGCCGAGACAGCGGCACGAAGGCCATTTAAATTCGAATCGAGTTGAATGCGCGAGGACCGCGGAACCGCGAGCGCCAGGTGCCCAACGGCGTAGACCACGCCAACATCGCGCACCAAGGCCTGGGCGGCAAGGCCGCGAATGTAAGCCTCGTCGGCCGACATAAAGAGCTCAAAGGGCGCGCCCTGCCGAAGCTGGGTGGTGAGCAATCCAGATGCGCCAAAGACGAGGCGCAGTGGCTGACCCGTTTGTTGGGTGAAGGAATCGGCCAGGGTCTCGAGAACAAACTTGAGGTCGGAGGCGGCTGCAATGATCGGCGCTTCCTCTCCTGAGGACTGGGCCAAGGCCGCAGGCGCCGCCATGAGCAGCCCGGCCGACCAACCAGCTTTGAGGACCCGACGGCGCCCGTCCAATGCGTAAGCAGACATGGCCTCAAACTATAGACAAGTTCTGTCATGCGCACTCGCTACACTCAAGTTTTTACCACCTCAAAAAGGACAAGCCATGAAAAACATCTCCCTTGCGCTCGCCATGGCCGGACTCCTGGCGGCACCGCTCGCGTCACAGGCCGTGACCTTCAAAAAGGCTGAGGACGCCATCAAGTACCGCCAGAGCACCTTCTCGGTCATGGCTGCTCATTTCTCAGACATTGGCGCCATGGTCAAAGGCGACAAGGCCTTCGACGCCAAGGCAGCCCAGGCCAATGCGGATGTCGTGCTGATGCTGTCTGCACTGCCGTGGGCAGGCCTTGGCCCGGGCACCGAGGGCGGGAAGGCCAAGCCAGTCATTTGGAAGGAAATGGAGAAGGTAAATGCCGGCGCCCAAGACCTCCAAAAGGCCGCGGCCGACCTGAAAACCGCCACAGCCTCTGGCCAGCTCGAGAACGTGAAGAGGGCTTTTGCTGCAACTCAAAAGACCTGCAAGGCCTGTCACGACGCCTACAAAGACAAATAGGCGTTCGCGATCAGCACCAGAGCGAGGGCCACCAGATAGGTGAGGAGCCCTCGCCAGCGAAAGGCTGCATCATCTCGAGCAGCACTGACAGGCGAGAACTCGCCAGCCGTCAGTTCCTTGTCGCCATGGATCATCGGCGGCAACAGCGACTCCTTTTTTAGCGCGCGATACGCAACAATGGCCAGCACATGCAGGGCCACAAGGCCATAGAGGAGCGGCTCGGTCGCGGTGTGGACCCAACCCAGGCGACCCACCCACTCGCCTGACAAATGGGCCACCAATGGCCCATCGAAGAAGATGTCGTCGGAGGTGCCCAGGCCGGTCAAGGCCTGCAGTGAGAAAAGCCCCAGCAAGGCCAGCACCGACCAAGCCCCCAGGGGGTTGTGGCCCAGGGAAGGCCATGGCGAGCGCAGGTAGCGCAGGGTGGTGAGGGGCGACACCAAGAAGGAGCGAAACCGCGCGGGCTCAGAGCCCCAGAACCCCCAGAAAAGTCGGAAGAGCAGCAGCGAGAGCGCAAAAAGCCCAAGCCAACCATGGATCTCCATCTCACCGAGCTTCACGCTCAGCACGCTGCCCAAGACCGATGATGCCAACAGCCAATGGAATACACGAAGCGGGAGATCCCAGACGCGAACAGACATGCCCGAGTCGTGCACGCTATTTGGCAATACCTCCTCCCCCGATATTACGCGGCGGCAACGCTGAGCGGCCCTCGCGTAGGTCGGAGGTACATTCGAGGTTGAACTTCGAGTCGATGTTCTCGCGGGCTGCGACCATGGCCTCCTTGCAGGAGCGCTCCGTTGGGTAGCGGTCGAGCACCTGGAGGTTGGTGGTGGTGCCAAACCAGACGATGAGTAGCCATTCCTTCATGCGCTTGAGTCTACAATCTCCACGGCTTCTGAGACAAAGGAAATTTCAAATGGTTTTCGTAAAGAAGAGAACGGCCCTGACAGCCCTGATGGCTTTGTTTTTCTCACCCCTGCTGGCCATGGGCCAGCCTGCCTTGGCCCATGAATTCAAGGTGGGGAGTATCGAGATCGAGCACCCCCATGCAACCCCCACCCGAGACGGACAGCCCAATGGGTCGATTTATTTTCACGCCATCGAGAACAAGGGCAGCCAGGACGACATGCTGGTCTCGGCCACCACCAAACGGGCCAAGCGCATGGAAGTTCACGAGATGTCGATGAGCAACAACATGATGACGATGCGCGAGATTCCCGGCATCCCGCTGCCAGCCAAGACAGAGGTGCCCCTCATGCGCGGCAACCCAAAGGGGTATCACCTGATGCTCATGGGACTTGATAGGCCCCTGTCCACCGGCGAGACCTTTGATGTGGTCTTGCGCTTCAAGCAGGCCGGTGAGGTGGCCATCAAGGTGGAGGTTCACGCCGCCAAGAATGCCAAAGACCATGACCAGCATCACGGCCATGGACATGGCAAGAAGCACTCAGGGCATTAAGCCGCCTGTATCAGGGCCACCAGCACGAGATATCGGCCCACTTTGGCGACCGTCACCAGGGCAAGAAAGACCCAGATCGACTCCCGGAGCACACCAGCCACAACCGTGATGGGGTCCCCAATGATGGGGACCCAACTGAGCAGCAGCGACCAACGGCCGTGTCGTTTGTAGTGTCCTTCGGCGCGTGCCAATGCTGCTGGCGAGGCCGGAAACCATGGTTTGTCGCGAAAGGTGACAAGCCCGCGGCCCAGCAGCCAGTTGACGACAGACCCCAAGACATTGCCCACGGAGGCCACGAGCACCAGTGCCCAGATGGGCTGCTCACCGGCCAGCACCAGCGCAGCCAGAACCGCCTCAGACTGAGCGGGCAGCACGGTGGCCGCCACGAGCGCAGACAGAAACAGACCGCTGTAGGCGATCAAATCAGCCAGCGCGCTCTTTGTATGTGGTGAAACGAAGGGCCGTGCCCTCGGCCTCGATGCGACGCCAGACCTCGTCCTTCTGGTCCTGGTTCATGAAAACCCAGTTGCTCACCTCCTCAAAGGTGCGGCCACAGCCTCGGCAGAGGTCGTCGCCTTGGGCGGTGGAACAAATTGCAATGCAAGGGGAATCGGGACGCATGGCCCCGATTATTTCAGGTGCGCCATCGATTGACCAGATAAACCAGCGAGAGCATGACGGGAACCTCGACCAGCACCCCCACCACTGTGGCCAGGGCGGCCGCAGACTGCATGCCAAAGAGCGAGATGGCCACGGCCACGGCCAGCTCAAAGAAGTTAGAGGTGCCGATCAGGCAGGCCGGCCCAGCAATTGAGTGAGAAAGCTTCATGGCCCGGGCCAGTCCCCATGACAAAAAGAAGATGCCGTAGGTCTGCAGGATGAGCGGAATGGCAATGAGCAGCATCAGCATGGGCTGCTCCACGATGGTGCCCGCCTGCAGTCCAAAGAGAATGACCACGGTGGCGATCAGGCCAATGATCGAGAACGGCTTGACCTTCGCGAGAAAGAGTTCCACCGCAATGCCACTCTGTTTGCGCAAAGCCCTGCGCGTCAGCACCCCGGCCAGAAGTGGCGCGGCCACATACAGCAGGGTTGCCAACACCAGCGTCTCCCAAGGCACCTCGATGTCGGTCACACCCAGCAGGAATGCCGCCAGAGGCGCAAAGGCAAAGATCAGAATGACATCGTTGATGGAGACCTGGATGACGGTGTAGGCCGCATGGCCACGCACCAACTGGCTCCAGACAAAAACCATGGCGGTGCAGGGCGCCACGCCCAGCAGAATCATTCCAGCAATGACTTCCTCTGCTGTTTGAGGGTCGACCAGGTCGGCCCAGACGTACTGAAAAAAGAGGACGCCAATGGCCGCCATGCTCGCAGGCTTGATGAGCCAATTGACCACCAGGGTGAGGGCCAGGCCGCGCGGCTGTCGGCCAGCATCCTGAATAGACGCCCAGTCGACCTGCACCATCATGGGGTAGATCATGGCCCAGATCAGCACGGCCACGACCAGGTTCACCTGGGCAATGGTTTGATCAGCCACCCATTCAAAAGCGCCGGGCAGCCAAAGGCCCAGCAGCATGCCCAGCAGCATGCCAAGGCCCACCCACACACTCAGCCATCGCTCAAAGAGGCCCAAGCCTCAGGGCTCCTTGCGGCAGACAGTCACAGGCGTCGAGAGCACACAAGGCGAGCCATCGCAACAATTTTCAGACAAGAACCCAATAAGGGCATTCATGAACTCGAAGGCAGGCGAGTAGATGAGGTGCCGGCCATCTCGCTTCGCATGGATGAGGCCCGCATGACTCAGTTCCTTGAGATGGAAGGACAGCGTGGCCGCGGGAATGCCAAGGAGCTCCACCAGTTCAGAGGGCGTCACGCCCTGGCCGGCCCGCTGAACAATCAGCCGAAACACATTGAGCCGAAGCTCATGGCCGAGCGCATTGAAGGCTGCGGTGGCGTCTTGATTTTGCATCTCAGCGAGTTTGCCCGATTTCGGCCAGTGACTTTTGCAGGGCCAGGCGATCGAGCTTGTCGATGGGCAGCGACAGCAGCAGTTCAATGCGCCGGCGCAGAACGGTCGCAGCCTCGAGGTATTTCTGCTCAACCGTCTTGTTCTCGCCCAGCTTCACAGTGGGCTCTTCCACACCCCAATGGGCCGTGAGTGGCTGACCCGGCCAGACGGGGCAGACCTCTCCTGCGGCTTTGTCGCACACGGTGAACACGAAGTCGAGCGAGGGGGCGTTGGGGCCAGCAAACTCGCTCCAGTCTTTGCTGCGAAGGCCCTCGGTGGGATGGCCATTTTCTCGAAGAATCTTGATGGCGTTGGGGCTGACCTCTCCCTTGGGATGACTGCCCGCGGAATAAGCCCTGAACTGATGGTTGCGCATGCCATTGAGAATGGCCTCCGCAAGAATGGAACGCGATGAATTGCTGGTGCAAACAAACAGCACATTAAAGATGCGCTGGTCGCTCATGAGGCTCTCCCGTCGTTTTTTTGAGGAGGTTTTATTCTATGATTCGAATATTATGGAATTATTACGGGCCTGTGAGGTCAACGAAGCTGACGGTCCTGCAGCCTTGAGAAGACCAAGAGCCCGATGATTGCGCCCACCCAGGCCATGAGCATGTCGGACTGCGCATCCCAGACATCGCCCTGCACCCCGAGGAAATCAATCGCACCATCGCCCCAGCCCACTGCGACCCACCATTCGAGCAACTCATAGACGGCACTCACCCCTAGGGCCACGCAGACACAAAGGAAAGACAGCATGCCCCCGCGTGCGATATCGCGGCGACGCAGCAGCACCTCCCGGGCCAGCAAGGCTGGCACCAGCCCCTGGAAAAAATGCCCCAGCTTGTCGTATGGATTGCGGGACCAGCCCATCCACTCGGAAAACTCCCACCCGATGGGCACCCGTGCATAGGTGTAATGACCACCCACAATGAGGATGAGGCCGTGCACGAGGATGAGCCCGTAGAGCATCGGCGTGAGCGGAAACCGTTTGGCCGTGGCCCAGAGCAAGGGCCAAGCCAGAAAGACCGGCGCAAGCTCCATGGCCCAGATCTGCCAGTTGTATGGGTGCACCGCAGAGAGCCCCACAGCGACAGCCCAAACGATCGTGAGAAGACGAAAATGCCACATGACACTCACCATACCCGTCTAACTGCACGCCATGATTGGATTAAGGTCTCTTCAATGAGCGCCATTGATTTTTAGTATTAGATTTTGCTTTTTTTATAGTCATACTCTATAGAGTCACAACCCCCATAGGAGAACACCATGAACACACGCGACCCGAATCTGGGCCAGTGCCCTGTCATGCACGGTGGAAACACCTCCGGCACGGTCACGAACATGGAGTGGTGGCCCACCACCCTCAACCTGGACATCCTGCACCAGCAAGACACCAAGACCAACCCGCTCAAGGGCTTCAACTACCGCCAGGAAGTGAAGAAACTGGACGTGGCGGCAGTGAAGAAAGACCTCACCGCACTCATGACCGACAGCCAAGAGTGGTGGCCTGCCGACTGGGGTCATTACGGCGGCCTCATGGTTCGCCTGGCCTGGCACGCAGCCGGCACCTACCGGATCGCTGACGGCCGTGGCGGCGCAGGCACTGGTGCCCAACGCTTCGCCCCCCTGAACTCCTGGCCCGACAACGGCAACCTGGACAAAGGCCGTCGTCTGCTGTGGCCCATCAAGAAGAAATACGGCAACAAGCTCTCCTGGGCCGACCTCTTCATCCTCGCTGGAAATGTGGCCTACGAGTCCACCGGCCTGAAGACCTACGGCTTTAGCTTTGGCCGCGAGGACATTTGGCACCCCGAGAAGGACATCTACTGGGGTTCCGAAAAGGAGTGGCTCGCCTCCGAGCGCTACGACGGTGCTGGTGAAGTCCGTGAGTCGTTGGACAACCCGCTTGCAGCCGTTCAAATGGGTCTGATCTACGTGAACCCTGAGGGCGTGATGGGCAAGCCCGACCCACAGCGCACTGCACACGACGTGCGCCTGACCTTTGCCCGCATGGCCATGAACGACGAAGAGACTGTTGCACTGACGGCCGGTGGCCACACCATTGGAAAAGCCCACGGCAATGGCAGTGCAGCCAACCTGGGCCCCAACCCCGAAGGCGAGGACCTGGAGGCCCAGGGCTTTGGCTGGCTGAACAAGAAGGGCCGTGGCGTTGGCCGAAATACTGTGACCAGCGGCATCGAAGGTGCATGGACGACCCACCCCACCAAGTGGGACAACGGCTACTTCCACCTGTTGCTGAACTACGAGTGGCAGCTCACCAAGAGCCCGGCCGGCGCCAACCAGTGGGAGCCCATCAACATTAAGCCGGAAGACATGCCGGTGGATGTGGAGGATCCCTCCATCAAGGTCAAGCCCATGATGACCGACGCCGACATGGCCATGAAGGTCGACCCTGAGTACCGCAAGATCTCTGAGAAGTTCTACAAAGATCCTGCCTACTTCTCAGATGTCTTTGCGCGCGCCTGGTTCAAGCTGACCCACCGCGACATGGGACCGAAGACCCGTTACATCGGGCCTGAAGTTCCGAAAGAAGACCTCGTCTGGCAAGACCCAATCCCTGCCGGCAGCACGAAGTACGACGTCAATGCTGTGAAGGCCAAGATTGCCGCCAGCGGCCTGTCAATTGCTGACATGGTTGCCACCGCCTGGGATAGCGCCCGCACCTTCCGTGGCTCCGACTTCCGTGGCGGCGCCAACGGTGCCCGCATTCGCCTGGCCCCCCAGAAGGACTGGGAAGGCAACGAGCCCGCCCGTCTGTCCAAGGTACTGGCCAAGCTTGAAGTCATTGCCAGAGAGACCGGCGCCAGCGTGGCCGATGTAATTGTTCTGGCCGGCAACGTGGGCATTGAGCAGGCCGCAAAGGCTGGTGGTTTCAACATCACCGTTCCCTTCGCACCGGGTCGTGGTGACGCCAGCCAAGCGCACACGGATGTCGAGTCGTTTGCGGTGCTCGAGCCCCTGGCCGACGGCTTCCGCAACTGGCAAAAGAAGAGCTATGTGGTCAAGCCCGAGGAAATGCTGCTCGACCGTGCACAGCTCATGGGCCTCTCCGCCCACGAGATGACTGTGCTGATCGGTGGCATGCGCGTGCTGGGCACCAACCACGGCGGCACCAAGCATGGCGTGTTCACGAGCCGTGTGGGCGTGTTGAGCAATGACTTCTTCGTCACGCTCACCGACATGTCTTACAGCTGGAAGCCCACGGGCAAGAACAGCTACGAGATCGTGGAGCGCAAGAGCGGTCAGGCCAAGTTCACGGCCACGCGCGCAGACCTGGTGTTCGGATCGAACTCCATCCTGCGCTCATACGCTGAGCTCTATGCCCAGGACGACAACAAAGAAAAATTTGTGCAAGACTTTGTTGCAGCCTGGGTCAAGGTGATGAATGCAGATCGGTACGACCTGAACGGCTGATCTATCAAGCATCTGCTGTAAAAGACAATCGCCCCGGGCTTGCTCGGGGCGATTTTTTTTCAATCACGCCCGCGAGCATCTCGGCGGTTCCCGCGGAGAGCGTCCATCCCAGATGGCCATGGCCCGTGTTGTAAAACACATTGGGCTTCGTGCCCGGCCCAACCCGGGGCATCATGTTGGGCAGCATGGGGCGCAACCCCGCCCATGGCACCACCGACCGGGTGTTAACCCCCGGGAAGCAGTCATGAACCCAGTCGATCAGGGGACGGATGCGATCGGCACGGATATCCTTGTTCAGCCCATTGAACTCCGCAGTGCCTGCCACCCGGAACCGGCTCAGGCCGAGTCGGCTTGTGACAAGCTTGGTCTCATCATCCAGCAAGCTCACGCTGGGTGCGGCCTGCTGACTGGCGGGGTCGTCTAGGTTGACGGTGATCGAGTAGCCCTTGACCGGATACACATTGAGGCGGTCCCCAAGCTGCGCGGCAAGACTTCGGCTCCCCACGCCCGCACAGACCACGATGTTGTCAAAGGACTGTGTTTCAGTTTGCTCACCGTGGCGCATGGTCACCACTGCACGCTGACCGTCTGATGCAACCTGCAGAACTTCTCGGTCGTACAAGACGGTGACACCGCGCCGCGCCGCTGCCAAAGCCAGGCCGTGCGTGAACTTGTGAATGTCTCCCGTGGCGTCACTCTCAGTGAAGTGGCCGCCGTAGTAGCTGCCATTGAGGGTGGGCTCGATGGCCTTCATCTCCGATGGCGTCACCGCCCGACGGGGCAGGCCGCCCTTCGCAAGCAGGGCCGACACCCGTCCCGCATGCTCAAAGCCCGCCTTGTCTCGGTAAATGTGAAGAATGCCCTCTGTCTTGAGGTCGAAGTCAATGGCCTCGTCCCGCGCCCAGCCAAACAAGTGCTCACGTGCGGCGATGGCCATCTTGGCTGTGGCAATGGTGTTGCGCTCGTAGCTCGGGATGGCGGCCATGAACTCGGCAAACCAAGAGAACTTGTGCCAACTGGGTACGGGATTCACCAGCAGCGGTGCATCTCTCTTGAAGAGCCACTTCATGCCCTTCCAGACGGTGGCCCAGCTGTTCCAGACCTCGGCATTCGAGGCGGACAATTGACCACCATTTGCAAAGGACGTTTCCATGGCCGCGTAGCGATTGCGCTCAAGCAATGTGACATGGTGCCCATGCCTGGCCAATGCATAGGCCGTGGTGACACCCGTGATGCCACCGCCAACAACGACAAATGACTTTCTCATTTGAAGGTCTCCAAAACGTCGAGGGTCGTGGTCGATTCGCAACATGCGATTCGAACGCCCCCTCTGTTTTGGACCTGAGAGATTCACGGGCTGTTGGCCCGCTTGCTCCTGCGGTGCTCTGGCGGACGCGCGCCAAAGGCTCTTCAGAGTGATGGTGGGTACCGGTCCTTTTGCCTGAGAGTTTCCGGGGCGGTTGCTCCTTCGGCGTCACGGGGTTGCGGTGATCTCTCCCGATACCTGCACAAAGTGTAGGGAGTTACTCGACTGTGGTCAACTCCCGGAAGCTTCCACTGAGCCAGTTAGGGGTTCGCCTCAAAATCGACAAACACCCGGTTCATGTTGGCCTTGAGTACCTTCATCATCTACGTTGTACGTTCAATGCTGTGTCACACAGAGACATCTTGGCTCTCGATCACCTCGGGCTGAAGCGTGATGTGGTCTACGCCCATGTCCGTGAGCACGGCAACGGTCTGTTCCAAGACACTTGGCCATTGGTGAAGGTCCGATAAATCAAGATGGGCAGACAGCGCAACCTGACCAGGCGCCAACTCCCAGACGTGAAGATTGTGTACACCCCGCACACCACTGACAGCAGCCATTGCAGAAAAGATTTTCATGAGGTCTAGGTGCTCTGGAACGCGCTCCATGAGCACACCCAGTGCGGCTCGACAGACCGCCAAGGCCGAGCGGACAATCAGAATACAGATGAGCAGAGAAAGTAAAGAATCCACCCAGTAGGGCGCCCCAAACAAGATTGCGACACCAGCAATGAGCGCGGCCAGAGAGCCGAGAAGGTCGCCCCAGACATGTGAGAGCGCAGCACGTGTGTTTAAGTCGTGCCGGTCCCGAGACAGCACCCAGGCCACCGATAGGTTCACAAGAAGCCCAATACCTGCGACAACCAACAAGGTGGTGCTGTCGATGCTGGTTGGCGAGCGCAGCCTTGCAAATGCCTCAAGGACAATCCACCCAGTAAGACCCAAGAGCACCAGGCCATTTACGAACGCTGCCAACGCCTCAATACGCCCATAGCCATAGGTGTGTGTTGCCGTGGCTGGACGCCTTGCCACCACCTGAGCAACCAGCGCAATCATCAATGCTGTTGCGTCCGTGGCCATATGCCCCGCGTCAGAGACCAGGGCGAGCGAGCCGGAGAGGATGCCGCCAATCAACTCCACAACTGCATAACCGCCCGTCAACAATATGGCAATGCCCAACGTGCGGACGCCGACGGGCCGAAGACGCTGATGGCCAAAGGTGCCGTCATAGGCACTGTGATGGTGCGGCCCGCTCACGCGCTCTTCTTGAGAAACGCCTGCTGAACGGACAGTCTCCGAGGCCCTGGCCGCACGTCGATCTGAGAATCTGCAGCCAGAACCCCTGGGGTGACAACAGACAAATACCAGCCGCAACAACCCCGCTGCACCATGGCCTTTGCTGCACCAGACCAACCAACCGCTGCGTTGAACTTGAAGCAGGGCTCTCTCGGCTCGGTCACGCGGAGAACCACCTCTCCGATTGTCCACTCGTCGCCCAAATAAACGGTGTCCTCAGAGAGCCCCTCGACAGAGAGATTCTCCCCCACCGCACCTGGCGCTGAGAATCGATCTACTCGGCCACCATGCTGTTCAAGGGCCTGTGTCCAGAACGCGTAATGATTATGTGGATAGGCGTACACCGCCTTCGAGATGCCGCCGTGGACGGTGAGATCGCACTGCTCATCCCCCTCAAGACCCAGGGGGCCTACGAAATGCAAAGAGGGGTTGGCGGAGTCCGAAACAACTGCCTTCCGAATGCCAGAGAGCACTCTTTTGGGGGCTGCCTGCTCACTTGAGCGCACAAAGAGTGGCACGACCTGGCCAATGCAAACCGCCAAGAGCCGCGGACGGAGTGTCGGAGGATGGCCCGTCACGCGCAGCGGGAGCTAACTGGAAAACGCTTCATGATCCCGCCATTACAGCACAGCAGGATTTATTGGGCGGTACAGCCTACATGCGAGGGTGAGCTAATGTGATGCGAGGGCCCCTTACGTGAGCAGCACAACGACCAGGATGATCACGCCCACCGAGAGGTTGACAAAAACCCACTTGCGAACTTGGTCTAAAGCCATTGCGGCCGCTGCCCAATCAGAGGCGGTGACGGAACGGTCTAGGCGTTTGTAGAGCGCGAACCGAATGTGCATAAAAATTGCGACCATGGCCACGCCAAGCGCTGTCATGATGGTCCAGTCCAGGGGCATCTGAAAACCCGCACCCGACTGAACTGCGCTCTTGGCCACCCGACCCAACATCCATACGCCACTGGCGAGCGTGAGCAGAGACGCAACCAAGACCACCCGAAAAAACCGACTCAAAACGTCTCGCATGAGGGTTAAACGGATTGGCGGCTCAAGTCCGGCCACAGCTGGCCTTAGAAAGAAATGAGAGAAAAACATGCCACCGACCCAGACCACGATGGCCAGAAGGTGAAGGGTTTGAAGGGCGTTATAAAGCATGACAGACGGGACACTGCATGGGCATACCTCCGAGGAATGAACTTCTTTTGGATATAGCGTATACCAATAGGTTCCATGAACCTCAAAGGGGGAGCTCGTCAAATCGCCCAGGGGCGATTACGTCGGTGCCAGATCAAACACCAAGACCTCCGCATCCCGACCATGTGAAACCTGGAGTCTTGGTTCGTCCGAAAGCATCAAGGCGTCGCCTGCCGACATGGCGTGGCCGTTGATGGTCAGTTCACCCCGAACGAGATGGGCGTAAGCCTTACGCCCTGGGGAGAGTTGGATTTCAGACTGTTCACCAGAATCAAACAGGCCCGCATAGATCGTTGCGTCAGCATTCATACTCACCAGTCCTCCCGCTCCAGGCGACGAGGCAACCTTTAGGAATCTTCCACGCTTGTCTTGCTCATGGATGGAGCGCTGCTCGTAACCCGGCGGAACGCCCATCTTGCTGGGGCGAATCCAAATCTGAAGAAAGTGAGTCTGCTTCTCCTTGGCATGGTTGAACTCACTGTGTGTGACGCCGGTGCCAGCCGACATGCGCTGAATGTCTCCAGGAGGAATGGTCTCAACATTTCCAAGACTGTCTCTGTGTGCAAGTTCGCCAGACAGGACGTAACTGATGATCTCCATGTCGCGATGGCTATGGGTTCCGAAGCCCATGCCTGGCGCCACTCGGTCCTCGTTGATGACCCTCAGATTCCCCCAGCCCATGAATTCAGGATCGTAGTAATCCGCAAACGAGAATGAATGGAAGCTCTTGAGCCAGCCATGGTCCGCATGGCCTCGATCACTCGACTTTCGAAGCTGATGCATCTTCCCCCTCCGAGATCAAGACGACATGATGCTAACAGCCTCTCGATGGAAGAAGACATCGAGTTTGCGATCCCAACTCCTTAACGGGTCCTGGCAGGCAAACTCGGATGGCTGAAACATTGGAATACTCAGACGCCTGCCATGAGGATGTCAACAGCACGGATGATGCGGTCGCCTTGGTCTGCAACACTACCCAGGCGACGCACCTGAGTTCGCCGAACCGCCGCAATAAGTCGGGTTGCAAGGACAAGGCGCTGACCCTCGTGGAGGATCTCCGGATTGAGGTCCTTCACGATCGGATAATTCGCCAGAAGCGGAATGACAACCACCGAGGAATCGGGCGGCAAGAGATCACTCTCAACAACGACCATCCTCACTCCGTTGTAGTCGGCTACATCAAAGCGAGTTAGGTGCGCCAAGAGGCCCCTCCAGGAGCGCTAATGATGTCGGCCAAGGGGTGACCATGTCGCTCATGCCAAGCCGATTGGGCAGCGAATGCTGCTTCATTATCTTTCAGCCATTGAAGCCTGCGGGCATTTGACACGGCCACCTTGAGCGCTGTCTCGGCGATGGACGAGACGTTCAGATCGAGGGCCTTTGCAGAGTCGAGCGTCTCTGCATCGAGTGTTAGCGAGGTTTTACGTTTTGTCGTTGCGACCATCTGACGGTCTCCAGTAAATACCGCAAAAATATACCGTAATTTTATCTTACTTTCATGTATGGCGTCCGGCCAGCGTCATAACAAGCATTTCTCCAGCCACCACCTGCTTGGCGCACTGCTTGCCCATTGCGGCATACGATGCATGACGTACATTCATGTATGTACAATACCCGCATTATCGACTAAGATGTACATGTACATTCATTTCATTCCGTGAGGTAGGCCATGACCAACACCAAACTGTTCAAAAACGGCAATTCCCAGGCCGTGCGCATTCCGGCCGAGTTGGCCTACAGCAGCTGGGACATCGAACTGATCATCGAGCGTCAGGGCGATGAACTGCGCATCCGTCCCGCACCTCGACGCATGGGCGATGTGCTGGGCAAGCTGGCCCAGTTCTCCCCAGACTTCATGAGCGAAGGTCGGGGTCTCAACGTCGAAGGCGAGCGCGAGGCCCTATGAAACCTAAGTACATGCTGGACACCAACATCTGCATCTATCTCATGAAGCATCAGCCACCCCAGGTGCGCTCGCGATTTACCGAGTGCTTTGTGGGCGATGTGGTGCTTTCAGCCGTCACCCTCGCAGAGCTGGAATTCGGCGTCGTCTGCTCGGGTAAGTCCCAGGCACGCAATCAGGTCCTCCTGGACAGTCTGCTAGAGGACATCGTTGTTGCACCGTTCGAAGCCCGAGCAGCGCGCGCCTATGGGCCACTGCGTGCAGCAAATCGTGAGCGCAACAAAGACGCGTTAGATAAGCTCATCGCCGCGCATGCCATGGCACTGGGCGTAACACTGGTCACCAACAACGAAGCCGACTTTCTTCCATTTAGTGGTCTGGCCGTCGAAAACTGGGTCAACAACCACTGACAAGCCGTGCGGGGCTCCGCGCATGCTAATTTTGGCCACGAGCTACTGAGTGCTTGTAATTCTGGCGGCCCAGCAGGGGTCGCTTCGCTCACTTGCTGGGGTCAAAATAAATCAAGTTCTGGTGGGGTCGGGGATTCGAACTTGGGATTTCCGCTTCTTTACAGACGCTTGTTTTTGTATATACAATAACCTATGCGAATTCTTTACGACCCAGAAAAACGTGAGAAGACCCTCGCCGAACGTGGACTGGACTTTGAAGATGCAGCAATAGTTTTCCAAGGCGTCACCGTTGAGATCCCGGACGATCGTAAAGAATACGGTGAGGTGCGAATCATCTGCTTCGGACTTCTTAAGGGTCGCATTGTAGTCATTGGATATACCCCGCGTGGCGCGGATCGCCACATCTTCAGCATGAGAAAGGCAAATGATCGTGAGCAAACTCGCCTTGCGCCGTACCTTGGGCTCTGATCTCAAGCGCGTCGATTCGCATGTGGTCAAACCTCATGAATACAAGGAACTTCCCGAGCTGACCGAGGACATGTTGGCACGAGCCAAACTGAGGAAAGGGGGGAGGCCAAAATCAGAGAGCCCGCGTCAAATGATTAGCCTTCGTCTACCTCCGGATGTCATCGAACGCTGGAAGGCAACTGGACCTGGCTGGCAGACGCGTATGGCTGAAAGATTAGCGAAGGGACCTGCAACACGCGCTAAGCACGCCGCCTAGCAAACGCCTGGCACTGAGCTCGGACCAAATAGCTGGTTCGAATCCTGTGGCGGCCCAGCAGGGGTCGCTTCGCTAACTTGCTGAGGTCAAAATAAATCAAGTTTTGATGGTATATGGGATTCGAACCGGTACCCTAACTGACTTTTTCCACGCTCCGCCCGCTAGCCCAAAAGATCAATACCGATCGATCGAGCGAAAAACGCAAAACCCAAAAAACTGACAAGCGTGAGCAAAACACTCGCACCCATCGCCCCCCAAAACCCGAACTTGGCGAGAAGCCATGGAAAGACGAGAAACATCGGCAATGTGGGCACCACATACCAAAAGGTGTAATAGGCGTGATTGGCAATTTTCTCCGACGATTGATTTTCAAAATAGAGCCAGAACAGCGTCAACACCGTCACCAACGGCAAGGCCGCGATGAGCGCACCGAGTTTATCGCTGCGTTTGGCGACCTCTGAGATCAAAACCACCAATCCGGCGGTGATCAAATACTTGGTAACAATCCAGGCCATGTGGAGCTCCCCGCCGGAGCCTTAAAGGCCCCGGCTTGTAAGGTTACAACGTCAATGAGTCGCTAGACGATCACTGACCCGTATGGTTTGCGGCGATGAAATTACCCACCGGGGTGAAAAACATAAAAAGGCTGGTCTTGGCTTTATCCGTTGCTGCGGGATTCTTGTAAGCGACTCGCCATTCCTTTCCTTTTTTCCCGTCAATCATCGAAATTGATTCGTGCTTGACTGACACCCAACTGCCTTCCAGCTTGCCGCCCTTCACAAGGCTCTCCTTGCGTTGATCGGCGCACTTGATAACGACAGCTTCTGCCGCGGGCTTCGAGCCGTGGAAGTGGCAGCCATCACCAGGGCCCGCCATAGCGGGATTAGCGAGGGCAGCTGCAATGGTCAAACCAAACGTTGTGAGTAATTTTT
Organism: Hahnella aquatica (SeqCode); assembly: GCF_965194505.1. Classification (GTDB taxonomy): domain Bacteria; phylum Pseudomonadota; class Gammaproteobacteria; order Burkholderiales; family Burkholderiaceae_A; genus Hahnella; species Hahnella aquatica. The sequence continues at coordinate 773,975 of NZ_OZ239144.1, read as the reverse complement.
TCATGATGATTCCTTTTATTAATTAAAGTGAATTACGGCTTTTGTCGGTGGTGTTTTCGATGTCCATGTCCTCGTGGATATGGCGGTGCTCCTCAACGGGAAAACGGAATGTTTCGCCATTGACATCATGCTGATAACCATGCAGCTGAGCGAAAAGCAGATAGACACCGGCCGCCATCAATCCGAGGTTTGCCGTGTAACTGAACTTGGCAAATGACTCCCTTTTTCGCAAGATGGCAAGCAATCCGACCATTACCACGAGGGCTGCGATTTGGCCGACCTCGACACCAACGTTGAAACTCAAAATTCGCATCAACATCTGCCAAGGATCATCCCCTAGCGGAAGCTGCTGCAGACGGGTGGACAACCCGAAACCGTGGAGAAGGCCAAAGATAAAGACCATCTTCACCAGGTTCGGTGAGGCCATGTTGAAGTGCTTCTGGAAGCCCCCGTTGTTGTCAAAACCCTTGTAGATGACACTGATCGCAATGATTGCGTCGACAAGCCAGTAATTCCAGGTGATCTTGAAAAACGTGGCAAAGATCAGCGTAATACAGTGGCCGATGGTGAAGACCGTCACGAACTTCACGACATCTTTGAATGTGGTCAGGAAGAACACCACGCCGAACAAAAACAATAGATGGTCGTATCCGGTCAGCATGTGGCTTGCACCCAAACCAACATACTGCAGATACCCCCCATCCAACATCCGCTGCTTGTCCTCTTCGCTGATGCCATGTGCGAGAGCAACCAGCGGGAAGATGGCAAGCAGAAGCAACCCCAATTTTTGGGGAAGATCGAATTTCATGAAGACTCCTTTGAAAACGAATAAACGCCGCCCTTGCTCAGCGGGGCGGCCACTCAGAGATCAAAGAAGCAATTGAGGCGGGCGCAGCAGCCCTTCAAGGAAGATGTCGGATGGGCGAGCACTTAGCAGCGCAAGCTGTTTTTGGCCGCCAAATGGTTGTAAGCCGGATGTGTTTTCCTGAACCAATCCAAAAGATTGAAAGCTGTCAACGGCATGGACATGCGCACCGGCCCCATCGTCGTGATCGAAATGAGACGAGAAATCGTCATGATGGTGATGATCGAGTGCCAGCTGGTGAGCTGTCGCCACATGGAGATCGTCATGCGCAGCCACGCCTGCCCCCGCAACAGACACAAAGATCACCTGCGAGCAAAGAAACCAAAGGCCCACTAGTCTTATGAAACGGATCATCGGCTTAGTTTAGCGTGCCTGTGCTCATGCAGTTCGTATCCCCGTCGCTCGAAACCCGCATAAAACCGTGGTTTAGGCCAAACCTGTTGACCTGAGCAAGGCTAGGTACGCCTCTCGAAAACGTGGAAAAAAAAGACGTACCGAGACTAAATGCTTGATTTTATTGAGTTTTAACTAACTCGCTATGGTCAACAGCTTTTGAGCAAATCGCGTGCTCAAAATGAAATGTCTACCGATTTGGGGCGCTGTAGCAAGCGTTTCTAACTTGCTCAGGTCCGTCTTTTGAGCGGTCAGAGTAAATCAAATCAATGCTTTAGAAGCACTGAAAAGCGGATCTCGTAAAGTTAGCTCAGCGACCCCTAGTGGTGCCTGGCGGCCCAGCAGGGGTCGCTACGCTAACTTGCTGGAGTCAAAATAAATCAAGTTCTGGTGGGGTCGAGGATTTGAACTTGACCCCCATGCCCCTGCTCTTGCAGACCGGGAGTTTTCCGGGGACATGTTCAACAATGCTTGACAACCCGGGCAGTGCAGCCTAAGATTCTGGGATTGAATTTGGCAACAAAAAAGGGAACTCACCATGCAAGTTATTCTGAGGCGATACGGGAATAGCACTGTGGCCGTGTTGCCACCTGCCGTGCTCAAGGATCTCGGCCTCGCGGTAGGCCAGGCTATGACTCTGGACACTACAGACCGGGGCGAGATCTTATTGGCACCCAAGAAAAAGTACGTGTTGGCCGATCTGATTGCCCAATGCGATCCCAAGGCGCCGCCACCGGCTGATCTGGCACTCTGGGGTGTTGCAAAGCCTGCCGGTCAAGAGGTCTGGTAATGCCCGCCTTCAACCAAGGTGATGTCGTCAGCGTTCCCCTAGACCCCGCGATGGGCCACGAGCAAAAAGGTACACGGCCCGCGCTGGTTCTGACCTCCAAAGAATTCAACCGCCTTGGAGACGTGCTGGTCGCTCCCATTACGCAAGGCGGTGATTTCTCACGCTACGCCGGTTTTGCCGTCAGCCTGACCGGCTCGGGATGCAAGACCCAAGGAGTAGCGCTTGTGAACAAGATCCGTATGCTCGACCTGGCAGCGCGTAAGGCACGCAAGATCGAGCGCGTTCCTCAAGTGGTTCTGGACGATGCACTGGGGCGGTTGACGGCATTGTTGGAGTCATGACTTCAGGACATGACGACGCGGGTAAGAGCCCTAATGGGGAAGAGCCAATCGCTGGTTCGTATCCCATGGCGGCCCAGCAGGGGTCGCTGCGCTAACTTGCTGGGGTCAAAATAAATCAAGTTCTGGTGGGGTCGGGGATTCGAACCCCACCCAAACCAGCCTGCAGGCGCCAAATCTGACGAAGCAGTTCGGCGCCGTTCGTTCAAAAAAAGGGCCGCTGATTCAACAGCAAGATTTCCAAGGCCGGTGGTCAATCTAAATTCCCTAAGTCGGCCCAGAATTCACTCTGAGTTCCGGCCCGACGAACTGTTCGTTCATCAACTTGGGAGTGTTCCTTGTGAAATATCTAACGCCGATTTGCCGTACCGCCTTGCTAGGCTGCATTGCAGCCACTACCCTGCCAACGCTGGCAGCAACTGAACCGCGCGGATACTACGCAACCATTTATGCACAGGCCAGCCGACTCAGTTCGACAAGCTTCGATGAGAGCGGCACCGGCGGGCTTGGACCTGGACTGACAGCCAAATTTGACATGGGATTTGGCTTTGGCGGAGACATTGGATTTCGGTACGGTAATGGCTGGGCTGCAGAGGTCGAATGGAACTATCGCCGACACGACCTGAAGTCATTAAGCGGATCAACCACTACCGTGAATGACGGAGACTTTGCATCGAATATCTTATTCGTAAATGGTTTACGCCGCTTCCCAAATGCGTCGGGGGGGTGGACACCTTATGTTGGTGCGGGCATTGGCTGGGTTCAAGAAATCGATTTCGACCTCAACTCGAGCGGTACCGATCGGGCATGGTCTAAACAAGGAAAGATTGGATTGCAACTGATTGCGGGCGCCGAGATACCCATGAGCAAGGACTGGAGACTGACTGCAGATGTTCGAATGCTCCGGCTTGGTAGCATCGAACTACCGGCTGAAGAGGGTGTCACCGGGCGGCTTTCTAAGCCGGACTACAACCCTGTATCGGTTCAACTGGGCTTGCGGCGAATGTTCTGATCACTACCAGGTAATGGTGAGGCTATCGCTACCGCTGCAGAGTTATAACTCGCACTGCTACCGAAACGTTCCATGACATCGGCCTTGCGGCGACGGCTTACAGGCACTTGCAGGCCATTGCTCAATTCGCAGACCGTGCCATCACCCTGAACTCGTGTGCGGAGAACATGTTGGGCGTTTACCCACCAGGACCGGTGGGTCCGAATTCCATTGGGGCCTTCGGCCTCTTCAACCTGTTGTAGAGATCCCAGCACTAGAGCGCTGCCGCGGGTTGTCCACACTCGAAGATATTGAAGCTCGGAACTAACTGCTATCAGCTCACCGCCCAACTCACTTGGCAATGCGAGACGCCACGCTGGCTTTAACGGAGCACCATCTTGTTCAGGTAACGATGTAATAAGCGGGTCAGATTCAGCGCTCCTTGCTAGCGAAGTATTCAGTAATGGCGGGACCAAACGCTGCAGGCGTGGCCAAGATATCAATGCCCATGCGGCAGTAACCGGGCCGACTATGTCAACAAACTCGTCCAATATTGCGGGTATACCGAAAGTAACACTGACCTCGACAGCTCCATCAGCATCGACTCTGACAGGAAAACCAAGAACCTGTTCCATTAGGCCCTCGCCGATCAGCCAGTAAATCGGTGAAAGAAAAATGGAACCAGCGATGCCACTTGCAATTACAACTACCCACAAAGGAAGTTGCTGAAATCTATCAACACGAGTAATCAGAAAAAGTGCACACTGCAACGCGGCTAATCCAACACCGATTTGCAAAGCCCAGAAAAGTGCCATCCACACGAAGGGCGCCGTAAAACCGACATCGGGTTCTAACGCGAGTACCAGCGCCAAGAGCGCTACTCCAGCACCCCCGAGGTAGCTGACAATTGATCTGATTCCGGTAGGTGAGGACGATGTCTGAAGGGTCATGAGACGAAGTCTAAGTGATCAGGATTTTAAGGACAGATCCACAAGTCGTTCAATCACCCACTGTGGGTCGCTGTCACTTGGAAATACGGGGTAATGGACAGCAAGAATATGCCCAGCCCGTGCAATTAGAGTAACCCGCTTTAAAAGAGTCATACCTGCCGCTTGAAAGGCGGGCAGCTTAAGTGCCTTCTGAAATTCATAATTGTCGTCACTTAAAACCGGGAACGGCAGATGCAACCGCTGGGCCATTTCTCTCTGATACTCGGTGCTCTGTACACTCAATCCCATCACTTCAGCACCCAGAGTACGAATCTCCTGGTAGTGATCCCGAAAAGAGCAGCTCTGCGGAGTGCAACCCCTTGCCCCTGGAATCTGATCCCAACCATCTGGTAGTGGAACATTTGGCTGGCCGGTCATCGGATAGCAATACAGCACGAGCACACCGGGAATTTGCCCAACGTTTACCTGCAAGCCCGTAGTTGCGTGTAGCGTTACCTGCGGTAATTTCATACCCAAAAGATGATCAGCAGCTCCATCATCACAAGGCACTGGGAGTTCCTTAGGTAATTCGGTGAGATTCATCATGTATGCCCCCATTAAATCAGACCACTCGATCTGGTGGCGATATTAAAACTCTGCCTCAACGCAGCGGTATGACGCACACGGCAGCAGTTCGAATCCCCTCCGCTCGAAACCCGCATAAAACCGTGGTTTAGGCCAAACCTGTTGACCTGAGCAAGGCCCTCACTGTTCGGCACCACAAGATCTATCCCATTAAGGTGGGGATCGTTTGAGCACAATCGACTGTATGGGGTGCGCTAGGTACCATCAAACGAATTGGGGGGTACCCCCCGGGTGGGGTCGGCCTGGCTGGGATTTTGATGGGGGTGGGTATAGATCAAGCCAGTCTCAGCGCCAAAACCAAAGCCCCAAATGAAAAGCGTGGGGAAAAATGTGGGGAATGCCCCGATGATCTGCCCTTAGGCCTCATTGGCGCTTGACAACTGGCGGAGAGGGTGTCCGACCGATGCGGCTCCAGTAAGGTTTTCTATACCCCACAGGAGTGGCTTCAGTATTGAGGTTGAAGCCCATTTTTCTCTAGTAAACCCCAGAGAACTTTTGTAAGATCCAGTATCAATTGGGGGGTACAAAGGTGGGAAGAATTGCTGCCAAGCCGCTTACTACCCGTAGGGTGGAGACCGAATCAAGGCCTGGTTACTACGCCGACTCAACGGCTCCAGGGCTGTACTTGCAAGTCTCAAACGGCACCAGTGGGACAGGTCGCAGTTGGATCTTTCGCTATACCAGCCCGACCACAAGACGGCGAAGAGAAATGGGCATGGGCCCAGTTGCGGTTAGAAAACTCGCCGATGCACGAACAATCGCCCTGGGATACCGATCACAGATTCTGGCCGGCCTCGATCCCCTGGATGAACGGGATGCGACCCGACTGGCAAACACCAACGCCCGGGCCAAGCAAGTCACATTCGAGCAAGCGGCAACCGACTGCATCAAGGCGAAGTCTCCCGAGTGGAAGAACGCAAAGCACTGCAGCCAATGGACAAATACGCTCGCTGAGTACGCCTACCCCACCCTCGGTAAGGTGCCCATCCACCTACTCACCACTGAAGCCATCTATGAGGCTCTCAAGCCCATCTGGCTGGAGAAGACCGAGACAGCGACCCGTGTGAGACAGAGGATTGAAGTGGTTTGGGACTGGGCCAAGGCACGGGGTTACTGCTCCGGGGAGAATCCAGCCAGACTAAAAGGAGGCTTGGGGGAGTTGCTACCCAAGTCCCAGAAGGTAAAGCGCGTGAAGCACCACGCCGCCCTACCCTTTAAGCAGATCCACGAGTTCATCAAGGCACTTCGTACCCACAGGGGCGTCGGCCCAATGGCATTTGAGTTTATGGTGCTCACCGCCACCCGCACAGGAGAGGTAGTTCGGGCCAAGTGGGACGAGATCGACCTCACCACAAAGGTCTGGACAATCCCGGGCGAGCGCATGAAGGCGGGGAAAGAGCACCGGGTGCCGTTATCGACGCGAGCTGTCGAGATCCTGAAAGTCATGAAGAAGGGGCAGATTAACGACTACATCTTCTCAAGCCACAGTAAAAGCACCAGCACACACATCAGCACTGGGGTGTTCCTGGCGATCATCAAGAAGATGGAGCCCTACAAGCAGTACACGCCCCACGGCTTCAGAAGCACTTTCCGAGACTGGGCTGCAGAAACGACCTCGTTTGCGAACGAAACACTGGAGTTAGCCTTAGCGCATGTCATCACCAACCAGACCGAGGCCTCTTACAGACGTCAGGATCAGTTGCCCAAGCGAGTGCTGTTGATGCAGAGGTGGTGCGATTTCATCGAATCAAGTGCGCGTGGTGTGGTAATCCCCCACCAAAAAACCAAGGTGGTTTGATCCCCATGTACTCACAGCAAGCCATCACCAGAAAGGCGTTGCTAGATATCGTGCGGACAAATTTCCCAAAGGCAAACCTCATTGCAACTGCGTTTCGTCTCCAACGACTCATCAATGAAGTCGAGACCCTTAAAGCCAGCGACGGAATGGTGCACAACCGAAAAGGGCAGCTAGTACAGCGCGTTCTAATCGGAGAGAGTTGGAAGGAGCAGAAAAGACAGCGACGCCGAGTAAAACGAGTGTTCCCGATTGAACCAAGCAATCGGCCGAAGCGGATGTGGCCTCGCTACTACATAGCAAAACTGGGAGAAGAGTACGTCCGTCAAACAGGGCGTGAACCAAAACGGGGGGCAGCCGGGGGATTCCGATCACCCTTTGAACGCTTTGTCGAGCAAATGCTTCATCCTCTGGGAGTCTCGGACGCTCAGGGCTTAGTGAGAGAGTATGTGAGGGAAAAAAAGAAGCCAAACCCCTGGGGTTGGTCAAGTATGAGTTGACACCCAGTTTCTTTTTGTAAGGACAAAACTAGGCTTCGACCATCGTAACTCTCTGGAGATCACCGATGGTCACTCAACTCCAACAAAACGGGAAATCCGACTCCCTCCGCATAGTCCGTAATGCCCAAGTTCGGATAAAACTTGATGTATCCGAGGCAAAACTGTTCGACATGATTGCCAAGGGCCTCTTCCCAGCACCCTTCCAGATAGTTCCAGGTGGACGTGCCGTGGGGTGGCTCGAATCAGACGTCGACCAATGGATCCTTGAGCAGAAGCATCGATCGGAGGGAGGCTCCAAATGCTAACCCCTTCCCCCATCTCGAAAGCAATGGCTATAGCCGAGGCTGCGAAGTTCCCGACTCTCACAGCAAACGGCCTTGACTGGTATGCATTGGCCGGTTCCAAGCACTGCACGAAACAAGATCAACGCAAAGACCGCAAATACCTTTGGTCCGACACTGGACTGTTACAGATTGACTACGCGATTCAGTTCAGCAAAGAGAACCGGATCAGCCCAGACATCAACAGCTACGGGCTAAAGCACGTCATAGAGCGTTGGTCGCCCACACGAGGAGATCACAAATACATCTCCAACGGATGCGCGATCCTAGGTCTCTCAATTGCCGGCTACGAGGTAGTCCTCATCGACAACAGCCCCAATTGTTTCTTTCGGTGGAAGGAACAGCGATGAGCGATCAAGAAATGCAAGAAACCTTCCTACAAAAAGTTCGCCAGGGTCCTGGCTACGTCGCAAGAGCAGTCAAAGGCGAGCCGTGGCAGCAAGAGTGGTGTGAGGATCACGAGCAGATGTTGTTTTTTACCGAGGACTATCAGGACTCTCACAACATTTACTTCAGTATGGCGACCTACTCCAGTCGTCTCAACACCCGGGATGCTGACTTTGCTGATTACCTCTGCTCGTTCTGGGCCGATGTCGATCGGCACGAGAACTCTCCCTACAAGAGCGATGAAGAGATTGAAGACGCCATCAATGAGTTTCTCAAGAAGACGGGCCTACCCCGCCCGACAATCTGGCACTACACCGGATATGGAATCCATATCTACTGGCCGCTTTCTGCTGCCATCCCTCGGGATGAGTGGTTAACGATTGCCGAGAAACTTCAAGCTTTGCTCGACACGCTAAAAGTCGGTGCAGACCCGATCACAGCAGATGCATCTCGGGTTCTTCGGATGCCGTTTACCAGGAACTTCAGGGATCCCGATAACCCCGTAGCAACGAGACTCGATATTCGTGACCGAGAGCTCATATCGGTTGATGACTTTACTGTCAGGCTCTCGAAGGCAATCAAGTTGTTCCCACCACCAGCGAGAACTGCCAGTACCAGGCCAGTTTCGACTGGCCTTCCTCACACACCGGAGAACGTCGCCATGGTTACGGCCATGCTGGCTTTTCTAGATCCAGACCCAGCTGATGCAAGCACGGGGAATCGTCACAAGTGGATGCGACTCATTTGGAGCATCGCAGCGACGGGATGGGGTGACTATGCCTACGACATTGCAAGGAAATGGAGTGAGTCGGGCGACCTCTTTGATGAGGTTGACTTTAACGGTGTCTGGGATTCATACGATCCGAATCGCCAGGTAGGTGATAAGGGAAGTATTGGCTTCGGCACGCTGATTTACTACGCACGTGAAGCTGGTTACTCTGGACCCACTCCGCAATCTCAAAGCCAGCAAACAGCCCCCAAGAGTGAAGGGGCTCCGATCCACCTCGTAGATATTGGGTCGGTCGATAGCTCCTTTGACGGCTGGCCCCAACCAATGCCCTTACCCGATGGACTGCTGCCCGTCGAAGAGCTTGATCCGACTACCCTCCCCAGCACCATCTCTGACGCAATCGTCGACATCTCTGAACGCCTGAACTGCCCGATCGAGTTCGTGGCTATTCCTGTGCTGACTGCTGCCGGCATCGCACTCGGAAATCGAATAGGCGTCTTACCAAAGCGATTTGATGATAGCTGGGAGGTTTACGCAGGCTTCTGGGGCGGAATCGTTGGCAGCCCGGGCTCAATGAAGACTCCTGCTCAGAACGAGTCATTCCGCTGCCTTCACCATCTTGAGGAACAGGCGGGTGCCGCCTACGCTCAAGCAATTGACGTGTACAACAAGGACATGAAGGTCTACGACAAGCAAGTCAAAGACTTTAAAAACGGCAAAACAACTGTCTGGCCGAAGGAGCCGAGCAAACCCCCGAAAGTCCGCTACATCGTGAATGATGTGACCTATCAAGCGTTGGGTGAAATACTGGCTGAGAACCCCTCGGGGGTTTTAGCATTGGCCGACGAGATGTCGGGTCTTCTGCAGAGTCTCGATACACCGGGGCAAGAAGCTGCCAGAGGATTCTTCCTGCAGGGATGGGGCGGGCGGGGCAACTACACATTCGACCGTATAACTCGCGGAACTGTGGTGTTGAAGAACTACATGCTTGCCCTATTTGGTGGCTTTCAGCCTGACCGAATCAAGCTCTATGTCAGAGCCGCATCCTCGGGGAGTTCGCAGAATGACGGACTGATGCAACGGTTTCAACTCCTCGTCTGGCCGGACCTACCAGAGGAAGTAAACATCGTGGACCGGCAGCCGGATAGAGCTGCAATAAACAAGATGGAGTCAGCCATTATTCAGCTCCGATCCACGGCCACCGCAGGACTTGCGCAATCCCACAAGAACAGTACCGGGGCAAGTCTTCTTCACTTTGACGACCAGGCACAGACTCTCTTTGACAACTGGTTTCGAAAGAACGAGATCATGTTGAGAGAGGGCGATCTCAGCCAAGCTGAGCACAGCCACTTTGCAAAGTACCGAAGCCTAGTACCAGGGCTCGCTTTGGTGTTTCATCTACTGGAAGGACACAGCGGGGACATTTGCTCCAGCTGTCTCGATAACGCTCTGCGGGTAGCGGCAGTCCTTAAGTCGCATGCTCACAGAGTCTATGCATCGGTCTATGGCCTTGATAACGAACCTGCACGTACCCTCGCTAAACGACTACTCAAAGGGGATCTTCAGTCTGGCTTCACCGCCAGAACCGTTTACTCGAAAGGTTGGTATGGCTTGAGTAGGGCGAATGTCACGCCGGCATTGGAACAACTATCGGAGTTAGGCTGGCTGAGGGAGGTCGTGCCGCAGACCGGAGGACGTCCAACAATCCAATACTTGATTAATCCGAACATCTCAGCTGACCTGCTCAGTAGACCTTTTGTGGGTTTTGACGGTACCCCCCCACCCTCCTTCCCACATGAATTTGATGAAAAAAATGAAAAAAATAGAGGGGGGGTACCCACAAAACCATCAAAAGTCGGTTCAAGGGGTCCTGTGGATATATCTACTCAGACTGATCGAACGGGCCTCCAATAGGATGTAAAACATGTCAACAAACTTAACAATGTCAACCGCTGGTGGCCGGATCATATGTAAACAATGCCAAGCAGAGAGCCGTCGGACTCAGCAGCAATGTAAAGCGCCAGCAATAAAGGGCAAGAACGTCTGCCGATCCCATGGTGGCTCGTCCACCGGCCCCAAGACCGAGCAAGGCCGGCAACGTTGCGCCGAGGCCAAGACAATTCATGGCGAAGAGACAAGAGCCAAGCGGGCCGAGAGAAGCCGCAAGTCTGCCGAGTTTTACCAACTGGTGGCGCTAGGCAACTCCATCGGGCTGTTTAACGGGAAAGTGGCTCTGAAAGGCAGACCCCCCAAGGGGGGTTGAAACAGGGGGCAACTAGGGCGGATTAGTGTGTGAGACAGTCCATCTAATCTGCCACGAGACCGCATGGTTCATAGAACTACAAAGAAGTCTCTTGGGCGGCAGAGAAGCACTTACTGTCTGGTGAACAGAGTGAACCCACTCCAATAAAAGGGGTGCTGATACTGGCCCAGTCTCGATCTCATAGCGGAGTTGAAAACATTTGGGTAAGCCTTCTGAAGGCCGTTTAGTTGTTCCTCATTAGCGCCCTTGAAGATTTGTTTCGTCTGCTCGAGTGCCGATGAAACTGATAAAGATCGATCTAGTAAAAGAGTGTAAAAAATCTTCATAAAATCAGACGTTGACTGATCTCCGACCTCCCAAAGGGTGCCAATCACGTTACTTACCCCAAGTCGAGATAAGACGCCAGCCACGCTTTCAAACACGTCATAGTGCGTGTCAAGCGTCTTGTCAGATATCGCCGTTTGACAAGCCGAAAGAGTGAGAAGATGAATACTCCCGGCGCGTTGCTCAGATGCTAACAGCTCGTCAACCTTGAACAGCGTGCCGTCACCCAGGAGCAGTCCTGAGTCGCGGTCTTTGGAACCCTTCAACTGAAAATGGGTAGCAACATGAATGATCAAGCGCTCCTGACTTAGGCTGTGAGCGAAGGATGCCCTAGAAAAATCAGAATCGATGTGGACTGACCGCTTTACGCTCTTAGGAATCCCTCTGAAAGGAAAGCCCGCGACGAACCTCGCCTCTTCTCCTGCAGCCGGGAGAGGCGCAAAGCCACGCACCCCTTTTGTATTCGCGAAAGCATCAATTCCCCCAACTGAGCGGGCCGGTCTGGCTGGAGGCCCGGAGACAGTGGCGTTTCCGATCAAACGGTATCCAGACCCGAGTTCGAAGAAGGAATGTGGCACTGTGGACAGAATGTCATCCCCAATCAGGTAGACATCCTTTCCTCTGAAAAAGCCTATCGACTGACGAATGGGAGCAATCACGAGGCGGTCAAACTCAAGCTGAGCGGCCTGCCATTCTGGCGCCCTCTGAGATGTGGAAATCAGCAAATGAAAGGCCACCTCCCGAAGGCGTTTTTTACTCAAGTTGATTACAACTTGCTTAGATCTATCCCCTTCCAGGAGCGTTGCAACGATCCTATCGCTCTGAACGGAAGCTATGAGAACGGGAACATCGTTCCGTAATCTCGGCGCCTTGGAGGGTAATTCAATCTTTCGAGGGGGACTGCTGTCTTTGAGGAGACTTACGAACCGGAGTCTGAACTTACGCTCCACCTCGGCTATCCCATCAGACACCTGCTGCCTCTGAGAGGCGTCTGCTGTGGTGGAAAGGCTTCGATAAATTCGCTGAAGTGCACGGTACTCACTTCTGTATGACTCGAGAGCGCGAAGAACACCTCTCTCATACTCAGTGAGCGCTACTAGTGACTGAACGCGAAGTCGGGGGCTTGACTTCGCTGAAACGAACTCGCCTAATTCGGACTCCTTTAATATCCGAACGAGTCCCTCACCGCTCGCATTATCGCCGATCCGAAAAAAGAAATCAGCCCCGTCCTGAAGGTCCTCCTTGTGAGCTGAGAGAAAAGAGCCGAATACCTCCAATGACGAAGCATCAAACTGTTGCCGAACCTCGTTTAGTCCATTTGCAAATAACTTGAGAAAAAAACTCTTCGCCGGACTCTCTAATCCAGTTATAGCGTCTATATTAAGCATGAACTTGGAGAACGAAAAGCGTGAGGAAAGGCTTTCTGAATGCATGAAATTTATGAAACCAACGAGAGGTGCCGATTTCATGAAGAATTCATCGATCTGCTTTTCGGCATCGAGGAGATGACGAGGGCGTGTAGAAGCGAGCTCTCTCAGGTCAGTAAAATGCGAAGTCACCGCTAAAAGCTTAGCTTCGGCGCCGATAGCGACATGATGTTGATATTCAGCAGACAAGCGATCAATCTCGGATAAGGCTTGCCTGCGGGCGGCCTCATCAAAATCAAGCTTAACGACAAGTTTGTATAGCGACGTGTGGTCTAGCTTTGAAGCACCACTTCCCGAGCCCGTTGCGAAACCACGCAACTGTCTCCTTACGCTCTCATCCTCCGGAGATCTCGATGAACCGACATCCGATGAGATCAAACTGAATTGATCTAGCCGCTCCGATGCCTTTTCTAACACCTCTTTCTCGCGACCATAATCGACGAGAAACTCCAAAATTTTAAGCTCCACTGCCCATGCGATATGAAAAAAATTTGTATTCTTCTCGCTGCTCGAATACCGGTAAAAAGTTCTTTCCAGATCCTTCTGGATTTCCTTTGCAGTTGAGTACGCCACCTTAAGCTCAAGCTTTTGCCTCGCGATATTAAACTCCAAGAGCTTATCCATGACCTTAAGATAACTATCCAAGACGTCGCCACCCAAACCGAAATCTCGACGAGATTTCGATAGTTGCCCCATTGCTTTTCGCAAGGCCAACCTTGAAGCCTCAAAGTTACCCGAGTCCAGCTCATCCTTCGAAACTCCGACATGAAAAAGATGCATCCCTTCATTGCAGCCAGTAAAGGAGCCGCAAGCAGCTAACTTTTGTTGTATCTGTTTCAGAAACTCAATCCGCGGTAGCGGCACAGGTCTACCGGCGTTAAAGCTTACCGAGAGAAGAGCAAGCACATCCTCAAAAATGTCAAATCCATCGTCGTCAGTCCTGCTTACCCTGGGTTTCAGTAAAACTGCGAAGGCTTTGCTTTGTCGGGTGAAATCTAGTGGCAGTCCATGATCAACAACGGAAACAAAAGTTTTTCTTAAGACGTACCGTTTCAAATCATCGGGTAGCTTCGATGTGGCGGCCATCGCGAGAAACTCTTCGGTCTTCCGGGAGACGTCTAATGCAGCCTGATAAAAATCCGCTGAAGGGAGTTCTCTCGTTGACCGAATAAGCGTGCTGACGGCCTCATAGCGCCTAGCAACTTCCTCGTTGCTGATTGAATTCGAATCCTGTCCAAAGGCTACGGAGTTGCCCGCCAATGGAAAATAAACGGCGAAAAGTAGTCCAACTAAAAACCCCCTAGCGATCGACAACTTTCACCTTCACATTTCCAGAGACCTCGAGTGGAATCCCCGCCAAGGCCCGGAAAGCAACATGCGAGGGGGATTTTGCTTCGAGACCAATCACAACTATCACGGGGGTTCCCCCTTCGCTGATCGCAAGTACTGTTAAGCCACCTCCAATGGCGCTCTCTATAATGTCGCTCCGTAGCGTAATCGGATCTTTAGATGCGACCTCAAAACGGGGAATCTGGGGGCTAGCTATGAGCGCTCGGAGACCTCCATCCATCGTCCCCACTTGGTCCAGACGAAAAACAGCCTCGGATCCTCGCAAAGGGTCTGTAGCTCCCATGTTTGAATCTAACTGTGATGCTTGAAACGTTGTAACGGAGACAAGACCAAAAATAAGCGCGAAGGATGCATAAACGTATACAGGTGATGCCAGTGATTTGCCGATTTGCGTTACCCATCCCAAACCCAAACGGTCTACCCAGTTAACACTCTGTTGAGCACTCGAAGCGGGGGCTGTGCCTTGGTGCTTTTTAAAAATGCGATTGAGAGAGGCATCGTCGTCGAGCCTGTCTATTCCCAGATCTTTATCCATTTCGTCGAAGGCCTTCAGGATCTGGCGCTCTTGTTGTTCGGTAAAAAGATTCTTTTCCATAACTTTCAATCCTTACACTCTTCTAGATAGGGCCTAATCTTCTTCTTACATTGATAGATGTACTGCTTAGTAGCCTCTAAGGTCCGAGAAATCGCCTCAGCAATCTTAATTATTGGCAAACCCTGTAACTGCATTCGAACCACGTACGCTGCATCGGGATAGTCAGCTTCAAATTCATGTAGCCGCCGTCTAACACAGTCATCACGCAGCCCTGCGTCCCCCAACTCACCTTCGTAGCCGCCCCGGGTGAAATCCTCGTCGTCATCACTTGGATCCTTCCCAATCACCCGCTTACTTCTATACGAACTCGTTAACAGGTTAAGCGTCTTGTTACGGCACACGGTGAGTAGGAAGGCGAGCGGGCTATCCAAATGATCACCATTAAGAATCTTCTGCCATAGCGCCTCAAAAGAGTCCTGGACCAATTCATTGGCCTCTTCGGGAGTTGCGCCCCATCGATAGACAAGCCTAACCAAACGCTTTCGTTGCTCTAGATAAAGCTTTCCAAACTCTTCTTTACTCATGTGCTCCAACCTATATGACAGGTAACCAGTGCAAAAGTGAGGGTGCGGCTAAAAATTTATCTACCGCTTCGGTTCGAGATAATAATTTCTAAGTAAATTCAACGACTTAAGATCGCATGTAATCCCGGGGCCTTCCGATCCGCACCAACAAATTAGACCACCCTTTCCCTTCCCAGACTATAGCGTCAGGTCTCGTAATCAATCGTCATAGTCGACAGGCCCAACTCTCCCCCACAGACCGAGTGCTCGCTCTGAAGTTTTTCACCCTACACCCTCACATCGCCACTATCGGTCTGTCTTAGAGAGCATGGGAGGTTGTGAGGGGCCCTCACATTCCACCTCCTGAGTTGTCTTCGTAGGTAACAGTAAAAAAAAAGAGACAGGAGGGTAAAGATGTTCACCAAACACGCTTTGAAGAGATGTCAGCAGCGAGCCATACCCCTGAACCTCTGCGACCTCGTGCTTGAGTTTGGGGAATACAGATATGACAAGCACGGAGCACGAATCTGGTTTGTAACAAAGCGCTCGATCGAAAAGATCGGACATGAGTTTGGTATCGATGAGGTCAAACGGCTTGAAAAGAAAAAGAACATCTTCCTAGTTGAGGCGTTGGATACGAATGCTGTCATTACGGTTGGCCATAGCTTTCGAGCAAGTAAGTCGGTCAGCCGCCACTAGAGAACGCAGTGCCTGAGCGTTGAATCAGGTGTCCCCTAAACCTTAGGGACTTAAACAAGGGCTTGGCTGGTGATGAAGCACCAGCGGTTGGGAGTACCGCCAACCGAGGATATGCGTCCTCAGTAGATAAAAACGGGTCTGCTAGTTCAGTACTAGCACTGATGATGCCGATAAAGGCGAAACCCAGCTCAGAGTCCACAACCACCGGAGAAATTAAAAATGCAATTAAGCAACCTAAAGTTTTGGCAGTGGGACAAGAAAGATCAAGAAGAGCAAACGGCGCTCAACACCCCTGTCCCTGTCGAGCCCGCCGTTGATTCGACGGTCGTGAGGCTACCCCTGGAGACGCCCCTTGATAACCCGACAGGTATGTCAGGCATGCTCCCCACCTCCGACAGTATGTACATAAACATCCGGTCAAAACCTGCACAGACCGGACCAATGACTGCGGAGCCGATAACTGAATTCTTTACTCGAAATTTTGTTAACTATGGCCGGTACGCAGGAGCAACGCAGAGAACACACGAGGCACAAGCGCTGGGTTTGGCCGCAGTTATGTCTCAGTTTCAGAACGCAATCTCACTGGTTATCAACGAAAAGCGAGGCAAACTAGACACTCTCCTCAACGTCGCAGCACAGTCGGAGGGGGTCTCAGACATTGTGAGTACGCAGCTGCACCTGGCACAGCAGAAGCTGGATAGAGATATCGCCATCCTGCGTGAGCAAATGGAATTATCAGGGGAGCGTCGCGGCTGGATTCTGTCCGCTCTAAACGAGTACAGAATTGGCTTCGACAGGGGTCTTCGTGAAGCGGTTAATGCCGAACTTCTCGGTCTGTGAGGGAGATAAAGATGAACAACAAACAAAGAGTCTCCCCTTACCTTTGCAAAGTCATCGGGGAATCACAGGAGCGAGCAACCCGTTTTCACATCTCGACCATAAGGCGTACAGAAGCGTTTGCAATCGCAATCCATATTCCCGTCCTTGTTTGGGCAGTGACAGGTTATCTGATTGCAACCGGTGTGTTTGCTCTTTCAGCGTCAACTTCCGCAATGGTCGCCTTTGGATGTGCGTCAATTGTTTACCTAGTTGAGCGACTGGTATTGGCTACGCCAAGGTCATTCATAGTGTCGGTGGTTAGGTTCGTGATTGGTTGTGTTATTGCCCTGCTCGGCGCATCAGCCGTTGACCTAGTGATCTTTGAAAGGGAGATTGAAAAGCAGCTAATCGTCTCAAAGCGATTGGAAATAGAGTCGGAGCATCAGAAAAAGGTCGTCGCCCAGGCGGAGCTAACGGAGCAAAGACGTTCAGATTGGCAGCGGGCTCAGGAGAAGGCGAACTGTGAGGCCAATGGAACATGCGGAAGTCGCATCAGGAGCACTGGCCCCGTGTATCGTGAACTGGCTCGGCACGCTGATTTCCTCCAGGCCGAGTACGTTGCTGCGAGCGCTCAGCTAAATCTGCTGCGTGCAACTAAAGACCGTGCTCTAGCAGCGTTTGATGCAGCCCCACCGTCCTCGATAGATGCCGGACTACTAACAAGAGTTAAGGCCTTACATGACTACACAACGAGCAGCTCAATTGCCCAGGCGGCATGGGCTGTCTTCTTTCTCTTAGTGCTGTCCTTCGAGCTAATGGTTGTCTTCTGCAAAATGGTCTTTGATGAGACGGTTGACGACGAGATTGAGAAAATTCGAGAGAACATAAGTCAAGAGAAGGCTCGAAGCTACAGAGACGCAGTAGTCAATCCCCAAGCCGGCGCAATAGCGTTAATCGACGCCTCCTACAACTAAAAATTGTAGAGATCAGGGCATCGTCCCTGATCTCACAAATATCAGTAGGGTAAAAGAACGAGTGAACTGTCGACCCAGAGAATTGGTATGACCAAGGGTTTGCACCTCGTTGGTGCAGAGCAACTCTCTTTCACAAAACTTCTTGACGCCGCGATTTCAACACCACAGACTTATAGGTACATAAAGAGTCTGGGCTGACGCCCTCGCCAACCTGCCCTTCCCGGGCAAGGTGGTTCGCCTGTAAAGGCAATGTGACCGGCAACGGTAACCAAGCGGGAAGCGTCAGCCCTCTCATCCGTAGAGGGCTTTTTCATTTCTGGCCCTCCCTATAAACATCGATGGAGGGTTACGAAATGGGGCAGCAATCCCCGAATGAGTTTGACCTGAAAGTTGACCTTGCAGGTTCGGCTAGAGAGCCGTTTGCAAGGGTTCAGATCTGGGTGGATGGCATGCAGGTGGGCAAAGGAAATGCAATCAACTTCACGGCCCTGTTGAATGCCTCACTCTCCTCAGGACGACACTTTGTCTTTACCTGCCAATGTGGCGTTGCGGGCTGTGCTGGGATCGAAGATGGAGTGGAGGTGGAAGTGGAGGGGTCTTGGGTTCGCTGGACGCTAAGGTTTCCTCAGAGTACGGATCTGTTTGATGGAGACATTGGTCACTGGAGAAAGGCAGTCAAACCAACCGTCTGGCTCTTTGAGCAGCAGGAGATGCTCAAAGAGATTCGTCAAGAACTGGTGTATGCGGACTACCACCACCCATACAGGACGGAGTACAGCGCCCATGGGGTTCGCCGCAGACACTTGGCAAGGATGATTGAGAAGATTGACCGGCGGATGGCTCGTCTGAAGAAGCCACAGTGGTACCCAACGGAGACTGACTATGTAGTGAACTAAGGGAGGGCCTTGTGCCCTCCCGAGTACGGGGGATTTATTCCAAATTGCCAGCCCGTGCATGTTGCAGCACCGGCTAAACATGGAGATTGAGATGAGTGCATTGAACTGTCGCTTGGGCGACTTGGCTGTAACCGTGAAGGCAGAGATCCCCGAGAATCTTGGGAATATCGTCCGGATCGTTGGGTTTTTTGGCGTTAAGAGGTGGTACGGCTTCAAAGAGCCTATCCCTCTCTGGGAGGTCGAGGCAGTGGCAGGCGGTCGACTGGTCTATGAGTACGAGGGGGGAGTTCGGGCGTACAGATCGCAGGGACACATCCCGGATGCCTTCTTAAAGCCCATCACGCCCCTCAAGCAGTCCGAAGAGTCAGAACAGGAGGTGTGCCTTGAATCCTAGGCCATCCCCACAGTGGTTCTTCAAACAGTCCGTACAGCGTTACGAGAGCCACTTTCGGCGCAAGGTTCCACAGTGGGTACAAGCCCTCGGCAACGAACCGGTTCGCTCACTGGTCGGCGTGGCCATCAGGCTGGGCTGGAAGTTGCCCCCACAAGTTCTTATTGCAGAGGAGTGCTACTCGGGGTCTGAGAGCCTGTGGTCGCAAAGAATCACGAGGCTAGACGTTCAGACGGAGCATCTGATTAGAAACCGGCCTCTGGATCTGATGAGTCTGCCATTTGACCCCGCTCAGGCTGCCGCCCGTGCATGTATGAGGAAGGAAGGGGGTTCCTAGGCGTTGTTGGCACGCTTGATGCTGCATTAAAACCAAGGCCGACGGTTCTCTGACAACCACACACACGGAACCCTATCCATTGGGTCAGAGCAAACCTGTCGGTCTTTTTCATTCAACTTGCGATCTCTGCGTGCACTCAAAAAGAGTCACGTCGTTTGAGCACAATCGACTGTATGGGGGTGCGCTAGGTACCATCAACCGGATTAGGGGGGTGCCCCCGGGGTGGGGTCGGCCTAGTTGGAATTTTGATGGGGGTGGACTCAGGTTAGAGATAACACCCCAGCCCCACACCCTGACGTCAGGAAGACTACTTGGTGGGTTGATTGGTGGGTAGGAGCATCAAGCTGCCTTTAAACCCTTTAAATTAATTACTAGCTGGCGGAGAGGGTGGGATTCGAACCCACGGTACGGTTACCCGTACGCCTGATTTCGAGTCAGGTACATTCGACCACTCTGCCACCTCTCCGCGAAGCCGCGATTATAGCCTCTCCAAACCGCCCATATAGGGCAGCAGCGCCTTGGGCACGCGGATGCTGCCATCGGCCTGCTGGTAGTTCTCCAAGACCGCCACGAGTGTGCGGCCCACCGCCAGCCCTGAGCCATTCAGGGTGTGGATAAACTCATTTCTGGTCTTGCCACCCTCACCCACCCGCTTCACTCGAGCCTGCATGCGTCGGGCCTGAAAGGCCTCGCAATTGCTCACGCTCGAAATTTCTCGATAGGCCTTCTGCGCTGGCAGCCACACCTCCAGGTCGTAGGTTTTTGCAGCCCCAAAGCCCATGTCACCAGTGCACAAGAGCATGACCCGATAAGGCAACTCGAGGCCCTGAAGAATCGACTCCGCATGGCCGACCATCTCCTCGAGCGCGTTGTAGCTGGTTTCTGCAGCCACCAACTGCACCATCTCCACCTTGTCGAACTGATGCTGGCGAATCATGCCGCGCGTGTCTCGGCCATACGAGCCCGCCTCACTTCTAAAGCAGGGCGTATGTGCGGTGAGACGCATCGGAAGGGCAGACTCTTCCAGCAGTTCATCACGCACCAAGTTCGTGAGCGACACCTCGGAGGTCGGGATGAGATAGAGCCCATCTGAGTCACCCTCTTGGCCGCCCTTCCTCACCGCAAACAAATCGTCTGCGAACTTGGGCAACTGCCCCGTGCCATAGAGGGTGGCGCTATTCACAATGTAGGGCGTGTAGCACTCGGTGTAGCCGTTGCGCGTGGTCTGCACATCCAGCATGTATTGCGCCAACGCGCGATGAAGCCTCGCCACTGCACCCTGCATGAACGTAAACCGAGACCCCGAGAGCTTCACACCCGCGTCGAAATTTAGACCAATGCGAGCACCGAGGTCTACATGGTCTGCAGGAGAAAAATCGAATTCGGCGGGCTGACCCCAGCGACGCACCTCGACATTGTCGTCGGCGGACTTACCCACGGGAACGGTGTCGTGAGGCAGATTCGGGATGCTGGCAAGCCAGGCATCGAGGTCGGCCTGAATGGCAGCAAGTTCAGCCTCCGCGGCAGACAACTGCTCCGGCAATGCGGCCACCTGGGCCATGAGTGCACTGGCATCTTCCCCTTTGGCCTTGGCCTGACCGATCTGTTTGGAGAGCGCATTTCGGCTCGCCTGCAGGGCCTCGGTCTGGAGCTGCACACCCTTGCGGCGGGCCTCCAAGGCATCAAAGGCCTGGGTGTCCAGGTCGTAGCCCCGAGCCGCAAGGCCTTTGGCCACAGCCGCACTGTCTTTACGAAGCAGTTGAATGTCGATCATTGGTTATTTTCGTTTTTCTGGCGCAGGGCCGCTTATTTTTCAGCGATTTTACGTTCAAGTCCTCGATCCACCGGTGCACACAAGGCCTTGGCCGTCACTGCGGCGGGCGCAACCACTCGACGCCTGCGGGTGCCTTGAATTCAAAGGTGCCCGCGGGCAAGGCGGCATTGCGCCGCTGCGCCGAGAGCGTGACCTTGCTGCGCCGGCCCATGGCATCCACCAACAAAAACTGTGCAATCTGACCCTCACGGCTCAGGCCCACCTCCAGGGCCGAGAGCGTCTCTGAGGCCTCACGCGGCTTGACCGACACCCAAGAGAGGCCATCTCGGTCTGGCAGCCCTGCGAGCTCAAACCGCTCGCGCACCAGGCGCTCCGCATCTGGGCCCGCCAACAGCAGCAAGCCGGCAGGGCTGGCCATCTGGGCTGCATCGATGCGCCGCACTGTCACCTGGGCAAGGTCCGGGTCGTAGAGCAGGAACTCATCGCCACGGATGAGTTGCAGCTGTGGGTAAGGCTTCTGAACCTCCCAACGGAACCGGCCCGGACGTGCGAGCGCAAGCACGCCGGAGAAGCGCATCACGCGTCCCGACGGTGAGGCCTGCTCATGAAGAAAGTTGGCCTGCAGGCTTTGGATGTCTCGAAGCGCCGTGATGAGTCGCTCCTCTGGACCCGCAATGACCTCCACAACGGGCTGGGCCTGAACCGCGCCCGGCCAAGGCCCGAAGGCCGCGGCACCGAGCCAAGCCAAGGCCAGGCCAAGTGCCTCTCTACGCGTGGGCTTATTCACGACCTGCAGGCACGAGGATGTCACGGTTGCCATTGGACTGCATGGGTGAGACGAGGCCTGCCTTCTCCATGGCCTCTAGCAGCCGTGCAGCGCGGTTGTATCCAATTCGCAGGTGGCGCTGCACGAGCGAGATGGATGCTCGGCGGTGCTGCAACACCACAGCCACGGCCTCGTCATAGAGGGCATCGGACTCAGGGTCTTGGCTGCCACTGCCTGCATCCAGCCCCGCGGTGAAGACGCCCCCGGCCTCTGGGTCTGCCCCCGCCAGAATTTGATCGTCGTACTGCGCGCCACCAGCCTCACGGAGCCGTTGCACCACGGCCAAGACCTCTTCATCGGCCACGAAGGCGCCGTGAATGCGGGTGGGAATGCCAGCGCCAGCTGCCAAGAACAGCATGTCGCCCTGGCCGAGCAGGGCCTCGGCGCCCATCTGGTCGAGAATCGTGCGCGAATCGATCTTGCTGGAGACCTGGAAGGAGATTCGGGAAGGGATGTTCGCCTTGATCAGCCCCGTGATGACATCGACCGAAGGGCGCTGGGTGGCCAAAATCAGATGAATGCCTGCAGCCCTGGCCTTCTGGGCCAGCCGAGCAATGAGTTCTTCAATCTTCTTGCCCACCACCATCATGAGGTCGGCAAGTTCATCAATGACGACCACGATTTGGGGCAACGGCTGCAGCGGCTTGGCCTCTCCAGCCGCCACCATCTCCTCGGTGGCCAGCGGATCGAGAATGGGCTTGCCCTTGCGCAAGGCATCTTCAACGCGCTGGTTGAAGCTGGCCAGCCCCCGCGTATTGAGCTTGCTCATCAGACGGTAGCGGCGCTCCATTTCCCCGACACACCAATGCAGAGCATTGGCGGCCAATTTCATGTCAGTGACCACGGGCGTGAGCAGGTGCGGAATGCCCTCGTAGATCGAGAGCTCGAGCATCTTCGGGTCGATCAGGATGAGCCGAATGCGGTCGGCCGGCGCGTGATAGAGCAACGAGAGCAGCATCGCGTTGACACCAACCGACTTGCCCGAGCCGGTGGTACCCGCCACCAGCAGATGGGGCATCTTCGCGAGGTCCACCACGGCGGGACCTCCCGAGATGTCCTTGCCAAGCGCCAACGGCAGCGATGCACCACTGTCTTGGAAGGCCTTCGAACCGATGATCTCAGACAGGCGCACCGTCTGGCGACGCGGGTTTGGAAGCTCAAGGCCCATCAAGTTCTTGCCAGGAATGGTCTCGACCACCCGCACACTGGTGAGGGAGAGGGCTCGTGCCAGGTCTCTGGCGAGGTTCACAATCTGAGAACCCTTCACGCCAGAGGCAGGCTCAATCTCGTAGCGCGTGATCACAGGACCCGGCTGGGCACTGACCACGCGCACGCTGATTCCGAAATCGTTCAGCCGGTTCTCGATGAGCCGAGAGGTGAACTGCAGGGTGTCCGCGGGAACCGGCTCTGCGCGGCCAGTGACGGCCTCAAGCAAGGACAATTCCGGCATCGGGTGGGAGCCTGCGATGGGATCGGCTGCAAAAAGGTCGTCTTGCTTGCTCTGAAAGACTGCCTCTGGTGTAGGGCGAGCGGGCTCCACCTGCGCCACTGGCATGAGGTCGATCTCGGCCTCCGGACGAACCCTTCGCTTGATCTCGATGCGCTCGGCCCGCTTCTCTGCAATGGAGGCGCCCAGCCGGCGGTCCTGACGCGCCTGAAACCAGGCCCGCACAACCTCCACACTGCGCTCAGTGTTCTGGCCCAAGGACTCGAAGAGTCCAATCCATGAGAAGCGCAGAAAGAGACTCAGGCCCACGAAAAATGACACCAGTGCCACCAGCGTGAGGCCTGTCTGGCCCATCAACCACTCCAGGGTACTGCCCAGAAAGCTGCCCACGGCCCCGCCGGGGATGTTCGCGAAGAAGCTGTCGCCGAGCCCGAGGCGCTGGGCCTCCAAGGCCGCACTCGAGACCATGAGCAGAAGAAAGCCCCAGAGCCGGGAGGGCACCGCCAGAGGCAACGACGATTGGGCCGCAAGGCGTTGGGCAGGATCCGACAGTGCCTGTTGACGGCGCATGCCCGCTGCAAGACACCATGCATCCCAGGCGAGCACCAGTGCCAAGAGCACGAGCCAGGCCGAGGACAAGCCCAGCATGAACACCAGGCCATCGGCCAGGGCTGCGCCAAATCGGCCCAGCCAATTCTGGGGTGCCATGCCTGCGGAGACTTGGAACCAACCTTGGTCATTGGGCGAGAAGCTCAACAGGGAGAGTGCCAACACGGCTGCCACCGCGGCCCAGACGATCCAGGCGAGATCGGCCATCCACGGGGGCACCCAGGCGGCGGCCCTGTCTGCGGAGCGGCGCGGGGTGGCCGAGCGCGTTGGAGCGGACTTGGAGACAGCCGTGCGGCTGCGGGTTTTGTTCAAAGAAGGGGGCATGGGCGCGTGTGAAAGACCTCCGTTCTTATAATTGTCCCTTATTCCTTCCTCGGCGCTTAACCTCCACCATGTCCCAACACCATCGACTTCTCATTCTGGGCTCTGGCCCAGCCGGATACACCGCTGCCATTTACGCAGCCCGCGCGAATCTCCAGCCTGTGCTTATCACTGGCATGGCGCAGGGCGGCCAGCTGATGACCACCACCGATGTCGAGAACTGGCCCGCTGATGCCGATGGCGTTCAGGGGCCCGAACTCATGAGCCGGTTCCTGGCCCATGCGGAGCGTTTTCAGACCCAGATTCTCTTTGATCACATTCACACCGCAGCCCTGAGTGAAAAGCCCATTCGGCTGGTTGGCGATGCGGACGAGTACACCTGCGATGCCTTGATCATCGCCACGGGGGCCTCGGCCATGTACCTGGGCCTGCCCTCCGAGGAGGCCTTCATGGGCCGCGGGGTCTCGGCCTGCGCCACCTGCGATGGCTTCTTCTACAAAGGTCAGGATGTCTGCGTGGTGGGCGGTGGGAACTCGGCGGTGGAAGAGGCCCTCTACCTCTCGAACATCGCCAAGACCGTCACGGTCATTCACCGCCGAGAGAAGTTTCGAGCCGAACCCATCCTGATTGATCGCCTCATGGCCAAGGTTCAGGAGGGGCATGTGCGACTCGTCCTCAACAGCACAGTGGATGAAGTCCTCGGCAACGAATCCGGCGTCACGGCGGTTCGCGTTCAACGCCAAGACGGCAGCAAAGAGGACATCTCAGTCCATGGCCTGTTCGTGGCCATCGGCCATCGGCCCAACACCGAGATCTTTGAAGGCCAGCTCCACATGAACAATGGCTACATCAAAACCTTGGCCGGTCTCGAGGGAAACGCCACCGCCACGAATGTGCCGGGCGTATTTGCAGCTGGCGATGTGCAAGACCACATCTATCGGCAGGCCATCACGAGCGCCGGAACCGGCTGCATGGCGGCACTCGATGCCCAACGCTACCTTGAAGCACTCGGTGACCAAGGCCACTGACGAGGAGATTGCGCTCTTTCGCGCGGCGGTGGCCAATGCCACCCCTGTGGAAGACCCTCGTCATCCAGCTGTGCACCAGCGGCCTCGTCCGCTCCCCATCCCACGCCAACGCATGGCCGATGAGGCCAGGGCCCTGGATGAAAGCCGCCTCTCCGATCTCACGCCCGAGACGCTCCTCGACAGCGACGAGACCCTCTCGTTTGCACGAAACGGCATTTCATCCGATACCCTGCGGCGACTGCGTCGTGGCCACTGGACGATTCAGGCCGAGCTAGACCTCCACGGGCTGCGCAGTGACGAGGCCCGCATGGCCTTCTCCGATTTCATTCGTGACTGTCACCGAAAAGATCGGCGCTGCCTTCGCATCATCCACGGCAAAGGCCTTGGATCGATTGGCCGAGAGCCCGTCTTGAAGAACAAGGTGCGCGCCTGGCTCATGCAGAAGGACGAGGTGCTCGCTTTTTGCCAGGCACCCGGCCACGAGGGCGGCTCAGGCGCAGTGCTGGTGCTGCTGCGATCGGCCGCTTAGGCAGCCTCGGCTAGACCGCTTCGTCGCCAGTCTCACCGGTGCGAATGCGCACCACCTGCTCCATGGCCTGCACGAAGATCTTGCCATCGCCAATGCGGCCCGTTCGGGCGGCCTCCACGATGGCCTCCACCACACGATCGGCCATGTCGTCTCTCACCACGGCCTCGATGCGAACCTTCGGCAGAAAATCCACCACATACTCGGCACCCCGATAGACCTCGGTGTGCCCCTTCTGACGACCGAAGCCCTTGACATCAGTCACGGTCAGGCCGGAGACCCCGAGCTCGCCAAGGGCCTCCCGGACTTCATCGAGCTTAAATGGTTTGACAATCGCGGTGATGAGTTTCATTGGAAAAACTCCTTCTCGGTGAATCGATTGGTGATGGGGAATCGCCAGTCGCGGCCAAAGGCCCGCTTGCTGATGCGCGGGCCGGGGGCGGCCTGACGACGCTTGTACTCGTTGGATCGAACCAGCCGAATCACCTGCGAGAGCAGCTCGCGAGAAAAGCCAGCCTCCAGCAAGTCTGCCACGGACTGCCCATCCTCCACGAACCGCTGCAAGACCTCATCGAGCTGATCATAGGGCGGAAGAGAGTCTTGATCGGTCTGGTCGGACCGCAGTTCTGCAGATGGAGGCCGCGTGAGAATGCGCTCCGGGATGACCTTCCCCGTGCCCTGGGCCAGACCCCTGGCGTTGCGCATGTGCGAGAGGCTGTAGACCTGGCGCTTGAGGAGGTCTTTGATGACAGCATAACCACCAGCCATGTCCCCGTAGAGGGTGCAGTAGCCAACCGCCATTTCTGATTTATTTCCGGTGGTGAGCACCAGCCGGCCCTTTTTGTTCGAGATGGCCATGAGCAGCACCCCGCGAATGCGCGACTGCAGGTTCTCCTCGGTGGTGTCGACTGGCAGGCCTTTAAAGAGTGGGGCAAGGGTAGATTCCAAGGCTGTGAAGGCGGGCGTGATGGGTAAATCGTGGAGCGTGACGCCGAGGGCTGCGGCACATGCCTTGGCATCCTCAAGGCTCATGGGTGCGGTGTAGGCCGAGGGCATCATCACCGCTGTGACCTGGTCTGCACCCAGTGCATCCACGGCAATGGCCAGCGTCAACGCAGAATCTATGCCACCCGACAGGCCAATGATCCCGCCCTGAAAGCCGTTCTTTCGAACATAGTCTCGGGTGCCCATGACGAGTGCCTCGTAGATCTGCTCGTCGGGCGACATGGCCGGAGCCGTGTCAGCCCCGGCGATAAGCCCATCGTCGCCGATGGTGAGCAATAGATCGTCCTCCACGAACCGATTGGCCCTGGCCACCACCTCGCCAGATGAATTCGTGGCGAAGCTGTCGCCATCGAAGATGAGTTCGTCTTGACCACCCACCAGGTTGCACATCACCGCCACCAGACCTCGGTCGTTGACATGGCGGTGCACGACATCGAGCCGCTCGAGCTCTTTGTTCATATGAAAGGGCGATGCATTGAGGACCAGCAAGACCTGTGCACCCTCTGCCTTGGCCATGGCCGGGCCACGCGGGAACCAGACATCCTCACAGATGTTGACCCCAAACCGAATGCCCTTTGACTCAAAGACCAGAGGAGCTCCATCGGCCTGGAAATACCGTTGCTCGTCAAAGACGGCATAGTTGGGCAGTTCGAGCTTGCCGTAGACCCCGAGCACCTGGCCCTCACGAAAGACCGTGGCGGCATTGAAGACATGACCATCGTGCAGCCGAGGGTGACCCACCACCACCGCCAGGCCTGGCCATTGGGCGCTCGCCTGAACCAGCTCCTCGAGGACTTCTTGGCTTCTGCGCAAGAATGCGGGTCTCAAGACCAAGTCTTCCGGGGGGTATCCCACCAAGGAAAGCTCGGGGGTCAGGAGAATAGAGGCCGAATGCTTGAGGGCGCGCTGCGCGGCGGCCTTGATTTTTTCGGCATTGCCGGTCACGTCGCCAACAGTGGCGTTGATCTGGGCGACCAGCAATTGGAGTGACATTTTTGAATTATCGCATGCAGGTTTTCGAGCGTTTTGCCCAAGTCCCGGCCGATGCATGGGGTCAACTCCTGGCTGCCTCACCACTGGCCACGCCCTTCATGCGAGCCGATTTCCTTCTGGCCATGGAGACGAGTCTGAGCGCCTGTCCGGACACGGGCTGGCAGGCCCGCCCTGCCCTCCTGTTTGATGAATCCGACCGAATCGTGGGTGCGGTACCGCTCTTCGCGAAGGGCCATAGCTATGGCGAGTATGTCTTCGACTGGGCCTGGGCCCGGGCCTATGAGGAGGCCGGGCTGCCTTACTTCCCCAAATGGCTTGTGGCCAGCCCATTTAGCCCTGTGCCGGGCAGCAGGCTTTTGGCAGCAGGCCCCGAGGCACGCCTTGGTCTGGCGGCAGGCCTCACAGACCTTGTGCGCCAGTCGGGCTGGTCATCAGCCCATGTGCTGTTTGGCCATGAAACAGACCACCAGGCGCTCTCTCAAGCGGGCTGGCTGCTGCGCAAGGGCGTTCAATTCCATTGGCAGCATCGAGGCTACCGAGACTTCAACGATTTTCTCGAGTCGCTCACCCAGCCCAAGCGCAAGAAAATTCGAGCCGAGCGACGCCGCGTGGCCGAGGCCGGCATCACCTGCAGCGTCACCTGTGGGCAGGCCATCACCGATGCCGACTGGGCTTTCTTCTATCGGTGCTACTGCCAGACCTATTTTGATCGGGGCAACCCGCCCTACCTCACCGAGGGCTTCTTCGAGCAGATTCGGCGCAGCATGCCCGAGACCCTGGTGTTGGCCATGGCCCACCGAGGCAGCACGCCGGTGGCCTGTGCCCTCTTGCTTCGCGGGACCGACCAGGGCCGCTCCGTGGCCTACGGGCGCTATTGGGGGGCCGTGGAGCAGGTGCCGATGCTGCATTTTGAGCTCGCCTACTACACGCCGTTGGAGTGGGCCATCTCATCGGGCATCGACCGCATCGAGGGCGGCGCCCAAGGGGAGCACAAGATGGCCAGGGGCTTTGACCCCGTGGAGACATGGTCATCTCACTGGATCTCACGACCAGAGTTTCGAGACGCGGTGGCGCGCTTCCTGGCGCGCGAACAAGGCGGCGTGGATGCCTATCTATCGGAACTCGATGACCGTCGCCCCTTCCGAGGCGAGGTCGTGAGCCAAGGGCTCAGCCGCCCTTCTTGAACCGGGCCACGCCGTTGGAGATCTCGGCCTTGGCTGCCTCAGGGCCTTCCCAGCCCTTAATTTTGACCCACTTGCCCTTCTCTAAATCTTTGTAGTGCTCAAAGAAATGCTGGATCTGATGCAGTCGCTCGGGCGCGATGTCCTCTGGTTTTCTCCAGTGCTTGTAGATGGGGAGGATTTTGTCGGTGGGCACGGCCAAGACCTTGGCATCGCCGCCGGCCTCATCGTCCATCTGCAGCACGCCGATGGCTCGGCAGGCCACAACCGCGCCACCCGCGACCGGAAACGGCGTGATCACGAGCACGTCCACCGGGTCGCCGTCGTCTGAGATGGTCTCTGGCACATAGCCGTAATTGCACGGGTAGTGCATGGAGGTCATCATGAAACGGTCCACGAAGAGGGTGCCCGTGTCCTTGTCGACCTCATACTTGATTGGATCGCTGTGGGCTGGGATTTCGATGATGACGTTGAATTCCTCAGGAACTCGGTCTCCTGGAGGCACACTTTTGAGGGACATGGCAGATGCTTTCGAGAAAAAAGAAAAGGGAGTTGCGGGAATCATAAGGGATTCCCCCAATCCGCTCCAAGGCAAAAAGGGCAAGACTCTCGTCACCCAATCCATTTGAGGAGTGATTCATGTCGGCTGGTCTTGTACTTGCGCTGGTCTGTGGTGCCTTGGCCATTCTTTACGGCCTCTTGTCGAGTCGTTGGATCCTGGCACAGCCGGCAGGCAACGCCCGCATGCAGGAAATTGCGGCGGCCATTCAGGCAGGCGCCTCGGCCTATCTGGCTCGACAGTACCGAACGATTGCGATCGTCGGCGTGATCATCTTCTTGGTGATCCTCGTCATTCCCGGGCTTGGAGTAGCCACCGCGATTGGCTTTGCCGTGGGCGCCATCCTCTCGGGTGCTGCGGGGTTCATTGGCATGAACATCAACGTGCGGGCCAATGTCCGCACGGCCGAGGCTGCCAAGGGCGGCATCAACCCGGCCCTGGACATCGCATTTCGCGGGGGCGCCATCACGGGCATGTTCGTGGTGGGCCTGGGCCTCATTGGCGTCACCCTCTTCTATGCGGCCATGCGCAGCACAGGTGCAGACATCCACCATGCCCTGCAGCCGCTCATTGGCCTGGCCTTCGGCTCCTCGCTGATCTCCATCTTTGCAAGGCTGGGTGGTGGCATCTTCACCAAAGGTGCAGACGTGGGTGCCGATCTGGTGGGCAAGGTCGAGGCGGGAATCCCTGAGGACGATCCTCGCAACCCGGCCGTCATTGCCGACAACGTGGGCGACAACGTGGGCGACTGCGCTGGTATGGCCGCTGACCTCTTTGAGACCTATGCGGTCACCATCATTGCCACCATGCTGTTGGGTGCCCTCACACTTTCTGCCATGGGCGACATTGCGGCCATCTACCCGCTGGCCCTGGGTGGCGTATCCATCATTGCCTCGATCATTGGCTGTTTCTTTGTCCGCTACTCAGGCAAAGGAAAGATCATGACGGCCCTCTACAAGGGGTTGATCGTGGCAGCCGGCCTCTCCGTGGTGCTGTTTTGGTTTGTGACCGACTGGCTGTTGGGCGATGTGGCCGGTGCCGTGCCGGGATTGTCGGTGGCCAAGCTCTGGGGTGCTGCCGTGGTGGGTATTCTGCTCACGGGTGCGATGGTGATCATCACTGAGTACTACACAGCCACGGAATACGCGCCCGTTCGGCACGTGGCGGCAGCCTCCGAGACAGGCCACGCCACCAACATCATTGCGGGCATTGCGGTGTCCATGCGTTCAACGGCCTGGCCCGTGATGGCTGTGGTCGCAGCCATTCTGGCGGCCTACGCGCTGGCAGGCCTCTATGGCATTGCGGTGGCCGCCACAGCGATGCTCTCCATGGCAGGCATCATCGTGGCCCTCGATGCATACGGCCCCATCACGGACAACGCCGGCGGCATTGCAGAAATGGCGGAACTCCCACCGGAGATTCGTGCGGTAACCGACCCGCTCGATGCCGTGGGCAACACCACCAAGGCCGTCACCAAAGGCTATGCAATTGGCTCGGCCGGACTCGCTGCACTGGTGCTCTTTGCCGATTACACCCACGCCCTGGAGACTGCCGGGCAGGTCGTTCGCTTCGACCTCTCGGATCACATGGTGATCGTGGGCCTATTTATTGGCGGGCTCATCCCGTTCCTCTTTGGGGCCATGGCCATGGAGGCCGTTGGTCGTTGTGCAGCCTCCGTGGTGACCGAGGTTCGCCGCCAGTTCAGGGAGATCCCCGGCATCATGGAAGGCACTGCAAAGCCGGAGTATCACAAGGCCGTTGACATGCTCACTGCCTCGGCCATTCGAGAAATGATTGTTCCCTCGCTGCTGCCGGTGGTGGTGCCCATCGCGGTCGGCCTGATCCTCGGACCCGTGGCCCTGGGTGGCCTGCTGATGGGCACGATTGTGACGGGCCTGTTTGTGGCGATCTCGATGTGCACGGGCGGTGGCGCCTGGGACAATGCCAAGAAATACATTGAGGACGGGCACCATGGGGGCAAGGGCTCAGAGGCCCACAAGGCAGCCATCACCGGTGACACGGTGGGGGACCCTTACAAGGACACTGCGGGGCCGGCCGTCAACCCACTGATCAAGATCATCAATATTGTCGCGCTGCTGATCGTGCCAGTGCTGTAGATCGAATGGAGGCTGCCTGGCGCCAATGGCGCCGTGCAGCCTCTACATCCCCTTGATCGTCGGCCCACTGGGCCGATGCCAGAAGTGCCTCGGTGCTGGCGCGAGCGGCAACCGCCTGCTCCAAGTGCACGCCCGCCTTGCCCATCTGCTGGGCGCGATGATAGAGGCGGCCGAGCGCCAGGTGCATCTCATGACTGGCTGCCTGGTGCCGCGACCACTCTTCCATCTGGGTCAATTGGGCGCCAACATTGTCATCACAGTCTGCATAGATCGGCAAGAGACGGTCGTCCCACTTCTCTCGGAGCGCTGCCTCGATGAGCCGGCGCGCCTCCCCCGGATGCGCGGCCGCGAGAAAGGCACCCGAGACCACCATGGCCACACCCGGCTGATGCAGGTCTTCGCGAGAGAGCAGGTCGGCCACGCGCCTGACGGCGGTGGCATCGGCAGCGGCCTTCTTCAATAAACCTCGAACAGCCATCTCTCGATTGTGATCGGCGACCAGATGCGAAATCGCATGGCGATTTTCCAAAAGCTTGGTGATGCGGATGAGGTCCTCCCACTGCTCGCCCAGCTGATAAGCCCGGGTAAGGAGCCGCATGGTGTGAATCTGTCGCTTCTCGCCCTTGATCAGCCCCTCCAGGCTCTCCAGTGCCTTGGCTGGCTGACGCTCATCGAGGGCAAACTGCGCCTCGGTGAGGGCAAGCAAATGGGGATGGTCGGATTTGCTGAGGTCTTCCGAGGAGAGCTGTGCCAGCCAGCGTTTGCGCAGCAGTGGGTCTCTGAGCTCATGGGCGGCCCGGGCCGCCATGACGGACACCAGCCGAGAGACGGGCCGCTGGGCCTCTTGAAGCTCCCCGAACTGGGCCTGGAAGTCTTCAGCGGATTTCATCACCCGTGCAAAGCGACCCTCATGAAAATCGAGGGCCAGGTCGGCCAGGGCCTTGAGCCGGCGCAGCTCGGCGCGCCTGGCCTGCGCTCGCCGAACGCGGGCCGGGATGTCCATGAGCCAGCCCAGCAAGCGCGTGAGTACCAGGTGGGCAATGAAGAGCGCCGCCAGGGCAAAGAGTGCCGTCGAGAGGCTGAGGTCGAGACGCCATTCAGACCACCAGATCGTGACCGCACCACCATGCGACTGGAGGCCCAGCACCAAGGCCACGCCCACCGCGGCCAAAATGGCATAGATCAGCAGTCGGGTCATGGCAGGCGGCGCAGCTCCGCCTCGACCGTCTCAAGCCGGGCAAGCATGTCGGCCAGCGGAGCAGACTGTGGGTCAAAGAATCGAATCATCAGGTCTCGGGCCACGGAGAGATCTCCCGCTGCGATCTGAAAGTCGAGCACTTGAATCGACAGACGGGCTGAGAGAAGGCGCAGGCGAACCTGCTCGCGGGTCACGGCGTAGAACTCTGCTCGATAAAAGGCATCTGGCGTTTGCGTGGTCTTGCGCAATTGGAATAGCCCCTCCCAGAAGCCCTGGCCCACACTGGCCAGGGGCGCAGCCACCTCCGGCGGAGAGGACAGGGCCACGAGTTGGTCGGTCGCCTGCAGGGCAGCCTCGATGGTGGCCAGCCATGCTGCCTGCTGAGCCGGGCGCTTGGGAAGGCTTGGTTCAAACAAGGGTGCTACAGGCGAGGGTACTGCCGACAGCATCTCGGTTGCACCTGGGGCCGGCGTGCCCTCAGGCGCCGATGATGCGGCCTCGCGCTGCACCCGCTCTGGCTCAAACACCGCCAGCAGGGCGCGAAGATCGGATCGCTGGCCTGCGACAACCCCCACCACAAGCCCCAGCAGGACGCCAACCAAAATGCCAATAAATAACGGTGATCCAGAAGAGGTTGGTGCAGCGGGGCTGGCCGAGGGCAGGATGGGCGGTGCCGAGGACTCAGACGTGTCTGCGGCTTTGTCGGTGTCGGTGATCATGGATTCAGTTTAATCGCTGTTGCCGCATCTGCTTCATTCGGTGAGGCCAGCCGAAGAATCTGCGCACTCGGGCAGGCACTTCGAAGAACAGCCTCTATCGTAGGGTGATGCACGAGCCAGCGTGCCTGATCTGGGGTCAGCCCCTGGCCTGCCAAGTCATCGAGTGCTGCACGCACCTGGCCGGAGCTCGACAGCAATATCCAAAGCGGTCTCTCAAGGTCTGCAAGGCGGATCAGTGGCAGCGGCTCACGCCGGTACAAGGCCCATCGCCAAACACGCCAACCTGCCTGCTCGAGGCCCTGCGCAAGCACAGCTCGATTGTCTGTGGACTCCAGCAGTGCGATGGCCCCAGGCTGCTCGCCGGAGAGCCTCTCCATGAGGGCATGGGCATCGCCCGGACCATCCGGACAGACCACCGGAGCATCGAGCCCCAACTGGCTGAGCACTTGTCTAAGGGCCTGTGCGGAACCCTCGCCCACGGCGGCCCATCGAAGCCGGCCCGCCTGAGCCACCAGCGCCTGGCATGCGAGCGGCTGCTGCTGCAGGGCCTGAGCACTGGCAGGGCTGGTGGCCGCAAGCCACCGGGGTTCATCATCACCAGAGAAAAACGCAGGGCCGCGCTCTGCAGTCCAGGGCTCGAGGACGAGCCGTTGGGCCGGCGAATAGACAAGCCGAGTGCCATCCTCGAGCAAGCACGGCGCGCCTCTTCGGCCAAAGCGGTCATCCGCCTCCCACAACGGTCGGAGCGAGACGAGGGTGCCGGCCATCTGGGCCGTCCTGTCAGCCCTCGAGGGCGGAAAGAATCTCGTCGGCGCCCTGGCTTCGGAGGTCTTGTGACACCGACAGACCCAAGGCCTCGGGGTCGGTGCCATGCCCCTCGGCCTGGCACAAGCGCGAGCCATCTGGCATGCCAATCCGAGCACGCAGCCAGAGCGTCTTGCCATCGGGTTCCGTGACGCAGTAGGCCGCGAGCGGCACCTGGCAACTGCCACCCAGCGCCCTTGACACCGCGCGCTCGGCTCGAACCTCCATGAAAGTCTTGGCATCGGCAAGGGACGACACCAGCGCTGCCGTGGGCGCATCGCCCGCACGAATCTCGATGCCCAATGCGCCCTGCCCAGCCGCCGGCAGCATGACCTCGGGGGGAATGACCTGCCGAATGCGGTTGGCAAGGCCCAGCCGCTTGAGCCCAGCCGCAGCCAGAATAATGGCCTGCATCTCACCGCGATCGAGCTTGGCCAAACGGGTGTCCAGGTTCCCGCGCAACGGCACGATCTTGAGCGAGGGATGCCGGGCCCGAAGCTGAGCCTCACGGCGCAGGCTGGAGGTGCCCACCACCGCACCGGGTGGCAGCTCGTCGAGGCTCGCCACATGGGGGGAGACCAAGGCATCCCGGGGGTCTTCCCGAGCCATGACGGTGGCCAGCTCAAAGCCCTCGGGCAACTCCATGGGAACGTCCTTGAGCGAATGCACTGCCAGGTGGGCGCGGCCCTCTTCGAGCGCGGTCTCCAGTTCCTTGACGAAGAGCCCCTTGCCACCCACCTTGGAGAGCGTTCGATCGAGAATTTGGTCACCCCGCGTGGTCATGCCGAGGATGTTGACGGGCTGGCCGCTGGCCTTGGCCAGCAGGGCCTGAACATGCTCGGCCTGCCACATGGCGAGCCGGCTTTCACGCGATGCAATAATCCACATATTCGGCAGTGTAATGGACAACAGACAGGCGCCCCCATGAGCGGATCACTTCAGAACAAGCATGTCGGCTGGTCGGGCCGCTTCGACGAACCCGTCTCGGAATTGGTTCAGCGTTACACCGCCTCGGTGGGCTTTGACCAACGGCTTGCGCCATTCGATATTCGAGGCTCTTTGGCCCATGCGGAGATGCTGCACGCCGTGGGGCTGCTCTCGCAGGCAGACCTCACTGCAATTGAGTCAGGGCTGGCAACGATTGCCAAAGAGATTGCTGAAGGCCGTTTTGAGTGGTCCGTGGCCTTGGAGGATGTTCACCTCAACATCGAGAAACGCCTGACCGACCTCGTTGGTGATGCAGGCAAGCGGCTGCACACAGCACGGTCTCGAAACGACCAGGTGGCCACAGACATCCGGCTCTGGCTGCGCCAGAGCATCGATGACATTCGCGAGGCGCTTCGCAGCCTGCGCAGCGCCCTCATCGACCAGGCCGAGCAGCACGCGCACACCATCATGCCGGGCTTCACCCATCTTCAGGTGGCACAGCCCATCAGTTTTGGGCATCACATGCTGGCCTATGAGGCCATGTTTGCCCGAGACGACGAGCGGCTTTGCGACGCGAGGTCTCGCCTGAATCGACTTCCCCTGGGTGCGGCCGCACTGGCGGGCACCTCTTACCCCATTGATCGACTGCGGGTGGCGAAGACGCTGGGGTTTGAGGGCGTGTGCGAGAACAGCCTGGATGCCGTGAGCGATCGAGACTTTGCCATTGAGTTCACTGCGGCGGCGGCCCTCATCATGACCCACCTCTCACGACTCTCAGAGGAACTGATTCTCTGGATGACGAGCCGCTATGGCTTCGTGAAACTGCCCGACCGCTTCTGCACGGGCTCGTCGATCATGCCGCAGAAGAAGAACCCCGATGTGCCAGAGTTGGCCCGCGGCAAATCCGGACGGGTCTTTGGCCACCTGATGGGCCTGCTCACCCTGATGAAGGCTCAGCCACTGGCGTACAACAAAGACAATCAGGAAGACAAGGAACCGCTCTTCGACACCGTGGACACCGTGCTCGACACACTGCGCGCCTTTTCAGAGATGATCACGGGCCTGCAGCCCCAGCCCGCGGCCATGCGGGCTGCAGCCATGGAGGGCTACGCCACAGCCACAGACCTGGCCGACTACCTGGTCAAAAAAGGCCTGCCCTTTCGGGATGCGCATGAGGCCGTGGCATTGGCCGTGCGTGAGGCGGCCAACAAGGATTGCGGCCTCGAGAGCCTCTCGTTGGAAGCACTTCAAGGCTTTAGTCCGCTCATCGAGCAGGATGTCTTTGCGGTGCTCACGCTCGAGGGTTCGCTTGCGGCCCGAGATCACCTGGGGGGCACAGCCCCCAATCAGGTGCTGGCCCAAGTCACAAAAAGACGCGCAGCCCTATCGGAATAGATCGGGCTTAGATCCCTGCCGGCCAAATTCCGGGCAAAAAAAAGCCAGCCCGTTTGAAGGGGACTGGCTGCAAGCCGGAGTGAAGTGCCTTAGCGGCGCTTCGCCGGCGGGAGGTCGGTACAAACACCCTCGAAGACCTCGGCTGCCATGCCGATCGTCTCGCCGAGGGTGGGATGCGGGTGAATGGTCTTGGCAATGTCGGTTGGGTCACAGCCCATCTCGACGGCCAGGGCCAACTCACCAATCATGTCGCCCGCGTGGGTGCCCACCATGCCACCACCCACGACCCTATGAGTCTCAGTGTCCACCAAAAGTTTCGTAAATCCCTCATCTCGTCCATTGGCAATCGCTCGGCCGGATGCAGCCCACGGGAATACGGCCTTCTCCACGGACATGCCCTTGGCCTTGGCCTCATCCTCCGTGACGCCCACCCAGGCCACCTCTGGGTCCGTGTAGGCCACCGACGGAATCACGCGGGCATCAAAGAACGACTTCAGACCAGCTGCGGCCTCGGCCGCCACATGGCCCTCGTGGACGGCCTTGTGGGCCAGCATGGGCTGACCCACGATGTCGCCGATGGCGAAAATATGAGGCTGCTGTGTGCGCATCTGGGCATCCACGGCAATGAAGCCCCGCTCATCCACCTGCACGCCAGCGGCTTCTGCACCGATGGCCTTGCCATTGGGCCGACGGCCAACCGCCTGCAGAACAAGGTCGTAGCACTGCGGCTGCGCCGGTGCATCGGGCCCTTCGAACTGGACATGGATGCCATCGGCCTTGGCCTGGGCGCCCACGGTTTTGGTCTTGAGCATGATCCGGTCGAAGCGATGGGCATTGAACTTTTGCCAGACCTTCACCAGGTCTCGGTCGGCCCCCAGCATGAGGCCATCGAGCATCTCGACGACATCCACGCGAGCGCCAAGCGTCGAGTAGACCGTGGCCATCTCCAGGCCGATGATGCCCCCACCGATGACCAGCATGCGCTTGGGCTGGCTGCGCAGGGCCAGCGCCCCGGTGGAGGTCACCACCCGAGGGTCGTCGGGAAGAAACGGGAGCCGAACGGCCTCGGAACCGGCAGCGATGATGGCCTGTTGGAATCGAATGCGGGTGACCTTGCCGTCCGCATCGGTCACGTCCATCTCATGGGTGCCCACAAACCGACCGGCACCCTGCACCACCTGAACCTTGCGGGCCTTGGCCATGCCAGCCAGTCCGCCAGTGAGCTTGCCCACCACCTGTTCTTTCCAACCGCGCAGCTTGTCGAGATCGACCTTCGGTTCACCGAAGGTCACGCCGTGGGCAGCAAACGACTTGGCCTCGTCCATCACGCCGGCCACGTGTAGCAGGGCCTTCGAGGGAATACAGCCCACATTGAGGCAGACGCCGCCCAGGGTGCTGAAGCGCTCCACCAGCACGGTGGAGAGCCCAAGATCCGCTGCACGGAACGCGGCCGAGTAGCCACCGGGGCCCGCCCCCAGCACCAACATCTGAGTCTCAAGGTCGGCCTTGCTCTCAGCCGCTGCCTTGGCCTTGGGAGACGCCGATCGCGTCTCGGCCGAAGACACCACGGCCTCACCGCCGACCGACGTAACCCCCTCGGCCTTGCTCACAGAGGAGACCGTTGTGGCGGCCTCCACCAGGCCCAACAAGCTGCCCTCACCCACCTTGTCCCCCACCTTCACACTCAAACT
Organism: Hahnella aquatica (SeqCode); assembly: GCF_965194505.1. GTDB lineage: Bacteria > Pseudomonadota > Gammaproteobacteria > Burkholderiales > Burkholderiaceae_A > Hahnella > Hahnella aquatica. Next base: position 735,573 of record NZ_OZ239144.1, on the reverse strand, counting down.
CAACAACGTCCCACCAAAGGACGCCGGAATCTCCATCGAGGCCTTGTCCGACTCCACCGTGATCACACTCTGCTCAGGCTCCAATACATCCCCAGCCTTCACCAACACCTCAATAACCTCGACCTCCTTGAAATCCCCAATGTCCGGTACCCGCAACTCCATCGTGGCCATGGTCTGTTTCCTTAGAGTGAGACGCGGCGAAAATCACCGAGCATTTGGGCCAGGGCCACATTGAAGCGAGCACCTGCGGCACCATCGATCACGCGATGGTCGTAAGACAGCGAGAGTGGCAGGATCAGTCGAGGCACGAAGGCCTTGCCGTCCCAGACAGGCTTCATCAGGGACTTGGAGACACCAAGAATGGCAACCTCCGGCGCATTGATGAGCGGGGTGAAGTGAGTTCCGCCGATGCCACCGAGGGAGGAAATCGAGAAGCACCCACCCTGCATCTCGGAGGGAGACAACTTTCCATCGCGCGCCTTCTTGGCCAGCTCGGAGGTCTCGGCTGCAATCTCGAGCACGCCCTTCTTGTCGGCGTCGCGAATCACGGGCACGACCAGCCCATTGGGCGTATCGGCTGCAAAGCCAATGTGGAAGTACTGCTTGAGGACCAGGTTGTCGCCGTCGAGGGATGCGTTGAACTCCGGATACTTCTTGAGCGCCGCCACAACCACCTTGATCAGGAATGCGAGCATCGTGATCTTGGTGCCCGACTTCTCGTGTTCCTTGTTGAGGGCGACCCTTAAGGCTTCGAGGTCGGTGATGTCGGCATCCTCGTCGGCCGTGACATGGGGAATCATCACCCAGTTGCGATGCAGGTTGGCTCCGGAAATCTTCTTGATGCGCGACAAGGCCTTGCGCTCCACGGGGCCGAACTTTTCAAAGTCGACCTTCGGCCAAGGCAGCAGATCGAGCCCAACCCCTGCGCCACCACCCACGGACCCAGACGAGGCAACGGTGGCACCAGACATGACGCCCTTCACGAAGCCGCGGACATCGTCGGCCGTGATCCGACCCTTCGGGCCAGAGCCTTGAATGCGGGAGAGGTCGACGCCCAACTCTCGGGCGAACTTTCGGACCGAGGGCGATGCATGCGGCAGTTGTCCGGTGCCCGCCCCGGCAGGCGCCACAGACGCTGGCTTGGCCTCGGGAGACGCCGATCGCGTCTCGGCCGAAGACACCACGGCCTCACCGCCGACCGACGTAACCCCCTCGGCCTTGCTCACAGAGGAGACCGTTGTGGCGGCCTCCACAAGGCCCAACAGGCTGCCCTCACCCACCTTGTCCCCCACCTTCACACTCAAACTCAACAACGTCCCACCAAAGGACGCCGGAATCTCCATCGAAGCCTTGTCCGACTCCACCGTGATCACACTCTGCTCAGGCTCCAATACATCCCCAGCCTTCACTAACACCTCAATAACCTCCACCTCCTTGAAATCCCCAATGTCCGGTACCCGCAACTCCATCGTGGCCATGGTCTGTTTCCTCTCTTAGGCGAATGCAGGGTTGATTCGATCGGCCTGGATGCCCAGGCTCGAGATGGCATCCTGCACCTGCTTGGGCTTGATCTTGCCGTCTTGCATAAGGCTGTACAAAGCAGCCACGGCCACGTAGCGGCGGTCGACCTCGAAGAACTCCCGCAGCTTTGCCCGGCTGTCGGAGCGGCCAAAGCCGTCGGTGCCCAAGACCGTGTAGCGCCGCCCCTCAGGCATGAAGGGACGAATCTGGTCCGCAAAGGTCTTCATGTAGTCGGTGGCGGCCACCACCGGGCCCTCGTGGCCCTGAAGCTGCTGGGTCACAAAGGGCACCCTCGGCGTGTCGGTCGGGTGGAGCAGGTTATGGCGCGCCACATCCAGCCCCTCTCGACGCAGTTCATTGAAACTCGGGCAACTCCAGACATCGGATGCAATGCCGAACTGCTCCGCAAGAATGCGGGCGCCCGCCTGCACCTCGCGCAGAATCGTACCGCTGCCCAGCAGTTGAACCCGGAGCTTGGCCTTGGCCTCGCCCACCTGCTCCAGCAGGTACATGCCCTTGAGAATCTCTTGCTCCGTGCCCTTGCGCAGGCCCGGGTGCGCATAGTTCTCATTCATGAGGGTGATGTAGAAGAAGACATCCTCCTGGTTCTGAACCATGCGCTCCAGACCGTTGTGCAGAATCACTGCCACCTCATGGGAAAAGGTTGGATCGTATGAGACGCAATTCGGAATGGCCGATGCAAAGATCTGACTGTGCCCATCCTCGTGCTGGAGGCCCTCGCCATTGAGGGTGGTGCGGCCAGCCGTGCCTCCAAGCAGAAACCCTCTTGCTCGCATGTCGCCGGCAGCCCAGGCCAAGTCACCCACCCGCTGCAGGCCAAACATGGAGTAATAAATGAAGAAGGGAATCATGATGCGGTTGTTGGTGGAGTACGACGTGGCCGCCGCAATCCAGGAACTCATGCCACCGGCCTCATTGATGCCCTCTTGCAGAATCTGGCCCTTGATGTCTTCGCGGTAGTACATGACCTGGTCGCGGTCGACCGGCTCGTACTTCTGCCCTTCGATTGAATAGATGCCAATCTGGCGAAAGAGCCCTTCCATGCCAAAGGTGCGGGCCTCATCGACCAGAATCGGCACGATCCTCGGGCCCAGGCTCTTGTCGCGCAGGAGTTGCGTGAGGCATCGCACATAGGCCTGGGTGGTCGAAATTTCCCGGCCCTCGGCCGTGGCCTCGAGCACCGGGGCAAAGACATCCAGCCCAGGCACCTTGAGCGACTCATCGGCCTTTATACGACGGTGCGGCAGCGGGCCGCCCAGAGCCTCGCGGCGCTCCTTCATGTAGCGCATCTCGGGCGAATCATCAGAAGGCTTGAGCAACGGCACCTCGGGCAGCTGCTCATCTGAGATCGGAATGCCGAAGCGGTCGCGGAACTCCCGAATCGACTGGTCATCGAGCTTCTTGGTTTGGTGGGCGGTGTTGCGGCCCTCCATCACCTTGCCCATGCCAAAGCCCTTGATGGTCTTGACGAGAATGACCGTGGGCTGACCCTTGTGCCGCACGGCTGCGGAGAAGGCCGAATAGATCTTGTGTGGGTCGTGGCCGCCACGGTTCAGACGCCAGATGTCATCGTCGGACATCTTGGAGACCATTTCGAGCAGTTTGGGATGTTTACCAAAGAAATGCTTGCGCACGTAAGCACCATCGTTGGCCTTGTAGTTCTGATACTCGCCATCGACGGTGTCCATCATGACCTTCTTGAGGATGCCGTCGTGATCGACCGCCAGGAGGGGATCCCAATAGCCGCCCCAGATGACCTTGATCACATTCCAGCCGGCCCCACGGAAATCGCTCTCGAGTTCCTGAATGATCTTGCCGTTGCCACGAACGGGGCCATCGAGCCTCTGCAGGTTGCAGTTGACCACGAAGATGAGGTTGTCGAGCTGCTCCCGGGCGGCCAGACCAATGGCGCCCATCGACTCTGGCTCATCCATCTCGCCGTCGCCACAGAAGGCCCAGACCTTGCGCTCGGCTGTGTCGGACAGATCGCGCGCATGGAGATACTTCAGAAAGCGTGCCTGGTAGATGGCCATGATCGGACCCAGGCCCATCGAGACGGTGGGGAACTGCCAGAACTCCGGCATGAGCTTGGGGTGTGGATAGCTCGAGAGCCCCCCACCATCGACCTCACGACGAAAACGATTGAGCTGGTCCTCGGTGAGGCGCCCCTCGAGGAAGGCCCTGGCATAGATGCCGGGGGAGGAGTGACCTTGGATGAATAGGAGGTCCTGGCCCTTGGGATGATGAGGGCCTTTCCAGAAATGATTGAAACCGATGCCCAGCATATTGGCCAGTGAGGCAAAGCTCGAGATGTGGCCGCCGAGGTCGCCATCGGCGCGATTGGCCCGCACCACCATGGCCATGGCATTCCACCGCATCCATGAGCGCAGGCGCTCCTCGTGCTCCAGGTTGCCTGGGCAGTGTTCTTCCATGGCCGTTGGAATGGTGTTGACATAGGCAGTCGCGCCTGAGAAGGGCACCAGCCCGCCGGATCGGCGTGTCTTGTCGATCAGGGCCTCCAACAAGAACTGCGCCCGATCAGGCCCCTCGGCCTGGATCACGGCCTCGAGGGCGGCGAGCCATTCCTGCGTCTCTTGAGGGTCGGTGTCGGCTGTGGTGTTGATCAGTTGGCTGACATGCGGGGGCAGCGTGGACATGGCAATCGACTCCTTGACGTAGACAACGCATTCTTGACCCACTCGCAGCGGTTTGCAATGGATTTTCCGCTATGCGGCATAGCATTTCGTATTAAGAAATTAGGGCCGGCTTGGCCTCGTACACTAAAGACATGTTCAAGCGTCGAACCAGCACCCAGGAGGAACTCTCTCGGGAAATTGCCTTTCGCCGGGCGATGGAGAACTCCATGCCCACGGGCATGCGGGTGATCGACATGACCGGCCGCATCAGCTACGTGAACCCTGCCTTTTGCCGAATCGTGGGCCTGACCCAGGACGAGCTTCTTGGGCAGGTGCCGCCTTACAGCTACTGGCCACCCGAGGAAACAGAGCTCCACCGGCTCAACATCAAGAAGCTGCTGGCCGGCGAGATTGCCGGCCTCAACAGTCAGATCAACGTCATGCACCGAGACGGCACGCGGCTCATCTGCCGCATGTACACCTCTCCCCTGCAGGACGCGGCGGGCAACCAGGTGGGCTGGATGAGCTCCATCACGGACATCACAGAGCCAAGCCGCATTCGCGCCGAGTTGGCCCTGGCCCAGGAGCGGTTCATCACGGTGCTGCAGTCCCTGGATGCGGCGGTGTCCGTGGCAGCGGCTGAGCCCTCCGAAGAACTCCTCTTTGCCAATGAGGCTTACCGCAAGTGGTTTGGCGACGAGCTCGGAACCGGGCACCGGCCCTTTACCCGAGCCTCCCGCTCGCCCTGGGCCGACAGTCGGGAGCTCTTCAATGCGATCGTGCAGCGTTGGTTCGACGTGCGGGTTCGCAGCATCCAGTGGGTGGATGGGCGCGTGGTGCAGATGGTGGTCGCCACCGACATCACGCAGCGTCGACTGGCCGAGGAGAACCAACGGCTGCAGTACCAGCGCATCCAGCAGACATCGCGCCTGATCAACATGGGCGAGATGGCCTCCTCGCTGGCCCACGAGCTCAACCAGCCCCTCACCGCCATTGCGAACTACACCATGGGTGCCTCGGCCCGCATTCGTGCTGCGCAGTCTCGTGGGGAGGTCCTGAGCCCGGATGAGCTCATGGAGATGCTCTCCAAGACCGCCCAGCAGGCCGAGCGGGCCGGCAAGGTCATTCGGCGAATACGTGGCTTCGTCAAGCGCAGCGACCCCATTCGGAAGCTCGTCGATCCCTCCGCCATTCTGACCGAGGCACTGGGCTTGGCGGAGATTGATGCGCGCGGCCTTGGCGTAGAGATTCAACAACATGTCTCGCAAGACCTGCCGCAGATTTATGTCGATCCCATTCTCATTGAGCAGGTGCTGATCAACCTGCTCAAGAACGGGGTTGAATCCATGCGTGACACCGACGAGCGCCTTCTCGAGGTGACTGTGGAGCAGACGGGCAGCATGATTGTCTTCGTGGTGACAGACCGAGGCTCCGGCGTGGCCGATGAAATTCGGGAGCGCCTCTTCGATTCCTTTTACACCACCAAGACTGAAGGCATGGGCATGGGCTTGAACATCTGCCGGTCTATCATTGAGGGGCACCGCGGCCGACTCTGGTTTGAAGATCGGCCCGACGGTGGGAGTCGGTTTTGTTTTTCAATTCCCCTCGACGTGGCCCAGGCCCTCGACGAGTCGGACCAGGAGGAACTGGAATGAATGAGTTGGTCTACGTGGTCGACGACGATGAAGCCGTGCGAGATTCGCTGCGCTGGCTTCTGGAGGGGCATGGCTTTCGGGTGACCAGCTTTGAGTCTGGCGAGCGTGTGCTCGACCACCTGAGCAAGGGCCACAGCAGCCAGCGTGCGGTCATGATCGTGGACGTACGCATGCCCGGCATGACCGGCACCGAGCTCCACGAGGCCCTCCTCAAGAAGGGCCTTCACCTGCCCATCATCTTCATCACCGGTCACGGCAATGTGCCCATGGCCGTCGACAGCATGAAGAAGGGCGCCATGGACTTCCTGGAAAAGCCCTTCAATGATGAGCAGCTCTGTGCCCTGGTGGCCAAGGCCTTCGAGCGGCTCAAGGACTCGGGTGAGCGGGAGGACGAGGCCCGTCGTGCCAAGGAACTGCTCGAGCGGCTCACCCCCCGAGAGGCCCAGGTGCTCGATCGAATTGTGGCTGGCCGTCTCAACAAGCAGATCGCAGACGACCTCAACATCAGCATCAAAACGGTGGAGGCCCACCGGGCCAACATCATGGACAAGATCGAGGCCCGCACGATGGCAGACCTCATGAAGACGGCCCTTCAGGCGCAGGCCTCTTGATCCGAGTGCTATACTCTCGCTCTTGTTTTGACGCGTGCGGCTGTAGCTCAGTTGGATAGAGTACCTGGCTACGAACCAGGGGGTCGTGGGTTCGAATCCTGCCAGCCGCGCCACTCCTGCCCCAGTTAATGCGTTCAAACGGGTGTCAGGTTTGACCACTCCCATTCAAATTGTTGGTGCCGGCATTGCCGGCCTGGCCTGTGCCATTGCATGTCGGCAGCTGGGCCTGCCGGTGGCTGTCTTCGAGCAGGCCGATGGGCCGCGACCCGAGGGTGCCGGCATCCAATTGAGCCCCAATGCTGTCCGGATTCTCAATAACCTCGGGCTCGCGGCAGGCTTACAGGACCTCGCTGTGGCGCCCAGGGCTATTCGCCTTCGAGACCTGCGCACGGGAGCCAGTCTGGCATGCCTTCCGGCCGGGCCAGACTTCGTCTCACGTTTTGGTCAGCCCACGCTCACCATTCGCCGAGCCGACCTTCAGGCCGTGCTGCTCGATCGGGCCAAGGCCTTGAACATCCCAGTTGTTTGGGACCAGCACATACGGGCCGATGCGGTCATCCACACGTCAGCCACAGGTGCCTGGGTTGGCGCTGACGGGCTCTGGAGTCAGTTGCGATCGGCCGTGCCAGAGGCGCAGGCCCCACGGGCGACGGGTCAGGCAGCCATTCGTGGCCTGCTGCACATCTGCCCCAACCCCAGGTCTGAAATGGGCCGCGAGATCACCGTCTGGTGTGGGCAAGGCGCCCACCTCGTCGGCTACCCGCTGGGCCGACATGAATCGTATGGTTTCGTATTGATTCACCCCGAACTACCCAACATGGCGCAGGGCTGGTCGAGTGCCGTCACACCGACCGCACTGGCCTCTATTTTCTCAGCCTGCCACGGCATGCTGAGAGACATTCTCTGCTCCGTTGACGACTGGCGCGGATGGGCGCTTCATGCCACACCACCCCTGCCGGGCCCAGAGGTCCTGCATCACGGCAGGCTGGCCCTCATTGGGGATGCCGGCCACGCCATGCGGCCTCACTTGGCGCAAGGTGCTGCCATGGGGCTCGAGGATGCATGGACGCTTGCACAGTGCCTACATGATGCAGGGCCCAGCCGACTGGAGTTGGCCATGGCCCGATACGGCACCGCTCGTTGGCAACGGGTTCGACTAGTGCAACTGCGTGCCGGGCGCAGCGGAAGGATCTTTCAACTCGGCGGGCCGATGGGCCTGGCGCGAAACATGGCCTTGCGTCTCATGGGCCCACGGCTCATGGACCAGGCCTGGCTGTGGGCCGACTAGTTGAGTTTTCGGCAGACGTGGGTCTGAAGGTGTGACATCAGGCCGTTGGGGGCAGCGGAAAGCCATTTGGTAAAAGTGTCGTCGAAGAACAGTATCTTCCCGTTGCCCATGGGTTCCTTGAAAGCCCGCTCGCTCAGATAGCGGTATCGGCTATTGGTGCAGTCGAACTGGACCAAGAATCGGTAGGACAAGGCCTCTTTTTCATCGGGGGCCGACAAATTCTTCACGATCCAAAAGGTGCGCAGGCCGCCCTCTCGCTTGAGAAATGGCTCCTCATAGAACCACGTATGGTTCTCGCCTACGGCGTACTGGACCCAATCGGCCGCGGCCGGCCCGCTTGCCAGCATGAGTGCAATCAGCCAGTTCCAACGAATGCTCTTCATGGTGCTCCTCGACAAAAGGCGGCCTCTAGCGCGCGTAAAAGGCCGAGAACGCGAGTATCGGTGATTCTGTAGAACACGAATTTTCCCTCACGACGCGGCTGAATCAAGCCCTCGGCCCGCAGCACCCCAAGCTGCTGAGAGAGACTGGGCTGCTGAATGCCCGTGAGCTGCTCGAGCTCCCCCACGGAACGCTCGCCCTCCGTTAGCTGACACAACAAGACCAGTCGGTCTTGATTGGCCATGGACTTCAGAAAGGCAGCCGCAAATCCAGCGGACTGCCGGATGGACTGGATGTCGAGGGTTTCAGAGGGCATTGATCGGAATCTTCACATAGGCCGTCCCATTGGACTCTTTCGGCGGCAGATTCCCGGCACGGATGTTGATCTGAACCGCCGGCAAAATCAGCACTGGCATCTCGAGGGTTGCATCGCGCTTTTTACGCATCTCAACGAACTGCGCCTTGCTGATGCCTTCGTGCACATGGATGTTCTTGGCCCGCTCCTCGGCCACGGTCGTCTGAAAGGCGATCGGGCGGTCGTTGGGTGGATAGTCGTGGCATACAAAGAGACGTGTCTCCGGCGGCAGGCTCAAGAGCTTTGATACGGAATCATAGAGGGTCTCTGCGTCGCCGCCGGGGAAGTCGCAGCGAGCCGTTCCCACATCAGGCATGAACAAGGTATCGCCCACAAAGACGGCGTCTCCAACCTGGTAGGCCACGCAGGCGGGTGTGTGGCCGGGAACGGACATCACCCGAGCAATTAACTCTCCGATCTTGAAGACTTCCTCGTTCTTGAGCAGCACATTGAACTGCGAGCCATCCGTTTGGAACTCAGGCTCCAGGTTGAAAATGCCCTTGAACATCTTCTGCACGTTGGTGATCTGGCTGCCGATGCCAATCTTGCCTCCCAGCGTCTGCCTGAGATAAGGAGCTGCGCTCAGGTGGTCTGCATGGGCATGGGTCTCCAGAATCCATTCCACCTCGAGTGCGTTGGCTCTGACGTACTCAATGACCTTATCTGCTGATTCGGTCTTGGTGCGCCCCGACTTGGGGTCGTAGTCAAGAACCGAGTCGATGATCGCGGCAGGGGTTCCGCGGCCAGCATGAACGACATAGGTGACCGTCCAGGTTGCGGGATCGAAGATGCCATGCACGTGCGGGCTTTGCGAGGTGCTGCTCATGACTTGCTCCTTTTGATTTAAGGCGTATATAGTTTATTGACAAATATATTATATATCAATAGAATGATCTCAAATGTCCCAAACATCCAAATTCAACAAAGGAGCAAGACATGACGATTGACTGGATTCACTTCACCCCCTGGACATCCCTGGCCGGTGGAATCCTGCTGGGCATTGCATCCGCAGCGCTCATTCTGGCGAGCGGTCGCGTGCTGGGCATCAGCGGCATCCTGGGCGGACTGCTCGCCCCCAAACACGGCGATACCAGTTGGCGGGTGTCCCTCCTGCTTGGAATGCTCCTGGCACCCGTCACGCTGGGTCTCATTGCACCCGATCTCGTGAGCACGACGCGCATTGAGGCTGGTGGCGCCGCCATCGTGGCTGCAGGCCTCTTGGTGGGCCTGGGTACACGGTACGGTGCAGGCTGCACCAGCGGCCACGGCGTCTGCGGCCTATCGAGGCTCTCGCCGCGTTCGCTCGTGGCCACACTGGCCTTCATGGCCGCCGGCTTTGCCACCGTCTACGTCGCACGCCACATCCTCTAACCTCCGGGAGACTCTATGAACCGCGCCATTGAATTTTTCATCGGCCTTCTTTTCGGCTGGGGGCTTCTGATTTCCGGCATGACAGACCCTGCAAAGGTCATCGGATTTCTCGATCTGGCAGGCACCTGGGATCCGTCGCTCGCATTTGTGATGGGCGGCGCCATTCTGGTGGGTTTGTTCGGCTTTGCCGCAGCCAAGAAACGCACACAAAGCCTGCTGGGGGCGCCAATGCAACTGCCGTCCTCGCGTGACATTGATCGCCGCCTGGTGCTGGGCTCCCTCACCTTTGGCGCGGGCTGGGGCATTGCCGGCTTTTGCCCGGGCCCCGGCATTGTCTCGATGGGCGCCGGCGAATCCAAGGCTGCACTGTTCGTGTTGTCCATGGTGGCCGGCATGTTGGTATTCGAACTTCTAAACCGTCGACCCAAAGCACCCACCCCGACTGGCGCCGAAGCATGACATGGGCCTTGGGCCGACGCGATCGCCGATGATCGAGTGGGCACGCGGCTACGACCGCACCACCTTGTCGAGTGACCTCACGGCGGCGATCATCGTCACGGTCATGCTGATTCCACAGAGTCTCGCCTATGCCGCATTGGCTGGCCTGCCACCCCAGGTCGGCCTGTACGCCAGCATTGCCCCGCTCCTGCTCTATGCCGTGTTCGGCAGCAGCCGCGTGCTGGCCGTGGGGCCCGTGGCGGTGGTCTCACTCATGACGGCGACCGCCATCGGCGACCTGGCGCAGACCGGCACGGAGGCCTACTGGACGATGGCCATCACGCTGGCCTTTATGTCGGGTTTGATGCTGCTGCTCATGGGCATCCTGCGGCTCGGCTTCTTGGCAAACTTCCTGAGCCATCCGGTCATCTCGGGCTTTATCACCGCCTCGGCCCTCCTCATTGCGGCCGGCCAACTCAAGGTCATTCTTGGCCTCACCGTGGAGGGCAATCACTTCACGGAACTGGCCATCGGGCTGCTCCAACAAGCATCAGAGGCACACCTGCTGTCTGCGGCCATCGGTGTGGCCACGATTGCCTTTCTCATCTGGGCGCGGCGCGGCGCCAAGCCATTGCTGCAACGCCTTGGCCTGGGGCCAAGGCTTTCAGATGGCCTTTCAAAGGCCGCCCCCGTGGCCAGCATCGCAGCAATGGCCTTTTTCACATGGGTCAATCAATGGCAAGCCCAGGGTGTCCGAATCGTCGGCGCCGTGCCGCAGGGCCTGCCGCCCTTCACTCTGCCGTCGCTCGACTGGTCGATCTGGCAACAACTTGCGCTTCCCGCCTTGCTCATCAGCGTGGTGGGCTTCGTGGAGTCGGTGTCAGTGGGACAGACCTTGGCAGCCAAGCGCCGTCAGCGTGTTGTGCCCAACAGAGAACTGGTTGCATTGGGTGCGAGCAACCTTGGGGCTGGCGTGACTGGCGGATTCCCCGTCACAGGGGGGTTCGCGCGCTCCGTGGTGAACTTTGAGGCAGGGGCGCAGACCCCGGCCGCCGGCATTTTCACAGCCATGGGCATCTTGCTGGTCACCTTGCTGCTCACACCCGCCCTCTATTACGTGCCACAGGCAGTGCTCTCTGCCACCATCGTGGTTGCTGTGCTGTCCTTGGTAGACCTGCGAACATTGCACACCACATGGGCCTACTCTCGCGCAGACTTCTCAGCTGTCGTCTTCACGATCTTCACGACCCTGGCCGGCGGGGTGGAGGCAGGCTTGATGGCCGGCGTCCTGCTGTCACTGCTCCTTCACCTCTACAAGACAAGCCGACCGCACATTGCCGAGGTGGGTCTGGTTCTAGGAACGGAGCATTTTCGAAATGTCTTGCGTCACCAAGTGCACACAAGCCCGTACCTCACGAGCCTGCGGGTCGATGAGAGCCTGTATTTTGCGAATGCCCGAATACTGGAAGACAAAATCAATGCAGTGGTCGCAGAACGCCCTCTGCTCAAAGACCTGGTCTTGCAGTGTTCAGCCATCAACGACATCGACGCCAGCGCACTCGAGAGCCTCGAGGCAATCGACCAGCGGCTGCGCGAGGCAGGCATAAGGCTTCACCTCAGCGAGATCAAGGGCCCGGTCATGGACAGACTCCAGCGCACTGGTTTCCTCGGCCATCTGAGTGGCCAGGTGTATCTCACCCACTATCAGGCCGTTGCCGCTCTGGCTCCAGACATCCTGGCTCTCTCCAAGAGCGGCACGGCCAACAGCTAGGCGCATGCGCCAAATACATTTGGCGACGGATGCGGCAAACTGTCGCCATGTCTCAAATGCCATTGCCCCAAGAAATTCGCCGCCGCCGCACCTTTGCCATCATCTCTCACCCAGACGCCGGCAAGACCACACTCACTGAGAAACTCCTGCTCTACGCAGGTGCCATTCACATCGCCGGCAGCGTCAAGGCCCGTAAGGCCTCCCGACACGCCACCTCCGACTGGATGGAGATCGAGAAACAGCGTGGCATTTCGGTTGCGAGCTCGGTCATGCAGATGGAGTACCGGGATCACGTCATCAACCTGCTCGACACACCGGGGCACAGAGACTTCTCCGAGGACACCTATCGGGTGCTCACGGCCGTGGACGCAGCCCTGATGGTCATCGATGCGGCCAATGGTGTGGAAGAGCAAACCCTTCGCCTTCTGCAGGTCTGCCGGGCTCGAAATACACCCATCCTGACCTTCGTCAACAAAATGGACCGAGAGGTGCGCGAGCCCATTGCGCTGATGGATGAGCTTGAGCAAACCCTGGGGATGGCCGTGGTTCCCTTCACATGGCCCGTGGGCATGGGCAAACGCTTTCACGGTGTCATGGACCTCCGGGCAGACCAGATGCGGGTCTTTCAGGCGGGGGAAGACCGCGCACGCGAGATCGACGATGTGATCGATGGCCTGCACAACCCCGCGCTGCTCGAGCGCTTCGGGGCGGAGTATCGTCAGGCCCGCGAGGAGATCGACCTGGTGCAGGGTGCATCCGCGCCCTTTGATCAGGCCGCATTCCTTGCAGGAAAGCAGACGCCTGTCTTCTTTGGGTCCGCGGTGAACAACTTTGGGGTGCGCGAGATCCTCGATGCCCTGGTCGAACTGGCACCTGCCCCCCAGCCACGGGTGACGCTTCAGCGACCCGTTGAGGCCGACGAGCCCAAGTTCAGCGGCGTGGTGTTCAAGATCCAGGCCAACATGGATCCCGCGCACCGCGACCGCATTGCGTTTCTGCGCATCTGCTCGGGGCGCTTCGAGCGTGGCATGCCGCTCAAGGTGTGTCGAAACAACAAGGAAATTCGCCCACGCACTGTGGTCTCCTTCCTGTCCCAGCGCCGCGACCTGCTGGAGGAAGCCTATTCGGGCGACATCATCGGAATTCCCAACCACGGCCTTTTGCAGCTGGGCGACACACTCACCGAGGGTGAATCACTTCAGTTCACGGGGCTGCCCTTCTTCGCCCCCGAACTCTTCCGAGTGGTGGAGGTGGCCGACCCCATGCGCAGCAAGCAACTGCGGGCGGGTCTCACCCAACTCGGTGAGGAGGGCGCCATTCAGGTCTTTCAGCCGCACGACGGCGGCCAGCTGCTCCTCGGAGCTGTGGGCATGCTGCAGTTCGAGGTGGTGGCCCACCGCCTGAAGACGGAATACAACGTCGAGGCTCGCATGATGGGCTCAAAGTTCGCGCTCGCCCGATGGGTCACGGCCGACGATGAGCGCGCCCTCAAGGGATTCATTGAATCCAACGCCCATCGAATCGCCTACGATGCCGTGGGCGCCCCAACCTTTTTGGCCGCCTACCAGTCAGAGATCAGCGTGGCCCAAGAGCATTGGAAGGACATCCGATTCCACAGCATGCGCGAGCATGCAGGCCTGGTCTTTCAGAACCAGTAGGCTCCAGCCCCTTAGCGCAAGGGAATGTTTGTTGATGTCGGGGTTCGTCGAACCGAGGACTGACGGCCATCGACCACGAGGCTCACCTCGAGCTGCTTGAGCCGCTTGTGGCTGGCGAAAACGGGCAGACCAAGGCTCGTGAGTTGATCAGGCTTGGCACAGCTCCATTCAAACGAATAAGCCAGCTCACTGTGGCCACCCTTGACTACGCCGGTGAACATCGACGATTCCGCAACCACTGAAGTGGGCTGACAGCCCGCAGCAGTGGGCGGCGCCACCAGGTTGCTCGGGTCCTCGAGGCGCTTGCGCAGGTCGGCCACCTGTGCGCGTTGGGCATCTGTCTTGGGCGCATGCTCAAAGCCAAGCAGGCTCTCCATGGGCACGCGAAGCATGCCCTGGATGCGTCCTTTTTCGATCGACAGCTCGAGCTCCCCTTGGCCATGAGCATGGGCGTGATGGTGGGCATTTGGCTTGCTCTGGGCAGCCGCGACTGAGACAACCAGGCCGAGCATGAGGCCCAATGTGCACTGAAGTGATCTAGATTGCATGGAAGTACTCCTCTCCATTTCAAGCTAGCACAGCTGTCAAGGGGTCTCGTACAGCTCGTAGGCGTGGGTAATCTCGGCCGTGGCGCCAAGCATCTTGGTGGCCGAGCAGTACTTGCTGTGCGAGAGGGAAATGGCGCGCTCCACCAGGTTGGCCTTGAGGTCTTTGCCGGTGATTCGAAACAAGAGGTGAATCTTGGTGAAGACCTTTGGATCGGTCTCGGCCCGTTCAGAGGTGGTGATCACCTCACAGCCCACCATGTGCAGGCCGCTCTTGCGCAGGATGAGCACGACATCGTAGGCCGTGCAGGCGGCTGCACCCGACAAAACGGTCTCCATGGGCCGAGGGCCAAGGTTTCGTCCCCCGCCCTCGGGCGCGCCGTCCATCACGAAGCTATGCCCCGAGCCTGTCTCGGCAATGAAGCTCATGGTGTCGCCGCCAGCCCAACGAATGGTGCAGTTCAATGGAATCTCCTTGGTCAGTGAGGTGAGTATGACAAAGACCGGCAGGCCTTGCGATGCTGATCCGCCTTGGTCTGAATCTCGCTTCGCCGCTCCTCAGAGAGCCGGTCTAGATTCTTGAGTTGCATGACCATGCGCTGATTTCTGCGCAACGCCTCCTGGTGCCGAAGGAGAAAATCCCAGTACAGGGTGGTGAAAGGGCAGGCCCGGTCACCCACGGACTCATCGGGCCGAAATCGGCAGGAGCCACAGTAATTGCTCATTCGAGAGATGTACTTTCCAGTGGCCACATAGGGCTTGCTGGCCATCAGCCCACCATCGGCGTACTGGCTCATGCCCACAACATTCGGCAGCTCAACCCACTCCACAGCATCGACGTACACACTCAGGTACCAGGCATGCACCTGCCTGGGGTCTACACCGAACATGAGCGTGTAGAGGCCCGTCACCATCAGCCGTTGAATGTGATGGGCATAGCCGGTTTCCAGCGTTTGAGAGATCGCCTGAGACAGGCAATTCATCTCGGTCTCTCCCGTCCAGAAGAAATCTGGCAATGGATGCACTGCAGCCAAGGCATTCATCTCGGCATAGTCGGGCATCTGCGTCCAGTAAATGCCACGGACATACTCGCGCCAGCCCAAGACCTGACGAATAAAGCCTTCGGCCGACTCAATCGGAACATCACCCCTGCGCCAGGCCTGCTCCACCGCCGAGACCACCTCCCGTGCCGAGAGAAGCTTGAGATTCAAGGCACTGGCGATATGGGAGTGGAAAAGCCACGGCTCATCGGTCCACATGGCATCTTGATAAAGGCCGAACTGCAGCAGCCGGTGCGCAATGAAATCTGACAACAGGGCCAGCGCTTCTTGCCTTGTCACTGGCCATCCAAACCCTTGCGCGCTGGGTGCCACAGTGCCGGGATGCCCCGCCAAGGCAGCATTGACCCAGGCAATCACGCTGCAAGTGACCTCGTCTGGCTCGAATCTCAGTGGAGGCCGCTGCTCCGGTGGCCCGGACTTCGGGAAGGACGCCCGGTTCTCATGATCGAAGTTCCATTTCCCGCCGGCGGGCTCATCTCCATCCATCAAAACGCCATGCCGCTGCCGAGACTCGCGGTACCAATACTCCAGGCGAAGTTGCTTGCGCCCTTTGGCATGGGCTCGGAAGTCGGCCACAGTCGAGAAGAAATGGGCATCCTCATGAATCTGCAGGGGTACACCACAGGCCTGGCAGGCCGACCGGATCGATGCCAAGACCCGCCAGTCGCCTGGCGCTGTCATGACCACCTGATCGGGCTTGTACGCCCCAATGGCCGCCTCGAGTTCCGCGGCGAGCGACTGCCGGTTATCGGGATCATCAATCTGTCGGTAGGACACCGTCAGGCCCTTGCTGCGGAGTGTTTGGGCGAAATGCCTCATGGCGGAGAGAAAAAGCGCCACACGCTGCTTGGAGCACCAGACGTGGGTGGACTCCTCCATGACCTCCGCCATCCAGACGACATCACGCTGCGGATCAAGCGAGGCGAGCACCGGGGCGGCCTCGTCCAACTGATCACCGAGGATGAGCAAGAGGTTTTTAATCGGATGGCCCATGACGAGCCATTATGCTTGTGACTCAACACAGTTAAGAGCCATGCCCTTCTCTTCCTTCCCGTCCCGCAGCCTTATGTCCATGCTGGCTGCAAGCCTTGTGCTCATGGGCTGCACAGCCATCCCCACAGACCCTGGCCCGGACAAGCCACATCACACACCCACCGGATTTCAGAACCTGCCTGGCGGCGGCGACAAGCCCGGTTTCAAGAGCTTCCTGAAATGGCAGTGGGAACGACTCGGCCGTGAGCTGACCCCCCAAGACGCAAGCAACGTTCCAAGGGTTGCCCTCGATCCCTCCGCACTCAAGGAGAAGTCGCCCGGCTGGACCATGACCTGGCTGGGGCATGCCAGCGTGCACCTGCAGGTCGACGGGCTCGCCATCCTGATCGACCCCGTCTTCAGCGCAAGGGCCTCTCCATTTGAGTCCATCGGGCCCAAGGCCCACAACCCCCCGCCCATCACGCTAAGGAACCTGCCACGGATCGATCTTGTGCTCATTTCGCACAACCACTACGACCACCTCGACGAGCAGACCGTTCGTGCGCTCGCCTCCCAGCCGGGCGGGCCGCCCACGTTCATCGTTCCTCTTGGCGTGGACCGTTACCTGCGTGACTGGGGCGTGACATCCATCAAGACCATGGACTGGTTCGACACGCAGACATTCGAGCGACCTTTGCATGCCAACGAGCCACTAACCTTGGAAATGATCCCAGCACACCATTGGAGTCGGCGAACACTCACGGACACCAACCAGACGCTCTGGGCCGGCTTCCGACTCTTCACACGAGAGATGAACCTCGTCTACACGGGCGACACTGGCTACAGCGCCATTTTTCGGCAGATGGCCAGCAAGTGGCCGCCTGTCGACTGGCTCTTGGCGCCCGTCGGCTGCTACGAGCCACGCTGGTTCATGGGCGCGCACCATGTAGACCCGGCCGAGGCCCAGAAGATTACCCAAGACCTTCGGGCCAAGAATGCCTTGGGCGTTCACTGGGGCGTTTTTCGTCTGTGTGATGAGACGGTTGAGCAGCCCCTCGCAGACCTCCGGAAGGTCCAAGAGTCACTGCCTGCGCAGGCCACTCGGATTCAAATGTGGGCCATCGGTGAGAGTCGGGCCCTGACTCCAGAGCCCAACAGGAAGTGATTAAACCAACGTCTCACGGGGTGCGCTGGTCCGTGCAGCACACCCTGAAACTTTCACCAACACATGCGCTGGTTCTAAGTGCTCTTGCCGCCCAGGTTGCATTGGCCCAAGCGCCCGCGCGCGAGTCCACCACCGCATCGACTACCCCGGCTGCTTCAGCATTGCCACAGAACGCTGGAGCGGAGTCGCGGCTTCGCGAGGTCACTGTTGTCGATGAGGCCGTCTCAGCTGATGACGAGCGACGCGACTCATCGACCACAAAGATTATTTTTGATCGCAGTCAGATCGAGAAGATTGATGCGGTGACTGTCTCCGACCTTCTCCGAGCACTGCCTGGGGTGAACCTGAGCCTTCCCCCGGTGGACGGGCGCAGGGGGCGTGGCCACTCGGGTCCGAGCGATCGGCTCATGCCAAGAATTGTCGTCGACGGCGAGCCCTTGGGTGGAGGACCGGGCGGGACCATGGCAACGCTTCGACTGCCCACCGAACTGATTGAACGCATCGAGATTATTCGCAACAGCACCGCTGAATTTCCGTCGGGTCCGGGCGGAACGGTGAACCTCATTCTGCGAGATGTGCCCCCTGAGAAAACCACGACCACCAAGTGGAGCGCGTCTCACGATGGGAGTGCCTTTGGGGGCCGCGCCAATGTGGTCTACGGGAATCGCGAGGGCGTGGCCGGAACCATACTCACCCTCTCGGTGGACGGCTCGCCGCAAACACTCAGACGCAGCAGCGCGGAACAGTCGGGGGCTGGCAGCACCACCGAGCGCGACGAGCAGTCAGGCCACAACCTCGGCCTGCATTTCATCTCTCGGTTTACGCAAGACCTGGGCCGCGGCGAGCAGCTCATCATCAGCCCAATGTTCTTCGGTAGTGAGCGACAAGTCGACACCCAGACCACCCTCACGGGGGGCACCATCTCGCGTGAGACGGATACAGACCGTGTCCGCCGTGGCAGCCTTCGAGTCTCAGGAGAATGGAAGAAGCGAACCGCGGGTGCAGGCGAGGCCAGTGTGAGAGGGACTGTTCATGTCGATGAGACCCAGGCAAGGGGCAGGCTGATCCGTTTCGATAACGCAGGGGGAGTGGACAGCGATTCAGCGACACGCAACCAAGACAGCGGCCGGGGCTTTGGGCTTGCTGCCAAGCGCAGCCTGCCCTTGGCCAACGACCACCTGGGAACGTTTGGATTTAATGCGCGATACCGAGCCGAGGATGAGCGCCGATCACAGCAAATCTCAGGCGCAACCTCGGTCGACTCAAGCGAGCGCAATCTTGCCCTCTGGGGTCAGGATGAATGGCAACTCAATAAGTCCCACACCCTCACCCCGGGCCTGCGACTGGAGACCTCGGAGAACCGAACCAAGAATGCAACCACGCAAGAGACCAAGACCAGTGCGACCAACGTCCTGCCCTCTCTGCATTGGCTGTGGCGACTCAATCAAGGTGCCAACCTTCGTGCCAGCCTGGCCCAGACACAGCGTCAACCAAGCATCTCTCAGATAAGTTCTGTCATTACGGAAGCTACTGGCGACAACGGACTGGCCAATCCCGATCGGTCGGGAAATCCGAATCTAAAGGCAGAGAAGACCACCACCTTGCAACTTGGTCTTGAGCGATTCCTGGAGAACAAACGCGGCTCGGGTGGCGCAAACCTGTACGTGCGGAACACCAGCAACAAGATACTCAGCCGAACCACACTCGAAGGCATTCGATATCTAGAGCGCCCAGTCAACGCCGCCTCTGCGAGGGACTACAGCCTGGTGTTCGACTTCAAACTCAAGCCCAAGGCAATCCAACGGTTGGAGCTCCAGGGCAATGCCTCCGCGAATCGGCTCGAAATTACAGATCGGTCGGGAGAGTTCGTACGTCAGGAGTCAGCTCGCTATGCAGCGAGTCTTGGCGGAGAATACAAGCTTGAGAATCAAAAAACGAGCCTGGGTGGCAACGTGAGTTGGAACTCATCCTTTAGCCGCGAGGCCTCCACCAACACCATCGTGAATGTGGGCAACAATCATCAGATCGACCTCTATGCCCTGCATCGGCTCGACGCGACATCCAATGTTCGCCTCTCGGTGAGCAATCTCACGGCACCCAATCGAACCACAATCAGTGAACGCTATGCCGCCGGGGCTCTTGATACCCGGGAGAGCAGCACCACCGAGGGCGTTCGCATGCTGATGCTCACCATTGAGAAGAAGTGGTGATCAGCCGAGAGCTGCACGACTACTTCGGGTCGGTCACAAACCCAATCCGAGTCAGCCCCACCTTGGAGGCCTCACTCATGAGTTCGGCCACCTTCTTATAAGCCGTGTTCTCATCGGCCCGAATGTGCAACTCGGGCTGAGGGTTGGCAGTCGATGCGCTCTGCATTTGAGCGGGCAGTTCACTCCAACTAAGTTTCTCTTTGTTCCAGTAGAGATCCCCCTTGGCATCGATCGAGACAGAGATGGTTTCTGGCTTGACCTCGTTGCGCTGGCTGTTCGCCTTGGGAAGATCCACCTTCACAGCATGGGTCATCAGCGGCGCGGTGACCATGAAGATGATCACAAGCACAAGCATCACATCGATGAGCGGCACCATGTTGATCTCGGGATTGGGCTGATTGCGCCCAGTCTTTGAGGAGATGTGAAAGGCCATTATCGAGGCTTGCTCCCTGTGGAAATCAGTACGAACAGGTCGTGGGAAAAACGCTCGAGCTGACCGCTGTAGAGCCGAGCCTGCCGCTGAAAGGCGTTATAGGCCAGCGCTGCAGGAATGGCCACGGCCAAGCCAAGCGCGGTCATGATCAGGGCCTCGCCCACGGGCCCTGCCACTTGGTCGAGCGAACTCTGCCCGCTCATGCCAATGCTGATGAGCGCGTGATAAATACCCCAGACCGTTCCAAAAAGTCCCACAAAAGGGGCGCTCGATGCGACCGACGCGAGCAGGGTCTGCCCATACTCCTGGCGGGCCGCCTCTTCATCGATGGCCTGCTGCAGGGCCCGACTCACCAGTTCACTGGGACTCTCTGAATCGATCAGCCCCGAACCCGGCGCAATGCGGCTGTACGCCGCGGCCGAGAGCGCATGGGCGGCAATCTGGGAGCGGGCATCGGGATGGTCGGCAATGAGCGCCCTAAGGTCGTCGATCGAGTTGGAGTTCTGGAATCGAGACAAGAAATCGGTGGCAGACAGCTTGGCCTTGCGTGCCCGCTGAATCTTACTCACGATGACGGTCCAGCTGGCCACCGACATCGCCAGGAGAATGATGAAGAGCGTCATGCCCACGGCATCAGTCTGCTCCAGGAAATGGCCAAGACCCATGGCCTGTGATGTCGACATGCGCTATCTCCGCAACTGAAATGAAACTGGTACCTGGACCCAGGCCGTGGTGGCCACGCTGCCCACCTTGGCTGGAACAAAACGCCACTTCGAAACCGCCGCCTCGGCCGCCTGATCGAGGCGAGGAAATCCGCTGGTCTGCAGCAACTGTATCTGTTCTGGGCTGCCTTGGCTGCTCACCAACACACGCAAGAGTACCTGCCCTTCCTCGCCGAGTCGCCTCGACATGGCGGGATACGCTGGTTTGGGATTGTTGAGATAGTCTGCATCAAACTGAGGCTGAATCACCTCGGCCAAGCCAGCCGCCTCCTTGCCCTGATCCCTCCGTTCGGCATCCACTGCGGAAGCAGCCTGGTCACGCGGTTTCTCCCTCTCGCGAGCAACCTCCAAGGGGGAAGGCCGACTAGACTCGGCCGCCATGATGCGCTTGGTCTGCTGGGTGTCGGGGCGCTTGGCGGCGGGCGGTGATGCTCTCGATTCAACAGCCTCTTGCTGAGACGCAATGATGCTGGCCATCATTGGTCTGACCCCGGAGACCTGGAGGTGCGCCTGATCAATCTCCAACCAAACCCAAGACAAGGCTACAGCGTGCAGGCCCAACGCAATGCCAAAGGCACGACCATTCAGCGAGGCCGAGGGCTGCTGAATGCGGGGAGTGGTTGGCGGGGCCAGCGTCGACATGAAGCTTCATTTTGTCAGAATAGGCTGCAACACTTATTTCAAATCAAGGGACCCAAAGACATGCCCAGCATCCAAGCAAAAAGTTATTCCTCCTGCCCGGCCACACGGGTCGCCTTCCTTGGCCTGGGCGTCATGGGCTTTCCCATGGCGGGCCACCTGGTGGAGGCCGGCCATCAGGTCACGGTCTACAACCGCTCAGCAGAGAAGTCCAAAGCATGGGCAGAGGAATTCGGAGGGGCCACTGCAGTCACTCCGGCAGAGGCCGCCGCCAAGGCCGACATGGTGTTCTGCTGCGTCGGTAATGACAACGACCTGCGAAGCGTGACCACTGGCCCCGATGGCGCATTCGCAGCCATGGCCAAGGGCGCGCTCTTCGTGGATCACACCACCGCCTCGGCGGAGGTTGCTCGGGAACTCAACGCCAAGGCAAGTGCGCTCGGCCTTGGATTTATGGATGCACCGGTCTCGGGTGGCCAGGCAGGTGCTGTCAGCGGCCAACTCACCGTCATGGTGGGAGGAGCCCAGTTACATTTCGATGCGGCCAAGCCCGTGGCAATGGCCTATTCAAAGGCATTCACACGCATCGGAGACTCCGGCAGTGGGCAGCTCGCGAAGATGGTCAATCAAATCTGCGTGGCCGGACTGCTTCAGGGCTTGGCCGAGGCCATTGCATTCGGCAAACGTGCCGGCCTGGACATGTCGTTGGTGCTTGAATCGATTAGCAAGGGTGCAGCCCAGTCGTGGCAGATGGAGAACCGTGGCCCCACCATGATTGAAGGAAAATTCGACTTTGGCTTTGCCGTGGACTGGATGCGCAAAGACCTGGAGCTCTGCCTGAGCGAGGCCCGCCGCAACCAAGCCAAACTTCCCGTGACCGCACTCGTGGATCAGTTCTACGCGGACATTCAAAGCCAGGGTGGCCGACGGCTCGACATTTCAAGCCTGATCACCCGACTCGAATCCCACTAGTGCTCGGACGGTGCGCCACAGGCAGGTGACAGACCCATGCGACGGGCAGCCTCAGAGCGGGGGTAAATTTCATGTCCTCTCCAGTGGGCTTTGGAGTTTACCCAAGCCATTAAAAAGGTTTACTCTTATTGCCAATATGAAGTTCGTTAATCGCCTTCTCACCATACTGTTGCTGATAAGCCTGCCCCTTCAGGGTCAGGCGGCTGCGGCCATGACCTGTCACGGATCGGCCCCGACCGACCTTGGGTCGCACGTGAGCGCGCATGGTGCGCATGCATCGCAGTCGGCGGTTGCTGCCGATCCGATCGCCAGCAACCCGGCCACAGCCCATGCCGGCGCCTGCGCCCTCTGTGCCGCAACCTGCTTCATGGCGTACGGGCTGCCGGCCCAAGCCTCTCTCACGTTCACCGAAGCAGCATTCCACCGCCCAAGCCCGGGGCCCACCGCAGACTTTGCCAGCGTGGTGCTCGAGGGCTTGCTAAGACCTCCTCGCATCTAAAAGACAGCGTCACAGGGCTTCCCGTGCCCTTCACGGGGAGCAGTTGTCTGATGTCTTGAGGAGTCACCATGAAACACCTGCTTGTATGGATGTTATTCGCCCTGCTTGGGTCGAGCCGGCTTGCCATGGCCGATCCCGTGGAGGATTGGCGCCAGGCGAACGAGCGAGTTGATCAGGCCGGCGGCTGGAAGGCTTATGCCCGGGAGATTGCGGCGGATACAGCCCAGCCAGCCACCGACAGTTCTTCACCCAAGAACCCGCTTTCGCTGCAGATGGCGATTTCACGCGCACTCGCACTGGATCCCGGTCTTGAGCAGTCCCTCGCGCGCATCTCGCGCAACCCAGCCGACTATCTTTTGCTGCGTGACCAAGACCGGTCGGCACTCAGCCATGAGGCGCGACTGATCGCCCAGGTGAGTGGGCTCTACCACTTGGCTGTGGCTGCCCAGGAGCGCGTTGCCCACCGACAGCAGGTGGCCGAAGTGGCCTCTGTTGCTGCAGAGCTTGCCACGCGCATGCGCAAGGTTGGAAACCTCAATCTGCTGCATCAGGCCGAGGAGCAATTGTCTTCCGCTCAGACACAGAAGTCGCTGTCGGAGGCGCGGGTGGCGGCGGGTGCCGCGCGGGAAGCCCTGATTCGACGCCTTCAGCTCGATGCCCAGGCAACAGACTTTGCGCTTCCGAGCCGGCTGCCCGATGCACCGCCCCAGCCAGCCCTCCCCTCGCCCACAGATGCAGCCCTCCTGCGTGTGCAGGTCAGTCACCCTGAGACCATTGCACTGCAATCCGCTGTGCGGGAGGCGATGCTCGCGCGCGACGAAGCCTTCTCCCAGGTTCAGCATCACCGCCAAGAGATTCTTCCTTTGCAGAAGCGAATCTCTAGTGAACACCTGCTGCATTACAACGGAATGATCATCGGCGTTTTCGAACTGCTCAAGGATGCCAAGCATCAGACCGAGGCGGTCGAAGGCTACCTTCGGGCGCTCTCCTCTTATTGGCAGGCCGAACACGCCCTCACACCCAAGATCTTCGCGCTGCGAGAGCAACTCGCACAGACCAGGAGAGACGCATGGAAATGACAAGACGACGTGCACTGCTCACCGGCGCAGCTGCCTCTGCCACGCTCGCGGCCACCGCCGTGAGCCGGGTGGCGATGGCAGCATTGCCCGAGCCAGTATTGCAAACGAGCCCGCAGACGCAGGCGCCCCTGATGCCCAGTTCCGGCCGACCCTACAACCCGGTTGTCACCCTCAACGGATGGACACTCCCCTGGCGGATGAACAACGGCGTCAAGGAGTTCCACCTGGTGGCCGAGCCGGTGGTTCGAGAGATGGCGCCTGGCTTTAAGGCGCACCTGTGGGGCTACAACGGGCAATCCCCGGGCCCCACCATTGAGGTGGTCGAGGGTGACAAGGTGCGGATCTTCGTGACCAATCGTCTTCCTGAACACACCTCCATCCACTGGCATGGGCAGCGCCTTCCCAACGGCATGGATGGTGTCACCGGCCTGAACCAGCCGGGCATTCCTGCCGGCAAGACCTTTGTCTACGAGTTCACCGCCAGACGGCCGGGCACCTTCATGTATCACCCCCATGCCGATGAGATGACCCAGATGGCCATGGGAATGATGGGCTTTTGGGTGACACATCCGAAGACCAAGCATCCCCTCATCGAGAACGTGGACCGAGACTTCTGCTTTCTGCTCAATGCCTACGACATCGACCCGGGCAGCTACACCCCCAAGATCATGACCATGCTGGACTTCAACATCTGGTCTTGGAACAGCCGAGTCTTTCCCGGCATCGACTCGCTTCATGTCCGGCTCAATGACCGCGTTCGGATCCGGTTTGGCAACCTCACCATGACCAACCATCCCATTCACTTGCATGGCCATGAGTTCGAGGTCACAGGCACCGATGGAGGACCCCGACCCAAAGCCATGCGAAGCCCTGAGGTCACCACAGACGTTGCAGTGGGTCAGATGCGACAGATCGAGTTCATCGCGAACGAGGAGGGAGACTGGGCCTTTCATTGCCACAAGTCACACCACACCATGAATGCCATGGGCCACGACGTGCCCACGCTGATTGGCGTGGACCACACAGGGCTGGCCAAGCGCATAGGCCGGCTTATCCCGGATTACATGGTGATGGGTGAACGCGGGATGGCCGACATGGCCGAAATGGAGATGCCACTGCCCGAGAACACAGCGCCCATGATGACGGGTGAGGGGCCTTACGGCTCGGTGGAGATGGGCGGCATGTTCAGTGTTGTCAAGGTGCGACGGGACCAAAAGCCCGGCGACTACAGCAACCCAGGCTGGTACAAGCAGCCGCCACGCACCCAGGCCTTCGAGTGGAAGGGCAGCCCTCTCGCGACCCCGGCCCGATCAGGCCATGCAGGCCAGGGCGCCATGCCCCGGCGCGACACCCAAGAGATTGAGGTCAAGGTTCAGAAGCCAGGCAAGTCGGCCGGTGGTCATGGCCATCAGCATTAAGCAAACAACAGAAAGGACATTCGCATGAAAAACTATTCAGCCATTTTTGCGTTCACACTGACGGCGGGAACGCTGATCGCGAGCGTTCCTCACGAGGCGCTCGCCCACGGCAACGCCCATCACGGATCGCAGACACGGTCGTATGCTCAGGTCGCTCCGGCAGAGCAGACGGCCTGGGGCATTGCCGGAGATCCGGCCAAGGTGAGCCGGGTGATCAAGGTCGACATGAGCGATGCCATGCGATTCTCACCGGAGGTCATCCAAATCAAGAGGAATGAGACCATTCGCTTTGAAGTGAGCAACAGCGGCAAGGTGATGCACGAAATGGTGATCGGCACACAGAAGGAACTTGATACCCATGCCGAGATGATGAAGAAGCATCCAAACATGGAACACGACGAGGCCTACATGGCACACGTGGGCCCAGGTGAGAAGGGGGAGATCGTCTGGCACTTCAACCGTGGGGGTGAATTCGACTTTGCCTGCCTCGTGGCAGGGCACTACGATGCAGGCATGCGCGGAAAGATTCGGGTGAGCCCATGAGCAGCCCATTGGCAAGACGCCGACTCCTAACAGGCTTGGGACTGGCCTGCTTGGGGGCAGCGGCAATGCCATCCTTGGGCATTGCCCAATTCAACAAGCCGCTGGTCGAGGTCTGGAAGTCGCCCACCTGCGGCTGCTGCGCCGATTGGATGAAGCACCTCGAGGCCAATGGCTTTCAGGTGAAAGGCTACGACGTCGGGAACAATGCAAAGCGCATTGAGGTCGGCATGCCCAAGGAATATGCCTCCTGCCACACAGCCCTCGTCAATGGCTATGTGGTCGAGGGGCATGTGCCCGCCAGAGAGATTCATCGTCTTCTGAAGGAGCGGCCCAAGGCCATTGGACTGTCCGTTCCAGAGATGCCCATTGGGTCACCCGGCATGGACGGACCCGAATACGGCGGCCAGGTCGACCCGTATGACGTGTTGCTTGTCAAAGGTGCCGGGCGGGCAACCGTCTTTGCCGCCTACCGACCCAAGAAAGGAGGTTGATCGTGAAGACCATTTCAAAGGCCTTGGCCAGTCTGCTTCTGGCTGGCGTCTGTTCCTCCGCCATGGCGGAATGGGCCACCGGAGAGATTCGTCGGCTCGACCCAGAGAACAAACGGCTCACCATCAAGCATGGGGAGATCCCCTCCTTGGACATGCCACCGATGACCATGGTGTTTTATGTGTCGGATGCCACCATCCTCAATGGCCTGCAGGTGACCGATCAGATTGAGTTCCAGGCAGCGGTCGAAGGGAAGAGGAATATGGTCACAGCCATCCGCCGGAAGTGATACCGTCACCAATACGCATGGCATCCCGACTCCTCCCTCTCTTTTTCATTGCATTGGGCCTGGCCTCAGCGCCGGTGCTTGCCCAGCCTTCGTCTCAGAATTCGCCCGCGCCCATCGCGCTCGAGATCGGAAAAGTGGCAGTGCTGCCCGACATCCAACTGATGGATGGACGCGTCTGGAAGCAGTCCGAGGCTGTCGGTAAGGTCGTCATCATTGAGATCTGGCATACCCGTTGCCCCTTCTGTGCGAAACAGAATCCTTTGCTCAATGCCTTCTATTTGAAACACCGGCACCGCGGGCTTGAGGTCATTGCGGTCAGCACAGACAAGTCGCGCGACGATGTACTGGCCTATGTGAAGAAGAACCGCTACGCCTTTGACGTCGCCATGGCGAGCCCAGACTGGATGTCGACCTACAAGGCCCGTCGGGGCCTGCCCCAGCTATTCGTCCTGGATCGTCGTTCGGTGGTGAGGGCCATTGAGCTGCGGGAGATGTTCCCCGACGACATCGAGGACTTGATTCGCTTCCTGTAAGGCCCCGCCTTTATCTCTGGCGGGGCAAAACACACCTCTTCATAAACCGCCTAAGTTTTTGATGGGCAGGCGAATCAAGCACTTCCTTATATTTCAGTCATTTCTGAAAATTCAGAATTTTCGGTTAGAATAGGGACATGCCTATTTCTGATCAAATTCCGCCCTTGAATCGCGAGTTCATCGCCCATTTCGGTGAAATGGGCAGCAAGTGGGGCATCAACCGCACGGTGGGTCAAATTTACGCGCTGCTCTATGTGTCGCCGCAGGCTTTGAATGCCGATGAGATTGCCGAAGCGTTGGCATTCTCGCGCTCCAATGTCAGCATGGGCCTCAAGGAGTTGCAGGCCTGGCGGTTGGTGCGTTTGCGTCACCAAGCGGGTGACCGGCGAGAGTACTTTGAGGCACCGGCGGACGTGTGGGAAATCTTTCGGGTGCTGGCCGAGGAACGCCGCCGCCGCGAAATTGAGCCAACGCTGACCATGCTGCGAACCGCCTTGCTCGAGACGCCCACCACCGACGCAGAGCGACATGCACAGCAGCGGATGCGCGAAATGCACGACCTGATTGATCGCCTCATGACCTGGTTTGACGACGTGCAAAAGCTCGCGCCCGAGACCGCCATGCAGCTCATGGGCATGGGCGCCACGGTGACCAAAGTGCTCGAATTCAAAGACCGTCTGACCGGTCGATCACCCAAAGCAACGGGCGTTGGCTCCGAAAGTCAAACCTCGTAAATTCATAGGAAAGCCCCCATGGACATCGACGCACTCATCCTTTCTCGTATCCAGTTTGCTGCGAACATCAGCTTCCACATCCTATTCCCAACCATCACCATCGCGCTGTGCTGGTTCTTGTTGTTCTTCCGTCTGCGCTTCGCCCGCACTCGGGATGTGGCTTGGGAAGAGGCCTACTATTTCTGGACCAAAGTGTTCGCGCTCACCTTTGCGCTGGGGGTGGTCTCAGGCATTGTGATGAGCTTCCAGTTCGGCACCAATTGGCCAGGCTTCATGGAACGCACAGGCAATATTTCAGGGCCACTGCTGGGCTATGAGGTGCTGACAGCGTTTTTCCTGGAGGCCAGCTTCCTGGGCATCATGCTGTTCGGTCGAGGCAGGGTGAGCGAGCGGGTGCACTTGGTGGCCACTTTTTTGGTCGCCTTTGGTACCACCATGTCGGCCTTCTGGATCCTGAGCCTGAACTCCTGGATGCACACCCCGGCAGGTTTCGAAATCGTCAACGGTCAGTTCATCCCCACCGATTGGCTGGCGGTGGTCTTTAACCCTTCATTCCCCTACCGGTTTGCCCACAAGTTGCTCGCTTCAGCACTGACCGCGTCGTTTTTGATCGCTGGGCTGTGCGCCTGGCAACTGCTCAAAGGCAGCGCGACGCGCGGTACCCACAAGGCCATGCGTGCGGCCATCTTCACCGCTGCTTGCGTGATGCCGCTGCAGTTCCTCGTGGGGGACATGCACGGCCTCAACACACTGGAGCACCAACCGGCCAAGGTCGCCGCCATGGAGGGCATCTGGGAAACCGAGCGCGGCGCACCGCTGACGCTGTTTGGCATTCCGGACCAAGAAGCACGCACCACCAACTACGCGGTCAAGATTCCCAAAGTCGCCAGCCTGATCTTGACCCATGAGTTGGACGGCGAAGTCAAAGGGATCAACGAATTTGAAGGTGCGCACCCACCCGTGGCGCCGGTGTTTTACGCCTTTCGCGTGATGGTGGGCGTGGGTTCGTTGATGCTGTTGGTCGCCGGTTTCACCGCCTGGCGCTTGTGGCGCCAGCGCGGGCAGTCGGAAGTGGTGCTGCCCAGGCCCCTGCTATGGGTGCTGTCGGGCATGGCATTTTCTGGCTGGATCGCCACGCTGGCGGGCTGGTACGTGACCGAGATCGGTCGCCAGCCCTTCCTGGTGTATGGCTTGATGCGCACCAGCGAAGCCGCCACCACTTTGCCGCCGCCTTACATTGCGCTCACCTTAACGGCCTACCTGGTGGTCTACGGCTTGCTGTTGGTCACTTACGTCGGCGTCTTGAAGTACATGGCCGAGAACCCCAAAGAACACAAACATGAAGCACCCACGGGTGCCTTGTTGGGCAAAGCAGGGGTGTGATGCACCGCTCCCTGTTGCCCTGTACCTGAAAGTGAAATGAACTTGAAAGGCGACCATGACTTGGGCTGAATTTCTGCCACTGTTTTTCTTGGCTGTGATGGGGTTGTCCCTGCTGGCCTATGTAATTTTGGATGGTTACGACCTGGGTGTTGGCTTACTGCTCTTGCAAGCGACCGACGCCGAGAAGGACATCATGATCGCCAGCATCGGCCCCTTTTGGGACGCCAACGAGACTTGGCTGGTGCTGGGCGTGGGCGTGTTGTTGATCGCCTTTCCGATGGCCCATGGCTTGGTGCTGCAAGCGCTTTACCTGCCGGTGGCAGTGATGCTGATCGGGTTGATTTTGCGCGGTGTAGCGTTTGATTTCAGGGTGAAAGCACCACTGCGCTACAAGTCGTTCTGGAACCGCGCCTTTTTCGTTGGCTCGCTCATGGCCAGTGCGTCGCAAGGGTGGATGCTGGGCAGTTACATCACCGGCTTTGCAAATGGATCTCTGGGTTGGGCATTTAGCCTGGGAATCGCCATTACATTGCCCGCCGCTTATGTGTTGCTGGGCTCGGGCTGGTTGATCATGAAAACCGAAGGCGATCTGCAGCAAAAAGCAGTGCGCTGGGCTCAGCGCGTGCTGTGGCCCATGGCAGGTGCCTTGCTGGCCATATCAGCGGCCACGCCGCTGGTGAAGGAGAGCGTATTGGAAAAATGGTTTGGTGTGCCGCAGGTATTTGCCCTGCTGCCGGTCCCCCTCATGTGCGCCCTGGCGTTTTTTGCCATGCGTTGGGTGCTCATGCGTCCGAACCTGGTGAACGCGGGTTACGGCTGGTTGGTGATTGCCAATACCGTTCTTATTTTTGTGTTGGCCTTCTTCGGCTTGGCCTACAGCATCTTTCCCGACATTGTGATTGGCCGCATGACGGTGTGGGAGGCTGCCATCAGCACCGCGTCGCTGAATGTGATTTTTGTGGGTGTGGCTATCACGCTGCCGGTGATCATCGCTTACACGGTCTTCATGTACCGAGTGTTTTGGGGCAAGGCGACCGCGCTGAAGTACGGCTGAACATGAGGCGCAATATCCAAGTGCCTTATGTCACGAGGCTGTGACGCCTCTCGAAAACGCCGAGAAAGAGACTTGTAGAGGCTAAATTATTGATTTTTTGAGGTTTAACTAACTTGCTACAAGTACGTCGCCTTCTTGGCTTCGTACTCTTCTCTAGTCAGAACGCCTTTCTCAAAGAGTGCATGGAGTTTTTCGAGTTGATCCAGTTCGTTGTGAATACCACCGGACTTCGATACAGACAATGTTGAAGCCAAGACCCCTAGCCTCTCATTCTCCTCAGTGACAATCTTGTAGGTGAAGAACGCATCAAGTAGCCACCAAATTCCCCATATGGCCAAGAAGATGTAGCCGACCAACAGGATTAGCGTCACAACACCGATGGCGAACAAAAGAAGTTGTGCAAGGCCCGTCTTGACCCGACCGAGGTAGAGCCTATGAACGCCAGCCCAACCCAGAAACCACCAGAGTAAATAGGCGACGATTACATTTTTACCCGTTAGGTTCACTTGTATGGAAGTTGTTTTCTCAGTCATTTCTGATTCCCGTAACTAAGTACTTATTCGTTGTGAGTTGTTTGCTTCCAAATCCTTGTTTCTTCAAGTTCACCGGCCCCCCTTAGGGGGTCACAGTCTTGGGAGATTGAAGTGTTCGACTGCATTCTCATAGGCTACTCTTCGCAGAGTGTTTGGAGTGAGATAGGGCAGAAAATCCCTTCTAATCTCTTCAACCATCTCTCCATACCTACGATCAAACCCACAGCAGGGGTCGGTACCGACAAGAAATCGAGTTGGATGCCGCTCGATCAACTCGACCCATTCAGGTCGAAGGCCGTTGCGTGTAAATATGCGGCCTCCGTCGAGGTGGCCGTGAACTGGGCCTTGTGCGGAAATCTCGCAGACCACGTTCGGATGCCTGTCAAAGAGTCTTCCTAAAAGATGGGGGGGCGTGGCCGGCAAGCAATGCGAGAGGATTGTGAGCGCCTTGGGATAGCGCTCAGCCATGACCGAGATCTCCTCATATCCACCAAAGATTCCGCCCATTGAGTGGATCTGAACGAATCCCCCGTACTGACTCGCCAACTCATACATCTTGTTAATGACGGGGCTGTCTAGAGGAATGCTTCGCTCGAAACTGGGGTCGAATTTGTTTTTATTCTTGACGTGGATCTCACCAAATCCCTTGAGTTTTCCGTCTTTGAACAACTGCTCCGCCGTTCGGAACAACTCATTGAATGCAGATTGATCAAGTATCGAAAGCCCACTCTCCCCTCGGCCCTTGAAGACGGGGGTAGATCCCCGAGGAAAGGTAGTTAATCGTCCAGTTGACGACGTCTGCTTTTTGCTCAGGCGTCTGCGCTTCTGCCAGCTTTACCTGGTAGGTCTCAACCTCCTGAAGGGCGCGCTCCAGAGTTTTTCTGGCCGCCTCAATCGCCTCTGAAGCGCGATCCTCGGCAAGCCTCTGCGCCCAATTTGTTTTGTTAATCATTAATTGCTCCGTGATAGCTGACAGCTCTATTCACGCTCTAAAAGCATGAAAAGCCAAGTCAAATGATTGGGTTGGAGATGAACCCCAGAACACCACACCAACTAACCCCCGTTCAATCAGTACGCCCCGGAACACCCCATTTTTGAGAGGCGTACCTAGCCTTGCTCAGGTCAACAGGTTTTGAGCAGAAAGCGGTTTGAGCACGGTTTTGGGGGTGTTTTCGGCGGGGCGAGGTCAACAGCCCAAAGCAAAAAGCCCCGCGTAGTGCGGGGCTCCGGGCATGCTCATGTGACCACGAGCAAGTTAGTATAGGTAATTTTGGCGGGCCAGCAGAGGTCGCTTCGCTAACTTGCTGAGGTCAAAATAAATCAAGTTCTGGTGGGGTCGGGGATTCGAACCGAGCCCGTAACCGCCTCACTTGTCCGGGGTCTTAGTCTCGCTGACATCAGGCTCCAACACGACCGGATAAGTCCTTACCCGGGAAAGGCTCTTGAACAATTCGCGCTCCTTGTCACGCCTTGCCTGCTCCCGCTGCTGATCAGTCTGGCTAGCCTTGGGATCGTCGTCGTTGATCGCCTGATTTTCTTCGTCACCGCTCATTTCAACTCCCCAAGACCGTTAGACTTCCAAACAGGACCGCGATCAGATCAATGATGCCGATTCAGATGATCCAAGTAAATACAGGCGTGAGTAGCCCAAAAAAACGTCTTCCGGGCTAACTCCTCTAACTCATTACTCGAGTTTGGGTGCCCCGGTGTCTCACCAGATCAGCCAGACAGAAATACAAACTACGGGCGCATAAACACTTGCTTCTCAGGAGCCGGTTGATAGAAAATGGTTCGATGCCGATACAGTTTATAACTATTGGAAGCGCGTTAGCGATAGCGGGCTACCTTATTTCAAGCACTGCTCATGCTGGGCTGGCAAGCCGAATCGCTTCCGAAGTCGCGCCAGTCATCGGATCCAAAGTATCCCGCAAGGCGGTCCATGAGCAGAATAAAGAGTCGCTTCCCAAATCCGAGTTTGACCGACTGTCGAACTCGATACCAGCGGATTTAACGGAGAAACAAGGCAAGAGCGCTTCGGTTTTAATCAGTGTTGTCTACCGTTACCGACTAGGAAATACACTGCCTCCGGAACAAAGAGTCTCGAATTCCGACTTCAAGACTCTGACCTCTCGTTTCTCTGACAAGGTCCCCAAAGCAGAGAAATCTAAGATTGAGCCTGTTGTCAGACTTCATATGTTTTGCCAGCGTCAGGCGGAACTGTACATCACAAGCCTACTTCCGGATGCGCAGCAATCAGGTGGAGCGTCCTCTCAGGCCGAGCATGCAAATAACCTAAGACGTTGCTCAAGCCGAATGAGTCAGCTTCCCGGAGTTCCTTCAGACTTTTCGATGGGCTACTCTGAGATATTGAAGAAGTTTGAATCAGCCGAAATGAAGGCAAACCTTAGAGCTTTGAAGCCTGGTGACTCTGCATTGACCAGCGTCTCCTTGATGGTAAAAGGACTCAAAACGGTCCGAGAGCAAATGGACTCGGACTTTCAATCAATTTTCCCCAGGAATTAGGAGCCACTATGTTCAGCCCACTTCGATCAATCTTCCTTGCCGGTTTTTTTTCTCTGAGCGCGTCGCTCCAGGCTAATACTCTCGTGGACATAAGCCCTTTTCAGGTCGCTAGCTACACAAATAGCTTTACAAAGGGATTTGATCTCAGGGTAGACATGCAAATATCGGATTCAGGTCAAGTTACAAATGCGGCAATGAACATTCAACAAAGCATCGGAAAGTCGACGAAAAGATTTGGACAGGACTGGATTGGTGTTCAATTGACTGGGGACATGGTCATTCAAGCAGAGAAAATGGAAGTACGTTTTTTAGACCTTTATGACCCCAAGACAAAGCAGCTTCGCCACTCAATTGATCTGAGTGACGACACGGTGACAAGCTATCAGTGGGTTAATGTACCGACGTCCATGCAACCTGGGCAACGACTGAAGGTTGGGACCCTCACCGAAAAAGATAAGTCAGGGAAAATCATCCTAATGGGCGACGTAGAGTTTTTGCTGGCTAAAGTTAGTAGTGGATTCGAGTTCTGCACAATCGAGACAAGCAATAACCTAGAATCTAAAGAGCGAGAAATGACTAAGGACTGTGATCAGTTTGACTCCAACAAGAAAATTACTGGGTCAGCTATCGAGGTAAGACTTGGAACTCAATCCACTACAACTGGCACAGGAAAAATCCGATTCAAATAGATCGCATTAGTATTGCTTCATCTCGCCGCCGGGCGATCAACCCCGGAAGCACCTTACCCCCTCCATACACCCAACGCCCCAACTCGTTAGCTGCTGCGGCCCAATCCCTTTGGTTGACCCTGCGACGCAGCGTGGAGGTCTGAAGCCTACCCGCACCGAGATTGAACGTGAAATCAACGATCGCAGCCAGCCGCCCTTCTGGTTCGGCCGCCAAGACAGGGCAGAACCTCAACGTCGCTGCCAAAGCGCTTCGTAGGTCCTCCCGCAGGAAGGTCTCAGCCTGATCCATGCTGACCGGGGGATGTTGCGGTGAACAAAGCCTCCCGTACCCGATCGTCCAGTACCCCGCCGGGCAGATGTAGGGGTGAGCCTTGGCTGGGTCGTTTTTCGGGACTCGATGGAAGCCCTCAAAACGCTTTGCGAGCTCAATGGCCGCCTGAGGGACCTCAATCATGAGCGTATCCGTTCGAACACGCGGCCGAGGAACCAGAAGTTCAACACTCCTGCCCACAGGGCCTGATCGGCATCAGTCCAGGCGTGAATTGCCGAGTCGGTCCAGCCAGCACCCGCGTTTAATGCACCAACAAAGGCGGCTGTCTTTGCAGCGCAGTAAAGCGCCATGAACCAGTATGTGATCACCGGGCGCACGCTAGTCGAGAGGGCATCAGCCCAACGGACCCCAGAGCGCTGACCTTGGGCATGAATGGACTCCTTGAGCGCATCCAGTGCACCGGTACTCCATGCGAGATCGGCTGCAGCGCCAATTTCCGACATGCGCTGAGCGCCGCGAAGCTTTTCAAACTCAATAGCTTTGTCTTGCATCGCTAGTTCATGTCTGCGCTCTCCCTTGCGATCGAGCCACTTGAGTACCTCGGGCGCGAGACGAAACGCACCGCCTAGTAATCCGCCAAGTAGTGTCTCGATCATTGTCCGCCTCCGTAGATCTTCAATTTGATGGCCAGCCCCACGATCAGCGCCGCAAGGATTCCCGTTGTCACTACCTTGACCGTTGTTTGCCACGCGGTCTGGCGGGCCTGTCGCCAAGCCTCAATCAAGCTACGTAGGTCACGAATGTCTGCTGCGGCGTGGCCATTCTCAAGGCCCAGGTGGGCTAGGCATCTCTCGGCGCCACGCTCAGCGGCCCGGGTCAATAGATCATCAAGATCCTCGGTTCGAATGCTTATCAAGCCAGCTGTCTCGGTTGTTGAATACTTGTCTGTCATGCGATCTCCAAAGAAAAATGCCCGCTCTGGCATAACCAGGCGGGCGATTTAGATAGTTGGCTATTTATGCGGGTACGAGTGGGATGATCTTTTTGCGGGGCGATGGAGTAACGGGGACACCGTTTAGACCCCAGATGTCTTTTCTGTCCTCACGCTGCGGGCCTTCTATGTAAACCAAGATTGACCCGGTAACGCTTTCCATGGCGGCAGCGAAAATAGCGATATTGTCGGCAAACGCATTGTTACAAGCAGCCTCCCAAAGGTCACCCTGCAAGAACATACATGCCCCTTTGCAAAGATGAATTACGGGGCAATTGGGACACTCTGACCGATCGGACCAATGCGTTGCAGTAGATACTGAAACAGAATTCAAATCGCTTACATGCCCGACTTTATGAGATTGACCATTCGGCGCGGTGGCCGAAGCAGAGACGTTTTGGCAGGTCAGAACATTTCCATGGAGGTCCACGGCGAGATTGTCAGGCTGATCCATGCCACATTTTTGGGCCACTTCGGCTAAACGAGTTCCCTGACGCAATGAATCAATGAAACCCTCAAACTTGGCGGCGACCCCATGAAAATTTGTCGCTTTGCCTTTCCGGATCTCCCCGTACGTGCTTCGCGAAAAATTTACCTCCGAAAGACGGTCTGGCAGCGAACATGCGAGCCCACCAGAATCATAGGGGTCAATGAACATGCCCTCTCCGATGGGAACATGAGGATCACCAGTGGCTTCGACAAAAAAACGCTGGATGTCCTCTCGAGACGTGTTACCTGCATGCAGCATTGAGTTAAAAGAGATCCGATTCTTGGGCCTTAGCTTGCTGTAGAGATCCAAGAT
Organism: Hahnella aquatica (SeqCode); assembly: GCF_965194505.1. Taxonomy (GTDB): domain Bacteria; phylum Pseudomonadota; class Gammaproteobacteria; order Burkholderiales; family Burkholderiaceae_A; genus Hahnella; species Hahnella aquatica. The sequence goes on along the minus strand of NZ_OZ239144.1, from coordinate 699,318 downwards.
GGCAAAGCGACTGGAAGGATCTTTTAACGGATCAGGGCCGCGGGCGTTCTGTGCAGGCCCATCGTGAGAAATTGAGACCACAAATCCCATCTTGACAAGCCAATCGTTCTTTTCGATGTCAAGTAACGAGCCATTCGTGATCACGCTGAACTTGACGCTCGGATACTTCTGCTTGATACGCTCGGCCAAGGGTTTCAGCGTTTTCCAATACACAAAAGGCTCACCCCCCCAGAACTCCACCCGAACTCCTGAACCTAAACCATTTTTCCCCCCTGAGAACCACGAGGGCAAGAGTCGCAAAAAGTCGTCAACGGCATCCTTGGCAGACACCTCAGCTCTTGGGACATACTTTTGGTTGCAATAACTACATTCGAAATTACAGTTCAGGCCGAGCTGTATTTTTAGTACTCGAATGTCTTTTTTCCCAGGCTCAATTCGTGCAGGCTTAATCGGCTTACTTGGATCCAGCGGAAGTGTCTTTAGAACAGCTCCGCCATCCTCCCATCTCAACGAGCTAAGCTCTGAGTCGTAATAGGCAATCGAACGGGTCTTTCCTTCATCTCCTTCGAAGTAGAGCTTAAACAGCGCCATTCAAGACCTCCGTCTCAATTCGATACTCTTGCCAATAACGCATGCAATCCGTCTCCTGCTGCGCCTCAGAGATGAAGAGGTAATCCTTGTATGCAACGTCATAGGGCCGACTAGAATCAAAGGCCCTAGATGATGGTCCTGGGAAAATCGCGGGATGTCGCCCAAGGTCGGGGATTACGCCACGCGCAAGCTTTTCGAGTGGGATCTTTCCTATGCAAAAATGCTTTGGGCGCACCTCGAGGGGAGCGTGCCTGATCCCAAGAAGAGACTCCAAATAACGGCTGAACCAGTCTGGTTCACGGGCCTCGCAGTATTGGGCGAACAGAGTTCCATGGCGCAGGTTAAAGTCTATGGGCATCAACTTGCCTCCGACATCAATTGCCTGCACGTAGAGCAGGCCTGCACCGAACTCAGCCGCACTCGCTAAGTGTCTAAGCTTTTCCTCAAGGATCGCCCAGCCTATGTGGGTTGGATTAAACAAGCAAAACTGAATCCAGTAAGTCGGCTCAACGCAGTGCATATAGCAGCGCCCAAATATTCGCACGGCACCATCGAATGTCTTAAGCACATGGATCCCCCAAATATCGGGGTTGTCGTGGTACTGCATGACTAAAAAACGCCCATAGTTTGGGTTAGGTGTTTGCTGCTGAAGCCAGAAATGGGCCGCTTGTTGGGAGTGCTCCAGCCACTCGCTGAACGCGAACACCGAATCAAACACCTTGTATCCCCACGGTTCATTGCAGAAGGCACCGCTACTCGTCGTTGGCTTAACAATGACACGCCCCTTGAGCCCGGAGTTCAACAAATCCGCCTTGTTCATCGGAACGATCCAGTCCGGTATCTCAAGGCCCCTCTCTTTAGCGAACTGATACGCCAATGCTTTATTGAACAGAGTGCTCACCAAGTTCAGGGACATTGCATTGATACCCAGCCGCTCATTCAGAGTCGCGGCTTCGATTGCAACAGAGTCCGAGGTTGGGATGCAGTAGTGCGTGAACCGCTCTGGGATCTCCAGCCTAGCCTTCATAACGGCAGCTTCAAGGAGTGCTTTCTTGCTAAGACTGTCTGCACTAGAGGAACTGAGCACATTGATCATGCGCCGCTCCTTGACTTCTTATAGCTGCCGACTAACTCCCTGAGGTACCGCTTATCATTCACTATGCTGTCGATGTCTGCCGGTGTAGCTGAAGCGAACTCGCGCATCTTTAATTTGAATCCCTCTGCCCATGACGGCATAGCGGACTGCTGATCGAGCATTGAAAAAACCAGCTCGCTTAGCAAATCCACCTGTTTCTCAAGGCCAGCAACCGAATCGTTAATGTTTAGAAGTGCCATCAGTTCACGCTTTGCAAGCCAGCGTTGGTTAAACGGTTCCGCCTCCTCGCAGTGATGCGCAATGATTCCGAGGCGACCGGTTTTCTCCGTTTCGACAGAGTGCGGTAGATCGGTCACGCAAAACTGATTCAGAAGAAGGACCGAGTCCGCTAGGTTCTTGGCAAAAAACACCACTGCGATTGGGCCCGTAGCGTCATAACGATGACCATAAAGGGTCGCCATGGACATCAGCCCTTCACGGGTTTCAATGATGAAGCGAGAGTCGATCGAGATAGTGCGGCTTTCCGAGTGGGACCAGATGTAGTAGCGGTACGAGAGCGGTTTGAAATCTTGGCGCCAAGGAATGTCCTTTTCACCAACTTTGTGTCCAGTGTCAGTCTCAACGAGTACGGGGTACTCCTCCTCGAGTACCCCCATTGGGGGTGCGAAGTCTCTTAGCACGACTTTCATAGATTGCTCCAATCAATACGGGTGGAAGATTTGGTCACGACGGATACAAAAGAAGCGATGCAGACACGCGAGTGAGATGTGCCGCCGGGAACCGTGAAATGGGGGAGATAACCTGGAAAGACAGCGAGCGTGCCAGCATCAAAGCCAAATGGTTGATGCGTCTTTTCGCCTTTGTGGAATTTGTCCCAGGCTGCATTTCCCCTGGGAGCGTGAAAGGCTATTTGCCCGCCACGATAAGGCGCAAACCCCGCGTACAGAAGATCTTGATCAGAGTCGGCACATGCTTCAGGGTAGTAGGTGAGCGCAAGAAAGCACTCATTGTGCGAGTGCGAGGGTAACGCCCGGTACCCCGGATGAACATTGATCGACCAGTCCTGCCAAAAATCAAAAATCTCAAAGATTCTCGGGTCGTAGATCTCTTCGAGATACCTCTTTATTCCTTGCTTAAAAATGCTGTCAAGCGTTTCATAGATCGGGTCAGTACTCTTGTTAACTAGACTCGTTCTATTTAAAACCTCGCTTCTTTCAAACTCGCCACTACGACAGACATCCGCAATAACTTTGTTAAAAAGGTCGTTACTGTGCGTGTCATAGATTCGAACCGGTGCGCCTTGTATCTGAAGTGATTGAACAATGTCCATGTCGAGTCTCTCACTTACAGTTGCAATTGCAATTGAAGTACAGGGTGTTGTAATAGCGGGCAAGCCGAACGTTCGCCCCCTCATCAACAAGTACGGTGCTCAGATTTAGAAAACAGTTAGTCGATATGTTTCCAGCACCTACTGCACCAGATGCATGGTTGGTATGGCTAACAGTGCTAAACCAGGGCTCTCCACTCGGACGGCCAGTCACATTTGACCAAGCGACTGAGCCCGCTGAGGATGCGCTGGTAGCCGACCCGGCAGTCGTTGCGTAATTCGCATTACCCGAGATGCTGATGGGCCACGTACCCGACGCGTTAGATCCGTTGGTATTGGCTTTGCCAGACTGGTCCACCGTTACCGCACCGGTCAGGCCATTCACACTCGTGACACCACCGTTTGAGGCTGTGGCAGCGTTTCCAGAAATGTTGATGTTGTAGGTGCCGCTCAGGCGCCCGGAAGGCAGCGTGCCGGAGGCCAGATCACCGGCCGAGCCTGATGCCGCAACTGCTGCAAGCCCCAAATTGCTGCGGGCCGTGGCGACATTAGACAAATCCGAGAGGTTATTGGCTCTCAGGGCTACAGCTGAGCCATCGATGCCGTCCACCGCTTCCGCGTTCGGTGCTTTGCCCTCACTGCCTGAGAAATCCATCCAGAGCTTCCACACCGCACTCGGGCTAACCTGGGTCAGGATGTAAAGCTTTAGCTGGTCCGTCCTATAGCACGGCATCCCCAGCTGAAGGTTTGTGGTGGGAAAGGCACTACCACTGGACAGTGACAGCGCGGTCTTATCGTTGTTAAGAATCTCGGCAAGAGAGTCCGACAACGTTCGAGACGAAGGTATCTCAACGAAGTTTTGCATTTAGTACCCCTGTGCTACCCATGTGAATGACCCGGCAACTCTCGTCCCGGCGCTCGTTTCTAAAACGGCGGTAAAGCCGCTCTTGGTGATCGATCCAACAATCCTTGGCGTCGCAACGACCGTTCCCCCTTTGTGCGTAAGCGTCACTTCTGGGGCGATGTGAAAGGTGCGTGTGAATGCGACATAAATGCCAGCCGAGGCATCGCTGATCTGGGTCGTGCCACGATCAAATACATCCGGCACATCTACGGTCACACGCAGCCCATTGATGTAGCCACGATCCGCGTTATCGGTTTCCAAGATGGCTCTGAATAAAGCCCGCTGGTAGGTGTAATCCCCGGAGATGAAATCCCGAAAGTTTGAGTACCCAGGCGGATGGCCCGCGTCCAAAATGTCCCGGAAGTCTTGCTCCGTGATTGCCAAGCGACTAATCACAATGTCGCTGAGCACCCCGTTGGCCCGGCGTCTGTACTGGTCAGCAATCGCCAGCGCCTCTGGTAGCGAAATCGCTAGTGCCTTGGCAATGGAATCGCCAAAGTTCAGCCCCTCGCTTAGGTTGCGACGGTAGTCAACCGTCCTGCCCAGAAGCTCTCCGATCGCCAACGCCTCAGGAATCCCTTTGACGAGTTGATTGACCCGGGCATCAATCAAAGCAAACGATTCTGACAACGGCTTAGTGAGCTCTTTTTGGGGTGCCGATGAAATTGAAAGGCTCTCGGAGACGGAGATCAGATACTCAATAAGGTCGGTATAGGTCTCAGCAAACCCTAGCGCCTCGAAAAACGCCTTTTCAATCTCTGAGCGCGTCCCATCAGAAAACCCCAGGATCTCGCTCGCATCTTTTTGAATCGACCGGGATGCGGCCTCAAGAAATGTAAGTGGCTCGGAGAGGCCTTTGACGCTATCGAGCATCCGAATGTCGGACACTCCAATTGCCTCAGAAACCGATTTGCTTGCGTTTTGTGTCAGCTGATCAGTCCAACCAAGCAGCTCACCCCTTTGAATATCGAGCTCCTTGCCCTCGGAATCAGCCAAAGCAAGGCCTTCAAGAAAATGCAAAACGAAGCTGATGAGATCTGCATAGGTCTCGGAGAACGAGAAGGTTTCAGACCGACTAAGGAGGAGGTCTTTAACCGCGCCATCTGTAAACCCTACCGGCTCTGAAATGCCTTTGACTGTCTGATTGACCCTCGACTCTGAAAGGCCCAAAGCGACTGCAACACCGAGCGCATAGACCGCTGGGTACGCTGTGCTCCAGTTCTTGCCAGCGGCAGCGCTTCCCCAAGTAAAGGATGCGCTGGCCCAGGTGTAGCTGGGTCCGGCCGCTGTATCTACGGAAACAACATCACTCACGGATGGATCAGCTCATCGTGAACGTGAATACGGCCGTCAGGCTATCGTCGGCTCCCTTATTAACCACGGGGAACACAACCCGATCGAGCATGATTCCGGCGGAGGCTGCATTAAACACACCAGCTTCCGTGATCGCCCCAGTCGCATCACCTGCGGGATATTGAGCCGTGAAGGTAAAGGTCTTGGTGCCAACGGTGTGCGCGTAGGTGGCGGCGTTTCGCTTGAGCTCTGTCACTAGGGCGCTCTGGCTTGCAGCCGCTGCCGTTGTTCCAGTGCCAACGGCGATAAATCCCATCACTCCAGGGCGACTGGTTGCTCTGCCAATCGCATCAGAGATGAAGTCAAAACCTACGTTGACGATGATGTTTTCCTTGTGTGTGGTCTGCACCTCACCGTCGGACTTTTGCAGCACGAGCGTGACCGCTCCATGAAGCTTCATGGCTTCTTGAATCATGGTTTCCTCTTTTCAAAAAAATGGCGCTGCACCTCGCGATGCAACGCCATGGGTGAAGCGGCCTAGGTCTAGTAAAGCCGCAGACTTGAGTAGCTACCTTGCGGGGGTAGCTCTGCTTGCGCAGACTGGATTTCTCCGCCCATCGAACCGATAAAGAGCCGACGGTGATTTGTGGTCTGGCAGATTCCGATGCAGAGTCGCTCTCCGATCGCAAATGAAAAAGGCACCACCACCTCGTTGCCTATTCCATCCTCGAGGAAAAACCGCGACTTTTGGGCATCAAAACCAACCTGCAATAGCGCGCCTGTTGCTCCAAGCGCTCTCCAGACAAGACAGGTGGTGACCTGGTCGGGGATGTACCAAAAGGAGGTGTGAAAGGTCTCTGGGATCGAAACCGCCCATGCAACCTGAGTCGTATCCACTACCTTGAGTCCCTGGCCGTAACGTCCCGCCGCATAGGTCGAGGCGCCGACTTGCTCTGCCACTGACACGCCGCCCAAACCGTTAAGCGTCCCATTGAGTCGCCAGCCATGGACTTCCCCATCGATGAGCCCATCTTCTTTTGCGACCTGGAATCGTGCCTGTATGTTTTTGACCGCTCCGTCGTAGGTCCATTGACGATTGGCGTCCGGGCTGTTCCATGAATAGGCGGCCATCGCCCAAGTCTCTCGGTCGTCTTGAGAGGCACCGATTCCAGTGAGCAGTGTGTTTTGGGCGCGGATGCGTGTCCCAATGTCGATCTCGAAGATGTACTCCGATCGCCGGGCACCGCTTTGCATACGAAGAACAGGGATACTCTCAACCGAGTCGATATCTGCGAAATGTCGAATGCCGGGAAATCCCCGCTCGACCTCATCCTGACGAATCAGCAGGTTTGCGTTTTGGGGTTGCGCAACCTCCGTAGTCACAAACATCGGTGTGTCTGCATAAATGCCAGGAGAGGCAATGGCCTTTATCCAAAAGGTCCGAACTCCCTCAAAACCCGCTGGCAAGGTGTAACTCGTGGACTTCACCTCAGCCACAAACACCGAGGTGTCCCAGGCAGCGCCCTCTCGTAACTCGTAGGCAATGACCTCCGGCTCTGGGTTGGGTAGCCAACGAAACTCAAGGCGATTGGCAGACTGGATGACGTCAAACTGCCTGACCGCCGAGGGTGCGGTGAGATTCAGTACAAAGGTCGTAACGTTCGTGCTGTACTTGCCGGACGTATCAAACGCTCGGATGTGGTAGTTGTAAACCCCGGACTCGCTTTGATCATGAACCAATTGCGTGCCGTCGGTTCGGCCGACAAGGGTTGCGCTGTCCCAGCCAGAACCCACCCGAACCTCGTATCCAGCCAAGTCGGCATCGCTATTGGCCTGCCAGGTCAAAACGAGGTCTGTGGGCCTGCGATAGATGACGAACGCTTGGACATCTTCCGGCGGAGCGAGCTTTCCGACAATGGTCTTAGCAATTGTGGCTGCAGAGCCAAGCTTATTGGTTGCCCCCACTGCTCGAACGGTAAACACATAATCACCGGACTCAGCCTCACGAATCTCGGTGTAATTGGCTGCGGTTTTGGGCAAGTTGATGGTGTTGCCGCCATTGACGCGATAGGACACCTGATACTCGATTGCACCAAATACCTGCTCCCAGCCTATTTGAATCAATACGAAGGCTTCACTTTTTACCCGATAGAGACTCTCAGAGACCTTCAGGCCTAGCGGTGCCGGGGGCGTTAATGACAGCAGTGAGATGTCCCGCTCTTGGAGCTTGAGCCCACGCTCGATCGCGTCGTACTTTGACGGATTGTGGGCAAGTGCCGTGACGGTGAACTGGCCCTCTCCATCTTCTGCCACTGCAATCACTCTGAAAAGCTGGGCTTGAACCTGAGTTGAGCTCACGACCCAGATCGCGTTTGAGAGCGGCGCCTGAGAAAACGGTACGGTAGGCTGCAACACACGGCCCGTTTTCGAGCCAATCGTGCGCGTCTCGATCTGCCCGCTTGGCAGCATAACTGAGAGTGTCCAGCCCCCAAGTGAGCGCTCGATGTCAGCATCAATGGTGATAGCAGTAGCGCTTGCACTCGCAACGCGCCCTCCCAGCCGCTCGCCTCCACGAACGGGGTCGGCTACCTTAATGATGTGGCCGGGTCGCGCAACAGCGCCCTCTAGCCCTGTTTTGAATGTGACGGTCTCTGACTCGCTACGCTCGGAGTACAAGAGCCACTTGCCCACACGGTTGGCCTGACCGCGGCTTGTGCACCCAAAGGCGGTAACTTGAGTCTGGATGACCCCAAATCGGGCGATGCCGTCTGCATCTTCGACGTACTCAACCTTTTGTCTGTAGAAGTCATCCGGATCGTTCCAAGTCACAAGGGCTACGGTATGCCTTGAGCGAAGTGAGGCGCCGGAATAGTGAAAGGCGCCATCGACCACATTGGCAGTCGTAAACAGAGCCACAGGATCGCTCGGGGCATCCTGGGTCACGGTGATTGCGCCCGATGACCAATACACCATGCCTCTAAAGACGCTTGCCAAGTCCTGCATCAGCCGATAGGCCTCAGCCTGAGTCTGCAAATAAGCGTTGCAGGTAAACCGTGGCTCTGATCCGCCGAATCCGTTTGGAACTAACTCATCGCAGTACTTTGAGATGGAGTACAAAGACCACTTATCGACTTGATTCTCTGGGATGTACGCGCCGAGTCCATATCGCGGGTTGGTGAGAAGGTCATAGAGCACCCATGCCGGGTTGTCGGACCAGGCGACCTTAAAGCCACCGGACCACGTTCCACTGTAGGTTCTGTTTACGGGGTTGTAGTTTGAGGGGACCCGCACGCGCAAGAGACGCATGTCATAGCTGCGCCGGGGGATGCTCGAAAACTGCGCGGAATCAACCCGAAGAGCGACAAGAGCGCTATTGGGGTAGCGCAACTTAGACTCAATGATCTCGGTGTACGAATCAACGTAGGTATTGTTCTGAATGTTGGCTTTGGTGGAATCCTCGGTTAGCCGTCTGACCCGGATCTCCCATGGCCCGCTACCGGGAAGCGCAACGTAATAGTCACGCTGGTAGCGACTGGTGGTCTTGCCAGAAATCTTGTCGACCAAAACCTGTGTGAAGCCCCCACCGTTTGTTTGAACGTCAATCGCCAACTCCACCTCGGTGCCCGATAGGTCGCCATTGGTGGTGTTTTGAAAGGTTAGTTGCGGAACACTTACTTTGATGCGAACAGCATCGATGTCCGTATCGGAAATAGTGCGGGTGACGCTCTGATTGGCTTTAACTTGGGTGTTAACAACCACCTCGTTTTCGATGGCAGAAAACCCCGGAATGAAAGCCTGGGATTGCGTGCCGTTTCTGGTGTGAACCTCCACGCCAGAAAAGTTGTAGGTGCCATCTGCGTTCTGTATAGGGGTGTCATCCAGATAGACTGACTTGAGCCCATTGACTAAGCCCTCGATCTCACCTTCTGAGACCAGATCAATGACTTTCGCAAAGGCTCTGGAGCGCAGGCTATCAGGCGCCTCTTGGGCAACACGAGTGCCACCACCGCCGCCTTTGCCGCCACCGCCCGAGCCCTGAATCAGAGTGCTCATATAGCGACCTGATCCACATCGATGCCAGCGGAGATCACGGCAGAGCCCACAACCACGCGACCATACCCCACGGGAACCGGTTGGCCCTGGGCGGTAGTGTTGACCGCGCCGTTAAACGTGTAAGACGGCTGGTTCTCTGGCCGCTCCGAGGGCTCATTACTTGCTGGCTGCGGGGCAAGCATCTGGGCTACTCCGCCCAAAGTCAGCGATAGACCTATCGAGAACGATAAAGAGGCAATACTGGGCGCAAAGGAGCCTATAGAAAAGAGCGCCGTAGTTGGAAGGTAGAAGGAGGCAGCAATTAAAGCCACTCCCAGAATGATTTGGCCGAACTTGCCACCTGCGCCTGCAATGACTGGGGCAATCGTGATGGTGTTTGCTCCTACCGGGCCGTGAAGGTCTCGTTCAGAGATCGCTTCCTTTCCAACCAGGACTCGGTATCCAAGATGGTGCTCTTTACTCTGGAGGATGAAACGCTCGAAGTCCGCGAAGTTGGCAACCAATGCCCGAACGGCCTCGGCGGGCGAGCGCACATCGAAATGATGGCGCTTACCAAAGTGCTGACCAAGTTCACCGAGAAGTAGGACTGTGCTCACCGATGTACCTCAAGATATGCGTTGTGTTTTTGTGCCAATAGCCGCCGTAGACATCGCGGCTTGAAAGTCTGTTTTGAAGGTGATGCAAGATAAGCCCATCGCCCAGATAGATCGCTGCGTGATTCGGTACAGGGGAGCCCACTTGCATCAGGAGCACATCTCCCTCTAGCGGCCCGTCATCGACAGGCACAAATCCTGCCGTTTCATAGTTTTCAAGGTAGAGGTTTTCACCCTGATGCCACCACTCATCTCGGCGAGTGAAATCCAAGAGTTCAATTGAGCGTGCTTCCTTGTACCAATCACGAATGATGGAATAGCAATCCAACACCCCATGTGACCACTGACGGCCAACAAGTGGCGCTCGATAGCCGGTGGGTTCAAAGCTTGCCCACTCACCTGAGGCGCAGCTCACAATGTGCCAAGGCAGTTGACTGGCCTCACAACCGACCAAATCGGCTTGGCTCGGTTGGGGTGAGCCATTGGGATGGCTATGAACGACGCCCACAATGACTCCGCGACGATCCGCCCTGGCATAGTCTTTTGGGTTAATTGCGAATTGATCGGTGCCGATCGCGAGGTTGTTACAGCTTACATACGAGGCTTTGCCCTTACGCACCACAATCAACCCGCACGACTCCCTTGGATACACCTGCCTGGCATGGGCAAATGCTGCCTCCCGAACGCTGGTGGTCATCATCGAATTAGGCCTGCTGCTGGAAAGCCCCCAAAGGGAAGCTCTGCGTTTAGACCAAATCGCAATTTGCACGATGAAAGCCGCTTGCCGCAGACATCCTGCGAGACCGACCCCACCGGGATGTCATTGGCATCAAAAAAGCCCGAGCCGGTGTAGCCGCACTCCGCGCCCCGATACTTCCAGGGGCAGATGTTTTGGATAATCTGACGCCTTGGAAGCTTCACGCCTTGCAAATCAAAGGACGATGCGAGCTCAAACTCAACGATGTCTCGGTTCTCGCTGACCTTGCGGTCCACATAGAAGATATCGTCTGCAAACTCCGCCAACGGATCAGCGTTTGGGTTTGAGCCAGATGGAAAGTTTGCCCCATCTAAAAACTTTGCAAGGGTGCGCTTTCGAATCAGCTTTGCGCCCAAAAGGTCATCGAGCTCAATTAACAACGTGGTCATCACGCCTGTGAGATTGGCCACGACGATCTTTGGTCGGGGCAGTTGCCCGGTCCCGGAGAATTCAAATCCGCTCACCTGGACGGGAAACGGCAGGTAGTCTTTGTTTTGCCAGACCAGCTTTCCCCGAAGCGCGTTGGTCCCTGCATGAAACCGAAACACATCGCCGCCACTCGCACTCGAATCAAGCACGAAGAGCTCAATGACTGCGCTTGGCGAGAGAGACTGTATTTCCGTGGAGATAGCGCTCGTCATCGTTAGCCTTGATCAAAGACTTGCTCAAACTGAGCCCGAATAGTTTCTACGTTGGGCTCATCAAAGCTTCTGGACCAGCTGCGGCAGATGAACTTGCCCGATGTGCCGCCTGGCGAAGTCCAATCAAAGGCTTGCGATGCGTTTCGCGCCTTTAAAAAGTCATCGATCTGCGTGGCCGTAGCTGTGGTGCAGCCACGAAACTCAAGCCTCCAGACTTCTGCTCGGGTATTGATCCCGAAGGCCAGTCGCTGCTCATACCCATCCCCAAAGCGCACCGAGCGCACATTGGGCCGGTAATCCACGGCCGCGCCAAGCGTAGGTGCAAAGTTAAATGTGGCCATTTTTTATGCACCCGCCAAAAGGCCGCCGTTGCGTTTTTGCTTAATGAGTTCGGACTGCACCGCCGAGGCAATTAGCCGCCCAAGACCCGCGCCTTCTTGCTCACCGATGACCGAGGACTGGCCTGACTCGACATTGACATTAACGACCACACTGGTAGAACCTTGGGCGCTACCCATCATCGTGACCGGGATGGATCTCCCGTCGGGCAACGGTACGAAGGCCTCAGGCTTTGACCCCTCTCCAAAAAGAGCAATCTGGGGAGAGTTGGCAATTCCACCACTGGCATAGGCCTTAAGCGGCATGGGGCCTGAAGCGGTCATGACACCACCCGAGGCGAAGGGAAACATCGAGCCAATCGCTTTGGCCAAGGGGCCTGTAATTGCGCTTTGAATCTGAATACGGATGAGGTCTTGAATAATCGATAGCGCAAGACTTCTAAAGTTGAGTTTTCCCGTCATCACAAAGTCTGTGAGCGCGTCCGTCATGCCGTTAAAGGCTTTGCGGGTGGCACTTTCCATTTGCTTACCCACTTGTTGTGCCTCGTCGGCCACGTCTTGAAGAGCCTTGACGACACCCGCACTTGGATCGGCAAGCTCAAAGGCCCGCTGTCGCAGGGAGGCTGCGCCATCGGCTGCCCGTCTCGCTGCCTCTTCAATTCTCAGGAATGCATCGGCAAGGCGCTCATTGCCTGGCGCTGCTTGAGCCACCTCTTTGGCCTGAGCGGCAAGTTGTGCAAGCTGGGCAGCACTTTGCTGCCTAGCCTCAGCAAGTCGGTTCAGAGACTCGACCTCGGAGATTGCGCGCGCGTCTCTTTGCGTCCGTATTTGCTCTTCAATGGCACTGAGTTCTAGCTGACCGCGCTGCGCCTGCTCTTGCAAGTCCTTGAGTGTTTCGACGGGCTGGCGAATCGATCTCTCAAGTGCAGACTGCTGGGCTTCACGTTCGATTTTTTCACGTTTTGAGACGATCTCAACAAGCTTTTCTTCAAGCTTCATTCGATCCTGCGCAGTCTGCGCATCAACGGCCAAGCTTTTACGAACAATCGCCTCTTGGTCCGCATACAAGGTGCGCACTCGGTCGAGATACTCTTGCTGCGCAGAGACCCGTAGTTCGGTGGCTTGTTTAAAGCTGAGATACCCAGCGCCCTCTTGTAGATCCGTTACCTTTTGACGGTCTCTAAAGAGAGCGGACTCTTCGTCGACCAGTCGCTGCAGAGCGCGCAGTTGCATCTCCATAGTGGAGATTGCATTGGCCGACTGTGAAGCGCTCGCGGTGTTGTAATTCAGAGCCTTGCGAGGGTTACTCAATGCCTCTGCTGCCGCATTGGCTGCATCGGCACCGCTTCGAATCTCTTTAAATCGCTCGGTCACTGCATCGGCAAGCAGCGGCATCTCCCAGAGCTCGACGTAGTTCTTATTGGCCTGAGAGACGATTTGGTTTCGTTTCTCTAAGGCTGCCTGCAGACGCGCCCGGTTTTCTTCCGAGAAGGGGTTGATGCCCTTTCCACCCGCAAGAAAAGTACCTGCGAGTTCAATGTCCGCCCATACCGCCTGAAAGCTACCGATGACAGACTTGATGGTCTGCCCGATACCTCGCAGGGCATCAATGACAACCGCCAGTGCGTACGCGGTGGTCTCTGCCCAATTCGTCAAGGTGCCGTTTTCACGCAGCCGAATGATGCCTTTTACGGCGTCTTGGCTTCCAAAGAACACCCGGCTTAGCTCCTGACCAAGCGCAGACATGGCCGGGACCGACGCGGTGACAAGCGTCTGGGCGATAAAACCACTTTCGGCCTTCAGACGCGCGAGCGCCTTACCCGCACGATCAGCCTGCTCGACCTGATCCGCTGTGAGGCGGATATTGAGATCCTGATTCTCGGCCAAGTCCTTCAGAAACGGCAGCAGCGATGCGCCAGACTTCCCAAAGAGTTCCATCGCAATTGCTGTCTTTCCGGCGCCATCCTGGAAACCCGCGAGCTTAAGTGCAATGTCATTCATGACCTCGGCTGGGTCACGCAGATTGCCGCTACTGTCCTTGGCACTAATGCCCAAAAAGCGCAGTGCTTTCGAGGCACCTGCGGTTTCTTCATCAATTCCCGCAAGGCCCTTTGAAAGTCGAGACAGACTGGCGCCGACGTTTTCCATGGACGTGCCAGAGATGGTTGCAACAGGCGCAAAGCCCGAGAGCGCCTCTACGCTTGCGCCTGTCTGCTCGGAAAGTCCTTGCAGCGCTGAGGCTGCCTCCAGAGTTTGATTGACGAAGTCCCGAAGCGCTGCAACGCTGGTCACGCCGATTGCCACAGCAAATGCCGTCTTGGCGACAGAAGCAACCTGTGCCAAGGATGACTTGATCTCATTGGTGCGCTTTTCCACCATGCGGGCACTCTTGCCCAGATCCGCATGAAACTCTGCCGTTTCGGCGGCAAGCTTTACGACGAGCGAGCCAATATCAGCCATTTTTCTTCACCAAATGCGAAAACATTGCCTTCAGACGCATGGCATTGGACTTTGCGTCCGACATGCTGGGCTGTCTTTCGATAAAGGGCATAAAGTCCTCTGGCCTAAATGGGGGGCTGTCTTTTTGTCGATGGGCATTGGCAAAGGTCGAAGTCATCAAAGCACTGCGGTAATCGGCTCGAAAGTCACCAAAGGGCTCGAGTTGATAAAAGGCCATCCACTCCGAGAGTTCATCAGAGCCAAGCTTTGCGAGTAGCTCTCGCACCGTCATGCCTAAAGACAAGGCAAGCCGAAAGACAAATCGTCGGGAGGGGTTGGCCGTTAGGTCTTTTTTGCGGCTTCTACCTGCTCAGCGCCAATGCCGTTGAGTCGCTGGGACACCGCAAACAGTCGATCGAGCGCTTTGGCGCTCTTACTGCCAAGCGCCGAGATCTCATCATCCGTGAACAAACGATCCCCGGACTCCGAGCAAATGGTGAGCGACACCAGGCGGGCGCGAACGTTCTCTAATCGCCCATCCTTGCCAATGAGGCTTGCCTCAAATGCATCACGGTCGGTCCCTGTCATGGTTCGGACATAGACATCGCCGCCCCACTCAGGAACATTGACCCGCTCTTTGGGGAGATCATCAGCCGCGAGGATTGCATCTTTAGTCAAAATAACCATGGGCTTACTCCTCCGTGATGCTGCCATCGATTTCAATCGTCACCGAAGCTTCAACGACCGCATCCACTCCACCCTGAACGCTAAATTGCGTCACATAGCCGTAAAAGGTCCAGGTTGCAGGAGGTGTCGAGTCGGTAAAGGTGATCTTGTATTGCCGACGAGTATTTGCAGCACGGTCTGCACGCATGGCGATATGTACCGGATCGTCTGGGTTGAAATGTACCGAGAGGGATAACTGGCCCTCATCGCGAAGCCCGACACGCTTTTCTTTCGCGGTAGAGGCAAGGTTTGTCACATCAATAACCGAGGCTTGACCACCGGGACCTTGAAATGACACAACATTGGGGATCGTCTCGAACGCGGTGGTTCCAAAACGGGCAATAGTGATTCCCTGCGAAGGGACCGCAGAACTAGGCATCGTGGTATCTCCTAAGATTGATCCCAGGCGTTGCTGGGGTTGTGCACCTATCGGTGGTAGGTGTAGTCCACCGAGACGCGATAACTTCGTGTCTCGCTTTCAAAATCTGTGAGCACCATCCGAACATCGGAAACGGTGTTCTTGGCTGCGAGGACGGCCAACAAGACTTCGTCCTGAAGCCCTAGTGCCTCGGCATAGGTTTTCGCGTAGCAATCAACCTGCACGCGTATGCGCTCCAGACCGTGCAGACCGTTAATCCCAAGAATCTGTTCGCCCGATACGGGGGTGTAGACGATAAAGGGATAGGTTGATTCACCTGGTGCAATCAGGGCGTAGACCTGACCGTCCGCGAGGTGCTTGATCGCATCGTAAAAGTCCTGCATTAAAGCCCTTTGAGTTTCTTGGCCTCAAGCTCAATGCGCTGGGCAAGCCGAGTCTTAATTGCATCGGCCGCCTCATAGCGCTTAGCCTCTAGTGCTGGTCGAAGAAACGGACGAGCCGCCATCTTGCGTGTACCAAACTCGATGAAGCGCCAGTACCAGGCGTCTTGCGATAAGTTCTTCTTCTTTCCCTGATTGCGGAATTTCTTGCCATGCCGAACAGTCACGAAAAAGGTCTGCCGCGTGAGGCTTGAAAGCTCCCGGATGTGCTTCATGATCACGGAGCGACGCAGGGTCCCGGGCGCTGGCTGGTTGGGCATCGACTGCTTTGCAATAGGAGCACGGCGCTTTGCCTCATCCCTCACAACCTTAGCCCCTGCATAAACAGACGCCCTGAGTCCATTTCGAGCGACCCGATCCGGTAGGGCCTCTAGGGCTTTAACCAACTCCGCAGCACCCTTGACCTCAAAGCGCTCACGTTTGGCCATCATCGAGCCCCTCTGCAGCCCAAAGTGTCACCAACACACCTTGCTCGCCTTCGTTGATTGCGCCAAAGATCCTGAAAACCCGGTTCTTGTAGAGGGCCCGGTACTCAGAGACCAGTGCGGCGTTGGAAAACGCTGACTGAAATCGCACCGTGATGATGTGTGAGATCTCATTTGAGATCCTTTGAGCAGAGATCAAGTCACGCGCGCTTAAGGGATCTATATTTGCCCAGACGGTTACCGCGTCTACCCATTCTCTGCGCGGTGCGCCAAGACTGTCTTTAACCATAAATGGTCTTTGAAACCGGACGCGCTTATCCAGCGTGCCTGCCGATAGCGCGCTCATACCAAAGCCACTCGATAGGGATCAAGAAGTCCGTCGACAAATGGCAGAGGGTCAATTCGCCCTTTGCTTAGAATCGACATTTCCTCTCGATGTGCATACAGACTACCGATGCGCAGCTTGATCCAACTCTTTAACCCCTCAGGCACATCGCTTGGTGTGCCGTACCCCGCATCAAAGACAACCCTAACCACGCCGATTTGCGACAGCGTAATTGGCCATGTATTGCCAAATCCTGGCGTGATTCGGGCAGGCTCCGAAGTAAGGTCCGAGACGTAAATGGAAGGGTCAACCGTTTGCCACTGCCCCAACTGGTCTTGGTAGCTAATCTCTACGACAGACTGCACCGGGCAGCGATGCAGGTGCAGCGACGAGCGGGGAAACCCATCGAGTGTGCGCATCCACCGGGCTGTGCAAATCTGGCGGCCAGTCAATGTCTCGGCTGCAACCCGTGCGGCCGAGATCAAAGACTCAATCAAGGCATCGTCATCGTCAAAGTCCACCCGAAGATGAAGCTTTGCCTCGGCAAGCGAGACAGGCTCCACCGTGGGTGGGGTGATAAGACTGAGTGACACGCCAACCGCCCTTAGACCACCTGAGCTACCGAGGCGATGTTTGAGACATTGGCTGGTAAGTTACGTGGGTCCACGCCAATGATCTGCGCGGCCACTTGGCTTGCTGCCGTGGCGGTTGTGATCGCCAGGCGAACAAAGCCATAACCATTGACCGTATCGAGCTCTTCACCACGGACGTTGATCAGGACTTGACGGTTGGAGCCGTTGTTAGCCTGCTCGAGCGTCGTGATGGCCTTTCCAGCTACATCCTTGGCTCCAGTGCCGCTGGCATCGGTTGCCTGTTGTAGCTTGGCTGCCAGGGTGCCATTGGTGCCCATGGTCCCAGTCTGGATAAACGCCAGGAGGGAATGAAACTGGGCACAAGACACCCAATCCGAGTTGCTTGTGCCTGCGGCCTGACTAGCGGGATCGATGGATGCGAGCACGGCGAGTTGCTCGCTACCTTTTGCGTTGGGAAGCATAGTAAATCTCCTATTTGATGGGAGCGCTTATCGCGCGCCCAGTTGGATAAACGGTGACATCGATGCACTGCCTTTTGCGGGCGAGATCGGCGCGGAGATCTTGGACTGGCCATCCATACGGAAGGTGGTCCTAAATGCCGTGAGATCCGAGTCGAAGTACAGGTGCATGGAGGTGGCCGTCTGAATACCGCCCGCCTTGGTGATGGTCTGGTAATAAGACAAGTCGACCAAGAGAACATCGCCTTGGCTAGAAAAGCTGTTGGCGTGCTGGGAGACGAACACTGGGCGACCGAGCAAGGTGCCGTATGGCGAGACTTGGATGCCACCAACATTCAGGCCGTTGGGCAGATAGATCGGGTAGTTACCCAGCGTCAGAGTAAAGAGTGCTGGAAGCACATCGTTATTCACGATCCACACGGACTTGGCAAAGCTTCCAGGTGGCAGACGCGAGATCATCTTGGCCAGGTTCTGAGGCACGAGCGTTTGCGTGGCCTGACCTGTCTCCTTGGCCACGGTTACCGTTGCGCCCGCAGTCAGAGCACCAATCGGAACACCGTTACCGGCGCCAAAGAGGATGGACTCATTCGTTTTCCAACGAATCGAGTCTGCAACCTTTTCAGGCAAGTAACTGGTTAGTGCGTTGGCGTCGTCAAGCAACTCGTCGGTGGTTGGCACAAGCGCCATCAGCTTTTTCAAGCGCAGGGTTGATAGCCCCAGGACCGGCTTGGTGGGAATGGCGGTACTTACCTCGCCCTGCCAGTAAGCGCGAATACCGTTGGTTCCCCAGGGCGTAGTCTCATCCCGGGGAAACGCCATGCTGTTGCCTGTGATCTCGACGTTATCGGTCAACGGCAACATTGAGTCCTCTTGCAATGAGAGCTTAAAGATCTGCTGGGAGAACTGAGGCGGGACCAAAAATCCACCGTCTTGGCCAGCAGACTCGTTGGCATAGGAGCCCGGCGTGGCGGCCGAGCGACCAATCAGCAGTCGCTCATCGGGTGCTTTACCGGGCTTTTCGGCTTGAAATACAGCCTGCATGAATTCACCAACAGTTCTGAATCCGTGGGCAGGATCCGCCTCACGGTTGTCAGTCACGGTGATAAAGGATGCGGCTTCTGCGGTGTCAGTCGTAGCCATGAATGCCTCCTCGGCAATTAGCGAAGCCTCTCGATCAATAGCGCTTGAGGCGGCCTCGATGCGGGACTTCAGTTCGTCGAATGCGCTGACCTCTTCGTCGGTCAGATCGCGGTTATCGGATGCCGCCTGTTCGGTCAGGGCGCGAGCCTCTTTCACCAAGCTGGCTTTGCGGGCTTGGAGCTCGCGAAGTTTTTTGCTCATTTCAAATCTCCATAAATGAAAAAACCGCCTCTCGGCGGTTTGTCTGGGGTGACCTTTGGGTCAGAAAGCGCCCAATGGGGCGAATTAATTGGGGTTTAAAGCTGGGGTTTACAAAACTTTCCGGATGGGAAATTATCTGCAAGGTATGAGCGACACCATCCAATGAGAAATTGGCGAAAACCTCCTGATTTTCGTGGTCTTTTCCCGGATCAGCCCGGGTTTGCTGACGAACTGCTAAAAAACCATCTTCGGTTTGAGCAGGGACTGCCATTAACCAAGCACCCACATTCGGCCACTCAAAATGAAAAATCCGCAAAGAAGCTCAATCCCTATGAGCCCGCCCGCTTAGAGCTGAATCAAACATTAAAAAAATATCTTGAAACAAACGGACTCATTTCCTCACCTTACAACGAGATTCAATCTTCCCTCGAACGCTTAGGGCTGATCTTTTACTCTCGTCGTGAATATTTTGGATTTAGAACTCTTTTTTCTCGATGGACAGCAGAGACAATAGAAACCGATCTCCTTGAATCAAAGAGCTTTATCGAACCTGTTTTCAAAGTTCATAGTCCAGAAAAATACGCGGCGGCTCACCGAGAGGCTCGCAATGAAATTCGTCACCTTTCAAAATACATTCTGAATCAGCTCTCTCGAAATAGTCTCGAGCTACTTACCGGCATTGGGGCACTTGACCCGGCAATTAAAAAAGCAACAGGACTTGCGATCGAAACGCTAATACCAATTGATCTGTGCATTAATAATGCTTTGACTGGAAAGCCGTTCCCGAACCCAGAACATGACGAAGGCTATTTGATCGCACAATCTTATCTCCTTGACTTCATACGATGTTGGAAGTGCCGTCCGAACATCGAAAAGATTATGGTCGCTATGGATCCCGCGCAAAAGCAAATTGCGTCAGTTATTGATAATGAACCCGTGCCGGAAAGAGTCCTTTTTTTTCTTGCAACAAAAGCCGCGCACAAATAACTTCCTGACAACCGATATTTAAAGAGCGATGACCTGCAGGTTTAGCTCTGCCCGCGCTAGGTTCGATAATTTTTTACTTCCAACTCTTCCGTTGGCGGACATTCGGCGGATCAACTCATCAAATGTCATTACTCCGTCCACCATACGTTGCTCCAAAGCGGTATCGGCGCCGAGTACGCGCCCTTGGCCCATAGCGTCACGAACATCACTTAGAGAGACGCCACGTCCTTTGGCTACTGCTTTGGTAAACGCGGCGTAGTACTCATCGACCCGGCTCTGCATAAACCCAAGCGCCTCCTCATCAAGGGGCGCATAGGGGTTGCCCTCAACCTTGTACTTTCCGGCCGAGATCAACGTAGGCTTAACGCCCTCTGATGCGAACGCCTCGGAGTAGTCAAAGTGGGCTTGCCATACACCGATTGAGCCGACTTCCCCGCCCGGGGTGACGTAGAACTCGGAGGCTGCGCTTCCTACCCAATAAGCGGCAGAAGCGGCAAGCGAGTTAGCCAAGGCGATAACGGGCTTTTGCGATCTCGCGCGATAGATTTCATCGGCAAGCTCTGCCACACCGTAGACGCTTCCGCCTGGGCTATCGATGTCGATCAAAATTTGGCCAACTGATTCATCTGCAATGACCTGCCGCAGCGCGGATGAAAACTTCTGTGTGCTCGTCGATCCAGGTCCTGAGACGTCATCGACCATATTGCCCCTTTGGGTTACCACGCCGTAAAGCGGCAACACTGCAATCCCAGACCTTCCGCTCGTGGGTAACGATGCTTTGCGCTCGGTGCGAAGCTGTCGGTCCGTTTCAATCCTTGCCAACGTCTCTTCAGGGGGACTAACTCCGACAGACCACCTACCAATTAAGGCTGCAAAAGCATCTAATCGCTCGGGCATCATGGCCCAGGGTGTGGCTAAAAACTCAGCGGCAAGAAGCTGGCGATTCATGGTTTTCTTCCTAACTCGATCAGTGATCGGGATAAATCTTGTTCAGTAAGGGAGGCGAGTTCGATCCGCGCTGCCCACTCGTCTACTTTTGCTAATGGCAATGCGAAGGCGTCGGACAACAACGCTCTGTCCTTGGCATTAAGTTGCTTAGATCTCGCAAGCCGTCGTGCCCAACGGTTCGCAGTGCTGCTAATCAGCGCATCAAGACGCTCGGCATCGGCAGGCTCTGGAACAATCGATTCCACCTCTACAGGCTCCTCGATATCTTGTGCGGCGTGCTCCTCCACCATGTTCAACGGTCGAAGCGGCTCATCAAGGCCATCAATTGGGTTGAGGTTCTCTGCCGCGCGAGCCTCGTTGCGGGTTAGCCACCCATTTTGAATCCCGCTTTGATAGTAGGCAGAGCGGCTTGCAGCATCACCTCGCATGAGGTTGGCAAAGTTGAACTCCACCTCCAGGTCGTCTGACTCCAGCAAAAGCTCAGAGGCAATCGAAGCCTCCCAGCGCTCAGCCCAGGGCGTCATCGTGTGCATCACAAACTCCAGGGACTGCTGCTCGATATTTGAAAACGTCGCACGGTCTAGGTCCGCAATCATGTGGGGTGGCACCCGAAAGAGCCTAGCCACATCGGTCATCTGGAACTTACGAAGCTCGAGAAACTGTGCGTCCTTGTTGGTCACGCCCACCTCATGAAACTTCATCCCGTTTTCAAGCACTAGGACCTTACCCCGATTTGCTCCTGACTGAGCTGCTTGATAGGAGTCTCGAAAGACGCGCTTGGCTTCAGCGTCTTTAAATGACCCGGGAAACTCAATCCAGCCCCCGGTTGGCTTGGCATCGTTTGCAAAGAACCGTGCGCCGTAGTCCTGAGCGGCCAAGGCCATGCCTAAGCTTTCTCTAGCAAGTTCAATGGGACTCATACCAATTAGACCGTCAGAGGAAAGCCCTCTCAGATGCCAGACATCCTCCCGGGGCAACACCGACTCCTTACCGAATCGGTCCGTCACCCGGTAGCGGTAGTCTCCGCTTGAGAGCAGTTCGAGCTTGATTCGGTCTGGATGAATCGGGATCAGCTCTGCAATCTCGCCGCGCGGATTGGTGATGATCTGACAGTAGGCATTGCCACGCAGTGCGAGGTGCCCTTGAAGCATCTCGCGCCACTCAAACGCGTTCTGATAGCGATTGGGTCGCTTAACGAGGAGTCGGTAGAGCCAGTGATCCGTGTCCTTGTCTTTGCCGCCATCTAGGCGTCTGCGATAAACCACGATCGGCAGCGATGCCATGGTCTCGGCCAGGATTCGCACACAGGCATACACCGCCGCCAAGCGCATGGCGCTGTCAGCAGAGACGCGTGCGCCACTTGCAGTACGAACAGAAACAGGCTCAAACCAAAAATCACCGTAGGCAGATCGATCCTCGCTTGACGCTTTGAATCGATCGAGGAAGTTGAATAGTCCCATGTGATCAGAGCAGCATCAGTTCGTAATCGGACCCCAGCACCACCGAGTCGCCCGGTTTGATTGCGCGTGATAGCGCCATGATCAGTGCCACGATTCCATCGATCTTGTTTTCTGCTCGCTCCTTACGGGGGTAGATGTTGTCTTTCGCATCCAGATGCGCCACCACGTTGCTGGCCATCCAGCCAAGTACCGGGTCGCCATCGTGGGCTAGCTTTCTCTGAAGTACCAAGGCCTCAAGCGTTTTCATGGGCTCACTAAAGTTGAGCACCGTAGGTCTCACCTCAATCATCGGTAGCCCCTCGGCCATCATCCGCGTTGAGAGTTGTGTTGCCTGAAATGGATCAAAGGCAACTGACTGAATTTCAAAGCGCGATGCAAAGTCGATCAGGTCCGCTTCAATCCACGAGAAATCGATCACGTTGCCAGGCGTCACCGTTAGCCGACCAGTTCTCATCCAGCCGGAGTACTGGCTATTGGCTGAACTGCTCACCGTATCTTCAGGCAGGTAGTACTTCCCAAAGACGACGAATGCATCCGTAATCTCAGGATGGGCAAACAGCAAGATAAGCGCGGCAATGTCTGTCTTACTTGCAAGGTCAAGACCGACCCAACAAGGCTGCCCAGCAAACGTATCAAGGTCCAGGCCCGCATCCGCGCAAGCATCCCAGGCGCGCATGTCCATCCACGCCGTGTCGGCGTTGACCCATTCATTAAGGTGCTTAGTCTTAAAGTTGTTAACTGCGCTGGGCAGTTGCATCGCCTTGGCCTGCAATGGCCCGAGCACTTCTGGCCGAACGGAGATGCCCCAGTTAGGATTTGCCTTAATCAGCGCATCCTCGCTCGTCCAATCATCACCATCGTCAAGCCCGTAGATGATCCCAAACTGTGTGTCATCGGCTACAACGTTTTCCAAGACCTTGCTCACAAAGGTACGAACCTCGTAGCAGATGCCTGAGCGATTGCTGCCCGCCGTGGTTATGACCCACAACAAGGAGTTATCGCGTTTACCCGTACCGGTCTCGACCACGTCATAGACCGTTCTAGTCTTATGCGCGTGGAGTTCATCAACACAACCAAAGTGAATGTTTAGACCGTCTAGGGTTGAGCCTTCGGCAGAGAGCGCCTCAAACTTCGATCCCGATGCGAGCACATGAATGTTGTGGGCCCCAACATTCACATCAAACCGACTCCGGAACCCAGAGCTGCGTCTAGCCATCATCTGCGCATCGCCGAACACGATTCGCGCCTGATCCCTGGTCGTCGCCAAAGAGTAGACCTCGGCGCCACCTTCACGATCCGCAGTGAGCATATAAAGACCGACAGCCGATGAGAGGGTCGACTTGGCATTGCCCCGAGGCACCTCAATGTATGAGCGTCGGAACCGACGGGTACCGTCGGGTTTTACCCATCCGAATACGGTCGTCAGAATAAAGGCTTGCCAAGGCTCCAGTCGGATCGAATCGCCAGCGAGTGGTCCTTTGACGTGGGGCAACCGTTCAATAAACGCGCAGAGGTTGTCTGCTGGCAGGAAACTCCTGCCCACTTTATCCGTGAGCTTTGGGTTGAAACGATATGGCGAAGCCTTTCCCTTGAACCTGGCCAAATCATCCAATTGGCGTTGACAGGCCCGCTGGACCCATCGGCAAGCGAGGATCTCTCCAGCCACGACTTGCTCAGCATATTGCCTTGCTACTTCGGAGTAGTTACCTTTTTCGTACAATTTACGTCTCGGAGAGTAAACGGTCAAAATCCAAGTGTTTCGGCCCCACTCCTGATGCGAAGCCACCTATCGGCGGCACATAAAAAATGGGAGACAGCATGGATAAGGGTTTTTCCTCTGACACCGTCGATTTGGCTGAGGCCTGCAAAGTGCTCGCAAAAAGTGACTCCGTTCAGATGCTCCTAAAAGAGCAAGTGGGCAGCGTCAGATATCCAGAGGCACTAAAGTTGATGGAAGCCGGGAAGCTTGATAGCGACCTTGGCGCGACGGTGCATGATTTTTTACTAGACGCTATCGTCAATAATGCAAAGACTGTCTGGTCGGGCTTTATTCATGACGAAAACGATGATTGGCCCGTTAGCGTCAACGAATACCATGAGGTCTTTTGGGTATCAACCCTTGAGTGCGATCCCATTGGTTACTTCTTGAATTCCGAGTCAGCAATCGCCTACGCCCGGACCGCTTGGGACAACGTCTACGAATACGGAGAAGTGCCAGCCGACAAGGCCGAAGGTGACGGAGAGATTCGGTGCCCCTTCTGTAATACCTCCGACAATTGCGCCCATCTTCTCCTAATGGTCGATCAAACATTTCGCCACGCGGAAGGCGGTATTCTCTTTGAAGCCTTTAATGCGCGCTGGGCAAAAATTCTTGACGAAGCAAACGATCCAGATTTTGACGAGCGTGAGCCATTCGAAGAACTCCTACAGGAAGTTAACTCTCTTGCGGATGCCGAAAGAGAAGCTTCGCCAGAAAGTGCACCTGGCATGTCATCCACTTACAGCTTTTACTACTGCAGCTCGAAGGAAAAATTACAAGCGGCTCTCAAGAAATTTACATCGGAATGACAAGCAACTCCGCATGGAAACTACCCGGCAATATCGGCCCATGGGTCAATCTCATCATTAACTGCTTCCATAGGCAGGATGACTCGCGAGCGTGACGCTGGAGTGAAACCCATCTCAACGGCCGCCTTCGTCATGATCTGCGCTTGTTTATTTGCAATTGCCAAGTAAGGTGACTGCATCGGCACACCGGTGTTTGGTGCTTTGATAAGCAATCCCGTCTTACTGATTCCAGCTTGCGCTTTGCGGTAAAGATCTGCGGCACATGCCCAGATCTCCAGCACAGACATATCAAGCCGCTTAAGAAGATGCGGGGGAGCGCACTCCAGGGCGTATCGCCATGCGGACTTCGCTCCCTCGGTCATGTATTCCGGCGGCTCAACCAGATCACCATCGGGTTTCGGTTCCCGGGGATTGGTTCTGCATTTTTGCAGCGTTCCTTTGATCTGCTTAACTTTTGTCGGTAAAGGTTTTCGACCCGCCATAAATCCTTATTGGGGAGGGGACCCCCCCTTGTTTCAATTTGCACGCACAAAAATTTGGGCTGACGCGCGCATCGCCGCCACCCAACCGTAGAGATTTGATCCCCCTAGGGGGGTCTAGCGCCTGCCAGCCGACTCTTTTGCCGTCTTGCGGTTGTGGCAAGAGACACAAAGAGGCTGAAGGTTGGCGCGATCGAACCGCGCACCGCCGTCTTTGAGCGGCACGATGTGGTCCACAACCCCAGCCGCAACGACCCGCCCAGCAGCCTCACATTGGGCACACACAGGCCTATCTCGCAGGACTTGGGCTCTGACCAAGCGCCAGTCCCTGGACTGGTAGAAACCGACCTCGGTGTCAAAGGCTCGCCTGGCCCGTCCGTAGTCACGATGCACTGCGACACGGTGCGCTGGGCAATAACCAGGCTTATCGAGCACCGCCCCACAACCGGGGGAGCGGCAGGGAGTCGGCGCACTTTTGGGCATCAGGGCAGGTAATCAAGAAATAAGCAACACGATGGCCTTATTGACTTGGCTTTCCTCGGAACTAGAGCGTTCATACGAACACCATCAACCAATCAAAGGAGTCAACCTTGAAAGCTAATCACCTAGACCAACAGTTGGAACAGATCGCCAAGGAGCATCTGCTAATTGAGACATTAAAGACGCAACACAGCGATAGCTTGGACTTTCATGATGTGAGTGTCTGGGGTGTAAAGGCTGCGCTCAAAGCAGCCTTTGAGGCCGGACAACTTGCTGGCACACAAAACAAAACATCAAACCACTCATAACGCTAAAAGGAAGTAGCCATGTCCCACAAACTAACCACCACCCAGCAGGCCATCCTCACCCACGCTCATGAGCATCACGACGGGAAGGTCGAATGGTTTCCGGAGACCTTAAAAGGCGGCGCAAAAGCAAAGACGCTTGAGAGCCTGACCAAGGCTGGACTGATTGCACAACGCAAGCGCGCCATCGTCCTTACCAAGGCAGCCTACGCTGCGCTCGGCATTGATCCGCCAAGCTCGCCAGTAAAAGTACCTGGTGAAATCAAAACGCGCGAAAACAGCAAACAGGCTCAGGTCATCGCACTACTAAAGCGCCCGGAGGGAGCAACCATCAAACAAATCTGCGAAGCCACCGGTTGGCAGCAGCACACAGTGCGGGGTGCCTTTGCAGGTTCGTTTAAGAAAAAGCTCGGTCTCGTGATCACCTCTAACAAGGACGGTAACGCCGAGCGCGTATATCGGATTAGCTGAGTTAACGTCAAAAACAAAATCTCGCTGCTCAGGGCTAAGCCCTGGGTTAGCGATACTTAACGACGATTGTTTCAGCCCATCTATCGCCCCACCGCTGGTATCGGCGACCGAAGATCGAAAGCATGTCCAAGAATCCGACCAGAGGAACCATCATGAGGATGTTGCGCTGAAGCGCTTGAACTGGCGTACAGGGTTTCAACCCCTTCAGACCAATCACTTTGATCCCGACCACTCGCTTTCCTAGCGATTTACCACCGGGCAGTGCGTCACTAAATATGTAATACGCAACATATGCAAGCAGGCCAAGCAAGAGCAGATCATCTGACATTGAAGCCAAAAAAAGCAGCAAACCAAGGGCGACAAAATGGTCAATGAAATGAGCCACCAACCGAATACCGGGGCTCGCCAAGTCTCTTCCTTCAACCCCATCCGGAAGATCAAATATTGCCTTCTCTTCTGCTTTAACACTCTCGAGTATTGAGGAGTACTCCTCACCTGCTACTCCGCGACCTGCTAACTCTGAGTCAAGAATCGATGCTGCCTCAGCCGTTAATCCACCGCGCTCTTTTCGCTCAATAAGCTCTTCGGTCGACATTCGCCGGTAGTTATCTCGAACGACGCTTTCGTAGTCTTGGGCCATTTTTTGCCTTTTTTTGTTATAGGCATTATTTATACCCCAAGCCCTATCCGGCTGTCAGTAAGTGGTCGCAGGCGCCAGCTCACCCGGGTCGGCCGACGAGGCGACTGGCCTTGCAGCCTTTTGGCCGGTGTACTCTTCCCAGCGCTTGACAATGACATCAACGTACTTCGGGTCAAGCTCAATGAGCCTGGCCCGGCGTCCAGCCTTTTCACAGGCAATGAGTGTGGAGCCTGAACCACCGAAGGGGTCAAGGACTAGATCCTTGGTTTTGCTGCTGTTACGAATAGCCCGCTCAACCAACTCAACCGGTTTCATTGTTGGGTGCAGATCGTTCTTCGCAGGCTTTTTCACATTCCAAACATCTCCCTGGTCACGCGCTCCGCACCAGTAATGGTCGTTGCCGTCTTTCCATCCATACAGGATTGGCTCGTACTGACGTTGATAGTCAGCGCGCCCAAGGGTAAAGGTGTTCTTTGCCCAGATAATGAATGTCGACCAACGTCCACCTGAAGCACGAAACGCGTTCTGCAGGGTGTCGAGTTCGGAAGAGCTCATGGCCATGTAAACCGCGCCTTTGGTGTAAACCAGAATGTTGGCGCAAGCATCTTTGAGAAACTGCTCAAAGCCATCGCCCAAGTTGTCGTTCAAGATGGGGCGGTTTTTGCCGCGCATCTTGTCTTTTGCTGTATTTGCGTAGTTCACGTTGTAAGGAGGGTCGGTAAAGGTCATGTCGACCAACTCGTCACCCAGTAAACGCTTGTAGTCATTGAGCTTGGTGGCATCGCCACACAAAAGCTTGTGCTCGCCTAGTACCCATAAGTCACCAGGCTTCGAAATGGTCTCCACCACCTCTGGCACAGCGTCCTCATCGGTGAGTCCATCTTTGTCTGTCTCTTCGCCTGCGATCAGCGCTTCCCACTCTTCTGTTGAAAAGCCCGTGAGTTCGAGATCAAAGCCTGCGTCCTTCAGTTCGGATAACTCAATACCCAAGAGTTCATCTTCCCAAGAAGCGTTTTCACCAATCTTGTTATCCGCCAGGATCAGAGCCCGACGCTGCGTGTCCGTGAGGTGGTCCATGGAGACAACAGGTACCTCAGCCATCCCTAGTTTGCGTGCAGCCATGAGGCGGCCGTGGCCTGCGATGACATTGTTGTTTCCATCGACCAGGATTGGCGCGCCCCAGCCAAACTCACGAATGCTTGCTGCGATCTGCGCAACCTGCGCATCGGGGTGCTGCTTTGCGTTGCGTGCGTAAGGAATCAACGCCTCAACAGAGCGGTACTCAAGCTTGAGTGGGTTCATAGGGCCTTGGAAAAAGAAAAACCCGCGCAAGCAGCCTTGGGCGGGTTTTGGGGATTCAGAAACGCAAACGCCCACAGGGCTGATCCGAGTGGGCGCTTTTTTAGCGATTAGTGAAACTCTACATCATCGATATATACCGGTCAAGGTTTTTGCTAAAAAATTTCGCTCGCAAAAACACGTACCAATTGAACGAGGTTAGTTGCTGCGCCTATTTTCGTCCCTTTACTGAAATATTCTTCTAAGCCGGTAACTCACCAAGAAGTTACTTCAGGTAATGAGTCCCGAAAGTTATCAGGATCCAAATAATCGACGCCGGTGACAGGCGAAAGATGAAGTTCCCAATCCGACTTCGGAAAAGTCCAGATCTCCTCCTTGCCGTTTTTCACTATGTACTCTTTTGCTGTCCAGCGAAACTTGCTAGCCGCCACACCATGTGAATACCGAATTCCTTGACAAAAAACCAACCCCTCGCCGGACAACATCTCAAAATTAACCGTAAGGCCAGTTAAAGGAGACTTACGGTAACTTGGATTGAGGTCCTCCGGACTATCGTAATTTCCCAACCGAACAGAACCTCGTCCGCCCTCTGTTACTGAGAGATAAAAAGGCTCGGGCACACAATCGATATCTATCACCTCTACGACCACGAAGTCGCAGGGCTCGCTCTCGCCTTTCCGTCCTCGGAATTTTTCACCAAAGAAAAGCTCTTTTTCCTTTTCCGTCGGCTCAAGTTCACCTTGACAAGGTTTTTCGAGGTCAAAGTGACCCGTCTCTCCTATTGAGTTAATTGCACGGACGTATGCGATGAGCTTGAATTTCTGCAGCATGCGGCTCCCTAAATTTTCACAGACTCGATATCGCGGTTTCGGCTTCGACTCAATAATAGATTTAAACATCTGAAAAATACAGGTTTCTATCTTTGGGTTGAATATCCGTAGTGAACGGCAAGCATGCCAAGCGCTGCGACTAAGATGCCTTTGGCCTCGTACTGATTCAGTGTGCGTCCGTTCCAACCTTCAAGCAAAGACCACTCTTTAACACTTCGGCCAAGACCGGCCACATGCCAGACCGCACACCCACCCGGGCTGCAGACCCCGCCCACCGCATCCAGCGCTTGCCCTAAGCGCTTTCGTGACCACGCTACGCGCTCGGTAATGGTGTCTTGCCAATGGCCACCGGGGATACGGTCAAGCGGCGGCGAACCCACGGGGTTGAGTTGGGCGTAGACAAAGTTACGGTTGAACTCCTGCCCAGCATCGTGCATCTCTTGCGTGATCGCTCCGTTTTTCAAAAGCAGGCCCAGGCTATCAACGCAGCGGAAGTGTTCGGTCCGATAGCTCGTGCCATCCTCCTCTAAAGACTCCCACTGCGCTACGCGTCCGCCGGGCAGTTCAACGACGCTGCCATGGGGTAAAGGGACAAGCTTAGGGTGCTTTTTACCCATGGCTTGCCTCCTGATCCATGGCCCAGTGCAGGATTGCAAGAGCATCTGCTTCGTTGTCATCAGTAGGCTGGTAACCCTTAGCCCGCATGGCCTCAATGACGAGATCCTTGCCAGCGTTGCCCTTGCCAGTGGCGTGCTTTTTGATGGTTGCGACCGGTACGCCCAGGTACGCAACCCCATTGGCCTCGCACCACGCAGACAACTGTCCTAGAAATGCACCATAGGTGTGAGCGGCCGCCGTGCCTTTGTGGGCACGAACCTCCTCAAAGTAAACCCGGGCAATCGGCCCGCTTTGTTCATGCAACTCCGTGAGCCACCGGCTAAAGCGCAGCATCGACATGCCACCACCCTCAAAGCGTCCCGGCTTAAATCCGTGACTTCCCGAGTGGGTCAGTCCGCTGGCCTGCAAAGCCCATCCAGTCGTTTGTCCTAGGTCAAGCGCCAAGATCACGCCCAGCGGTGATGACTCCGTTGCCAAGGCCGGTTTGATGCTGTCTGGCGGCAGCTTTGTGCGTATGCCCATGGGCGTGTCCTCCTTTAAGTGCACGAGGCGACTTGGAGGAGCACCACTGCACACCGGGTCAGGGTCTACAAGGCTCCTTCACGTCCGAAGATCGTTCGGGTACGTGTAACGACTTATTTCAATACTTCATTCTTTCAACCTAGATCCCATGGTGGTGGGTCTATAGATATTTCAATATTTCATTCTTTCAATATAGATACCTTTTTCTTTTTCTCTTTTTAGGTGTGTATAGGGACCCACTTTAAAAATGTATATATAGGATGTGGCCTTGAAATTTGAAGAAATTGAAGAAACTCTGGGCTGCACCCGCAACCCATTGATTCACATGACTTTTAGCCATTGCGTGGGCCTGCCTTTCGCTTGAAGTAATAGCGACTCCACAAGCCTTGCCTCTGCCAAGGTGCGCAGCACCCCATCTCGTTGGCGGTGATCCATGAACTGGGTTCGCCTAGTGAACTCGCTTTTTGACATCCCGGCTTGGCCTGCGTCACGCAGAATCTGCAGCGCCCGCTTGTGGTTTGACTCCACCAGGTTCTCTGAGACTCGAGCGGAAGCCTCACGAATCGTGAGTTCAGCACAGTGCCGCGAGAGCATGATCCCCCAGTGGGCATCGTGATCTTCGATCTGCGGATCAATGGGGTCACGCGATACAGCGCGTATCAAGGCAAGCTTGGTGGCGTTTTCCTCAATACGCGCCAAGATTGATGAGTAGCCCGTGCCCCGGGTTGTTCTGAGTCTCGCCACCAACTCATCATCTAACTGCCTAAATGCAGCCTTTGCAGCCGGTGTCATGGGAACAACTCGAGGGTCCACCATGACCTCGTCGATGGCACCTACATCGGTCAGGTTGCCGCTTAACTCGCCTCCACCCGTGTGAATCAAGATCAGCCGATCGATAAGGTCTTGCGGCGGATCGATGACACCGAACTGCTCATTGCTGTCGGGAAAATCCTCCTCGCTCTCCATAATCAGAAACCGCGCCAGCGACCCATCGGCCACGTTAGAAGCCTGTAGCGCCTGCCAAAAGTGCAAGGGCGTTGTGGTGCCGTAGATGCAAGCGCATGGCTGGTGAATCGCCCGGTGGGAGTTGTTGTGCTGATTGCTTGCGTACTCGATGCCAAAATAGGTCGTACCTGCAGTGGTGTAGAGCTCGGTCATCAGATCCAAGATCTCGCAGACATACCGTGGCGAGCGTTTCCGATCAGCTGCTGCAGACAAAAACATGCCGAACTCATCGAGCTGAAACAAGATGGCAGGCTGGCGTTGGATCGCGTTTAAAAGCCCCGAGCCCGAGGCAATCTTATTGCCACCCAAGTACTGCAGAAGGCCCGCCTTGCGAAAGAGCTCATTGACCACCACACGGCTGTGATTCTTGCCCGCACCACTTTCCGCGATACCCACCACATAGAGATTTGAGCGGGTATTGCTCTCAGTGCGGTACTTGCGCCCCATCAATGCGCCGATCGCACACAAGCTTGCACCGAGCGCTAACACTGGCTGCGGACGTTTGGCGGTAGCGGCCATAAAGGCCATCAGATCAGCGATGATTCCGCCCACCTTATCCCACCCCACGGGCATAGGCTTTGGCGGGGGTGGGAGCGACTGCTGCTCCTCAATGGTGATCGGATCTGCCGCCTGTAACGACTGCAAGAACTCCTTTGCCGGGTGATGGCCGTTGACCACGATCTCACCGTTTAGGCGAATATCGGCGGCAGGCTCCCAGCCGTTATCAAGGGCAAGCTTATAGATCGTTCCAGCCCCGATCCGATCAGGCGCAAAGCCACGCCATGTCTTTGCCGTGAACTTCGGGTCGTTCTTTCCTGAGGAAGCTGACCACGCATCAAAAAGCGGCCAGCCCTCATCTCCAAGCGCGCCCTTGATCGCCAGCCCAATCCGAACCCAGCTGTCGTAATCGAGATCCGCATTAAGAATGTGTTGTAAGGCATCTTCGACCGCCTCAAAGGTTCCCCGTTGTTCTGGCAGTGTCACCTGTTCTTTAACTGCGGTGTGCCCGGCCACCAAGGTCTGGGGTCGCTGCGCCGGAGGTATGAGTTCATAGGCTTGCTTGGCAAACTCACGCGCCTGGGCCTCTGTAATGGCTGGCAACTCGTCCGGTGTGAGATCGGCCAGGGTTGTGACGGGCCACTCATAGGGCTTGCCTGTATCTGGGTGTACCCCGTACGCAATAAACTGCTGCCCGACGCCCAACACCTCGATAGGCGGGTATTTAAACCCGGAGAATGGCTGCGCTGCGCGGTAGACCAAGAGCCGTTTGGGCGCATGTCCGATGCGAACCGCCGGGGTGTCGCCCAAAAGCCGCTTGGCCAAGCCCTCAATCTTTTCAGCGATTTCTTTTGAAAACAGAACATCGATATCAATGCCGATGACTCGACCAGCCGCAATGCCGATACCTGCTTGCGGCCAGTTACCCCATATGTCGACCTCGTTATCGGTGGTGTCACGCTCGCAGTGCCGACTCCACTTGGGATACTCGTGCCACTTGCCCTTGCGATAGACGCCCGGCTTTTTGGTGTTGGGTTGAATGGGCAGAATCGGATAGCCGCGATCGACCAATGTGGCCCCTAACTGAGCCATGTAGTTGTTGTTTGTCATGGGGCTCCTTAAAACGGTGGGTCATCGCCATAAGACTCCCGCAAGGAGTCTTGAAACGATGTCACGATCACATCAATCAACGTCGCCCACTCCTGCTCGGTCCAGGTCACCAGATCCGTTTTGCCAGTGAGCTCCACGTAGATCCCACCATCCCGACTGGCAGCAGCAAGCGCCGTCTGTTCGTGTTTGTTTGGGTTAATCATTCCTTTAAGCCTGCTTCCAATATCAAGACAGCGCATAGAGCAGTACTCCGTGCGCGGCCCCTCTTGTCTGGTTAAGGCGGGCTCGTAGCCAAAGCCTCGGGGTGCCCGCCGACATATCGCGCAGATCACTGAAAGCGCGCCCCGACAACCTCCATGTAGCGGCCTGATGACCGCACTGCGATCTCGGCCGGGCACTTCAGCTGTTGCGCGCAGGCCAATGCGTCATCCACCCGCTTGGGTAGCGGCAGCCCCGGTGCGCGATTAGCCCACCAAGAGGCAGCCTTTTGCCGTGGATAGCCGGTGTGCTCGATACAGATCCATTCGCTGTGGTGAGCCAGGCCGCTCCAGTAATCCACTCGCAGTGATGGGGGCTTGCCGGGCTTGTCATGCTTGGCATAGCTCACCCGAGTGACAGGCACCCATTGCGAGTTGCGGTTACTCAGAATATCCAGCGTGCTGGCTTTGGTATCGATCTTGAGCTGTGGTGGCGGGAAGATGTGCCCGCAGTCCGGACACTCGCGCACCGATGCATGAACAATACTGTTGCAATCAGGGCAAGCTTTCGTGGGCGCAACACCATCGTCACCACCTTTAGGGCGCTTAGGCTTTACAGCATCTATGGGGCCGTGGCGCGCGATGTTGCCCGCGAAGTCCAAAACCAAGCAATCGGTCTTGCCTGGTGCAAGCCTGCAACCCCTGCCCACGATCTGCACATAAAGACCTGCCGACTTGGTGGGTCGAAGCATCGCAATCAGATCAACTGCCGGTGCGTTAAAGCCTGTCGTCAAGACATTGGCGTTTGTTAGGCAGCGAATCTTGCCCGCCTTAAAGTCAGCGATGATGCGCTCACGCTCATGGCTTGGCGTATCCCCCACAATCGTCTCGCAGCTGATGCCTCGAGTGCGAATCGCATCACGAACGTGGTGGGAGTGCTTCACTCCGGCGCAAAACACAATCCAGCTCTTGCGTGTCTTGCCGTACTCCAAGATCTCGTCGACCGCCGCCTGCGTGATGCTGTCCTTATCGACAGCCGCCTCAAGCTCCTTGGCGACAAACTCACCGCCTTGGGTCCGAACCCCGGTAACGTCAAGCTCGGTATTCATCTTCTTAGAAACGACCGGTGCCAAATAGCCCTGATCAATTAACTCCCGCACAGTCGCCTCATAGGCGATGTCGGTAAACACGGCATCGTCGCCCTCATGCAAAAGACCAGAGTCAAGGCGATACGGGGTGGCCGTGAGCCCAATGACTTTGAGATCGGGGTTGAGTCTTTTGAGCCCAGCCAGGAAGGAGCAATACCGGGTGTTGGAGGTTCGGGGGATTAAATGCGCTTCATCAATTAAAACCAGATCACACTGCTGCACTTCATAAACGTGTTTGTAGATGGACTGAATGCCCGCAAACAAGATACGTGCATGGATATCGCGTTGCTTAAGGCCTGCCGAGTAGATTCCGGCCGGGGCGTCGGGCCACAAGCGCATGAGTTCCTTGTAATTCTGCTCGATGAGCTCTTGCACATGGGTCACGATCAGAATGCGTTGATCGGGATAGTTCTTTAAGACACCCTCTACAAACTTGGCCATCACCAGCGACTTGCCACCGGCGGTCGGAATCACAACAAGCGGATTACCGGTGCTTTCGTGAAAGTAGTTGTAGATGCCATTGATGGCGGCGTCTTGGTACGGGCGTAAAGTGAGTGTCATACGGTTGCTCCTATGGTCGGTTGCGTTTGCTTATGAATACCAACGTCTCGCCATAAGCGGCCGTCGGCCATCTGGTACTCCACCCACTGACTGCCAGCATCCACCTGGATGCCGCAGACTAGCGATGGCAAAAAGAGGTGGTGCTCACACGCCTGGCGCTGATCCATCTCGCTTAGTTTTTTTTGGTGGCGCTCGCACTGCCAGCCGCCCTCAACCGGGCTTGAATGCAAGCAAGTGCGGCAGTTAATTTCGGCCGCTGAAGGCGCCGCGCTTGAGCCATGACAAACCGCTGCGTGATCACACATACGGCACTGATACCAAGCGGGGTCCTCTGAGATACGGGCAGGCGCATCTTTGGCAAAGATGATCCGCTCGGCCTTTGCAAGTAATCCCTTGGCGAATTCCGTGTCGACCTCCACACGCTCGATGTAAAGATCGTCGTTGTCTTTGTTGACCGCCATGTACATCGCACGCGTCATTCCCATGAGATGCATATAAATCTGCATCTGTGCGAAGTGCTGGGGTTTACTCTCGCGCACGGTTTTAGCTACGAGATCGTTAAAGCTTTTGTTGGAGTGGGTCTTAAACTCCAGGACATGCCACGTCTTGGGTGCCTCAAGCAGGTTGATGGCCACGCCATCTAAAGATCCGCCGAAGTGTCCCCCATGGGCCTGCACACGAAACTGCCGCCCTGTCTCTGGGTCGACCTCGAGCACCGTGGCACCGACACGACGAAGATTCAGCACGAGCCTAGCTTCTTCCAACTGTCCAGTTTCAAAGAGCCGTAATAACCGGCCCTCGTGCTTGGCACGCGTCACCCAGCGAAAGTCGTAAAAGAGCGCCCGCTCACAGGGCTTTCCGATCAGCGAGGCGCCGAGGTGACTGCGAAAGCCGTCACGGCTATCGGCCTCATACGCGGAGAAGATGGCCTCACGCGTTGCGCAAAGCTTGATTGGTAACTCAGCCATGACTGGCCCCTTGGGTATCAGCCAGCTGCTTTGCGCGCTGAACCAGGTTTGCCCACTGCTGATCATCAAAGTCAGAGCGAACCACCTCGATGATGGCGTCTTTTAACTTCTCCCGGGGCTTGTCGCAGCCAGTATTGAATTGCGCCAGGCGGGCATTGATCAGCGCCTGCTCCTGTTGCTTTAAGCGAAGCGCTGTCTTTGCCCTGTGATACCAACCCGCATCCAGTGTTTTCTTCTCTGCCTGCCGACGAATGTCGGTCGTGGCGATCTGAATCCGTATGGATGAGATTTCGCCCTGCAGAGCGGCAAGCCTCTCCTTGCAGGCTTGTGCCGTCTCAGGAATACGAATCTGGTCCTGGGTGTGGAAGGTATCTGCCATATGAAGCATCCCCATTTACGCCTGGCGTTTCCAAGGCAAGCCGTTGGCAGCCGGTGCGTTGGGCGTTGCCACCACGCCTGCTCTTGCCACTGGTGCTGGGGCGGCAGCGGGGGTGCCAACGGGCTGGGCCGCACCACTGCGCGGCAGATAGCGAATCGAGTTTGACTCGCCATACATGCCCTTTGGCGGACGCACACGTACATCTGCAATCAGAGGAATCAGGTGCAGCTGCTCAGAGTTACTAACCTGGAGCTTGCCCACCGCACGACAGATCGATGACAGCGTGCGCTGCGCGATCTGAACGGTGTCGGGGTTGGCGTTTACAAGGTTGAGCCGATCGAAAAGCTTTCGGCCTGCGTACTGGCCGTCCAAAATGTCGAGCTCAAGATACAAATACTGGCCGTTGCCGTCCTTGGTCACGCGCATCTCAGAGTGTGTGATCTGGGCGAGGTACTTGCCGGGTGGGTAGATTTCGTAGCCATTGCTGGGTTCAATGGAAGATGCGTCAAAGGTTTGTCCTAGAGATGCCATTTCGATACTCCTTTTTCAGTTTCAGTTGGCGGGGGTTGCGTGGGTAGAAATCAACATGTGTTGAACGCTCGGGGGCATGGCCTGCGCAAACGCCTGCCATTCAAGGGGCAAGGTCTCTGGCAGTCCATAGCGGTTCTTTGCAAGAAAGGCTGGCTTTTCTGCGGTGTGGATCACACGCTCGCCTGAGCCCATTGCACGGTTCACTTTCTTGTTAAAGCCAACATCGGCCTTAACCGTACTGATGCGGTAGTTGGCAAAGAGCACCACATCGGAATGCTCTAACAACAAAGCGGCCGCACGGGTATGCAGCTTGATGACGTAGCGGTCGTACGGATCGTGTTCGGGCGAATCAAAGCGCTTGATGTCCGTGTGTGCAATCTGGACAACCGCCATACCCCGCTCATCTCTTAGCGCGTTAAGCCCGTCTACGTATTGGCGCCACAGGCCCAGGCAAGCCACGTAGCCTTTTCCGTAGCCCGCGTCCTCAATCGAGTTCCAGCCGTTATCGCGACAGGCTTTTGCCCACACGAGCGGCTCAAGCCAGTCCACGCTATCGATCACGACCGTCTTGAAATCGTGGTCCTCTGTATAGAGTGAGCCCAACGATTCAAGGACTTCTTCGTAGGTTCGTGCCAGGGGGAAGTGGGTAGCCGGTAAGGTGCCCAGCCCATCTTCGGTCTGAATAAATACCGGGTTGTTTGCCTCAGAGGCAAAAGTGGTCTTACCGACACCTGCCACACCGTGGATCAAGATGCGTGGCGGTTTAGGTTGTGCTGCTCGGGTGAGCTGTGCGAGTGTGACGGCCATTAGTGGTTTCCTTCGTAGTGGGGGTCATTGGCTGCGGCGGGCATACGGCTAACGTCGATTTGCTCCAACCGATAACTGGGCTTGCCGGTCTTTAGCGTTCGTGCAGGCTCAAAAAGCGCGCGCACTGCTGGCGGCCAGGCGTTGTATTTCGACTCGGAGACCGTAACCTCGATACCAACGTAGTTGTTCGGGTCCTCGCCCCACTTGCGCAGTGCTTCAACAGCA
This sequence comes from Hahnella aquatica (SeqCode), assembly GCF_965194505.1. Taxonomy (GTDB): domain Bacteria; phylum Pseudomonadota; class Gammaproteobacteria; order Burkholderiales; family Burkholderiaceae_A; genus Hahnella; species Hahnella aquatica. Next base: position 661,563 of record NZ_OZ239144.1, on the reverse strand, counting down.
TCACGGAGTTTCAGTTGGTCGTACTCAGTGCGTTTGGGCAGATCAGCGATAACGACATATCCATCGTTTTCAAACCGAACCCGGCCGGTATCCTTGCCCTCGTCCTTGCGCAAGGCGTGCGCCCGCTCTGCAAATCGACGGTTGAGTTCAGACTGCAGGAGTTGCTCGTAGTGACGGGCTGTCTCCTTGGTGTGATTTGTTTTTTTCAATAGCTGGTCAATCTCGGACAGTGGCAGGCCCTCAAGCTCTGCGACATACAACTGCCCAATTTCATCCAGCACGTCAGACTCAGGTGTCATGGGAGCTCGCTTTCAGTTGGCGTGGTTGGTGGGGGTGGCGGTTTTGAGACGGCTCCTGATTTCAGGTGGCGTCAGATGAGTGCTAGAGCGCATAGCCAGATAGCGATAGCGCCCCTCTGAAATCTTTTTGCTAAACAGGTGAACAAGACCTAGTTCACAGGCGATCCAGGCGCGTCTTGCGACCGCATGGAGTCGATTACGCTCTCGGAGCGTTAAGCCACCGCCCATGGCTCGGTCCACCATGAGTAAACCCACATGGAATTGAATGCTTTGCCCGACAAGCGCGGATGCAATCCAGTCACATAGGCTCGCCTCTGTAATTGGCTCTGCTGGCACATAAACCCCACGCATGCCAGCCCTTGCTACCTCATGGCTGACATCCGATTCGTTGCTATCGGCATGGTTTGGTTTATTGAGCACTAGCAAGACCTTCTCCTGAGCGGTTACTGGTTTTTAGGGTTGTTGGTGATTCATACGGAACGGACTGAGTTTTTTCCCACGGGGGGGTCAAGCGGCGACTTTTAGGCCGAACATGCGCAGATGCATCTGAAGTTCCTCAACTCGGCGGTAAAAGGAGGTCTTGGGAACGCCGGATCTGGCACAGGCCTCTGCGAGGTCCTGGCAAGCCTCGAGCAGTTGCCACAAGCTCATTTGCTCTTGGCTCATGCATGCAAGCGCCCGCTCAAGGTCATGGACGGTGTCAGTGCATGCAAACAAATCGTCGTCTTGCCCCCAGAGCGAGCCAAACTCGAAGGCGAGTTGCTCAATCCCTGAACACATGTCCGCGTCGTTAGCCGCCTCCGTGTCTGTGGGAAAGCTCTGCATTCGAATTCGCTCTTTAACCATGACGTCAAGAAGCTCTGCTGCGCGGTGCTCAGAAACCATCCCTGTGTAGGTATTTGCACAACCCCTTGACGGGTCAAAGGCATCTGCACGTGCAATCAGGTCAAGCAGCAGTTCCTGATGCACATCCTCTCGTTCCGATGGCGTTAAAGCGATGCGTCTTGCGAGGCCTGCTGTACGGACTGCCGCAGCGCGCTTGGCTGCATCAAGGTAATCTGAGGTGAGGTTCGAATTCATATCCATTTTGCATTTGCGCGTTTAGTCAATGCTAAACAAGTTAATCTGAAAAAAGGCACCGACAGGTGCCACCTGGAACTGCAACTAGGCCTTAGTTCGGCCGCCCCTCCCCCGGAATGATGCCGTACTTCAACATTCGCACTTCGATGAACAACGGTGAAACCCCAAACTGTGGAGCGACTGCGCGAGTGATCGACCAAAGGCTCATGTCATACGTCGCCTCGCACCACATGATCTTTGCTGACCCGTCCAGGCTCTCAGCAAACAAATGTTCTTCACCATACTTGACCTCTAGGGCGTGCTTCGGTGCCTCTTCGAGAATGGCCTCCATAAGCAAATCCTTCGGCACCAAAAGAGCCCCCATGAATTCGTTTGCCCGATTCTCGGCAAACTGAATATGTTTGGGCATCGATTGCGCCACTTTCCCCAAATGATCCTGTGAATCAACAACCGTACGAAACGCACGGGCTGCAGTACCCCCTGCATCCAACCCGAGCAAAGGAGGGTTTTGGTGTCGGACGATAAGAGCCGGGCCGTCATACACAGCGTGGCCCAGTTCATGCGCAAATGTCGAGAGAACCAAAAAACCACTTGAATCCGTCTCTGGTGGCGCCACGCTGATGCTGACTGAATCGGCGCAACTCTCAGGTGAGTATTCGAACACACCCAACACGGGCGATCCATCATCGCCCCTTACAGGATGCTCAAAGTCAGTCCAAAGGTCGTAGTCGACACGGTTCACACTCAGACGTTCGATGCGTTTGAAATCATCGAGCGTGATACCGCGACGTTCACCAAGATTCATCTGCTGCCGAATTTCCGCAGCATGCTCCCGAATTTCTTGGTTGCTAATGAAATGCGGCTCGTGATTACGGTTGTGTCTATAGTTCAGTTTCAAGTGGTTCATGCGTTTTCCTACTTATTCTTGTGTTTTGCTCGATACAGCCTTACCACCTCCCCGACATTGCCCTGCATGTCCGGCGGCAGTCGCCTCGCATAAATAAACAACTCATCCTTTGACGCTTTCAGCAACTCTGCGGCCTTACTGATCAGATCATCTTTAGGCGGGTTCTCGCGGTCATTCTCGATCCGTGACCAGTAAGCAGGGCTGATTTCAAGCTGCTTGGCAAACTCATTCAGCTTGACACCAGCCCTCTCACGCAGGCCCCGGACGTACTGTCCAAACGACTCTTCCATTTTGATCTCTTTCTCCGATTTTGTTAAGCGTTCCGTCAATGCGCGATTGCGTAACGGCTAAATTCTAACCGCTCATGACGGCGAAAGCAACCCCTCGGGAAAAATCGCGCTCAATGCCGTATGAATCGGCATGAAAGATCAAAATTCCCGCCCCTATGGGCTCGACTTGGCCGTGACTGGGGCCCTCTTAGCGCAGGCAGTGGTCCGGCTTATCGAGCGCCAGAAAGGACTTGCTGAACGGACCGAACAGAGCGTTAGTACAGGTGTTTTGACCACCCAGGAGGACCTCCATGACGCTCAGTAGTACCTTGGCCCGCGTGGCCGCCCTTAAGTCTGCCCCGATTAGCGACCTGCGGCGGATGTGGGAACAGCTGTTTCAAAAGCCAGCACCGCAGTTCAATCGCCAGTTTCTTGAGAGCAGGCTTGCCTACCGCATACAGGAGCTCGCCCTGGGCGGACTCAAGCGGGAAACCATACGACGCCTCGAGCGGCTCGGAGATGAGCTAGACGGCGGGAAAAGGCACGTGCGCAAGCGTCGCCTAGACAACCGCCCAGTCGCCGGTACGCGGCTCATTCGGGATTGGAAGGGAGTGACCCATGAGGTGACTGTTGCCGATGAGCACTTTGTCTACCAAGGCAAGCCCTACAAATCGCTCTCAAGCATCGCCAAAGAGATCACCGGCACCAACCGTAACGGCTGGGCATTTTTTGGCCTTCAAAGCTCAAGGGGTGGCTGATGGCAACGAACCAACGCAAACTGTGTTGTGCGATCTACACCCGCAAATCAACCGACGAGGGGCTCGAACAAGACTTCAACTCACTCGATGCGCAGCGCGATGCCTGTGAAAACTACATCCTGAGCCAGAAGGCTGAAGGGTGGCTCCAGCTACCTGAGAGGTATGACGACGGTGGCTACTCGGGCGGCAACATGGACCGGCCTGGGTTACAGCATTTGATAGCCGACATCAAAAAAGGGGCTGTAGACATCATCGTTGTCTACAAGATCGATCGTCTGTCTCGATCGCTAGCCGACTTTGCAAAACTGGTGGAGATCTTTGACGAGCACAAGGTCACGTTCGTCTCCGTAACGCAGTCGTTTAACACGACCACCTCCATGGGTCGGCTGACCCTCAACATCCTGCTCTCGTTTGCTCAGTTTGAACGTGAACTCGCCGGTGAGCGCGTTCGCGACAAGATCGCCGCCTCACGTCAACGTGGGATCTGGATGGGTGGGATGCCGCCGCTAGGCTACGACGTGTCTGAGCGAAAGCTTGTCCCCAACCCAACAGAAAGCAAACTAGTGGAGGAGATTTTCCGCAGGTTCGCACTAGTTGGATCGATGGCCGCACTTGTGAAAGACCTGCGCGCCAAAGGCGTGACCTCCAAGTCATGGACGACCGCAAAGGGCGTTGAGCGAAAGGGCAAGCTCGTCGACAAGGGCTACATCTATAAAATTCTGAATAATCCCGTGTACCTGGGTATCGCCGCCTATAAGGGGCAACACTTTCCAGGCCAGCATCCAGCAATCATTGACCAGGCGCTCTGGGATCAGGCGCACACTGCGCTCACCCGAGATCGGGAGAAAAAGCAAAAGAAGGCGGCTAGCTCGCAGCGTGACTCGAAGGCGCCTTGCCTCTTAAAAGGGCTTCTATACTCCGCAGAGGGGCGTTGCTTTACGCCGGGTTACACGATCAAGAAGCAGCGCTACTACAGGTATTACATCAACACCGATGCCATCAAGCTTGGGTCAGCGGCGTGCGAAGTACAACGCCTGCCAGCAGGTGAGATTGAAGCCGTGATCGTGGAGAAGATCAAAGAGATCCTGCGGCTGCCTGAAATTACTGCGGCGGCTGTAGCCGAGGTTACGCGGCTTAGACCAGACATCGAAGAGGACGAAGCGATCGAAACACTTCGGTCTATCGACGCAGTCTGGGACGAACTGTTTCCAGCTGAGCAAGCTCGGATTGTTCAACACCTAATTCACCGCATCACGATTCGCCCGGATGGCGCCGCAATTGAGTGGGCCACCGATGGGATTGCAACCCTAATTAATCAGACGATTAGACCGAGAGAAAACTTGCTGGAGGCCGCATGACAACCACCAACATTGCGATGAACTTTTATCGCCGGGGCGTCAAAACGATCATCATCAAACCTGATGGCTCCAGAGTCCTCGAGCGCAAGGAGGCAAAAGTCGACAACAGTATGGTGAAGGCGATTGCAAGAGGCTTTAGATGGCAGCGATTAATGCTTGATGGCGTCTACCACACGATCTACGACATAGCCGAGAAGGAAAAGATCTGCCCGTCGTTTGTAAGCCGAATCTCAAGACTAGCAACCCTTTCACCGCGAGTTGTTGAGGCTATCGTCGAAGGCCGGCATCCGCCACACTTAACGATGAAGGATTTATTCAAACCATTCCCAAGCGAATGGGCGCTACAGGAGCAGGTTTTCTTAAGTGCGCGCCCCATTAAATGGTCGGATCTCCCCGGGCCGAATTGATGGAGCCTCTTTGTTTAATTGCCTGCTCGATTTGCGGGTTTGCGGGCCGACAAAGACCCACCACAACCCAGGGAGTGGTGGCGTAGGAGGTCAGCCGCTACTGGTTTGACCGAGGCTGTGCGTCCTGGTCCATGCAGTCAAGCACCTCCCAGTAAAGCTCTTGCAGCTGGGTTTCGATTGCAGCGAAGCGCGCCAGAACCTTGTCCCAGCGCTCATCTCTGTCTACGGTAATTGCTACGCTCAAATCATTAATCATCTCTACTCTCCTTAGTGAGTTCAGATGATCCACCAAAGGTATTCACCTGCAAATCAGCCAGTTGGCTGAGTGTCAAAAATTTTTACAGCTGAGTGTGATCCAGACAACTGGGGGTGCGGGCATACTTGTCGCTAAAGACTCGGTCGCACATGATGTCAACGATGCCACTTAGCGTCGATCTCGGAACAGGTGCCTCCCAGGGGCCGGAAGATTGGCTTTTTCGGATCAGACGACCAGATCCCATGTTTCCCGCGAAATACGCAAACTCAAGCGTGCGAACTTTATTGCCCGCACAGTCGGCTTCGTATTTCTGCACCACTGACTTCGATCCATCTTCATCCGGGTCTTTGGAATCAAACATTACCCAGATTCGAGGATTTTCCGCTCTCTCGTGTCTTGAGTGATCAATGTAGATGTCGTTATCTTCCGCTACCGTTCCGAAGTGAACCCATTCCGCAAACACTGCACTCGCGTTTAGCGACAAGGCTAGTGCAAGGAAAGACGCTGTAAATTGAGAACACCTACAACTCATTTAAGCGCCAGTCCGACAAGTACACCAACGACAAAAACAATAATTAACAGCCAACCGGTGCGGTTGGCTGGTTCTGTCACTGCTGGTTCTTCTCGCTCAGCGTCGGGTAGATCTAGGCGTTTTCTATAAGACAGGCCAGTGCCTGGCACGCCGACGTTTCCCGTCAGCTTTCCATCCCTAGCAGTAACGCTTGCTCCACGCGTACCAACGGTCCAAGAGATGCCGGTCTTGCTCACATTAAGACGCAAGCCAGGAAGGATCTTGATTCTTTTCTGAAAGCGCAGTCCCATGGTCGCGATTATCAAGACTTTTTGTTTCTTGAGGAAGTATTCCGGACTGGGTTTCCGAGATCGTCATACGTTACGATAGCCTTCTTCCAGTTTGCATAGTGATACCGCGCCCGGATCTTAAATGGCAGGATGTACTCGCAGCGGATCTGAAGCCCATAGACGCTTGCCAAAAAGTCGCAAAAGGCTGTTGCTGGCTCCATGAAAGTCTCATACGAGATAAGGTAGGAGTCGTCGACCTGGCAGGGACGAGCCGCCCACTTCTCAATGCTACGGATGAACGGGTCCTCCGGGTAGCCCAGCTCAGTAAAGGGATCGTCAGTTCCAAAGGCTGCTGCAATCGTAGGAATTGCCTCGCCATAGATCTGAAGATTCTGATGCACCCACTTTGGGTCTTTGATGTCGACTGGCCCACCAAGCCAGTTACGTTCACGAATGGGAAAAGGAACTCGAGCCATACGGCCTCCATGTTGAGAATCGGCGGATTGCCTTTTTTCAAGCTATGGATGCCGCTGTACCTGGGTCAAGGAGATACTTTCTCCAATTGTTGAAACTTTGTCGAGCGGTGAATATGACGCGCATGCATACGCGTGCACGCACGCGTGCGCGTATTGGTTAATTAGTGCTGATACCCGGTCTAAACGTCGCCATCAAAATGTGCTTCATGGCTTCGACATCCTGACGATTGTGTTTGCGCAGGTTCGTCCAGTGCTTCTTTGGCGCAGGGTTGCGTAACTCGCCGTAGCTATCCAGATCGCGAAGAGCCGCGTTGAGGCAACTCGTATTCTTTTGATAACCGGTATCGCGAGAGCGTTGAAAGCCAGTGAAGATTTCAAAGTCCTTCAACGTGCGGCAGCGGACCTCAGGGTTGACCTTACGCGCCCAGCGGCCAGCAATACTCTTAGCATTCACATAGCGCTGGCTGATATCGACCCCATACCAACGCATACATTGCTCTTTCTCTAGAGTGCTGAAAGCCACAATTTTCCTATCCTCTGAAGTTGACCGTACCAACAGATCTGAGATAACTGTTTCGCCTGGGATCACGGCGATCGGATCTTTATAGGCTGCAGCCCCCCGAAACTTCTCATCCAGGACGATTTGCTCGAAGTCATCCTCAATCAAAATACCGATCAAGGCAGGAGCCTCTTTTACGTAACCCTCGAAATCGATGTAGATGGCCCGTTCAGACTCTGCCAAGTTGATTTTTTTCTCGGAAGGGAGGCTTTTATCAAACAACTTCGCGGATCTGTATCTCAATTTCCATCCTCAACATCTTTGCTGCGCCCCCACATGTGCTGTCGCGGTGTATCAACTAATGAGTCTCTCGCGTTAAGAAGATACAAAAAAACACTCGTCACCGTGATTCTGGGTCATGCATGAAAATATGTGAGCGGGCGACAGGAATGAGAATCAGGCCTGGAACCGCCGCGACGGTTGAGACCAGAAAAAACGGCGCCCAACCCCAATCAGAAGCGGTAACTCCGGCAACCGGCCCCACCACCACACGACCGATAGAAGCCAAAGCTGAGAGCAATGCAAACTGCGTCGCGGTAAACCGAGCATCGCACAGCGTCATAAGCAAAGCCACAAAAGCGGCGGTTCCCATTCCACCGGCAAGGTTTTCAAACAAAACCACTACCGTCATACCAACCAAGGTAGCGGGGTAAGCCGCGAGATACCAAAACCCAAGGTTGGTAATCGCCTGCAGCACACCAAAAATTAAAAGTGCTGTCCACAGCTTGATCCGCGACATTAACAATCCGCCAACCAAACCACCCACCAAGGTAGCAATCAAGCCCACTCCCTTATTTACGGCGCCTACTTCTGCCGGCGTAAAACCAGCACCACGAATTAAAAAGGCGGTCGACAAACTACCCGCAAAGGCATCCCCAAGCTTGTAAAAAACAATGGTGACCAAAATCAGGATCGCGCCCTTACGACTGAAAAATTCCCGAAACGGATCCACCACCGCACGCACTAGCGAACGCGGTACTGGCGCCTGCGATGGCTCAGGCACGAAGGCTGCAACCACAGCAAGCACCACGCAAAACAAGCCCATTAAGGCATAAACACCGCCAAAGCCCAGGTATAAGTCGGCAAGCATTAAGGCTAAACCACCGGAAGTGAGCATGGCCAACCGGTAGCCCACCACCGACCAGGCCGCGCCTAAGCCACGCTGGGATTCGGTGAGCGACTCAGCCCGCCAAGCATCAAAAACAATGTCAAAACTTGCCGAAAGCAGCACGAGTGCAAACGCAAACGCTGCCACGCCCCACAGGCTCGAAGCCAACGCCCCAGGTGTTTGCTGGGACATGCCAAACAACACGACTGCCATCGCCAAAAGAAGTGAAACTAGCCATCCTTTGCGACGACCGCCCAAGCCGCCCAATGGAAGCCGGTAGCGATCAAGCATCGGGGCCCAAACAAATTTGTAGGTGTAGGGCAACCCCAACAGCGTAAGCCAGCCCAGGGTCTTGAGGTCGACATTCTCAACAGTGAGCCAAGCCTGTAATGTTCCCGATGACAGGGCCAATGGCAGGCCACTAGCAAACCCTAAAATCAGGGTGAGCGTTAAAAGCCCCTTTGTGGGATTTGTCGTTCGAGAATCTGATCTATGGACGGATGTCATTTAAACCTGCTCATGACATTTAATTTGAGACGTTCCACTTGAGCCCCCACTGACGAGAGTTTTGCACGATCGGTGCGTTTGAGCTCGCATTTTTTTAATCCTCGTTATCTCGCCCAGAATAAACTCAACGTAAACATTCACCAAAAATCATTACTCGTTCGTTTGTAAACTGAGTTAGCTGCCCCTTCAACTGGCCACAGCCGCAATTTCCGGCAGCGACTGAACAGCGCTACCAAGCAAAGTATCGGCCTCATCGATAACCACCACTCGTCGGCGATCAAGTATCAGATGAGCTCATCTTCTTACGGCCCAAGATAGTAGACACTATCGTCGTTGTGCCGGGGAGCAACGAGAACAACAGGAGAGATAACTCGCTTTTTTGCTTGCTTCTAGGTTAAAATGAATTATCATATCAAAAAACTGATATAACATGTATGAACCCGATAGAAAATCGCAAAATCCAACTTAGCGGGATCTTGAAAGAGCTGCATCATCGAGTCGAAACAAAAGAGCGATCTCGGATAAGCCAAACAGAAATGGCCAGTCGACTCGGAATCTCCTCAAGGACCTACCTCGAGTACTTAAGAGGAACAAACTCTCCCGTAGGCATGCGAGTCGTCCTTGACCTTTTGTGCATGCTGGACGACGAGGCCATTTCACAACTAATGAAAAATTGGCGTGAAGCTCAACTCGCCCGCCAAGAGAAATAACCAAGCTTCCAACATAAAGACTCGATAAACCATGACACAAACTCCAGATGAAACGAAGCGGATATACGACTCTGAACAAGGGCCGCTTTTGGTAAAGCGCGGACGAAAAAAAAAGGTGCTCGACGAGTCCACCAGCCAAAACTCCGATGAACCTAAGAAGGAGTCAGCTGTAGTAAAAACAGTTGATCCTCGAAATGCCCTCAATGAACTAACCTCGACAGAATGGTTGCCAGAAACCGTATCTGTTTGGAATCAGAAAGGGCTAGGCGCAAACCACCCTGATGCGCAAATCGAAAGACAACATCCAGCCCCCTTTTCCTTCACAGACGTGAGCAGACTTGTAAAGTTTTTTACCAAGCGAAATGAAATAGTGCTTGATCCATTTGTGGGTGTAGGATCAACCTTGAAGGCCTGTGCTATCGAGGGGCGAAATGGGCTCGGTTTTGAACTAAACCCGAGATACGCCGAACTCGCTGAAGAGAGACTACGCGTAGAGGTTCGGGACACCGCTTCACCACTTGTACAACAACATGTTCGTGTTGGCGACGCGAGGGAACTAATAAAATCTGTGCCAGAGAACTCACTCGACTTCGTAGTAACCAGCCCACCTTATTGGAATATTCTTCACAAAGAAGATCACAAAGCAAAGCAAGAGCGTAAAGATCACGCTCTCGACACTCGATATAGCGATGACAAGAGAGATCTAGGAAATATCAGCAATTACGAGGATTTTCTTAACGATTTAGCAGCAATTTTAGGCAGCTGTGGTCGAGCGCTAAAGCCAAAAAAACACATGGCAGTAATCGTCAGTGACTTTAGGGATAAGTCACGCTTTGTAATGTTTCATGCGGACCTTGCAAAGGCGCTTGAGAAATATCAGATAGAGCTCAGGGGCTTAACCGTACTCTACCAACGTCACAAGCGAGTATTTCCCTATGGCTACCCATACGCATACGTACCAAACATCCATCATCAGTACATACTGATCCTGCAAAATGCCAAAACAGTATCAAATGAAAAAAAATCTAAAACCGGAAATTGACACGATTTTGATAGGAGACTGCGTCGAGCATCTGAGGCAGTTACCCGAGAACACCGCAGATTTAATAGTTGCAGATCCACCCTATAACCTCGACAAGGATTTTGGGGAGTGGAAAGAAATTTCCCGAAAAAATGAATGGTTAGAGTGGTCGAAACAGTGGCTTAACGAGTGCCACCGGGTGCTTAAGCCTGGAGGTAATATCTTCGTATACGGCATTCACCATCATTTATGTTGGATTCAGTGCCACATGTACACACTAGGCTTAGACTATCGCCGTCAAATTATTTGGCACTATGAAAATGGATTTGCTGGCTACACAAAATCACTGGCGGCACATTACGAGCCATTACTTTGGTTTTCAAAGGGAAAACCGTACACCTATCACCCGATTAGAGAACCCTACAAAAGCGCGGAGCGCCTGAAACACAAAATAACCAAGAACGGAAAAATATGGGAACCTCATCCAGAGGGACGTTTAGCGGGGGACGTTTGGAAATTCCCGGTACTTGCAGGCCGACGGTTCGCTGCCGAAAAAGTCGACCACCCAACCCAAAAACCGCTTTCAATATCGAACCGAATTGTGAATCATTTTTCCAGCCCAGGAGAACTTGTGGTGGTCCCGTTCGTCGGCAGCGGATCCGAATGTGTCGCCGCCAAATCACTAGGAAGGCATTTTCTCGGGTTCGAACTCAATGCCAACTATATTGAGATCGCTGTATCAAGGCTCGAGCAGACAAAGTTTGGCTCACTATTGCGGGAGGAGAAAATTCCATCTAACGGAGAAGTTTGAGTAGTCTTAGGGCGTCGCCTGAGCGCAGAGCCCCAAGAGGAGCCCCGCATTCTACTTTGCGGGTCGAAAGGCGCCCGCATAAGGTTCTTTCCATTGCTCACCTTTGTCAACGATAAAGCCTGAGAGGTCAACCATTCCCTCGCCAATCGCAAAAGCATCCCCATCAAAACCCCGAATCCTCCGGAGATTCCATAACAGCGCAATCAAGATGCCAACGGTTAATGTTCTACACCGCAGACGCAAAACTTTTTCAATATCACGCACCACTTGATAGTATTCTGAGCGCACGTTTGGAAAAGCGAGGATAACGCTTACCGGATCGATAATGTCGGTTGCGTAGCCATATCGTGAATGAAGAACCGCAACGTCCTCCAAGAGCGCCCGTGGCGAGTCTAATACCCCAGGACCCATCTCAATTTCTGCTACGAACGGCCGTCTGAGGCTGGAAAAACCGACAGCGTCCATTCGGAGATTACTGTCGCCCCTCCTTCTTGTTCGCGCGGTAAGCCCTACCTCGTTCAGCAAGTTTCTAACAAAAAGGTTTGTACGACTATCCTCAAGCAAAAGCACGTTTTCTTGTAATGACAGCGCGGCTGGTGCGTCAAGTTCTGCAATTCTTCCAATTTTCTCAACTTGTGGATGTGAACCGGCCCCTGACTCGCCAGTAACTATATTCTGAGGATCAGAAATTTCAACGCTTGCAACCATCCCATTCAACAGGCTTAAAGCACCATACGGGCATCGAGTCACACAAAGCCCACAACCAATGCAATCCGCCTCACTAATCGTCACAGCAGTTTGCTCAAGGTCCCACTGAATTGCGCGGGTAGGACAAACATCTAGACTCGGATCCCCCGGAAATGAATTGAGGGCCCCGTCAAGGGCAAATTCGTTCTCTTCTTTTTCCATACAGCGTGGGCTTCCACAACCCAGACAACTTCCAGGTCCGCTTCGTCCGTTAGACAAATAGACCATAGTGCGTTGCCCAGGTTGGAAACAAAGCTTTATTACCTCTGCACCATATTTGCGCGCAAACGTGCCTGGGAGACGCCCCCCTTTGAAAGATAAGACGTCAGACATTTAAGAACCCTTTCAGCTCACTCAACTGTGCTGCATCGATGGTCACACCATCTCTAACGGACCTCAACGCCAAGTACCCTAGCGTCGTCAGATCAACAACACCTAGCCGCATCCCGTACGTATTAAAAACATCGTCTATAAGAGTAGACATCTCACCCCGCTCGTTCGGGATTCGATTGCCGACGACTAAGCTGGCAAACTCTCTTCGGATTTGTAATCCACCTCTTGAAATTAACACTACTTTGTTCTCGAGTGCCTGGCGAACCGCTTTAGTAGACAGAACGGCTTCTTCGGTCGGAGACTTGATCTCGACTGGAAGGGCAAAATCTCCCACCCACACGCACGCGTCCCATCGCTGGTAATTCACCCCGGCCCTAGAGTAGTCACTCTTGAAACCTAGAATTTGAAAAAGATGCGTCACAAGCGGATAAAAGGTCGCTTGCGTATCTTTTGCATGATTCTCGGCGAAACGTTTAGCCGCCGACTCCAGCGATTTGTGAGCTGAAAGCAGAGCGGCCAACTCTTCCCGAAGATGCTCAGGCCCCTTAAGTTCTGATGGGTTTGCTGCGACTATTTTTGGCTCTACGAAAAGATGTGAGCGATCATCTCGACCCTCAGGAACTTCACCCACTAATTGAGCGCGAGAGCTAGCCGACGAGCGCCCAACGGGCACGGTTAATGGAAAAGCAAGAGAAATATCCTCTAGTGATAACGACTGAAATGGTGAAAAAAGCAGATTGGTGCCATCCGTACCAAATTTCTTTAAGACTGGCATCGAATCCAACTCAGCCTTAACTAAACGAGACTCTACTGGTGAGATATCAAATCCTGAGCGTTCCAGCATTCGAAAATGTGCAAGAACTGCCAATGCAATACGCTGGTCGCGAGGAAATGATTCAACATCATCAACTCGGAGGTCTATTGAATCCGTAATACGCCCAGCGACTGCTTTGCCACGCTCAGTAAGAAAAAGACAACGATACTTTTTGCCATCTCTAAATTTGGCCGTATCGGGCTTTGCCCATCCCAAGTCACGTAGGATCGCAATAGGCCATCTGGTGTAGTTTTGAAGCGTATTTACTTGAATGTCCCTAGACTTTGAAATCTCGGCAATCAGCTCCTGAGATTTCTTGAGGCTTAACCGCGCCTCTTGAATTTTTTGCGTAGTTGCGTCGAGACTTTTATCCTGCCTGTCGCTGGGAGCACATAATGGTCCCATTATCATTTCGTCACGGGATAGATATCCACCATTGGCCACGGCAGCCCGCAGAATAAACGCAAACGGCCGAAGATCGAATTGGCCTTTTACGGCGAGTATTGGTGTGGGATATACAACTCCAAGCACAGATTCCTCAAGTAATGGACCGAAATTCCGTCCGGCAGCGACTACTTGCGCTCCAAGAAGCGTAAATTGAAATTTCAAGGCGCTCTCAGCCGTTGGATGGAGCCACCCCAATGTACGAAAAAGCTCCGCATACATCTTTAGCTGGTTATACAGCGGATCACGACTGCGGTCAGCCCTTGTAGACCTTGCGACGGCTTCATCACCCATGTATCCCGAGGATGTTGCAAGGTTAGCTTCCACCACTGCTTCAACAATATCGTCGAGGTCTACACAGAGTCCATTCAGGCGCTCAAAGGCCGATGAATAAACACTAACGAAGTTCTCAATAGTCGAGCCGGGATTTGGGAAGCGAAGCACAGAAGCCCCTGAAGAAAAGAACTAAATCTAACAGGTAAGCTTAAGTTGGGCTAGAGGGGCTTGCCGCCGGTTAACAAAACGTTGGGTTCAAACGTAGGTTTTTGCTCCTATGGACGTGTCCTGTGTGGTCAATTTTCATGGATGAACTATTCGATTTACCCAGGAAATACGGATTTTTGAATCGGTCATCTCGAGCTCAACCGTAGAGATACCCCGCTCCATCAAATTGCGAACATAGGAGGACATCGAGAACACCCACAAGCGATCGAAATCTGAATTTGAAATCTCGACATCAAAAAGCGGGATGTTTTCTCCTGCGGGGTGCATCGAATCCCAGAAAATGATTAACGGCCGCACAACCCAATCACTTTCTTCCGGTTTCATCGGAGTAAGGACCTTTTGCGCCTTCGCCTGTTTCAAAGTCCTCAGCTTGGGGTCAAACTGGTTAAGCCACCGGTTTATGCGATAAGCCTGCATCTCGGTCTCGCTCTGGTCTTTGGGGGCGACCCGACCGCCGATCGCATGTGCAGACCAATTCTTTATTTCTGTTTGGTAATGAAAAACACCCTCAGTTGAAGTGATCTCCAACCATGCATCAAGCCGCACACCCTTTTGAGTGCCCTGAGTGCATGTCCTACTCACCAGCCTTGCTTTCGACCCCTGCCGCCGGAAATAGTCGGTCACAAGTCCAATTGCGAGATCTTCTCCCAGCACCGCATTGATTGCGGATGCATGACCAACACTCTCCGGAACTCGATCATCATAAAAATCGAGCAGCGCTTTGAGATTTAAATTGAGCGTATCGGGCATATAGGGAAGTCAGCTACGTTTCTGTGATTCTAGGACCATCATGGCCATACACATCTTTATTGACTACCAAAACCACTCCAAAACTAACCCCCGTTCAATCAGTACGCCCCAGAACACGCCATTTTTGAGAGGCGTACCTAGCCTTGCTCAGGTCAACAGGTTTTGAGCAGAAAGCGGTTTGAGCACGGTTTTGGCGGCATTTTCGGCGGGGCGAGGTCAACAGCCAAAAACAAAAAGCCCCGCGTGGTGCGGGGCTCAGTGCTAGCTCATGTGGCCATGAGCAAGTTAGTGCAGGTAATTTTGGCGGAGACGGTGGGATTCGAACCCACGATGCGCTTTTGGCACATACTCCCTTAGCAGGGGAGCACCTTCGGCCTCTCGGTCACGTCTCCGTTATTGCGATTCTATCCCACCATCTGGCCAGAATCAGGCCGCCCGCCCTTCCAGCCCAAAAGCCTTGTGAAGGGCTCGAACGGCAAGCTCCATGTATTTGTCGGCAATCACCACCGAGATCTTGATCTCGCTGGTGGAGATCATCTGAATGTTGATGCCCTCGGCCGAGAGAGTTTGAAACATGTCGCTCGCCACGCCCACATGTGAACGCATGCCAATGCCCACCACACTCACCTTGCAGATCTGGTTGTCGCTGGTGATCTCACGTGCCTGAATCTGTGGCTGCACCTTAGACTCAATCACCTCCAGGGCCTTGGCCAGCTCGTTGCGATGCACGGTGAATGAAAAATCGGTCAGGCCATCGTGGCTGGCATTCTGAATGATCATGTCTACATCGATGTTGGCCTCGGCCACAGGCCCAAGAATCTTGTATGCAATGCCGGGCTTGTCGGGCACGCCAGCAATGGTGATCTTGGCCTCGTCGCGATTAAAGGCAATGCCTGAAATAACAGCCTGCTCCATGGTCTCGTCTTCCTCGTAGGTGATCAGTGTTCCAGACTGGGCCTCGGTGGCGAGGTCCATCTCGGGGTTGGTCAAGCTCGAGAGCACTCGGGTCTTGACCTTGTATTTGCCGGCAAACTCCACCGACCGAATCTGCAAGACCTTCGAGCCCAGGCTGGCCATCTCAAGCATCTCCTCGAAGGTGATTCGCTCAAGCCTGCGGGCCTCGGCCACGATTCGAGGATCGGTCGTGTAGACACCGTCCACATCGGTGTAAATGAGGCACTCCTCCGCCTTTAAGGCCGCCGCAACCGCTACGGCCGACGTGTCGGATCCGCCGCGTCCCAGCGTGGTGATGGAGCCTTCGCCATCGATGCCCTGAAAGCCGGTGATCACCACCACACAGCCCGCATCGAGGTCCGCGCGAACGCGGGCGTCATCAATCGACTCGATCCGCGCCTTGGTGTGGGCCGAATCGGTTCGGATGGGCACCTGCCATCCCGCATAACTCTTCGCCCGCACGCCTTGATTCTGGAGCGCCAGTGCCAGCAGGCCCACCGAGACCTGCTCGCCCGTGGCTGCGATCTGGTCCAATTCACGCGGGTCTGGCCGGTCGGTGATTTCCTTGGCCAGGCCCAGCAAGCGATTGGTCTCGCCAGACATGGCCGAGGGCACCACCACCATCTGATGACCAGCGCGATGCCACTTGGCAATGCGACGGGCGACGTTTTGAATGCGTTCGGTGGAACCCATGGAGGTGCCGCCGTACTTGTGAACAATGAGGGCCATGATTAGTCTTGTGAGAGACGCTCAATCTGGAGCGTGTGAGCCCGCAAACATACCCGAAAGGGCGCCCCGCCGGCAAACGACGTGTCAGAGACTTCAAGCGTGGCGCGGCTCTCAGGGCCAGCCTGCTCGAGCTGCCGATCGAACTCCTCCAGGCGGCGATACGGTGGCATGCGAAGGCCCGCCCTGCGCAGCCAGGCCCTCATCACCGCCATTCGACGCGGGCTCGAAAGCCGCTGAAGGGGGGCCAGTTCGATCGCACCATTTGTAACAGCCACAGCCAACAGATCTGCCTCGGCCTGCTCCGAGAGCAGGTGCTGCGCGCGCTGCACATGCTCGACACTGCGAGCCATGGCCTCAAGCACCCCCGCGCGCATCTCCTTGAGCACCGGGATCACTTCCCGACGAAGCCGGTTGCGATCGTGACGGTCGCTCAGATTGGTGGGGTCCTCGACCCAACGCAGCCCCACCGAGACGGCCCAGTCACGAAGCGTCTCCTTGCTCACCCCCAGTAGGGGTCGCCAGACCCAGACCGCCTGGTCATCCTGGCCCATGCGATGAAGGGCTGGCATGGCCGATAACCCCTCCAGTCCGGCGCCGCGCATCCACTGCAGTAGCGCTGTCTCGATCTGGTCGTCAAGATGATGTGCGAGCACCAGCGCAGCCCCCTTGCCGCGCGCCAAGGCCGTCAAGGACGCCCATCGCACTGTTCTGGCGGCCGCCTCGATGCCGAGTTCTTTGCAGGCCTGATCATCCGGCTTGGCATGCTCCACCACCAGCGGCACCTGCCAGGCCTCGCAGATGCGGCGACAGTGCGCCTCAAAGACATCGGCGGCAGGCTGCAGACCGTGGTGAAGATGAACCGCTTCGATCTCGACACCGGCCCAGTCCGCCGACGCATCGGGGTCCTGACGCCAGCTCTGGAGCCATTTCAACAGGACAGTGGAATCAAGCCCCCCAGAGAAGGCCACGAGCAGCCTTGGGGGGATCTGCGAGGGAAGCTTAGGCGGATTCTTTAAATCGACCATAGGCCCGCAGCCGAGCCTGGCGCTGAGCCAGCATGTCCTCGGTTGACATGGCACCGACCGTGGCCAGGCCGTCGGCAATGGCCTTGCGCAGCGTCTCGGCCATGTCTTGAGGTGCGCGGTGGGCGCCGCCATGGGGCTCCATGACGATGCGGTCGATGAGGCCGAGTGTCTTGAGCCGCTGCGCGGTGATGCCGAGGGTCTCGGCAGCATCGGGGGCCTTGCTCGCACTCTTCCAAAGAATCGAGGCACAGCCCTCTGGCGAGATCACCGAGTAGGTGGCGAACTGCAGCATCAGAACCTGGTCGGCCACCGCAATGGCCAGGGCGCCGCCGGAGCCGCCCTCACCAATCACCGTGGCAATGAAGGGCACCTTGAGGCCCGCCATGACAAACAGGTTTCGGCCAATGGCCTCTGACTGACCGCGCTCTTCTGCCCCAATGCCAGGGTAGGCACCCGGTGTGTCGATGAAACTCAGGATCGGAAGGTTGAACTTTTCGGCCAGCAGCATCAGGCGCTCTGCCTTGCGATAGCCCTCGGGGCGTGGCATGCCGAAATTTCGGTGGGTGCGCTCTTTGAGGTCCCGCCCCTTCTGATGGCCCATGACCATGACCGACTGGCCATTGAATCGAGCCAGCCCGGCCACAATGGCGGGGTCGTCTCCGAAGCTACGATCGCCATGCAGCTCGTGGAAATCGGTGCAGAGCATCTGAATGAAATCGAGGGTGTAGGGGCGCTGCGGATGCCGGGCCACCTGGGAGATCTGCCAGGGGGTGAGCTTGGTGTAGATCTCGCGAATCTGGGCGTCTGCCTTCTCCTTCAGGCGGGCCACTTCATCGGAGATGTCCATGGCGGTGTCGCTCTGAACAAACCGAAGCTCTTCAATTTTCGCCTCGAGCTCTGCAACCGACTGCTCGAAGTCTAGGTAGGTCAATGCCATGCCGAGATTGTCCTACAAATGACGCCAGCTCGTTCCCTCGGGGCCATCCTCCAGGACGATGCCCTGGTCGGTGAGCGCCCGACGAATGGCATCGGCCTTGGTGAAATCTCGGGCGGCCTTGGCTGCGGCCCGCTCGGCAATCTGCGCTTGAATCCAGGCCTCGTCTGGCCCGGCTGCTGCACCAACCTCGCGAATCGCACGGGCAGACGCATCAAAGAAGCCCATGACCCTTCCCAGCCCAAACAAGACTTGCCCCAAACCCTGGGCTGCAGCACGGCCACCCTCCTGAACCTGACGGTTGACCTCGGTGGCCAGACCAAACAAGGCGGCAATGGCCTCGGGCGAATTGAAGTCATCCGACATGGCGTCACCATGGGCCTCGACCAGCGGGTGGTTCGCCGACAGCACACCCGACAGCAAGCCATCAGCCGGCTCGGTCCGCCAGCGGGCCAGGTCGTCTGGGTCGCAGGCCAACTCGAGTGCCGTGTAGAGCCGAATCAGTCCGGCGCGTGCCTCGTCCAAGGCCGCATCCGAGTAGTTCAGTGGGCTGCGGTAGTGGGCCCGAAGAATGAAAAATCGGAGCACCTCGGGGTGGTAGCGGGCCAGTACCTCCCGGATCGTGAAGAAGTTGCCCAAGGACTTCGACATCTTCTCGTCATCGATTCGAACAAAGCCGTTGTGCATCCAGACACGGGCCATTGGGTTCGACTCGTCTGCACCCATGGCCCCCTCCGACTGGGCAATCTCGTTCTCGTGGTGCGGAAACTGAAGGTCTGCGCCACCACCGTGAATGTCGAAATGCTCGCCCAACAAACGGCAGCTCATGGCGGAGCACTCGATGTGCCAGCCCGGCCGGCCAGGGCCGTAAGCCGATGCCCAGACCGCCTCCTCTGGCTCGTTGGCCTTGGCCCGCTTCCAGAGCACAAAGTCGAGCGGGTCGCGCTTGCCATCGGCCACAGACACCCGCTCACCGGCGCGCAGCTCATCAAGAGACTTCCCAGAGAGCCGGCCATAGCGGGGAAACGACCGAACCGCAAAATGCACATCACCCGGGCTGCCATCGGGCATGGGGTCCTGGTAGGCCAGTCCGCGCTGGGTGAGGGCATCGATCATGCTGAGCATGTCGTGTACGTGGGCCGTGGCGCGGGGCTCATGGGTGGGCGGCAGCACCCCGAGGGCGGCCGCATCCGCCTGCATGGCCTGCGTGAACCGCCCGGTGAGACTGGCCATGGTCTCGTTATTCTCAACGGCCCGGGCAATGATCTTGTCGTCGATGTCGGTGACGTTGCGCACGTAGGTGACCCGATGGCCCGTGGCCTCAAGCCACCGGCGCACCAGGTCGAAGACCACCAGCACACGCGCATGGCCAATGTGGCAAAAGTCGTAGACCGTCATGCCGCAGACATACATGCGCACATGGCCCGGTTCCATGGGCTCAAAGTCGACCTTGCTACGTGTTAAGGTGTTGAAAATCTTCAAGAATTCACCGTGCTAGACTGCCGAAAGTTATGTCAGAGACTCCGCATTCTATGGCCAACCCTCCTCACGTGGCGCATCAAATCCTTCGGCACCTTCTGATCTCGTTGCTGCTGGTGTCCCCGATGGCCATCGCCCAGACCCTCTCGAACACCACGAGTGGCAACCCGCCCCGAACAGCTCCCGCGGTCGCGCCCGACCTCACCCGAACCATCGAGTTCATTGAACTTCGCCGGTTCGATGAGGCCCGCGAGAAGATCAACAATGCGCTGTCGTCCAAGCCACGAGATGCCCAATGGCGCTTTCTCGAGGCCGTGCTGTTGAGCGAGACCAACCAGGACCGCGAGGCCATTGATGCCTTCGAGGCCCTCACAGAAGAGTTCCCGGAACTGGCCGAGCCCTATAACAACCTGGCCGTGCTCTACCTGCGTTGCAATGAGCCGCTTCGGGCCCAGCAGGCCCTGGAACGGGCTATCCTGAACCGGCCCGGCTATGCGCTGGCCTACGAGAACCTTGGCGATCTGCATGCCAAGCTCGCCCTAGACGCCTACCAAAAAGGGCTCAAGGCCCGTGGCCCCTCCCCTTTTTTGTCTGCCAAACGGCGACACCTGCTCGAGCTGCCTTCACCCGCACCGCTTGGGCTTCAGACCAGACCACCCGCGGGCGCCCGCCCGTCCTCCCCCGCCAATTAAGCAAAGGAATCAGCATGGTTGAACTCCAGACCAGCATGGGTCGCATCACCCTTCGGCTCGATGCCAAGAAGGCCCCCAAGACCGTTGAGAACTTCGTCACCTACGTGAAGGATGGCCACTTCGACGGCACCATTTTTCATCGGGTGATCAATGGCTTCATGATCCAAGGCGGTGGCTTTGATGCCAAGATGGTCCAGAAGCCCACCCGCGACACCATTGAGAACGAGGCCGACAATGGCCTGCAGAACAAGGCCTACACCATTGCCATGGCCCGCACGAGCGAGCCCCATTCGGCCAGCGCACAGTTCTTCATCAACGTGGCCGACAACGAATTCCTCAACTTTAAGGCACCCACCGGCAATGGCTGGGGTTACGCCGTCTTTGGCGAAGTGGTCGACGGCAAGGATGTCGTCGATCAGATCAAGGCCGTGAAGACCAGCAACAGTGGCTTTCATCAAGATGTGCCGGTCGAGCCCGTGCTGATCGAAAAGGCCACGGTCATCGACTAAGGCCAGGCAGGCAGGCCCAGGCCCCATGGCCCACACCCTGAGCCTGTCGCAAGAGGGTCGGGCGCTCTTGGCCTCAGACATTCATCTGTCCTCGGAGCAACCAGACCTCACGGCCTGCTTCCTTCAGTGGCTGGAAACCGCCCAGTCACTTCGGCCAGATTGGCTCATTCTGATGGGCGACCTCATGGATGCCTGGGTCGGTGACGACCAGATGCATGTGGTCGGGCCCGAGGGCCAACTCTGGGCGAGCCTTGCAGAAGCCTTGCATCGGCACGCAGCCCAGGGCACCCAGATTGGCCTGGTGGTGGGCAACCGAGATTTCCTCATGGGCGAGCTCGCAGCCCAAAGCCTCGGGGCTCAATTGCTGGGCGACTGGGTGCGAGCAGAGCACCCCAGCATCGGCACGGCCCTGCTCTGCCATGGCGACCAACTCTGTCTGGATGACACCGACTACCAGGCCTTTCGCAGCCTCGTGCGGGCCAAGGATTGGCAACAGGCGTTTCTCTCAAGAAGCCTGGAGGACCGCATGGCGCAGGCCCGGGCGTTGCGATCGCAGAGTGAGCACGAGAAGCAACTCAAACAGCCCGAGATCATGGACATCCAGCCGCAGGCGGCCATGGCCGCCCTGGACGCGCACGCCTGCGATCTGCTAATTCATGGCCATACGCACCGACCCGGCTGCGATGCCCTGCCCGATGGCCGAACCCGTTGGGTGCTGCCCGACTGGTCCGCGCCACCCTCAGGACGGGGTGGAGGGCTCCTGATCGACCGTCGCGGCGTTGTTGTTCAGCCGCTTTTCTAGAGCTGCAATCAGGCGCTGCTGCTCGGCCACAGCATGGGCGAGCATGGCCAACTGTGCATCGCGCGGGTCCTGCGCGTCTTCTGTGACGCCATAGGCGGCAAAGGCACGGCTTCCAACGCGTTGCTCACTGAGTGAGTCGGCCTTGCCGTCTCCCACCGGGCGCGCTGGAATGCCCACCACCGTGGCGCCTTCGGGCACTGCAGCCACGACAACCGAGTTTGAGCCCACCTTCGCACCTTCCCCAACGGTAAACGGGCCCAGTACCTTTGCGCCGGCACCAACCACCACGCGCGGGCCCAGGGTCGGGTGACGCTTCTCTCCCTTGGTGAGCGAGGTGCCGCCGAGGGTCACGCCCTGATAAATGGTGCAGTCATCACCCAGTTCTGCCGTCTCACCAATGACCACGCCCATGCCATGGTCGATGAAGACCCGCCGACCGATTCGCGCACCGGGATGAATCTCAATGCCCGTGATCCAGCGCGAGAGCATGGCCAAGAATCGGGCCAGCCAACGGAAGGGGCCCAGGTTGCTCTGCCAGAGGCCATGAGAGAGCCGATGAAACCAAATGGCATGTAAGCCGGGATAACAGGTGAGCACCTCGAACCACGTGCGCGCGGCCGGGTCTCGGCTGAGGATGGCCTCGATGTCTTCAGAGAATCGTTGAAAGGGCATCGGGCAAGACTATCAGAGGTTCTTCTCGAGGTCTGAGCACAGGCCTCGGAGCATCTGCACCTCGTCCTCGAGCAGGCCTGCCCGCGCAAAGAGGCGGCGCAGCCGCTCATCCATGCGCCCCGGGGCTGTGGGCGACAAGGTGCCCACACGCTCGGCCACCGACATGAGATGCGCATGCAGCCCTTCCACCGCACCCTGCGAGGCGGCAATGGCCGTGGGACGGCCCGCGCCCGGGGTGGTGGGCAGGCCCAGCGGAAGATTCAATTGAGCACGGGCTGCACGGCGCACCGCATGGGCCACCACCTGCACCGCCTGCGACAGATTGAGCGAGCCAAACCGTGGGCTCACATCCAGGCTGCACACACGCTGGCACTTGAGCACATGGGCATTGGAGAGCCCAGAGCGCTCCGGGCCAAAGACGAGGCTGGCCGATTCCGTGGGATGGGCTGCAAGCCATGCCAGCATCTCTTCGATGCCCTGATCGAGGGTGACACGCGGGGGCTCAAACTCGCGCGGCCGCGCGGTGAGTGCCAGGCTCCAGCGCACGTCCGACTGAAGCTCGTCAAAGGGCGCGTAGACCACGGGCTGCATCACCGCATCCGCTCCAGCAGCCATCGCCACGGCCTGCGGGTCGAGGTGCATGTCCGCGGCCACGGGGTCGGCCACCTGACAATGGGCAAAACCCATGGTGGCCAGGGCCCGAAGACTCGCACCCACATTGCCGGGGTGGGTGGGCGAGACAAGGGTGACACGCACGCGGCCCAGAAGGCCTTCGAGTGGATCAGGCAAGGATGCAGTCAAATTCACGGCAAAGGACTCCGAGAAGGGGGGACGCAGGCAGTAAACTAGTGGGCTGCTCTTTCTACAGCCTATTGTCATGCATCCGATGCTCAACACCGCGGTCAAGGCCGCTCGTCGCGCCGGCGCGATCATCAACCGCGCCAGTCTCGACATCGACCGTCTGCGGGTGTCTCGAAAAGACCAAAACGATTTCGTCACCGAGGTCGACCAGGCCTGCGAGGCCGCCATCATCGAGATCCTCTCGACCGCCTACCCGGGCCACGGCTTTCTGGGTGAGGAGACCGGTCTCACCCTCGGTGGCAAGCCCATCGAGGATCGGCCCGACAACCTCTGGATCATCGACCCCCTCGACGGCACCACCAACTTCATTCATGGCATGCCGGTCTATGGGGTGTCCATCGCCCTCATGCAAAAAGAGCAGATCACCCAGGCGGTGGTCTACGACCCAAGCCGCGATGAACTCTTCGTGGCCTCCAAAGGCAAAGGCGCCTACCTCAACGATCGTCGCCTGCGGGTCTCCAAGCGTGACCGGCTCGATGAGTCTCTGATTGGCACTGGATTCCCATTCAAACGACAAGAGCAGATCGATGCCTACTTGTCCATGTTCAAGCAAGTCAGCAGCAGGGCTGCGGGCCTACGCAGGCCGGGGGCTGCCGCCATCGACCTGGCCTATGTGGCGGCCGGCCGTTACGACGGCTTCTTTGAGATGGGACTCATGCCCTGGGATGCTGCAGCAGGCAGCCTGCTGGTCACCGAGGCCGGCGGCTACGTTGGAAATTTCCAGGGCGAGGGCGACTTCCTCTTTAACGAAAACATCATCGCGGCCAATCCGAAGGTCTTCGCAGCCTTGGTCTCCATCCTGTCCGCCTACCGGACAACATGACAGACCTCAGCGGCCACACGCCGATGATGCAGCAGTTCCTGCGCATCAAGGCCACGGTGCCCGATGCCCTCCTCTTCTATCGGATGGGCGACTTCTACGAGCTCTTTTTCGAGGATGCCGAACAGGCTGCACGACTGCTGGGCATCACGCTGACCCAGCGCGGCCAGAGCGCAGGCCAGCCGGTGGTGATGGCCGGTGTCCCGGTGCATGCCTCTGAGGCCTATCTGGCCAAGTTGCTCAAGGCCGGGCACACCGTGGCCATCTGCGAGCAGGTGGGCGAGGTCGGCAGCGGAAAAGGGCCTGTCGCACGGGAAGTGGTGCGAATCGCCACACCAGGCACCCTCTCCGAAGAGGGGCTGTTGCCCGAGCGCTCCACAGCATGGCTTGCGGGCATCTCCCCCTGCGGCGGTGCCCTGGTCTGGTTCGATGTCTCCACTGGCGCGCTGCACTGGGCGCTGGTCAACGATTCCAACCGCGACGAACTGCTCGATCGGCTCGAGCCCGTGGAGCTGCTGCTCCCCGATCGGGGGCCACGTCATCAACCACTCTTCACGCGCTGGGCGGCCCGCGAGCATCCCCCATGGCTTTTTGATGCCGAGATGGGTCGACAACTGCTCATGCGGCGGCTGGCCGTGCGCTCGCTTCATGCCTTTGAACTCGACGCCCACCCCCAGGCCCTGGCCTGCATGGGCGCCGTGCTGGGCTATGCAGAGCGCAGTCTGGGCCGGCCACTGCTGCACCTGCAGGCCCCCAGGCGCGAATCGCCATCCTCTCAGGTTGAACTCGACAGCGTGGCCAGGCGCACCCTCGAGCTCACCCAGACCGTGATCTCGTCGGGCGAGGATGCAAGCCTGCTGGCGGCCATTGACAAGACCTTGACCTCGGCCGGTGGCCGTCAATTGCGTGAATGGCTGCTGGCCCCGAGCCGAGACAATGCACTGCTCATGACGCGACAAGAGGCCCTGCGCTGGCTCTGCGGTGAGACCCCAGGGCAGGCTGAGCAATCGGCCCCAGCACCACTCGAAGCCGTGCGAACCCATCTGCGGCCCATCTTTGACATCGGACGACTCGCCGCCCGCATTGCCCTTCGCCAGGCCAAGCCGAGAGACCTCACCAGCCTGGCCCAATCACTGCGCGGCCTGACACCGCTGGCCCGTGCGCTCTCAGGCACCTCATCGGGCCTGCTGGGCCAGCTGGCATCGCAGCTCAGCAGCACCACCGCAGCAGCCACGGCGGCCTCCATCGAGGCCACGCTGGCCGATAGCCCCTCGGTGCAACTGCGAGACGGTGGCGTCATTCGTGCGGGCGTGGATGCAGAACTCGATGGCCTTCGGGCCATTCAGACCGATGGCAGCAGCCAGCTGCTGGCCCTTGAGGCCCAGGAGCGAGCGCAGAGCGGGATTGCCAACCTTCGGGTGGGATTTTCCAGTGTGCACGGCTATTACTTCGAGGTGACTGCTGGTCAGCTGGAAAAGGTACCCGCTCACTTTCAAAGACGACAGACCCTCAAGAACGCCGAGCGTTTCATCACGCCGGCGCTCAAGGCTTATGAGGACAAGGCACTCTCCGCCCAAGAGCGGGCACTGGCCATGGAGAAACTGCTCTATGAGCGGCTGCTCGATGAACTGGTGCCCTCGGTTGCAGACCTACAAGCCGTGGCCCAGGCCACTGCAACACTCGATGCCCTGGCCAGCACGGCCATGCTCATGCACGACCTCCACTGGGTGCTTCCCACCCTCACAGAAGGGGCAGAGGTCGAGATTCATGCCGGACGTCACCCCGTGCTCTGCCAGCGCATGTCCGACTTTGTGGCCAACGACACCACGCTCTCGGCCGAGCGACGCCTGCTGCTGATCACCGGACCGAACATGGGTGGGAAATCGACCTACATGCGGCAGACGGCCCTCGCGGTGATCCTCGCCCGCATGGGTGCACCCATTCCCGCCAGCCAGGCACGCATTGGCCAGATCGATCGCATCTTCACGCGCATTGGGGCTGCAGACGACCTGGCCGGTGGCCGCTCCACCTTCATGGTGGAGATGACCGAGGCCGCACTCATCCTGCACCGCTCTGGCCCAAACAGCCTGGTGCTCATGGATGAAATCGGGCGTGGCACCTCCACCGTCGATGGCCTGGCCCTGGCACATGCCATTGCCACAAGCCTGGCCAAGGACAACCGCTGCCTGTGCCTATTCGCCACCCATTATTTTGAACTCACAGGCCTGCCCCAGCAGGTGCAGGGCGCTGTAAACCTGCATGTGCGTGCCATGGAACACGAGGACAAGATCATCTTTCTTCACCGCATCGAAGCAGGCCCAGCAAGCCAGAGCTTCGGACTGGAGGTGGCCCGCCTGGCCGGCCTGCCCGAGACTGTGATTCGTCGGGCCAAACAACTTCAGAACCAGCCCTCGCAGCTGGGGCTCTTTTGAAGATTCACCGCCCCCTGCCATGGCTGGGCGGCCTCACCGCCAGCGAATTCATGCGAAGGCACTGGCAGCGCAAGCCCTTGTTTGTCAAGGCTGCATTCCCACGCTGGCGCACCGAGCCACCACCCGTTAGCGCAGACCGACTGCTCGAGCTCTTTGATGAGGGCTTGCTTCCCAGCCGTCTGCTCTTGCCCGATGGCCGACTGCTGCATGGGCCCTTGCCCGCCAGCCGCCTACCCAAACCCTCGCGACGCCATTGGACGGTTCTCGTGCAGCAGATCAACACGGCCGACCAGGCCGCAGACGAGTTTCTCAACGCCTTCCGATTCGTTCCAGAGGCGCGGCTCGATGACCTGATGATCAGCCTGGCCTCTGAGGGGGGCGGCATTGGAGCTCATGTGGATTCCTACGATGTCTTCCTGATCCAGGCCCAAGGCATTCGACAATGGGAGATCGCCCGCGCATTCGACCCCGCACTCGACCCATCTGCAAGCATGCGCGTGCTTCAACACTTCGAGGCGGAGCAGTCATGGGCCTGTGAGCCCGGCGACTTGCTCTACCTGCCGCCCGGTGTTGCCCATCGGGGCACCGCGCGCACACCCGGGTGCATGACCTACTCGGTTGGCTTTCGCACCGTGGATCCGCTGCAGGTGGCCGATGAAGCCTTTGCCCAGCGGGCCGATGTGCAGTCCAGCGCATCGTCTGCCGCCGCACCAGACCCGTGGCTCAAGGCCACCAGTCGGCCAGGCGAGATCCCGGAGGCTCTGATGGAGAGCCTGCTGGCGCAGGCGCAGGCGCAACTGCCCACCCGCTCGGACCTTCAACGGGCCCTGCTCATCAAGCTCTCGGAGCCCCACCCCGAGGTGTTCTGGGCTCCTCCGCGACCCATCAGCCTGACAACATTCCGCAAGCGACTGGCCAGTGGACAGCGGCTCGCGCTTCGGCCCGGTGCCCGACTGCTGGTCTGGAAGCGCCAGGCTGCGGCCAACGGCGAGCTTCTTGCGCTCGATGCGCTGGACAAGGCGGCACGAACCGTTGCCCGTCAGCAGCTCATTGCGCTGGCCAATGGCCGTGAACTAAACCCTGATTGCTGCCTCGCAATAAGCGAGACCGAAACAATTGCTCAAATATTTTTGCCGTTATTTCTCGACGGAACGATCGAATTTCGCCGGCGATCAGCCCCCAAGAGGTCAGTAGACGCGCTATGATGTGGGTCGGTGATTGCAGATATGCTGTTGTGCAACACCATTGTTCATAACCTCACTCACTGATTCAAGGAAATAAAAATGACCAAGTCAATCCTCGTGGCCGCTCTGTTTGCTGTTGGCCTGGCCGCATGTGGCAAGAAAGAACAAGCTGCTGCTCCCGCTCCCGCTGCTGCTCCTGCTGCTGCCCCAGCAGCCACCGAGCAGAAGCCTGCTGATGCTGCTGCGCCCGCCGCTGCACCTGCTGCCGCTCCCACTGCTGCTCCTGCTGCTGCCCCAGCCAAGTAATTCAGCGTTGTACAACAAAAAAGGCAAGGGTGACCTTGCCTTTTTTGTTGCCTGATCGAGTCGGTGCCCGACTAACACAGCGCCACCCAGTCGAGCCCTTCATGCTGAGACGCGCACCGAAAGTGCGCCTGCAGCAGGTCGAGCCCCGTCACGCTCTCGATCACCAGCTCCGGGCTGTTGTTCTGTCGACTGAGGTGGGCAGCAATGACATGCTGCAGGCGGGGCGAGCAGACCGCTGACAAGACCTCGGCAGAGGCCCGATTCGACAAATGCCCGTAAGGCCCATCGATGCGACTCTTGAGGCTCGCAGGATAGTTGCCCTCCCGCAACAGGGTCTCGTCGTAATTAAATTCCAAGAAGATGGCATCGAGGCCCTCCAGGGCTGCCGTGAGGTGTGGCGTTTGATGGCCGAGATCGGTCACGATGGCCATGCGGTGCTGCGCATCCTCCAGCACCAAGGCCACAGGCTCTCTTGCGTCGTGCGGAACGGGAATGGGATTGATCGAGATGCCGTCGACCTGCAAAGACCGATGCGAGGACACACAGGCCACCGATACACCCGACCAAAAGTCGGGGCCCGCGGCGGTCACGGTGCCATGCGTGGCCAAGACAGGAATGTTGTGGGCCCGCGCCAATTTGGCGACCCCGCCAATGTGGTCGCCATGCTCATGGGTCACGTAAATGAAATCGATCGCAGCAGGCGAGAGACCGCGTTGTGCGAGCCTTGCCTCTGCCTCCCGAAGACCCAGCCCGCAGTCGACGAGAAATCGCACCGTTGCAGCACCACTGGCCTGCGCCTCCACCAGCAGGGCATTGCCCTCACTGCCGCTGCTCAGGCTGCAGAAACGCACGCGGCCTACTTCAACTGCTCGAACAGAACCGTGAGCACCCGCTGGGCATTGGCGTCGTTGATGGGCTGGCCGGTCTTGTTCAGCACCCGAATGACAGACTGATTGGCCTGACCGGTCACAGAGACCTGATACTGAACGGGATCGGTCGATGCGCTGGAGGAAAAGAGGCGTCCAAAAAAGCCCTTCTTGTCTTCCACCTGGGCGGTGGGGTCTCGGTAGCGAACATAGAAGATGCCCTTGGCACGGTCTCGATCTTCCACCGTAAAGCCAAGTCGATCGATGGCCACACCCACACGTCGCCAGGCGCGATCGAAGGATTCCGCCAGGTCGATCTGACTGCCTGCGGCTGTTTTCGAAATGTTGGCTGCTGCCAAGGCAGGAGCCGCCTCGGCCAACAGGCTCTTGGCGCGACTCTCGTCGGCACCGAGCCTCAGCATGATTCGCCGCAGGAAGTCTGCCTCGAGCTGACGGTCGGAGGGTCGGTTTGTCCAGGTGGTCTTGCTGTCGCTCGCCGAGGTGCTCGCAATCTCCAACAGGCCACGGTGGCTCACCGAAATCTCGGATTCCCCGTTGGAGAGGCGGTCTACCCGCATGCGAAATTTGTCTCGCTCTCCGGTGTCGTAGAGGCGATCAAAGACCTTGCCCAGCGTTCGCCGAAGGAAGTCCTCAGGAATCTTGGCACGATCTTCGGCCCAGTCCGTTTCGAGCAGGCCCGTCTCGGGGCTCTCGGTGGCGATCGCAAAGCCGGCGTCGAGCCAGAACTGGCGAAGCACCGGCCAGAGCTTCTCAGGGGCCTGGTTCACGATGAGCACGCGCTGCTCGCCCATGCGCTCAATGCGCATGCCGCTCACGGCCGGGAGCACCGGTGCGGCTGCAACCGGGCGAGGGCCACCACTTTGTTGGCGCTCGAACTCCGCGCGGCTCGCCACGCCCGAGGCCGGAAGCGCGAAGCGTTCATCCTTGGCAGGCCGCACGAGATCGGGCGGCACCTCGAGGGGCGTCTCTCGCTTGGCAGCGGACTGGTAATCCATGTCTTTGCCACCGAGCACACCGCAGCCCGTCAGCAGAGCAAGGCTGCAGAACGACACAACCGACAGACGAAAACGATTCATGAACAAACTCCATGCGCGCGCAGCGCTGACAAAATGATTTCTTGGGCGCCCGCGGATGGAGCCACCAAGGGCAGACGAACCCCCGCCTCCATGCGGCCCATGCGATGCAGGGCCCACTTCACGGGGATGGGGTTGGCCTCACAGAACATGGCCCGGTGCACGGGCATGAGGGCGAGATTCTGTTTTGCAACGGCACGTGCATCGCCGGCCAAGGCCGCCTCACAGAGCGTGGCCATTTCTTTGGGCAGCACATTGGCCGTGACCGAGATGTTGCCCTTGCCTCCCATGAGCATGAGCAGCGGTGCGGTGGGATCGTCTCCACTGTAGACACTGAAATGCGCGGGGGCCTCACGGATGAGCCACTGGCCCCGCTCGAGATTGCCCGTGGCGTCCTTGATGCCCACGATGTTGGGAATCTGGGCCAGCCGAATGGTGGTCTCGTGGGAGAGATCGGCCACCGTGCGGCCGGGCACGTTGTAGAGAATGTGTGGCATCGGCACGGCCTCGGCCACTGCTCGGAAGTGCTGGTAGAGACCTTCCTGGGTGGGCTTGTTGTAGTAAGGCACCACCTGCAGGGAGGCTTGCGCCCCAAGGCGATGAGCCTCTCGAGTGAGTTCGATGGCTTCGGCGGTGGCATTGGCCCCCGTGCCCGCAATGACAGGAATGCGACCCGCAGCCTGCTCCACGGCCACCTGAATGAGCTGCAGGTGTTCGTCGACATCCACCGTGGGAGACTCGCCCGTCGTGCCCACGGCCACAATGCCATGCGTACCGCTGGCCACATGCCAATCGATCAGGGCCCGAAAGGCAGCCAGATCAAGGCTTCCATCGGCCTTCATCGGGGTCACGATGGCCACCAGGCTTCCGACGATGGGGTTCATGAGACACGCACTCCTTGCACGCTATGAAAAATCGAGGCCCATGGCCTCACGGACATCTCGCATGGTCTGGCGGGCCAGGTCTCGTGCCCGCTCGCAGCCATCCGCAACAATATTCTTCACCAGGTCGAGGTCTTCCTCATAGGGCTTGGCCCGTGCCAGAAAAATGGCCTGCTCCTTGAGCACGGCATCGATGAGGGGCTGCTTGCAGTCGAGGCAGCCAATGCCTGCAGACTCGCAGCCCTCGCGTACCCATTTCTGTTGATCTTCATCGGAGTAGACCTGATGAAAGGCCCAGACCGGGCAGCGGTCGGGCTGACCAGGGTCGTGCCGACGAACCCGTGCCGGGTCGGTGGGCATGGTGCGAATGCGCTTGACGACCTGGTCTGGGTCCTCCCGCATGGCAATGGTGTTGCCGTAGCTCTTGGACATCTTTTGGCCATCGAGGCCAGGCATGCGCGAGGCCTCGGTGAGCAACGCCTGCGGCTCCACCAGAATGAGACGCCGCGCCCCCTCGAGGTAGCCAAACAGGCGCTCACGATCATCGACCGTGAGGTTCTGGGTGTCTTGCAGAATGGAGCGTGCCTGGGCCAATGCTTCTTCATCGCCCTGCTCCTGGAAACGGGTTCGAAGCTCGAGCAGCAGCTTGGCCCGCTTGCCCCCGAGCTTCTTGGCGGCCTGCTCGGCCTTTTCCTCAAAGCCTGGCTCGCGGCCATAGAGGTGGTTAAAGCGCCGGGCCACCTCTCGGGTGAGTTCGATGTGGGGGACCTGGTCTTCACCCACGGGCACCTGGCCTGCGCGGTAGATCAGGATGTCGGCCGACTGCAGCAGCGGGTAGCCCAGAAAGCCATAGGTGGAGAGGTCTTTCTCCGAGAGGCGTTCCTGCTGGTCTTTGTAGGTGGGCACACGCTCGAGCCATCCCAAGGGGGTGCACATCGAGAGCAAGAGATGCAGCTCGGCATGCTCGGGCACGCGCGACTGGATAAAGAGCGTGGACTGGGATGGATCCACCCCGGCGGCCAGCCAGTCGATGACCATCTCCCAGACACTCTCGCCAATGATGGATGGGTCTTCATAGTGGGTGGTGAGGGCATGCCAGTCGGCCACGAAAAACAGGCATTCGTACTCGGCCTGCAGCCGAACCCAATTCTTCAACACCCCATGGTAGTGACCCAGGTGAAGGGCACCTGTGGGCCTCATGCCCGAGAGGACGCGTTGGGGATACATAGAGCCCCGATTCTATCAGGGCAGCCAGTCTGCCCAGAGCGGCGCGGTGCCGTCTGGCAGGGCTGGTGCACGGCCGACATCGCACCGACTCTCGGTGGGGCAGTGAAAGTCGCTGCCACGCGAGGCCTTCAGGCCCAGTTCGATCGACAGCCGCTGGTAGCGACGGATCTCCTCCTGGCCATGGCTGCCTGTGGCCACCTCGATGGCCTGCCCGCCCAGGCCAATGAATTCCTGCATGAGGGCCCAGTGGGCGGTGGCCGAGAGTTTGTAGCGCGCCGGGTGCGCGAGCACCGGCGTTCCCCCTGCAGCCTGTATCCAGCCCATGGCATCGCCCAGGCTGGCCCACTGGTGAGGCACATAGCCCGGCTTGTTGGGGGTGAGGTAGCGGTCGAAGACATCCTGCATGTGGGTGCAGACCCCACGGGCCACCAAGGCCCGGGCGAAATGTGCGCGGCTCAGCAGGTTCGGCTTTCCCGCCAGGGCCAGCGCGTCCTCGAGCACCGAGGGGATGCCCTTGGCCACAAGGCCAGCATCCATGCGCTGGGCCCGCTCAAAGCGGGTGTCCTGCATGGCACGCAGGTTTCCAGCCAGGGCCGGATGGGTTTCATCAAAGCCCAGGCCCACCAGGTGGAGGGTCTCGCCACCCCAGGTGACGGAGATTTCCACCCCCGAGACAAAGCCAATGCCATGGTCGAGCGCAGAGGCCTTGGCCTCGGCCAGGCCATCCAAGGTGTCGTGGTCGGTGAGCGCCATGAGGCTCAGGCCATTGGCCCGCCCGCGGGCGGCCAGTTCGGAGGGTGCCACCACACCGTCGGAGGCGGTGGAGTGCATGTGGAGATCGACATTGATATCGTGGGGAACCATCTTGCTATTGTCTCGGATTCCGCCCCCATCGTCTAAGGCGATTCATCATGCCCATTCACTGCCTCGGGGCAGACCGCCCCCAGATTCACGAAACCGCCTACATTGCGCCGGGCGCCCAGGTCGTGGGCCGTGTGGCCCTCGCGGCCAACACCACCATCTGGTTCAACGCCGTGCTGCGCGGAGACAACGATCTGCTGCAGATTGGTGCGGGCACCAACATTCAAGATGGCGCGGTTCTGCATGCCGACCCCGGATTTCCCATCACGGTGGGTGAGCGTGTCACGATTGGCCACCAGGCCATGGTCCACGGCTGCACCATCGAGGATGAGAGCCTCATTGGCATCCAGGCCATCATCCTCAACGGCGCCCAGATCGGTGCCCACTGCATCATCGGGGCGGGTGCACTCATCACGGCTGGCACTGTGATTCCGCCCGGCAGCATGGTCCTGGGCAGCCCTGGCAAGGTCGTGCGCAGCCTGCGCCCGGATGAAATCGAGATGATTCAAGCCATTGCGAGGAGCTATGTCGAACGCGGCGAACGATTCCGATCGGCCTGCGAGGAGATCTCCCCATGACCAGCACACCAGGCCCTGAGCACGACCAGCTGGTGCGCCTGCTGATCCCCGCGGCCAACGCCCGCGTGCATGCGGTTCGGCTTCACCACAGTTGGCGTGACATCTGTGTTCGGCATCCGCAGGAGAAGGCGCCCGTGCTTGCACTGCTCGGTGAGATGACGGCGGCCAGCGCGCTGCTCAGCGCCTCGCTGAAGTACGAGGGCTCGGTCACCCTGCAAATTCACGGAGATGGGCCCGTGCGGCTCGCAGTGGCCGAGTGCAACGCCGGCATGGGCCTTCGAAGCACCGTGAAGCTTGCGAGCGATGCAGCCATCGGGGCCTCGGCCTCGCTGCGGGAACTCATCAACCAGTCGGGGCTGGGCCGCTTCAGCCTCATCCTCGACCCGATGCAGCCGCACCAGCAGCCCTATCAAGGCATTGTGTCTTTTGTGGGTGAGTCCCTCTCGGCGGCCATGGAGTCGTACATGATGCAGTCGGAACAACTGCCCTCTCGGCTCTGGCTTTTTGCACAGGTAGACGGAGTGGCCGGCCTGCTTTTGCAGCAGATGCCCCAAGAGGGGGGCAGTGGCGCCGGGGCGGCATCCGACCGGGACGAGGCCTGGCGGCGACTGGGTCTGCTGGCCGACACCTTGCGTGCCGAGGAACTGATTCAGGAAGACCTGCTCACGGTCATGCACAGGCTCTTTTGGGATGAATCGGCCAGGCTGCTCGAGGAGCGGCAACCTCGATTCGAATGCCCCTGTAACCGGGCCCGCGTGGGACGCATGCTCACCACGCTCGGCACCGAGGAGGTTGCCTCCATTCTCTCGGAGCAGCCCTCGGTGACCGTCACCTGCGACTTCTGCAACACGCCCTACCAGTTCGACGCAGTGGACTGCGCGAGGCTCTTTAACGATCCTTTGCCGGCGGAGCAGTCGACGCGGCCGGGGCCGCAGACCCCGCAGTAGTCGCCAGGCGGTCCGAGACCTGCACGAAGCGCTCTCCGGGGCGCATCAGGCCCATCTCATAGCGGGCGCGCTCCTCGGCAGCGACCAGACCCGACTGAAGGTCTCGCACCTCGGCCTCCAACTCCTGAATCTCTGACCGCTGGGCCGCAATGCGCTCAAGCCGCTCGTCATGGTCGGCCTGCATCTTCCAGACCTGAATCCAACCACCCTGCCCAAACCACAAGGGGAACTGCAGGGACAACACCCCCAAGAACAACCAGCCCGACACGCTTGGCCAACGCAGGCCACGGGGCAGTTTGATCATTGGTGATCAGCCCCGCGAACGCAGCTGGTAGAAGGCCTCTCGGCCGGGATAGCTGGCTGCATCGCCAAGGTCTTCCTCGATGCGCAGCAGCTGGTTGTACTTGGCCATGCGATCGGAGCGGGACAAGGAGCCTGTTTTAATCTGCAGGGCATTCGTGCCCACGGCGATGTCGGCAATGGTGGCGTCTTCCGACTCGCCCGACCGGTGAGAGACCACGGCGGTGTAGCCCGCACGCTTGGCCATCTCGATGGCTGCGAAGGTCTCGCTCAGGGTGCCGATCTGGTTGATCTTGATCAGGATGGAATTGGCAATGCCCTCGTCGATGCCCCGCCTGAGGATCTTGGTGTTGGTGACAAAGAGGTCGTCGCCCACGAGCTGAACCTTCTTGCCCAGCACCTCGGTGAGCCTGGCCCAGCCCGCCCAGTCATCCTCGGCACAGCCATCCTCGATCGACAGGATGGGGTACTTGTCACACCAAGTGGCCAGGACATCCACAAAGCCCTCGGCTGGCAGCGACAAGCCCTCTGCACCCAGCTCGTACTTGCCATTCTTGAAGAACTCCGAGCTCGCGCAGTCCAGGCCAAGGGCAATCTGGCGGCCAGGCTCGTAGCCGGCCTTCTCGATGGCCTTCAAGATGAGCTGAATGGCGGCCTCGTGGTCCTTCACGCTGGGGGCAAAGCCGCCCTCATCGCCCACGGCGGTGGACATGCCCTGGTCGTGAAGAAGAGCTTTCAAGGCATGAAAGACCTCGGCACCGTAACGCAGGGCCTCCCGAAAACTTGGGGCGCCCACGGGGATGATCATGAGCTCTTGAAGGTCGAGGTTGTTGTTGGCATGGGCCCCGCCATTGATGACATTCATCATGGGCACGGGCAATGCCATGGGACCGGAGCCACCAAAGTAGCGGTACAAGGGCAGCCCCGTCTCCTCGGCCGCAGCCCGGGCCGTGGCCATCGAAACAGCCAGCAGGGCATTGGCCCCAAGGCGCGACTTGTTCTCCGTGCCATCGAGGTCGATGAGGGTCTTGTCGATGAAGGCCTGCTCGGCGGCATCCAGGCCCATGAGCGCCTCGCCGATTTCGGTGTTGATGTGGCCCACGGCCTTGAGCACGCCCTTGCCCAGGTAGCGCGACTTGTCGCCGTCTCGCAGTTCGATGGCCTCGCGGGATCCGGTGGAGGCCCCGCTGGGCACAATGGCGCGGCCCATCACGCCCGACTCCAGCAGCACATCGCATTCCACGGTCGGGTTGCCTCGGCTGTCGAGCACCTCGCGGCCAATCAGATCAACAATCGCACTCACGGCATCACCTCCGGGTTAGGAAAACTGGGCTTCAAGAAAGGGCCTGGACTTCACCAGTCGATCGATCTCCACCAACTGCTCGAGCAGCGGCTGCATGAGGTGAAGCGGCACGGCATTGGGGCCATCCGACAGGGCCTTGGCCGGGTTGGGGTGGGTCTCCATGAAGAGGCCCGCCACCCCGACGCCCACGGCCGCACGGGCCAGGACCGGAACAAACTCCCGCTGGCCACCGCTGCTCGTGCCCTGCCCCCCAGGCAGCTGCACGGAGTGGGTGGCATCGAAGACCACCGGGCAGTCGGTCTCACGCATGATCGAGAGGCTTCGCATGTCGCTCACGAGGTTGTTGTAGCCAAAGCTCACACCACGCTCGCAGGCCAAAAATTTATCGGTCTCTTGCCCAGCCTCGGCGGCGGCCTCACGGGCCTTGTCGATGACATTCTTCATGTCATGGGGTGCGAGGAACTGGCCCTTCTTGATGTTCACCGGCCGGCCCGCCTGGGCCACGGCGCGAATGAAATCCGTCTGCCGGCACAAGAAGGCTGGGGTCTGGATGACATCGGCCACTGCACAGGCCTCTGGCAGTTCTTCAATGGCATGCACATCGGTGAGGATGGGCAGGCCGAGCTGGTCTTTCACGGTCTGCAGAATGCGCAGGCCCTCGGCCATGCCGGGGCCTCGAAAGGACTTGCCCGAGGAGCGGTTGGCCTTGTCGTAGCTCGACTTGAAGATGAGGTGAATGCCCAGGGGCTTGCAGATCTCCTGGAGACGGCCGGCCGTCTCGATCTGAAGGGCCTCCGACTCCACCACACAGGGCCCTGAAATCAGGAAGAAGGGATGGGCGAGGCCCACCTCGACGCCAACCAGTTTCATGCTGCACCTCCGGATTGTTTGGCCAGGGCCGCCTCGATGTAAGACCGAAAGAGCGGGTGACCATGGCGCGGTGTGGACGTGAACTCGGGGTGGAACTGAACCGCCACAAACCAAGGGTGCACCGATTCGGGCAACTCCACCATCTCCACCAGAGATTCATGCGGCGTTTCGGAACTGATGACCAGGCCCGCCTGCGCAATCTGGGGCTTGAGTGCATTGTTCACCTCGTAGCGGTGGCGATGCCGCTCAAAGACCTCGGGGCCATAAATTTGATGGGCCTTCGTGCCCGGCCGAATGGCGCAGCGTTGCGCGCCCAGGCGCATGGTGCCGCCGAGGTCGGAGGCCTCTGATCGGCTCTGGGTGCTGCCATCGGCCGAGACCCACTCGGTGATGAGTGCAATCACGGGATGGGGCGTGTCGGGCGCGAACTCGGTGGAATTGGCCTGCGCCAGGCCCGCCACATGCCGGGCGTACTCCACCACCGCAAGCTGCATGCCCAGGCAAATGCCGAGATACGGCACCTTGTTCACCCGCGCAAACTCAATGGCCTTGATCTTTCCCTCCACCCCACGCTTGCCAAAGCCGCCGGGCACCAGGATGGCATCGAAGCCCTCCAGCAGCGCCGTGCCCTGCTGCTCGATCGACTCGGAGTCGATGTACTCGATCTGGACCTTGGAGCGGGTGTGCAGGCCGGCATGGTGCAGGGCCTCGGTGAGTGACTTGTAAGACTCGGTGAGGTCGACATACTTGCCCACCATCGCCACGCGAACCGTTTTCAGCGGATTGTCCAGGCGCTCGACGAGGTCGTCCCAGACCGAGAGATCGGGCGGGCGGGCCTGCAGGCCGAGCATCTCGCAGATCTGATCGTCCACACCCTGCTCAAAGAGCATGCGTGGAATGCGATAGATGCTGTCGACATCGGCCACGGAGATCACGGCCTCGGTGGGCACATTGGAAAAGAGCGAGATCTTGTCGCGCTCATCGTCCGGGATCGAGCGGTCGGCACGACAGAAGAGCAGGTTCGGGCTGATGCCAATTTCGCGCAGCTTCTGAACCGAGTGCTGGGTGGGCTTGGTCTTGAGTTCACCGGCCGACGGAATATAGGGCACCAGGGTGAGGTGCACGAAGCAACTGCTGTTGCGGCCCTGCCGAAGACTGAGCTGACGAATGGCCTCGAGGAAGGGCAGCGACTCGATGTCGCCCACCGTGCCGCCAACCTCCACAATGGCCACATCGGGCGCATCGGGGGCATCCACACGGGCGCCCTTGAGAATGAAGGACTGGATCTCGTTGGTGATGTGCGGAATGACCTGCACGGTCTTGCCGAGGTACTCACCCCGGCGCTCCTTGCGCAGCACCGTGTCGTAGATTTGGCCCGTGGTGAAGTTGTTGTGCTTGCGGGTGCGGGAGTCGGTGAAGCGCTCGTAGTGGCCGAGGTCGAGGTCGGTCTCCGCGCCATCTTCCGTGACAAAGACCTCGCCGTGCTGGAAGGGGCTCATGGTGCCCGGGTCGACGTTGAGGTAGGGGTCCATCTTGATGATGGTGACCGACAGGCCACGAGATTCCAGCAGCGCGCCCATGGATGCAGCGGCGATGCCCTTGCCCAGTGAGGACACCACACCTCCAGTGACAAAAACAAACTTGGGCATCAGTACATCCGAGAGTGGAAAGCCAGATTATACCGATGGCGACCACCGACAACCCGCAACGCGCGCCTCGTCAGTGAATCAGCGTGCAGCCCGTCTTCTCTTGGAGCACTGACACCGACACATCGGGGGCACGCTCCAGGACGCGAAGGCCCTCTGCGCTCACCGCCATCACGGCCAAGTCGGTGATGATGAGGTCCACAGCCTGCACGGCCGTGACCGGCAATGTGCACGACTCGAGGATTTTGATGTCTTCGCCGCCATCCTTGCGTTTGGCCGTGTGCTCCATGAGCACGATGACCTTGGGCACGCCGGCCACCAGGTCCATGGCCCCGCCCATGCCCTTGACCATCTTGCCCGGGATCATCCAGTTGGCAAGGTCGCCCCGGGCCGAGACCTGCATGGCGCCCAGGATGGCCAGGTTGATGTGCCCGCCACGAATCATGGCAAAGGAGTCGGCGCTCGAGAAAATGGCCGAACCCGGCAAGGTGGTGACGGTCTGCTTGCTGGCATTGATTAGGTCGGCATCGACCTCATGATCGCGGGGATAGGGGCCAATGCCCAGCAGCCCGTTCTCCGACTGCAGCCAGACCTCGATGCCTGGTGGCACATGGTTGGCCACCATGGTGGGAATGCCAATGCCCAGGTTCACATAAAAGCCGTCTTGCAATTCCTGGGCCGCACGGGCGGCCATCTGATCTCGGGTCCAAGGCATGGTCTTGCGTCTCTCGTGTGGGGTGGTCAGGCTGGGCGTGTGGTGCGTTGCTCGATGGCCTTCTCGGGCTGCGGATTGCAGACCACCCGCTTCACGAAAATGCCCGGGGTATGAATCTCATCGGGGTCGAGCATGCCGTTCTCCACAATCTCCTCGACCTCTGCGATGGTCATGTGACTGGCCATGGCCACATTCGGATTGAAGTTGCGTGCCGTGAGCCGATAGACCAGGTTGCCTGCGCGGTCGGCCTTCCAGGCCTTCACCAGGGAAATGTCTGCAAAGAGGCTGCGCTCCATCACATACGACTGCCCATCGAACTCGCGCACCTCCTTGCCTTCGGAGACCACGGTGCCCACGCCAGTCTTTGTATAGAAGGCCGGAATGCCGGCACCACCCGCGCGCAGCTTCTCGGCCAATGTGCCCTGCGGGGTGAATTCAATCTCCAGTTCACCGGCCAGAAACTGCTGCTCAAGGATCTTGTTCTCGCCCACGTAGGACGAGGCCAGCCTGCGCACCTGGCGGGTCTGCAGGAGCTGGCCCAGCCCACGGTCATCGGTGCCCGCGGTGCCACAAATGACCGTGAGGTCTTTGGCGCCGAGGTCTCGAACCGCAGCAATGAGGGCCTCCGGAATGCCGCAGATGCCAAAGCCGCCCATGGCCAAGGTCATGCCGTCTGCCAGTACATCTTGTAGGGCTGCTCTCGCATCCGGATAAATCTTGTTCATCGTTCGCCCATAAAATGTGGTCGTGCTTAGAGTATCAGCCTCCTCATGACCCGCGAGTCCATGTCGTTTGATGTGGTGATCGTTGGCGCGGGCCCTGCGGGTCTCGCGGCGGCCATTCGTCTCAAGCAGGCGGGACTCGCCCAAGGCCGGGAGCCCTCGGTCTGCGTGATCGACAAATCGGCCAGCATCGGTGGCCATACCCTCTCGGGCGCAGTCATGGACCCGCGCGCCCTCACCGCGTTGCTGCCCGACTGGCAGGCCCGCGGTGCCCCCATGGGCGTGCCCGTCTCGGAGGATCAGTTCTGGTTTTTGTCGGCCCAGGCACACCGTGAGGTGCCACAGTGGCTGCTGCCCGCCTGTTTCAAGAACCATGGCAACCATGTGGTGCGGCTGTCTGCCGTGGTGGCCTGGCTGGGCGAGCAGGCCGAGGCACTGGGCGTGGAGGTCTATCCCGGCTTTGCAGCCACCGAGCTGCTCTACGACAACACAGGCCGCGTCACGGGTGTGGCCACGGGCGACATGGGCCTGGATGCCCAAGGCCAGCCCACGGCATCGCACCAGCCCGGCATGGAACTGCACGGCCAGTACACCCTGTTTGCCGAAGGCTCTCGGGGCCAACTGGGCCGCGAACTCATTGCGCGCTTTGGCCTTGATGCAAAGGCCGACCCTCAGACCTACGGCATTGGCCTCAAGGAAGTCTGGTCGGTCCGCCCAGAGGTCTCTCGGCCCGGCCGCGTGCTGCACACCGCAGGCTGGCCACTCGATGCTCAGACCTACGGGGGCGCCTTTGTCTACCACCTAGATCAGCACCAGGTGGCCATTGGCATGGTGGTGGGCCTGGGCTATCGGAACCCCTGGCTCTCCCCCTTTGAAGAGCTCCAGCGGCTCAAGCACCACCCCTCACTGCGGCCGCTCTTTGAGGGCGGCGAGCGCATTGGCTATGGGGCTCGCAGCATCACGGCCGGTGGCCTCAATAGCCTGCCCGAACTCTGCTTTCCAGGCGGCGCCCTGATTGGCTGCGAGGCGGGCTTCCTCAACCCAGCACGCATCAAGGGCAGCCATGCGGCCATTCACAGCGGCATGCTCGCCGCAGATGCCTGCCTTGAAGCCTTGGCACAGCCAAGCCCGCCTGCCCTGCTCGAGGCCTACCCCAAGGCCTTTCGAGCATCTTGGCTGCACGATGAACTCCACCGCGGGCGCAACTTCA
Organism: Hahnella aquatica (SeqCode); assembly: GCF_965194505.1. Classification (GTDB taxonomy): domain Bacteria; phylum Pseudomonadota; class Gammaproteobacteria; order Burkholderiales; family Burkholderiaceae_A; genus Hahnella; species Hahnella aquatica. The sequence continues at coordinate 620,025 of NZ_OZ239144.1, read as the reverse complement.
AGCCCGCCATGGCCAAAGGCCTGTGGCTGGGCAGCCTGCTCTTTGGCATCGATCAGACCCTCTTTCGCGGTCGCGCACCCATCACCCTGCACCAACGCGCGCCAGACCACACCAAACTAGAGCCGGCCAGTGACCATGCACCCGTGGCCTACCCCAAGCCCGATGGAAAGATCAGTTTTGATCGGCCCTCATCGGTCTTTCTCACGGGCACGGCCCATGCCGACGGGCAGCCCTGCCACCTCACCCTGAAAGACGCCACAGTGCCGATGTCGGTGAACCTGGCCCGCTACGCCGGGCCAGAGGCGCGGTATTGCCCAGCCGGCGTGTATGAATACCTCGATGCCCAAGGCCATCCGGTGACCACGCCCGTGCCCGGTGCGCAGCTTCAGATCAATGCCCAGAACTGCATTCACTGCAAGACCTGTGACATCAAAGACCCCACCCAAAACATCGTCTGGGTGGCCCCCGAGGGCGGTGGTGGGCCGAACTACAACGGCCTTTAAAAAAACCTAATCAATGAGCTGTGGCTCATGGCGAACCACAGCCACCACCGTGCGCACCAAGAGCCAGAGAATGAGGGCCGTGGAGAAGACCACCATGAACACGGCCAGGCCCTGAATGATGGGCAGGGGCACGAAGTCGCTATAAACGAGGCAGGCCGCGGCGAAGGCCGCCACGGGAAATGAGAAGGCCCACCAAGACAGATAGAACGGCAGCCGAAGGAAGCGCGGCACCTGCGAGACCAGGAACAGCGCAAAAAAGAGTGCCAGGCCAAAGAGGGCATGGCCCATCCAGTCGATGCTGCGGCCATCGGCATGCTGGCCGGTGAGAAGCATCCACGACAAGAAGCCCACGGCCGGCGGGGCCAAGAAAATGCACAGGGTGGGCACGAGTCGCTCGGGCAACGGGGGCTGCACAAAGAGCAGTCGGCCCATGACCAGGGTGAGCATGACCACCCAAAAGAGCAGGCCCACGGCAAAGAACCACCAAGAGACCTCCAACAGGCCCAGCCGAACACCCCCCAAGGGCATGACCACATTGGCCACCGCAGGAATGAACCAGGCCGGATTGGCATGCCAAGGCTGCAGGCCCTCTCGGTGCACCCAGGCATTGAGCACCATGACCATCACCACCACCTGCAAGACCGCCCCCACCGCCCAGAGCGGCAAGGCCAGGGGCGCAAAGAGGGCCAGGGCCACCGTGCCCATGAGGGCAAAGGACACCGAGACCGCGGCAAAGAATGCCGACTTCACTGGATGGTGCCACTCGGCCCGAATCTGCTCGGCATCGGTGACCCAGCGAGAGAGGTAGCGAACCAGCAGCAACAGAAACACCACCCCCGCCAGCAGGCCCAGCCCACTGGCCATGGCCGGGGCCACATTGGGCAGCCAGCCCATGACCGAGACCCGCCCCCAGACCAAGGCCAGGCCCGAGAGGCCCATCACCATCGCAAACGACGACACCGGCAAATGCACGAGCAATGGGGAGGCAAACAGAGGCATGGCTTGAACCTTTTGAAAGACAAGAGTACTGTATAAATATTCAGGTATTGCAAAGGAAGGCCATGAAGCACCTCACCGATCGGCAGCAAGAGATTCTCTCATTCATCGAGGCCCACATTGCCCAAACCGGCTACCCGCCCACCCGGGCCGAGATCTGCCAGGCCCTTGGCTTTCGTTCGCCCAATGCCGCCGAAGAACACCTGAAGGCCTTGGTACGCAAGGGGGCCATCTCCATGGTGGCCGGGGCCTCTCGAAGCATTCGGCTGCTCCAAGACCATGGCCAGCCCAGCCCAGGGTCCACCACCAGGCCCACCACCAAATCCAGCACCGGGTCTGCCATGGGTGCGGCCAGCTCGGTGGCCCGTCAGCTCCTCGAGTCCCTCAGCCTCCCCTTGGTGGGCCGAGTGGCCGCGGGCGCGCCCATCCTGGCCACCGAGCATATCGAATCCCACCACAGCCTCGACCCCTCCCTGTTCAAACAGCGCCCAGACTATCTTCTGAAGGTGCGCGGCATGAGCATGCGAGACGCCGGCATCCTCGATGGCGACCTCCTTGCCGTGAAGCGGCTTCAAGGGGGCATGGGCCAGGTTCGCAATGGCCAGTTGGTGGTCGCCCGCCTGGAAGACGAGGTCACCGTGAAGTGGTTCCAGCACAAGGGGCACATGGTCGAACTGCTGCCAGACAACCCCGATTTCCAGCCCATCGTGGTCGACACCCGTCACCAGGCCCTGGCCATCGAAGGCCTCGGGGTCGGTATCATTCGGAGCGTTTAAATGAACCCCATTGTGGAAGACCTCGTGCAACGCCACCCAAGCCTGTGGCGGGCGGCTGGCCATGTGCCGCACCAAGGCCCCGCCTCTGTTCCCAGCGGGCATGCACGGCTCGATGCCCAACTCCCCGGCGGGGGCTGGCCACCGGGCTGCCTCACCGAACTCATGGTCCGCGCCCTGGGCGTGGGTGAATGGCGGCTCTTGGCACCGGCCCTGCAGCGCCTGGCCCAAACAGGCCGGCACATTCTTTTGCTGGCACCGCCCCACATTCCTTATGCCCCTGCCTTGGCGGCGCTGGGCCTGCCCACCGAACAATTCCTGGTCGTGCGGGCCCGCCATGCCGCAGACCGCCTCTGGGCCCTGGAGCAAAGCCTGCGCAGCAACCGGTTCGGCGCCCTGGTGGCCTGGCTCGATGCCACCACCAAGCCAGAGGCCCTGCGTCGTTTTCAACTCGCAGCCCGCGCGGCCCAGGGACCGGTCTTCCTGTTTCGGCCCTTTGAAGCCCAGGAACAGCCCTCGCCCGCACCCCTGCGGCTGGCCCTGCTGCCCCGCCATTACCCGGGCCTGGCCGTTCAACTGCTCAAGCGTCGGGGCCCTGTTTCGGCCGAGCCCATCTTGGTGAATGTGCCCATGGCCAGCCGAGCCCTTCGCCCCCTGGAAGAGGCCCATGCTCTGGATCGCCTGCCAATTCCCGAACGCCAGCCCCTCCTGCGGCCTCACACCACCAGCCTGCGTTCGCCTGCATCCCACTGAGTCGTTTTCGGCCGTGCGCATGCGCATGGCCCAGTGGGCATTGCAGTTCACGCCAGACGTCTGTTTGGGCCAATGGCCCGATGTCATCCTGCTCGAGGTTGCCCCCAGCCTTCGCCTGTGGGGTGGCTGCGGCCGCCTGCTGCAGGCACTCGAAACCGGTGCCACCCGCCTGGGCTGGCCCAGCCTACAACTGGCCCAGGCCCCCACCCCGCGGCTGGCCGAATGGCATGTGTGTGCACCCGGCCGGCCACTCCAAGACCTCCCGCTCTCTGTGGTGCCCGAGGCCATGGCCCACCAAGAACGCTTCTCCCAGATGGGGCTCAGCACACTGGGGGCCCTGCTCAGCCTGCCCCGTGCAGGGCTGCGCCGGCGATTTGGAAAGGCTTTTGTCGAAGCGTTAGAAGCCGCCCTGGGGGAACGGCCCGACCCCCGCCTGCCCATCGAGCCACCAGCCACATTTGAAGAAGGCCTCGAATTTGCGCTGCCCACCGACGCCAAGGCCATCTTGGAGTCTGCCTGCCAGCGGCTGCTGGAAGCGGGGCTGGCCTGGCTGGCTGCCAAACACTCTGGCGTGGAGTCACTCTGCTTTCGTTTCCACCAAGGGCGTCGGCGCCACCAAGACCTTCTCATTCGGCTCTCGGGCGCAAGCCGAGACCATGAACGCATTGGGCGGCTGTTGTCTGAACGGCTTGGCCAGACCAGCCTGGCCGCACCGGTCAGTGGGGTGGCCCTGCTGCTCGACACTCCTGTGCCGCTTGAGAACCCAACACCCGATCTCTTCCCCCAGACACACCCCACCGAGACACACGAGGGGCTGCAGGCCTTGTGCGAAAGGCTCTCTGCACGGCTGGGCAACCACCAGGTCTCACGGCTGGTGGTCTGCAACAGCCACCGCCCCGAATCGGCCAGCAGCTTGGAAGACTGGTCTGCCCAGCGGCCGTCTGCATCCAAGGCATTGCCGTCATCGGTGCCCATGGCGGCCCTACCCCCTCGGCCAGTCTGGCTCTTGCAGGCCCCCTTGGCCTTGGGGCTCTCGAAGGATCGTCCCCTCTACGAAGGCCCCTTGCGCCTGCGGGCAGGCCCCGAGCGCATTGAGGCCGAATGGTGGTCGAGCCCCATCGCACGCGATTACTTCGTGGCCGAGACCCAGGACCACCGACTGGTCTGGGTCTTTCGCACCCCGGCCCACGAGTGGTTTCTGCACGGCCTCTTTGGCTGAGCACATCCACCCCCATGGACTACGCCGAGCTCATCTGCGCGAGTAATTTTTCCTTTCAGTCGGGAGCCTCCCACCCCGAAGACCTGGTGGCACGTGCCAAGGCCTTGGGCTATGCCGCACTGGCCCTCACCGATGAAGCCAGTGTCTCGGGCAGCGTTCGGGCCCACCTGGCTGGCCAGGCCACCGGCCTGCCCATCATTCATGGCGCGCAGTTCGTGCTCGAACAAGGCCCGCGCCTGGCCTTCTTGGCCCAGAACAAACAGGGCTGGCAGCAGCTGTGTCGGTTCATCACACTGGGCCGACGCCGGGTGGGCAAGGGCCACTACCAGGTCTGCCAAGACGACCTCACCCACCAGCCGCTTGAGAACTGCTGGGCCATTTGGCTGCCCAGCCCCACTGGCCCCGAGACCAGCCTGCATGCCACCGGGCAATGGCTCAAGGCCTGCCTGGGCGATCGCCTCTGGATGGGCGTGAGCCTGCAGCTTCGAGCAGACGACCGCGCCTGGCTGCAACAGCTGCTGGCCCTGGGTGGCCTCTTGCGCGTGGGCCTGGTGGCCGTGGGCGATGTGCGAATGGCCCGTCGCCGAGACAAGCCCCTGGCCGACCTGGTCGCGGCCATCGGCCATGGCCAGCCACTGCCAGACTGTGGCCAGCACCTGCTGGCCAACGCCGAGGCCTACCTGCGGCCACGGCTGCGGCTCGCACGCCTCTACCCTGCATCGCTCATGCACAACAGCCTGTGGATTGCAGAGCGCTGCCGATTCTCACTCGATGAACTGCGCTATGAGTACCCCGACGAAATCGTGCCCGAGGGCCTCAACCCCACGCAGTGGCTGCGCCACCTCACCGAGGAAGGCGCCCGCAGACGCTTTCCACTGGGCCAGTACCCAGAGGGCATGCCCGCCAGTGTTCGGCAACAGATCGAGCATGAGCTCCAGCTCATTCATGAGCTGCACTACGAGCCTTACTTCCTCACGGTCTACGACATCGTGGCCTTCGCACGGGCCCAGGGCATTCTCTGCCAAGGCCGTGGCTCTGCAGCCAACTCCGCGGTCTGCTATTGCCTGGGCATCACCGAGGTCGATCCCTCTCGCATGAGCATGCTCTTTGAGCGTTTCATCTCCAAGGAGCGCAATGAACCACCCGACATCGATGTCGACTTCGAACACCAACGCCGCGAAGAGATCATCCAGTACATCTACACCAAGTACGGCCGCCACCGTGCGGCCCTGGCGGCGGCCATCATTCGGTACCGACCACGGTCCGCCCTCCGAGACACTGGCAAGGCCTTGGGCATCGACCCCATCCTGATCGATGCAGCCGCCAAGGGCCACAGCTGGTGGGATGGCAAGGCCATCTCCACCGAGGGCCTGTCTGAGACCATCGGCCAGGGCCTTGCACGCCGCGCCGCCCTGCCGCTGGAGTCTCCGCTGCCCTCCATGCCCCCCGACAAGCTGCTGGGCCGGTGGGCCCAACTGGCCACCGACCTCGTGGGCTTTCCGCGCCATCTCTCTCAGCATGTGGGCGGCTTTGTGATTGCACGCCACCAGCTCAGCGATCTCGTGCCAGTGGAGAACGCGGCCATGGCCGATCGCACGGTGCTGCAGTGGGACAAGGACGACATCGATGCCCTGGGCCTGCTCAAGGTGGACGTGCTGGCCCTGGGCATGCTGAGCGCCATTCGGCAGGCCCTGGCCTGCGTGGGCCAGAAACTAGGCCTGCGCGACGACCAAGGCCAGCCCCGTTCCCTCTGGATGCAAGAGGTGCCTGCCGAAGATGCCAGCACCTACCGCATGATTCAGGCGGCCGACACCATTGGCGTGTTTCAGATCGAGTCGCGTGCTCAGATGAGCATGCTGCCGCGGCTCAAGCCCGCCTGCTTTTACGACCTCGTCATCGAGGTGGCGATTGTTCGGCCCGGGCCCATTCAGGGGGGCATGGTGCATCCCTACCTGCGGCGACGCCAGGGCTTGGAGCCCATCGACTATCCAAGCCCAGCCGTGAAGACGGCCCTTGCACGAACCCTGGGTGTGCCCATCTTTCAAGAGCAGGTCATGCAGCTGGCCATTCTGGCTGCAGGCTTCACACCGGGCGAGGCCGATCAGCTCCGGCGGGCCATGGCCGCCTGGCGACGGCGTGGCAGCCTGGGGCCATTCCACGACAAGGTCATCAACGGCATGCTCATGCGCGGCTACACCCGTGAGTTTGCCCAACGGGTCTTTGCCCAGATTGAAGGCTTTGGTGAGTACGGCTTTCCGGAGTCACATGCCGCCAGTTTTGCGCTGCTTGTTTATGTGAGCTGCTGGCTCAAGTGCCACCATCCCGATGCCTTTCTGGTGGCCCTGCTCAATGCCCAGCCCATGGGCTTTTATGCACCAGCCCAGCTCGTGCGAGATGCACAAGACCATGGCGTCACCGTGCGTCCGGTGGATGTTCAGGCCAGTGGCGTGGGCGCCATGCTCGAGGCCGGTAACGACCCCAAGCAGCCGTACCGGCCTGTGCGGCTTGGCCTTCAGATGGTGGGGCAGCTTCCTGCCGATGCTGCCAGGCGAATCGTGCTGGCCCGTCAGCAAGGCCCGTTTGAATCCATTCAAGCGCTCGCACAACGCGCAGGCCTGACGCGATCCGACCTTCAGGCCTTGGCCGCCGCACAGGCCCTTCGATCGTTGTCCGCCCACCGGCACGAGGCTGCCTGGCAGGCCGCAGGCCATGAGCGGCCCACTGCATTCCTGGCCCCGGCCCAGGTGGCCGAGCCCAGCCTGAACGAAGGTCTGCTGCTGCCACCCACCGAGGCCGACGATGTGGCACACGACTACGCCAGCATGGGGCTGAGCCTGGGTCGTCACCCCGTGGCGTTCCTGCGGCCCGTTCTGGCGGCGCGCTTTCAGAGCAGGCCCTTCTCAGAGCTCAGACACCATCCCCACGGGCGGCTTGCGCGGGCCAGCGGGCTGGTGACCCATCGTCAGCGGCCGAGCACCGCCAAGGGCATCCTGTTCCTCACTCTCGAAGATGAAACCGGCCGCATCAATGTGGTGGTCTGGCCCGATGTGCTCGAGCGGCATCGAGATGCCACCCTGCATGGCCAGCTCATCACCACCTATGGCCGTTGGCAGCGCGATGAAAATATTCCCACTGATGCACCCGGCCAGGTCTTGAACCTCTTGGCCCTTCGGGTGGAAGACCACACACACCTGCTGGCTGAGGCCCTGGGCCGCCTGGCCAGCGAGTCGAGGGATTTTCGTTAGCGGAGCGACAAGAGGGCCGCGATTCTCTGAGGCGGCTGATAGAGTCAAAGCTATCTATGTATGGCGGTCACATGTTCATAAAAGAGGTTCGACCACGCTCGCAATACGACTTCCCGAGACAATTCGATATGACATCTACCGTTAAGCGACGTCGACTGCTCCTGCTCATCGCGGCGTCCTCCCCGTTACTTCTCTCCGGCTGTGCGGGGCTTTGGGGGGCCACCGGCTCGGGTGCGGCCCCGGTGTCTGGAACGCGCCGCAGTGCCCTTCCACCCGCGCGCCTGGAGGCCACGGAGAAGGGCTTTGCCGAGCCCGCACTGCATGCCTTCTCGTTGGTGGGCATTCCCTACCGATGGGGAGGCAACACGCCTGCGGGTGGGTTCGATTGCAGTGGCCTGGTGGTCTACGTGATGCGCCGCGCCACAGGCAAGACGCTGCCGCGCACGGTGGAGAAAATGTGGTCAGCTGGCCGCGAGGTGCCCGCCGAGGACCGACTCCCGGGAGACCTGGTCTTCTTCAACACCACCGGCAAGGAGTATTCCCATGTCGGCATTTACATTGGTCAAAACCGCTTTGTGCATGCGCCCACCGAGGGGGGAACGGTTCGGCTCGAGAGCCTCGTAAGCAGTTATTGGGGCCCGAGGATCACCGGCTTTCGGCGCATTCACGGCTGATGTCGACTAACCGTCCAGGCCCTGCGCCAGGTCGCGCTGCAGGTCTGCCACATCCTCCAGGCCCACCGCCAGGCGAATGAGCCCTTGGGTGATGCCCGCCCGCTGACGAGCCTCTTCACTGATGCGGCCATGCGTGGTGGAGCCCGGGTGGGTGATGATGCTGCGCGTGTCACCCAGGTTGCCTGTGCGCGAGAAGACCTTCACCGCATTGACCAGCCCAAAAGCCTTTTGTTGCATGGCCTGTGCGGAGTCACCCTTGAGCTCAAAGGAGACAATGGCGCCGCCCGCCGACTGCTGACGCGTGGCCAGTGCATGCTGGGGGTGCGACGATAGGCCGGGATACAAAACACGGCCCACGGCGGGCTGCGTGGAGAGCCAGGTGGCCAGGGCCAGGGCATTCTCGGAGTGGGCGCGCATGCGAATCTGCAGGGTCTCGAGTGACTTGTGCAGCACCCAGGCATTGAAGGGTGAGAGCGAGGGCCCACAGGTGCGCACCACCTGGCGCACCTCGTGCACAAGCTTGCTGGGCCCAGCCACCGCACCACCGAGCACACGGCCCTGACCATCGATGTACTTCGTGGCCGAGTGCAGCACCAGGTCGATGGGGTAACGAAGGGGCTGCTGCAGGGCGGGGGTGCAGAAGCAGTTGTCCACCACCGTGATCACGCCCGCCTCACGCGCAATCTTGCCAATGGCCTCAAGGTCTGCAATCTCGGTGAGCGGATTCGACGGCGTCTCCAGGTAGAAGAGCCTGGTCTGTGGTGTGATGGCCGCCTTCCAAGCCGACGGATCGGTGAGCGAGACATAGCGCACACCCACACCAAACTTCTTGATGAAGTTGTCAAAGAGCTGGATGGTGGCACCAAAGAGGCTTCCCGTGGTCACGATCTCATCGCCGGCCTTGAGCAGGCCCAGGCAGACCGAGAGAATGGCCGACATGCCAGTGGCCGTGGCCACGCAGTCCTCGGCCCCTTCGAGCGACGCCAGTCGCTCTTCGAACATCTGAACAGACGGGTTGGTAAACCGCGAGTAGACCGGCCCTGGCTCCTGGTTCTGAAAACGGCGCGCGGCCTGCTCGGCATCCTCAAAGACAAAGCTCGAGGTCAGGTACATGGCCTCGGAGTGCTCGCCAAACTGAGACCGGGCCGTGCCCGCCCTCACCGCCCGGGTGCCAAAGCCCATGCCCTCAAGCCCCTCGTGACCCTCGGCCTTCGGCGGGTTCACACCTTTGGAATCAGCCATGTCGTTGCTCCTCAAGCTGGTCTAGCCAGGCGGCGGTGACATCGCCCGTGATGTAGTGGCCATCAAAGCACGATGCCTCCAGCCCGGTGACGGCCGGATTGAAGCCTCTCACATCGGCCTTCATGGCATCGATCCCCTGGTAGACGAGCGCATCGGCCCCAATGGCCTCGCAGATCTCATCATCGCTGCGGCCATGGGCAATGAGTTCGCGACGGGTGGGCATGTCAATGCCATAGACATTCGGAAAGCGCACGGGCGGGGCCGCCGAGGCAAAGACCACGCCCCGCGCACCCGACTCTCGGGCCATGCTCACAATCTCTCGACTCGTGGTTCCGCGAACAATGGAGTCATCGACGATGAGCACCCGCTTGCCTCTGAACTCCGAGGCCATGGCGTTGAGCTTTTGCCGAACCGACCGCTTGCGCACCTCCTGGCCGGGCATGATGAAGGTGCGGCCCACGTAACGGTTCTTGATGAAGCCCTCTCGATAGGGCACGTTGAGGTGCATGGCCAACTGAAGGGCCGCAGGCCGGCTGGAATCGGGAATGGGCATGACCACATCGATGTCGCCACCTGGAAAGGCCTTGGCCACCTGGGCGGCCAGGGTCTCACCCATCTTGAGTCGGGCGTCGTACACGGAGATGCCATCGATCTGTGAGTCGGGCCGCGCGAAATAGACGAACTCGAACACACAGGGGTTCAGGCTTGAATGCTGGCCGCACTGCTTGGAGAAGACCTCTCGGTCCTCCGTGATCACAATGCACTCGCCCGGGGCGATGTCACGCACCAGACGAAAGCCCAGGCCCTCCAAGGCCACCGACTCCGAGGCGAGGATGTAATCCTTTCCCGTGCCTTCATCGCGCTCGCCCAAGACCAGCGGACGAATGCCGTATGGGTCACGGAAACCGATGACGCCAAAGCGTGGAATCATGGTCACGCAGGCGTAGGCCCCCTTGGCCCTGCGCTGCAGAACACTCACCGCTGCAAAGACCGCATCTGGGTCGAGCGTGAGGCCACTGACGGCCTGCTGCAGTTCATGGGCAAAGACATTGAGCAGCACCTCGGAGTCCGACTCGGTGTTGATGTGACGCCGATCACGGCGGTACATGTCGTCTTGGAGTTCACCCGCGTTGGTGAGGTTGCCGTTGTGACCGAGCACAATGCCAAAGGGCGCATTCACATAGAAGGGCTGGGCCTCCTCAGCACTCATGGCACTGCCGGCCGTCGGGTACCGAACATGTCCGATGCCCATGTTGCCGTAGAGGTTGCGCATGTCACGGGTGCGAAAGACATCGCGCACCAGGCCCGTGCCCCTCGACAAATGAATGCGCTTGCCCTGGGCCGTGGCGATGCCCGCCGCATCCTGGCCACGATGCTGCATCAGCAGCAGCGCATCGTAGAGCGACTGATTCACCGGATGGGCTGCAACAATTCCAACGACACCACACATGGCTAGGGCCTTTTCAAAGAATCGAGTTGAACGCGGGACGACACGGCATCTGGAAGCCACGGTGCAGCCACACGAATGGACCACTCCAGAACGGGACGGCTGTCTGCAGTCTGCCAAGCCGGCTGACCAATGAGCGGGGTCATGGCGGCGAGCACCGCCAAGACCGTGAGAATCACCCATCCGCGGGCCAGGCCAAAGGCCACACCCATCAGGCGATCCAGAAAGCCGCCGCCCACGGCCTGAACCAATTCCTTGAGGGCGAGCGTGAGCAGGCGGCCCAATAACAAGATCAGCACGAAGATGAGGGCAAAGGCCACAGTCATGGCCATGGCGGGTGGGAGCCACTCCTGCAGAGGCTCGGCACCGTAAATCGCAAGGCGGCTGGCCCCCACCAGGGCCAGGATCCACACGGCCAGAGACGCCACCTCCTGCACCAGGCCCCGGAGCATGGAGAGCAGCACCGAGGCCACCACCACCACGGCGCAGACGATGTCGATCCAGCTCGTGGCCTCAGTCACGCGGGGCCTCTGGGCGTATCAGTGTGGCCTCAACACCCTCGAGCTTCAAGCGTGCGCGGGCCGCATCGGCCTCGCGCTCGGATGCAAACGGGCCCATCCGAAGGCGGTGGCGCGGCCCAGACTGCTCTGAAAGGGTCACGACCATAAGACGCCGACCAGGTGCCTCGAGCTTCTTGCGGGCGGCCTCTGCAGACGACTTCTGGGAGTAGGCGCCCAACTGCAAAAAGTAAGGCTTGGTCTTCGCGTTGGCAGACTTGGGTGCAGCGGGCGTGGGTGACGATGCCGCCGGGGTTGTCGGGGGAGCCGGCGCGGGGGTTGCAGAGGACTCAGCCACGGCCGACGCTGGTGCAGCAGCCTCAGCAGTTTTGTTGGTCGCGGGCTCAGGCGGGCTCTGCTCGGGCGCAGACGTTTCCGTGGGCGTCGAAACCGTTGGTGCGGCTGACGGTGCAGGCCACTTCAGAATGAAGTCTTGCTGCAGGCTGCGCGGCGTGTCCTCAAAGAGCATCAAGACCACGGCCGCGGTGGCGGTGGAGAACAGAACGGCGCCAAGGAGCCGCCAGCGGGCTCGGCGCTTGTGCTCTGCCATGGGGTCGGCGAAATCAGCGGGCATCGGGGGCGCGAGGGGCGTGAGGAGCCTGACCTATCTGTTGTGCCGCGGGCCATACAGCTGCGACGGTGACAAAGGACCCAAACACCACGAGTCTATCACTCGGGTCGGCCTGCCCTGCCGCTGCGGCAAAGGCCTGCACTGGTGAATCCAGACAATGCACCGCGACGGCGGGGAGCCCATCCTTGACCCTTGCAGCCTGCACAGGGATCAGCAGCGGGGCGAGTTGCTCGGCCAAGGCCTGGGCCCTCTGGGCTCGCGCGCCCAAGCCTTCCCCCTCGAGGCTCGCCAAAAACCAGGCGTCCACCTTGGAGACCAATGGCGCAAACACGCCCGGGGCATCCTTGTCGGCGAGCATGCCCACCACGGCCAAGGTCTTCGGAAAGAATCCCATCTGATCCAAATTGCTCGCGAGCACACCGGCCGCATGGGGGTTGTGGCCCACATCGAGGACCACCGCGGGCTGACCGGGCAGCACCTGGAATCGGCCGGGCAGTGACACGAGCCCCAGGCCCGCGCGCACCGCCCCCTGGTTGACGGGCAGCTGCTCCTGCAGTGCCGCCAGCGCAGCCAGTGCAGCCGATGCATTGAGCAACTGGTTCATGCCCCGAAGCGCCGGATAGGCCATGGCATGGCGGGCCTGTCCGCGGCCGCGCCAGCTCCACTGTTGCCGATCGCCCTGGTAGTTGAAGTCCACCCCGAACTGCCACAGGTCTGCCCCAATGGTCTGCGCCACCACTGCAACCGTGGGCGGGGGTACGGGGTCGCCCACGATCAGGGGCCGGCCAGGCCGGGCAATGTGGGCCTTCTCCCATCCAATTTGCTCTCGGGTTCCGCCAAGAAAGGCCTGGTGGTCGAGGTCGATCGAGGTGAGCACAGCCACGTCATTGGCCAGCAAGTTCACGGCATCGAGTCGGCCGCCCATGCCAATCTCAAAGATGGCCAAGTCCAAGGGCTGTCGGCGCACCATGTCGAAGGCGGCCAGGGTCACCCACTCAAAGTAGGTGAGCGATGCGCCGGCCTTCTCGGTGGCCCGGCCCACCGCCTCGAAGGCGACTACCCAGTCCGAGGCCTCGCTGTCCTGGCCTTGAAGCCGCAGCCGCTCCTCAAAGCGCAACAGGTGTGGGGATGAATAGACCGCCGTTCGGTAGCCTGCCTGACTGGCCATGGCCTCGAGAAAGGCGCAGGTCGAGCCCTTTCCGTTTGTGCCGCCCACCACAATCACACGACAGGCGAGCCGAAGGCCCGTGGCATCGAAGTCGAAGGACATGGCCTGGGCCACTGCGCGAACATCGTCCAAGGCCATGCGCATGCCGGGCCTCGACACGCCAGGCATGGAGGCGGACTCGAGTCTTTGAAGCCATTGGGCCAAGGCCAGGGAAGCGGCCGTGGCATCGCCCATGGGCATACGCGTTACGCGCGTGCGGGCTGCATCAACAGAGAGATCATCTCGGCCAGTTCATCTGGCAGCTTGCGACGATCCACGATGCGGTCGATGGCACCCTTTTGCAGCAAGAACTCTGCGCGCTGGAAGCCCTCCGGGAGCTTCTCTCGAACGGTCTGCTCGATCACACGCGGGCCAGCGAATCCGATGAGTGCCTTGGGCTCCGCAATGACGATGTCGGCCACGAATGCGAAGCTGGCCGACACACCTCCCATGGTGGGATCGGTGAGGACCGAGACATATGGCAGCCGTGCCTGGGCCAATTGTTGAAGGGCTGCAGTGGTCTTGGCCATCTGCATGAGCGAGAGCAAGCCCTCCTGCATGCGTGCACCACCGCTGGCACTGATCGAGACAAAGGCTGCACCGGTGGCCATGGCGCGCTCCACGCCGCGAACAAAACGCTCGCCCACCACCGAGCCCATGGAGCCGCCCATGAACTCAAACTCAAAGCAGGCTACCACCACGGGTACCCCGCGCACCGTGCCTGACATGACCACCATTGCATCGGTCTCACCGGTCTCCGACTGCGCCTCCGAGAGGCGCTCGGGATACTTGCGACTGTCTTTAAACTTCAGGCTGTCGAGGGGCAGCACCTCCTGGCCAATCTCTTCACGGCCCTCGGCATCGAGGAGCTGGTCGAGCCGGGTGCGCGCCTTGATCCGCATGTGATGGGCGCACGAGGGGCAGACCTGGAGGTTCTTCTCGAGGTCGTCCCGGTAGAGCACGGCATCGCAGGAGGGGCACTTGAGCCAGACGCCCTCGGGCACACTGCGGCGGCGGCCCTCCGTGGGCTGGATGCGGGGCGGCAGGATCTTTTCAATCCAGCTCATGCGGCCTGCCCCAGTTTTGAGTGTTCATCCAGTGCACTGCGAATGTCCGTCATGAATGCTCGAAGATCGGCCACCGGGTTGGCAGCCCGTGCCACCGATGCCTCCATCGTCTTGATGAGCGCACTGCCAATGACCACGGCATCGGCATGCTGGGCCACGGCCTTGGCCGAGGCCGCATCGGAGATGCCAAAGCCCACGCCAATGGGCATGGTGGTGTGCCTGCGGATCACGGCCACACGGTCGGCCACCGCCTGGGTGTCCAGGGTTGCGGCGCCCGTCACCCCCTTGAGCGACACGTAGTAAAGGTAGCCCGATCCCAGGCGCGCGACCTGGTCCATCCGTGTTTCGGTGGACGTGGGCGCCAACAGAAAAATGACATCGAGCCCGCCCTCATGACAGGCCTGGCTGAAGGCCTCGCACTCCTCAGGGGGGTAATCCACCACCAGCACGCCATCCACACCCGAGGCCACCGCCGCCTTCACAAAGGCAGCCGTTCCGTATTGCTCCACCGGGTTGGCATAGCCCATGAGCACCACCGGCGTTTTCTGATTGGTCTTGCGAAATGCGGCCACCCAATCGAGGCAGTCTTGCAGACGCACCCCCCGGGCGAGCGCGCGCTCGCTGGAGCGCTGAATGACAGGACCATCGGCCATGGGGTCGGAAAACGGCACGCCAAGCTCGATGACATCGGCCCCGCCCTCGACCAGCGCATGCATGACCTCGAGGGTCTGCTCCCGAGATGGATCGCCAGCCGTGAAGTACGGAATGAGCGCCGTGCGACCGGCCTGCGCCAACTCCTGAAAAACAATCGACAGACGGCCCATGCTCAGAGTGCGAGGCCGCTGGCCTGGGCCACCGTGTGCATGTCTTTGTCGCCGCGGCCAGACAAGTTCACCAGAATGACCTTGTCCTTGGGCAGGCTCGGGGCCACCTTGGCGGCATAGGCCAGCGCATGGCTGGTCTCGAGCGCGGGGATGATGCCCTCGGTGCGGCAACACGTGTGAAAGGCCGCCAGGGCTTCGTCATCATTGATGGGCACGTACTGCGCACGGCCGGAATCCTTGAGCCAGGCATGCTCGGGCCCCACGCCAGGGTAGTCCAGGCCCGCAGAGACCGAATGCGTCTCTTGAATCTGGCCATTGGCATCTTGGAGCAGATAGGTGCGGTTGCCATGCAGCACGCCCGGCGTGCCGGCCGAGAGCGAGGCAGCATGGTGGCCGGAGTTCACTCCATGGCCACCAGCCTCGACCCCGATCAGGGCCACATTGGGCTCATTGATGTAGTCGTAGAAAATGCCCATGGCATTGCTGCCACCGCCCACGCAGGCCACGACCATGTCGGGCTGCCGGCCCACCATCTCGGGCATCTGCCAGAGGCACTCCTTGCCCACCACCGAATTGAAATCGCGCACCATCATCGGGTAGGGGTGCGGGCCCGCCACGGTGCCAATGATGTAGAAGGTGTCTTCGACATTCGTGACCCAGTCGCGCATGGCCTCATTGAGCGCATCTTTCAGTGTCTTGGAGCCGCTCTCAACAGGCACCACCTCGGCACCCAGTAGCTTCATGCGATAGACGTTTGCTGCCTGGCGGGCCACATCGGTAGACCCCATGTAGACGGTGCAGCGCATGCCAAACCGAGCGGCCACGGTGGCGGTGGCCACGCCATGCTGACCGGCACCTGTCTCGGCAATGACCCTGGGCTTGCCCATGCGCCGGGCCACCAGGGCCTGGCCAATGGTGTTGTTCACCTTGTGGGCACCCGTGTGGTTTAAGTCTTCCCGCTTGAAATAGATCTGCGCCCCGCCAAGGTCCTGGGACCAGCGCTTGGCGTGATAGATCGGGCTGGGGCGGCCCACAAAATGTTTGAGCTCCCGGTGGAACTCGGCCTGGAAGGCCTCGTCGTGCTGGGTTTCTGCATAGACACGGCGAAGTTCTTCCAGCGCATGGCTGAGCGTCTCGGAGACGAAGCTGCCACCGTAGGGGCCGAAATGTCCCGCAGCATCGGGCAGGTTGTAAGGCAGGTCGTTCGGTTTCACTCATTGCTCCTTGGGCCATCGGCTCTCGCCACGGCGTTCACAAATGCCTTCATTCGATCCACATCCTTCACACCCTTCACCGGTGCGCCACCCAAAAGTTGTTCCACGCCACTCGACACATCGACCGCGGGCGGGGCCAGCGTGGCGATGGCCTGTGCCACCGAGCCAGCCTCCAACCCCCCGCTGAGGACCCAATTTGTCGGCAAATGTGGCCCAACATCTTTCAAAATCTGCCAATCGAATGCCATTCCGCTGCCACCAAACCCGCTGGAATCTGCATCAAACAGCAGGGTGGCGTCGTCCTGGAACTGATTGACCAATGTTATCAGTCCCTCCGCGGTGGTGGCGGCAGAGACACGAAGGGCTTTCACCACGGGACGACCCAGGTCTTGGCAGGCTGCCGGGTCTTCATCGCCGTGCAATTGAATGTGCGAGAGGCCCACGGCCTTGGCCGTCTCGAGCACCTGCGCACGCGCTGCATTCACGAAGAGGCCCACCACCGACATCCAAGGAGCCACTGCCTTGGCCAGGCATTGGGCCTGCTCCAGCCCCACGGCCCGTGGGCTCTTCGGATAGAAGACCAGGCCAATGGCATCCGCGCCCAAGGCCGCAGCAGCCTGCGCGTCCTCGACACGGGTGATGCCACAGATCTTGATGCGGGTTCTCATGGGAGGGGAATTGGGGGCTCTGCAACAAAGATGTGATCGTACGCCACCGACCACAGGCAAAGGCCTTGGGCGGGAAAGGTGCGGGCTGCGGCGGTTCGATCCTTGGCTTCCAAGAGACTTCGAAGCCAGCCCACCGGCTGGGCGCCACGGCCCACCTCGATGATGCTGCCCACCAGGTTGCGAACCATGTGGTGCAGAAAGGCGTTGGCCTCCACCTCCACCCAGATGTCGGTGCCATGCTGATGGACCTCGAAGCGATCAAGCCTGCGAATGGGACTGCTGGCCTGGCACTCTGCCGCCCGAAAGCTGGTGAAGTCATGCTCGCCAATCACCCGCTGGGCGGCGGCCCGCATGGGCTCGAGCATCAGGGGCTGGAACACCCAGGTGGAAAAGCGCGCCCGCAGGGGGCAGTCCACCGGCTCGTTGTGAATGCGATAGCGGTAGGTGCGTGACCGGGCCGAAAAGCGGGCATGAAAGTCGTCGGGCACTGGCGCGGCCCATCGCACGCGAATGGATGCAGACAGAAAAGTGTTGACGCCGCGCACCCAGCTCCAGAGCGGGCGCTCGCAGGGCGCATCCAGGTGCACGACCTGCCCCTGGGCATGAACACCGGCATCGGTACGACCGGCTGCCACCGTGGGCACCGCCGTCTCGCAGAAGCGTGCCAGCGCAGCCTCGAGCTGATCCTGCACCGTGGCTCCACCCGGCTGGGTCTGATAGCCCTGAAGGCCGGTGCCATCGTAGGCCAGGCCCAGGGCAATGCGCATGACGGGACTCGCGGCCTGGGGCTAGAGCAGGATGCGCAGCATGCGGCGCAAGGGCTCGGCTGCGCCCCAGAGCAACTGGTCGCCACAGGTGAAGGCCGCCAAGAATTCCGGGCCCATGGCCATCTTGCGAACCCGCCCCACCGGCACATGCATCTGGCCGCTCACCGCCGCAGGCGTGAGGTCTCTCTCGGTCTGCTCACGGTCGTTGGGCACGAGCCGCACCCAGTCGTTTGCGCCCTGAATGAGTGACTCCACCTCGGAGAGCGGCACGTCCTTCTTGAGCTTGACGGTGAGCGCCTGAGAGTGACAACGCATGGCGCCCACCCGAACACACAGGCCATCAATGGGCACCGAGCCAGGGGTTCGAAAGGGTGGGTGGCCCAGAATCTTGTTGGCCTCGGCACCACCCTTCCACTCCTCTTTGGTCTGGCCGTGCTCCACCGGCACATCGATCCAGGGAATGAGGCTTCCCGCCAGGGGCACACCCCGGAAATTGGAGACCGGCAAGCCCGGACTGCGCAGGGTCTGCGTGACCTTGCGATCGATCTCCAGAATGGCGCTCTGAGGGTCTGCAAGCTCCTGGGCCACGCTGTCGCGCAGGGCACCCATTTGCTCGAGCAGTTCACGCATGTTCTGGGCGCCCGCGCCCGAGGCCGCCTGGTAGCTCATGACCGACATCCAGTCCACAAGTCCAGCACGAAACAGCCCGCCCATGGCCATGAGCATCAGGCTCACCGTGCAGTTGCCACCGACCCAGGTGCGTGCACCCTTGTTGAGTGCTGCATCAATGACCGGACGATTCACCGGATCGAGGATGAGCACCGCATCGTCCTTCATGCGCAAGGCCGAGGCCGCATCGATCCAATGACCAGACCAGCCCATGGCGCGCAGCCGGGGGTAGATGTCGTTGGTGTAGTCGCCGCCCTGGCAGCTGATGATGATCTCTTGTGCCGCAAGCGCCTCCAGGTTGTCGGCCGCTGCCAGCACACCCGAGCGGCCGCCCACCACGGGAGCCTGGCCACCTGCATTGGAGGTGGAAAAGAAGGTGGGCTCGACGTGGTCGAAATCGCCCTCTTCCTGCATGCGCTGCATCAGCACGGAGCCCACCATGCCCCGCCACCCCACCAGTCCGAGTCGCTTCATGCTCAATTCTCCAATGCAGCCACCACGGCTGCGCCCATCTCACAGGTGCCCACCATGCGGCACCCAGCCCTGGCGATGTCGCCGGTGGCCAGACCATCGGCGAGCACCTTGCGCACGGCCGTCTCGATGGCCGTGGCCTCTTCGAGCAGGCCAAAGCTGTAGCGCAGCATCATGGCGGCCGAGAGAATCGTGGCCAAAGGGTTGGCCTTGTCCTGGCCTGCGATGTCTGGCGCAGAACCGTGGATCGGCTCGTAAAGGCCCTTGTTGTTGGCGTCGAGTGAGGCCGAGGGCAGCATGCCAATCGAGCCCGTGAGCATCGAGGCCTCATCCGACAAAATGTCACCAAACATATTGCCCGTGACCATGACATCGAACTGCTTGGGGTTCTTCAAGAGCTGCATGGCGGCATTGTCGACATACATGTGGCTCAGGGCCACGTCTGGATAGGACTCTCCGAGCTTGGTCATGACATCGCGCCAGAGTTGGGTGGTCTCCAAGACATTGGCCTTGTCCACCGAACACAGCTTGTGGCCACGCTTGCGGGCCGCCTCGAAGGCCACCCGACCGATGCGCTCGATCTCGCTCTCGCGATAGACCATGGTGTCAAAGCCTTCGCGCTCGCCGTTCTCAAGCACACGAATGCCGCGGGGCTGGCCAAAATAAATGTCGCCCGTGAGCTCCCGAAGAATGAGGAGGTCCAGGCCCGAGACGACCTCTGGCTTGAGGCTGGAGGCCTCGGCAAGCTCGGGGTAGATCATGGCGGGCCGCAGGTTGGCAAAGAGGTTGAGCGCCTTGCGCAGGCCAAGAATGGCCTGCTCGGGACGCAGCTCGCGCGGCAAATGGTCGAGCGCGAAGTCGCCCACCGCACCGAACAAAATGGCATCGGCCTTCTGGCACAGAGCCAGGGTGGCCGGCGGCAGCGGATGGCCACTCGCGTGATAGCCCGCACCGCCCACCGGCGCATGCTCCAGGGTGAGCCCAAAGCGGCCTTGCTCGGCCATGCGCTCGAGCACGGCCACGGCCTGTGCAGTGATCTCTGGCCCAATGCCGTCTCCGGGCAAGACCGCAATGTGAAGGTGTTTCATGGTCATCCCAAGGTTGCGTGTAAGTCTCTGGCCAGCCAGGGCTTGCTCACCAGGCGTTTGGCCTCAAAGGCCTTGATGATGTCGGCCTTCTGCAGGGTGAGCCCGATGTCGTCCAGGCCATTCATGAGGCAGTACTTGCGAAAGGCATCGACCTCAAAGCCGCGGGTGAACTGGCCATCGAGGGAACTCAGTTGCTGCGCAGCCAGATCGACCCGCAGTCGAAAGCCCTCTTGAGATGCTGTCATCTGAAAGAGTTGCTCGACATCAGCCTCGGCCAGCACGATGGGCAGGATGCCGTTCTTCTGGCAGTTGTTGAAGAAGATGTCTGCAAACGAGGGGGCAATCAGCACTCGAAAGCCGTAGTCTTCCAGGGCCCATGGCGCATGCTCACGAGAGGAGCCGCAGCCAAAGTTCTGCCGCGCCAGCAGAATGCTTGCGCCCTTGAAGCGTGGCTGGTTGAGCACAAACTCTGGCCGCAGGGGCCGCGCGGCGCAGTCCATGCCGGGCTGGCCCTCATCGGCATAGCGCCAGGCATCGAACAGATACGGGCCAAAGCCCGCCCGCTTGATCGACTTCAGAAACTGCTTGGGGATGATGGCGTCGGTGTCGACATTGGCGCGGTCCATGGGAAGGACCAGGCCCTCATGAAGGTTCAAGGGGGTCATGTTAGAAAGTCCTCACGTCGACAAAATGACCGGCCACGCCGGCTGCAGCCGCCATGGCTGGCGAGACCAGGTGCGTGCGTCCGCCTGCACCCTGCCGGCCCTCAAAGTTCCGGTTGCTGGTCGAGGCACAGCGCTCGCCCGGCTCCAACCGATCTGCGTTCATCGCCAGGCACATGGAGCAGCCTGGCTCGCGCCACTCGAAGCCCGCATCGATAAACACCTGGTGCAGACCCTCGGCCTCGGCCTGCGCCTTGACCAGGCCCGAGCCTGGCACCACGAGCGCGAGCTTGACTCGATCCGACTTCTTGCGGCCCTTGACCACCGCGGCTGCCGCACGGATGTCCTCGATGCGGGAGTTGGTGCACGAGCCAATGAAGACCTTGTCGACCTCGATCTGGGTGAGGGGTGTGTTGGGCGACAAGCCCATGTAGGCCAGCGCCCGCTCCATGCCCTCTCGCCGGGTGGCGTCGGCCTCCTTGGCGGGATCCGGCACGCTGGCACCGACGGGCAGCACCATCTCGGGCGAAGTGCCCCAGGTCACCTGAGGCTCGATCTCTTCGGCCACCAGGTTTACAACACGATCGAAGACGGCATCTGGGTCGGAGTGCAGGCTGCGCCAATAGGCCACGGCCTGATCCCACTCGGCACCGGTTGGCGCAAGGGGCTTGCCACGCACGAATTCCAGGGTCTTGTCATCGAAGGCCACCATGCCCGCTCGGGCGCCCGCTTCAATGGCCATGTTGCAGATGCTCATGCGGCCTTCCACCGAGAGACCACGAATGGCACTGCCACCGAACTCAATGGCATAGCCGGTGCCGCCGGCCGTGCCGATCTTGCCGATGATGGCCAGCACGACATCCTTGGCCGTGACACCAGGGCGCAGTTCACCATCGACGGAGATCAGCATCGACTTGGCCTTGTTCATCAGAAGGCACTGGGTGGCCATGACATGCTCAACCTCGGAGGTGCCAATGCCAAAGGCCAGGCAGGCCAGCGCACCGTGGGTGCTGGTGTGCGAGTCGCCGCACACCACCGTCATGCCCGGCAGTGTGGCGCCCTGCTCTGGACCAATGACATGCACGATGCCCTGGCGATGGTCTCGCAGGCCGAAGTAGGTGATCTTGTGGGCGGCAGCATTGGCATCCAGTGTTTCCACCTGCAGGCGAGAGATGGGGTCTGAAATGCCTTTGCTACGGTCGGTTGTGGGAACGTTGTGGTCGACCACCGCGAGGTTGGCCGCATTTCGCCACAGGCTGCGATTGGCCAGTGCAAGGCCTTCAAAGGCCTGTGGGCTCGTGACCTCGTGCACCAGATGGCGGTCGATGTAGAGCAGGCAGGTGCCATCGTCTTGCTGATGGACCACGTGCTCATTCCAGAGCTTGTCGTAGAGCGTGGGCATGGCGTTCTCGCGGGCGAAAAACCCACATTATGCCTTTGCAGCCCTCCCAGCCACCAGTGCACCGAGGGCCGCAAAGCCTGCTGCAATGGCGAATGTGGCCTCTGGCGACAAGGCCTCCCAGATCCACCCTGAGGCGATGCCCCCCAAGGACCCACCCACTCCATACGAGGCCATGGTGTAGAGGGCCTGCCCCCGGGCCTGGGCCTGGGCGGGGAACCACTCGCGCACCAAGGCCATGGAGGCGCTGTGGTGAACGCCGAAGGTCACAGCATGCAGCACCTGGGCCACGAGCAAGATCAGAATGCCCCCGCCAGACACCGCAATGAGTCCGAACCGCAGGGCCGTCACCCAATAGCTGCCCACCCAACAGCGGTGCAGGCCAAGCCGCTCGAAGATGGGCCGCTGAAACTGAAAGAGGACAATCTCTGCCAGCACGCCGAGCGTCCAGAGCATCCCGATCTCGGTTCGGCTGTAACCCTTTTGCTCCAGCCAGAGGGAGAACAAGGTGTAGAGCGGCGCATGGGCCACCAGCATGAGGAAGGACGACAACAAAAAGAGCCGCACACGTGGCTCGGCCAGCGCAGCCTTCATGGCTCCGGCCTTCGGTGCAATGGCCACGGGCTCGCTGGGCGGCAGCACCAGCGCCACCAATGCAATGAGCGCCAGGCTCAGCATCAATACGGCGGGCAGCGTGGCCATGCCGAAGGCGTCAAACCAGAGCCCCCCCAGCATCACGGCAGCAATAAAGCCAATCGACCCCCAGACGCGCATGCGTCCGTAGGCACCCATGTCGCCCTTGCTCGACTGCATGGCGAGGGACTCCGCAATTGGCACCTGCCCACTTAAGAAAAAGCTCATGAGACAGAGCACAGCAAAGAGGCCCCAGAAGGACCAGTCCAGGAGCAGAAGCGCCGCGCTCATCAGTGCGGCCAAGGCCGCAAGCTGCACCACCCGCGGCACGCGCGACGGTTGAACGTGATCAGCCAGCCAGCCCCAGGCCGGCGGGCCAAAGACCCGGGCCCATTGCATGGGGGAGACCAGAATGCCGATCTCCGTGGGCGTGAAGCCACGGCCGTTGAGCCACAAAGAGAGGTACGGCGAGAAGAGCCCCACATAGGCGAAATAGCTGCCAAAAAACGCAGCCACCCGACGGCCTGCGGGGTTCAACTGGCCTGACCGGGAATCTTGGGTGTGCTCACCGAGACATCGGCGTTCTGAGCACGGTGACGCAGGGCGTGATCGATGAGCACCAAGGCCAGCATGGCCTCTGCAATTGGGGTTGCGCGGATTCCCACGCAGGGGTCGTGGCGGCCATGGGTCTCCACCACGGTGGGCTCGCCCTCCAGGTTGATGGAGCGCCGAGGCGTGCGAATGCTGGAGGTGGGCTTGATGGCAATCGAGACCGCGACGGGCTGCCCTGTCGAGATGCCCCCCAGGACACCCCCCGCATGGTTGGTGACAAAGCCCTCGGGGGTGAGTTCATCCCCGTGCTCCGAGCCCCGCTGGGCCACCGAGGCAAAGCCCGCACCAATCTCCACTGCCTTCACAGCGTTGATGCCCATCATGGCGTGGGCAATGTCGGCATCGAGACGGTCGTAGACCGGCTCGCCCCAGCCCACCGGCACGCCGGTGGCCTCCACAAAAATGCGGGCCCCACAAGAGTCGCCCGCCTTGCGAAGCGAATCCATGTAGGCCTCGAGCGCCGGAATCTGAGATGCATTGGCCGCAAAGAAGGCGTTGTGGGCCACATGAGACCAGTCCTCAAATGCAATGGCATGCTCGCCCAGCTGGCTCATGCAGCCCCGAATGTGCACGCCATGGTGTGTGGCAAGCCACTTCTTGGCGATGGCTCCTGCGGCCACTCGAACTGCGGTCTCACGGGCGGAGGATCGTCCCCCACCACGCGGATCACGAATGCCGTACTTGTGCCAGTAGGTGTAATCGGCATGCCCTGGTCGGAAGGTCTGGGCGATGTCGGCGTAGTCTTTGCTGCGCTGGTCTTGGTTGCGGATCAGCAGCGCAATGGGCGTGCCCGTGGTGAGGCCCTCGTAGACTCCTGACAAAATCTCCACGGTGTCTGGCTCTTGGCGCTGGGTGACATGGCGTGAGGTGCCGGGCCGCCGCCGATCGAGCTCGAGCTGGATGTCAGCGGCCTCGAGCGCAAGGCCCGGTGGGCAGCCATCCACCACGCAGCCAATGGCTGGACCGTGCGACTCTCCAAAGGAGGTCACCGAAAAGAGGTGGCCGAACGTGTTTCCAGACATGGGATGCAGTGTATCGCGGGCGGCGGGGGCCTCAGGGCACCAAGGCCGAAATGCGGCTTTGGATTTTCTCGCGACCCAGCACGGCCATGACCTTGTCGATCGACGGTGTCTCGGACCGGCCCAGCAAGACGAGCCGCAAGGCCATGGCCAATTGCGGCATCTTGAGCCCGTGGGCCGCCAACTGCGCCTTGATGAGCGCAGAGGCCTGGGCAGCGTCGAGCTCCTCCGGCAAGGATTCGGCCAAGCCTTTGAGGGCTGCGGGCACAGAGCCCAAGAGCCGCTCGGCCAGGGCGGCCGCATCGGGCTGGGGCTCGAGGTAAAACACGGAGGCCTCTTCGGCGAGGTCTGTCAGGGTGGCGGCCCGATCCTTCAGCAACTCGCAGACCTGATCCAACGCCGGCCCAACCCCAGGGACAAAGCCTTCGGCCCGCATGCGCGGTGCAATGAGTAAGGCGAGGTCTGCTCCGGCGCGCGCCCGAAGGTAATGGTTGTTGAGCCACTTAAGCTTGTCGAAGTCGAACTGGGCGGCAGACTTGCTGCAATGATCGAGGCTGAACCACTCGGTGAGTTGCGCCATGGAGAAAATCTCATCGTCTCCATGGCTCCAGCCCAGGCGGGCCAGGTAATTGAGGAGCGCCTCGGGCAGGTAGCCGTCTTCTTCGTACTGCATGACCGACACCGCACCGTGCCGCTTGGAGAGCTTTTCGCCATCGGGCCCGTGAATCATGGGCAGGTGGGCGTAATTCGGGATCTCTGCCCCCAGGGCTTTCAAAATGTTGATCTGGCGGGGCGTGTTGTTGATGTGATCGTCGCCGCGAATGACATGGCTGATGTTCATGTCCCAGTCATCGACCACCACACAGAAGTTGTAGGTCGGGGTGCCGTCGCCGCGGGCAATGATCAGGTCGTCTAGCTCTTCATTGGAGATGCTGATGCGACCCTTGACCCCGTCTTCCCAGGTGACAAAGCCTGCGTCTGGGTTCCGGAACCGAACCACGGGGGACACGCCGGCCGGCGCCGTTAGGCCTGCCGCGGCGGCCAAGTCTGGGCGCCACCGACCGTCGTAGCGCGGCTTCTGGCCAGCTGCGCGCTGGGCCTCGCGCATCGCCTCGAGCTCTGATGGGCTGGCGTAACAGTGGTAGGCCTGCCCCGCCTCAATGAGCTTGGCAATGACCTCTCGATAACGATCCATCCGTTGCATCTGATAGAACGGCCCTTCATCGGGGTTGAGCCCCAGCCAGGCCATGCCATCGAGGATGGCCTTGACCGCCTCTGGGGTGGACCGCTCCAGGTCTGTGTCTTCAATGCGCAGGATGAACGCGCCGCCATGCCGCCGAGCAAAGGCCCAGCAGTACAGGGCGGTTCGTGCACCGCCCACGTGGAGAAAACCGGTTGGGCTGGGCGCAAAGCGCGTTCGGACAGTTCGGGTCATGCGCGGATTCTAGTCTAGGCATGCCATAATCTTGGCGTTGGACGGCTAGCTCAGTGGTAGAGCACTGCCTTCACACGGCAGGGGTCACAGGTTCGAACCCTGTGCCGTCCACCAAAACCCTGATTGAAGTCAGTGAGTTATAAAAGTCAGCGGAATAGAGATTGCCGCCGTACGCAAGCCGTACGAAACAACCTCGAAAAGCATCTCGTCATGCGTCACGATTTTTCCAGGGGAGAGATCCATGTCGTGGATAGCTGGCCTCGTCTTATTTGGGCTTGGGCTCTTCGTAATTGCTAGGATTTCTGGCGCTGTTTTGCAGATTCTCGAGGCACTGTCTTCGGGCTTACTCCGACTTCTCGGAAATGCAAGAAAAGGCTGCGAACTTCATATCCCGGAGGTTCTCAGGGAGCGGGGGCGAGGGCGAGGAACCTTCGAGCACTCTCCCGACCCAAATGAGCAACTGATTCAAGCCATACGTCGCTGGATCCAGCACCCCCCCTCGCCCAAAATACCGATCTTTCAGGCGGAGCGACCATACGAGGCGGTCATCCTTCCATTCGTAGAGAGAGTTGAGGACCGATGCCGCCAAGAGGAGGGTGCACCAATTACCGTCCACGAGGGAACGATACCGAACCTGCTCTCCCCCTCAGCCGTCCCCCCAATCGAAGATCTTCTTGAAATCTCGCAGCGGCCGGCGGTTACACCTTATGCGGATCTGACATTTAATCCGAAGGACATACACGGATTCCCCACCTCGCAGCGCCCCGAGGATGTTCCAGCCCCAACTCCAGTGGAGGAGCCCACACTTGTTCCTGCCGCTCCATACCGGGTGGCTTTCCTTCCTCAACCCAGCGGTGAGATCCTCGTTTAAGGACGAGATCCTCAAATACAAAGATGCTCTCAGAAGAAAAAACGATATTGACTTTGACGCTGAGCAAACCACCGAAAAATTACGGCTAGCAATAGCAGATGGGCGAAAAATCCTCGAGAGCATCCAAGCTGAGACCCGAAGACTCCACCAACAAGCTATCGAACGTCGATCCGAGCTGGAGAGGAAATACCTCACGTCCATTCTTGACGATCAGATTCAGGCGAAGACCCTGGAGGCACGACTAGACCTCGACTCAAAAGAGGGGATTGAGTTGTTTGCAAAGTATGCAGTCGCCAGTGTCGACTACGGCCTGAAGGATTACCCATTGTCCATAGAGTCACATCTTGAGGAAGAGGGTCGAATTCTGATGCTGGAAATGAAATTACCAGCGATCGCTGAACTGAATTGGGCCCACACCTCCAAAAGACTTAGTAAAAAAGACACATCACCGCATCAGTGACCGACGAAATAAGGGTCGGCGAGACCTCCGTGCCGTACATCTCCTCAAGGTGGCTTTGAATCTCACGCACCGTCATGCCACGGGCGTAGAGAGACAAAATCTTGTCATCAAAGCCCGACCAGCGGGTCTGGTGCTTGGGGATCAGCTGGGGCTCAAAATTGAGTTTTGCAAGCGCCGCAGAACCCTCAGAATCACGACAAAAGCGTATTTTGTTTGGTTTTTTGTGGCTCTTCTGCCACGGAATGCCATGGTTATCCACAGGCCCCAAAGGACCCATAGATACAGCCTATGAGGACCCTTAAGCTGCCGCTCTCACACTCTTTCTCTTGCCACTCACAGCCTTGGCAGCACGCACCTTTGGACTGCTGGTCCTTGGGCTGGCAGAGAGTTGGACCCCAAATCCCCTCATCACCTTGAGTACGGTGTCGTAGCGCGGCTTTGCCCCGGGTGCCAGAGCCTTGTACAGACTCTCGCGCCCAACGCCGATATTGCTCGCTAGCTCTGCCATACCGCGTGCTCGAGCAACATCACGCACCGCTAAAAGGAAGACCTCCGGGTTTGGATCCTCAAGGGCCGCTGTAAGGTACTCAGCAATGACCTCTTCATCTTTTAGGTAATCCGCTGCATCAAAAGTGGTGTAGCCCTTCATGGTCTCGACTCCTTTGTGATCTCGTTTGCCATCGCCAAGGCGGCTTTAATGTCCCTCTGCTGAGCTGATTTCGAACCACCAATCAACAAGAAGTACGTCAACTGCCCTTGCTGCGTGTAATAAATCCGATAGCCAGCACCGTAATGAACCCTGAGCTCCCACACGCCACCTCTGATTGGCCTGCAATCACCAATGTTGCCGAGTTCAAAGGAGCGAATCCTTGCGGTGATTCGAGCAATTGCTCGCCTGTCTTTAAGGCCATCGAGCCACCTGTCGAATACCTCGGACTTTACGAGCGTGAACATTGTGAGAGTGTATACGTTCGGATACAGATGGACAATACTCTTCTGGAGCTCTCAGCTTGTCGAATCCGGAGTTACGAAAAATGGCGGAGAAGTACTTATCTTTTCAGCCTGGTGATTTTTGACCACCATGGGCCGCTAACGACCCGTCTCAAAGCCTTGTCGCTTTGTTCAGACACTGATTAGGTCTCGCTCGACATACTGCCGAATCTCTTGACGTAACGCACGACGCGTCACCAGATCTACCGGGCGGCCGAAAACCTCTTCCAGTCGATACTGAGTACCGAAGTAACTCCTCGAGGTACCTACCCCCTCAAACTCCACAAGGATGTCAATATCGCTATCGGGCAGAAGTTCATCCCTGGCGGCCAAGCCGAAAAGACCGAGCGTGCGCACACCAAACTCTCGTTGGAGACCTGGCTTCTCTTCTCGCAACATGGCCAGGACTTGGGCTCTTTTCATATCGCTCCGGGGTCTGAGACCGAATACGCAACCGAGCAAGACTTCCGCTCTACTCTCGCCTTACCCCTTGCGGCACCAGCAACAAGCGGTCAAATCGTTAGACGTAACGAGCCAACGCTCAGGCAGCCAGCAGTGGGCACTGTTTGATCTTCGCTAGCTCTTTCTGCATGGTTCGCTTGGCAATCTCTGTGTCAAAACGAACCTGACCGCGCAGCCACCATCCCTCACTGAGGCCAAAGTACTTGCATAGCCGTAGATCGGTGTCTGCCGTTATGGCACGACGACCTGCAACGATTTCGCTGATGCGACCCGGGGGCACACCAATTTCCTTTGCAAGCCTGTACTTTGTGAGGCCCAGCGGCTTTAGGAACTCTTCCTCCAGCATTTCACCGGGGGAAACAGGATTGACTCGTCTCATTCTTAGTCCTCGCTTCAGTGGTAATCCACTATTTCAACGTCGTAAGCCCCATCAACATTCCAACGAAAACATAAACGCCACTGGTCATTGATCCGAATGCTGTACTGACCCTTCCTCTTGCCCTTGAGGCCCTCCAGTCGATTGCCAGGGGGCACCCTCAGATCTTCTAACCTATCCGACAGCTCCAACTGTTCGAGCTTCCTCAGGGCCTGCCGCTCAAGTGGTACCCAACGCTTTACTGAATAGCCGGAGAATAGTTTCTGGGTATCCGCACACTTGAACGATTTTATTGTCACAGTCTAGATACTTACGTATCGCGTATATACATGTCAAGCGTTAACTTTTTTGAAGTAGTCTGATCGACAGATCCGTAGACCTTTTCTCGATCTCGATCATAAATTTGCATGTGCCCAACAACCAAGGAGCACACATGCAATACAACATCATGCAGTACGAGGAGCCTAGCCCGGAGTTCGAGCTCATTGACCGCAAACGGGTCAACGTGGGAGGAGCGGAGTTTGACGAGGCATTCCTTTGCGACCTTCTCAGAGACCATTTCACTAAGCAGGCTGGTGGCATCAGGCCCACTATCACAACGGCATACACGATCTACCTACAGGAGAGCGGCGCCGCAAGGCGCAGGAAGTTCTCGGATGACACGACCCGTTACTACAACTACTTTCTTGCCCGGATCACGAGATTCCCCACCTATGGATTCGCCCAAATGAGCTTAGTGACCGAAAGACTCGGAGCAGCATCAGAGCGATACCGCTCGTGGGAGTATCCCTTCAGGCAGCGAAGATTCTCAATGAAGACTCGAAATCTATGCGCAGCAAATGGCTTGTGCCCCTGTATGCCAAGTACAACGGCAACGGCTCCTGCTCAGCAATCATGAACAAGAACCTTAAAGAACATAAATGGCGCAGTCATATGTTCCGGCATGCTTTCATTGACCGACTAAAGGCCTGTGGTGACATTCCAACCAAGCTTGCTGAGTCGATTACTGGCCATGGAAGAGCTACATCCGACTTTGATACCTACGGCTCAGTTGGCTATACATTGGAGCAGAAACTCAGGGTGATTGAACGGGTTGCGCTTTGATTGGTAGGCGAGCTGCGCTCACCTGTGATGTCGCTCGTCGCTCATCACAGCTTTCTTCGTCTGATCGTGTGTGAGAGATGTGTGAGAGGTGTTTGACTGATTCTGGGGCCAAACGACGGCTATAGCAGCATCGTAAAAAAGTGCTGCTATTTCCGTCGCCTTCGCTGCTTGATCGACTGACTGATTCAGTACGCCATGCAACGACCTTAGAGAGATTTCCGAGAGACGTATGTATTAGAACTCTCAACCCGCTTCGGCATTGGTTTGCCTTGCAGGAATCTCGCGGCCCACATCTTGATGCGCTTTGGTCTAAGGCCTACTTGCGCGATGTCCGGGGTCATTAGCCGTTTCCTTATTACCCCCCGAGTTTTTGCCCTGTTTGAGAGTGGCTTATCTCTGCGGTACCTGCCGCTCTTGCCTATTCCGCTCTTCCCTCTTCGTTTCTTTCTTTAGTTGCCTGTGCTGTTTGAACAATGATCGATTGGCCTGCTTAGCGATCTTTAGGATCTCAAAGCACTGGGCCTCTGTGATGCGGGCCCGTTTAGCTGCAGATCGATTGGCACGACAGAACTGCTCAAGCACCAGCGTCTGCTCCGCGCTTAGAAGCCCTACACGCTGTTTGAGCAGGTTGTGTGCTGCTGTGACTGCCTGCGCCTGTAGAAGCGGTATGCGTGCGAAATAAGCGCTGCGCAGCCCGTTGTCCTTTAGCCACAATTCCGTTTGATCTCTTTTCATAAAGTTATTTAGCAAGACCACGAGAAATCCGCGAAAAAAGTGATTTCGTTTGGTCTGCGCCATTGACCACTGGAGATCTGGCGGGTTGATCGCCATTTTCGGTCGACCAGATCCGGCGATCGGCCATAACTTAGTAAACGCTCGTTCAACAACAGAAAGGAATCTTCAATGAGCGTACTTACAAACTTAAAGCTGGTCGCAGCAAAGAAGCCTGCCAAGCAGCCCCCCGTGGTGCAGCGTCGCAACAAACTCAGCAACAAGCTCTGGGAGCAGGTGCAGCTCGCCCGTGCCCAGAAGTCTGGAGAGACGTTCTTGCCCACCCGCATGCGTTCGGTGCGGGATCCGGAGACAGGACTGCGCAAGGATGTCGAGGTGCCGAAGCGGGTCAAGCCCTGGTGGTTTGTCGCTGACAACGGCAAGGTCTGCCTCAGCGTCAAATACGGTGCCAAGGTCTTGGAGCTGGCCAAAGGCAAGAGTGCTATCGAGGTTGCAGGGCCTGAGGAGCTGATCAAAACCCTAGAGACCATCAAGACGGCCGTAGAGGCTGGGGAATTGGACGGCCAAATTGGGGCAGCTAGCCAAAGCCTCAGTGAGGGTTTCCAAAAGTAGTGCCCAGAGGGTGTGGGATAGGCAACCCACGTCTCACACCCTCCCCTCAGATCCACGACCCAGGAGAACTCTATGTACACCTTCGAAGCCCAGATCAAAGTGGCCTCGCCATCGGGCACCACCCTATTGGTCAAGACCCGCATACAAGCCCAGGACCCCTACCGAGCCAAGCTGCTGCTGGAGCAGCAATATGGGCGGGGGTCGGTGCTGGGTACCCCCAACCGGGTCTAGCCCCCGGTGGGGGTGGTTGAGGCTAAATACAAAAAACAGGAGACCCCCAGAGATGAAGATCAGCGAGGTAGTCGTCAAGGCCCCCAGGGGGCCACTGACCCCCGCCCAAAGTCGCATACATGCGCTCAAGACCCGGGTGAAGGCCAGCAAAGATGCTCTGAAAAGAGAGCAAGAATTCCAGCGCAGGCAGCGTGAAACGGAGCGGGCCAGGAAGGCCCAGGCTGCCCTAAACTCCCCTAAACCGGCCTAGAGAGCTGGGTTTGCTGGGGTGAAAGCAGGATTTCTCCAACCCTGGTCACGGGGATGAGAGGCATAGCGGAAATGGTCCCGGAGCAGGCCCCACTTTTTTGCTGTCCTGTTTCCGGACAGTTTGTGGGTGGGGGGTGGTGCAGTCAAAACCCGCCCGCTCTCATTGGCCCTGCAGCGATTAAAATGCATCATGACCACCATTAATTTCACGCTGGCTCAGTATTCAGTTGAAGTTGTCGCAACCCTGGTTTTTGCGCTAACTGGGGTACTTGAAGCAGCACGAAAGCGACTCGATGTTGTGGGTGTCTGTGTTGCAGCCTGCCTAGCCGCGTTTGGAGGCGGAACCCTCAGAGACATCCTGCTCGATCGCCGCCCCTTTTTCTGGGTTGCGCACTCAGAGCTCTTGGTGCTGGTTCTGGTCGCCGCTGTGCTGGCCCTCTCCTTCATGCGCCGTCGACATCTCGAGCCAACGGAGCGGTTCTTTCGCATTCCCGACGCTGTGGGACTGGGATTGTTTGCGGCCAGCGGCACACAACTGTCTCTGGCTGTGGGCATGCCCTTCCTGGTTGCGGTCATCTTGGGAGTGATTACGGCCGTGTTTGGCGGCGTTCTCAGGGACATTTTCTGCAACGATCTACCCAAGGTCTTCAAGGATCATCAGCCCTATGCAATCTGTGCGTTCCTCGCAGGGTGGGCTGTCGTGGCCTGTAACGTCCTCGGCCTTAATGAGTGGGCCACGCTCCTCGTAGGCGCCCTAACAGGATTCGGATTAAGGGTCGCCGTCATCCACTTTGAAATTCGATTGCCGGCATGGCGGCCAGACTGACGTGAGGACACCAAATGAACATCCATAGCCATTACGCAGATTTGCTCAACGCAACCTATGAATCTATTTTGTTTGCTGATTGTTCCGGAATCATTCGATTTTGGAACCCAGGCTGTGAGCGGATGTTCGGGTTTTCATCCGACGAGGCTATTGGCAAGAGTCTCGACATCATCATTCCCGAGCGTTTACGAAAGGCGCACTGGAGAGGTTTTTTTGAAGCGGTAGAGCGTGGAGATACCCTCCCGGGAAGACGTCCAGCGCGAACAAAGGCTCTTTCCCGCGATGGCGGCGTCATCTACGTAGAAATGAGCTTTGCCATGGCACACGACGCAGAGGGGGCCGTCATTGGGTCTGTGGCTGTTGCACGTCCGGACCAAAGCCGAAAAGAATCCGAGGAGAGGCAGGCCACGACAGAGAACAGCTGCCCGTTCTCCACGTAGCGTGTTTTGGAGTAGCGGCAGCCACTCTCTTGCTGCTCTATTTCCAGACAGTGCACGACAAATCGCCCCTGCTCAGGCCATGAGAACCCTGATCGAGTTTTTCAGTAGCAATTTGACACCCGAGGTGCGCAACGAAAAGCGGTTGGAAAATAGCGCCATCTCCAGTGCATCAATCGCGTTGCGTAAATCGGCCATCGATTCACCTCCACAGCTCTTCTGAGCAACGAGCCTTAACCACTGCGCAGGTGTGCTGGCTAGACCAGCGGTGACAGGCCAGGGACTGCGCTTCAGCACCGACCAAACCTCCTGCGCGTCACCAGCTCTGGCAATGCGCCACAAAAGCAATAGCCGATAAAGCCGCCATACATGACGCCGCAGTATCCAGTGCAGCAACAGCAAAAGCACAACTACAGAGGCTATCCAAGGCGTATTTTCTAAGCCCCAAGCGTAGACGCGCGTCCAGCTACCAACAATATTGCTGCCGTATGAGTCAGATCCCCCTTGAACCTCCTGCGCAGGAACAGTGATTACCCTGTGCTCGATACCATTGGTGCGAGCATTGTAAAAGCCAAGCCGAAGTGTCAAAGGAGAGACCTGTGGCGGCACCTTTGGTGCATAGAGGGTGATTAGAAAAGTATCGCCAAGACCTTCGCCGACGGGCCGAATCAATGCCGGCAACTCCGCCCATGCAAGCTGGGACGCGAGCATGAGTGCCACCCATTGCTCAATTTCTTTGCGGCTCAGGCTGCTCTGTATCAAGACCGAGCGTTGAACGAAAGCGTCATCACGCTGACTTTCTTCGACTGCTGGCTCCCACCGAAAAATTCTTGGGGCTTCGTTCGCGATAAGCCTCGGCAGCCATTCGGGTCGGCCCCGCACTCGCATACTCGGCCCCGCAAGGCGCAGCGAGACCTCCCGACCAAACTCGCTGTAACGAACCACCATATCGCCAAGTGCAATCTCACCAGGCTGCGTGGGCAAAACGGTCCATGTCCATCGAGTGCCTTCGCAAGCTTGCCCACTGGTTGCATTCCGAATGGCAATTTCACTCACGAACTGAGCGAGCAGTGCCGGATTCGTTGGCAGCACCATGGGAGCCCACTGAAACTGGCGGCGATCGCAGATCTCGAGGTGAAGCAGCGCACTGTTGCCGACGGCAAGTTCCTGAGGCGCAACCGACCAAAAGTGCTTTGGGGTTGTGGGGTCCTGGGCCATGGAGGCCGAACAAACCAGCGCCGTGACAGACAGCACCAGCTGTGTGTAGAGAGGAGCCCTTCGCAGAGGACTCATCTCGTGGTGTCGGAGGCGGACGCCGGCGGGCGGGACCAATCAGACTGGCGAATCAATCCCTTGAGCAGGCTCGCCGACTCATCTTGAGTGCGATCCACTTTGTACTGAGCGCTGCTGGCCGTCTCCGGTCCTATGGGCCAGGCACGCAGCGTAACTCCCCGGCCACCGCTTGCGATGGCAGCCTGAGAATCGAGCAGGCGATTACCGGCTGCGCGCGGCCCTTGCTCGGAAGGTCTGCTTGGTGAATCTAGATCGTTTGGATCGCTACCTGAACCGTCGGTTTGAATTTCCCCCAAAGCCGCCTGACCACGCCGGCCCTTCAAATCCGTTTGCCGCCCTTTGGCAGCTTGCATTGCTGCGAGCCGCTTTTGCACAAAGTCTAGATTTCCACGGGCCTCAGCATCATCAGGATACTTCTCAAGATACGCATTCCAAAGTAACAGGGCCTGAGAGAATGCCCCCTGACGGGACAGTGAAAGGCCAAGGTTAAAGAGCGCGGCTCGCTGCCCCGACACCACGCCCAAGGCCAAGGAATTCGAAAAGGACTCAACCGCCGCCTGATTCTGGGCCTTTTGGAGACGATCCAAGCCTTCGGAGAAGTGGCGCTCGAAAACCGACGCAAAAGGATCAGAGGCCGAAGTCGATTCCGTGGCCAAAGACATTGGGGGGCTGAGCGATGCAGCCTTACTCCCAGAAGGCAACGCAACGAACAACATCGACACAACGCCAAGTGCTGTAACGCCCGAAGCCGCCCTCGCCACAGGCACAGACCAAGACAATCCGCCCAGTGGCAGCCATCCAAGCAGCAAGACAACAAGCGCAGCCAACAGCATGGCCTGCCAAGTATTCAAGGGCGTGAACGCTCTGGCGTGGGATTGCTTTGCCGATGCTGTCGGGGCGGCCTGCATAAGTTGGTTCACGTGACGAGAGTTGCTCGCCAAGACCACCGCCCCCCTCTCTTGCGCATTAGTATGCCGCTCTAGGTAGGACTGCGCATTGCCAATTGCCGCGTTGCGTTGTTGATCGGGTGATTCCTCTGAGCCACCCGGGCCGGCGATGAGCGCTTCACGATGGGCAACCAACTGATCGAGGATGCGGGTCAGAGCGGCGCGATCATGGGTAAAGGGCAAGACCAAGCCACTGCTTGGGCCTGCGGCCACAACGGCTAGCGCAGCCCTTGGATATTGGCCAGCCAGGCCCAGCACCGAGAGGCGTTGTACTTCGACGCGGCTGGCATCGGCGCCCAGAAGGTCCACCACCGCAACAATCCGCGTAGGCGTTCCCTGCGAATTTGCGGAGTCTATTACCGCATGGTTCGACCACAGCAGCGCAACGACAAGCGACAACACAGCTGCCCCCAACGCAGTCAGTAGGGGTTCACGCAGGCGCTCGAGTGGCCCCTGACTCGGAGCCCTTATTGCCCAAGCGCGCAGTTTCGGATCAACAAGGCCATGGGAGCGGCTGCGCCCAAGCACGAGACTCACCAAGGCCAGGAGCACACCAATGAGCGCAAGCCATGGGCTCCACCAGAAACCCCTTGATTGCAGTGGGGGCATTTGGACAAGAGGTGTGATGGCATCCAGCGTATTAACAATAGACTCCAATTGCTCTACGCTCTGAACCAACCAGTGTCGCCCACCGGTGAGTGCCGAGACCTCAGCGAGGCTTGGGTGGAGTTCAGGTAACCGTGTGGGTCGACCAAACTGTAGGCTGTGGATGGGGTATCCGCGTGCCATGGCGATGGCCGCGGATTCCAATGGGCTCATGCTTCCGCTATTACTGTCTTCCCCATCGCTAATCAGCACGATACTTGGCACTAAATTGGCTTCGGTTCGCGACTGCTCTAATTCTCGAATGGCCAGCGCCATGGCATCGCCCAGCGCGGTGTTGTCACCCAATGTCCCGACCTGAACACGTCGAAGTTGCGCTCTTGCAAATGCGGTGTCGGCCGTAGGGCGACTCAATACAGAGGCACTCGACCCAAACACCACAAGGCCATAGGCGTTCTGTGGACGTGTCTCCATCCACTTATGCAGAACCTGTTGCGTGGCCTCCATTCGGCTCAGCCCACTGGAGGCGCCCATGTCTTCAAGGCTCATGGTCAGTGAGCTATCGATGACAAACATGATCGGCCGGCCTTGCTGTCTGGGAGGCTCGAACTCACCCACCTGATGAACATCGCAGACCGATAAAACAACAGCCACTAGAGCAAAGGCACGCATTGCCACTCGTAAACGAATCGCCCTTGGGATGCGCGGTTCACGATCGAGGCTGTTCTCGAGAAGAACCATGCTTGGTAAAAGAAGCTTCGGGGTGTTGCTCTGCAGTCGCATGCGGCAGCGCCAAACCACCAAGCCATAGACCAATGGGACGGTCATCAGAAACAGCAGCCAAGGCGCCCCCAACTCAAAAACCATCATTCGAACAGGCCCTCGAATGACTCTCGAGTGCTGCAAAGGTCGAGAAGACGGCCACCAAGACGCTCAATCGATACACGCTGCGCCTCTCGTTGATTCGCAACCGCCTCGTTAGCCCTCTGGGTCCATTGCAAGGCCCCCGACCCCAGGGCAACGCTCAATCCGGAGCGGGGCGATGAGAGCCATGTGCCCGAAGTGTTGATGATCTCTCGCTCGACGGGGTCGCTGATGCGAATGCAACAGAGCGAGTTGGTCTCGGCCAGGGCAGCAATTGCAAGGCTGTAGCTCGTCTCGTGCCAGAGAAAATCCGACAGCAAGAAAACGCGGCACCCGGGTGGGTTGCGCTCAAGCAACTGGCGCAGCCTTATCTTGTCCATTTCTGGCTCGAGCGCACCGAGTTCAGTGGGCGGCGTGGGCGCAACGACATGGTCGATCGCATCGAGCCACTGGTCTCGGTGATGAAATGGGCCAAGCCAATCGTCTTGCTCGGCGTTCCACAGCACGACGGAAACTGCTGCAGCACTTCCCATGGCCTGAGTGCCAAGCCAGATCGCAACCCGTGCAGCCTGCGTCACCTTCAGTCGTTTTTGAGTGCCAAAACGCATCAAGGCACCGCGGTCAACCACAATGACCCAGATTGGCTGGCGTTCCTCTCGGTATGTCTTGACATACGCATGACCGAGCCGGGCAGTGCTTCGCCAGTCCATGTCGCGCATGGAGTCGCTTGGCGCGTAGGGTCGGGACTCCTCGAAGTCCAGCCCCTGACCGATCTGAGCGCCTGGCCAGTCGCCAGCCCTGTGCCCATGCACCTCATGGGGCCGAGGCGCGTTTGAAGCAGCCAGCGCCAGTGTCATGAGCTTGAGAATCTCTGGCGGATCGAGCAGCGGCTCGGCCAGTGCATCTCTGCGCGTGCTCGGAGGCATGGCCGGCTCAGGGACTGGGAACAGCCTTCAACAACTCTGAGATGAGTTGATCTTTC
Organism: Hahnella aquatica (SeqCode); assembly: GCF_965194505.1. GTDB lineage: Bacteria > Pseudomonadota > Gammaproteobacteria > Burkholderiales > Burkholderiaceae_A > Hahnella > Hahnella aquatica. Next base: position 582,271 of record NZ_OZ239144.1, on the reverse strand, counting down.
TCAAGCTTCTGAACACTTGCCTGAAGACTGAGTGAAACTCGATGCCGCAAGATATCCGGGGCCAACGCCTGGACGTCATCGGGCAGTACATGGTCTCTGGCACAGACAAGCGCGTAGGCCTTTGCTGCGGCTGCCATGGAAAGGACAGCCCTCGGACTTGCACCGACATCGATTGTGCCCGAGCGACTGGGCACCCAGCGATCGATCTCTCGGGTGGCGCGAACAAGTCGCACAATGTACTCCGCTACAGCATCTGAGAGGTGAACCGCAGCGGCCTCATCCCGCATTTTAAGAAGATCGGGAATGGATAGCGCCGCATTCTGGCGGTTCAAGCTGGCCTGACTTCTACGCAGTACCTCGAGCTCCTGTTCCTCTGTGGGGTAAGTGAGAAGCACTTGGAACATGAAGCGATCAAGCTGGGCCTCGGGTAGCCGGTAGGTGCCCGACTGCTCCACCGGATTCTGAGTGGCCATGACGAGAAAGATTTTCGAGAGCGCACGCGTCTCACCACCTGCGGTGATCTGCCGCTCCTGCATGGCCTCGAGCAGAGCACTCTGCACCTTGGCTGGCGCGCGGTTGATCTCATCGGCCAGAACAATGTCGTTAAACAGTGGGCCCTCGATAAAGCGAAAGTCTCCAGTCTTGACCTCGTAGACATCGGTTCCGGTGATGTCGCCGGGGAGCAAGTCTGGTGTGAACTGAATTCGTTTGAAACGAGCAGCCACTGCCTCCGCCAGGGCCTTAATGGCAGTGGTTTTCGCCAGACCGGGAAGCCCTTCGACAAGCACATGGCCACCGGAGATGAGCGCCACGATAAGCCGATTGAGCAGCCGCTCTTGGCCAACGATGGTGAGCTGGAGTTGCGACTTGAGTCGCTCAATCTTTTGGTGGGTGGGCTCGGTCATTTTGTATCCTGAACCAGCCGCACACTGTTGACAATCCAATTTGGAATGCCCTCCGAGACGCGATGTGCCTTGTATCCTCGATCACGAAGCGTCTTTACTGCGTCAAAAGACAATATGCAGTAGGTACCACGGCAGTACGCCACAATGGTTTTATCCTTCGGCAGAGCTTCCAAGCGCTCTTCGAGTTCCTCAAGGGTTAGGTTGATTGCACCCTTCAAGTGCCCGGCGGCGTACTCTTCACTCGGACGAACATCCAGAATGACCACCTCGCCTTTTCTGGCCTTGGAGAGCACCTCCGCAACGGACAAGGGCTCGAGCTCATCTCTACTGTTGAGGTAGGTGTCCACAAGCCGATCAATCTCGGCAAATCGATCCTTCGCAATCTTCTGAAGGAGCAGCAGCAACTCGATCACATCAGACCCAGTGATGCTGTAGACCATGGAGCGACCGTCTCGCACAGCCGTTACCAGCCCTGCCTGCTTGAGCGTCTGCAGGTGCTGAGAGACATTGGCAATCGGAAGCCCCATGACCTTGGCAATGGAGTCGACGCTACGCGGGCTTTGAATGAGGAGCTCCAAGATCTCCAATCGAGGACCGGAGGCAAGAGCTTGGCCGATACGGGCGAACTGCTCAAACAACTGGGGCTTGAAGGCTTGACTTTGGCTCATCGACAGCTTCTAATCCTCAAATATTCAACAAAACAATTGAATAATAACCAGTTCCGGAGAAAAAACAATGAATCTATTTCTGAAAGCAAGTCTAGCGACTGGGCTGACAGTTTTCACGGGCGTTGTAGCCGCCCAATCGACGGCTACTCCTGTACCCGCAGAGGTCAATGGCCAAAAGGCTCTGGTTTTCATACAACAAGATCCTCCGGGCACAAGGTGCAACACCAACATGCAGATTGCCGCAGAGATCATGAATGTCTACCAAGTGCCCGTGGTGCTCATGCCCCAGCATTCAGTACCCAAGTTCACCCCAGCGCCTTCGGTTTGGTACGGTGGACAGGTGGTCGCTGCATCGGGTGCTCAGCACAATGGCATGGTGTCTTACACCATTGTTTCGGATCAGTTGGAGATGGATGGTGCACCCAAGCACGGCAAAGCGGGAAAACTGTTCAACACCAGCGTTCGTCCGGGCTTTGAGCAACTCAAAGACGTGATTAAAACTGGGCAATAACAGAAAGTTCGCCAATAGCTCGAAAGCGAGCCAAACACCTTGTCCGCAGAACAGTGGAAATCCGCTTACAGGTCTCGGCCTGTCGAGACGCTGGGGTGGTATGCGGATTCTCTTCCAACATCTCGCCGTTTGGTAAGTGCGTATCTCAAGCGCGACATAAGTGATGCAGCAGTGATTGACGTTGGTGCGGGCGCCTCCGTTTTTGCTGACCAAATGATTGCTGATGGCTGCGTCGACATCACGCTGCTCGATCTCTCAGAGGATGCACTCGATGTAACCCTGAAACGACTCAACAAGGACGAGGCCGTTACCAAGCTTGTTGGTGATGTTCTCACCACCGCCATGCTGCGTAGGCCCGGATATGACGTCTGGCACGATCGAGCCGTATTTCATTTTCTGACCCAGAGAGCAGATCAAGAAACATATGTCCAGCGAGCCTCACAGTCGTTACACCATGATGGAATCATTGTTCTTGGAACATTTGCCCCCGACGGACCAACGATGTGCAACAACCTTTCGGTGAGTCGCTACGGCCCGCAGGACATTGAGGAGATTTTCTCCACATACTTTGAATTGGCCCACAGCGAGAGACAAATACACATCACTCCCTCGGGTGGGCAGCAGCCATACAATTATTTTGTACTCACCAAGAGGCACCCTAAATGAAAAAGTCGATGAGAGTATTTGCAGCCATCTGCAGCTTGCTGGTCGTGCCGCTTGCAGCGCCTTTGGCAGCTCAATCAACCCAGTCAGAGGGCTTTTCGCACTTCGGAAGCTTCAAGCGCATGATGCACACAGGCGATACCTCAGGCCAGATTGAGCTATCCAAGCTCAATCAATCGGCCGGTGTCTGGGGCGTGGGGGCACTGGCCGGCCTCAAAGGCGAGATCATTCAAGTCGATGGCCGACTGTTGGTCAGTTCGGGGACGGATCCCAACGGGAAGGTTCAAGCGCCCGCCATCAACGACTCGGCGGTTCTCTGGGCAAGTGACAACGTCTCCCAGTGGAAGCAGATCTCAGTCCCCACTGACATGAGCCAGGCGCAGTTCGAGAAGTTCGTTACCGAGCAGGCTGCGGGGAGCAAGTTGGATTTGAACCAACCATTCATTTTTCGGGTTACCGGTGCGTATTCACATCTGATATGGCATGTCCTGACAGGCGAGAAGGGAGAGCCTGGAGCAGGCGGCGCTGGCCATGGACATGCGCATGGAGCTGGACACGGAGGGGGCCATGCCAACAAGCGCTCCGGAATGAGAGTCTTTCGCAATCCCACCGTAGAGGGTCAACTGGTGGCCATCTACAGCGGCAGCAAGCTCGAGGGAATTGTGTCCCATCCGGGCGAGCGCTTTCATGTTCATTACATTGACGATGCAAAGACTGTGTCGGGGCACGTTGATCAATACAACGTTCGCGGCGGTGCCTCGCTCTGGTTGCCCGCTCGTTAGCTAGTCTCAATAGGCTCTAGCCCATGAGGGCCTCCTCTCGCCATCTCCTCGGGCTGATCCCTTGATGCTTTGTGAATACTCGGCTCAGGGCGGCTGCGCTCTGATAACCCACCTGACTCGCGACTGACTTGAGTCCAACGCCCTGTGCAATCAGTGATTGGGCGAGTGATATCCGCCAGTCTGTGAGGTAGCCAAGGGGCGTTGTTCCAATTGCTGCCTTGAACTGGGCCGCGAAGCTCGCTCGGGACATTCCTGCGACCTGTGCCAAGTGTTCGAGCGACCAGTTCTTCTGAGGCTCTCGATGAATCGCGGTAACTGATTTCAGGAGCCGATCGTCACCCAGCGCCTTGGTCACACCCATCGGCAGCGCTCCAGTCGCGATGAGATGACGAAAGAGGACGAGTAAAAAGTACTGGAGAAGTTGGCTGGTCGCGAATCCCCTCCCACATCGATCCGCGAAGGCCTCCTCGAGAATGAGGCTGCTCGCTGATCTCAAGGCGGAGCCCTCAGCGATTGGAATGGTCAAGATCTTGGGATCGATGAGCGTGAGTGGGTTCTGGTAACGCTGGCCGAAATCAAACTCGGCCGAGACGATTCGGGCCTGTGGATGTGGGATGAGTCTGTGAGGCTCGCCATGCGGCGAGAACACAATGCTCGGCGCATCAATCTTCACGCATTCTTGATTGCCGTCCTCCAGGTGTACTCGACCCGCCTCAATCCAGTGCAGATGGCCCAGTATCGGGGTCTTCTCCATGGAAACGGCGCCTTGGGTATCTCCTGAGAACAAAAGGCGGACCTTGGGCGGGAAACGTTCGAGGATGGGCGTGAGTCGATCCATTTTTAGACGATTTGTTGTGTTAAGTAGACTTTGTGGTCCCAATCGTACTCGATAATCCGAATCTCATCCCTACTAGGAGTCATTCAAATGTTGATACCCCGTCATGCCGTTCCAGCACTAAAAGTCCCCACGCTTGCACACGGTGACTTCGATCTCTCGGTGGATTCACCCACCCAATTCACGTTGATCTCCTTTTACCGTGGCTTACATTGCCCCATCTGCGCAAAGTACCTGCTTGAGTTGGGCAGCCTTCAGCCAGAGTTCGAAAAGCGGGGGGTCCGAGTCATCGCCATCAGCAGTGATGAAGAAGCTCGCGCACAGGAAATGGCGAAAAAGGTGAATTCGCCTGATCTTCCGTTTGGGTACGGTCTGGCGCTATCGGACGCGAGAGCCTGGGGCCTCTACCTTTCGACGTCTCGGGGAACGACCTCGATCGGAATTGAAGAGCCCGCACTGTTCTCTGAACCCGGTGTCTTCCTTGTTCGCCCTGACGGCACGCTCTACTACGGCGCCGTGCAGACCATGCCATTTGCTCGACCGCATTTTGATGAGTTGCTGGCAGCAATCGATTTTGCGATCGACAAGAACTACCCTGCTCGCGGCGAGTACACCGGAGAAGTCTGACCGCTGGTTACTTGTTAATGAGTTTTCCTTATAACCATCGGTCGCCGGGAGACTCTAGACTCGGCCTTGATTGTTCCCGAATATGGGCCGAAGATCTGAACCAAGAAGAAGTTCACATTCATCACAGGAGTAGCGAAATGAAGACAAGCAATCGTTGGCTAAGCAGTCTGGCGCTGTCCCTCTGCCTGGGCCTCTCTGGCCTCGGTGTCTCTGCAGCAGACAGCGAAAAGGCGGTCTATCACATCGATAACGCAGCCGTTCAGGCCACCAAAGCACTGAGGAACATCCGCAACCATCTAGATACCGCTCCTAGCACCAAGGTCGTGGTGGTTACACACGCAGAAGGAGTCGACTTCCTCTTTGATGGCGCGAAGGACCCTAAGAATCCCAACGTTGACTACGGAGCTTTGGTCTCTGCTCTCAAGGCTCGAGGCGTGCGGTTCGAAGTCTGCGAGATTACTCTCAAGAACAGAAATCTCAAGCGTGATCAGTTCAGTCTTGAAGCAGAATTCACGCCTTCAGGTGTGGCCCGCGTAACTCAATTACAGATTCGTGAAGGCTTTGCGTATTTGAAGCCCTAGGGGAGCGGACCAAAAAGATCAGCCTCCGAGGCGCCTATCAGAAGCGCGTCGTAAGGTTGATCCACCCTTCAGGCAATACACCCACCAGTTTTGCCTCTAGCCACTTATCACCGCCGGTCATGATTGCGATTCCGAGCAACAGAACAAAAAGACCGAACCCTTTCTTCACTTTCTCCATGTGCGTCAGCACCCAGCCACGTACTTGCCCAAATCCGCTGCGCGAGGCATAGGCTGCAGCAACAAGTATCGAAGCTGCTCCGAGTCCGAACATGCCCAGTATCAGAGTACCGCGTGCAGCACCTCCTTCGGTCGCAACCATTGTGAGCGCACTCGCAAGCATAGGTCCCGAGCATGGGCTCCAGACCATTCCCAACAGACTGCCGGTTGCAAAGGCTCCCAATAGCGAGCCGCTGTCGACCCGGGTGGTGGCTGAGTAAGCACCACTTGCCAACGGTGACATCAGTCGGGTGAAGGCTGTGTTCAGCATGGGTATCAGCATCACCAAGCCAAATCCAATCAGCAGCCAGGCTCCCAAAATTCGAATGAGGTCGGTATCAATGCCGAGCGCCTCCCCCGCGACGCCAATCAGTAGGCCAAGCATCGCAAACATGGCCACCATGCCAGCGCCCATGGCAATTGGCGCCCACCGACTGGCCTGTAACGCACCGCCAAGAACGACCGGGAGCAGCGGGAAAACGCATGGATTGAGCGTGGTGAGGCTACCAGCCACCCATGCCAGACCAAGTTCGGTGGGACTCGGCATGCTACTGGCTGGATTCCTTGGTTTTGATCAGGCCGCTAATGAGCACGCGCAGATCCTCCCAGCCGAGGTAGGCGCGAACGGTAGACATTAGAAAGATGAGACTTGCTGCTGCCAGCATGCCCCATTCGGAATGCATCACGTGCGTTCCAATCCCCCCAATCATCATGAGTGCCAGTGCCGCGGCAGCAGCAGCCGAGAAGCGCTGGATGATGAGGCCCACTCCGCCAGCCACTTCAACGACCCCGATCAAATACATGAACCAAATCGGATAACCCCATCTCTCGAAGGCCACAAGCTCAAATTCCAAGCTCGCGAGCTTCGCAAGGCCAGAGGCCAGGAAGATCAGTGCCAGCAGTATCGACAGTACCTTGGTTTTCATACGCAACTCCTAAGTGGTGGCAACGACTTGCTTACAGCGCTTTGAGAAACGCAGCTTTGATGTCAGTCGCCTGAGACTGCCCTGCCAGACGGGTGACCTCCTGAGGGCCTTTGAAGACCACCATGACCGACTGCGAGCGAATATTCATACTCTTGCGAAGTTCCTTTTCCTTGTCGTAGTCGGCAATGAGCACTGTCATGGCCTTCAGCTGGGGGTCAGACTTCAGGGTTTCGAGTGATTTGGCCTGAGCAACGCAGGTGGAGCACCAGTCCGCATGGAAATGAACAACCACCGGCTTTCCTCCCTGCTGCATTGCGCCCAGCGCCGACGCGCTGTATGGCTTGAGTTCCAGGGCATGTACCCATGTGGTCATGGCGAGGAGGCCGGCCACAAGGCCCGCCTTGATACTGATCTTAAGATTATGCTGATTCATGTCGTTCTCCACGTAAGGGTTCAGAAAGGGCTGGCATTCAGCCACCAGCCATGAATTCGCTGTGGCTCACGTTTTGGTTACAGGGGGATCGACATTTTTTAATTTCGGCTAGCGTGTAACCAAATGGCACCTCCAAGCGAAATGACCCAAGAGAGAGCACCCCACAGCATCGAAATCCGTCTCAAGCCGCTCTGGCTTGCAGCGCAGTCTGGTGACGAACAGGCCTATGCGGAGTCTCTTCTCTTAATGGCGGGACAGCTCCGGGCATATTTTCGAAGGCGCATGCCCTTTTTGGCCAACGATGCAGAGGATCTGGTACAGGAGACATTACTTGCAGTGCACTTGCAGCGAGGAACCTACGATGCGAACTACCCGGTTACCGCTTGGCTTCTGGCCATTGCAAGGTACAAGCTCGTGGATCTGTGGCGCCGCCGCGGTCGCAGGGAAAATCTGCACGATGATGTGGACGATCTCGATGTATTGCCTATGGCGGGGGAGCAAGCTGACGTGCACGCCTCTCGCGATCTTTCCCTGCTCTTACAGGCGCTTCCAGTTTCCCAGCGGCAGGCCATTGAACTTACAAAACTTGAAGGATTATCGATTGCAGAGGCGTCAAACCGCACCGGTCTGTCGGAATCCTCGATCAAGGTTTTGGTGCACCGAGGGCTCAAGCGGCTCTCTGAATTGGTGAAGGAGTAATTACGATGGACACAAACCAGCTGATTTCGGTTTTATCCCGTGGGGCGGGCCCTGCGCCAGCGTCTTCCGTGCCCAGCCGACTCATCCCAGTCTCGGCGGCCGGGTTTCTGGCCAGTGTTTTGTTGTCGGCAAGTCTTATTGGTCTTTTGTCTGCTGAGAGCTTCACGCTGCTTATCACCTGGGTCAAGCTTGGCTATGCCTTCGCCCTGGCAATTGCTGCGGGACTTCTAACCGCTGCTCTCGCCAAACCGGTCTCAAGGCTTGATCGTCCAAGCAAGCTGCTTTTGGCCGTTGTAGTAGCAATGCTTCTTATTGGGCTTGTATCTTTTGCGCTTGTACCCGGCAACGAGAAAAGTGCGGCTGTGTTTGGTCAAACATGGAAATCATGCTCGTGGACACTCTTGGCGTTCTCCTTGCCAGCCCTGCTTGGCATACTCATCGCGCTCAGAACACTTGCACCTACCCGACTCGAGCAGGCTGGCTGGGCCAGCGGGTTCTTGGCCGGAGGGCTCGGTGCATTGGGTTACGCCTTGGCCTGCCCAGAATCTTCGCCCACCTTTGTCGCCATCTGGTACACGCTTGGGATATTCCTAACCGGGCTTATTGGGCGCCTGATTGCGCCAATGGCGTTGCGTTGGTAAACAACCGAGCCCCAGTTCCAGAGTACGCGGAACTGGGGATTAATTTACGATCGTTTTTGATTAAAAAATCCTTTTGAGGTCCCGCCACAGCGTTCCAACACGACCAGGTTCGTTGTCCAGAGGAAGGTCAGTCTTTGACCACGCCACGACCGACTCTGGATACATCTTCACCCCTTTCTGGCCTAAAACCTCTGAAAGAATGAACCAGTTGGTGGCTGCCCAATGTCCGGTGTTGCAGAAAGAAACCGTCTCCTGATCGGAGATAAGTCCGGCCCGCTTCGCTAGATCTTCAATCTCGCCTCTGGGCTTTAAGATTCCCGTCTTTGGTAAGAACCACTGGTCATGACCAACGTTCTGAGCGCCAGGCAGGGTACCGTACCGATTGGCAGCATCATGACGCACCTCACCCTTAAAAAAACTCGCAGGTCTTGCATCGAGGAGTTTGATTCTTGAATCTGTTGAGCTGATTCCTTGGGTTAACTCATCGATGGTCACAATCGCAGCCTCGTCGTACTTCAGACTAAGCGTGGTGGGCTTACCCGATGGCTTCTCTGTGCTCAGCGCCTGACCCGCAGCGGTCCAGCCCTTTAATCCACCATCAAGGATCGCAACGTTGCGAAGGCCTGCAACCTTGAGAGTCCAATAGACACGGGCCGCTGCTCCAAAGTCGGTTGCATCGGTGCCGCGATTTGTCACAACCAGCTTGGTGTCAGGTGTAACCCCGACAGCCCCCAAGAGCGCGGCTAGCTTCGCCTCAGCAACGGGCCGACCGGGATTTGATTTATCCCCCCGAAAGCTTGAGTAAGGGGTAGATACAGAACCTGGGATGTGTCCAGCATCAAAGTTGGGTGCATCAGGGGTTCCTTTGGGCTCTCGAATATCAAGGATGCGCACATTTCCTTGGGCAACCAAGCTCTGAAGGTCCTGGGGCGTGATGATTGGTCCAAACGCCGAAGCTTGGGTTGCTGAGACAAGGCCCAGTACAACGGCTACAGCTCGGAACAGCTGCTTAGCCCTCTTATAAAAAGTGATTGTCATGTTTCGCTCCATGTTGGTGAGCAGCAAAGAATGAAACAGAGGCCATCCCGTTACAAGCGAAAAAACCGAATAAGCTCATGACTATTTGTTTAGTCCTAATCAATGAGCACGCTCTAGCAAGCTGAGACAATCCGGGCTCATTTCCTATCCTCAATATCAATCATGGCCAAGACTCGCATCGAGGCGGTGACCTCTGTCACCCACTGGAACGACACTCTCTTTTCCTTCAAGACCACCCGCGACCAGAGTTTCCGTTTTCGCAACGGTCACTTTGTGATGATTGGCCTCGAGGTAGAAGACAAGCCGCTGTTGCGGGCCTACAGTGTGGTGAGCCCAAACTACGAGGAAGAACTAGAGTTTCTCTCCATCAAAGTGCCGAGTGGTCCGCTCACCTCTCGCCTTCAGCACATTCAGGTGGGGGACGACATCCATGTCGGCGAGAAGGCTACGGGTACGCTGGTCATCGATGACCTGCGCCCCGGTAAGCACCTCTATCTCTTCTCCACTGGCACTGGCCTGGCCCCTTTCATGAGCATCATCCGAGACCCAGACACCTACGAACGGTTCGAGAAGGTGGTGCTCATTCATGGCGTTCGGACTGTGAGCGAGTTAGCGTATGCCGACTACCTTCGCGAGGTGTTGCCTCGGCATGAGTTTTTGGGTGAGATGGTGAGTCAACAGCTCATCTACTACCCGACCGTCAGCCGAGAAGCCTTCACACACACAGGGCGACTCACCACTGCCATCGAGACCGGCAATCTCTTTGAGGACATCGGCCTCCCCCCGCTGGACCCGGCAGTCGATCGGGGCATGATCTGCGGAAGCCCCGCCATGCTCAGGGAGACGGCAGAAATGCTCGATGCCCGAGGCTTTCAAGTGTCGGCTGGTCTGGGCCAGCCGGGCGACTATGTGATTGAGCGGGCATTTGTCGAACGCTAGGAAAGGGACCTCATATTTCTTTCCCACATAAGCAAAGTGCGAAGAGTTATTTCTCAATGATGTAGAGCACCGTTAGGCTGGTGACCTTCCTAGAGGAGTGTCTTGTGTACCAGCCAACACCATTTGATACCGCCCGCCTTCGGGAGCGGGCCCTGCAGTTCAAGGGACAACTCGCTCGGCATCAGTCAGGGCATCTGAGCGATGACGAGTTTCGGCCGCTGAGGCTTCAAAATGGCCTCTATCTCCAGCGGCATGCGCCCATGCTGCGCATCGCCATCGCCTACGGCATGCTTCGCAGCCCCCAACTGAGGTGTCTCGCCAAGGTGGCCCGAGACTACGACAGGGGCTATGGTCACCTCACCACTCGGCAGAACCTCCAGCTCAACTGGATTGCGGTAGAGGATGTTCCCCAGGCTTTGGCAGACCTGGCGGAGGTCGGGCTCCATGGCATTCAATCGAGCGGGAACTGCCTGCGCAATATCACGAGCGATGCACTGGCTGGCATTGCTCCCGATGAGATTCTGGATCCGCGGCCCTATGCCGAGATGCTTCGCCAGTGGAGTAGCTTTCATCCAGAGCTCAGTTTTCTGCCGAGAAAATTCAAGGTCGCCTTTACCGGTACGGTAGAGGACAGGGCCCTGGTGCAGGTCCACGACCTTGCGTTCGAGGTGGTCGAGGCCCATCCAGAGGCAATATTCCGGGTGCGGGTGGGCGGCGGCCTGGGCCGGACTCCCATCTTGGGTCCGGTCATCCGGGAACGACTGGAGTGGCGTGATCTTCTCTCCTACACCCACGCGGTCATGAGGGTCTACAACGAGCTCGGCCGTCGAGACAATCTCACGAAGGCACGTATCAAGATTCTGGTTCGGTCTGTGGGTCTGGAGGCCTTCGAGCGTCTTGTCGAGGTAGAGTTCGGGGGCCTGAGAGGTGGACCCGATCGGCTGACAGCATCTGACCTTGCGCGAGTCGAGGCTTCCTTCATCGACCCTGACTGGTCGGCTGCAGAAAGGACACCCAAGGAGACGGTCAGCAGCGAGCCGATTGATCCTGACCGCTTCACTCGGTGGGTAACTCGCAATCGCCTGCCCCATCGAGTTGAGGGCATGGCAGCTATTCTTATCAGCATTAAGGGAGTCGGGCGCGCTCCGGGCGACCTCTTTAGCCATGAAATGGACCGGCTCGCCGACTTGGCAGATCAATTTAGCCAGGGTTTCCTCCGGGTGACGCATACTCAGGACCTCGTGCTTCCGGCCGTTCGGGAGCAAGACCTCTCTAGCCTTTTCAATGCCCTCGACGAACTCAAGCTAGCAATGCCCGTGGGTGGGCTGATCGGGGACATGGTCTGCTGCCCGGGTGGGGACTTCTGCTCCTTGGCCAATGCTCGGTCGATTCCCATCGCAGAGGAGATCGCCGCACGCTACCGCCAGATCGAGGAGCAGGAGGACCTTGGGCCGATTGACCTGCGCATCTCTGGCTGCATCAACAGCTGCGGTCACCATCACATCGGCCACTTGGGTATTCTGGGCGTTGATAAGGATGGAGCTGCCTTCTATCAACTGCTGTTGGGGGGGCACTCTGGCCATGGTGCACCAGCTGCCCTCGGAAAGATTGTAGGGAAGGCCTTTTCCGAGGACGAAATCGCCGATGCGATCGAGGCGGTTCTCGACCAGTACCTGGAGTCACGCGAGCCGGGTGAGTCGTTTCGAGAGGCGCTCATCCGGCTCGGTCATGAGCCCTTCGTCGAGGCCGCAAACACCGTGAGACGAAGGCCTGCCGAGGAGATCGTCGCATGAGCGCTCTTCCCTCACTGCCGCAGACCCAGGCAGAGACAGCAGCAGAGGCCCCAGGCTCTGCTTCTTTCGCCATCTGCCTTCAAACCGGAAATCCCCTCGGCATCAAGCCCGTCTCACTAACGCTTGATCCGAGTCGGGACCATCGAGAGCAGCTCGCACAGACCATGGGCGAGGGGGAAGTCAACATTCGATTCGACAAGCCAACAGACGGTCGCGGATTCACGCTTGCAGCCCGAATTCGAGAGCGCGGTCTTCCGATCCGTCTGCATGCGGTCGGAACCATTCATCCTGACCTCTTTTACTTTCTCAGGCGTTCGGGCTTTGATGTTGCGCACGTCGCCGGCCGAGATCCAGCCTCGGTGGAGGCCCTTGTTCGAGAGCAGGCAGCCCAACTTTTGAAGCCCTTCGGCGGGCATTACCAGACCGCAGCCGACGGACGACCGGGCCTCATTGGCAGCGCTCAACAGTCACAGGCCGTCGATTCACCGACCGGAGAGACATCATGAGGCCGACCACTGGTCGCAAGTCCTTGACGGATGCACCAGCGCTTGGGATGGTCCAGTTTGTGGGCGCAGGGCCAGGAGGTACTGATCAGGTCACGCGGGCGGCCTGGCGGGCGCTCGAGACCGCAGACGTCGTCTTGTTTGATGCTCTCCTCGACGAGACTGGATTTAGAGAGGCCTCACCGGAAGCGGAATGGATTTTTGTGGGCAAGCGCTCGGGCCGCCCATCGACCGAACAAGCCTTCATCGGGCGTCAACTGGTCAACCATGCTGCACGGGGCCGTCGGGTGGTTCGACTCAAGGGTGGCGACCCCTCGATCTTTGGTCGACTGACCGAGGAGGTCGAGGCTGTGCGCCGTGCGGGAATACCTTTTGAAATTCTGCCGGGTGTTACCGCCGCCAGCGCATCGGCTGCCACCTTGGGCATCAGCCTCTCGGCAAGAGGTCTCGCCCGCTCGATCGTCTTTCTCACGCCCGCAACTGGGCGTGGAACCGATCCCGGTCGCAACTGGGTTGCTGCGGCCTTGGCAGCCGATACCGCGGTCATCTACATGGGAGGGCACCATCGCCAGGCCATTGCTCGTCAGCTCTTGGCGGCCGGCCTGCCTCCAGAGCGTCCAGTGGCGCTTGTCGAGAATGCAGGCGGTACTGGTGAGAGAGAGCGGCTCACGCTCCAGGAGTTGGCAGTCGCGACCCCCAGGCCTCTCTCTGGACCTGTCTGCCTGATTCTGGGTGATGTGGTGGGTGAGATGGTCAGCCCCGCGTTGCAGGCCGACCTGGTGAGCGTTGGTGCATCGGAGGTCGATGCATCGAGGATGAACGCACCGGTATGGGTTGTGGCTGACACTTCTGGAGGACTTCATGCCTAAGCATCCCAATCCCGTCCGAGCACTCATTTTGTTGGCCCACGGCTCGAAGTCTGCCGACTGGAGACTGCCCTTCGATCAGCTCGAAACAGAGGCCCTGCAACGCTGGCCCTTTGGTCCAGCCAAGCTGGCCTTCTTCGAGCATGCATCCCCAAGTCTGGAGGAAGTCGTGGAGACACTCGCAGAGCAAGGGGTTGACCAGTTTCAGGTTGAGCCGCTGTTACTCGCAGCGGGATTTCATGTCCAGCAGGATCTTCCAGAACGCCTCGAGGCGCTGGGTCTGCGCCGGCCCACGATTCAGTTCACAGCGGCGCCAGTCCTTATGGAGGATCCAGAGATTCGGGGTGCGATTCTTGAGCGGGCTACTCGTAGTCAGCATCAAGGCACTGCCTGGCGTTCGCCGTCTGGAGAGCCGATTGCATGCCTTGAAAAGCTAAAGGTGCTCGAGGAAGGGCTCGTCGAGTTAGAGCAGGTCTTTCTGGATCTACTCGAGGATGCAGTTGTTCTTGGCTGCGCCCAGTCCTCTGCACGAGCCCTGCTTCTTCAGCGCCTGAGGGGGATTACCTCTGCTCTGCCGGATCGATTCATCGAGAAAAAACATGCCTGATTTCCCTGAGATTTTAGACTCACTCCGGGTCAGATTGGACCGATCTCTCGACATTCTCCGGGAGGCGGTCGCAGCCGGTCCGGCCCCAGCCTTCTCAACCAGTCTCGGGGCAGAGGACCAGGTACTGCTCGACCTCATTTCGAGGTCTGGCCTCACAGTTGAAGTCTTTACTCTGGACACAGGCCGACTTCATCCCGAGACCCATGCCTTGCTCGCCGAGACCGAGGTCCATTTTCAGCGTCGCATTCAGGTCTACTTCCCCAATCAGGTCGAGGTGGAGGACTACGTTCGAGTCAATGGCATCAATGGCTTCTTCGAGAGTCGGTCCCAGCGCTTGAGCTGCTGCGACATTCGAAAGTTAGAACCCCTGCGTCGGGCGCTCCAAGGCAGGACGGCCTGGATCACCGGCCTTCGTCGAGGACAGTCCGTTGGCCGCTCAGAGGTCGTTGAGCTTGAGATGGATTCAACCTGGGGACTTGTGAAGGCCAACCCCCTTGCAGCATGGACCGAAGACGATGTCTGGGCCTATCTGCGAGCCTACGGCATCCCGACCAATCCGCTGCACGGGCGGGGCTATCCGAGCATCGGCTGTGCGCCCTGCACACGGGCCATCGGGCCGGGTGAGGACATTCGAGCGGGTCGCTGGTGGTGGGAAAACGATGAGAAGAAGGAGTGCGGTTTACATGTCAGACAGAGTTAGTCAAAGCGGCCTACAGGCAGCCCACCTAGATGCCCTGGAGAGCGAGGCCATCTACATCATGCGAGAGGTCGCTGCCTGCTCGGCCCGACCGGCGCTGCTTTTTTCTGGTGGGAAAGACAGTCTTGTCATGCTTCGGATCGCAGAAAAGGCCTTCCGTCCGACAGGCTTTCCCTTCCCGCTCCTGCACATTGATACGGGCCACAATTTTCCGGAGGTCATTGAATGCCGAGATCGTCGAACCGAGGAACTCGGTGAGCGGCTGATTGTTCGATCTGTTGAGGAGTCAATAGGTCGGGGCACGGTGCGGCTGAGAGGCGAGCACGACTCTCGGAACGCCGCCCAATCGATCACACTGCTCGAGGCCATAGAAGAATTTCAGTTCGATGCACTGCTGGGGGGCGCCCGCCGAGATGAGGAAAAAGCTCGGGCCAAGGAGCGGATTTTTTCGTTTCGAGATGAGTTTGGTCAGTGGAATCCGAAGAGTCAGCGACCAGAACTCTGGAGCCTCTACAACGCACGTGTGGCCAAGGGCGAACACATGCGAGTCTTCCCGATTTCAAACTGGACAGAGTTCGACATCTGGCAATACATAGAGCGTGAGCAGCTGGCACTGCCCAGGATCTATTTCGCCCACATTCGTTCGGTCGTTCGTCGGGGCAGTCTGCTGCAGCCTGTCACCCACCTGACGCCACCCCGAGAGGGCGACCATGTCGAGAGCCTGTCGGTCCGCTTTAGAACCGTTGGGGACATCACCTGCACATGCCCGGTCGAGAGCGTGGCGAATAGTCCGGTCGAGATTCTTGCAGAGACGGCGTCTGCAGAGTTGAGTGAGCGAGGGGCCACGAGGCTGGACGATCAGACCAACGAGGCCTCTATGGAAAGGCGCAAGAAAGAGGGCTATTTCTGATGAAGCCAATGTTTCAGCCACCCATGGGGACCGATGCCGGTCCCCAGTCCACCGGACTGATCCGGTTTATCACGGCGGGGAGTGTCGATGATGGGAAAAGTACGCTCATCGGGCGCCTGCTCTTCGACTCCCGGGCCATTCTCTCTGACCAACTTCTCGCCCTCTCGTCTGCGAGAAACAAGCGAGTCAGCGAGGGCGAGATTGACCTTTCCTTCCTGACCGATGGCCTCGAGTCTGAGCGGGAGCAGGGTATCACCATCGATGTCGCCTACCGTTACTTTTCAACGGCCCGAAAAAAATTCATCATCGCCGACTGCCCCGGCCATGAGCAGTACACCCGGAACATGGTGACGGGCGCCTCGACCGCTGATGCAGTCATCATCCTCATTGATGCCTCCCAGGTCGAGGGCGACTCCCTCCTGCTGCAGACCCGTCGGCATACTGCACTGGCTAATCTGCTGGGGATTCGCCATCTCGTTGTCGCGGTCAATAAGATGGACCTCGTTGATTTCGATCAGCAGACCTTCGACCGAATTGTTCGGGCGCATCGGGACCTGCTCAGTCGGCTCGAGCCTCAGGCGACACATTACATCCCGATCTCTGCCTTGAAGGGGGATAACGTGGTGACGCCCTCAGACCAGATGGCCTGGTATCGGGGGCCGACCCTTCTGTCCTTACTCGAGTCTCTCGAGCAGGTTGTGCATCCTGGGTCGCCCCTCAGACTGCCCATTCAGCTTGTTCTCCGATGGGATGGCCACACCCGGTCAGACCAACGGGCCTATGCGGGTCGGCTGGAGTCTGGTCGGCTTGAGGTCGGCGAGACGGTCTCGCTCTTTCCCTCTGGACAGTCGGCTCAGGTCAGCCAGATCGTGGTCGCTGGCGAGGTCCGACAGCAGGCTTTTGCAGGCCAATCGGTCTTGGTCTCACTCGATCGAGACCTAGATCTCGCGCGGGGAGATGTTCTCGTCCCGAGTGACCAAGCACCTTCCCCAAGGCGTCAACTAGAGGCAGACCTTGCTTGGCTAGATGTTCACCCGCTCTCTGCTGACCGGCGTTATCTGCTGAGGCAGGCCACACGGGAGACGCTGGCACGGTTAGAGGTCATAGACCGTCTCGACTTAGAGGCCCTTGGCCGAGTCGATGCGCAGGTGCTCTCGGTGAACGAGATCGGTCGGGTATCGGTCCGACTCGCCTCTCCCGTCTTGCCCGATGAGTATCGCCTACAGCCCAGCACGGGGGCCTTCATTTTGATTGATGAGGCCTCTAATCAGACGGTCGCCGCGGGGATGATTCGCGAGTGAAAATTCGCGATCCTGACCTCTCCGTGACTCAGCTCAACCGAGCGCATCAGGCTGCGGGCCTGCCGCCGCTCGATCGTTTCGTGCGGGAAGAGCAGACCCATCCCCGGCTGGTCTGGGCAGTCTGGTTCACGGGCCTCATGCTGCTGGGCATCACGCTGTATCTGGCCATCCGCTTCATGATTGCCAATGGCGATGAGTCTGGCACGGTACTCACCGAGAGCCTCCAGAGCGAGACCTTTTGGGTAGCGGTTGCAGTCGGATTTGCGGCGCAGCTAATTGATGGTGCGCTCGGAATGGCCTACGGCCTCTCGGCAACCAGTTTTCTCTTGAGCACCGGTGCGAGTCCAGCCGTGGCCAGTGCCAGTGTGCACATTGCTGAGGTCTTTACGACCGGGCTGTCTGGCATTTCTCATATCCGATTTGGGAATGTGCGATGGATCCTCTTCGTGCGACTGCTCTTGCCTGGTACGCTGGGTTCGCTACTGGGGGTGCTGGTCGTCACCCAGCTTGACTCAGAATGGCTGAGGCAGGTAATCGTGGTCTATCTAATGATCATGGGCATCTACATTTTCTGCCGGGCGATCTGGGGTCAGCTCGTCATTCAGCAGGCGATGCGACATGTTGGGAAGCTTGCCTTTGTCGGCGGCTTTGTCGACTCCTCCGGCGGGGGGGGCTGGGGTCCCGTGGTCACTACTAGTCTCATAGGCGCTGGACACGACCCTCGGACAACCATCGGATCGGTGAACTTGGCAGAGTTTTTCCTCACCCTGGTCACAGCAGCAAGTTTCTCGCTGGTGATTACGAGCAGCCCTTGGCTTACTATCGCCGGTCTGGTGGCCGGGGGTCTTCTTGCTGCGCCCCTGGCCGCAATAGTCTGCCGATTTGTCCGGCCTCGGGTCTTGATGGCTGGGGTTGGTGGACTGATCGTCGCGCTGAGTCTGTGGAACCTGATCTTTTGAACCTCGCCCTGTTTGCGGAGTTTAAACAAGGTACCTGTCATAGATCTACGAAAACCAACCCTTGAGTGGCTTAAAAAGTATCATGCAGGTGCGGTCCTGGAGAACCCTGAACAAATGCCGTGTCTAGACAAGTTCCAGCGTCTTGATGGAGCGATAGGTGTCGCGCTGGTCCAAGTCCCAGAGGTCCAAAGTTTGTTGCATACGCAACCAAATCTGCGGTCCGTTACCTAGTGCCTTACCTAAACGCATGGCCATGTCCGGTGTCACCGTGCGTTTTTCATTTACGAGTTCAGAGACGCTAAGGCGGGACACACCGATCCAATCGGCAAAGTCTTTCTGGGTCATCTTGAGCGCAGGCAGGACATCTTCACGCAGCACGGCACCAGGATGAGTTGGCCGACGATTGGGATTACGTAGTGATTGAGTAGCCATATTAGTGATAGTCCTCTAGGTTGACGACGATGACATCTTCACCATCGAAAGCGAATGTGATGCGCCAGTTTCCCGAGACAGTCATAGCCCATTGGCCTTTCCTGTGACCCTTGAGCGGGTGCAAGAACATGCCAGGAATTGCTAACTCTGGCGGTTTGCTGGCATCGTCGAGTAAATCCAAGATCCGTTGAATCCTCTGTTGATGCTGCGCCTGGATACCCTTGGTTTCGCCACGGCGAAAGAAGCGCTCAAGGCCTTTGTGCTGAAAATGTTTGATCACTCATAAAGTGTAGTGTGCGCACGTACTTTATGCAATCTATAAGATTGCACCACTTAGAAGTGTCTCATCATTTTCCTCTCGCAAAGCTCCGACGCGACTGCGGTACCTGCGGTCAAAAAATTGATTTTTGCAGGAAGTGTTGGGTGTAAGCCGCGTACTTCAGCGTGCGTTTGAAGACGAAGGCATGACGAAGCGACTTTCAGGTGCTAGCATCTTTGAATGATTGATTGGTCAAATTGCCCCGAAGTCGAAAGCTCTGCAGATAGAGTCAGTGGCGCTTGGGTTTTTGTTGGCTCTCGGGTACCCCTTGCAGCGCTGTTAGAGAATCTTGAGGATGGTGTGTCGGTAAAGGAATTCACCGAGCTCTTTCCGGGTGTAAGGCTTGCCCAGGCAAGGGCAGTTCTGGAGTTCGCGGCCAAGCACTCGTTCACTGCTGCGTGAAGGTTCTGTTTGACCAAGGCACGCCTGTGCCTCTCAGAGAGTTTTTATCTGGCCATGAGGTCTCAACAGCCTACGAGCTTGGGTGGTCAACGCTTAGAAATGGTGAACTGCTGGCGATGGCTGAGGCCGGAGGCTTTCAGGTTTTCGTTACGTCCGATACCAATCTGCGTGAAAATTCCCCTGACGTAATCTCAACCTCACCGGCTCGACAAGCTGCATATCTCAAGGCCTGGCTCAAATCCTCAGCCTCTAAGTAAGGGTAGTCGGCAAGTATCTCAGCGCTTGTGCGACCCGCGCCAATCTGGCCAACGATCATGCTTACGGTCACACGCAAGCGTCGAATACACGCCCGCCCGCCCATCTTGCCCGGCTCCTGGGTGATGCGATCAAAGCTGGGCATTTGGTCCACTAAGGCCTCAAGTGTTTTTTTCTGGAGACGTCTCAAGAAATAGTTGAACATCCTCAAGCAGGTTCGCAGAGGCCTCCTCGACGCTCTCACCTTTAGTGGTCGTCCCTGTCCTCGGATCGTGAGCGATAAATCCACCCTCCTCAGCCGCGGTAATCACTGCCTCGACCCTCAAGTGTCGGAGATATGGGATCTGAAAAAAGTCGCGACGAGACAGATCGTTAACCAGATCTAGACTTCGACGTATTCAACTGAACAATTCGGCTCAGGCACTGTCATTCCATCCTCCCTGAGTCCGTCGATATGGAAGGATATGGCCTTCTTAATCTCCTGCTCAAGCTCGATGATAGAGCCCGCGGTGGCAATGCACCCGGGCAGATCTGGAACGAATGCCGAAAAATTATGTTCCGCACGCTCCATAACAACTGCGTATTTCATAGGTTCTCCCTCATCAGGCCCTAACCCGGAATACTCATAGGACGCCGAGTGATGAGCATCTCTGAGCCGATCACTCACCCATCAACTCCATGGCCAATTCTCGGGGGTTATGGGTGCGCTCGCTTACATCCAACATTTCAATGCCAAGTACTTTGCCATCGGCATCAACGTCCAACACCACGCCGGGACGGACCTCATTGCTCTCAACCACAGTGGCCGCAAGCAAACGGATGTAAATGGCGTCTGCATGCCGATCGTATTCAGTCTTCATGGTGAAACTCCATACTCTTCAAACTTACTGGTTGCTACGACGGTAATCACCATCACCACCAACTGTCCCTCCTCCGTCACGGAAATGTCGGATATGAGTTTCAACCTGCGAACCTTGTGAGTTTCGTTTAGGACGAGATGTCGCCCATTGCGTCAACCTCCAAGTCGTCCGCAACTCTGAGCCAGTGGCGACTCATACCGGACGTGCCTCAGCAATTACTGCTTGGCGGAATTTGTCAGGAAGCCCATCGGGCGTGAGTACATCAACTCGGACACCCAACAAGTGACGAAGCTTGAAACGGATGGCACCTAAATCAAACAGAGTGGTTTCCTCCGTGGTGTCGACGAGGATGTCGAGGTCACTCTCCTCTGTGTCTGATTCGTTCAGCACAGATCCAAAAACCCGTGCGTTTAGCGTTCGATGGGATCGAACAATCTCACGAATCTCATTTCGGTGCGCAGCCAATGCCTCGGAGGGTCTCATCACGACGTTCGTTAATGGTGTCTAGTTCCCTATTAAAGCGTCTACGCTACTTTTGAGCAAGATGATCGGAGCCCAGAATGGAACCGATCTCGTGTGTCCCAGAACAGGCTCTGCTCTTTTTCTGTCCTGTTTCCGGACACTTCATGAGCAGGCCCTGCTTGTGAGCAGACCCTGGTTCTGAGCAGAACCCGTGCCCGTGAGTTAATTACTTTTTAACTACAGCGGCTCAGAATTCTTATAAGCCATTGATTTTTATTGAGAATAAAAACTGGCTGGCGTCTTCACACGGCAGGGGTCACAGGTTCGAACCCTGTGCCGTCCACCACTCCAAATCTTCGGGAACACGAAGTTGGCGCGGGGAGTGCTTGTTCTCTCAGCACTGTGCCGAGCTAAACTACGGTCGTGATCTGTTCAAAAAATCCCTTTGTGCTCGTTCTTGTCTGCTTGCAGCTGGTCATTGGATCAGCAGCAGGCTTGGGGGTTTCCGCTCACAACACGCTTCACGTGGCCACAGCACACGAATTGATGCTGGACCATCACCATCACGACGATTTCGCAGTGCATGTCGGGCACTATGATGCTGCGGGAACACATGCCCACAGTGGGGACAGCTTTCAATCAGTCGGCCTGCTCGACGGTGAGGGCGCAAAACTGAACGGATTTGCGAGCCACAAGCAGCCGGTGCTGCTCATTGCGCAACCACCAGACATCTTCCTCGAGGGATTGTTGCGCCCGCCGCAGATACTTCTTTGATCTCGGAGTAGTCGCTCCTTTGAGAAGGAGCGACGTTTATTCGTTTTCAAAGGAGTCTTTATGAAATTCAGCCTTCCCCAGAAATTGGGGCTATTTTTGCTTGTCGCTTTCCCTCTGGTTGCGCTCGCACACGGCATCAGCGAAGAGGACAAGCAGCGTATGCTTGACGGGGGTTACCTTCAGTACGTTGGCTTGGGTGCAAGTCACATGCTGACTGGATACGACCACCTGCTCTTTCTGTTCGGGGTGGTGTTCTTCCTAACCACCTTCCGAGATGTTGTGAAGTTTGTCACGATCTTCACGATCGGCCACTGTATTACGTTGATCTTTGCCACGTTCTTCAAGATCATCTGGAACTACTGGCTTGTTGACGCAATCATCGCAATCAGCGTGATTTACAAGGGCTTTGATAATAACGGAGGGTTTCAGAAGCATTTCAATATGCCCTCGCCGAACCTAGTGAAGATGGTCTTTATCTTCGGGCTTCTTCATGGTTTCGGCTTATCCACCCGGCTGCAGCAACTCCCGCTTGGAGACGACTCCTGGCAGATGCTGATGCGAATTCTGAGCTTCAATGTAGGGGTGGAGTTAGGACAGATCGCTGCGCTAGTCGTGATGGTCGGTGTGCTTTCAATCTGGCGCAAAAGGGATTCCTTTGCGAGGTTCAGTTACACGGCAAACCTTGGCTTGATCGCAGCCGGTGTCTACCTGCTCTTTGCCCAGCTGCATGGTTATCAGCACGATGTCAACGGTGAAACCTTCCGCTTTCCCTTTGAGGAGCACCGCCATATCCATGAGGACATGGACATCGAAAACACCACCGACAAGAGCCGTAATTCACTTTAATCATTCAAAGGATTCATCATGAAAAAATTATTCATAACCATTGGTTTGTCGATTGCCGCCACCCTCGCCAATCCCGCCCTAGCGGGCCCTGGCGATGGATGTCATTTCCATGGCTCGAAGCCCGCAGCAGAGGCCGTCGTGATCAGGTGTGCCGATCAACGCAAGGAGGGCCTTGTCAAGGGCGGAAAGCTCGAGGCAAGTTGGTCTGCCGTCAAACATGAGTCCATATCAATGATTGACGGTAAAAAGGGGAAGGAATGGCGAGTGACTTACAAGAACTCAGCAGCGACGGACAAAGCCAAGACCGGTCTTTTTATGTTTTTCACCCCGGTGGGCAATTTTATTGCTGCAAATCATACTGGTCAGTGATCTCCAAATGACCAAGTAACGTCTCAACCTCACAGGCCGGGGCCTTTTAGGCTCCGGCTGGGAGCTCTACATGGCTTGAATCGTCACAAGGTTCTGATTACGGCTGGCCTGAGCAACAGGCGATGGCGTTCCTTAATCATCCCTCGAGCGGATGCCCGCGCGATCAGAGTTTCACGTTATCAAGGAAAAGGCTCAAGAGCGACAGCCCCCCAAAGATCAGCACAAAGAGTGCAACAAGCACAACGTATGTGATGACTGCCCTGTTTTTTGATTTGGTTGCGCGATTCGTATCCATGCACCGAATCTAGTATCTGCAACGCTCCGCATCCCACACGCGCAGCATGCCCCTACTCAAAGAAAGCTCTTACGGATCGTTGCCCACTGAGCCTGCGTGGTTCGAACGTTTCCCTCCCAAGCTGGCGCATTATGCTGCTTAAATTGACAACAACTTTTCGAAGGAGTTGAGATGGAAGACGAGCGTTGCTGTGGGAGTGGGACTTGCATCATTAACGCAGAAGGTCGCTGCTGGTGTGGCCAGCAATGGGACGGTACGAGCATGAGGTTTCCGAAGCTCAGGGAAGAGAATACGGCTGAGGCATCGACCACAGACCGGGCCGGCACGGAGGGATTGACAAAGTCGATCAATCAAAAGACTCTCAAACCCACTATTTAAAGTAAAGGCGTCACTAAACGCCTACGCGTAGCAGCAAGTTGGTGAGTCAGGATACGGCCGCGGTGGTTTTGGGAATATGATTCAAGCCTATGCAGTTGCATTTCTATCCATCTCCCCCACTCATTTGGAGCTCGACATGAATTCACGACGCACTTTTGTTATCCACTCGGCTGTTGGACTCGGACTACTGGGCTCAGGATTGGCAGTTCAGGCTCAGGCCATGGTTGCAGAAACAGATCCGCAGGCGGCTGCACTTGGCTACAAGGCCGACACGACCAAGGTCGACAACAAGAAGTACCCAAAGCACCAGGCCAGCCAAAACTGCGCCAACTGCGCCCTCTACAAGAAAGCCTCGGACAAAGCCGGCGGATGTACGATTTTCGCTGGTAAACAAGTTGCCGCAGCAGGATGGTGCTCCGCCTGGGCAAAGGCGTAATTCAAGGCCTGGTTGTCATCGCCACAGGTCAGCTAAGACTGCTAGCTCGAACGTAACAGGTACAAAGCCATGACATCGCCAGATGAGCCTCAAAGGGACGAGCCGCTCAAAGGTCTACGAGACGACCTGCTCTACAACCTCGTGTACTGCAGTCATGCATCGGCAGGCGCTGATGACAAGACTGTGGATGCCATTGTGGCCACGTCTCGCCGCCGAAACCCGCCCTTGGGAATTACCGGCCTGCTGGTTTTTGGCGGCGGCGTTTTCTTTCAGTGGATCGAAGGACCCAAGGCACATGTGACCCGACTGATGGAACTGATCACGTCAGACCCTCGACATGAGACCGTTGTCATACTGAGTACAAGTGAGGAGGTTCGAGAGCGCATTTTTCCGAACTGGGACATGGAATTGGTCGGGCAAGAAGATATCCGTGAGGTGCTGCTGGATGCCCTCGAACAGGCCAATGATGCGCAGAGCTCGGCTGCCCTCCAACTGCTGCTCGAACGGGTCGCATAACCCCTCTGGCGAAGATCTCTTAGGTTGCAACTGCCTTTGCTGAAGTATCGCCGTCAACGGCGCGGGCCTGCTGCAACATAGCGCTCACACAGTAGCCCCCAAGCCTCCACGAGGCCGTTACTCGCATGGAGCCGGGCATCGATTCAAAGAGCTCTGGCCTCGGATAGACCTCAAAACGGTTGAGAAACCACAGCAGTGCCTTTCGGGCAACGCCTGGCCAGCTCCGGAGATCTCCGAAGTCCACCACATGGATCGCCCCGCCTTCTCTCAGCCAGTCACTTGCGTTCTGCATGGCCAGCGCTGGCTCGGGCATCATGGAAAGCGAATACGGAAACAGCACCGCATCCACTGCCTCCGGCGGCTTGTAGGACTCCGCATAGCCACGGACCAACACCACCTGATCTTGCAGCCCAGCCTGCCGAATGTTTCGTTGAGCCACTTCCAGCATGGCGCCAGACGCATCGACTCCGATGATCTGCAAGTCTGGTCGGCGTCGAGCCAGACGAATCAGGTTGTGCGCAGTGCCGCAGCCCAGTTCACAGACCCTGCCCCCTTGAGGCGGGTTCAATCCATCGACCAATGCATCTCGGCCAAATAGGAAAAAGGGCCTGGTCCAGTCATACACGTATCGGGTCCAGCGGTAGACCCCGTCCATCTTCTCCCCATGCTGCTCCAGGCCCTGCGACGCCATCAGACCCGCGTGCGTCGCATCAGGTGAAAGCCCCCGTAGATGGCGGACCGATCCTGCTGATGCAGCTGTTTGGACAACTGCTCCTCGTAGTGCCAGTGCTGAAGAACGGCTGGATTCACACGGCCCAGGAGAATGTTCTCTTCTCCTGCAGTCCGGAAAATGACCCTTGCACCCGAGCTTGCCGTTCGGTCAATCTCTGACCACAGGGCATTGAGCTGCTGGTCGTTCATCCAGTCTTGGGCATCGAGCAAGACAAAGGCGTCAATCGATGCCTGGGGCTGCTCGGCCATGAAGGTGGTGGCGATCTTCCGATGGATGGCCACGTTGTCGATGCGATCTCGCAGGTGCGCATAGTGCTGCCGCTTTAGGTAGCGCGGCACCGCCTGTCTTGCCTCGGTGTCGTAGCGTCTTCCAAACGCCTGCCAGGCAAAGTAGTTGGTGGCCAAGTCGAAGTCACAGGCAAGCCTGCGCAAACGATCGTGTACGACATGTGCCATCGACGGGGCATCACCCTGGAGCTTTTCGAACTGGGCCGCCGGAATGCCAAGCCCGTAGAGGGCGAACGGTGTTTGAAGTGCCCGACGAACCATGGGACGCTTGAGCACTCGGCCCATGGTCGCATCAAATATTTCCACCTGCTCCTGCCGATTCTTGGCCGAGAGAATGTCTTGCGGGTTCACCCCGAAAAGCCGCGCAAAGAAGTGACTTACGCCGATGAAACGACCAAGCACCCCATTGGCATAGAAGTTTCGGGTAAACGCATGGATCCGGGGCCGCAGAGGTGCCCGCTTCTCCCAGTAGGCTCGACTGGCCTCATCCAGGTGCGGGGCCACCTTGTCCCTGTAAAGCCTCAGATTGCCCTGCTGGTCTGCATGGCCGAAGAAGTTAAAGAACTCGTCATGCGACTCAAACGCCCTGACAGACGCATGCTTAAGGCGGTTGAGCGCAATGTGTGCGCGGCTCAGATCCAGCGCAGAGATGCGAACATCTGCGGCCGTGAGCATATTGAGAAGATTGCAGCCTCCCGAGGCAATCGCAAGCACATGCTCACCGTCTTGGAGGCCGAGGGCTTCGAGATCCACCTCCGGGTCTTCCCAGATCTGGGGGTAGACAAGATGATTGAACAGGGAGGCAAAGAAACGATCTGACAGCCGCAGCCCTTGGTCAGAAGGTGAATCGCCAAGAACGGCATCGACTGCAATGGAGTTGGTTGCCATGAATGCTGAGCCTCCCGCTGACACTGTTTTAGAAATGTTTCAGAAAGATTGAACGATGAACATGACAGTTCAGTGACGCGCGCAGCAGCCAAGTAATGTCTTGTCCCGTTGTTAACATGGGGCGAGGCAAATGTCGGGATCCATCACATGACCAACCTGTACCGTCGGGCTGCTGCGGCCCTGCTGACTGCGCTGATCGGGCTCGCCGTTCAGGCGGCTGACCAACGCACGGTGCCCAAGCCCATGGTGATTCTCATCGGCATTGATGGCTTTCGGGCCGACTACCTTGCGCGTGGACATGCGCCAAACCTGCAACGTCTGGCAGCAGGCGGGGCCCGGGTTGAGGAACTCACCCCCGTCTTTCCCTCCGTGACCTTCCCCAACCATGTGAGCATCGTGACCGGCCGATACCCGGGGCGACACGGCATTTTGAACAACGCCATGGTCGACCCCACCATCACCCATCAGGTCTTTCGCCTGCGAGATCGTGCAGCCGTCACGAACCCGGCCTGGTGGTCAGAGGCCGAACCCATCTGGGTCACCGCCGGCAGGCAGGGGCGCATCAGTTCAACCCTGTTCTGGCCGGGGTCTGAGGTATTGATCAACGGCATACAGCCGAGAGACTGGCTGCCCTACCAGCACGACCTCAGCTCCAAGGAGCGTGCAGAGCGACTGCTCACTTGGCTGACCGACATTCGTCCAGATCGGCCACAGGCCGACTTCGCCACACTCTATTTCTCCGACGTGGACTCCGAGGGGCACGCCCATGGCCCAGACAGTGCACAGGTCAATCAGGCCATGGAACTGGTGGACGCCGCCATCGGACTGCTGATCGAAGGGTTACGGAACGCGGGCCTCTGGGATAAGACCACACTCGTGATTGTCTCGGACCATGGCATGAGCCATGTGCCCTTGGGCCAGACCATCGATGGAGTTGCACTGCTTCGGCATTTCCCCAATGCGCGCTGGGAATGGACGGGCCCGGCCCCCGCGTTGCGCTTGGGCGGTGAATCACAAGAGGCTGTTCTGGCTGCTCTCTCCAGAGAGCCAAACCTGCAGTGTTGGCCCAAGGCCCTGGCACCAGAGCGGCTCGGTCCACTCGAACACCGACGCGTTCCGGATGTCGTCTGTCTGGCCAAGCTGGGATGGTCACTCAGCGACCGGCGGCTAGCCTTTCCCATACCAGGGCAGCACGGCTTTGACCCTGAGCACCCGGAGATGCAGGGCTTCCTAATTGCCCACGGGCCAACCATCAAGCCAGTGTCCCTGGCGCGAATGCCCAATCGAGAGGTCTACCCCCTGCTCTGCAGGCTCTTGGGAATTGAGCCGGCTGCGCATGATGCAAGCGGGTTACTTGCCGCACAGGTGCTCAAGTAGTTTCAGCCCCCGGCTGCTTCACAAATTTGTCATCTCCCCACCCCAGAATTCGAGCGAGCCGTCTAACCCCTCACGCTAGGAGTTCAATTCATGCACCGCCTACTGACCCTCACGCTTGCACCCGTATTGCTCGCCACCGCCCCAATGGCACTTGCCATGGATGCCCGATTCAAAGACACCAATGGCGACCTTGTGGCCGATGCCCCCACAAATCCCAAAGATTGGGTCGATCCCGCCACCCTGGTCTTCGCATACACACCAGTAGAAGACCCCGCCGTTTATGCGAAGGTCTGGGATGGCTTTATCAAGCACATGGAAAAAACAACTGGCAAGAAAGTTCAGTTCTTTCCAGTCCAGTCCAACGCAGCTCAACTGGAAGCCATGCGTGCAGGCCGACTCCACGTGGCCGGCTTTAACACTGGCTCTAACCCGCTGGCCGTCAACTGCACGGGCTTCGTGCCATTTGCAATGATGGCCAGAGCCGATAATTCGTTTGGCTACGAGATGGAGATCATCACCCATCCAACAAGTGGCATCAACAAGGTGGAAGACATCAAAGGCAAGCGCATGGCGTTTACTTCTGAGACCTCCAACTCTGGGTACAAGGCCCCATCGGCCCTGTTGAAATCCGAGTTCAAGATGGAAGCGGGTAAGGATTTCACCCCGGCCTTCTCGGGCAAGCACGACAACTCCATTCTCGGTGTGGCCAATAAGGACTACGATGCTGCAGCCATTGCAAACTCAGTTCTCAAGCGCATGATTGCCCGAGATGCAGTCAAGCCCACACAGATCAAAACCATCTATAAATCGCAGACGTTTCCCACCACTGGGTATGGCCATGTCTACAACCTCAAGCCCGAGTTGGCTCAGAAGGTAAAGGACGCTTTCTTTAGCTTTCCATGGGCCGGCTCCGATCTGCAGAAAGAGTTCGAGAAGTCGGGCGAGGCCAAGTTCATCCCCATCACCTACAAGCAGCATTGGGATGTTGTTCGCAAGATCGACACCGCCATGGATGTGAAGTACACCTGTAAGTGATCCTGCAGCACCATCCGAGGTCGAAGGTTTTCGGAGCGGTCTCGGATGCTTGAAATACGGAATCTGACAAAGCGTTACGCCCGCGGCGATTTGGCGCTCTCTGGGGTGGATCTTACGGTTAGCCCCGGAGAAGTTGTTGCGTTGATCGGACCATCAGGAGCGGGGAAGTCAACACTCATTCGATGCGTCAATCGCCTGGTTGAACCCACTGGGGGGCAGATTCTGCTCGATGGCCTCGACATCACTCAGGCGCCGGCAAACCGCCTCCACACCATTCGGCGCAGCATTGGCATGATCTTTCAAGAGTTTGCGCTGGTCGAGCGCCTGACCGTGATGGAGAACGTGCTTTCAGGGCGGCTTGGCTATGTCTCTTTCTGGCGATCACTCCTTCGACGCTTCTCTGCGGAGGACGTCTCGCGCGCGCTGTCTCTCCTTGAACGGGTCGGTCTCTCCGAACACATGGATAAACGTGCCGACCAGCTCTCTGGTGGCCAGCGACAACGGGTGGGCATTGCGCGCGCCTTACAGCAAACCCCCAGCCTGCTCCTCGTTGATGAGCCCACAGCCAGCCTAGACCCAAAGACCTCTCGGCAGATCATGCGACTCATTGTTGAAGTCTGCGGGGAGCGGCAACTCCCAAGCATCATCAATATTCATGATGTGCCCTTGGCAACCTCATTCGCATCCAGGATTGTCGGACTGAAGGCTGGTCGGAAGGTCTATGACGGTCCTCCGGAGGGATTGAGCCCATCTGTACTCAGCGACATTTATGGTCAAGAGGACTGGGGACACGTGACCGAAGGCACGGGCGACTGATGCCGCTGGTCTACAGCCCGATGGGCGCAGCCGCATCGAGGTCTGCGCCAACCTGGCGGCGGCCACCACTCTTTGCTCACGCCTGGCAGAAATGGGGCACCCTGTTGGTCGTACTCGCCTACATGGTCTGGGCAACCGACTCGGTGAATGTGAACTGGGAACGGGTGGCCGAGGGTCTTGGTCGAGCAGTGAGGTTTCTCGAGGGCTTCATGAGGCCGGACTTCACCTCACGCGGCGCCGATATCTGGATTGGTCTTCAAGAAAGCCTCACGATGACGGTCACGTCGACTGTGGCCGGAGTGCTGCTCTCGGTGCCGTTTGGGCTCGGAGCCGCCCGAAACATTGCGCCAGCACCGGTCTACTTCTTCTGCAGGGGCGTCATTGCATTCTCCCGAACATTCCAAGAGGTTCTCATTGCCATTTTCTTTGTGGCCCTCTTCGGGTTCGGGACCTTCGCAGGCTTTCTCACCCTCACCCTCTCCACGGTTGGTTTTCTCGGAAAGTTACTGGCGGAGGACATCGAGGAGATTGATGCCGCCCCCCTTGAGGCCATTCGATCCACCGGTGCCGGCTGGTGGCAGGTGGTGGACTATGCCGTCTGGCCTCAGATCTTCCCAAGACTTGCCGGTCTCTCGGCCTACCGTTTTGACATTAACTTTCGAGAGTCGGCTGTGGTGGGAATTGTTGGTGCAGGCGGCATCGGCGGGACGCTGAATACCGCGATGGATCGCTACGAGTACGACTCTGCTGCGGCCATTTTGATCATCATCATCCTCATTGTCTTGGCCACCGAGTACAGCTCGGGCTTCATTCGCCGACGGATTCAGTAGGGCCAGGAGGCGCGTCACCATGCCACTTATTCAGACAAAGGACGGCCCTTCCGGCTGGCACCGAAGGACATCTCGACAGGAGTGGATTCGGTTCTTTGCCTACTTCTTGTTGGTGATTCTGGTCGTCTTCTGCTGGCAAGTCATGACCGAGCAGACTCTCTGGGGTTTTGTCTTGGATGCCCCACGCCAGGCCGCCGACATTGGGGCGCGGATGTGGCCTCCACGCTGGGAGCTGCTCGACCGTCTCTGGCCGCCCTTGATTGAAACCATTCACATCGCCACCCTCGGCACAGTCCTGGCGCTTCTCATCGCAGTTCCCCTGGCCTTTCTGGCTGCAAGCAACACCACGCCCAGCCGGCGATTCATTCAGCCCATTGCACTGCTGCTGATCGTTGCCTCACGTTCCATCAACTCTCTCATTTGGGGGCTGCTACTGGTGACCATCGTTGGCCCCGGTCCGCTGGCCGGCATCCTTGCCATCGCCTTGCGCTCCATCGGGTTCATTGGGAAGCTGCTTTATGAGGGCATTGAAGAGGTGAGCATCAAGCCCATCGAGGCACTTCAAGCCACAGGCGCATCCAAGCTGCAGGTCATTGACTATGGGGTGCTTCCACAGGTCATGCCCACCCTGGTGGCCATCAGTCTCTTTCGCTGGGACATCAATATCCGCGAGTCGACGGTGCTTGGGCTGGTCGGTGCCGGCGGAATCGGGCTTTTGCTCGAGAGCGCCATGAGCCGATTGGCATGGCCAGAGGTGACGCTTATTCTGATGGCCATCTTGGTCACGGTCATTCTGAGCGAGTGGGTCTCCGCCGCAGCACGAAGGCGCCTTATCTAGCCAGAATGCCGTGTACAGTCTCCCGAACGAGCTGAAATGGAGGGGAGCAAAGAGACCCGTCCTTCGCCGCCTCGTCCCATCGCCGCAGCCGAATGGCCTGATCGGCCCCGGGCTTGCGCCGAAAGTCCAAAGTCTCGCTGTGTGTCATCGGCCCTCCCTGCCGAGCCAGACTTCGGACAGAGTCCTCTGACAGCAGCGCAGCATAGTCTGGCTCGGTGGCAACCAAGTACCGTTTGGCATCGACATGAAGAGCAACCACCTGTGCCACCGTTGGTCCGAGGAGCCCTGCAAGCACCGCGGCACCCACCCGCTCATGCGGAACATCCGCATCATCAAATAGATGACCGATGTCATGAAAGAAGGCGGCCAATTGCAGGGCGGAACCAGCCTTTGCATCTCTTGCCAATCGAAGGGACTGCCAGGCGTGCGCCAGTTGATCCACCGGCTCACCCGCATACTGCCGCTCCCCTCGGACCTCATAAATCGACAGCAGGTCGTCAAGCGATGTCATGGGTTTTCTCCAACAGGTCAGGCAAGTCGGCCACCGTGTCGATAAGATAATCGGGACGTGCCTCGACCAGTCGCTCTGCCACCCGAATGCGAACGGCCTGGCGGGCATCTCGATCCATGGATCCCCAAGCACTTGCGGTCAGGCCAGCCTCATTCCCGCTGGCAAGTATGCCGACCGTCATGCAGCCTGCAAATCGCCCCTCGAGAAGCCCTGGCACGGTGTCATCCACCTTCACAACCGCCTGGGCTGGCCAGGCCTGAAGATCGATGAGGGCCTGATACATACCAAGGGGTGTGGGACGTGTCACTGGAAGGTCGCCAGCACACAGAAGGCTGTCTGGCTCGAAGCCCTGTTGCGCAACCAGTGGCAGGACCACCTCCATGATGGCGCGGCTGTAGCCAGTCGTGGTGCCGATCTTGATCCCCCGATCCCGTAGCCATGCAATGGTGTCAAGCGCTCCCGGAACAAGCGTTGCATGGTGCCTCACCGCCTCGAGATTCATGGGAACAAAGACCTCGTAGAGCGCGTCCACATCGGCGTCACCGAGCGAACGACCGTAGCGACTCTCCCATTGGTGCTGCACGTGAGCGAGTTGTCCCAGAGCCTGTATGTGATCCCACTTCGGCAAGCCCATCGGCCCACGGGCATCCTCGATGCTGATTTCCACGCCATGCCTGTGAAAGAGTTCCACGAAGGCGCCCATCGGCGCATGGCTCCCAAAATCAATGAGCGTCCCTGCCCAGTCAAAGACCACTGCCCTTAAAGGTTGCCGATCCATGTCTCAATGACCTCCTCTGCCAATCCAAAAGCGGTGCTTGCACCGGTTCCACTGGTCACAGTGACCACCCGAAGACTCGGATGCGGTGCGAGCACCAGTGCGTCATCTGTGCCCCCAACGGGATACCAGCCCAGCCACATGGCGGCCAGCCCACACTCACCGATGTCCAAGGTCTCGCCCATCTCCCGCAGGATGATGGCGTTGATGTCTGAATCAACAAAGGGCAGCACATCCTGGGCAGGATGGTGAGAATCTCCCACCACCAATGAACCGTCCAGGCCCTGCACCACAATCAGGTGCACACCCGCGGCCAGTGCTTCTGGCTGCTCCTCCTGCAGTCGGGCGAGCAGCGGCTGGTGCACCCCAAGCCCGGTGTACCCTGCATAGCGAGCAAGACTCAGATCAGACATCACAGCGCTCGGTAGCCGCGCATTGTTGCGGGGGACAAGCCGCATCATCTGCAATTGCGTCAGCCCCAGACCATGGCCTGCCAAGTAGGGAGCTGCCAGTCCTGCCAATTCGGTGCCAGGACACAGCACGACACGCTCGGCCCCAAAGGATGCATTTGCACAGTTCACTCGCCCCACATCGAGCTCGAGTGCCTCCTGGCCAAAAAAGAAGCGGACACCGAGTTGGTCACTCAACCACTTTGCAAGCTGGGGGATTGCCGTGACCGACTCCACGCGAAGCTCGTGGGGTGAGTAAAGCCCCCCCCATGCCGTCTGGGAACGAAGATAAGGCGCACGCTCTGAGAGCTCGGCCGCAGAGTAGAGCCGGCAGCCTTCCCCCATGTCCGAGGCTGCAAACGCCTCTAGCACCGGGCCCGTCTCGGGTCGCCTTCCGAGCACCCATAGGCCCGTCTGACAGACGGGAATCTTGGCCTGCGGAGCAATCTCGGCCCAGATCTCTCGCGATCGACGAGCCCTCTGCCAGGTGGTGCCGGCCCGCTGGCCTGTGACCGTTACAAAGCCAAAGTTTCGAATGGATGCACCCGTACAGCGATCGTTCTTCTCAAGAACAGTGACCGACATGCCCCGAGACGCCGCTGCCCAGGCATGGGCCAGGCCAACAATGCCGCTGCCAATCACCAACAGATCTGAATGAATCCGTCTCAAGTCAGCCTCCAACGCTGAGTCTGATGCAGTAGTAACCAAGAGCAGGCCCCGAAGAGTAACCGCCCCACTGAGGCCGTGAGAAAGATAAGCACGGCCATCGCCGCAGCGGGAGCCACATCACCGGCATCATCCATGTTCAACACGGCCACCGATGCCAACTGCGTCGCAGGGCTATAGAGAAACACCACGGCGGACACCGTCGTGAGGGCATTGACAAAAAAATAGCCCGAGACCTCTAGTGTGGCTGGCAGACAGACAGGCATGGTCACTCGCCTGAGTGTCCTCCAGAATGGCTGCCCAAGAGACTCAGAGACATACTCGAACTCCTTGTCGAGTTGGCGAAGGCTTGCGAGCATGGTGAGGTGTGCAGTTGAGAAAAAATGAGCCACCGTGCAAAGAATGAGAATCCAGATCGAGCCATAGAGAAATCCGAGTGGCTGGGCTGGATGGTTAAAGAAGAGAATGTATCCCAGCCCCAGCACAAGCCCCGGAATGGCCATGGGCATGGTCGCCAGTAGATTCGTCGCCTCGCGAACTGCCTTCGGAACCCTCGATTTCTCAACGATCCAAGCGGTCATAAAGGCCAGGCCACCACCAATGAGCGCTGTTCCGGCTGCCATTTGAGTGGAGTTCCAATAAGTCTGCCAGCCACCGCCATCCATGTCATTGAAACGAAAGTTCTTCAGAGACAGCTCCAAGTTATAGGGCCAGTAGGTGGCGAAGGCCGCAAAGATGGCCATTCCAATCATCGCCAGAAACACCAGGCTGATCAGGCCACAGAACAGCGTGGCCACAAGCGCCAGCAGGCGGCTCTTAGAGGGTGTGGCCAGCACGGCCCTCGCTGAGAGCGCTGCCGCCTGCCGAGCCCTGACATAACGTTCCAGCCAGAATGCAGCCAGCGCAGGCATCAGGAGGATCACACCCACCACCGCACCCATCGAGAAATTCTGCTGGCCAATGACCTGTTTGTAGAGGTCGGTGGCTAGCACGTTGGCCTGTCCACCAATCACCTTTGCAACACCAAAGTCGGTGATGACCAGGACGAATACCAGGATCAATGACATCCAAAGCCCATAACGGGCCTGAGGTAGCGTTACGGTTCGAAAGACTCGCCATTCACTCGCGCCAAGGCTTCTCGCAGCCTCGGGCAGCCGTCCATCTCGCACGGTAAGACTGGCCATGAGAATCATGAGGGCATGGGGAAAGGTCCAGAGCACAGAGCCCAAGAAGATTCCGAGTTCACCGTAGATGGAGACGCCACCAAGCCACGACTTGAGCACGCCTTGATTTCCAAACCAGTAAACAAGACTGATGGCCATGAGGAGCGACGGCGCCATGAGTGGAATCAGCGCCAAGCCCCGGAAAAGGCCCTTAAAAGGCATACGGGTCATGCAAATGCAGTAGGCAAAGAGAAAGGCCAAGACAGTCGTGACCAAGGATGACACCGCCGCAATCCAAATACTCCGAACGAGAGAATCTACGAGGCTGGGCGTCTCAAAATAAGCCGCAAAGTAGACAAGCCCGACAAAACCACCCTGCCCCTCAAAAACACTCCTGGCGAGCAGTGTCAGCACTGGCAGCAGAACAAAGGCCATGCCACCGATCAAGAGCAGCAACGCAATCCCAGTTTGCTGACTGCGGTCGGAGCTGAATGTTGTTAAGACAGCCATACAGGACCGACAGGATGAAGCGCATCATGGGGAACGGAGACCCCGATGGAGCCTCCAATCGCCCAAGGGCATCCGGTATGGCCTGCATTTCGAAGGTCTACCCAAATGGGCTGCTGTAGATCTGGGCAGTCCAGTTCCAGGTTCCAAAATGCGCCGCCGAATCGAATGGAGCGCACCTGCCCATGAAACGCAAGGCGATCCGAATGCGGCGCGTCGACCCCATTGAGAAGATCAAAGCGCTCCGGGCGAACGGCCAGCATCACCTCCTCACCATCCTTGGCGGGAACAGGACCTCGCGCAGGCACAGAGAATGGACCAACCCGATAAACGCCATGCGCATACAAGGCTGGAACGAGGTTCGCACGGCCCACAAACTGAGCGGCGAAGATGGATTTCGGCGATCGATACAGGTCGACAGGTGAGGACTCTTGCTCAATGACCCCGTCCGACATCAGCACCACACGGTCCGCCATGGCGAGGGCTTCCTCTTGGTCGTGGGTGACCATGATGGTTGGCACGCCAAGGCTGCGCTGAATGCTGACAATCTCATGGCGCAGGTTCTCTCTCACTTTGGCATCGAGCGCCGACAATGGCTCATCCAATAAGAGAATGGCCGGCTCAGGTGCCAGTGCTCGGGCGAGTGCAACCCGTTGCTGTTGACCGCCTGAGAGTTGTGCTGGAAAACGATTGCAGAAGTCGATGAGCCCGACCAGGTCGAGCATCTCTCGGGCTCGTCGCCGGCGAGCGGGGGGAGTCAGGTGCGTAAGGCCATAGGACACGTTCTGCTCTGCAGTGAGATTCGGGAAGAGTGCATAGGACTGAAACACCACCCCGAAGCGACGATCCTGCGCCGGGGTGTGCGTGATGTCTTCCCCACGCAGAAGAATCTGCCCCGCATCAGCAGTTTCAATGCCACAGAGAATTCTCAATAGTGTGGTCTTGCCGCACCCAGATGGCCCGAGCAGGCAGACAAAATCGGCAGGCCCCAGCGCCAGGGAGACCTGCCGAAGCACCTTGGATGAACCAAAGGCCTTTGAAAGACCTTTGGCCACAAGCATGATGCGCGCCTCGTCCGTTTAAGACTTGGCCTCAGCCTTTCCTTCGTAGCGGCGACTCCATTCCTTCAGGATGCGCTCGCGGTCGGCTGCAGCCTTGGCAAAGTCGTTCTTGATGAGACGTTTCTCAAGATCAGCAGGAATGAACTCGAGTTTCTGCTGAACGCCGGGTATGGCCACGACCGCAAAGTTCTTGGCATAGAGCTCGTTGGCCTCACGGGTGACAGACCAGTCTGCCAGGGCCTTGGCCGCATCGAGCTTCTTGGTGGCTTTCATGATTCCTGTGGCCTCCATGTCCCAGCCGAGGCCCTCCTTGGGGAGCACCACATCAATGGGAGCGCCATCTCTCTTGGTCTTGTCAGCGCGATACTCAAAGCTCAGACCCACCGCATACTCGCCCGCTCCAGCCTGTCGGCATGGCTTGCTTCCAGAGTGGGTGTACACGCCAATGTTCTGATGGAGTTTGTCCATATACTCCCAGGCCTTTTTCTCTCCCATCATCTGCATCCAGGCCGAAACCATGAGGTAGCCAGTTCCCGAGCTCGCCGGATGGGGCATGGTGATCTGGCCTTTGTATGCAGACTTGGTCAGATCAGCCCAAGAGGCGGGCTTTGGAAGTTTCTTGGCGGCAGCCTCTTTGGTGTTAAAGCAGATGGCAGACGACCAGACATCCATGCCGACCCAGGTGGGTGCAGGGCGAGCGTCTCTCATGGAAGCCTTGACCTGGTTCAATCCCTTTGGAGCATAGCCTTGCAGCATGCCCTCTTTGTCGAGCAGCATGAGCGATGTGGCAGCCAAGCCCCAAACCACGTCAGCCTGGGGGTTCGCTTTTTCCGCAAGGAGCTTTGCGGTGATGATGCCGGTTGAGTCCCGAACCACCTTGAGTTCGATAGATGGGTTCTTGGCCTCAAAGGCCTGCTTGTAAGCCTGGATCTGATCGGCTTCGAGGGCCGTGTAAACCATCAGCTCGGTTTTTGACTGGGCGGCTGCGCCAGCCACCCAGAGTGATGCGGACGCTGCCAGCGCGGCAGCCAATACGGCCCGACGGCCTTTGAAGGATGAGAGCATTTGAGACTCCGTGGATTGGTGAGATGTTGGGAACTTCACAGCCCAGACATCGTCTCGCGCTCAAATGACATTCCGGCTTCAAATTTCTTACGAAATATTTACAGCCGACTCTACCTCTACCCAACAGTATTGAATTAGGACCGAAGGGCCATTGGCAGGTTGAGCAACAGGTTCTGTGGCTTGATTCGCAGGCGGCTCCCCTCATCCATGGCGATCGCCATGTAAACGGGCTTGCCCGCCACCCGTTGCAGCATGTCAGAGGGGTCTGCGAAGTCGAGTCGAAAGAGCACCAACAAGCGGCGCAACCGATCAGCATCCACGGACTTTCCCAAGTAGAGATCGTTGAGAATCGCCGTCGACTGTGCATCGAGACCGAGATGCCAGGCCCACTGCTCATCCTCAATGGCACCCACGGCAGCCACCCTCACCTGTGCATGCAGAAGGTGTTGCACCCATCGCTCAATCAGATGACAAATGGCCACTGCCGCAGGCTGCCCCCAGTTCAGAACGACGGCCATGTCAAAGGCCTCGGTGTCACGCCAATACCGCTGCGCATGGTCTTGCGTGAGCACATCAAGGTCTCCTTGAGAGACCGACACACCCCCTTTCTTGAGCAATTGCCCCAAGGCCCCATAGCCTGGAGACTGGGCGCGTTGCTCGAGGGTCAGGCTGTCGGCGGCCAGAAGGCTGGTCTGCTCATGCAGTGTGACCGTCTGGGCCCGAAAGAACATTTCCCCAACCCGCGCCTGGATCGCACTGACAGATTGCCCCAGCACATGACGCACCAAGACCTGGGTGATGTCATCCACCAGCACTGGTGGGAAATCGATGCGGCCATCCTGGAAGAATGCCTTGTAGTTGGCTTCTAGCGTCGGGGCCGTGACAAGACGATCTCGAAATCGAAGCCAGACGCGGTAGTTGTCCGCCACATCCTGATTCTGAATCTTGGCGAGTGACTCCGGGGAAATGGCGGCCCTGGGCGTCTCAACCAATCGACTAAAAATCTCACGCTCGGTCTCGCAGGATGTCTCGACCGGAGCGAGTTCGGGGCGTTGAAGCAGCTGCGACAGAAAAGCATCGGTCACCAGCAGTTGGTTTTGTTCGTTGATCTGTAGGAGTTCGTAGCCGCAACTCGGCCAGAGCACCGTCAATTGACCCGCTCCAAAAGCGCCTCATATTTTCGGCAGGTCCATGTCCGCTCACCGAGGACGAGCTCTCCCGAAGAGGGGTTGAAACGAATGGGAGGCCTCGTGTTTTCCGCCCCGTAAGAACGCCAGGCACCAGACTCCTCCTGAAAGGAATACGAAACGCCCTTGAACTGAAGGCTGGTGGGCGTCATCTCCATCTCAGACTCATCGAGCCCCTGGCAATTGAACTCAAGGTTGCGCTGCACGCAGCCTGTCTGTGTCAACACGGCAACCATGGCAGCCGCAGCCCACAGAAGCCTTGGCATCGGTGCAGCCTGACAACGCGCCAACGGGCTCACGGCGCGCCCTGCTCCCGCAGGTATTGGTCCATGATGTCATCGAAAGAAGCGTCCGGCATCAAGCCCAGCCCAGCCGCTCGGCTTGCCTTGAGTTGGCTGGGCCAACCGCCAACGATTCGTGCAACCGTAGGGTCTGGCTCCCAGTCGAGCAGGCCATGGGCCTCAGGGCCAGCCTTTCTCAGCAGGGTGTCGGCCATGGCCCCCACCGTGGTGGTGAGCGAGGGCAGGTTCATGGCCGTCAGTGGGCCCCATTCACCGTCAGAGGCCTGGGCTGCACGAATCAACCCGTCAATGCTTGTCGAGGGCGATGACAACGCCACCCGCGTGTCTGGATTCACAGGCACCTGAGCCCGAACACCCGCCAATGGCTCGCGAATCATTCCCGAGAGAAACCCGGAGGCGGCACCATTGGGCCGACCTGGCCGGACACTGACAGTCATCAGTCGCACGGCTCTGGCCTTGATGTAGCCCTTGCGGCCGAAGTCCGCCATCAACTGCTCGCCTACAAACTTCTGAATGCCATAACTACTCTGGGGCGTGGGCAGCGTGTCGTCATCGACCGTCACACCCTCCCAAGACTCACCCGTCCGGCGGCCAAAGACAGCCACGGAGCTCGCAAACACCACCGTGGGCGCCCTTCCCGAAGCCCGACAGGCCTGGAGAAGGTCGATCGTGGCCTGCAGGTTGCTCGACATGCCCAGGTCGAAGTTGGCTTCGCATTCCGCGCTCACCGCAGCGGCCAAATGAAACACCAGATCCACCTCAGGGCCCGGCAGGCCATCCCGCAGGACGCTCTGAAGCGAGCCCTTGAGGAAGTGAACCCTTGAATCGGCCTGGAGGGCCACAGGTGGCTCATTGAGGTCTGTGAGCACAAGCCGACTGATGCTCCGGGCTGGCCCACCCCCGACCGAGAGCGCCCCCGCTTTGAGCAAGGCGGTCGCCAGCCTTGCACCCAGAAAACCGCTGCCGCCTGTGATGAGAATGTTCATCTGGAAAGTATTACAGAAAGCATTCCCCGGAGAGCCCAGCACAGACGTGCTCTAACATGCGGCGATGCGTCCACAGAATGTTGCCCTGACGGGCGCCAGCGGAACGATTGGCGCCGCAACCAAGAAAGCGTTGGAGGCCCAAGGCCACCGTGTCCTGACGCTTGGCCGTGAGGCCTTCCACAGCGCAGACCAGTTGTGCCATCAACTGAGAAGCCATGACGCCTCTGCAGTGGTGTCTTGCATGGCCTCTCGAACGGGCACCAAGGCCGATGCATGGCGGGTAGACCATCAGGCGCAATCGATGCTCCTCAAGGCCTGTGTGGAGGCGGGTTTAAGGCAGTTCGTCCTGCTCTCGGCCATCTGTGTTCAGCGGCCGAGGCTGCACTTTCAACACGCAAAACTGGCTTTCGAGCATGAGCTGATGACCTCGCCACTCGACTGGAGCATTGTGCGTCCCACAGCCTTCTTCAAATCCTTGAGCGGACAGCTCTCGCGGGTGCAGCGCGGCAAACCGTTTCTGGTCTTCGGAGATGGAACGCTTACCGCCTGCAAGCCCATTGCCGATGATGACCTGGCGGAGTTCCTGGTCGGCTGCTTGAATCAGCCGGAGCGGTCTCGCAAGATTCTTCCCGTTGGTGGGCCCGGAGAGGCCCTGACGCCACGTGATCAGGCAGCGCTATTGGCGCAGATTCTGGGGCGCCCAGTGCGGATACGACAGGTGCCGCCTGGGCTTCTGCTCTGGGTCTCGCGCGCACTGCACGTGCTGAGCAAGGCCTTCCCAGGCCTCGAAGCCAAGGCGGAGTACGCCCGCATTGGGCATTACTACGCGACCGAGTCGATGCTGCTGTGGAGTGAGGAGACGAAGTCCTACGATGCAGACGCAACACCGAGCCACGGCGTGGCCACGCTAGAGGACCACTACCGCGCCGTCTTGCGCCAGAGCGGCCTTACTTTGAGGAACAACCGGTAGGCATATTCCATAAGGCCAATGGCGCCGGGGAACTGCGCCATGATGGCCAGCCAACGCCACCTGGGCAACTGCTTCCAGACCTCGACAAAGGCCGCAGCCCCGCTCACCAGTTCACCATCTGGCCGGCGAACATGAAACCGAGCAATGGCAGCCTCTGGTACCAGGCCAGGCCCGAGTTCATCTGCGCTCACCTTGGTGACATCGAGCCAACAGATGCCATCGCCACCGGGGCCACTTTGATAAGACGAGATTTCGGCGCGGCACACGGGGCAGCCGCCGTCAAAGTAGACACTGAGTTTTCCTGGGGCGGAATCGAGTTGGGCTGTGCTCATAATTGCCAACGATGATGCCACTGCATTCCAGACAAAGACCACAGCCAGCCAGCTGAAATCGACCATGGCCAGCCCCACACCCCTCATCAAAGCCTTCAGCACGGACCAATTCGAGCTGCCACTGCCGCAAGGGCACCGCTTCCCCATGGTGAAGTATCGATGGCTGCGCGAGTCTTTGAATGCGCTAGAGCAGATCGAGGTCTGCCCACCACAGGCCGCCACAGACGAGCAGCTCATGCTCTGCCACGACGCGGACTACGTACACCAACTCTGCACAGGCCAACTCGATGGGCAGGCGATGAGAAAGATTGGATTTCCCTGGTCCGAAGCAATGGTGGAGCGCTCACGGCGCTCGGTGGGCGCCACCCTTGCGGCATGCGAACAGGCCTATGGGTCGGCGCCCGGGGTGGCCTTTAACCTGGCCGGCGGAACGCATCATGCGCACCGAAACTTTGGATCTGGCTATTGCTGCTTTAACGATGCTGCGGTGGCCTGCCACTGGATGCAGAAGAACCATGCTGGCCTGCGCGTGACCATCATTGATCTCGACGTTCACCAGGGCGATGGCACCGCCACCATCCTGGCTGGCCGTCCGAACACCCTAACCTGCTCTATCCACGGGGCCTCAAACTTTCCCTTTCAGAAGTGCGAGTCGGACATCGACATCGCACTGGCCGATGGCACCACCGATGCCGACTATTTAGTTGCCGTTCACCATCTGCTCGAGCGGCTGGATGCCCTTCCCCGACCAGACCTGTTGATTTACTTGGCGGGCGTAGATCCACTGGAGAGTGACAAGCTTGGACGCCTGAGCATCAGCCTTGCAGGACTGCTTGACCGCGACCGCGCGGTCTTTGCGTTTGCAAGGGCACGTGCCATTCCGATTGCCGTAGCCATGGCCGGTGGCTACTCCGACCCCATCGAGCTGACAGTCCAGGCCCATCGGCAGACGTTTGAGGCCGCCATTCAGGCCTATTGCCTGACCTGACATGACCAAGCGCGACCACCCGGGCAACAAAAGCTTCCTGCCAAGCAAGCTCTGCAGCGTATGCGGACGCACCATGACCTGGCGAAAGTCTTGGGCCAAGAACTGGGATGAGGTAAAGCACTGCTCAGATGCCTGTCGCAAACTGGGCAAGCGCAGCAGGCCTTCGGCAGCCGACTGACCGCGACTCATTACAATGTGGCGATGAACTTAAACCGCGCGTGCGGCTCCCCATGATGGGCGACTGGAGCCCACTGGCCGAGGCCATCCAGCTGGCCATTGCGCCTGTTTTCCTCCTGACTGGTGTGGCCGGCATGCTCAATGCACTCGGTGTTCGGCTGGCACGAGTGATCGACCGGGCACGCGCCCTGGAGGCCAAGCTTGAGCAGCTCGATGGCGCAGATGCCCGGGCCAAGCTCGAGGATGAGATCGAATCCCTTGCCACGCGAGGCCGAATCATCAATTGGTCAACGGCCTTGATGGTGATCTGCGCCCTACTCATCGGGCTCACCGTGATCGAGCTTTTCTACTCAGCTGGCATTACCGGCCGCCTGCAGCTCTCCAGTTGGGTGTCCATCACATTTCTGTCTGGCCTGGTCTGCTTCATCATGGCCTGCGTGCTCTACCTGGCAGAGATCCTTGTGGCATCTCGAAGTGTTCGAATTGGTGCCAACCGCTAGCCTGCCTCGGCTTTGGATTGGGCTGTTCACGCTTGTCCTCGTTGCTGGGCAGGCCTGGGCGACCCCTTGGGAGATTCGCGGGCAGGTGGTGGGCATCGCCGATGGCGATTCCATCACAGTGCTCACCGCAGACAAGAAACAATACAAAGTGCGCCTCGCGGGCATCGACGCCCCCGAACAGGCACAGCCTTTCGGACAACGCAGCAAGCAGTCTCTATCCGACCTTGTTTTTCGGAAAGAGGTGCGTATCGAGGTGCACGCAAAAGACCGCTACACGCGACAGGTGGGCATCGTTTATGAGGGCAGCAACAACATCAATCAGCAACAGGTGGCAAGAGGCCTGGCCTGGGCTTACCGTCAATACCTTGGGAAACTTCCGAAGCCCTTTGCAAAGGCGCTTCTAGACTCGGAGGCGCAGGCCAGGTCGGACAAACGAGGACTATGGGTCGACAAGAGCCCGACGCCACCGTGGCAGTGGCGTCGACAGAAGCGAAACGAATCGAGGTGATGATGAACACGATCCATTCCAACAGTGGCAGCAGGGTGATCCTCGCCCTCGCAGGTCTCTTCGGGGCCACTGGCGTGGTGGCGGGGGCCTTCTCTGCCCACGGCTTGTCGGCCTTCGCAGAGCCCCGCCTGGTGGAAATTTTTAAGACCGGTGCGCACTACCACCTCATTCATGCGGTGGCCTTGCTGGCGCTGGCCGGCCGAACGGGCCCCTGGACAACCTTTTCCGCCCTGGCCTTCACAGCGGGCATTCTTGTCTTTAGCGGAAGCCTCTACCTTCGGGTGTTGACCGACATTGCAGGTCTTGGGGCCATCACCCCTTGGGGTGGCCTGGCATTTATTCTGGGATGGCTCTCACTGATCCTGGCCGCCTGGCGGCAGCGCTAAGACATAGAGATAAACCTCAGGTTGACCCCTCCAGGGCCCGGCGCTATAACGACGCATGGGCTCGAGCCTCAAGAAACTGACCACCAAACCGTCGCCAGAGCCCGTTCTCGGCCTGTCCTCGCGCGCAGTCGCCGGGGGGTTGACGCCCCATCAGCGCAA
This sequence comes from Hahnella aquatica (SeqCode), assembly GCF_965194505.1. GTDB lineage: Bacteria > Pseudomonadota > Gammaproteobacteria > Burkholderiales > Burkholderiaceae_A > Hahnella > Hahnella aquatica. The sequence goes on along the minus strand of NZ_OZ239144.1, from coordinate 538,331 downwards.
AAGCCTGCTCGCTTTCATCGAGGGAACCGTGGTGCCCAAGCTCCTCAGCGCCTCGAATGACAAACGCAGCCGCCATGACCGGAGTTGAAAGCCCCTGAGAAGGGGTCTATAACGCAATCAAGGCCAAGGTGTTGGGGGACACATGCTGAAAAGAACAACGTCCAGTTGCGACGCATCACTGTCGAGAATCATCGAGGATGAGATCCTCCCTCGGCTCCTTGGCGCGCATCCCATGGTTACAAATGTCCATGCGCTCGAGACGCGTAGACCGGAGCATGTATTTGGCTCCACCGACATCGTGGCCTTTGCCAATGCCTGCATCGGCGAGAGCCCTGCTGCTGCGCAGGCCATCATCGATCGGTCGCTGGAGCGAGGTACGGAATCAACCGATCTTTTTATCCATCTCATCACGCCCACAGCCCGATACCTGGGAGAACTCTGGGAGCGAGATCTATCGGACTTTGCCAATGTAACCATTGGCCTGGCCAGGCTCCATGAGATTGCACATCGGCTTGGCTATGCCTACCAGGACGGGCCACAGACCTCGGGCCCACTGCATCGCATCATGCTCACCACTGCACCTGGCTCGCAGCACCTGCTAGGACTCATCGTCGTCTCGGACTTCTTTCGTCGTGCCAACTGGGAGGTCGTCATCGAAGTGGGCACCAGCGAAGAAACGATTCTTGAAACGGTGGCCAATGAATGGTTCGACCTTGCGGGCGTGTCGGTGGCCACGGAGCATGAACTGAGACAACTACAGCGGCTGCTTCCTCAGGTGCGGCAGGCCTCACGAAACCCAGGCCTAAAGTTCATGTTGGGCGGCCCAATCTTTGTCTCGGCCTTTGGGGCCGAGGCGCTGAGGATGGCGGCGTCGCTCGAAACCATTGGATGCTGTACCAGCGCACCCGATGCCGTGGCCTTGGCCGAACAAAACCTGCCGGCTAGACCCGTTTGAAGATGGTATTTGGGCAGGTGAACTGACTCTCGGTGGATGCGGAGTCTGCGCTGCCATCTTGGCACTTGTAGATGCAGGTTCTCATGCCGTTTCGCACCGACTGCTCACTGATATAGCAGGGGATATCAATCTGTTTCTCGGGCTGGTTCACAGTCTTGTGAACGTTTGATGATGGTGCCCCCTCACAACCCAGCAGCGCAGACAGCACCAGGCCGGTTGTCATCCATTGAAAGGTCTTCATGCGCCCACCTCCGATGGTCTCATGATCATGAGACTCGGATCAGGGCCTGGGGTTCCCCTCTGGCCTTGGCAAGGCTTTGCGCTTGCGGTAGCGAATGGCCACACTGGCCCGCCAGGCGAGGTTCACGATGAAGTAACCGAGCACACAAGAGACCACTGAAAAGGTCACCATGCCGAGCAGCAGTGGAACGCCCAAATCACCCAGGCTCGAGACCCAGCTCAGCAGACCGTCAATCAAGCCTTGGTCGGACTCTTGGGAAATCTCTGACACCACCGAGGCCACCTCAGACTCGACCACCTTCTCGCCGAGCATGGCCGAGCCCACGAGGTACGCCACGTAATAGATGGGCGGAAAGGTGAATGGATTGGTCACGAAGGTGCTGAGTGTGGCCACCGCCAAATTCGCCCGGAAATAAATGGCGATGACGGCTGCCAACGGAATCTGACCGACTGGGATGATGAAGGCACAAAAAAGCCCAATCGCAACGCCCACGGAGACGCTGCGGCGCGTGACATGCCAGAGCCCCGGCTGCAGAATGGCCGGCCCCAGGAAGCGCAGCGTCTTGTTGGCTGCGATCTGTTCCTGTGTGGGGAGAAACTTCTGGATAAACCGTCGGGCCATGAAAGGGGATGCGGGCAACAATGGGTGTAATGCTGTGCACAATACAAGAAGTCAGACCCGAGTCAAAAATGAGCCCAATTTCCGCTTCAAATCAACGTTCGACGGCGGCTTTCCTGCGAGCCACTCGGCTTCTACTGGTCGCGGGCGCCTTGCTGACGCTTGGGCTTTCCCCTGTTGCCGCAGGGGAGACGACCCCAAGAGCGCTTCAGATCCAGGGCGCCACGGCCGACAGAGCGGCACTGCTCACGCTCCTGCAGGAAGCTGACGTCATTTTGCTCGGTGAACTGCACGACAACCCGCACCATCACCAGGCGAGGGCGGATCTCTTGCGCGCACTGTCGGGTCGGTCCCTCCGTGTGGTGGCCGAGCACCTGATGGCGCCGCAGCACATGCCTGCCGGCACCCCAGAGACGCAATTGCAGCGGCTGAAGGCCGCAGGCTTTGATCCATCGGGCTGGCGATGGCCGCTTCACAAACCCCTGTTCGATGCAACAGACGAGCTGGGCTGGGCCGTGCACGGGGGCAATCTAACCCGGGCCCAGCTGCGTTCCGTTGGGCACCCGAAGCTGCTGGCACTGTTGAAGCAGGCACCGCTGTCTGCTGAGGCGCAGGCACTGCTCGACACTGACCTTCGAGATGGGCACTGCGGCATGCTTCCCGAGCAACACCTTGGTCATATTCGCCAGATACAGAGGCTGCGTGATGCAAGCATGGCGTTGGCTGCCTTGGAGCAACTTCCTGCGGTGGTGGTGCTGGGAAATGGCCATGCCCGGCTGGATTACGGCGTGCCCCAAATCCTGAGGGCGAGCCGTCCAGATCTCAAGGTGGTGTCAGTGGGCTTTGTTGAGCAGCCCCCCGATGCATCCCCACCTTTTGATGTCAGCTGGCAGAGCCCGTCGATCGAGCGGCCAGACCCCTGTCAGGCCTTTCGGGGTTTTTCCGCGCCCAGCAAAGACGCCAAAAGCGGCATGTAAGCGTCTGCCTGGCCGGCCTGCACGACAGCCTGAAGGTCGCTGAGCACGCCCTGGGCCACCGCACTGGAGACCCCGCTGGCCTGAGCCATGCCGTTGTAGTAGGTCAGGTCTTTGGAGGCATTGGCCACACTGAATCGAAAGTGCTCTGCCTTGCCCTCCAGCACATAGGGCTTGATTCGATCCAGGGCGGCCCCCCAACCGCCGCCCTTGGCCAGGGTGTCGACCAAGAGCTCGGCCGGGATGCCCGACTGTTCTGCACAGGCAAAGGCCTCGGCCATGAGCGTGACCGAACCCAAGGACACAAAATTGTGCAGGAGCTTTAACCGATGACCGGCCCCCACCGGCCCGGCATGGGTGATGTTCTCCGCAAAACACGCCAGCACCGGCTGAATCCGTTCAAAGAGCGCGGGCGGTGCTCCCACCAAGAGGTTCAATCGACCCTCTGCGGCCTCTTTGGGTGTTCTCGTCATGGCTGCATCTGCGAAGGCCCCGCCAGCCGCCTCCACAGCCTGCGCCAGGGCCACCGTGGAGTCTGGGATGGCCGTGGAGCAGTCGATCACCACGAGGCCTGGCCTCATGTGCGCCAGCAGGCCTCCCGGGCCACGCACCACTTGCTCCACCTGCGGTGACCCGGTCACCACCACCAGGACCATGTCTGCAGAGGCCACCAGCGACTCGATCGTGGGCATGGCCAGTGCACCCTGGGCCATGAGGTCAGCCGTGGGCTGATTGCCGGGGTGTTCCAGGAAGGAAAGTTCATGGGCCTTGTTGAGGAGGTTGGCTGCAATGCCATGGCCCATGAGCCCCACGCCGATCATCGAGATGCGCATCAGTAGAGCCCCGCCCGCTCGAGCCAACTGGCCTTGCCAGTCGACTTCTTGTCTGTGTTTGAGTCCTGCGCAGCAGGTGTGTTTGTGGCGTCGCCCAGATCAGGCTGATCTTGCGCTGTAGTCTCTTGGGCTTCCGCGGCTGCGGCTTCCTCCTCTTCGATGTTCTTGGCCATGAAGCCCAGGGCCTCAAACGGAACATCCAGGTTCAGGTGGGATGAGATTCGATCGGCCACATCTTGGGCCAGCTCAACGGCCTGCCGCGCGGAGATCTGCTCCAGTTGATAGGCGGCACCAATCTTGAAGACTTCCTCGGCGTACTCCAAGGGGATGTAGGCATCGATCTCACCATTGATGCTCTTGATCTTCTGAAAGGCGGAGGCCTTGGGATCAGGGGGCCGCCCCTCGCCCTGCACCAGGGCAATCATGCAACGCTCGGCATGGTCGAGCGATCGCTCTGCACCCTCGACAAAGGTCTTGTCGAGCACCGCACGACAGCGCAGGGCGATGCGGATGCGCGCAACCTGTGCCTCGCGAGAGTCACCCTTGATGAGGCAGGCCTGCTCAAAGGCAGCCTTGGCCTGCTCGAGGGCGTCCTTGTCTTTTCCGGAAAAGAGCCTTGAGAGCATGCGCGTGCGCCTTAGACGCGGCCCTGCTGTTTGGGCGCCTTGTGCTTGGCAGCGGCCAGTGCAGCACGCGTCTTGTCCATCAGGGCCTGGGCCGTCTGGCCATCGTCGGGGGCCAGAACCAGTGCAATGCGGGCACCGTTCCAGAGTTCGGTGGGAATCGGAGGCGACTCCATGATCGCCTCAAACTTCGCCATCACGCCCTGCAGGGCCCGATCCGTCGACATGTCGCGCAATAGAATTCCGAACTCATCTGGGCCCAGGCGGCCCACAAGATCCCCGTCTCGAACCGCGCGCAGCAATTTCTCGGAGAGGGCAAAGAGAAGCTCATCTCCCATTTCATCGCCGAGCTGCTCATTGACCGCCCGAAAGCCGATGAGGTCGATGTGCAGGAAGGCCAGCTTCTCACCACCGGGGCTGGCCTCGTCGAGAGCCGCAGACATCTGCCGCGCAAGGTCTCGGCCCGTGAGCAGACGGGTGAGCGGGTCTTTGCCCAGCAGTTGCTGAAGCTCAGCCTCGCGATCAGACACCTCGGCAAGGGCTGCAAGCCATTGGCGGGCAATCCCGAAGAATGCATCCAGACTCTCTTTGGTCTCAGGCTCAAGCGGTGCAGCGCGAAAAATGGCGAGCTGGGCATACTGCGATGGGCCGTATTCAAGACCCGCCAGATAGGCTGCGCCCTGCAGCTGAGACATGTTCTCCGCTGCCAATCCCTCTGCGAAGACCACCCGTTCATCCCGAAACAGCGCGTCGATGCGCTCGGTCACCAGTGACATTACACGCTTGGGGTCGTCCTGCTGAACGACTTCAGCGGCTGTCAAAAGAAGTGACGCGGAAACAGCCTGCTGCATCGGATTGCCCTCCCGGCTGGTGAATTTGGCTTACTTTAACCTGGGACGGCTTCAATTCAATGCCAGCGCTTTGATGGGCTTAAAAGGCTTGAAGGATTAATTCGATTCGACCAGGTTTCTCAGCCCGCTGAGCTGTCCGGGGGTGATGGCGCGCACCTGCTCGGAGGTGAGCCAGGGCAGGATGCTGCTCAACTGACTCGGGTCGAGCGAGGCAATCTGCTCAGACCGAAGGGCTCGAACCTGCTGATCCGACAGGGCCGAGAACACGGCAGGCTGCAGCATTGAAATCTGCGCAGCCTCGAGCTGACGAATCGAGACAGGAGACAGGCGAGCAGCCTCGCGCGGGCCGAGCTGGGCCAGATCCTGGGTGTCTAGCCGAACGGGGTCGCGCTTTGCCGAGGCGAGAAGTTCCTGCAACAGCGCCGGGTTGCGCCCAACCCGACTCACCCACACAAACCGCTGCGACAGACGAAGCCCCGCCACCTGTGCCTCAGGCAGTTGTGCGAACTGGGCTGGCGCCAAAAGCAAATAGACAACCCGCAACTGGGGGATGCTCAGGGCCGAGAGTTGTGCACCGCGCAAGGCAGCGATCTGCTCCGGCGACCAGGTGGCCATTGCGGCCAGAGGTACGTTCGAGATGATCGCGGGTGAGAGCTGTTGAATGATCAAGGGATCGAGTTGCTGCCAAGTGCCCAGGGGCAGCACCGCAAGCTGCTCGGCCGAGATCGCTGACGGGCTGAGCAACAGGCTTGCAACATCAGCCGGTGCGCTGCCCAGCAGGCTGCTGGTGCCGGCCTCTTGCGGGGTTGATGCAGGCAATGCAGGGATAGTGCCGGCTGCGGAGGTCTCCGTGGCCGTGGCGGTGCTTGCTAGAACATCTCGCGCTGCAGTCTTCTGTGCCGTGGTGAGATCTGCCAATTGCGCCGGCGTGAGCAGGGCCGACACATCTGCGAGCTGCGACGCACTCAACTCCTGAAGCTGCACTGCGTCCAGAGCAGCCAGCTGAGCGGCGGACAAGCCAGCCAGTGTTTCGGCTGGCAGCGTGGCCACCTGGGCCGCGGTGAGCTGTTGAAGGGCTGCCGCATCCCAAGCCACCATGTCTTGGGCAGTCAGCGCCTGTAAGGCGTCGGGTGTCAGCTGCGGCACCTCCGAGAGCGGCAGGGAGGCGCCGGCCAGGCGAGAGCCTGCACCTAGTCCCATGGACTCACTCGTGGGCTTCTCGGCCTCGAGCGCCTGGGAAATCAGGGCTTGTACAGCCTCCAATGTCTCCGTGGGCAGGGCGGCGCGTGCCTCGGCTGGCAGGCTCGGAAGCAGTGCCAGGACTTCGCCAGGACTGGCCTGCGCCAGGGCGGCAGGGGAAGACGTCGCGACACCAGTGGCTGCAGCGGTGGATGCGCCGAGGGCATCGGAGGCCGCTGCAAACAAGTCACCGACCTGGGCCACCTGCTCCGTGGTCAGGGCTGAGGCCTGGGCAGGGTCCAGGGCGGCCAGCACACTACTCACCTGGGCGGGACTCATCGTCTGAAGGGTCTCCGCAGGGATGGACTGCGCCACGCTGGTTGGGAGGCTTGAGAGTGCACTGGCCGGCAGTGTGGCAGCCGAGGCCGGAGTGGCCGCTACCGCCTCGGCCACTGCCTCGGCGACTGTTGCGGCCACGCTCCCGGGCGCCGTTGGGCTGCTTAGCGCCGGGGATGTGCCAACAGCAGTCGTAACGGCTGTGACGGTCGTGGCGGTCTGAGCGGCCGCAACACTCGGGCTGGCGGCTGCCCCAGCGCTTGCGGCGGCCGCCACCGCTGCAGGCTGACTGGTGGCGCTCACCGGCAGTGAGACCGCCGGCGCCGCCGATGTCACTGCAACCGGTTGTGGCACAAACCGAACCGTGGTGGGGCTGAACTGCACAACGGTCTGGGTGGCGGTTGGGACCACTGGAACGGTGACCCGGTCGAAGATACTCGCCAAGGTTGTGTCTTGATTGGTAACCGAGTAATTTGAAACATCATTTCCAGCAAGCGTGTTGGTCAACAATACTGGTTTGTTGCCACCCACGGCAGCATCTAAGAAGACCCCCGATGACGAAAGCGACACATCATCGCCGGCGACCAGCCCTGAGAGGGTGCTGGACCCAACGTTGGCAAAGGCCACATTCGATCCGTCATAGAACTTGTCGAGTGCGGTAATACCCACTATGGTGAGTCCCCTGGGTGTTACATCTGCCGTCGTGCTGGCCTGATCCGTAATGTCGTAGTTAGCCACGTCCGAACCACCATAGCTCGACGTCAGCGTCACCGTCTTTCCCGGGGCCGCATTCTTGTTCGCAAACACGCCTGTCGCAGTCACCGTCAGACTGTCGCCGCTGACCACACCCACCGTACCCTCCAAATACGACTGGGTCAGTGCAGCCGTGCTCACCGTGGCCGATACCCCTCCGTCATAGACCTTGCCCGAAGCCGTGATCCCACTCATTGTGATGGGCTTGGCAGTAATGCTTGCGGTCGTCGTATTTTGGCCTGTGATGTTGTAGTTGGTTACATCAGCACCAGAGTAGGTGCTGGTCAGTGCCACGGTTTTTCCAACACCAACATTCTTGTCATCAGCTGTGTTGTCGGCATTACGGAATGTGCCAGTGGCGGCGACAGCGAATGCATCACTGGCGACCAAACCACCTTGCTGAAGGACCGCTGCGGTGACTCCACTGGTATCGACTTGTGCCACCGCATTGCCATCGTAAACCTTGTCCGATGCGGTAATTCCGGAGATCGTCAACGATTTCGCCGTGATACTCGCAGTGGTGGTCGCAGTGGGATTCAGTGTGTAGTTTCCGGCATCTGCGCCAGCAAGGGCACCGGGGTTGGACACTGTGACCGTCTTACCTGCTCCAACATTCTTGTCCGAGAAGGCGACAGTGTGGGCACCAGACGCACTCAACGTAAGGTCATCGTTGAGCAATGGTGTGACTGACAATGTTCCTGTAATGGTTCCGGAGGTACTGCCGTCGTAGACCTTGCTCTGCGCGGTCATGGCATTGAGTTGTATGGTCCGAGCAGAAACATTTGCCAAGGTCTGCGTCGAAGTGTTCATCAACTGGTAGTTTCCCGCGTCCGTTCCTGCGACGGCAATTCCCGCCACGGTGACCGTCTTGCCTGTCCCCACATGCTTGTTATTAAAGACGCCACTGGCCGAGGAGAGAACAAGGCTATCCGTTGCGATCATGTCCGAGAGCAGCGTGTAAGTTGCCGCCGTGGTGGCATCATAAATTTTGTTGTTTGCCAGGGCTGTTACTGAAAGATTCCGAACCGTGATGCCCGCCGTGGTGGTGGGCTGCGATGTAATCGCGTAGTTCGACGCACTCGTGCCCGAGTAAGTAGAAGTGAGCGTGATTGTTTTTGTGGCCCCCACATTCTTGTTGTCGTAGAGGCCTGATACCGACGCAAAAGTAAGGTCATCTCCAGTCTCGCGCCCGATTGCATCCCAGTCCACGCCAGCAGTCGACACGTTGGCCGTTCGCGTGGCGTCGTAGACCCTGGCGCTTGCCGTGATTCCCGTAACCGTAATGGGCTTGGCCGTGATACTCACTGCTGCGTTGGCATTGTTGAGCGTAGGCAACTGATAGTTTGTGGCCAGGCCGCCGTTGGCGCCATCCGCCAGGGTAATGGCGTTGATGAACTTACCGGCTGTGGCCACGTTCTTGTCATTTGCAGTGGCGCTGCTAAAGCCAAGGGTCTCGGTTCCCACACCGGTGGTAATCGTCACCTCCGACCCCGTCAGCGCAGTATCACCGTCATAGACCTTCGCAGCAGACAAACCAACCGTCTTGGCCGTAATGCTCACTGCTGCGTTGGTATTGTTGAGCGTAGGCAACTGATAGTTTGTGGCCAGGCCGTCGTTGGCGCCATCCGCCAGGGTAATGGCGTTGATGAACTTGCCGGCCGTGGCCACGTTCTTGTCATTTGCAGTGGCACCGCTAAACCCAAGGGTCTCACTCCCCACACCGGTGGCGATCGTCACCTCAGACCCCGTCAACGTCGTATCACCGTCATAGACCTTCGCAGCAGACAGACCAACCGTCTTGGCGGTGATGCTCAACGGTGCATTGGCCGTATTGAGGGTCGGCAACTGATAGTTTGTAACGAGGCCGCCGTTGGTGCCATCCGCCAGGGTAATGGCGTTGATGAACTTGCCGGCCGTGGCCACGTTCTTATCACTGGCAGTGGCGCTGCTAAAGCCAAGGGTCTCACTGCCCACACCGGTGGTGATCGTCACCTCCGACCCCGTCAGCGTAGTATCACCGTCATAGACCTTCGCAGCAGACAAACCGACGGTCTTGGCGGTGATGCTCACCGGGGCATTGGCGGCATCCAGGGTGGGCAGTTGATAGTTTGTGGCCAGGCCCCCATTGGTGCCATCCACCAAGGTAATGGCGTTGATGAACTTACCCGCCGTGGCCACGTTCTCATTACTTGCCGTGGCGCTGCTAAAGCCAAGGGTCTCACTGCCCACACCGGTGGTGATCGTCACCTCCGACCCCGTCAGCGCCGTATCACCGTCATAGACCTTCGCAGCAGACAAAGCAACCGTCTTGGCCGTGATATTTGCATTGACTGTGGCCGTGGGATTGCTCACGGAGTAGTTTCCAGCGTCTGTTCCAGTGAGCGCTCCTGCAGTGACACTCACAGCCTTGGCTGTACCCACATTCTTATCAGCAAACGTTCCCGAAGCCACTGCTGAAACCGTATCTCCCGAGATAACTTCAGCAGACACATTCGCGGTGACCGCAGCAGTATCAGTACCGTCGTAAACCTTGTTTTGGGCGGAATAAACGGCCGAAATACCCAATGGTGTGATGTCCGCAGTCGTGCTTGCCGTGGTGTTTGCAACATCGTAGTTCCCTGCATCGACGTTCTCGGCTTCAGTGCCCGAAATATTGATTCCAACCACTGTGATGGTCTTGTTGTTCGCTACATTTTTATCTAAGAACGATGCAGATGCGGCCTTCGAAATAACCTTGTCTGTTCCGATGGCGTCATTCGAAAGCGCGGCTGAAGCGGTGGTGGACTGATCGTAGACGCGGTTATTGCCGATGGCCGAGGTGGTTAAGGCTCGCTTGGTTACCGCAAGGGAACCGCTGCCCCCCAAAACCGCATAGCCAAGTGCACTCGTTCCCGTACTAACCGTCAGAGAGTAGGTGCCAACCCGTGTATTTCCGGACGTGGAGGTCAAATTATTGACAACAGACACAGAGGGGTTGACGGTGTAGGCAAGGGCCTGGGTATCTCCATTCAGCAATCCGGAAATGCTGGGGGTGAGCGATCCGATGGACCCGTACGTGCGGCTGAGTGAGCCAATCGACGCCGTGAGGGTTGGCTGCTCTCGATAAATGACATGAAGGCCCGTCGACTCCAGTGCAGCGCTGTAGCCGGTAGAGCCCTCATTGCTGTTGTAACGGAACCGGCCTGAGCCGGCGGGCACCAGACGAAGCAGGTTTGCACTTCCCTCGGCCACAGCTCCTGTGTATAGCAAACCCTGCCCACCGGTGCTGATGCTTGCGGTGTCCGACACAATGAGGTTGGCTGCCGAGGCCGCCAAAGAATTACCAGAAACACTTCCAGCGTTCAGCACCAAGTTGCCGCCCGCAACCACGTTGGAATTCACGTAGAGATTGGTGTCCGTCACCCTCAGGTTGAGTGCACCGGTGGTGGTGAGGCCCGAGAGGCTCGAGACGGTTCCGACATACACACCGGTGCCATGACTGGCATTGGCCACGGACACACCGGTTCCGGCCAAGAGGTCTAGGCTTGCAACATTTCCGGCCACCGTGCCCAGACTGTTGGTGATGGTGGTTCCGGAGACGATCTGATTGGTTTTGAGGTCCACCGCCGCCAAGGGGGCATTAAGCCCAAGGTTGGTGACCGTGAGGGCGGCCGCTCCTGCCGTTGCCCCCTGATTGATCGCGCCAGTACCAGACGCATTCACCACCAGGGTGTCCACTGTCACGGGTGCCCGGAACCCCACGGCCGCGCCACTCGAACCGCCCGCTGTGAGTTGTAACAAAGACCCACTGCCCGCAATGTTGATGGCTTGATTGATGGTGATGTTTCGGTCTGCCGTGAGGCTGAGAGTGGCCCGTCCAGTCGTGGTCGCTCTGGTGATGGCCGCATCCACCACGATGTCACCATCCTGAACGCCCGCACCCGTGGTGGTGACGGTCACGTCGGTTCCAGCCTCAAGAAGGGTGTTGATCGTGGTGTTGAGGATGGTGGAGTTGTCTGCAGACGGAGTCCAGGTGCTGCCGTTGTTCACATCGCTGGTCATTGCGCCATTGGCCGTGGCCGACGTGATCGTCACGTTGTACGGGTCAAACAGCCACTCGCCGGACACACCCATGGGCGCCGACGCATCGCCTGTGACACCCTGTACATCCAAGTTCGCACCAGAGGTCTCAATTCGACCACCGTCGCCACCCTGCGGGCCACCCCGCGCGCGAAGGTCTCCGGCCACCCGCGTGACCCCCTGCGGATTGGCGGTGTCAGACCAGACCACCACGGTGCCGCCATCACCCTGCTCGCTGGCTGAGGCATCCAGCCGAGCCCCCGAGGCCACCACCACCGCATTGGCAGAGTTGATGCGGGGGTCTTGGCCTTGCCATCCGCCACCGACCAGCACCTCTCCCCCGCCTGCGGGCCCACTCGCCTCCAGTGCTGCGGCAGCGCCTACAAAAACCTTGTCACCGGTGACCAAAATCTCACCACCGCGGGTGCCGGCCTCAGCGCCACGCGCATTCAGTTGACCTTCCACGCCCACCACGCCACGCTCACCGCCCTGCAAGAAAATGCGACCGTTTTGGTTGACCAGGCTTTGCGCAGTGACTTCTCCCGACTGCTGGATGACACTCTCGAGAATGGCATTGGCGCTTCGCGCCGAGAGCACAACCACGCCTCCATCGGCCCGAATGACATGACGGTTGGACACCAGTGCGTTCATGACAGCGGCATCCACCACCACCGAGAGGCGGCGTGAGCCGGCAAACTGCAGGGTCACCGCCTCGCCTGCGGCCATGGCCACGGTGCCCTCACGGGCCAAAACCACGCCGTCATTTCGGACCTCGGGCGCCAGCAGGGCAATGTGCCCACCAAGTTCTGCCTGCAGCCGGCCCGAATTCTCCACGCGCGCACCAGCAGCGCCCCCGGTGAAATGCCAGCGGCCGGCGAGAAAGTCTTCGTTGCTCAGGTTGTGGACGGTCACGATCAGTCCACCCACGTCGACCTGGGCCGTAGCCCCAAAGACCACCCCCTGCGGGTTGCTGAAAATCAACTGGCCGTTGGCCTGGATGCGACCCATGATCTGGCTCGGGTTGGCATCCAGGATCCGATTGAATGTGGTCGACTGGGCACTTGGGGCGATGAACTGCACCGACTGGTCACGACCCACATTGAAGGTGTCCCAGTTCACGATGGCCTGATGGGTCGACTGTCGCACCGTCATCGAACCATTGTTGGCCTCAATGCTGGCCTGGCCCGAAACCACCTGCCCCCCGGAAGGCAAGACAGCCTGCGCACATGCGGCGGTGGTCATCATCCAAACAGTCGTCCCCAGCAACAACTGCCGCAGAGCGCGGGCAGCCGTGTGGGTCGTGGATGGGTCAGTGCGCATGTCGCATCTCAGCATCGGTCCTAGAACCGAAGGTTCGCATCCAACCGGAAACGGTTCAAGGTTCGCGTGCCGTCCTGGTCCAGGCCCAAGGTACTGCGGCCAGGGTTCTCGCCGAGCCGACGGGCCCAGGTGAGCCTCACGGACGATTCAGCAAAGCCGAAGTCGGTCTGGGCGCCGAGCCAGAGGCCATAGCCACGCAGGCTGTAGTCGTTGGGCGAGGCGGCACCGGCGAAGTCGTTCTCCTTGTTCACCCGAACGCGGCCATGGTCGTAAAAGCCAGACACGGTCCATCGCTGGAACTCCGAATTCCAACGATGCTGCCACTCCAGGCTCGCAAACCCACCCAGGGCCCCACCTGCCTCATTGGTCGGGTAAGCCCGAACGCCTCTCGCACCCCCCAAGAAGAATTTCTCGGAGCCGTCTAAGTTACGGTTGGCCCACTGGCCTTGCGCCATGACCACCAGTGTGTTGGAGGGATCCAAGACCTGTCGGCGCATGGCCGAGAGCCTCACCTTCGAGAAGTAGCCCGCGGTCTGCGTGGTGCTGGCATCTGAGGTGCGATGCGCCTCGGGTGAATCGGAGAGGTCTAGCTCCCCGCGACTCCAGAAGGCAGACCAACTGTTCTCGCCACCGCCCATCCAGCCGTCTGCCGCGTTGCCCTCCAGGCCCATGGAGAACAACTGGCTCTGGTAACGCGAGACCACCTGGCCTGCTGCCTCGTTTCGATAACGATTGTTGTCAAACATCATCTGAAAGCTGATGTTTCCGGAGGGCCTGCGCTGCAGGGGCACGACCACAAAGAGCCCCTGGTTCGAGGTGGGGCCGCGCATGTCTGCGCTGGAGAAGTCTGAGGAAATCAGCTTGTACTGCATCGCCGACCATTGGCCTCCCACACGCCAACCGTACTGATTGAACGGAAGGCTGTACTGAACTTGCGCGTACTGAACGCCCTCGGTCACGAGCCCCTGGGCCACGAGGCTGTCGCCGCGTTGGGTGGGATTGTTGAAGCTCGCCCGCACATGGGCACGCTCTGGGCCCGTGGAGCGGGAGCCGCTGTTGTCGACCCCTACCGTCAATTCGACAGGCTTGGTCTGCTCCACTTGCAAAACCGCCCCGGTCTGCCCCTCCTCCTGGCCCGGCACCACATTGAGCCGCGTCTGGACACCGGCCAGGTCTGCCAGTTTGGCATTGGCCTCCTCGAGGGCCGGCAGCGAGACGGCCTCACCCACGGGCTGGGCCGTCTCAATGACACGCTTGGGAACCTGGGTGTTTTGCAGCAAGCCCTGCGGGTCTTCAATGCGCACGCCACTGAAGGTTGACTCCACCACCTGAATGAGCAGGCGACCTTCAGAGAGGTCCTGCGGGGGAAGGGTTGAGCGGGCCAGCCAGCCACGCTCTCGATACAGGCTGTTGACCACCTGTGTGATGCGATCGAGACTGCGCAGGTCCATGTTGGCCCCCACAAATGGGGCCAGGGCTGCGCGAACGTCCTCCACGGGCAGGGCAGTCACCCCCCGGACCACAAAGCCTGTGAAGACCGAACTGCCCTTGGCGCCCTCAATCTCCTTGGCCATGGTGGAATCGACCCGGGCGGGTTCCGGCGTGCGCACCACCGACTCATCCACGGTGACGGGTGCAACCGGTCGAAGAACGGCCTTGCTGGCACTCTGATTGGTGTCGGTGGGGAGCACCGGCGGCGCCTCCACGACCGGTTCGGCAGGGCGCTGCGCGAGGGCCTGCTCCACTGTCTTTCCGCAGGTTTGTTCAAAGAAGACCGACAGCAAGGGGTCGGCCTTGAGCAACTCCAACGAAGCCGGCCCAGACGAGCAGACGCTTCCCAGAACACCTGCCGGGTTCTGGGCATGGGCTGGCATGGCTGCAAGCCACGCCCCTGCCAGCCAAGCCCCCCGCAACACAAGCATTCTCATGGGCCAGCCCATTGCTGCCACCTCAAAAAGTTATGACCAACATCTAAAGGTCGGTCGCTGGGCCGAAAACTTGACCCCTCACAACCCCTCGGAGCCCACCAGGGCCGCTTTAGAGCCGCAGCGCCCCGCCATAGCCGGTGAGCTCAAGGTAGCCGCGGCCGAGCAACTGCCCCCGCTCACGCAGTTCCACCGCCCCCTCCCAATAAAAGCCGCCGGTGCTCGCCCGTGCGTCGACCTCCTGGGCCAACATCAAGGGGGCGAGCTCGAGGCGACGCGACCCCACCGTCAGGGCCATGGGCACCGGGTACTCGATCAGGGAGCGCGAGGACCGCCAACGGCCAGCGGGCTCCCACCGCAGGCCCTTCCAGCCGAGCTCAGGCGCACCACTTGGGCTGCGGGCATCCACGTGGTCGTAGAGGGTCTGGCCCTTGTCATCTCGAATGCGAAAGGCCATGAGGGTGCCGCCATCGAGCAAATTGATGCCGATCCAATCCCAGCCCACTGCGCCAGGCATGAGCAATTGGCTGGACCACTCGTGGTCAAGCCAGGCCTGGCCCTCGCGCAGCTGCAAGGCCTGACCATCCCGCACACGGGCCTTCACCGACAGGGGCGCACGGCTGTAATAGTGGCTTGCCTGCTCGGGACGCGGCCCCTTCCTGGAGTAGCCCTGCTCACCGCGAAGCACAGGAGGTTGTGAGGCCTGTGCCTCCAACTCTAGAGAAAAGCCATCTCCTGCGAAGTAGCCAAGGTAGCGCTCGGAACCCGACGCACCCACCCGACGCAGGTACCAATCCTCAAACTTCAAGTCGGTGTCTTGCTCAGAGGCCCGCAGTGATGCACGCCCCAGCCGACCCGCACGCTCTGCATGGCGCAGGCTGGGCAGGTGAGGCATGGCCAGCGCCGCGTGGGCAAAGAGCAGCTGCCTGGGCGCGAACCGGCTCGGATTCTCGGGTGCGTGCTGGGTGCGGCTGCGAAAGAATGTGAGCTGAAAACCCATGGCGCCAGAACCCTCCCCCAGCCATCCCGTGAGGTACCACCACTCGGTTCGATGGTTCGGGTGGGCCCCGAAGTCCCTCGGGAACACCAGTGGTCGGGGCACCACCGACGGATAGAACGACGACGCCTGCGCGGCAGACATCCCCGGCCCATGCCAAGCCAAGCCCGCAGCAGAGAGAAGCACGGGCGCCTTGAGCAGTTCTCGTCGATGCATGTGTCTGCTGGCCTCTACCAGTCTGCCCGAAGGCTTGAAGCGAGGTGTTTCTCAACCAGGCCCTGACGGGCTGCCCAGCGGGCGGTGACCAAACCGAGCAGGAGCAGTGCGGCCGAGAGCACGGCCCACTGCGTGACATCCACCGTGGTGGTCATCGTCCAGTGAAACGACTCCGGATTCACCTTGTGTATGAGCACCTGGCTCATGAGCCAGCCCATCACACTGCCCCAGGCCACGGCCACAAGCAACAGCAGGCCCGCCTCCCAAGACACCAGACGAAGCCGATCGCCTCGAGACAGACCCAGTTGTGCCAGCAAGGCGAACTCGCGCCTGCGCAACAGCAACTGGCCCGCCAGGCCAGCCGCCACCGACAAGAGCGCCACACAGAGCGCAGCCGCCTCCAACACATAGGTCATGGCAAAGCTGCGGTCGAAGATGCGCAAGGACAGGGCCCTGACGTCAGTGGCCGTGATCCACTTCAGCACGCCCAACTCGGGCAGGGCAGCGGACACGGCCTGTGTGATGGCCGCTGGGTCTGCGCCCGGCTGCAGCCAGATGGACAGACCCGACCGCGACCGATCTCCAGTGAGGCGCTCGTAGTCCACCTCTCGGAGCACCACCGAGCCATGCTGCCGCCCGTAGTCCCGATACAGGCCCGCCACCCAGACCGACTGCTGTCCGCTGGGCCCAAGCGGCAGCACGGCCGTGGTACCCACACGCCAGCCATAGAGGCCCGCCATCGCCTCGGAGCCGAACACCACGACGGCATCACCACCGGCAGGCGGCAGTATGGCCTCACCCACCAGCGGTAGCGCCTGCATGGGGTCTTCAAGCCTCAAATTCCTGGCCATGAGCATGACCTCTGGCCGATCGGTGTCGAGTCGAAGGCTTCGATGCCGAATCATCTCGACGCGACGCACGCCCTCTAGGCCCGCGATGACGGGGCCCACCGAGGGGTCAAAGCCGGGGGCATCCACCAACGACTGACCGCTGCTGTAGAGATCGGCTGGCAACACCTGCTGGAGCCAGTCTGAAACAGAGTCTCGAAAACTTCCCACCATGATCATCATGGCCACGGTCAGCGAGAAGGCTGCCACGGTGCCCGTGACCACTGGCGTGGCCACGCCAGGTGCCTGCGCCAGACGCCAACTGGCCATCAGCATCACAGCATCGCTGGTCTTTCGAGACATCAACCGCCGCGACAGACCACCCCAGGTCTGGGCCAGCAGCCATGGCAGTGCAGCCAGCCCCGCAAAGAGAATGGCCGCAATGGCGGCATAGGCCGCCCAAGGCAGTCCACCCACGGGGGGCACCAGCATGAGCAGCCCCGCAGTCAGCAGCCCCAAGCCACTCCATCGCAGGCCCGGTGGCTGCAAGCCCGTGGCCTCTGCCTGCCCCGCCCGCAACAGGGCCATGGGCGCTCGCCAATCGATGCGACGCAGGGGCTGCCAGGCTGCAAGCAAGCCCACCAACGTGGAGAGCGCCCAGAAACCGGCCAATGCAGGCCAGTCCAACACCAGTGGCGCATGGGCCTGACTGAAGTAGCCCCCACCAAGATCGCCGCCCAACAGGCGCATGAGCAGCCAGGCCAAGGCCAAGCCCAGACCCACACCAAGCCCGCCACCGAGTGCACCCACTAGGCCGCCCTGCACCCAGACCAGTCGCCGCAGCCATGCCACCGGTGCACCCAGCACACCGAGCAAGGCCAGCTCAGACCGCTGCCGGATCACGGAGAGGTTCACCGCGGTGGACACCAAGAAGCCCCCCGTGAGCAGGGCCACCATGGCGAGCACGGTGAGGTTCACTCGGTAGGCCCGCGAAAGATTCGACATGCGTCGGTCTCGGTCCTCGGTGGCCATCACCGCAAGCGGCTCACCCACAGCGCGCAACTGGTCGCGAAGGCCTTCTACCGTTTGTTCACTTGCAAGCTTGATGTCGATGCGAGAGATCAGACCCAGCCGACCAAAGGCCCATTGAGCCGAGCCAATGTCCATGACCGCGAGGGCCTCTCCCGGCACACCCGGCAGATCGCCTGCCACGCGCAGCCGCACGTCTTGTAGGCCATGCCGAAGCAAAATGTCTTCACCCACGCGAGCCTGAAGCGTCCGTTGGGCGCTGGCCGACAAGAAAATGGAACGCGCATCAAACAGGCCGCCAGCGCCTTCGGCGGCAGCCGGAAGCAATGCAGGTGTGACGCGTGCAGCCTGAAAGACATCGATGCCCAGCACGAGCACACGGTCGGTGCGCACGGCCAAGACAGGACTCATGTCTGTGATGCCCATCGCGAGGCGGCCCGGCTCGAGGGCATCCAATCGGCGCTCGTCGAACTCGCCAAGGCTTGAGACCAACTGTGCAGAGGCCTGTCCATTGACTGCATCCAGCGCACGACCAAAGGAGGACAAGGCGGAATGGTTCACGGTGTGAATCGCCACGGCGAGCATGACCCCAATGCCCACCATGATGAGGGCGGCCAGCCAGCGCACACGCTCCCGAACCGTGGCGCCCCAGAGCATCCAGGCAAAGAGCGGGGCCGACGGCCTCATGGCCGACTCACTGGCCGACTCACAGGACGAGTCACACAAGGCCCTCGGGCGTGAGCTGCAACACCCGGTCCATGGCTCGCGCAGCGGCATCCGCGTGCGTGACCATCACAAGGCTGGCCTGTTGTTGCGCGCACAAGTCTAAGAGACAGTCGAGCGCATTGGCGGCAGACGCCGCATCGAGATTGCCCGTGGGCTCATCAGCAAACACGACGGCCGGCCCATGCACCAGCGCCCGGGCCAGTGCCACCCGTTGCTGCTCACCACCCGAGAGGGTGGCCGGCTTGGCCTCAAGACGATGACCCAGGCCGAGCGTCTCGAGCAGCTTGGTAGCAGCCGCCTTGGCCACCTGCGCCGACTGACCGCCCAGCAGGCCAGGCACCATCACATTCTGGAGGGCAGAGAGGTGCGGCAAGAGATGGAAGGCCTGAAAGACAAAGCCCATCTGTGACTGCCGACAGGCGCGGCGCTGCGCATCACTCCAGCCAGACATGGGCTGTTGACCCCAGTAGACTTCGCCCTCGATGGGTGCTTCCAAGCCCGCCATGATCTGCAGCAGCGTGGACTTTCCGCAGCCGGAAGCCCCCTGAATGGCCAGTCGCTCGCCAGGCTGCACCGAGAGGTTCACACCGCGAAAGAGCCATGGCCCTCCACCATGGGCATGGCCCACGGAGACCAGTCGCAGAAGCGGTTCTGAGACCGCGTGCGTTGGTGTTAGTCTCAAAGCTTCCGGATCTCTCGTCATTCACGGATTCTAGTGCGCGCGCATGTCCTTTTAGGCATCACCCTCGGATGGGCCCTGTGTTCTTCTGCGCATGCGCTGACCTGCTCGCCCGAAGACGAGATCACCTTTCACGCCGCGAGCCTGCGGATCGAGAACGATTTATTCATCAACACAGACCGCGACTACACGAGTGGGGTCTCGGTGGCCTTGGTCTCGCGTGACATCTCAGGGCCACTGCGCTCGCACTGCCTACCGCTCTGGGCCGACAGCCATGCGCGCCTCATTGAGTGGGTCGACGCGGACTTCTGGGCCGAGGATGGCCGACTCAACACGCGACAGAACATCGTGCTTCGACTTGGCCAGCAGATGTACACACCCCGAGATCCAAATCGATCCGACCTCATCGTGGAGGACCGCCCCTACGCTGGGCTGCTGATGAGCAGCCTGGCCTGGAACCGACGCTGGGTAGACCCCTTGGCGGGCGTGCAGGTACTCGACACGCGAGAGATCGGCCTCGGGCTGATGGGCCCGGCCTCCATGGCCAAGGCCTCCCAGAACGCCATTCACAACCTGATTGGATCACCTCAGTTCCAAGGCTGGCATCACCAACTGAAGAATGAACCAGCCGTGCTCGTGGCGGCCGAACGCAAGGTCCGCTCAGACCTGGGCGGCGCAAAGCTGGGATGGTCCTCCGACATGATCTGGGGCTATGGGCTGCGCCTCGGGAATGTCGAGACCTCCACCGTGGGAAGCATCGAGGGACGCTTTGGGTGGAACCTGCCAAACGACTTCGGCACCTACCCCATCCGTCCTGGTGCCGACAACCGCCCGCCCCTGCGGCCACTCTCGCTCGACCGGGCGAGCCCTTGGGGCATGCATGGCTTTGCCCTGCTCGAGACCAAGCTGGTGGCCTGGGACTTCTCCCTGGATGGAAACCTTTTTCACAACAGCCATTCTGTTCAGAAGCGCATCGGAATCGCGCAGCTCGCCGTGGGCCTGAGCCTTCAGACGCGACTGGCCGACCAGGGCTTCAAACTCGCCATCATGCGGGTCTTCAAGACACCAGAGTTCAAAGGGCAGGTGGGCAGGCACGGCTACATCTCGCTGCTCGCCAGCGTGGAGTGGGACCCTTAAGCAGAGCGTTCCCCGAGCGATGGGGTGGCTCGTAAATGGGCCAACAAGCTCTGGGCTGCAACGAAGGCACTGGCCCAGGCCCACTGGAAATTATGGCCGCCGAGATGCCCCGTGACATCGACAGCCTCCCCGATGAATGACAAGTTGGGCCGACCCCGAACCGCCATGGTTCGACTCTCGAGGGCATGGGTGTCGACCCCACCGAGCATCACTTCGGCCTTCTTCCATCCCAGGGTGCCAGCAGGACGTGCCACCCACTGCTCCAGGGTCTGCCGCACTCGAAGCCTGTCGGCCTTTGCGAGTTCGGCCCATCGCCGGCCCGCGAGACACAGGGAATCCGCAAAGCCCTGGGCAAGGCGCTGTGGCAGCAGGCAGGCCAGCACCGCCTCGACGGTCAGGCGGCCGTGGGTGGCCTCCCGAACCTGTTCGTCGAAGGACTGTCCGCCGAGCCAGTTGACCACGATGTCTGTGCCTGGCGTCCAATGGCTGCTCGCCTGCAGAATGGCGGGGCCAGACAGCCCCTTGTGGGTGATCAAGAGGTCTTCACGAAAGCCGGCCTCACCGTACGGAAGCGATTGTGCGCCGGCCGAGACCTCCGCCTCGAGCGCAACACCCGCAAGTGCAAAGAGCCACTGTTCCGATGTTGCGGTAAAGGACAAGGGCACGAGTGCGGGGGCAATCGGCGTGACCGGCAGGCCCAGCGAGGCGGCAAAGTCGAGGCCCCAGCCCGAGGCACCGATGGCGGGCACAGGCAGGCCACCGGTGGCCACCACCAGGGCCCGCGCCTTCACCTCTCCCCCACTTGTTCGCAGTTGCCAGCCCTCGGGCGTGGGCGTCACTGCCTCCACCGATGCCGGATGCTGCAAGACCACCCCCGCCGATCTGGCCTCAGCGAGGAGCATGTCCACGACCTGAGTGGCCGAGCCATCGCAGAACATCTGGCCCCGATGTTTCTCGTGCACAGCAATGCGATGTTTGTTCATGAGGCTCATGAAGTCTGCCGGCGTGTATCGGGCCAGCGGACCACGAACGAAATTGGGGTTTCGCGAGAGGAAGTTTGCGGGACCACTGCTTCGGTTGGTGAAATTACAGCGGCCCCCACCGCTGATGCGAATCTTCTCGCCAAGCTTGGGGGCGTGGTCGATGGCCACCACCCGAAGTCCGCCCTGACCAAGCAGGCCCGCGCAGAACAAGCCCGCAGCGCCTGCTCCCACCACCGCCACATCTGTTGTTGTCATACCGCTCCGAGCATTTTTACCTATGAAGTCTCGCGCTTATCGCCAAACCGACTCTACCCGCATAGAGTTCGATCGGAAAACTTCTCAGGAGGCATCATGTTTTTTGCACGTCACACCGCTACCCGCGACAGCCTTGCGCGCAGCGCAGCAGCGCTGCTCATTGGATTGTCCAGCGCCGCCCATGCAGCCGGCAGCATTACCTTGGCATCGACCACCTCCACCGAGGCCTCCGGCCTCTTCTCCGTCATTCTGCCGGCCTTCAAAAAGGACACCGGCATCGATGTCAAGGTCGTGGCTGTGGGCACGGGACAAGCCATTGACATTGCCAAGCGGGGCGATGCGGATGTCCTCTTCGTTCACGACACCGTCAAAGAGGAGGCCTTCGTGAAAGAAGGCTTCGGCCTCCAGCGGCTCGACGTGATGTACAACGATTTCGTGGTCATTGGGCCGAAGTCCGACCCCGCCAAGGCCAAGGGGTCGGATGTGCTGGCGGGATTCAGCAAGATTGCTGCAACAAATGCGCCATTCATCTCACGCGGTGACAAGAGCGGCACCCACGCCGCCGAACTGCGTTACTGGAAGGCCGCTGGCAGCAGCTCCATGGGCTCGCAGTACAAGGAGTGCGGCTGCGGCATGGGCCAGGCCCTCAACACGGCCTCGGGCCTGTCGGCCTATGTGCTCTCAGACCGGGCCACCTGGGCCAACTTCAAGAACAAGGGCGACCTGACCATCCTGGTCGAGGGAGACAAGGCCCTGTTCAACCCCTATGGCGTGATTGTGGTGAACCCAGCCAAACACCCAAAGACCAATGTGAAGGACGGCCAAGCTTTTGCAGACTGGATCACATCGAAGGCCGGCCAGGCCGCCATTGCCAGCCACAAGATTGGCGGTGAGCAGCTCTTCTTTGGCAGTGCAAAGTAAGCACTAGACCTCAATGCCCTCGGCGGCCAGCAGCCGTCGCAGGGCTTGATCCAGAAGGCTGCGAGACTCCGCGGCCACACGCTGCAGTTGAATGTGAATGAGGGCATCCAGGCCATCGCGGCTTGCACACTCCGCGCTGTAGCGCTCGAAGGCCACCACACCAAGCAGCAGGTGGGCCAACTGTTGCGGACATTCGCAGTAGAGGTCGCTCTTCACATCCAGAAGCCGATTTAGAACATCCTCCGACAGGCAAGCATTCGAGCCGATTGGTGCATGACCATTTTCCTGCGCCGCCATGAGACGACGCAGCACGGAAGCGCAGACCTGCTCGACACCATCGGCGGATGTGGGCCGTCGGGTGGCCTCAATGCCCTTGCGCATGAGCCCTCGAATCAAGGCACTGGGAGCATGCCGGTAGAACAGCAAGGTCTCATTGGGCAGAAGCGCCTGTTGTAGCGCAACCAGCCGGGCACTCTGCTCAGCCGTGAGGCTGCTGAGTTCCACGAATAGAACATCCAGGGTCTCCTCTGGCAAGTGGCCCACGCCCTCGAGGGTGGGCGCTGTGAAAACAATGTCGACTGCAGCCGCCCGAAGGCTCGACATCAGTGGCCGATTGGCGGCACCAAATCCCACCAGCCCCACCCGAATGGCGGTGACCGTGGTCGGATGACGCGGCGGCGCCGCGCCTCGCAGCCCCGAGGCATCCGACATCATTTGAGCCAGTTGGGCATCGGAGAGGGCTGCCAGGCTGCCAATGGCGTGGCCACCATCCACCAGTCGCTTGACCAACGCGAGCCGTTCGACCTGTGCTCGGCTGTAGAGCCGATGGGCGCCCCTGCGAAGCGGTTCGCCCGACACCGCGTGGCGACGTTCCCACACACGCAGCGTCTCCACGGGAATGCCAGACAGGCGGGCTGCCGCCCCCGTCTTGACCACCCAATCCGTCGAAACCCCTGCGGCACTCAGTTGCGTATCCATAAAATGCACCCCTATTGAACCGTTTTAGTGATGATGAACCGAATATGAACTGAATCTTAGCGCGTATTCGGGTGTCTACTGTGTTCACTTCCACTTCTGGATGGCAAACATGAAACTCTCGAAAAAAGTTCAGGTTGCAGTCGAGGCCCTCACGCACGTGGGGCTCAAGCAGGGATCCTCACCCGTGAACCTCACCGTGATCAGCCGCGAGCTCAACGTGTCCGTGAGCTACCTGGAGGGCATTTTTCAGTCGCTCCGACTCGCTGGCTGTGTATCGCCTGTTCGCGGCCCCGGTGGCGGCTACCGATTGGGCATGCCACCCCAGGACATCAGCGTGGCGAGCCTGGCCTTTGCGGTCGAGCCCCAACAGGCGGATGGAGAGCCCGAAGACAGTTCCGCTGAGGAAGAGTCGCCCATTCGCGCCCGCACACGCTCGCTGGTCCAACGGGCCCACGAGACCGAACTGGCCTTTCTTGAGCAGGTGAGCCTTCAAGACCTCCTGGTGCAGGCCACGCGCCGAGACAAACAGCGCCGCAATGCGCGTCGCCCGGCCTTACACTATGAAGACCTGCACGAGGAGGAACTCTCCATTACATGATCCTTGGGCTCGACAGCCTGCTCTTTCATGGCACCAGCATCCAGAACGTGGAGCGCATACTCCGCTCGGACACGCTGCAGGCCACCTCTCGCCTCCCAGACAACGCGCTGCCACTCCTGCCGGGCGTGGTCAATGTGGCAGGCGACCAGCCCATTCGGGTGGCAAGTCTCAGCAGAAGCATTTCGGCCGCCCGCGAGCACAGTTCGACCTGGACCAGGGTGTCCGCGGCCGTTCTGGCCTTTGACGAAGACAGCCTGCGGCGGGAGATCGGTCACCGCCTCTTTTCCTACAACGACCTCTTCACGCAGGCCGGCACCGATCCACTGACTGCCAACGAGCAGGAGGAGGCCATCGCCGGCCATCTCGAATCTGCCGGTCGATACGTTCGCCACATCCTCATCTTCAAGAAAGGACTGCGCGACATTGATGCCATTCTGGCTGAGTTCCCTCTCATCGCGGAACACCCCGGCCTGATCGTGCTGGGCGACCAGCGCAACATGAGCCTGAGCGCACTGCGGCACCACCTTGCCAAGCCACTGCTGCGGCGCAGCCAGCGCTTCGGCCTGCCGGCCAAACGACTCAAAATGCTTCGGGCCCTCTCGCGCCTTCGCTAGTCCGTTTTCACCAAAGCTTCGTAGACATCTGGCACCCAGCGCTGCTCATCGATGGGCGGACGCCGAACGCGGCGCTTGGACACCTCCAGCTTGGGCAGTCGAATGCGGCCCTTGCGCACGGCTTGGTATGGAATTTGACCCAGCAGGTGTGCAATGCAATTGAGACGCGCGCGCTCTTTCTCGTCGGCGGCCACGCCGTGCCATGGCGCCTCGGGGATGTCGGTGTGCCGGAACATGTCGTCTTTGGCCTCTGAGTATTCCGCCCAACGACGACGGGAGACAAAGTCGATCGGGCTCAACTTCCACTGCTTCAATGGGTTTCGGGCGCGCTCCTGAAAGCGAGCCTCTTGGACCGCTTGGCTCACAGAGAACCAATACTTCACCAAATGAATGCCAGAGCGAACGAGCATGCGCTCGAACTCCGGGCAGGAGCGCATGAACTCGGCCAACTCCTGCTGCGTGCAAAAGCCCATCACGCGTTCAACCCCGGCTCGGTTGTACCAAGAGCGATCGAACAGGACGATCTCGCCTGGCGACGGCAGATGCGCCACATAACGCTGGAAGTACCACTGGCCGCGCTCGCGCTCCGACGGCTTTGACAAGGCCGCCACGCGACAGACACGTGGGTTGAGGACCTCGGTGATGCGCTTGATGGCGCCGCCCTTGCCCGCTGCATCTCGCCCCTCGAAGACCACCACCACACGTGCACCGGTGGCCACGACCCACTGCTGAAGCTTCACGAGTTCGATCTGAAGGTGCTCGAGGACCTGGGCATATACTTCTTTTTTCTTCATGGCGTCTCCTTTTTTGGAGGCCAGTTTAACGTCACCAGACCGACAAGCCCATGCCAAAACTCGTCGTCTTCGATGCCTACGGAACGCTACTGGATGTCTTCTCGGTCACCACGGTGGCCGAGACCGCCTACCCTGGGCAAGGCCAGGCCATCGCCGCCGGCTGGCGAGACAAACAGATCGAGTACAGCCGCCTGGTGGCCCTCTCCGACCCAGACCCCATTCACGGCAGCCGCCACTACATGCCTTTCTCGGAGATCACGGCCGCGGCGCTGCGCTACACGCTCGATCGACTCCAGCTCGATCACCATGCCCTGCCACGGCTGCTGGAAGCCTACCTCCGACTGGAGCCCTTCCCAGATGCCAAGCCGGTTCTGGCCAGGCTCAATGCCGTGGGCATTCGAACAGCCGTGCTCTCCAATGGCGACCCCACCACGCTGGCCAAGGTGCTCGAGCATGCGGAACTTCTGCCCCACTTCGATCGGCTGATCTCGGTTGAAGAAGCCCGCACTTTCAAGACATCACCCACCGCCTATGGGCTGGTCGCACGTCATTTCCCCGAGCCACAGGCGCCGATCACCTTCGTCTCGAGCAACGGATGGGACATCCTCGGGGCAGGCTGGTTTGGCTTTCAAACCTTCTGGCTCAATCGAGCAGGCCTGCCACCCGAAGCCATCGGCCCCGCACCAGACCATGTGGGTGGCAGCCTGCACGAGCTCCTTCCGGTTCTTGGAATCCACCTCACCAACCATTGACATGTCCGATCAAGCCTCCATCGCCCCACTGCTCCCAACACTCAAATGGCTCGGCTATGGCGGGCTGATTCCATTCTTCGTACTCTCACTCCTGGCCCTCTTGAGTGGTGGTGACACTCAGGCCTTTGCCACCACCGCACTGACCCTCTATGGCATCTCCATCGTGACCTTCGTGGGCGCGGTGTCTTGGGGAATGGCCCTGGCCAGCACCGCTGTGCCGCTTGCAGCGCGCAAGCGGCTTATGATTTGGAGCGTGGCACCCTCACTGGTGGCCGTCTCGCTCTGGTTCCTACCAGACACGGCTCCGCTCGGGGCGCTCGCGGTGCTCGCCATCCTCAGCTACCGGATGGACCAATTCCACGGCCGCGCACTGGGCTGGCCGCCGGCCTGGATACGGCTTCGCCTGCACCTCACGATTGGGGTCTGCCTGTGCCTGCTGCCACCATTTCTCATTCTGTAGGCCAAACCCCGGTGGCGGGTGCACCGTCCATCACGGCAGTCACCCGTTGGCATTTGGTCGCCAAGGCATCCATCGATACCATGGCGTCATGAAATACATCACCCTGCTGGGCTGGATCGCCGTTGTGCTGCTACTGCTCAGCACATCATTGAATTACCTCGGCGTATAAAAAAAGCCGCCCGAGGGCGGCTTTCCTGCAGGTACAGCCGCTTCTTACAACTGGGCAATGCCATCAGCCACACGGTGCTGGTTGGCCACCACCTTCTCGCGCAGCGCCACGATCTGGCTGCGCAACTCCATGACGTCTTCCAGGTCCTTCTCTAGTGCGTGGCGGCTGGCCTCCTCCTGCTCATAGAGGGCCATGATGTTCGCCCGGTTGGCCTCCGCCTTCTCACGAACCTCGGTCACGCGTGCTGTGTTCTCGGTGACGCGCTCGTCATTCGACTCGTGGCTGGCCGCCTTCATCAGGGCCTCCAGCTCGCCGTCAATCCAACTGGCGTTGCTGTTGGTGAGGCCGTCGATGGCATCGAAGAACTCATTGTTGTACTTCGTGATGAGGATGTTGATGTCCACCAAGAGCTTATTCATCTCACTCAGACGCTTGTTGATGTCAATCAGGTTGCGATTCATCAACGCCCGCTGCTCGATGGCCTCGATCCGCACCCGGTTGGTCATGGAATTCCTGAACCGGGTCTCCTCATCGGTAGAGGGCTCGAGCGACTCGAGGATCTGAAGCCGATTGCGAACGACGTCGTCGTAGGTGCTGGCCAGCAGCGTGCCATTTCCATTGGCCTCGGCCGTGAAGGACTCCAGGGCCATGGTGCGGTTTTCTTCGATGGCCGAGCGCCCAACGAGCACCTGTGCCGAATTGAACCGGACAAAAGAATCTGCGTCGAAGATTCGACGTTTGTTTTTCTGGATCCGGATATTCGTGGCTTCATTCATGTTCTGTGGCTCCTAAAGGGTGTCTGGCAAATTCAAGCAGCGTTACGGGCTGCAAGTTCTTGATCTGAGGGGAGGGTGTGACGCGTCGACAGCAGCACCTTGTTCACAAACACGATGCCGCGCTGTGGCTTGTGAAGCTCTGCCGCGTCGTAAATCATTTCCTGGATGTAGTCGGCCTGGTCGGCCGACACGAGTGCATGGAGCTGCTCGGTCTTGGGGATCTCCGGCAGGCCAGAGGACTCCGACGCACGGCCAAGTGGGGCGCCCCGCACCGAGTCGTAGAAGACCTCAGTAACACCACGGGCAAGCAGCTTCTTGGCGATTTCGGCCGCGCCACCCTCATAGAGAATGACCGTGACCTCTCGGGTGTAATCGAGGACGACACCCTCTGGGATTTTCTTGAACTTGGCGCTCATGCCATGGCTCCCATGCTGCCCTGGGCTCGGTCCTCCAGAAGGTGTGCCGGAACGTAGGTGGCTGCCTGCACCAGTGGCGTGGCATACAGGTAGCCCATGCCGGGCGTGTCCAGACGGGCTGCCAAGTAAATGCGCTCAAAGATGCGGGTGAGCTGGTCTTTGGCCACCAGCACGCTGATGATCTCGCGCTCCACCTCGACGGCCACGCCCAAGAAACCCATTGACTCCCGGATACCGGTGCCAACACCCTGATGGACGGTGGCGCCCTGAACGCCCGCATCGAGCAAAGACTGGTTGATGGCATCGGCCATGCCCTTTTGGACCACACAGGTGATCAGGGCGACTTCGGTTAGGTTCACTAATTTACGCTTGGCCATCTTTAATTCCCTCTTGAAAATTGATTGCTGGTTGTACGGGTCCGTTTATTGACGGGCAGCGGCTGCAGTCTCGGCCTCGGCCTCGGCCATTGCCTTTTGGTTCTCACGCTTCACTTTCCACTGCACAAACACACCGAGCGCCAAGACCGACACAATCGGGCAGATCGAGGCGGCCGCCAGGATGCCAAAGCCCTCGACTGCGCCCACGGCCTTGCCAAAACCCAGGCCCATGGCAAGCACCAGCGGCACCGTGACAGGGCCCGTGGTCACGCCCGCACTGTCCCAGCCCACATTCACAAATTCCTCTGTGGACAGGTACGTGAGGATCACGCCCAGCAGGTAACCAGGAATCAGGATGTAAAGGATGCTGAAATCGAAGATCAACTTGACGATGCCCAGCATGATGCCGACGGCCACCCCGAAAGACACCGAGTACATCAGCATCGATTTCTTGAAGGCGCCGTTGGTGAGGTTTTGGACCGTGAGGCCCAGCGCGTTGAGCGCCGGCTCGGCCAGGGTTGCACCAAAGCCGAGGATCCAAGCAAACAGTGCCGCGATGAAGATGCCTACACCTGCGGAATACAGGGGCGCATTCGGCATGGCCTCAATCGCCGTAAACAGGCCAGGCACCAATCCGCCCGCGCCGTCACCCAGCTTGGCCAGACCGTAAGTCAGGCCCACGCTGAAGATGCACATGCCCACCACCGACAAAAAGATGCCGTAGAAGATGATGAAGGCATTGGGCAGCTTCTCGCGCAGCACCACGAAGAGCACGATCATCAGGAAGATGACGAGCGGAACGATGGCCCGAATGCCACCAACCACTTCCATGCCTGGGGAGACCGTCCACCAGTCCACGGGGCCCGTGGCTGCAGCAGCGGCGGCAAGCGTGGCCTGTTTAGCAGCCGCCTCGGCAAGAATGGTCTCCACCGGCACGGTCATCTGCCAGTAGATCGCCAGGCCGAGCACTGCCACGATGGGAAAGAGTGAGGCCAGGGTCACGATGCCGAAGCCCTGAAGCTTGCTGTCACCAGCACCACCCGCCGTGGCCACACCGATGCCCAGGGCCAGAACCAAGGGGACTGTCACGGGGCCGGTGGTGACTGCGCCGCAGTCCCAGGCCAGGCCGATCACGGTGCGGAGGTCTGGGTTCATGAAGGCATAGCCCGTGAGCAGCACACAAGGAATGAGGCTCAAGTAAATGAGGGGCTTGAGGCTCCAGTTATAAAGGAAGCGCATGGTGCCGATCACGGCCGCGATGCCCACGCCCACGCCCACCACCAGCACCGTGGCGTCCACCCGGTCATTGAGCAGCGTGTAGAGATAGGGCGCGTTCTTCGGGTCCACAATCTGGCCGGCCACCTGCAGGGCGCCAATGGCGGGCTCGGCGAAGGTCACGCCGATGCCCAGCAGGAAGGCAATGAACAGCACCCCGACCAGCGGGAGCTTGGTTGGCAGCTTGCTGCCAATGATTTCTCCAAAGGGCATGAGGCCCAGCTTCAGGCCCTCCAGGAAGATCATGAGACCGACCATCACCGCCAGCAGGCCCAGGCCCAGCGTGGCAGAGTCTTGGATGCTCTGATTCAGCACCAGCAGCTGGAAGAGTGCCAGGTAGGCCGCAAGGGGAACCACGGCCTTGGCCTGCTCCATGAACCGCACGGACAGGTAGGGCTGCAGGAGCTTGTAGACATCCATGCCGCCGAGGCGAAGCTTCTCTGGTTTCTGTGGAACTTCATTTCCCTGCTGGTCAAACAGCGGACGGGACATGAGCTTGGAATAAGCGATTTCGTCCGAGTCGACCGTGATGGCCTGGACGTAATCTCCGAAGCGGATTGAGCGCGGCATTTCTTCTCCCTATGTGGCCAATGGCTTTGGCTAGGCGAAGTCTATAAGCGAAAGAGCGAGGCGACAACTCACTTTTGCAAAAGTTCTTGTGAAACTTCGGTTAAACCCTGACAGATGGCGTATTCTTCTGCCCATGATTCGAACACCAAAAGACAACACCCACACCAATGAAGAACAGCCCTGGGGCCTAGACACCCGGGTCGGCGTGATGCTGGCGTCCCTCACCATTGGGGTGCTCACTGGCTTGGCTGCCATTGGTTTCCTGAGCATCGTGAGCTGGGCCGTGCGCCTCTGGGACCTGCAGATCCCCGTTGATTTGTCTTGGTCAAACCTATTCCAGGGCTACAGCGTCACGGTCATCGTCTGCCTGCTGTTGGCCGCCCTGGTGGCTGGTCAGATCCTCACCACGCTTGAGAACGGCCGCCCACATGGTCCTGCGGATCTCATTTTAGCGGCGCAACGCAATGAAGACCCGAACCTCAAAGCTGGGTTTAAATCGACGGCACTGGCCCTGACCAGCCTGGTGGGTGGCGGATCTGTGGGCATGTTCGGGCCGCTGGTGCATTTCGGTGGCTGCCTGAGTGCGGGCCTTCGCAGGTGGGGCTCACGGCTGTCACCCCACCTTCCGAAAGACATCGTGCTTGGCAGCGGAGCCGCTGCGGCCATCTCGGCAGCATTTCTCTCACCAATCGGCGCAGCGGTGTTTGCCCACGAGGCCATCGTGCGTCGATTCGGTGCGTTCGGCGCGGGCCCCATCATTCTGGCGGCCTTCGCAGGCTACTGGACAGCCAAGCTCTCGATCGGCCACGAGCGGCTCTTCGACCTCGCAGCCACCTCACCCGAGCTCACCGTGGCCAACATCGGCCTGGCCTTGGTGGTCGGTGTGTCTGTTGGCGTGGCCTCCATCATCTACATCAAGGCCGTGACGGCGGCCCCCAACGTGGCCAAGGCCTCTGGCATTCCGTTGCGCTGGCGGCCCTTTCTGCCCGCCTGCCTGCTCATCCTGCTCTCACCAGCCCTGCCACACTTGCTCGGGCCGGGCCTGAGCAGCATCGACCTGGCCCTCTCAGGCCAGCTGGGCATGGCACTGGTCCTCGTCCTCATTGTCTTCAAGATTCTGGCCACGAGCGCCTGCATTGGCTTTGGACTCTTTGGCGGCATTTTTGCCCCCGCCCTCTTCCTGGGTGCCATGGTCGGCGCTGTTGTCGACCTCAGCCTTGTGAGCCTCGGAGTGGACTCGCCCCACAGCTTCGCCATGCTGGGCGCAGCCAGCTGTATCGCCGCGGTGATCGGGGCTCCGTTGGCCTCCATCATCATGGTGTTCGAGATGACAGGCAGCTATGAGTGGACCGTGCTGGCCATGCTCAGTGTGGTGACCACGAGTCAGATCTCAAGGGCCTTCGTGGGACGCTCTCTGTTCGATCGTCAGCTGGCGCTGCGTGGCATCCAAATCCGAGACGACCAAGCAACGAAGTAGCCCCCCTTGAGCAGCGAAGCGTCGATTCGCCGCGATCTTGCTGCGGCCTACCGCCTGTCCGCACACCGGGGTTGGGATGACCTGGTCTGGACCCATATCTCCGCAGCGGTTCCCGGCGAGCACGGGCACTACCTGCTCAACCGTTTCGGCCTTCAGTTCAAGGAGGTCACCGCATCTAACCTTGTGAAGGTGAATGTTCAGGGTGCGGTGGTCGACAGCACCAATGCACCCGTGAACCCCAGCGGCTTTGCGATTCATGGCTGCATCCACGCGGCTCGGCCCGACGTGACCTGTGTGCTCCACCTGCACGCCTTCTGGGCCCAGGCCTTCGCAGCCACCAGTGCAGATCTGCTCCCATGCTCGCAGCCTGCCATGCGCCTGGTGGGACGACTCGGTCGCCACGCCTACGAGGGCCTGGCCTTCGATGCGCAGGAACAGGCGCGACTGGTCGCCGCACTGGCAGACAAAGATGGGGTGATTCTCGAAAACCATGGCATTTTGCTGGTGGGTCGAACGGTGGCCGAGGCCTTCATGCTCATGCACCTCTTTGAGCGCGCCGCCCAGATTCAACTCACTGCAGGGGGCAGCCCCGCCGGCCTCCGACTCATTCCCGCTCCGGTGGTGTCGCTGACCCAGCGGCAATGGACTGGGCCTCAGAATGCCCCTGAGGGCATCGATGAATGGCCGGCCCTGCTGCGCAGCCTCGCCCGCACCGACCCCGACTTTGACCAATAGAAACAACAGGAGGAACCATGCCCACCATTCGCGTTGAACTCTTCGAAGGACGCACCACTGAACAGAAGCGCGCCCTGGCCAAGGCCCTCACAGAGGCCACCGTGGCCACACTGGGTGGCAGCCCCGAGGCCGTGGACATCCTCTTCTACGACATCAAGCGAGAGGACTGGTCGACTGGCGGCACGCTCTGGGCCGACCGGCCCAAGGCCTAAACGCCCTGACCATCGGAGGCTAGGCCTCGACAGTCTCCGATCGCATCAAGGCGCTCACGTGGCAGGCCACGCTTCGCCCGAGCGCGGCCACCTCATAGCCGCCTTCGAGGCTGCTGACCACGCGACCCTCGCAATGGCGAGCCGCCACCTCCAGCAACTGCTCGGTCACCCACTCATAGTCCGCCTCCGACCAGCGCAGGCCGGCGAGGGGGTCATCACGGTGGGCATCGAACCCAGCAGAGATGATGATGAGTTCCGGTGCGAAGTCATTGAGTGCGGGCAGCCATTCCTGAAGTACAGCCTCTCGCAGCGCCTTGCCATCGCTGCCACCGGGCAGCGGAACATTGACCATGTTCTGGCCCATGGGCCGCTCTCCACGGCCTGGATAGATGCCCTGCTGAAAGGTGGAGACCATGAGCACGCCCGGCACGTCCGCGAGAATTTCTTCAGTGCCGTTGCCATGGTGAACATCAAAATCGACCACCGCCACGCGAGACAGGCCGAGTGCCTGGGTGGCGTACAGGGCACCGACCGCCACGCTGTTCACAAAGCAAAATCCCATGGCGCGCTCGCGCTCGGCATGGTGCCCCGGCGGGCGAACCGCGCAAAAGACCGTCTGCGCCCTGCCCTGAACAACGGCCTCCACACCCTCGACGACCGCCCCCGCGGCACGCGAGACGGCCTCTAAGGTGAATGGGTTCATGGCGGTGTCTGGGTCGATGACAGCGTATCGACTGCTCGGCGAGGCCGCCTTGAGCGCCTCCCAATGGTCAGGGGTGTGGGCCCGAAGGATGTCTTCGTCGCGGGCCATGGGCGCCTCTTGCACATCGAGACGGTCCAAAAGGCCGGTGGCCTGAAGTTCGGCCAGCACCGCACGAACCCGCGCGGGTGATTCTGGGTGGTGCGGCCCCATTTCATGGGCGGCAAAGGCGTCGTGGGTGAAGAGTGTGGTCATGCCCAAATGTTACCGCTTGGGCTCTTCATAGGGCCGAACACCCGTGGCCAGCAACTGGTAGCCCGTCACGCCCTGACTGGTCTCGGTGCGCACGCCCTCGAGCCGGCCCTCCACCCAGACTGTGGCCATGGACTCCGGCACCTCGCGAATCCTTGCACCCTTCTGAGGGACCACGAGAATGATCTGATTGGCCGGCGGTGGCGGGGTGTGAATACAGGCGCCAAAGTAAGGCACCAGCAGAAACGACCGGTCTGCAGATCGGTCTGCATCGAGTGGCACCACATAGCCTGGAATGCGCACCTGTTTGCCCAGATGGGTGGACACAATCGGCGCGGCATCCCACTTCTCGCGCAGCTTGGACATGGCCCGGTCGGCTGCTTCGGAGCCATCCTTCAGGCCACCAAGCCGGCCAAGCGCCATCATCTCGACCTGAACCTGCTTGGCCCATTTTTCGTCGATGAGGTCATCCCAGCTGATCTCCAGGGCGGGCTTGGCCCAGGCCACCCCCAGCACGAACAAGCCCAAGATGGAGAGCCAACGCCGCATGCTAGGCCACCGGAGGATGCAAGCCATCCACCAAAGACAGGCGCCGCGCCCGCCAAGCGGGCAGGAGGCTGATGGCCACAGAGGTCATCCCAAGGCCCATGAGCGAGAGCCATGCCTGGGGTGGCAGATTCAGCACTGACATGGCCACACCATATTCAATTCGTAAAAAGTCGGCAAACCACCAGACCGCGGCCTGCTGAATGAGGAGCCCCAGCAGCACACCCGCCAGGCCCACCAGGGTGGCCTCGAGCAGAATGAGCCAGGCCACCTGCGCCGGGCCAGCCCCCACAGCACGAAGAATGGCGAACTCTCTGCGGCGCGATGCCAATGAGACCAGGGTCACGGCTGCCACCGACAACAAGGCACCGATGGAGACCACCCAGCCCACGAGCGCAAAACCACGCTCCACCACGGAGAGTGTTCGCCAGAGTTCATCGAGGGTGACCCCAGGCAGGGCAGCGGTCAGTGGGGCACCCGGCAATGACTCGATCGCACGGCGGGCCGAAAAGACCTGGCCACGGTTTTGAAGGCCCACCCAAAGCGTGGTGTAACTGCTCGGTGGTGCCAATGCGCCGAACAACCAGCCTTGGTGAATGGACTCAAAGCCCTCGGTCGAGACAAAGACTGCGCGGTCCAGGGGGCCTCCGGTGGGGGCCAGCACGCCCACCACCTGGAACGGGTGCTCGTCATGGTCGCGAGAGAGGCCGTCTGAGCGCCCATGCGTGAGCACCAGGCGATCGCCGAGGCGATGCTCAAGCCGCCTGGCCACTTCGGCACCCAGCACGGCCTCGGTGGCTGCCGAAAAGACCTTGCCCTGGGCCAGGCGCAACGGCTGTCCGCGAACCTGAACCCGGCTGAAAAAATCGGCCTCGGTGCCCCAGACCGGCCGCCCCCGATAGGTGTCCCCGAGCTGAACAGGCACCGCCCAGTCAACCTGCGCAAGGCCGCGCACCCGCGCCAAATGGGCTGCGTCGAGGTTTTGGGTGGGACGGCCGAGCTGGAAGACACCATAGAGCAGGATTTCGGTGGGACTGCCCCTCGGGGCCACCAGCAGATCGACCCCACTGATGGCCTGACCAAAACTGGTGCGGAGGTCTGCCCGCAATTGGCTAACGAACAAGACGAGCAAGGAGGATGTGGCCACGGCCAGCAGCACCAAAAGCACCGGCAGCCGCCGTGACCAAGCGCTGGCCAGTGCGAGGCGAAGCCAAATATTCATCGCACCGCCGCTCATCTAAGAGCCTCCAATCTGCCTGACTCACCGAGAGACCAGACCTCATCAAAGCTGCTGCTCACGCGATCGTCGTGGCTCACCATGATCACCGTGACCTTCGAGGCCTGCGCAAGTTCAAGCAGAAGCGACACAAACGAGGCCTGGTGAACGGCATCCAGGGCCGATGTGGGCTCATCCGCCAAAAGGAGACGCGGACCCAAGAGAAAGGCTCGGGCCACTGCAACCCGCTGCTGCTGCCCCACCGACAGTTGATGGGCGGGGCGCGACCAGAGCGCCGGCGGGAGCCCAAGCCGATTGAGCAAGTCGCTGGCCTCATGAACCGGCGCCCGGCCTGAGAGCCGACTGGGCAACAGAACGTTCTCCCATGCAGACAGGTAGGGCAGCAGGTTGAACTGCTGAAAAATCACGCCGATGTCGGTGGCCCGAATGCGGTCGCGGGCTGTAGCGGACATCGCGTGGAAGGGGTGGCCGAGCACGTGGCATTCACCGGAGGTTGGGGTCTGCACCCCAGACAAGATGGACAGCAAGGTGCTCTTGCCAGACCCGCTGAGACCGCGCAAAAACACCCGTTGGCCGGCGCCCACCGACCAGGCTGGAATGTGCAGCAAGGGCTTTGCTGCACCGGGCCATTGGAAGACCAAGTCCCTGAGTTCAATGTGCGTGTTCAATGCTGAGCTCCCGGGGTGCGCAAATAAAAAAAGCCCCAGCCGGTTGGGCTGGGGCTGCAAGGCAGAATAATCTGCAAGGAGACAACAATGCGGCCGAAACCGCAAGTGCATTGCAACATAAATGCGTGTGTTTTGCAATGCACCATGCGGGCATTCATCAAAAATTCATGGAACAGGGCACAGACTTGCATCATCTCTCCTCGCATGGTCTCCTACCCGTTGTGAACACCCACATGCACCCTCTCCGGCAGCTCGATCTCCCCGCGGTGGCCCGTTTCATTGCAGCGCAATCGGCCAGCACTCGGATTTACATTGGCGCGGACTCCTGTCGGCTCTTGGAGGGCCAAGTCTGGCACGCGGACTACACCTTGGTCATTGTGGTGCACATCGACGGCAACCGCGGTTGCAAGTTATTCGGTGAGACCACGCGCGAGCGAGACTTCGACCAGCGGGCCGACCGGCCGCACCTGCGCCTCATGAATGAAGTCTACAAGGTGGCCGACCTCTACCTGCGCCTGTCGGATGCCATCGGGCAACGCCCCGTGGAGGTGCACCTCGACATCAACCCAGACCCCGCGGCCGGCTCAAGCTGTGTGATCCAGCAGGCCGTGGGTTATATCCGTGGCGTGTGTAATTTGTCGCCAAGGGTCAAGCCTCATGCCTTTGCCGCAAGCTGTGCTGCCGACCGGTACAAGGAAATCGCCAGCAGCCACACATCAGGCCTTCGGGCGGCCTAGCCAGGAGCTCCCCAGGTTTGTCATCCTTACTCGATCCTGCCGTTCTCTTCTTTTTGGTGGGCCTCTTTGCGGGCCTCGTGCGTTCCAACCTAGAGATTCCTCCCGCCATCAGCCGTTTTCTGGCGCTCTATTTGCTCATGGCCTTGGGCCTCAAAGGCGGGCTCTCGCTGGCCGAGACCGGCTTTACGTCCGAGGTGATGACCATTCTCGGGCTGGCCATTTTGCTGGCCATGCTGACCCCCGTTCTCGGGTTTCTGCTACTGCGCCGGGTCACCCAACCCTTCAATGCCATCGCCATTGCCGCGACCTATGGGTCGGTGAGTGCGGTCACCTTCATCACGGCCAATCAATTCCTCGACCGCCTGGGCGTTGAGCACGGTGGCTACATGGCTGCGGCCATGGCCATCATGGAGTCGCCAGCCATCATCTTTGCGGTGCTCATGGCCAACCTCGTGCGCAAGGGTCGCCTGGGTGGTGCGCAGGGTATTGAAACCGCGCCGCACCCGGGTGGTCTTCGGCAGACCCTGCACGAGTCCTTCACCGATGGCGCGCAGCTGTTGCTGCTCGCGAGCATGGTCATTGGGTACTACATGGGGCCCGAAGGGGCCGCGGCCATGAAGCCCTTCTCTGCAGACCTCTTCAAGGGCATGCTCGCCTTCTTCCTGTTGGACATGGGACTGTTGGCTGCCCGGAACCTGGGCGGGCTGCGCGGCCAGTCCCCCATCTTGCTCGTCTACGCCGCAGGCATTCCAGCGGTGCATGCGGTGGTCGCCATTGCCCTGGGGCTGTGGGCGGGTCTGAGCGTGGGAGACACGACGCTGCTGGCCGTATTGGCGGCCAGCGCGAGCTACATTGCCGTGCCCGCCGTGCTGCGCGAGGCCATTCCAGAAGCGGATTCCGCCGTGTATGTGGGGCTCTCCTTGGGCCTCACCTTCCCGATCAACATTCTGTTCGGGATCCCGAGCTTTTACTGGCTCACCCACACCCTGGCAGCCCTCTAAGCAAGAAACCCTCGCAGGCAAAAAAAAGGCCCTCCGAAGAGGGCCTTTTCAACACTGGGCCTGCCAAATTACTCGGCAGTGCGGCGTGCGGATTTCTTGGGCGATGCGCTGGAGACTGCGGCCTCACCAGCCTTGGTCGCGGCCTCGACGTTGGTCTCCACCATCTCCACCACTTGCTTGGTGGCCTTGTTGATGGCGTCGAAGGCTGAGTTCGAGGCGGCGAAGGCCGATTTCATCATGGCAACCATGCCCTCGGTACCGGCGGGGGCGTTTTTGCTCAGGTCGTTCACGGCCGAGGCCATGGCCTTGTTGGCCTCTTCAATGCGGGACTCCACCAGCTTGGCGAACTCCGTGGCTGCTTCCGCGTTGATGTTGTAAATGTTGCGGTTGTAGGCGGCGGCCTTGCCAACAGCGGGCTGACCGACGGTTTGAGCAACGGCGTAGAGCTCGGGGAAATCTTTCACACTCATCAACTGGCTGGACGCCTCGGTGGCATCGGCCAGGTTGGCCTTGGCGGCCTTGAGGTTGAGCTCGAGGTGCTTCTCCATGCACTCGATGGAACGGGCAGCCATTTCAACCATGGCGGCTTGGGATTGCTTGATGCTGTTGAGCATTTGCTCGGGAGTAACGTTGGTCATTGTGTTTCCTTTCAGAATGAAATCGATCTGTCGTGTCGGTGTTTGTTTACTGCATGGGACACATCATAATGACGCACTGCACAAATTGCAAGCCCAAGACGGAATATTTTTATAAGTTATTAAAAATCAATACTTTATAACTTAAAAATGAGGGGCGCAGGCCCGCCGACCGCAGCGTCTACGTGCGCCGCAACACTTTCTCACGGTAGGCTGTTAGTCGGGCGTGAAGGTCGCCGGTCATGGACAGACGCAGGGCCGATCGATCCCTCTCCAAGCCCTCTGCATCGGTGCCAAACGAATCCTTCGTGACCGCCTGCACCATGCGCTGGGTCTCGTCACTGATGAGCACCGCATCCAGTGAAGGCCACGGTGTTGCCATGGCTGTGGCCAGGCCCATGGCCATGGCCTGCTCGGCGTTGACGGTGCGCCCCGTCAAGACCAGGTCTCTGGCATGGTCTCGACCAACACGTTGTGCGAGCCGTCGCGTGCCGAGCACCAACCCAAACTGCGCACCCGGAAAGCGAAAGCTGGCATCTGGTGTGATCTGCCGATGGTCGCAGGCCACCACCAGGTCGGCTGCAGCTCCCCAGGCACGTCCCTGCACCCGTGCAACAGTCCGACACGGGCTCGACCAGACGGCCGCAAGCAGGTCTTCGATGGCCTCAAAACGCGCACGCAGACTCTCATCTGTCTCAGACGCCAGACCGGAGAGGTCCATCCCCGTGGAGAAATCGGCAAGGGCCGAGCAAAAGCCAATGGTCCGCACACCGGGCATGGCCTGCGCCCGATGGAATACCTCGAGCAAGGCCAGCACAAAGGCGTGCGACAACGCATTGGCCGAGGGCGCTCGATTCAGGTGGATCCATGCCGTGGCGCCCTCCACCTCGAGGACCACGAACTCAGGCGAGTGGGTCATGAGGCCCCCACCCCCACGGGCCCCAGCGGCGGAACGGCTGACTCCACGGGGAGCGTCTCTCCATTGAGACGCACAGGACAGCCCACGGTCTTCGAGACCCCGCCCTCGGGCAAGGGCAGCGGGCAGACCAGTTCCAGGTGCTCGGCCTGGGGGTCCGACAAGGCCTGCTCGTAATTCTGAATCGGTGAGCATGGAATGCCGACCCGGCGGCAGGCCGCCAGCCACA
Source organism: Hahnella aquatica (SeqCode) (assembly GCF_965194505.1). Classification (GTDB taxonomy): domain Bacteria; phylum Pseudomonadota; class Gammaproteobacteria; order Burkholderiales; family Burkholderiaceae_A; genus Hahnella; species Hahnella aquatica. The sequence goes on along the minus strand of NZ_OZ239144.1, from coordinate 498,770 downwards.
CCTCGGTCGACTCGCCGACAAAAACGGCCTCGAGCAGCGCCTTGAGTTCAGACTGATGCGCAGCCCGCAGGGCCGTGGTGACAAAGCGCGGGTCTTCACGCCATTGGGGGCGGTCCACAATCTCGCAGACCGATTGCCAAAGGCGGTCGTTGCCCGCGGCCATCACGAAATAACCATCTTTTGCACGAAAGGCCTGATAGGGTGCATTGCGCGGGTGTGCAGAGCCCAATGCCTGGGGGTTCACACCGGTGCCGAAAAACTGGGAGGTCTGCAAGGCCGCAATGGCCAGGCTGGTGGCAAACATGGGAATGTCGAGGTGCCCCCCCGGACCGCCCGCACGCACCCGATGCAACAAGGCCAAGATGGAATAGGCCGCGTAGAGGCCTGCAGTGAAATCTGAGATGGGCACCCCGCACTTGACGGGCGCACCGTCGGGCTCGCCCGTCACACTCATGACGCCGCTTGCGGCCTGAATGGTCACATCGAAACCACCCTCCTGCGCCCGCGGCCCAGACTGGCCAAAGGCCGAAATGGAGCAATAGACCAGGTCTGGCCGACACGACAACGCCCAGTGTGCACCCAGGCCAAGCCGATCCATCACGCCTGGCCGACTGTTCTCGAGCACCACATCGGCCTGGAGCATCAGCCGCCGGGCCTCCTCGAGGTGATCTGCCTGCTTGAGGTCGAGCCGAACCGACGACTTGCCCCGGTTAAGCGCAGCAAAGTTCTCGCTCAACCCCTCCGAGATGGGCGGCCAAGCACGCATGGCGTCGCCCTCGGGCGGCTCAATCTTGATCACCTCTGCGCCAAAATCGGAGAGCAGCATGCCTGCAAAGGGGCCCGCTGCGATCTGACAAACCTCTACAACCTTCACGCCTTCAAGGATTTTCACCATGGCATACTCTAGCCCATGGCCAGAACCGTACAGTGCATCAAGCTCAAGCAAGAAGCCGAGGGCTTAGACTTTCCACCAGCCCCGGGCGAACTCGGCAAACGCATTTTCGAGGGTGTGTCGAAGCAGGCTTGGGCTGATTGGCTCAAGCACCAGACCATGCTGGTAAATGAGTACCGTCTGAATTTGTCCGACGTTCGAGCCCGCAAGTACCTGCAGCAGCAGATGGAAGCCCACTTCTTCGGCGACGGCGCCGAGATGGCCTCGGGCTTCACACCACCGCCCCCACCACCAGCCTAACGTTTACGTGTCGGACTGGTGGCGCATGTCGCGCCCCTTGACCATGAAGACCACGTGCTCTGCGATGTTCTTGGAGTGATCGCCAATGCGCTCAAGCGCCTTGGCGAAGAACAGCATGTCGATCGAGCGTGAAATCGTTCGAGCATCTTCCAACACATACGAGATCAGCAGCCGAATGGTGTTGCGGAAATGGTCGTCGACAATCTTGTCCTCACGGATGACGGCCTCCAGCACCTCTGCGTCCTCACGGGCGTAGGCATCTAGCGCCTTGTGCAGCATGGAGGAGACGTGCGTGGCCATGGGCGTGAAATCGAGGCGCTGGGCCGCCACCGGGCCGGCCTCATAAAACCGAATGGCACTGCGGGCCATCTTCTCGGCCTCATCACCCGCACGCTCGAGGTCACGGATGAGTTTGAGCGAAGCCACCAGGAAACGAAGGTCTGTCGCGATGGGCTGGCGCTTGGCGATGACGTGATTGCAGATGTCGTCGATTTCAATTTCGAGCGCATTGACCTGACGCTCTTTCTCGAGCACTTCCTTGAGCTGGGCCGTGTTGCCCGTGGAGAAGCCCACAATGGACCCCTTCATCATGTCCTCGACCACTCCACCCATCTTGAGGAGCTTAGAGCGGATCTCCTCGAGTTCGTTGTCGAATTGCTGAAGGGTGTGCTGCTTGTTCATTGGGACGGTCCTTGGCCTAAAAGAGATGACTTCCCAGAGGATACCGCCCGAATGGGTCTGGAATATGACAATTCAATGTCAAGCAGCCGGCAGCCTCAGAACGCCATCGGGGCGGCCAACCAGGACCGTATTCGCACGTTGGCGGGCGAAGATACCGTTGGTCACCACGCCGGGCAACGCGTTGAGCCGATCCTCCCAGGCCAGGGGGTCGTCAATGGCCAGGCCGTGCACGTCCAGAATCGGGTGACCATTGTCGGTAAGAACGCCCTCACGCAGCACAGGCCGGCCACCCATGGCCTCCAGCGCCCAGCACACGGGCACCACGGCAGCTGCAATGACCTCAATGGGCAGTGGGAACTGACCAAGCCGGGCCACCTGCTTGCTGGCATCCACAATGCACAGGAAAGACCTGGATGCGCTCGCCACAATCTTCTCCTGGGTGAGTGCAGCACCCCCGCCCTTGATCATGGCCATGCCCGGCTCAATCTCATCGGCACCATCGATGTAGAGGGCCAGCGGCTGCTTGAGGCTCGACACCGGCAGCACCGCAATGCCGTGTCCGGACAATCGCGCAGCGCTGCGGGCCGAGCTGGCCACCGTGCCCGCAATCGAGCGGCCAGAGGCAGCCAGTGCGTCGATGAAGAGATCCATGGTGGAGCCGGTGCCAATGCCCAGCATGAGAGGCCCATCGGGCAGCAGCTCAACAGCCGCCTGGGCGACCGCCTGTTTCATTTGGTCTTGAGACATATTCGCCATGGCTGCCACTATACAATCCGGGCAAAGGAGCAGACCCGTGAGCAAAGCAGCCAGCACCAAGAACGCCGTGAAGTACGACTGTGCCAAGTGCCCAGGCTACTGCTGCAGCTACCCCCGAATCGTCACCACGGACAAGGACATCGCCCGGCTGGCCAAGCACTTTCAGGTCTCAGAGGCGGAGGCCAAAAAGCGGTTCACCCGACGTTACCGGTGGGCCTCCGAGGACGACAGCATCGATGAGCGCGTGCTGCGGCACCGGGAGGACACCATCTATGCCTCGACCTGCCAATTTCTGCACCCAGAGACCAGACGCTGCACGGTCTACGAGGCCCGGCCGGAGGTCTGCCGCGAGTTCCCCAACGGCAAGACCTGCGGCTATTACCAATTTCTGAAGTTTGAACGCAAGCAGCAGGGCGACGACAGCTTCATTCCGAGCGCCTAAGGCGGCCGAGGGCAAGGAGCGCCCCTGGACCGGGAGTTGCTGGACGGGTGGATGGGGTGACCGATGGGACTCGAACCCACGACAACCAGAATCACAATCTGGGACTCTACCAACTGAGCTACGGCCACCACGAACCGAACACACACTGCACATCAACAGCCGCCAAGGCCCACTGCGAAACTGGCCTGCCGGGAGGGAATTGAACCCCCGACCCACAGCTTAGAAGGCTGTTGCTCTATCCAACTGAGCTACCGGCAGTTGACATGGTCGGGGTGGAGAGATTCGAACTCCCGACCCTCTGCTCCCAAAGCAGATGCGCTACCAGGCTGCGCTACACCCCGAGAGTCGGCAAGTATACCAAGGCCGCCCTGGGGCCGGCCTGTCACAGATTATTCATGTGCACGACACCGATTCGTCATCTGAAGACCTCAGCATCCAATCAATGCATGTTGAGGACCCCACGTGAACGCGCCAATTCGCCACAGTTTTCTGAGCCGACCCCTGGTCGCCAAACCTCTGAAGAAGGCAGCCCGCGTTACCCGACTGCTGGTTGGAAAGTTTAAGAAGCGTTACGCGGTCGGAGCCACGTCTCCGCTCCTTGATACAAGGCTTCAGGACCCTCCCTTTTGTAGCGCTGCGCTGCTGGCCGAGGCTGCGGCCGTGACATCCATGTCAGACGACCGCTACATGGTGACGCTCGCTCAGACGGCCGCCGACCTTCGGGAGGCTCAGCGCCTGCGATTCGAGGTCTTTCGCCAAGAATTTGGTGCCGAGTTCAACACCACTGAGCCTGGCCTGGATGCCGACCGGTTCGACCCCTACTGCGACCACCTCCTCGTTCGAGACCAGACCACCCAAGATGTGGTGGGCACCTATCGCATTCTGGTGCCCGGCCAGGCCGCGGAGCTTGGGGGCTACTACAGCGAATCAGAGTTTGACCTCTCGGCCCTGGCACCCCTGCGCGACAGCATGGTGGAGCTCGGGCGCTCCTGCGTGCACCCAGACCACCGCAATGGGGCTGTGATCATGATGCTCTGGTCGGGCATTTCTCGTTACATGAAATTCCACGGCTACCGGCACCTCATGGGCTGCGCCAGCGTGAGCATGCGAGATGGCGGCCGCAACGCCAAGGCCATCTGGCAGCAGCTTTGCACCAGGCATGGCGATGGGCAGGCCAGACGGGTGGTGCCCAAGCATCGCCTGCCCCTGGAGCGCATTGAGGCGGCCGAGGCGGCAGTGGAGCCGCCGCTCATCAAAGGTTATGTGCGCGTGGGCGCCAAGGTCTGCGGAGAGCCCAGCTGGGATCCAGACTTCAACACCGCAGATTTCCTCATGGTGCTGACCCTTGAAGACATGACCCCCCGTTACGCACGCCACTTCGGCCTCACAGGAGCCACGGAATGATGCTTAAGGCAAAGCTTTACGATCTGATGTTTGGCTGGCTCGACCTCATGGAGATCGGGCCTTACTTCTCACCGTTCTAATAACGGTTCGGGACGAAAAGCTCCTTGGGGGTGGGCACCCGGGAGTAATCGGGGTTGTGAACCCGTGCCGGCAACACCACCTCGGGGTGCGGAACCTCTTCATAAGGAATTTGCGAGAGCAGGTGCGCCATGCAGTTGAGCCGCGCCCGCTTCTTGTCGTTGCCCTCCACCACCCACCAGGGCGCCTCTGGAATGTGCGTTCTCTCGAGCATGGCCTCCTTGGCCTTGGTGTAGGCCTCCCACCGCACACGTGACTCCAGGTCCATGGGCGAGAGCTTCCACTGCTTGAGTGGGTCTCGAATGCGCATGGTGAAGCGGGCATGCTGCTCTTCATCGCTGATGGAGAACCAATATTTGATGAGCACAATGCCCGAGCGCACCAGCATCTTCTCGAACTCTGGAACGCTGCGAAAGAACTCCTCGACATCGTCATCGGAGCAAAAGCCCATCACCCGCTCCACGCCCGCCCGGTTGTACCAGCTGCGATCGAAGAAGACGATCTCACCGGCCGCTGGCAAGTGAGAGACATAACGCTGGAAGTACCACTGGGTTTTCTCCCGAACGTTGGGCGCTGGAAGGGCCGCCACGCGGCAGACCCTGGGATTGAGTCGCTGGGTCATGCGCTTGATGGCACCACCCTTGCCGGCCGCATCCCGCCCCTCAAAGACCACCACCAGCTTCAGGCCCTTGTGAATCACCCAGTCCTGCAGCTTGACCAGTTCGCCCTGAAGACGGAAGAGCTCGCGAAAGTAGGTGCGGCGATCGATGGCACCATCCGGGGCCGTGGGCTGCTCGGCGCCGCCCTTCTCCATGAGGAATTCGGAGATCAGGTCATCGTCGAGCTCCATTTCGAGTTCCTCGTCGTAGCTGTCGATGAGGTCTTGGCGTTCTTGGTCAGAGAGTGTCGGCATGGGAAAAATCGTAATGAGGTGGAATGACAGGGGCGTGACAGGCTAGTGACGGGTGAGTACCAGGGCCCAGACCATCACCGCATTGACGATGGCACCGAGCACCGCAGCACTGCCCATGTCCTTCACACGCTTGGAGAGTGGGTTGTGCTCAGTGGAGATGCGGTCGATGGTCTTCTCGATCGCCGTATTGAGGAGCTCCACCACGACCACCAGGATGAGCACCCCGATGAGCATGGCCCGTGCGAGACCGTCCGGCTCCAGGTAGATGGCCAGGCCCACCAGAATGGGCAGCAGCAGCATCTCGACCTTGATGGCCTCCTCGGAATTCCAGGCGGCCCCGAAGCCCTCGATGGAATAGATGAGCGCCGAGACCAGCCGACGGCGCATCACAGAGCCCAGACTTTTCAACATGATGAGAGTGTAGTCGGTCAGATGAACTGGACTGCAGTTGTCACGAAAGATTCATGACACTGCCACGGGCCTGTCAAGAGTCCGGAGGAACATGAATACTCGTGAAGCCACACGAGCCGCTGCCCCTGGAACCCCAGCCGAGCCATTACCGGGCCATCTGGATCTCAGACATCCACCTCGGAACCAAGGGATGCAAGGCCGACTTCCTCCTCGATTTCCTCAAGCACAACGAGTCTGAACAGCTCTATCTGGTGGGTGACATCATCGATGGCTGGCAGATGCGGCGCAACTGGTATTGGAATCAGTCCCACAACGACGTGGTGCAGAAGGTGCTGCGCAAGGCCCGCAAGGGCACGCAGGTCACCTATGTGGCAGGCAACCACGACGAGGCCCTGCGAGACTTCCTTGGCATGTCCTTCGGGGACATTCAGATTGTCAATGAGGCACGCCACACCATGCGAGACGGCCGCTTGCTCTGGGTGACCCATGGCGACCTCTTCGATGGTGTGATCCAGCATGCCAAGTGGCTGGCCTATCTGGGCGACTCGGCCTACACATTAATCTTGAATATCAATGACCACTACAACCGTCTGCGGCACCGGCTCGGGTTGTCTTACTGGTCGCTGTCGCAGTACCTCAAGCACAAGGTGAAGAACGCGGTCTCTTACATCACGGCCTTTGAGGAGGCCCTGACCCAGGAGGCTCGCCGCCGAGGCTATGACGGCGTGGTCTGTGGCCACATTCACCGCCCCGAAATACGAGAGATCGACGGCATTCTCTACTGCAACGACGGCGACTGGGTGGAAAGCCTGTCTGCACTCGTTGAAACCCACGCGGGCGAGCTCAAGATCATTCACTGGCCCCATCGGGCCAAGAAGCAAAAAGGAGCCCCGCAGCTTGCAGAGTCCATCGACACCGTCTCATAAGCATCTCGTCATCGTCACAGACGCATGGCATCCGCAGGTCAACGGTGTGGTTCGCACCCTGATGAACACCTCCAGGGAGATCCAGGCCCTGGGCTATCGGGTCTCCATGATCACACCAGAGGCCTTCCGCTCGGTGCCCTGCCCCAGCTACCCCGAGATTCGGCTGGCCCTGACCACCTCCCGAACCATCGAGGCCAGGATTGAAGCGCTGGCCCCCGACGCCCTGCACATTGCCACCGAAGGGCCCCTCGGCTGGGCCGCGAGGGCTGCAGCCAAACGGCGCGGATGGCAGTTCACCACGGCCTTTCACACCCGCTTCCCGGAGTATGTGAACGCCCGAACGGGCATTCCCGTGAGCTGGCTCTATGCCCTCTTTCGCCGGTTTCATGCGCCATCCAGGGCGGTGCTTGCACCCACCCAGGCCATCATCGACGACCTCAACCAATGGCGCTTTTCAAACGTGACCTACTGGAGCCGGGGTGTCGACCACGGCATTTTCTATCCGCGCTGTGAACAGAGCCCCCCCAAACCCGACAAGCCAATCTTTATCTACGTGGGGCGGCTGGCGGTCGAAAAAAACATCGAGGCGTTCTTGTCACTCGACCTACCCGGCGAGAAATGGGTGGCGGGCGAGGGCCCATTGGAGGCGAGTCTCAAGGCTCGTTACCCGGCTGTGAACTGGATTGGAGTGCTGCCACAGGACAAACTGGCCGAGGTCTACAGCCAGGCCGATGTCTTTGTGTTCCCCAGTCTGACGGACACTTTTGGGCTGGTGATGGTTGAGGCCATGGCCTGCGGGCTGCCTGTGGCGGCCTACCCCGTGGCAGGCCCGATCGATGTGGTGGGCACGAGCAGGGCCGGCGTGCTATCGAATGATCTGCGCCAAGCCTGCCTCGACTGCCTTGACATTCCTCGTCAGGCGGCGTTGGAGCGAGCCGCCCAGTTCACCTGGCAGGCAGCCACCCAGCAGTTCGAGGCTGCCCTGGTGCCGATGATCAGCCGAAGCGGCCGGTGATGTAGTCCTCGGTTTCTTTCTTCTGGGGCTTGATGAAGATTTCATCCGTCTTGCCAAATTCCACGAGTTCACCCAGGTACATGTAGGCCGTGAAATCGGAGACCCGAGCAGCCTGCTGCATGTTGTGGGTCACAATCGCCACGGTGTAATCCGACTTCAATTCATGCACCAGCTCCTCCACCTTCGCGGTGGAGATCGGGTCGAGCGCGGAGGTGGGCTCATCGAGCAGAATGACCTTGGGCTTGACGGCCACTGAACGGGCGATGCACAGCCGCTGCTGCTGACCACCGGAGAGCGACAGGCCGCTCTGGCCGAGTTTGTCCTTCACCTCGCCCCAAATGGCGGCTTTGGTCAGCGCCCATTCCACGCGCTCGTCCATCTCGGCCTTGTTCATGTTCTCGTAGAGGCGCACACCAAAGGCGATGTTCTCGTAGATGGACATTGGAAAGGGCGTGGGCTTCTGAAAGACCATGCCCACCTGGGCGCGCAGCAAATTCAAGTCTTGCTTGGGCGAGAGGATGTTCTCGCCGTAGAGGTTGATCTCGCCCTCAGCCCGCTGGCCCGGGTACAGGCTGTACATGCGGTTGAGGGTGCGCAGCAGGGTGGACTTTCCACAGCCCGACGGACCAATGAAGGCCGTGACCTTGCGCTCGGCAATGTCGAGGTGAATGTCTTTTAAGCCCTGGAACTTTCCGTAGAAAAAGTTCAGGCGTCGACACTCAATGGCGTTGACAGTCGACACATCGGTGGTTTCAGACACGGCAGTTTCGGACATGTTTAATTCCTCTGAAATTTACGCTTGCACTTTTTCGCGGAAGAGCACCCGGGCGAGAATGTTCAGCACGAGCACGGTGAGTGTGATCAACAAGGCGCCACCCCAGGCCAGACGAATCCAGTCGTCGTAAGGGCTCATGGCGAACTGGAAGATCACCACAGGCAGGTTGGCCATGGGGCCGTTCATGTCTGTGGAGAAGAACTGGTTGTTCAAGGCTGTGAACAACAAGGGGGCCGTCTCACCACTGATGCGGGCCAAGGCCAGCAGAAGACCCGTGATCACACCTGCCTTCGCGGCCCGCAGGGTCACAAAGGTAGCGACCTTCCAGCGTGGAGCTCCCAGCGAGAAGGCAGCCTCTCGTAGGCTGCCTGGCACGAGCCTCAGCATATTCTCGGTGGTTCGAACCACCACGGGAACAGCAATCAGCGCAAGCGCCAGGCTACCGGCCCAGCCGGAGAAATGCTTCACCTGCGCAACCAAAATGGCGTACACGAAGAGGCCCAACACAATCGAGGGGGCCGAGAGCATGATGTCCGTCACGAAGCGGGTGAGTTCTGCCGTCTTGCTCTCATCGCCGTACTCCGCCAGGTAAACACCGGCGAAGATGCCGATCGGTGTGCTCACCACGGCAGTGACGACAACCATCATGAGGCTGCCCACGATGGCATTGGCCAGCCCGCCACCCTCGGAACCAGGAGCCGGCGTGGACTGCGTGAACATGGCCCAGTCGAGTGCCTCGAACCCGTTCTTAAAGAGAATGAAGAGAATCCAGAGCAGCACGAAGAGGCCCAGCACCATGGCCAGCATGGACAGGGTCAGACCAATGCGGTTCACCCACATGCGTTTGTTGTAAAGGTTCACGTTCATCGCCAGTACCTTAGGTTCTTGTTCCCTTGGCCCGCTCGGTTCGGATGATCAGAATCTTGGCCAGGGCCAAGACCACGAACGTGATCACGAACAGAAGGAAGCCAAGCGCGAACAGGGTGGAGAGGTGGAAATCACCGGCCTCGGCAAACTCATTGGCCAGGGTTGAGGCAATGGAGGTGCCTGGCGCGAACAGCGAGGGCAGCAGCCTTTGGGAGTTTCCAATCACGAAGGTCACGGCCATGGTCTCGCCCAGGGCTCGGCCCAGACCCAGCATGATGCCGCCGATGACGCCCTTCTGGGTATACGGCAGCACCACATGCCGCACCACCTCGTAGGTCGTGCAGCCCACGCCGTAGGCAGACTCCCGAAGAATCGGAGGCGTGATTTCGAAGACATCCCGCATTACGGCGGCGATGAAGGGGAGAATCATGAAGGCCAAAATGATGCCGGCCGCCAGAATGCCGATCCCGTTCATGGCCCCCCCAAACAGGGGCGCAATGATGGGCATCTGGCCCAAGGTCGACTGAAGGGCCGGTTGGCCATACTCAGCAAAGAGTGGCGCGAAGATGAAGAGGCCAAACATGCCGTAAATGATGGACGGCACCGCGGCCAGCAATTCCACGGCCGTTCCCAGTGGGCGCCGCAGCCAAGTGGGGCAGGTCTCGGTCAGGAACAGGGCGATGCCGAAGGACAAGGGCACTGCGATGAGCAGCGCAATGGTGGCGCTCATGATGGTGCCGTAGATGGCGATGAGGGCACCAAACTCTTCGTTGATGATGTCCCACTCAATTCGCCAGACAAATTCGATGCCAAATTTCTGAAACGCGGGCCAGGCGTTGAACAACAAGGAGCCGATGATGCCGACCAAAGCAACCAACACCAGCAGGGAGAAGGCCATGGTGACCTTGTGAAACAGGAAGTCCTGCGTCTTCTGACGCGCCACCACCGCAAGCATTTGCTGATGCGTGGTCGCTTCTGGTGACATCTGTTGGGTCTGACTCATGCTTACTCCTGACAACACCGATGAAAAACCTGGCCTAGAGGTCTAGGCCAGGTTTCTAACTGCTACGACTGGAACGTACGAATTACTGGTTCTGGATCTGCGACCAGACCTTCGAGCGGATCTGCGCGGTCAGGCTGTCGGGCAGGGGCACGTAGTCGAGGTCGATGGCCAATTGCTTGCCATTCTTGAACGACCAGTCGAAGAACTTGAGCACGTCGGCCGAAGCCTTCTTGTCGGTGGGCTGCTTGTACATCAGGATGAACGAGGCCGTGGAGATGGGCCAGGAATCGGCACCAGGCTGGTTCACGATGGACAGGCCCATGCCGGGAACGCTGAACCAGTCGGCGCCAGCAGCGGCAGCAGCGAAGGTCTTGTCATCCGGGCGAACGAACTTGCCGTCTTTGTTCTGGAGCGACATGTAAGGAATGTTGTTCTTCTTGGCATATGCGTACTCCACATAGCCAATGGCACCCTTCACACGGGCCACGTTGGCGGCCACACCCTCGTTGCCCTTGCCGCCGATCGAGGAGGCTGCGGGCCACTTCACAGCAGCGCCCTTGCCAACCTTCTCGGCCCAGAGCTTGCTGACGGTGGTGAGGTAGTCGGTGAAGTTGAAGGTTGTGCCCGAACCGTCTGCACGATGCACCACGGTGATGGTCTGGTCGGGCAGCTTCTTGCCGGGGTTGAGCGCGGCGATCTTGGGGTCGTTCCAGTTCACGATCCAGCCCATGAACATCTCGGCCAGTACATCGCCCGTGATGCGCAGTTCGCCGGGCTTGAAGCCCTCAAGGTTGAACACGGGAATCGTGCCGCCGATGATGGCGGGGAATTGCACCATGCCGTCTTTGTCGAGATCCGCACCTTTAATCGGGGCATCAGACGCGCCGAAGGTCACGGTCTTGGCGCGGATCTGACGCATGCCACCCGAGGAACCGATGGACTGATAGTTCAGGGAGACGCCGGTCTCTTTTTTGTAGGCCTCGGCCCACTTGGCATACACGGGGTAGGGGAACGTGGCGCCCGCACCGGTGATGGTTTGTGCCGCAGCATGCAGGCTGAACGCCATGACGGCGCCGCCGACCAAAACTTTTGTAAACATATTTTTCATGAAATGCCTCTTTCTGGAATCAATGAACAGAAGGGGAACAACGCCAAGCTTCAGCGTTAACCCGAAGGCTACCGACCGGATGTGACACTTCGATGACAGTCAACGCGTGGCGTGCTGTCGGGGCAGCCCCGCGGTGCACAACACGGCCATGGCCAGCATGGCAGCGCTGCCGATCAGGCATCCCATCAGGCCAAAGCCCTGGTAGAGCAGGCCCGAGAGCAGCGTGCCCAGGAATCGGCCCACGGCATTGGCCGCGTAGTAGAAGCCCACGTCTTCGGCTGCCTTCTCGGAGCCGGCATAGGCGAGCACCAGATAGCTGTGGAGCGAGGAATTCATGGCAAAGGCCAGACCAAACACGGCAAGGCCTGCCACCACCCATGGCCCCACCGGCGTGATGCCCTGCCAGACACCAGCGGCGATCGCCAGGGGCACCAAGGCCAGGCCAAAGCCCCACCACTGGGCGGCGGGCACTTCCTTCGAGAGCCCATCGGCGCTCTTTCGAACAAACTGCGGCGCCATGGCCTGCACCAGGCCATAGCCAATCGTCCAGGCCGCCAGGAATGCGCCCACCTCGGTGAAGGCCCATCCCTGGGCGTAGAGAAAGACAGGCACCCCCACCACGAACCAGACATCCCGTGCGCCAAACAGGACCACGCGGCCCGCCGCCAACAGATTGAGTGCACGTGACTTGGAGAACAGCTCTCGGGCCGACTTGGAGGCCTTCTGGGACTGACCCATCCACGGGGGTAGGAGCAGCAAGACCCCGACCAGCACCAGCGCCAGCAGACCCGCCATGAGCCAGAGCGCACCCTGAAAGCCAACGAGGTCGAGCAGCAGGCCACCCAGGAAGAATCCAACGCCCTTCATTGCATTCTTGCTGCCCGTGAACCAGGCTACCCAGCGGAAGAGGCGGCTCGATGCATCGCCGGCCGTGAGCTTGATGGCCGACTTGCTCGCCGTCTTGGTGAGGTCCTTGGCCACACCACAGATGCCCTGGGCGAGCACCACCCAGGCCACCGACAGCCAGGCCGACCAGTCTGGCGAGACCATGGAGAGCACGAGAAAGCCCAAGATCTGCGTGGCCAGGCCCACGGCCAGCATGCGCGAGATGCCATGCCGGGTCGCAAGCCAGCCGCCAATCAGGTTGGCCAAGACCCCCGCGGCCTCATAGAGCAGAAACAAGAAGGCCAGCGTGAAGGGTGAGTAGCCAAGCTTGAAAAAATGCAGCAACACCAGCATGCGCAGGGCGCCATCCGTGAGGGTGAAGCCCCAATAGCTGGCGGTCACCAACAAATACTGACGAGCGCCCAGCCCAGGGTTCATGGAATGCCGCTGATGAGAGGGGTCGTGGGGCGCGTGGGCTTAGAGGCCCACGGACTCCAAATGACAGGCGAGGTCCACCATTCGGCAGGCGTAGCCCATCTCGTTGTCGTACCAGGCGTAGACCTTGAGCATGGTGCCGTCGGTGACCAGGGTCGAGGGTGCATCCACGATGCTGCTGCGGGTGTCTCGCGCGTAGTCAGCACTCACCAAAGGAAGGGTTTCGTGGCCCAGGATGCCCTTCAGTGGCCCCGTGGCGGCCGCCTGCGCAAAGGCCGCATTGACCTCCTCGGCCGTGACCGCGCGGCTCAGTTCAAAGACGCAGTCGGTGAGCGAGGCATTGAGCACCGGAGCCCGAACGGCATGGCCATTGAGTTTTCCCTTCAGCTCGGGGTAGATGAGTGCGATGGCCGTGGCACTGCCCGTGGTGGTGGGTGCCAGGCTCATCATGGCGCTCCTGGCCCGACGCAGGTCTTTGTGGGGCGCATCCACCACCAGGTTGGTGTTGGTGGGATCGTGGATGGTGGTGATCTGGCCATGCCGAATGCCGAACTGCTCATGCACCACCTTGACCACGGGCGCCAGGCAGTTCGTGGTGCAGGAGGCCGCCGTCACGATGCGATGGGCGGAGGGCAGATACTGGTCGTGGTTCACGCCCACCACCACATTGAGCACGCTAGGGTCCTTCACCGGCGCGGACACCACCACCCGCTTGGCCCCGCGGTCGAAGTGGCCCTGCAGGGACTCCGGCGTGAGGAACTTGCCCGTGCACTCCAGCACCAGGTCAACTCCTTGGGCCGCCCAGTCAATCTCACCTGGGTTGGCATGGCTCGTAAATGACATGCGGTGGCCTGCGACATCGATGGCATCGCCTGTGACCTGGGCAGCAATTGGCGCGCGCCAACGGCCCTGCACCGTGTCGAAGGTCAGCAGATGCGCCGTGGCCGCCGCACCACCCTTCAATTCATTGAGGTGCACCACCTCGAGTCGGTTACCAGCACGTGGATCATCGGAGGGTCGCTCGGCTGCACCCATGGCGGCCCGCAGGGCCAATCGGCCAATTCGGCCCATTCCGTTGATCCCAACACGCATGACAAAACCTTTCGAGAATTTTGAAAGTATGAGTGTCGAAGACCAACATGACAAAACGATGACAATCCGCAGCGAGCCCACCCACAGGGGCTGCGCGGCAGACTACTGATCGGGCAATTCGGCAGCCAGTCCCTCGGCCATGTCGGCGGCGGCCGCTGCGCTTTCGTGCTCCACCATGATGCGCAGGAGGGGTTCCGTGCCAGAGGGCCGAATCAGAATACGGCCCTGGCCCTGAAGCGACTGCTTGGCCCGTTGGTAGGCCGACTGAAAGGTGGCATGGGCCTGCCAATCGAAGCCAGGCGGCAGGCGGCGGTTGACCAGCACCTGCGGCAGCAACTGCAGTTCCGCCACATAGTCGGAAAGCGTCTGCTCCTGCCCCACCACGGCGGCCAGCACCTGCAGGGCGCTGATGATGCCGTCGCCGGTCGTGTGTCGATCCAGGCAGAGCAGATGACCAGAGGTCTCGCCACCCAGCTGCCAGCCCGTCTCCTTGAGCGTCTCCATGACATAGCGGTCACCCACCTTGGCCCGGCGGAAGTCCAGGCCCATGGCGCCCAGCCGGTGCTCCAGGGCGAGGTTGGTCATGAGTGTGCCGACCACGCCACCCACGGCCACCTTGCCGCGCTTGCTCACCCGGTGCTTCACGATGGCGTAGAGGAGTTCGTCCCCGCTGAAGATCCGCCCAGATGCGTCAGCCATCATGATGCGATCGCCATCGCCATCGAGCGCAATGCCGTAATCGGCCTCCGCCGCCAGCACCATGTTGGCCATGGCCTCTGGATGGGTGGCCCCCACCTGATGATTGATGTTGAGGCCATCGGGCTGGTGGCCCATGCGAATGACTTCAGCGCCGAGCTCGTGAAAGACATCGGCCGCCACGTGGTAGGCCGCACCGTGGGCGGCGTCCACCACCAGGCGCAGGCCCGACAGGCTCAGCGACTGCGGGAAGCTGCTCTTGCAAAATTCAATGTAACGACCGGCCGCGTCATCGATGCGCCGAGCCTTGCCGAGGTCTCTGGAGGCCACACAGGCAATCTCTTGGGCCAGGGCCGCCTCGATCTCCAGCTCCACGCTGTCGGGCAGCTTCTCGCCCTGGTGATCGAAAAACTTGATGCCGTTGTCATCGTAGGGGTTGTGCGAGGCACTGATGACCACACCAGCAGACAGGCGCAGGGTTCGCGTGAGATAGGCAATGGCTGGCGTGGGCATGGGCCCCGCCAGCATCACATCGACCCCCACGCTCGAGAAGCCCGACTCGAGCGCGGCCTCGAGCATGTAGCCGGAAATGCGGGTGTCCTTGCCAATGAGGACGGCCGGGGATCGCCAGCGCTGGGCGAGGATGCGGCCGGCCGCCATGCCCAGGTGCAGCATGAAGGCGGGCGTGATGGGTGACTCCCCAACACGGCCCCGGATGCCGTCGGTTCCAAAGTATTGTCTGGTCATCGCGCTATTTTAGGCCGGCCCAGACCCGCAGGGCGTCCACCGTCTCCCGCACATCATGCACGCGCAGCACCCGCGCGCCGGCGGCTGCGGCCATCACGGCGGCAGCAAGGCTCCCACCAAGACGGCTCAGGGGGCGGTCCAGCGGCCGCTGGCTCAATTCGGCCAGCATGCGCTTGCGCGAGACCCCCACCAGTACGGGGCCCAGACGGGACAAGGCCGGCAGGTGACGAAAGAGCGCTCGGTTGTGGGCCAGGGTCTTGCCAAAGCCAAAGCCAGGGTCGAGAAGAATTTGGTCACGCGCCAGTCCGGTGGCCATCAGGCGGGATTGTTGGGCCTCCAGAAAGCCATAGACCTCCGCCACCACATCATCGTAGTGAGGGGCAGACTGCATGGTCTGCGGCTCCCCCTGCATGTGCATGACACACGCCATGGCCCGGCATTGTTGGATCGCCGGCAACAAGGCCAGCATCGCTTCCGATTGAAAGCCCGACACGTCATTCACAAGATCAATGCCCACGGCCAGTGCCTGCCGCACGACACTGGGCCTGCGACTGTCGAGTGAGAGAGGGATCTGTAGGGGTGCGAGGGCCTCGAGCACGGGAAGGACCCGGTCGGCCTCTTCCTCGGGTGAGACGGGCTGGGCCCCGGGCCGGGTGCTCTCGCCGCCAACATCGATGATGTCAGCACCCTCCTCCTTCATGCGATGGGCAGCCTCCAAGGCCTGGGAGAGCGCCATGTGGCGCCCACCATCGGAGAAGGAGTCGGGGGTGACGTTCAGGATTCCCATGACCCAGGGGCGCTCGGCATCGAGCTCGAAGCGCCCACAGATCATGGGAGGGTCTTAGGCGGGTGCTGCTGCGCTGTCTGGTGCGATGCTGCCGCTTGGGCCGGCTCCGGCCGAGGGCGTGCTGCCACCCGAACCAGGCTTGCTTGAGGGCGGCTTGGGCTCACGGCCTTCCAGGATGTCCTGGATCTGCTCTGCATCGATGGTCTCCCATTCGAGCAAGGCCTTGGCCATGGCATGCATCTTGTCTTTGTTGTCCTCGATCAGCTTGCGCGCGACCCGATACTGCTCATCAATGATCTTGCGAATCTCGGCATCGACCTTTTGCATGGTGGCCTCGGAGATGTTGGTCGTCTTGGTGATGGAGCGGCCCAAGAAGACTTCACCCTCGTTCTCTGCGTAGACCATGGGGCCCAGGCTGTCGGTCATGCCGTAGCGCGTGACCATGTCTCTGGCCATGGCCGTGGCCCGCTCGAAGTCGTTCGATGCGCCGGTGGTCATCTGGTTCATGAAGACTTCTTCTGCAATGCGACCGCCAAAGAGCACGGCGATGGTGCTGAGCATGCGCTCTTTGTCCATGCTGTAGCGATCGCCTTCCGGCAGTTGCATGGTGACACCCAGGGCACGGCCACGGGGAATGATGGTGACCTTGTGGACTGGATCGGTCTTGGGCATCAGGCGCGCCACCAGGGCGTGGCCAGACTCATGGTAGGCCGTATTGCGACGCTCTTCCTCGGGCATCACGATGGAGCGACGCTCCGCACCCATGAGGATTTTGTCCTTGGCCTTCTCGAAGTCGTCCATTTCGACCAGACGGCCGTTGCGACGGGCAGCAAACAGGGCGGCCTCATTGACCAGATTGGCAAGGTCTGCACCCGACATGCCGGGCGTGCCACGGGCAAGCACGCTTGCCTTGACGTCGGTGGACATGGGCACCTTGCGCATGTGCACATTCAAGATTTGCTCACGGCCACGCACGTCTGGCAATGGCACTACCACCTGGCGGTCGAAGCGGCCGGGACGCAAAAGGGCTGGGTCGAGCACGTCGGGCCGGTTGGTGGCAGCAATCACGATGATGCCCTGGTTGGTCTCAAAGCCATCCATTTCAACCAGCATCTGGTTGAGCGTCTGCTCACGCTCGTCGTTTCCACCGCCCAGGCCTGCGCCGCGCTGACGGCCCACGGCATCGATCTCGTCGATGAAGATGATGCAAGGCGCCTGCTTCTTGGCGTTCTCGAACATGTCGCGCACGCGGGCGGCACCCACACCGACAAACATCTCAACAAAGTCGGAGCCCGAGATGGAGAAGAAGGGAACCTTGGCCTCGCCCGCAATGGCCTTGGCCAGCAAGGTCTTGCCGGTGCCAGGTGAGCCCACCATGAGCACACCGCGCGGGATGCGGCCACCCAGCTTTTGGAACTTGGAGGGGTCGCGGAGGAACTCCACGATCTCTGTGACCTCTTCCTTGGCCTCGTCGCAGCCGGCGACGTCGGCAAAGGTGATGTTGTTGTTGTTCTCGTCGAGCATGCGGGCCTTGGACTTGCCAAAGGAGAAGGCACCACCACGGCCACCGCCCTGCATTTGACGCATGAAGAAGATCCAAACCCCGATGAGCAGCAGCATGGGGAACCAGGACACGAAAATGCTCATCAGGAGGGATGGCTGCTCCTCGGCCTTGGCCGAGACCGACACGCCGTACTTCATGAGGTCGGAGACCATCCAGAGGTCTTGCGGCGCATTGACTGTGATGATTCGCTCGTCGGTTGTTTGTGCCCTGACGATGCGACCGTCGATGCTGGCTGAACGGATGCGACCCTGCCGGGCCTCTTCCATGAACTGGGAATAAGAGACCTCGGTGCCCATGCGCTGGCCGCCGTCGAACTGCCGGAACACGGAGAAGAGCACGAGGCCAATCACCATCCAAATGGCAACCTTCGAAAACGTATTGTTCAACTCATCATCCTTTCTGATGACACTTCTTCAACATCGAGGCTACACCAAAACCCCGGCGCCCTCGAATACTTGACTAAGACACTAGGATATATCAACTGGCCTCAATCGCAAGCCTCGGGACGTAAATCCCTACCCAGCAAAAACAGCTCCGAAGACTCCGCCCGGGAGGCCGCCGGCTTTCGGGAACTCACCCGGTGGAAGACCTTTTTAAAGGCCGTCACCAGCTGGCTGTAGCCACTGCCCTGAAAGGTCTTCACCAGGAGTGCCCCCTGGGGCTTGAGATGTTGACTCGAAAAGGCCAAGGCCAGTTCACAAACATGCATGATCCGAGCGGCATCTGCCACACCCACACCCGATAGATTGGGGGCCATGTCGGACAAAACAAGGTCTACCTTGCCGCCCTGAAGGCGTTCGGCCAACTGGGCCTCCACCTGTTCATCCCGAAAATCACCTTCAATGAAGATCACATCGGCCACAGGGTCCATGGGCAGGATGTCCAGCGCCAGGATGGTGCCGTCGATGCCCTGGCTGCCCTTCTTGGCCAGGCGCTCACGCAAAACCTGGCACCAACTCCCAGGCGCAGAGCCCAGGTCGACAATCGTCATGCCCGGACGAATCAGCCGGTCTTTCTCATCGATTTCCAGGAGTTTGAAGGCTGCACGTGACCGATAGCCCCTTTGCTGGGCCTGCCGAACATAAGGGTCTGTGATGTGGCGCTGAATCCAGGCCGGGTTGGACTTGTTCTTGGCCAGACCAATTACTCGTAGCGAACGTCGAGGATCTCGAGTTCACGGGCGCCACTGGGCGCCTGGACCGTGACAACATCGCCCACCGACTTGCCTATGAGTGCACGCGCGAATGGGCTCGAGACAGAGATCTTGTTCTGCTTGAGGTCGGCCTCGTCATCGCCCACGATCTGGTAGGCCGCCACCTCGCCGGTCTCGATGGTCTCGACCGATACGGTCACGCCAAAGACCACACGGCCATCTTGTTCGAGGTCGCTGGGGTTGATGACCTGGGCCGTGGAGAGCTTCGACTCAAGCTCCGCAATGCGAGCCTCGACAAAGCCCTGGCGCTCCTTGGCCGCGTCGTACTCGGCGTTCTCGGAGAGGTCGCCCTGGGCCCTGGCCTCAGAAATGGCGTTGATGACCGAGGGTCGCTCCACATGCTTGAGGCGATGCAACTCCTCCTTGAGCAAGGCTGCGCCATGAACCGTAAGGGGCGTAGATGCCATGTTGTTTGTCCTTTGATCAGTGAGGGTGCAGCCGCCGATGCAGGCCCTGGAGATCATAGACCTCGAAGCTGGCATCGACCATGGACCGCATGCCCTCCACCGCCGCCCGGGCGCCCGCCAGGGTGGTGTAGGTGGTGACACGCTGGGCCAGGGCGGTGGTGCGGATGGAGCGCGAGTCGGCCATGGCCGTTCGCTTCTCCTCCACGGTATTGATGATAAAGCTGATCTCGCCGTTCTTGATCATGTCGACCACGTGGGGACGCCCTTCGGTGACCTTGTTCACGGTGACCACCGGGAGACCCTCGGCCGAGAGGGCCGCAGCTGTGCCGCGGGTGGCGATGAGCTTGTAGCCCATCTCGTGGAGCATGCGTGCCACCCCAACGGCCTGCGGCTTGTCGCCGGCCTTCACACTGATGAAGGCAAGGCCGCCCTTGCTCGGGTCGGGCAACTGTGTGCCCGCAGCAATCTGCGACTTCACAAAGGCCTCGACAAAACTGGGGGCCACGCCCATGACCTCGCCGGTCGATTTCATCTCCGGGCCCAGGATGGTGTCCACACCCGGGAACTTCACAAAGGGAAAGACCGCCTCCTTGACAGAGAAATACGGCGGCACCACCTCGGTCGTCACGCCCTGGTCGTCCAGGCTCTTGCCCAGCATGGCCCGGGCCGCCACCTTGGCCAAGGGCACACCCGTGGCCTTCGAGACAAAGGGCACCGTGCGCGACGCCCTTGGATTGACCTCCAGCACATAGACCCGCTGGTTCTGAATGGCGAACTGCACATTCATGAGGCCCACCACATTCAAGGCCCTGGACATGAGCTCCGTCTGGCGCTTGAGCTCGGCAATCAGTGACTCAGAGAGCGAATACGGTGGCAGGCTGCAGGCGGAGTCGCCCGAGTGCACACCGGCCTGCTCAATGTGCTCCATGACCCCGCCAATCACCACGCGCTTGCCATCGGAGAGGGAGTCCACATCGACCTCGATGGCATCGTTGAGAAAGCGGTCGAGCAGCACTGGGGAGTCGTTGGAGACCTTCACGGCTTCTCGCATGTAGCGCTCGAGGTCGCGCTGCTCATGAACAATCTCCATGGCCCGACCACCCAAGACATAGCTGGGCCGAACAACCAAGGGGTAGCCAATCTCTTGGGCAAGCCGAATGGCCTCCTCCTCGTTGCGGGCCGTGCGGTTGGGCGGCTGCAGGAGCTCGAGCTTCTGGAGCAGTTTCTGGAAGCGCTCACGGTCCTCGGCGATGTCGATCGACTCGGGCGAGGTGCCCACGATGGGAACGCCCGCGGCCTCGAGGGCCTTGGCGAGTTTGAGCGGGGTCTGGCCGCCGTACTGAACGATCACGCCCACCGGCTTTTCAAGATCGACGATCTCGAGGACGTCCTCCAGGGTGAGGGGCTCGAAGTAGAGGCGGTCGGAGGTGTCGTAGTCGGTGGAGACGGTCTCGGGATTGCAATTGACCATGATGGTCTCAAAGCCATCATCCCGTAGGGCCATGGCGGCGTGCACACAGCAGTAGTCGAATTCAATGCCTTGGCCGATGCGGTTGGGGCCACCGCCCAGCACAATGACTTTCTTTCGGTCGGTGGGCCGGGCCTCGCAGTCCTTCTCGTAGGTGGAATAGAAGTAAGAGGTGCTGGTGTCGAACTCGGCCGCACAGGTGTCCACCCGCTTGTAGACAGGCCTGACCTGCAGGCTGTGACGAAGCTTGCGCACAGCATGCTCCGTGGTGTCGAGCAGGTAGGCCAGTCGACGATCCGAAAAACCTTTTTGCTTGAGCGCCAGCAGAAGCTCGGCATCGAGGTCGGCCATGGTCTTCTTCTCCAGGGCCAGTTCGATGTCGATGATCTCCTTGATCTGCTCGAGGAACCAGGGATCAATGTGGGTGAGTGCCTGAACCTCCGCCACCGAGAAGCCCTGGGCAAAGGCGTCACCCACATACCAGATGCGTTCCGGGCCAGGCTCGCCCAATTCTTCCTCGATGACCTCACGGTCGGTGGTCATCTGGTTCATGCCATCGACGCCCACCTCCAGGCCACGCAGGGCCTTCTGAAAGGACTCCTGGAAGGTGCGGCCCATGGCCATGACCTCGCCCACCGACTTCATCTGGGTGGTGAGGTGGCTGTCGGCGGTTGGGAATTTCTCAAAGGCGAACCGAGGCACCTTTGTCACGACATAGTCGATGGATGGCTCAAAGGAGGCTGGCGTGGCCCCACCGGTGATCTCGTTCTGGAGTTCATCGAGGGTGTATCCCACCGCCAACTTCGCCGCCACCTTCGCAATCGGGAAGCCGGTGGCCTTGGAGGCCAGCGCAGACGACCGAGACACCCGGGGGTTCATCTCGATGACGATCATCCGGCCGTTGGCCGGATTGATGGAGAACTGGACATTCGACCCCCCGGTGTCCACGCCAATCTCTCGCAGAATCGCAATCGAGGCATTTCGCATCAACTGGTATTCCTTGTCGGTGAGGGTCTGGGCCGGTGCCACGGTGATGGAGTCACCGGTGTGAATGCCCATGGGATCGAGGTTCTCAATGGAGCAGACGATGATGCAGTTGTCTGCGCGGTCGCGAACCACCTCCATCTCGAACTCTTTCCAGCCAATGAGGGATTCCTCGATGAGCAGCTCGCTGGTGGGCGAGGCCTCTAGGCCACGCTTGCAGATGGTCTCGAACTCCTCCGCGTTGTAGGCAATGCCACCACCCGTGCCACCCAGCGTGAAGCTCGGGCGGATGACCATGGGAAAGCCCACGCCGCCGGTGAGCTCGGCAATGCGCCGCTGCACAGCCCAGGCCTCGTCCATGGTGTGGGCAATGCCCGACTGGGCCGAGTCCAGGCCAATCTTGGTCATGGCCTCCTTGAACTTGAGACGGTCCTCGGCCTTCTCGATGGCCTCCTCACGGGCGCCGATGAGCTCGACCTTGAACTTCTCCAGCACGCCGTGGCGGGCGAGGTCGAGGGCGCAGTTCAGCGCCGTCTGGCCACCCATTGTGGGCAGCAGAGCATCGGGACGCTCTTTTTCGATGATGCGGGCGACCATCTGCCAGGTGATCGGTTCGATGTAGGTGGTGTCGGCCGTGCCTGGATCGGTCATGATCGTGGCCGGATTGCTGTTGACCAGGATGACCCGGAAGCCCTCCTGCTGCAGGGCCTTGCAGGCCTGGGCCCCGGAGTAGTCGAACTCACAGGCCTGGCCGATGACGATCGGGCCTGCCCCGATGATGAGAATGCTCTTGATGTCGGTGCGCTTAGGCATGTGCGGCCCTCATGGCATCGAAGAAACGATCGAACAGGGGCAGGATGTCGTGCGGGCCCGGGCTCGCCTCGGGGTGGCCCTGAAAGCAGAAGGCGGGCGCCTTCCGGTGAGATAGGCCCTGGATGGATCCATCGAAGAGCGAGACATGGGTCACCTCGAGATGGTCCGGCAGGGATTTGTCATCCACCGCAAAGCCATGGTTTTGCGACGTGATGAAGACCCGACCCGTGGCGAGTTCCTTCACCGGATGGTTCGCCCCATGGTGACCGAACTTCATTTTGTAGGTCTTGGCACCGGCCGCCAACGCCATGATCTGATGGCCCAGACAGATTCCAAACAGGGGAACCTTGGCCGCCATGGCCGCCTGGGCCACCGAGATGGCGTAGTCGCAGGGGGCCGGATCGCCAGGGCCGTTGGACAAGAACAGGCCATCTGCGCCCATGGCCATGGCCTCTTCGAAACTGGTCTTGGCTGGCACCACCGTGAGCTGACAGCCGCGGTCGGCGAGCAGGCGAAGGATGTTGGTCTTTACGCCGTAGTCGAAGGCGATCACACGAAAGCCCTTGGCGGGCCTCGCAGGATGGCCCTCGCCGAGGACCCAACTGCCGGACTGCCAGTCGTAGGGCTTGCTGGTGGTCACCACCTGGGCAAGGTCTTGGCCGAGCAGGCCAGCCCACTCCCGCGCCCGGCGCAGGGCCTCTGCTGGGTCGAGGGTGTCACCCACTGACCTGGCCGTCAGAATGCAGCCCGACTGGGCCCCACCGTCGCGCAGGCGCCTTGTCAGGGCCCGCGTGTCCACGCCACTGATGGCCACACAGCCAGAGGCCTTCAGGGCCGAGGGCAGATCTTGGGTGGAACGAAAGTTAGAGACCACCGGTGGAAGGTCTCGGGTAATGAGGCCTGCAGCCTGCACCCCACTGGATTCGTTGTCTTCGTCGTTCCAGCCCGTGTTGCCAATGTGGGGATACGTGAGGGTGACGATCTGACGGCAGTAGCTGGGGTCGGTGAGAATCTCTTGGTAGCCCGTGAGGGCGGTGTTGAAGACCACCTCACCCACCGTGGCACCGGGTGCCCCGATGGAAATGCCCTCAAAGACAGTGCCGTCGGCCAGGGCCAGGACGGCTGGCGGATGTGCCCGCACAGGGCCCGCGCCGGAGCCAGCCGAATCGGGTGCGCCCGCGGCCAGCAGTTCAGTCAGCTGCAAATTGAACTCCTTTGGATTTTCCGAATTATACGGGGGTCAACGCCTGGGCCCAGGTGCGGACCGTGGCGATGCCCCTGGCAGGGCCCACCGGAGGGCCATCGCCGGGGCTGCGCAGTGGACTAGGCGCCCACCAGGAAAATCGACAAGGTCATGAAGAAGCCGGCCACCCAGACCAGGGTTCTGGCCATGGCCCAATTGGCCACATAGCAAAGAATGTAGGCCAGCCGCGCCACCACCACCGCCACGGCGAGTTGGTTGGCCGCATCGCTCGGCCCGACCGAGGCATGGGCCACCAGCACGGCTGCCGTCATGAGCGCGAATGCCTCCCAACTGTTCTGCTGGGCCGCCACGGCCCGGGCGCGAAAGCCCTCCTGCCGAGCAAGCCAAGCCCGCGGTGCATGGTTGTCGTAGGCGTCGCCACCGGCCTTGGAGATGCCCGCACACACAATGGGCAGCACCGCCAAGACCAGCAGGCACCAGAAGGCCGTGGTCATTCCCAGTTCCGTTGTCATTCGAGCATTCCTTTCGAGTCATGGGTGTCGGCATCGATGGCCCGTCGATCCCGAAAGGCCTGCGCCACCGTGCCGAGGTCAACGTACTCCAATTCTCCGCCAACCGGCACACCCCGCGCGAGGCGACTCAGCCGCAGCGGCGGGCAGAGCGGGTGAGACCGAAGCAAGGTTTCAATGGCGTGGGCGGTGGCCTCACCCTCTGGCGTGAAGTTCGTGGCCACCACCACCTCTTGCAGGGCCGGGTCTGATGACACGCGGGCCAGCAGACGCTCCAGGTGAATCTCTCGGGGGCCAATGCCATCCAAGGGCGAGAGCCTCCCCATCAACACAAAGTAGCGGCCCTGAAAGGACTGGCTCTGCTCCAAGACCAGCAGGTCTGACGGGCTCTCGACCACACACAGGAGGCGGGGGTCGCGGCTGTCGTCGTCGCAGGTC
This sequence comes from Hahnella aquatica (SeqCode), assembly GCF_965194505.1. GTDB lineage: Bacteria > Pseudomonadota > Gammaproteobacteria > Burkholderiales > Burkholderiaceae_A > Hahnella > Hahnella aquatica. The sequence continues at coordinate 473,957 of NZ_OZ239144.1, read as the reverse complement.
TCGCAGACCGGCAATTCTGTGAGGCTGTTGCAGCGCTCGCAATGCCGCAGGCGCTCAGCTGCCTCTAGCAGCGACCGACCCAGAAGTTCTGCGCCCGAGCGATCGTGCTGCAGCAGGTGCAGGGCCATGCGCTGGGCCGTCTTGGGGCCCACACCGGGCAGTCGCGCAAAGGCTTCAGTGAGCGCAAGCAGCGCGGGCGGAACCCTGGCCGGGGCCGGCTTGGACACGAACGAGAATTAGAGCCGAAAACCCGGCGGAAGCGGCATGCCCGCCGTGGCCGCCGACATGCGCTCCTGGCTGGCCTGCTCCACCTTGGCATGGGCATCCTGCAGGGCCGCCACCAGAAGGTCTTGCAGGGTTTCACGGTCATCTGGGTCGGTCGTCATGAGGCTGGGATCGACCTCCACCGACTTCACGGCATGCCGACCATCGACCACCACCTTGACGAGGCCAGCACCGGCCTGCCCCTCGATGGTGAGGGTGGCCAGCGCGTCTTGGGCCTGCTTGATCTTGTCTTGCATCTGTTGCGCCTGGCGCATCAGCCCGGCCAGTTGATTCTTCATCATGAGGACGACTCCTGATTCGGTGGTGAGGAGGGGGTGGTTGGCAGGCTGGCATCGGCCGAGGCTGCGGGCTCATCTGGGTCTGGTCCAACCCAGCGGATCGAACCCGGAACAATGGTGCCATCGAATTCACGAATGATGGCCTGAACGAGCGGTGACTCCGCAATGGCAAGTTCTGCGCGACGCTGGAGTTCTTCAGCCCGGGCTGCCGCCTTGGCGGCCGCCGTGGGAGCCTCGCCGGTCTGCCCGACCGTGACCGACAGGCTCACGGTTTCACCCAGCGCGGCGCACAAGACTTGGGTGACCCGCGCCACCAGGTTCGACTCCGAGAGTGCCTCCACGGGCACCTGAAAACGCAGTTGATGGGGCCGTGATGCGTCCAGCCCCAAGAAGCCAGACTGCTGAAGGAATTGTCGTGTCAGGCCAGTGGCCTGCAGAGACTTGGCGTGTGTGGGCCAGTTGACTGGGGTGAGGTCTTCTCTTTTGAAGAGGGGCTTGACCGCGGGTGGCGGGGCTGCCGCTGGCGAGGCTGCAGGCGCCTCGGCCGCCAGGGGCCGCGGCGGAACGACGGGCGCACGCGCGGACACCCGCAGGGCAGCGGCCTTGGCCGCCGGGGCTGCCGCCTGAACCTGTTCAGGTTGAAAGGCCAGCAGCCGAAGAACGGTCATCTCCAGGCCGGTCTTTTCATCGGGGGCCAGGCCAAGGTCGCGTCGGCCCAGCACGACGATCTGATAGGCCAGTTGGGCCGACTGGCCATCCATCAGGCCCACCAGGGCCTGCAGGCTGGGGTCGGCCTGCTCGAGTGCCTCGCCCTTGAGCACCAGGAGGGCCGACACCTCATGAAAGAGCCTTGCAAGGTCGCCGAGGATGGCATCGGCTGCGCCGCCAGACTCCAGGAGTTGGTCGAGCTGGGCCATGGCGCCTGCGGCATCGGACTTCGCGATCAGCAAGGCCAAAGCCAGGAGCGATTCACGCTGCACCAGGCCGAGCATCTGGGTGACTGACAAGCTGCTGAGCGAGCCACCACCGAATGCAATGGCCTGGTCGGTGAGCGACAAGGCATCGCGTACGCTGCCCTGGGCTGCATTGGCAATGGCCGCGAGGGCCTCTGGGTCGGCCGAGACCGATTCCAAGGACAGCACATGCGAGAGGTGGGCCACCAAGGCCTCCCGACGCAGATTCTTGAGGCTGAACTGCAGGCAGCGAGACAGGACGGTGACGGGAATCTTTTGTGGGTCGGTGGTGGCCAGCACAAACTTCACATCGGCCGGTGGCTCTTCGAGGGTCTTGAGCATGGCATTGAAGGCATGCCCGGTGAGCATGTGCACTTCGTCGATCACGTACACCTTGAAGCGGCCCGCCGTGGGCGCAAAACGGGCCTGTTCGAGCAGTTGTTGAATTTCAGCGACGCCACGGTTCGAGGCCGCATCGATCTCGATGTAATCGACGAATCGGCCACGGTCGATGGCCAGGCAGTTGCCGCAGGCGCCGCAGGGCTCGCGCACCACGCCCGACTCGCAGTTAAGGGCCTTGGCCAGAATGCGCGCCAGCGTGGTCTTTCCCACACCCCTGGAACCAGTGAGCAGGTAGGCGTGGTGAAGGCGGCCGGTCTCAAGCGCGTGCTGGAGTGCGCGCACGGCATGGTCTTGTCCCACCACGGCCCCGAACTGCCTTGGTCGCCATTTGCGCGCCAGGGCCATGGGGGCCTGATCTGACGATGCTTGGTCTTCGAATAGGGCTTGGGACATGGTCTCTTCTGGGGCAAAAGGGGGCGAGCCGGACCCCCGGCACTTGTGAGGACCCGCTATGGCTGCTTCGTTCCCGACCTGACCAGGTTCACAGGCTCACAATGCGGGGCGGCCCGCCGAGGGGCAGTGTACCAAGCCCTCTTCGGCCAGCATCCAGTGACCGCCATCGGCCGTCAGGATGTGCGCTGTGGCGCCTGGCGAGATGACAGCCTGATAAGAACGCAACTGCGCGGCATAGTCGGCCTCCTCGGCTGGCAGAAGACGCCATTTGAAGTCGATGATGCGCACCGACTGGCAGTCCGGCAGCCAGACCACCCGATCGGGTCGAATCCAGCCGCCCGATGCAGCCGGCCACTCGCGCTCGGCCCAGGCCATGGCCTGCGGGGTGTCCAGGCCGAGCAGGCCCCGCATGTCGGGGTCAGACACGATCTGCACCGCGCAGGCACCGACCTCGGCGCAGGCCTCTCGGGGCAGGGCATACGGTGCAAGCAGCCGACCCCAGCGGCCACGCTGCCAGTCCGCCTCCGGCATGGTCCGGGCCGGAAGATGTTCTGCAAACTCCATGAGCCGATGAAAGGCCTGGCCCAGCCGAATGGGGAGCGAGTCGGGTGTGGTCATGCCGGCCTTCCCGACGACGGGGGTGGCAGCACTGGGGCCTTGCCCGTCCAGGCATCGCACTGGGTGATCACCCGGCCAAACCAGTGCGACTCCGAGGCCTTGGCAGCACTCAAGAGCAGCATGCGACGCGCCCGCGTGATGGCCACATAAAAGAGGTTGAAGGCCTCCTCTTGGGCCAGGCCCAACTGCTCCTCGCGCCGATGTAACACCCCCGGCGTGTTGGCATCGCCCTTGCGCCAGGTGGAGACGCCCACGAGCTGAGAGCGGTCGGCCGTGAACTCGGCGAGCCAATGGATGCCCTTGTCCTGGCCGCCGACATCGGTGAGGCCCGCCAGGATGATGAGGTCGGCCTCGAGCCCTTTGGCTGCATGCAGGGTTTGGATTTGAACGGCAGAGGGGCCGCAGCTCGCCTGCACCACTGCGGGGGCCTCTTGGTCGGCACGGGCCAGGAGGGCCGACATGTCCTGCACGAACCGGGCAAGGCTTGGGGAGCGGCCAGCATCCCACTCCAGCGAGAGCGCCAAGAGGCTCTCGATGTTGGCCCGCACCTGTTCAACGCGCTGAGGCCCATAGGCCAGCAGCCGATTCCAAAGGCCCGCATCCGTGAGGATGCGGTCGAGGAGGTCGTGAACAGGCAGGGTGGACATCCAGCTGCGCCAGGTGCAAAGGCGAGCGGCCACGCCGTCGAGGCATGGATCTGTGACGGCGGGCACGGCCTGGAGGGTCTCCCACCAGGGATGGCCACCGCGCTGGGCCATGGCGGCCAGGTGCAGCAGGCTCGCATCCGTGACAGAGAAAAATGGCGAGCGCAGCACATGGGCCAGGTCTGCATTCGACCAGGGGTGCGCCAGCCAACGACACAAGGCGAGGATGTCTTGCACCTCCGACTGCTCGAGCAGCCCGCCGCGCCGGTCGCTCTGATGCGGGATGCCGTGCAGGGACAAGGCCTCTTCATAGGCCGCCATGTGGGTGCGGCTGCGGGTGAGGATGCGAATGCCACTCCAATCGAGCCAGGGATTGGCCGCCCGGCAGGCCAAGATGGCATCGGCGATGCGCAGGCCCTCGGCCCGCCAGGCGGACGCCATGCGGGGCCGCTCGGGCGAGGCGAGCCAATCACGCGTCTCGTCGTTTCCCCCTTCGGTGGCCCCTTCGCTGCCCCCCTCAGTGTCCTCATCGTTGCCCCTGTCGGCCTCCGCCTCGGCGGAGGATTCGAGACTGGGCATGGGCAGGTGGGCCACACAGCCCGGCAGGGCTGATGGGTGGCTGCTGTGGGCGCGATAGCGGCTGCCACCCCAGTCGGGCAATGCGCGGTTCATGAAGTTCACCACCTCCGGTGCGCACCGACGTGTGGTGTCCGTCTCGATGCAGGCCGCACGGTAGTGCGCAACCAGCCACTCGCGCGCCGCGATGAAGACCTTCGGGTCTGCGCCTCGGAACCGGTAAATGGACTGCTTCGGGTCGCCCACCATGAAGACCTTCGGCGCACCGGGCATGACACCCTCTGCCCCCACATGCGGCTCAAGCCAGGCTCGCAGCAAGCCCCATTGCACGGGGTTGGTGTCTTGGAACTCATCGACCAAGATCTGCTCGTAACGGCAGTCGAGCCGGCTCAACAACGCGGGGGCCTCCTCGGAGGCCATGAGCCGCACCACGGCTGCCTCGAGGCCGTCGTAGTCAGTCTCCCCGGTGCGAGCCACCCAGCCCGCCCAGTGGTCTTGCCAGTCCAAACTGGCCCGGCACAGCATGCGATGGCGGGCCACCTGAATGCGGCGATCAGCCTGCTCCAGGGCCTCATTGAGGGCCTCCACCAGCCGGACAATGCCCTGCTCGATGTCGATGGCCTGAGGGCCCCAGGCGGTTCGATCGGCCTTGCGCACGAACCGATGCTTGATGATCTGACGCGCCTGACCCTCCGTGGCGTCTCGCAAGAAGAGTGTTGCGAGGGCTCGGGCATCGGACTGGCGCCAGGCCGCAAGCGCCTGTGCATGCGCGTCTCGCTTGGGCAGTTCTTGAAAGAAAGGCGCCAATGCTTCGGCGGTGTGTGCAGTCTGCGACACCCATCTCGCCAAGTCTTCATTGGCCTGGGCCCTGGCGGTGAGGAGGTCTTCCCCACTGGGGTCTGCATCGGCCTGCAAGGCGGCTCGCCAGTCTGCTGCCGCGCTGAGCACCGCCTGCCGGGCGGTGTCAAAGCCGAGGTGCTCGGCCAATTGCGCCAGCGGGTGTGTGGGATCGGCGGCCGTGGTGGCCACGAAACTGGCCCAGGCCTCGGCCCTCACCATGCTGGGGTAAGGCGCCAGCCCGAGGGTGGCCAGGCTGGCCATGGGCGAGGGTGCATAAGAGAGCAGCTGCGCATACCACGCGTGAAAGGTGCCAATCGTGGGCTGCTGATCGGCCACCAACAACAGCTCGTAGGCCCGGGGTGCCGAGGCCATGGCCCGCTCGAGGGCCTCTCCCGAGAGGCCATAGTCTGAGAGCACAAGACGCAGCCTTTCTGATGGCAGGTGACACAGCGACAACAAGGCCTCGCGAATGCGGCTGCGCATTTCTGCGGCCGCCTTGTCGGTGAAGGTGAGTGCCAGAATTCCGCCGGGCGAGGCCCCTTCCAGCAGCGCCCGAACCACCCGGGCGGTGAGCAGCCAGGTCTTGCCACTGCCGGCACACGCCTCGACCACCACCGATCGCATGGGATTTGTGGCCAGTTGGGTGTCCATCAGACAGCGCCCCAGTCTTGCACTCGACAGCAGCCCTTTGCGGGGCAGTATTCGCAGTCGGTGCCATCGCCCTCGCCGGCGAGCGCCCGCACAGGCTCCCCCTGCGCGAGCCGAGCCAGGGCTTTGTCCGCCGTGGCCATGAGCTCGGGCTGATGGTCGCAGGCCACCCAACGGGCCCCCGACCAGGAGACGCTCAAACAGCCCTGCTCCTCTGGCCGGCCCATGCCAGCAGCCTCCAACAGCCAGCTGTAGGCCTCGATCTGCAGGGCGCCGCTGTCGCGTCGCAGCCGAGCACGCAGTGTGTCGGCCGATGTGATCTTGAGATCCACCAGCCGCAGCCCGCCCGTATCCTGGTGGGCATCGAGGCGGTCGGAGCGGCCTCGCAGGCGCACGCGACTCTTGGGAAGGTCTGCAATCCACTCCTGTTCCAGGCCCACGAGGTTGTGGCTGCAGGCCGTCTCGGCGAGCCATTGCGCGAACCCGGGGAGCAGTGGCCGGGCCTGCGCGAGAAGGTCTGCCGACCAGCCTCGGCCCTGGGCCATGCTGCGCAGCGTGGCCTCGAGCCAATCGGACCAAGCCTGCGGCAAGGCCGCCTCGGGATGGCGCGGTGCCTGCATGGCCGGATCTCCCACCGCCTCAGAGAGCCGATGCAAAAGAAGTCCAAGGTCGGGTGGCCCCGAGAGATCTTTGAGCGGCGACAACGACGACAGGCCCAGCACGGCCTGCCAATGAAACCGATACGGACAACTCGCCAGCGACTGGAGGGTCGAGACACTGACCTCCGAGGGCAGGCCTGCAAGCATCACTGCCGGTGGCGCGGGCGGTGGCAGAGGCAGCAAGCGCGTTGCAGCCAGCGGGTGTGCCAGGCGGGGCCGTGTGCTCGGTGCCACCAGGTGGAGCCGCGCCAGACAACTGGCCCAGGTGGCGGGCTGGTCTTCCGCATCCCGCTGGGCAATGGCCACCACGGGCACGCCGCAGGCCAGCACCTCGGCCAGGTTCGAGACGAATCGGGCCTGCTCGAGGGCTTGCGCAGGCAGGCAAAAAAGAAGGTCTCGCCGACTGCGGGTGACAAGGCGATTGGGTGGCCGTGCTGGGAAACGACCATCGGAGGCCCCGAGGAGCACGAGGCCGTCGATCTCGGAGAGGGCCGCCTCCGCCAGGCTGAGCATTCGAATGGAGGCGCCGTCGGCGCGGATGGGCAGCCGAGCCTGACGAAGCGTGTCGGCCAGGGCCGCCTGGGTGTTGGCCACGGTGACCGGCTCATCGGACAAGGCCACCGCCAACTCAGCCATGCCGCTGATCAGGCGCAAGCCGGCGGCGTCCTCCAGCAGCACCGCCTCCAGACCCGTCTCGCGCAGGCTGTCTTGAATGCAGGCCAGCCAGGCACCCATGGTGCCCGCCTGGGCCAACGCCGCAGACCAGCGCCTGCAAGGGGTGCTCAGCGCTGGACAGACGGCATCTAGGTTCAAACGGCCAGATGGCTGGCGGCGCAGTCGACGGTCGATGGCCTCGGCAGCATCGGCCTGCATGAGCCCAGTGCGCTCAAGGGCTGCGATGACCAGAGGGCTCTGCACCCAGCCCAGGAAACGATCGCGCGTGATGCGGTGAAGGAGAAGGTCGAGCCAGCCATCGAAGGCCGTGGCGGCCAGGGTGGTGTCGAGTGACCAGCCGGAGAGGTCGTCGATGAAGATGCCATGGGCTGACAAGCCCGCCGCCACACGCCGAGCCATTTGTCGGTCTGCAGGGACCACACCCAAATCTGCCCGCCCCTCGCGCAACCAGGCCAGCAAAGTCTCGACGGCAAGGCCCGCGCAGGCCTCCATGCGGGCACCCTCCAGGCACGTGCAGTCGAGCGTGAATGCGCCCGCTTCCAGGGATGCCGACAAGTGTTGGCTGCGCAAGGCGGGTGGGTCCCAGTCGGCCGGCTGCGGTGACCGCCCAGCCTTAAGGTCTTGGATGTCGGGCCAGGCCACTGCGAGCAGGCCTGCCTGTTGATTGGGCTCCACGGCCACCGCCTGCCAGCGACCGGGCCAGGCCACTGCCAGCCGGGCGTGGTCGAGCGGATCGGCGGGGTGAACCCCGCACCAGAGGATGTCTTGGGCTTCATCCGCTCGCGGCGGGTGCGATGCAAACCAGGTTGCCGGGTCGTTGTCATCCCAACAGGCCTCGTAGAGGGTGGCCAGCAGGGAGACGTCGGAGAGGTCGACGGGCTGTGCATCGGGCTCACCGCCCAGTGACCAGGCCGCCATGAGCCAATCCCATCGGTTGAAGAGCGCGGCCCATTCTGAGGCCAACTGCCAGGCAGACCGTGCCGTGGGTGCCAGGCCTGCCGACAGCACCGGTGAGTTGGCCACCGCGCTGGCCAACTCGGAAACGCGCGCCTGCTGGGTGCGGGGCACATCGGCCGAGCCGGAGGCCCGTCGAATGATGGCCTGTTCCAGGCTGTCGTCGATGCTGAGGCAGGCCGGCAGTGGCCAGGGTGCAATGCCCAGACTGGCCGAGGACACGGCCCCTCGGCCCAGGGCGAGCCTGCGGCGGATGGCCTGGAGCAATGGCGGGCTTGCACTCACCACCGCCACGTGGCCCGGGCACGGGGCCTGGGCGATGCGATGAACCGCGGCATCCAGGCAGACCGCATCCATCGAGCGGTGCTGGCTGGGGTGCGCTGCCAGGTCTCGCCAGTGGCCCAGCGCAACTGCGAGTTGTTGAATGGCCGTTTGAGCAGCGTGCATGGCCCTATGCTATTCTGAGCGCTGATCAATTTGCGGATCAGTCTTTGATCCCGCCTCGCGCCGCCCGGTGCCTGACCCTCCGATCAAACACAACCTCAACCCTTCACCACCTGTTGAACAACCCATGAGCCAAAACGTTAAAGCCGTGACCGATGCCAGCTTCGAGGCAGATGTCCTGAAATCCGACCTCCCCGTTCTCATCGACTTCTGGGCCGAATGGTGTGGCCCCTGCAAGATGGTGGCCCCCATCCTGGAAGAGATCGGCGCAGACTATGCCGGCCGACTGGTGGTGGCCAAGATCAATGTAGACGAGAACACCGCGGTCCCTGCCAAGCACGGCATCCGAGGCATCCCCACCATGATTCTGTTCAAGAACGGTGCCGTGGTGGCCCAAAAGGTTGGCGCAGCCGCCAAGTCACAGCTCACCGCCTGGATCGACAGCCACCTCTAAGCAACTCCGTTTCATCGGCCCAGCACCCCTGCTGGGCCGCCCCCCCCCTCACCGCCCTCCCCACCTAGAAGCCCTCCCTCCGCGACATGTACCTCTCCGAACTCAAAGCACTCCCCGTCACCCAGTTGGTTGAACTTGCTGGCTCCCTCGAAATCGAGAATGCCAGTCGCCTGCGCAAGCAGGAGTTGATGTTCGCCATCCTCAAGAAAAAGGCCAAGACCGGCGAGCAGATCTTTGGCGACGGTGTCCTGGAGGTCCTGCCCGACGGGTTTGGCTTCCTCAGGTCGCCCGAGGCGTCTTACCTGGCGAGCACCGACGACATCTACCTGTCACCGTCCCAGATTCGCCGCTTCAACCTGCACACCGGCGACTCGGTGGAGGGCGAGGTTCGCACCCCCAAAGACGGCGAGCGCTACTTCGCACTGGTGAAGGTCGATCGGATCAACGGCCAGCCGCCGGAGGCCTCGAAGAACAAGATTCTTTTTGAAAACCTCACGCCCCTCTTCCCGGACGAGCCCATTCGTCTTGAGCGAGACATGAAGGGCGAAGAGAACATCACCGGGCGCATCATCGACATGGTCTCGCCCATCGGAAAAGGGCAGCGCGGCCTGCTGGTGGCCTCGCCCAAGAGCGGCAAGACGGTGATGATGCAGACGATTGCCCATGCCATCACCACCAACCATCCCGAGGTCGTGCTCATTGTGCTGCTCATCGACGAGCGGCCCGAGGAGGTCACCGAGATGCAGCGCTCTGTGCGCGGTGAAGTCGTGGCCTCGACCTTCGATGAGCCCGCCACACGCCATGTTCAGGTGGCCGAGATGGTCATCGAGAAGGCCAAGCGACTGGTGGAGCACAAGAAGGACGTCGTGATCCTGCTCGACTCCATCACGCGGCTGGCCCGCGCCTACAACACGGTGGTGCCCACCTCAGGAAAGGTGCTCACCGGTGGTGTGGACGCCAACGCCCTGCACCGACCCAAACGCTTCTTTGGCGCGGCTCGGAACATCGAAGAGGGCGGCTCCCTCACCATCATTGCCACGGCCCTGATCGAAACCGGCTCACGCATGGATGAAGTCATCTACGAAGAATTCAAGGGCACGGGCAACATGGAGGTGCACCTGGAGCGCCGCCTGGCTGAGAAGCGGGTGTATCCGGCCATCAACATCAACCGCTCCGGCACCCGAAAAGAGGAACTCCTCATCAAGCCAGAGCTGCTTCAGAAGATCTGGATCCTTCGCAAACTCCTACACGACATGGACGAAATCCAGGCCATGGAATTCCTGCTCGACAAGATCCGCCAGACCAAGAACAACGGCGAATTCTTTGACATGATGAAACGCGGCAGCTGAGGTAGAATGCCGGGTTATTCATCCACCGGCAGAACGGTCGTGTGAATGGCCTGACTGATACGGACCGCGATACGGGTCGGGATCGGGATCGGGCCTCACCCGATATCGGCTGCAACTTAGAAAAAGAGAAGACCATGAAAGAGGGCATCCACCCCAACTACCGTGAAGTCGTGTTTGTCGACATGTCGAACGACTTCAGCTTTGTCACCCGCTCCACGGTCCAAACCCGCGAGACCATCAAGTGGAAGGATGGCAAGGAGTACCCGCTCTACAAGCTCGACACCAGCTCGGAATCCCACCCCTTCTACACCGGCACCCAGAAGATGATGGACACGGCAGGCCGCGTCGAGAAATTCCGTCAGAAGTTCGGTTCCAAGCGTGGCACGGGCGGATCGAGTTCCGGCCCCAAGGCTTAAGCTTCGCGACTTGCTGGCGCGCTGGGGAGAGGCAAGGCCACTCCCCGGTCTCGCAGCCAGTGCTGCACGCCCCATCCGGGGCTGGCTCCTCCTCAGTCTCATCACCGTCTATGCCCTCACGGGGCTGTTTGGCCATGGCCCCTGGCGCGGCGATGACATCCTTGGGGTGGCCCTCTCCAGAAGCGTGCTCGATGGCCTGACCGGCGCGGGTGGGCTGTCTCTGTTGCCCGACCTGGCGGGCGACCTTCACCTTCGGTATGGCCCACTGGCGGCATGGCTGGCAGCCCTTCTGATTCTCCCCTTCGAGGCCCTGCACATGGCCCTGCTGGGCCGAGGTTTGTCACCCACCGTGCTCGACGACCTGGTGCGGCTGGTGCAGGCGGGCTGGCTGGTCCTAGGCCTTTACGCGCTCTGGCGCGGCACCATGCGCCTGGCCCTTCGCCGGGAGGCACGGCCCATCGACCCCCTGGGCATTGGGCCAGATGCCAGCGCTTATGGCAGAACGCTCGGCGACTGCGCCGTGTTGCTGGCATTGGCCTGCCTGGGCACAGCCACCCGCTGGCATGAGGCCGGCCCGGCCAGCCTCAGTTTCTTCCTGCAGGCCTCGCTCATCTGGGCGATTGCCATCGCCCCAGAGCGTCCAACCCATGCGGGCCGTTTGATCGGACTGCTGCTCGCAGCCCTCCTGCTCACCGACGGCCTGGAGACGGCGCTGGCCCATGGCCTGGCCGTTCTTGCGCTGGCCTGGTTGGTCCATCCCATCCGCCTGGTTCGGCGCGATCTCCTGGTGGCGGGGGGCCTGGTGCTCCTGGCCTTGCTCCTGGCCTGGACGGCGGCGGCGCTGGCAGTCGATGGCGCGGAGCGAACAAGCCTCTGGTGGGATGCCCAGGTCTGGTCGAATACACAGTCGCTCTGGCGCGCCATGAACACCTGGGCCTGGACCTGGTGGCCGCTCTGGCCGATTGCATTGGTCCTCATCATCCAGGCCAAGCGGCATGGACTGCTCGCCCTCGCACACATTCAGACATTGCTCATCCTGCTGGCGATGCAGGTCGCAGTGGGTGTCACTGGCCTGGGCTTGTCCGAGCCTGGCCGCCTGCTGCCGGTGGCCAGCCTGGCAGCCCTGGCCGCCTTCGGCCTGCTCTCCATCCCCCGCAGCCTGACCAGCCTGCTCGACTGGTTTGCCGTGGTGGTCTTTTCGGCCCTGGGTCTGCTCATCTGGCTTTACTGGTCTGCCATGGTCTTTCAGTTCCCAGAGAACCTGGCCAGCAGACTGGACTACTTTGCCCCTGGCCTGGCCCGAGCAGAGCCCAGCGCCGCAGAGGTGCTCTTTGGCACAGCAGTAAGTGGCCTTTGGGTGAGCCTCGTGATCTGGCGCATTCGTCGCACCGGACAGCAGCTCTGGCGGCCCGTGGCCCTGACCTCCGGCGGGCTTGGCCTGGCCTGGATTCTCATGATGACCCTCTGGATGCCTGCCCTGGAAATCAATCGCGGCCATCGGCCCGTCTCTGATGAACTCAATGCGGCAGTCTCTGCCGCCTGGGTCCGGCTGGGCTACCAGGCATCGGATGCCAGGGCCTGCATCTCCGTACCCGAAGGCGACACCTCCGCTCGGCTGCTCGTGCTGGCCACCGTGTCGTCTCGCATCGGCACAGCCTCGGCAGCCTGCCCGCTCACCGTCCGGACCACACCGGCCGCACCCGATGACACGGTGCTCTGGTCGGGCAGTCGGGCCACCGACCGAGACAGCCGTGAACGCTATGTGCTGCTGCTGACCGACAAGCCCAAGAAGTTGCTTCGGTAATAGCGCAACTCCTCGATCGACTCCAGCACATCGGCCAAGGCCGTGTGGGCACCCTTCTTCACAAAGCCCTTGTAGACCTCCGGACGCCAACGACGGCAGAGCTCCTTGAGCGTGCTGACATCCAGGTTGCGATAGTGAAAGAAGGCCTCAAAGGCTGGCATGTAGCGATGCATGAAGCGACGGTCCTGGTGGACACTGTTGCCACATAGAGGGGACTTCCCCGCAGGCACATGCTCAGCCAGGAAGGCCAGGAGCTGGACTTCAGCCTCCTCCTCGGTGAGGACAGAGGCCTTCACACGGTCGATCAGACCCGACCGACCATGGGTGCCCTTATTCCAGTCATCCATGGCATCGAGGTGGGCATCGATCTGATGAATCACAAGCACCGGGGCCTCTGCCACAAGGCAGAGATCGGATGTCGTGACCACCACGGCCACCTCCAGAATTCGATTGGTGAGTGGATCAAGCCCACTCATCTCCATGTCCACCCAGACCAGGTGATTCTCATTTTGCACTTGGGCCATTCGCGGATGATCGCACGGTTGTGACATGATCTTCCCGTGAACGCCAGCACCCCTCTTCGCGACCACGAGATTCTCGAGGCCCTTGAACGACGGCCCCAATGGGCCTATGTGGATGGCAGCCTCGTCCTTGAGCGGCATTCCGTGGCCTATGAGGTCATCTGTGGCTGGGTTCAGTCCATTGCTGCATTGGCCATCGAACTCGACCATCATCCCGACATCTGCTTTGGCTACAGCAGCCTGCGTGTGTCGCTCCGAAGCCATGACCAGCAGGGCATCACCACCAAAGACTTCGAGTGCGCGGACCGCATCCTGACACTGCTCGTGTGATCAGCTGCCATGGCCGGCAGGCCTGGGTCGAGACAGACGACGGATCCCGTCACCTCTGTCACCTTCGCGGCCGTGGCCTCACGCCACTGACCAACGATCTCGTGGCGCTCAATCGCACGCACAGTCCACCCACGGTGGAGTCGATCGGCCCTCGGACCAACACCCTGCTGCGCCAAGAGGGTGACAAGGCCAAACGCCTTGCGGCCAATATCGACCTGGCCTGGGTCGTGGTCAGTGGTCACCCAATCTTTTCGCCGGACATTCTGCTGCGCGTGTTGGCCAGTCTCATGAGCCAGCGCATTCCAACCTGGGTGCTGCTCAACAAGACAGACCAGGCCGAAGGGGCCGCTGTGGCCAGGGCCCAGCTCCAGGCCCTCATGCCGCAGGGCATGGACTGCCCCTGGCCGGTTGTGGAGACACACATTCAGGCGGGCGGGCTCGATGGTCTGATGGCGAAGATCTCAAATGCATTCCCGGGGGAGCGGCTTTCGGTGGCCCTCATGGGGCAGTCCGGCATGGGCAAGAGCAGCCTGCTCAATCGGCTCGTTCCCTCGGCCCAGGCCCAGACCCAGGCCATTTCCGAGGCCCTGCAGACCGGCCGCCACACCACCACCAGCAGCCAGGCTTACCAGTGGGCGGGCGGGCGCATCATCGATACGCCAGGATTTCAAAAGTTTGGGATCGGCCACCTCGAGCAGGACGACCTCGTGGGGCTCTTTCCCGAGTTTCAGACGATTCTGGCGCAGGACGGTGCCTGCCGTTACGCCAACTGCAGCCACCGCCATGAGCCCGGCTGCCCCATTCGCGAGGCCGCTTCGGCGCATGGCCTGGGCGCGAGATTAGAACAATGGGAAGGCCTGCTGACGGCGCTCGAGCGCGAGCGCCTGGCCCATTAACTCAGCCAGCGGCCGAGGTAGAAGAGCAGCACCAGGAAGAACCAGATGATCACCGCTCGCCAGACCAGGCCCACCGCCGAGTTCATGCTGTAAATGCTGGCCTCACGAAGCTCTGGTTCTGTAGACACGCCGTCGGCATACGACTCATAGTCGTCGGAGCCCGTGGGTGCATCTGGAATGGTGAGCCGCACACCAATGGCCCCAGCACCCGAGGCAACGAGTACGCGATCGGTGTCGTCGGACAGCATCGGCGATCCCACTGCGCGGGCACGCCACATGGCAACGGAGTCTTCAAAGTTGCCCACCACGGCGAAGATCATGGCCGTGACCCGCACCGGCAGCCAGTCCACCCATCGGTAGGCTGCGCGGGCTGTCTGGCCGAACAGGTCGGCGGTGTCTTCACCCCAGGCCCGCAGCATCTGCACCGTGAGCCAATAGGCCAGGGCTCCCGATACGCCAGGCAGCACGACGAACCAGAAAATGAGACCGAAGACATGCCGTTGGGCCGAGACCAAGGCCAGCCGAATCGACTCCCGCACCACGGCAGACTCGTCTCCAGACTCTGCCGCCGCACGGGCCACCGGGTCGGCATGCATGTCGATGGTCCAGAGCGACAACAGACGCCGGGCCTCGGGGAGGTCGTCGGCCCGCAACGCCGCCTGAATGTCGTGGAATCGATGGCTAAACTGCCGAAAGCCAAGGGTGAGATACAGGACACCCACCGCAAAGAGCAACTCGAGCAATGGGTGCACAAAGCCCAGGACGCGGCCCACCACCAGGCCAAAGATGGCCGAGCCTGCAACGACCAGCAGCCAGGCCGCCCAGATGGAGCGCGGGCCGTTGGGGTCGACGAGGCCACGGACTTCCTCGAGTTTTCCGACCACCCAGGACTGGATCCAATTGGCCTGACGAATGGGCCGCACCTGCTCGAGAAGCAGGGCCACCAGGAGGCTCAGCAAGGTCATGACAAGAGGCCCTCAGCGGATGGACGAGTGATCAGACTGGTTCCAGGTTGCATAAAAAAAGTGATACAGGTTGCGAAGCATGGCTGCGGTGGCGCCCCAGATGAAATGCTGCTCGTAGGGCATGGCAAAGAACTCGATAGGCCCTGATTCTATCCTGAGCCCCCGGCGCTGATGATGACGCGGGTTCATGAGAAAGGACATCGGCACCTCGAAGACCTGGGCCACCTCTCTGGGGTCGGGGCGATAGACGCAGGCCTGCGGCAACAGGCCAATGACGGGGGTGACCTCAAAACCCGTCACGGTGCGATACACAGGCAGTTGAAAGAGTGGCTCGATATGGTCACGGGGCAGGCCAATCTCTTCCTCGGCCTCTCGGCATGCCGTCATTTCTGGCGAGCCATCGCTCGGCTCGCAGGCGCCCCCGGGAAGGCTGATCTGTCCTGGGTGGTGTTTCAGACTGGGCAGACGCCTCGTGAGCACCAGGCTGCAGCCCGGCAGGCCGGTGTCGGGCTCCACCGTGGCACGAAGCCCCATGAGCACGGCCGCAGCGCGCCACTCGGTGGCGCCGTCAGGGGGCTCACGCCGATCGGCGAGCACCTCGGGCTGCCAAATGGGAAAGCCCGGTGCGTTGGCTTTTGCAAGCCGACACCACCGGGCAATGTTGTCTGATCGGAGCTCAGACGCTGGGATGGGTTGCCCCGGCTCGAAGGGCCGGGGCTCAGAGGCCTCGGGATCGAACCGAGGTGTCAGGCCTGAGACTCCTGGGACGCCTCGTGCGCCTCTGCAACCTCACGCGGTGAGCGACGTGCGGGGAGCTTCTCGCGGATACGGGCTGACTTGCCCGAGCGGTTGCGCAGGTAATAGAGCTTGGCCCGGCGAACGTCTCCGCGACGTTTGACCTCGATCTTCGCGATCAGCGGCGAGTAGAGCTGGAACGTACGCTCCACACCCTCTCCGGCCGAAATCTTGCGCACGATAAACGAGGAGTTGAGGCCGCGGTTGCGCTTGGCAATCACCACGCCTTCGTAGGCCTGAAGCCGCTTGCGGGTGCCCTCGACCACGCTCACGCTCACCACCACGGTGTCGCCAGGGGCAAAGGCAGGAATGTCTTTCGCAAGACGTGCAATTTCTTCTTGTTCGATTTGATCAATGATGTTCATGGTGTTCTTTTCTCCTGGGCTGCGCGCGGTGAAGTGATCGACTCGCCCGGCTTCTCCATTTCATCGGCCAGCAAATCGGGCCGCTTCAATTGGGTGAGTCGGGTGGCCTGCGCAGCACGCCAATCCGCTATTTTGCCATGATGTCCGGATAAAAGCACCTCGGGCACCGACTGGCCCTCAAAGGTCTCTGGGCGGGTGTAATGGGGGTGGTCCAGCAGGCCGGCCATGAAGGAATCCTGGGCCGAGGAGGCGTCATCGCCCAGCACCCCCGGCAGGCGCCGGGTCAGGGCATCCATGAGGGCCATGGCGGGAATTTCCCCCCCTGAGACCACGAAGTCGCCCAGGCTGATCTCCTCATCGACGAACTGATCGATGAACCGCTGATCGATGCCCTCGTAGCGGCCACAGACCAAGGTCCACTGGCGTCGCGCATGGCCGTCTCGAACAGGCGCCAGTGCCGCCTCGACCCAATCCTGGTGCAATGGACGCCCCACCGGGGAGAACAAGACAACGGGGCCGACCGCCCAACCTGCGGCGAGCGCTGCCGACTGACAGGCGACCACGGCGTCCCGGAGTGGTTCGGCCATCATGACCATGCCGGGGCCACCCCCGTAGGGTCGGTCGTCCACGGTCTGGTGTACGTCGGAGGTGAACTGCCGGGGATTGCAGAGCGAGACATCCACAAGCCCCCGAGAGACTGCCCGGCCACACACACCGGAGGACGCCCAGGCCTGAACGAACTCAGGAAAGAGCGTGACCACATCGAATCGAACGATGGCGTTCGTCACCAGTCGGCCTGCCAATCCACCCGCACCGTGCGACTGGGAAGGTCGACATCATCCACATAGGCCTCGACAAAGGGAATCCAATGCCGGCCAACGATCAGCCAATCGTGGACGCCGTTGGTGTCCATGCGATCGACCTCACCCAGTAGCGTGCCACTGCGATTCAAGACTCGGCAGCCCAGCAGGTCTGTCCAGTAGGTCTCATCGGGCGCCGCCTCGGGCAGGGCCTGCCTCGGCACACCAATCTCAGCCCGCACATGGCGCTGGGCCATCTCGGGCGTGTCGACTGTGCGGAGTTGAATTCGGAAGTCTTTGCCATTGGGCTCGACCGAGTCCACTGTGGCCCGCCGATGGCTGCCATCGGGCATTCGAAGGACGGCCTCTTCAAGGTGCATCAAGGCCGAGGTGCGCGGATCGCCCGCATGAAACGCTTTCATCCGCAGGGCGCCCTTGAGGCCAATTGGCGCGAGCAACAGGCCAAGGGCCACGAACGAGGGCGGGGGGTCACACAGAGGGAGGTCTGGGGCAGGTGCGACTGCCCCCTGAAGGCTCGCCTCCACGAGGCGAGCAACACGCCGGGCAAGAAAGGAATCGCCCGGGTCACTGCCGGGCGAGGCGCCCTGGACAGTGCCTTTGGCGGATTTAGGCCTTTGCGGTGGCCTGGCCGGCAAAATCTTTAAGCAGTTGCGCCACGCGGGGGCTCACCTGCGCACCGTTGCTGCGCCAGTGGTCGACGCGCGCAATTTCGAAATTCAGGCGAACGTCGTTGCCGCGCGCAATCGGGTTAAAGTAACCAAGCCGCTCAATGAATCGACCATCGCGGCGGTTGCGCGAATCGGTTGCCACCACGTGATAGAACGGGCGCTTGTGGGAGCCACCGCGGGCCAGGCGAATTACGACCATGATCTTGAATCCCTTTTATATTGTCTCGGCATTGCCATGAAAAGCTCTCAAGTTTATCAGCCTCACCGCTCGAAAGACAAGGAGCCCCGCCATTAGCCGCAGACACCTGCTGCAAGGGCTCACCGGCCTGATGCTCATGGGCCTTGGCCTTCAGGCCAAGGGGCAGGATGCATCTGGTGCCAAGGCCAGCACACCGGCCAAGCCCAAGACCGCCCGTCCCCGCCTGCACCTTCCTGAATGGCTTCCCCGGGCCGCCGTGATGGCGCAGCTCGAGCAGGTCCATCGGGCCCACGGCATTCAAATGGGCTGGCTCATTCGACAATTCCAACACACCAAGCCCCAAGACGCTGCCCTGCGGCTCATCAATCCGCCGCCCTCGGACGGGCCCGCTCCAGCCCGGTCGGTCTACCGAGTCATTCAGCGAAGCCTCAACCCCAAGCTCGTTCAAGATGGAAACCGGTTCCTTCGGCTCCATGCGCCGGCCTTCAAGCGCGCATTCGACCAGTTCGGCGTACCACCTCGAGTGATTGCCGGCATCATCGGCATCGAGACCCGTTACGGCCGCATCATGGGCAGCTTCCCCACCCTCGACACCCTGGCCACCCTCGGCTTTCTCAACGAGCGTCGTTCGAGTTTTTTTCGGGATGAGCTCAATGCACTGCTGCTGCTCTCGCACGAACAAGGGCTCAACCTCTCACAGCTCAAGGGCTCCTTTGCCGGTGCCCTGGGCATCCCGCAGTTCATGCCCAGCAGTTGGCGTCGATACGCCATCGACTTCGATGGTGATGGACGGGTGCAACTCCTTCAAAGCCCGGCCGACGCCATTGGCTCCGTGGCGAACTTCCTGCGCGAGCATGGCTGGGTGCCAGGCCTCAAGACGCACGTGGGCCTGGGAACCCTGTCGGACCTCCAAGACCGCCCAGAGGACATCGGGCGCATTTCCGTCAGCGGCCTCACCGCAGAGCACACGGTTCGGGACATCATCGCGGCCGGCGCAATCGACGACACCCCAAGCCTGCCGCCAGACACCCCGGCGAGCGTGATTGCACTGCCCGAGCCCGACCTGGGCCAGCTCTACTGGATGGCCACACCCAACTTCTTCGCCATCACGCACTACAACCGAAGCTACTTTTACGCGGTCTCGGTCTTGGCACTTTCTGAGGCACTCAGCACCAAGGGTGCTTGAGATGTGGCGGTGGCCACCGCCGCCTCGTGATTGAAGCGGCCCTCCTGCCAGGCCTGCCAGACCAATGCCATCGACCATCGATCGACGGCCATGACCTCTCTGTCCTGAGGCGCTGGCACCCAGCCGTCGGGCACCGTGAGCGAGAAGGTCCAGACCCGCTCCAGGTGGACCTGCGTCGGAAGCAGCCGAACGGCCCGAACCGGCCCACAAAAGTGCGCCTGCTCCGCCAAGGCGGGCGATAAACCAGCCTCCTCCCAGGCCTCGCGCACCATGGCCTCGCGTGGAGACTCCCCTCGGGGAAGGCCACCGGCCACCGCCGCATCCCAGCAGCCTGGGTCGATGGCCTTGGAGAGGCTTCGACGGGCGACCCAGAGGGTTCCGTCGGCATCCTGCACATTCAATTGAACCGACTGCGCCAGCAGGCCGAGCGGCCGAAAAAGACTTCGCTCGAGCCCCAGTGGCTGGCCATCGGGGCCCCAGATGATCTGACCGTCGCCCCCCACCATGCGATGGTCCTCGCCTCGCCAGGCGAAGTCTGACTGGCCACGCAAGACCTCACGCAACTCGAGCGACCATGACGCCAATGCCGACCAGGCCACAGTGGCTGATGCCGGCAGACATGACGACACCAATGGGCTTGCCCAGCCCATCCAATGGCGCTGGCCCTCTGGGTCCATGAGCCACCAGGGGTGAAAACGGCCGTGAAGATCGTGAAGTGTGGGTGGGCTGCCGAACTGGGGCAACTGCAGTTGCTCGCCCGCCAGGCCCAGGGGCCCAGTCGGACGTGGCGATTCAGCGGACGACTGCAGGCCCATCCGACGACGAACGCGGAGCAAGCCGCCGCTGGCGCAGGGCCTCGAAGAAGACAACGCCCGCGGCGACCGAGACATTCAAACTCTCCACAGACCCCACCATCGGCACGCTCAACAAGGCATCACAGCCCTCACGGGTGAGACGGCGCAGGCCCGACCCCTCTGCGCCGAGCACGAAGGCGATCGGGCCACGGAGGTCGACGTCGTAAAGCGATGCGCCCACATCAGAGTCGAGCCCCAGCACCTGAAACCCCTCCTCCTGGAGGGTCTCGAGCGCACGTGCGAGGTTGGGCACACGCAGATAGGGAACCCGATCAGAGCCCCCCGCCGACACCCTCACGGCGACCTCATTGAGCGGTGCGCCATGGTCCTTGGGTGAGATCACCGCCAGAACACCCGCAGCATCTGCCGTGCGCAGAATGGCACCCAGGTTGTGGGGATCGGTCACGCCATCCAAGGCAACAATCATTTGCGCTGTCGCGGGCTGCGCACGAAGCTGCTGGAGCAAGCCCTTGAGATCATCTGGGGCCTTGCGCGCCTGGGCCAGGGCCAACACGCCCTGATGGCGCTCACCCTTGGCCCATTCATCCAGGGCAGACACCTCCACGGGTGTGACCCGACAGTTCACCAGCCTGGCCTCCTCGAGGAGCGCCTTGAGCCGGCCATCCCGGCGTTGGGCATCCACGAGAATTCGATCAATCGTCTGCGGTGCAGCCCGCAGCCGAGCCCGCACGGCATGAAAGCCCAATAGGGCAACGGCCTCCTCAGTGTCAGCCATGGATCAACCTCGGCGCTTTCGACCCGAGCGCTTGCCCGCCTTTGCAGCCTTGGGATGGGCCGCCTTGGCCTGCGTTGGCTTGGACTTCAAGGCAGTGGCGGCCGCGCGCACGCCCTTGCCGCCCTTGGCACCTCGGGCTGACTTGCTCCGTGGGGACGGGCGAGCCTCGACCAGGCCCAGGGCATCTGTGGCCTCGTCACCCAGCAGGGCTTCATTGGAGAGGTCTTCATCCGAGACCAGCTTGCTGCGCTTGACCGCACGCACCATCGAGGGCACCAGACGAAACTCGATGCGTCGGGCGTCGAGATCAACCCGAGAGATCTGTACGACCAGCGGGTCGTAGAGGCGGAAGCGCCGCCCGGTGCGCTCACCGCGCAATTCATGGATGACCTCGTTGTGCTGGAAGTACTCGCCCCCGAGTTCGGAGACATGGATCAGGCCTTCCACATAGAGACTGTCCAGCGTGACGAAGAGGCCAAATGGCGCCACACCAGTGACCGTGCCGGGCAACTGCTCGCCCACCCGGTCCTTCATGAACTGGCACTTGAGCCAGGCCTCTACATCGCGTGAGGCTTCATCCGCCCGTCGTTCACAGGCCGAGCAATGATCGCCAATCGTGCGCCAGCGGTCGATGAGTTCCTGGTCGGTCGCGCGGGCGGCCCCCTCACCGTACTTGGGCTGATAAGGCTTTCCCGTCAGCACAGACTTGATCACACGGTGAACGAGCAGGTCTGGATATCGCCGAATGGGCGAGGTGAAGTGGGTGTAGGCAGGATAGGCCAGCCCGAAGTGGCCCGCATTGTCCGGGCTGTAGATGGCCTGCTGCATCGATCGCAGCAACAACGTTTGAAGCAGTCGTGCATCGGGGCGCTGGCGAATCTCTCGGGAGAGCCTTGCATAATCGGCGGGCTGCGGGTCCTCTCCACCGCCGAGCCGAAGGCCCTGCACCTTCAAGAACTCGCGCAAGGCCTTGAGGCGCTCGGGTGTCGGGCCCTCATGCACGCGGAACAGGCCCAGCGCCTTGTGACGAATGAGAAGGTCTGCCGCGCTGGTGTTGGCTGCAAGCATGCACTCCTCAATGAGCCGGTGGGCGTCATTGCGAAGTCGCGGAAGAATATTGGCGATGCGACCCTGGGCATCCGTCTTCATGACGGTTTCCACCGTCTCGAGTTCGATCGCACCCCTGGCCTCCCGCTGCGAGACCAAGGCCTGGAAGACTGCATGAAGGTGCATCAACACCCCATGCCGAGGGCCCAGCACGCGCGCCTCTGCACCCTCGGGGTCGGCCAAGGCCGCCCAGGCCTGGTCATAGGTCAGGCGGGCCGATGAGAGGATGACCGCCTCATAGAACTGGTAGGCCTTCACCAGGCCATCGGGCGAGACCACCATGTCGCAGACCAAGGCCAGCCGCTCCACCTGCGGATTGAGGGAGCAGAGTCCATTGGACAATTTCTCGGGCAGCATCGGGAGCACCCGACGCGGGAAGTAGACCGATGTGGCCCGCTCAAAGGCATCGCGATCGAGGGCATCACCTGGCTGAACATAGTGGCTGACATCGGCGATGGCCACGAGCAGGCGCCAGCCACGACGACCCAAGGGCTCGGCATAGACCGCATCGTCGAAGTCGCGCGCGTCCTCTCCGTCGATGGTCATCATTTCGACGTCGCGCAGGTCGACACGGCCCTTGAGGTCTGCCGTTCGGACCTTCTCTGGGAGTTTCTCGGCGAGGCGCTCGGCGGCCTCGGAGAAGCGGTGGGGGACATCGAACTTGCGAACGGCGATTTCAACTTCCATGCCCGGGTCGTCCACCGAGCCCAGCACCTCCACCACGCGACCCACTGGAGGCGTGTAGCGCGTGGGCGGATCGACGATCTCCACCATCACCACCTGGCCAGGCTCTGCACCACCGACATCGGATGGACCAATGAGCACGTCGTGCTTGATGCGTTGGTCTTCAGGGGCCACCAGAATGATGCCCCGCTCATGGACCAGTCGGCCCACGAGTTGGCGTGTCGCATGCTCCAGCACCTCCAGAATGACAGCCTCTGGCCGGCCACGCCGGTCGGTCGTCTGCACACGCGCCTGCACGCGATCGCCGTGCATCGCCTTGAGCATCTCTCTCGGCGAGACGAAGACATCATCGGCCCCGGTGTCAGGGCGAACAAACCCAAAACCATCTCGGTGGCCGATCAGCCGTCCTGTGAAACTCGGCTCGGTGTTATCACCGCCCTCGGTCGAGGGGGTTGCATCTGGCCGTCCTGGACGACCGCTGCGAGGTTTTGACAAATTAGACTTTCCCGTTAAAGTGGGCGGCCTGAAGTTCAATGCCCAGATGGCGGAATTGGTAGACGCACTAGGTTCAGGTCCTAGCGGTGGCAACACTGTGGAGGTTCGAGTCCTCTTCTGGGCACCATTCTCGCACCCTTAGCCGACCTGGAATGGGTGCTCCATCAAAATCGTGTCGTCCCGGTCTGGCCCAGTGGAGACCATGGCGATCGGTGCGCCGGTTACCTCCGAGAGTCGGTTCAGATAATCCTGGGCTGCGCGTGGCAGATCTTCCCAACGGCGAATGCCCGCAGTCGACACCGACCAGCCCGGCCATGTCTCGTAAATGGGCTTGCAGGCCTCCACCGCATCGGCGCCGAAGGGCAGCACGCCCACAGGGCCATCGGGCGTGTCATAGCCTGTACAGAGTGAGATCGATGAGAGGCCATCCAAGACATCGAGCTTGGTGATGCAAAGGCCAGACACTCCATTGATCTGAATGGCTCGACGAAGGGCTGCAGCATCGAACCAGCCACAGCGTCTGGGCCGGCCTGTGACCGAACCAAACTCATTTCCCTTTTCAGCCAGGTGCTGGCCAATCTCGTTGGTCTGCTCTGTTGGAAAAGGACCTGAACCCACACGAGTGGCATAGGCCTTGGTGAGGCCCAGCACATAGTCCACCTGACCAGGGCCAATGCCGGCACCCGCGCCCACGGCGCCTGCCACGCAATTGCTGCTGGTCACGAAGGGATAGGTGCCGTGGTCGATGTCGAGCAAAGAGCCCTGCGCACCCTCAAAGAGCAGGTGCTGGCCAGCCTTCATCGCCTGATCGAGCAGGTCGGGCACGTCGGCCGCCATGGCCAGAAGCCTCGGTGCCAGGGCCATCAACTGGGCATGGGTCTCCTTGGGACAGACGGTGGCAGCCCCCAGAAAACCAGCCAGGACATGGTTGTGAAGTCGATGGCTCTCTTCGAGCAGGGCCAGAAGACGGTCGGGACGTTTGAGGTCGATGAGTCGAACCGCACGACGGGCCACCTTGTCCTCGTAGGCCGGGCCAATCCCTCGGCCTGTGGTGCCAATCTTCCCCTCGCCTTTGGCGGCCTCGCGAGCCTGATCCAATGCAACATGCACGGGCAGGATGAGTGGGCAGGCCAGGCTGATCCGAAGCCTTGCCTCCACGGAGAGGCCACTGGACTGAAGCTCATCGATCTCGGAGAGCAGGGCCTGGGGCGAGAGCACCACGCCATTGCCGATGTAGCAGGTCACGCCTGGGTGAAGAATGCCCGACGGAATCAGGCGCAGGACGGTCTTTTTTCCATTGACCACCAGGGTGTGGCCGGCATTGTGCCCGCCCTGAAAACGAACCACCCCCTGCACATCCTCCGTGAGCCAGTCGACAATCTTGCCCTTGCCTTCATCGCCCCACTGGGTGCCCACAATGGCCACATTGCGGCCCGCTCGCTTCTTGGTCGTTGTCGAATTCGACATGGCCGTCATCCTTCTTCTTTCTTCTAAATATCCACCAAGGCCCACTGGCCTGAAACCCGCTTCAAGCATGGTCCCGACCAAGTCTCTAGGCCCGCGCTCGGGAGTTGTACGACCACGCGACCCTGCTGCCGCAAGGCTGTGATGGCCTCTTGCAAGGAAGCGTCGTCCTGCCAAGGTGCTGCCACAGGGGCCGGATTGGCCTGCACCTGACCCGACTGCACGGACAGGGCGGCAAGGCTTCGCAGCTCGAGGCTAAAACCGGTGGCCGGACGCGCCCGGCCAAAGGCCTCGCCCACGCCGTCGTAGCGGCCACCACGCACCACAGCATCGGGCACACCCGGGCAGTGGATCGAGAACATGATGCCGTTGTGATAGCGCCAGCCCGCGAGGTCGGCCAGGTCGATGGTGAGCTGGCAACTGGGATGGCGCACAAACAGGGCGGACTGAGCCACGGCCTCGAGTCGATTGATGGCCGCCGCAATGGCATCGGTCTGAGGCAGAGCCGCCCGTGCCCGCTCGATCACACCCCCTGCACCGGTGGCGGGACCATACAGGGTCATGAGGGCCTCGCAGAGTCGCAAGGTCTCGGGTGCAAGGCCAGCCGACAGGCTCCGCAAGGCCGTTCGATCCTTCCAACGCAGCGCGTCCAACACACGGTCTTCATGGCGCGCAAGGCCAGGGTCTTGGGCCCGAAGGGCCAGAAAGATGCTGCGATCGGTGAGGTCCAGGTGAACCGAGGCCAGGCCTGCGGCATCGAGCGAGGCCAGGGCCAGCTCTTGAATTTCAAGGTCCGCCTCCAGGCCCGCATGGCCAAACAACTCGCAGCCGACCTGGAAAGGTTCACGATGGGCCAAGAGGCTCGCAGCCTCTGCATGCACCACCGGCCCGGCATAGCAGAGCCGGGAGAGGCCGGACTCGCCCAGCAAGTGGGCATCCACCCGGGCGGCCTGCGGCGTGATGTCGGCCCGAAGGCCGAGCAGCCGGCCCGATGCAGCATCGGTGAGCTTGAAGCTGCGCCGCTCTAAGTCGTGTGCACCGGTCACGCGCAGCGACTCGGCGTATTCCACCAAGGGCGGCATGAAGAGCTGGTAACCGTAGCCGCTGTAGAGGTCGATGAGCCGGCGACGCAGGCGCTCAAAGACGGCCGCCTCGGGAGGGAGGAGGTCGGAAATCTGATCGGGGAGAATCCAGGCGGTCATGACGACATTATCCCCGACAGCGCCGCCCAGACATCGGGGCGGCGGTCAGGGCTGCGACGGGGTGCGCTAGCGCTTCGCGTTCGGAGCGCGGAAGTAGCGGAAGAACTCCGACTGCGGATCCGCCACGATGACATCGGAGCGCTTGTTAAAGCTCTCGCGGTAGGCCTGCAGACTGCGATAGAAGGCCGCAAACTCGGGGTTCTGCCCGAATGAGGCGGCATAGGCTGCGGCCGCTCGGGCATCGCCATCACCCTTGATGGTCTGCGCCTTGCGGTAGGCCTGGGCCAGGATGCCCTCGCGCTGTCGGTCTGCATTGGCCCGAATTTTCTCGGCCTCTGCAAAACCCTCAGAACGCCGCTCGCTCGCAATGGCCTTGCGCTCGGACTCCATCCGGCGGAAGACCGAATCACGAATCTCCTCCGCGAAGTCGACGCGGCGCAGCCGAACATCCACAATCTGCACACCGATCTGCTTGGCGTCCTCAGAGACGCGAGTAAGGATGCCTTCCATGACCTTCTCACGAGCTCCGGAGACGACCTCGTTGACAGTCCGGGTTGCAATCTCATTGTTCAGGCCATCCCGCAAGGCTCTGGAGATGCGGTCCTCGGCACTGGACACCCGTCCAGCCACGCTGGTGTAGAAGACCTTCGGATCCTCAACACGCCACTTCACATAGGTGTCGACCACCACGTTCTTCTTCTCGCTGGTGATGAAGCGATCCGCATCGGTGTTGTCGATGGTGAGGATGCGCTTCTCCACGAAGACGACATTTTGGAAGGGGGGAGGCAGCTTGAAGTGGAGGCCCGGCTCGCTGATGACCGAGCGGATTTCACCCAAGGCAAAGACCAGCGCGAACTGCCGCTGATCCACCACAAAGACACAGGACAAGAAAACGAGGCCGAGGGCCACCAGGGCGGATACCGCCGCAAAGATCTTATTCATTTAACGGGCCTCCCGAAGACGGTCACGCAGGCTCGGGGGTGCGGCCGTGCGAGGAGGCTCTGGCGCAGGCGCCGGAGCCGTGGCTGGCGCTGCGGGGGCATCACCGCCAGTTGCCGCGGCCTGAGACGCCTGCGAGGTCTGCTGCAGGATCTTGTCGAGCGGCAGGTAGAGCAGATTGCTATTGGAACGGGACTCCACCATGACCTTGCTCACATTCGAGAAGACTTCCTGCATGGTCTCGAGGTACATCCGCTCCCGGGTCACGGCAGGGGCCTTGGTGTACTCCGCCACGATTCGACGGAAGCGCTCGGAGTCACCCTGTGCCTGAGCCACCACGCGCTCTCGGTAGCCCTCGGCCTCTTCGGCCAATCGGTCTGCCGCACCACGTGCCCTTGGGATCACATCGTTCGCATAGGCCTGGCCTTCATTCTTCACCCGCTCAGCATCCTGGGCCGCCTTGATCGCGTCACTAAAGGCGGCCTGCACTTCTTCAGGCGGCTGCACGTTCTGAATGGTGATGTTCACGATGGTGATGCCGGACTGATAGCGGTCGGCAATGCGCTGCGTGATGGTGAGGGCCTCACGGCCGATGGCCTCTTTGTTCTCATAGAGAACGGAGTCGCTCAGACTGCGGCCGACCACCTCGCGCATGGCGGTCTCGGCGGCCTGCAGCACGATGTCATCCGGGCGCACGTTGTTGAACAAGTAAGCCTCGGGCTGGCCCACCCGGTACTGCACCGCAAACTGCATGTCGATCATGTTCTCGTCTTTGGTGAGCATGAGCGAATCTCTGCTCTGGCCTGCACGCTCGCCTCGGAACCCCACCGTGGTCTGCCTCAATTGGGCAATGTTCACAAGCTCATGGCTCTCGATGGGCGACGGGAAACGCCACTTGAAGCCGGCACCCGTGCTGTATTCATATTTTCCAAACCGCAGGACCAGGCTGCTCTGGCCCTCTTGAACAATGTAGAAGCCACTGGCCAGCCACAGGAGGATGAGCACACCAAAGCCCGCGCCCAGAACGCCTGCGCTGAACTGGAAGGATGGAAGGCCACCGCCACCGCCACCGCCTCGATTGCCACCGCCCCAAGGCGACTTGGGGCCACCGCCCCCCTTGTTCCCACCGAAGAGCCCGCTGAGCCGGCGGTTGAAGTCGCGCCAGACCTCGTCGAGGTCGGGCGGCTGCCCGCCGCCGTTGCTCGGCCGACGCGGTTCAGATGGACGCTGCTGGCCCGCCCCATCGTTCTGGCCGTCTGCGCCAGACTCACCTGGGCCCGGGTCTTTCCCCCAACGGGGATCACCAAGCGACATCAACTGGGAAAAGCCTCTGATCATTTGAAGTGTTCTTGTCGTCATATAAATGCCCGTTCCGCAACTGCGGCGCTGGACTCCTCTGCTGGAAACGCTGGCCATCCGTGAGAGGCCACCGCAGACCGCAGGCCACCAAGGCCCTCGCCGGTTGCAGCGCTCAGCCAGACCCGGGAGATCCTACCATGGGGGTCTCGCTCCACCCGTGGGGTTAATCCCGCTAGATCGATCTTGTTGAAGACCTCTACGCGAGGGACATCTGCGGCACCGACCTCCCGGAGCACCTGCTCCACGGCGTCTTGCTGGGAGAACCGTTCGGGGTCTGAAGCATCCATCACGTGAATGAGCAGGTCGGCGTCGGCCGCCTCCTGGAGTGTGGACTGGAAGGCCTCGATCAGGGTGTGCGGAAGCTGCCGAATGAAGCCCACGGTGTCGGACAACACCATGAACTGTTCTGGCGCCAGAAAGACGCGACGGCTGGTGGTGTCCAAGGTGGCAAACAATTGATCAACGGCCAGCACGCCAGCATGGGTCAGGGCATTGAAGAGGGTGGATTTCCCGGCGTTCGTGTAGCCCACCAGAGACACGTTCAACGTTCCCGCCCGGGCCCTCGCACGCCTGCGGTTGGAGCGCTGCTTGGCAAGAACGGCCAGCCGTGCCTTGAGCTGCCGAACCCGGTTGCCGATGAGCCGCCGGTCGGTCTCGAGCTGGGTCTCACCCGGCCCGCGCATGCCGATGCCACCACGCTGGCGTTCGAGGTGTGTCCAACCCCGTACGAGACGGGCCGAAAGGTAGTCGAGCTGGGCCAATTCCACCTGCAGCTTTCCCTCATGGCTGCGGGCCCGCAGGGCGAAGATGTCGAGAATGAGCGCCACCCGATCGATCACCCGCCGACCGATGGCCCGTGAGAGGTTGCGCTGCTGGGCGGCACTCAACTCGTGGTCGAAGATGACCAGTTCGGCCTGGTGAGCCAGGCATGCAGCGGCAATTTCTTCCACCTTTCCGCCGCCGGCAAAAAAGGCGGGGTCGGGGCGGTCTCGCCGGCCCATGACGACCTGCACCACCTTGGCACCGGCGGATTCGGCCAAGGCCTGGATCTCACCAAGGTCTGGCGGTTCATCCCGGCCGATCTGCAGGGCCACCACCACCGTCTTGGGGTGCTTGGAGACCGCCGCCTCTGGCGAGACGGCCAGGTTGGAGAGGTCGCTCAGGCGTCGGGCTCAGCAGTGAAGTTGACCGCGCGCGAGGGCACGATCGTGGAGATGGCGTGCTTGTAGACCATTTGGGTCACGGTGTTCTTGAGCAACACCACGTACTGATCGAAGGACTCGATGTGCCCCTGCAGCTTGATGCCATTCACCAAATAGACCGACACCGAGACGTGCTCTTTGCGCAGGGTATTGAGAAAGGGATCTTGCAGGGCTTGTCCTACATTCTTGGTCATGAACAGACTCCAGGGGTGTTTTAGTTATGACTTCACTATAGCGCTTTGATTCCCTTGGTTCATTCCTTCGGTGCGTAGGGGTTTTTGGAATTCTTCCATTCAATTCGAAGGGGTGTGCCTTCGAGGTCAAAACGCTGCCGGAACTGTGACTCCAGATAACGGCGATAGACGTCGCTCACGGCGTCCAGGGAATTTCCATGCACGATGACGATGGGTGGGTTTTGGCCACCCTGGTGGGCATACCGAAGCTTGGGCCGAACACGCCCCTTTCGTGGCGGCTGCTGTCGCTCGACCGCCTCTCGAAGTGCCCGCGTGAGCTTGGGGGTGGAGAGCTTTCGCGTGGCCGCCTGATACGACAAGACCACCGATTTCATCAGGCCATCGATGCCGTGACCCGTTTGGGCTGAGAGGTAATGAAAACGGGCCCAAGACAGAAAAGGAAGCTTGCGCTGCACCACCCGCTTGACCTCCTCTCGGGCCACGGGGTCGAGACCATCCCATTTGTTGATGCCCACCACCAGGGCCCGGCCAGACTCGGTGACAAAGCCGGCGATGTGGGCGTCCTGATCAGAAATGTCCTGCTGGGCATCGAGCAGCAAGACCGCCACATGGGCATTCTCGATGGCCTGAAGGGTCTTGATCACAGAGAACTTCTCCACCGCCTCGAAGACACGCCCCTTGCGTCGTAGTCCCGCGGTGTCGATCAGACGATACCGAACACCCTGCCGCTCAAACGGAATCTCAATCGCATCTCGGGTGGTGCCGGGCATGTCAAATGCAATGACCCGCTCCTCTCCCAGGAGGGCATTCACCAGGGTGGACTTGCCCACATTGGGGCGGCCCACAATGGCCACACGCAGCCCACTGGCTGGCATGCCCAGGGTCGGGTCGATGTCATCGTCGGTGGATTCGCCAGCGGCCTCCTCGACCGGCGCCGGCAGCCGACCCAGTGCGGCCTCGATGAGGCTGTAAACACCATCGCCGTGGGCGCCCGACATCGGCAGTGGCTCACCGAGCCCCAGCTCATAGAACTCCCCTGTGCGTCCCTCTCCCGTAAGGCCCTCGAGCTTGTTCACAGCCAGCACCGTCGGCCGACCGCTCCGACGCAACTGCTCGGCAATTTGAAGGTCTTGGGGGGTCACGCCGGCCCGGCCATCGACCATAAAGACCACCACGTCAGACTCCGCCACAGCCTGCAGACTTTGCCGCGCCATCTGGGCGTAGATGCCTGACTTGGCCACGGGCTCGAGGCCGCCCGTGTCAATGACCAGGTAGGGCCTCGGGCCGAGTCGACCCTCGCCATAGTGACGATCTCGGGTGAGCCCCGGCATGTCCGCCACCAGCGCATCTCGAGAGCGCGTGAGGCGATTGAACAAGGTGGACTTGCCCACGTTCGGGCGGCCCACCAGGGCCACCACAGGCTTGGCGGCCACCGGGCTGCTGGCGGTCACCTCAGGGGCGAAGGAAGCTGAGTCGGCCACTGGCCGTTTGAACCAGAAGACCCTCTTTGCCGAGCCGGATCGGACCTGCCAAGGGGCCATCGAGCCGGATGCGCCCGATGAACTCACCGGTGGTGAGCGACATGGCATGCAGGTGGCCGTCGGCATCCACGGCCCAGGCCGCTCGGGCGTCGACCGCAAGCCCGGTGACTTCACGCAGGAAGAGGCCCTCCTGGCGCCAGAGCAGGTCGCCCGACTGGAGGTCGAAGGCCTGGATGCGGTCGCTGCTGTCGGCCGCGATCAGAAGGCCAGAGCCCACTGCAGCCGGCAGGGCGGCATCGAAACGCTTCTGCCAGATCGGCCGGCCGGTCTCGGCGGAGACGCAGCCCACCTGGGTCTGATAGGCCGCCACGCAAATGCGATCGGACTGAAGGATGGGGGCACCCAGAATGTCGGAGATGCGTTCCACCTCATTGCTGCCGCGCGGAGTCACAAACTGGGACTCCCATCGAATGGCGCCATTGGTGCCGCTCGCCCAGACCAAACGACCCCCAGGCAGGCCCACGAGGAGATCGCCTGGCCCCATAAGTTCAGCCGCAGAGGCCTCATCTGCGGTCGGCAGGCTTCGCAGGCCGGACTGTCCGTGCAGCACCAGTGTGGGCAGTGTGCGTTGCAAGACCCAGCGCCGGTTTCCAGTGGCCAAGTCCCATCCGGCCACCCGGTTGTCGGCCAGCCGCACCACCACATGACCGCCTGAGATCACAGGCTTTTCCAGGCCCACCCCACCCATGGGCACCCGCCAGCGCACCTCGCCTTTGGCATCAATCAGAATCAAATCTCCACCCACGGTCACCACGGCGAAGCTGCCCTCGCCCGACCCACCACCCGTGCCAACGCCTGCGGCCAGCGGACCCTTCAGGTCGGTGCGCCAGACCACCCGGCCCGAAGCCTTCTCGATGCCGTGGACCACCCCTTGCCGATTCGCGGAGACCACCAGGCCCTCGGAGACCACGGGCGAGAACGCACCCTGGCCTGCACCGATGCGCGGGGAACGGCCGACATCGGCTGTCCAGACGGTTTGAATGGTGATCTTGGGCGAGATGTCTGTGAGCTTCGCGGGCTTGGGCTTGCTGCCACTCGAGCAGGCCGCCAGGCCCAAACAGAGGGGAACTGCAATCCAGCGCCACGAGCAAGTCTTCAGCATATTCATTGTCCTGTTTGGGCAAAGGCGTCCAATGACGCGAGTTTACGCGCCACCAACTCAGCGCCTCGCGCGTCTTCGGCATTGGCCTGCAGGGCCTTCTGTGCAGCCTCCCATGCAGACCGGGCCTCATCCCAACGCTTCATGAGCGAGAGCACATCGCCTCGACGATCCTGCACCATGCCCAGTGCGGCCGCGGGCGGCTCACCCTCCAACTGCTGAAGGGCGTCTGGCAATCGGTCAAGGTCCATGAGCACCGTGGCTGCACGCACGCGGGCAATCCAGGCGATGGAGTCATCGGAGCTCTTGGCTGCATGGGCCAGCATGGGCAGTGCCTTGTCGAGGGCACCGCTGGCCACATGAACACGTGCAAGCCGCAAGGCAGCCAGGCTCGCATGGGTGGAGCTGCCATGCTCCTTCAGAAGGAGCAGGCCATGGGCCTCGGCCTCCTCGAGCTTGTCGGCAGCCAGCGCAGCCTCCATGCGCTCGAGCATTTGCGTGGCCGCCACGGCCCGACTGCCCTGCCAGGCGAGGAAGCCCTGGTAACCCGCCCAGCCACCACCAATCACAATGAACACCGAGAGAATCCAGCGACGGTTCTCACGCCAGAAGCCCCGCAGGGCGTCCATTTGTTCCTGTTGCTCGAGATCATCCCGCACGGTCACTGCCTCCTTGAGAAACCAATTCACGTCGAATCAGGCCAGCGGCCTCGGATGGCGCCAACGTCTGCTGGGCCAGCCCGCCCTCTCGGTCGCCACGCAGTGGCTTGACCGCCACGAGGCCAGCCGCACGCTCGGCCTCTCCGAGAATCACTGCGAAGGCTGCGCCACTGGCATCGGCCTTCTTCATTTGAGACTTCACAGTCTGGCCACCGGTGTGCATGAGCACCCGCAGCCCCTGGGCGCGCAAGGTCTCGGCCACCGACATGGCCCGCAGGCCACCCGCGGCAGCCTCGTCGCCCCAATTCACCAGATAGACATCCAAGGGGGCCGCAGGCGCCATGGGCGCTACCTCCTCCAGAAGCGCGAGGAGTCGCTCTGCACCCAGGGCCAGGCCGCAGGCCGGCGCTGGCTTGCCACCCATCTGGGCCACCAGCCCATCGTAGCGTCCGCCCCCGCAGACCGTGCCCTGCGAGCCGAGTCGATCCGTGACCCATTCGAACACGGTGAGGTTGTAGTAATCGAGCCCGCGCACCAGGCGAGGGTTCATGACAAACGGAACACCCGCATCGGCGAGTGCCTGGCAGACACGGTCTTGATGGGTGCGCGAAGCCTCCCCCAAAAACGCATCGAGGGTGGGCGCGCCCTGCACCACCTCGGCCATGGCCGGGTTCTTCGTGTCCAGGATGCGCAAGGGATTGGTCTGCAGGCGTCGCTTGGCGTCTTCATCGAGTAGGCCCGCATGGCGCGTGAAGTGCTCGACCAAGGCCGCACGGTGGGCCAGCCGCTCCTCGGTGCAGCCCAGGGAGTTCAATTGCAGTTGAGGCCGGTCTGCTGGCGCAATGCCGAGGCGATCCCAGAGACGCCAGATCATGAGCAGCTGCTCGGCATCGACCTCGGGCTCAGCCATGCCCAGGGCCTCCACGCCAAACTGATAGAACTGCCGATACCGCCCCTTCTGAGGACGCTCGTGGCGAAACATGGGGCCGAAGTACCAGAGGCGCCGTGGGCCGTCGTAGAGCAGGTTGTGCTCAATCACCGAGCGCACCACGGCTGCCGTGTTCTCGGGCCGAAGCGTGAGCTGCTCACCATTGAGGGCATCGGTGAAGGTGTACATCTCTTTTTCGACGATGTCGGTGACCTCGCCAATGCCGCGCACGAACAAGGCGGTGGGCTCCAAAATCGGGGTTCGGATGGCGGCATAGCCATAGAGCCGAAAGGTCTCGGCCACGGCGGCCTCCAGCCGCTCCCACTGGCGCATCTGCTCCGGGAGCAGATCGTTCATGCCCTTCACGCCCACCAGTTTGTCCATCAGCCGTAGCGCCTCACCACGTAATCCTCGATGAGCGCCTGAAACTCCTCGGCAATGCGATCGCCCTTGAGTGTGGGGCCCCGCTCGCCATCAATGTAGACCGGCGCCACGGGCTGCTCGCCCGTGCCCGGCAGCGAGATGCCGATATTGGCGTGCTTGCTCTCGCCAGGCCCGTTGACCACGCAGCCCATGACCGCCACATTCATCGACTCCACACCCGGGTACTGCCTGCGCCAGACCGGCATTTGATCCCGGAGATAGACCTGCACCTTGTCGGCCAATTCCTGGAAGAACGTCGAGGTGGTTCGGCCACAGCCCGGGCAGGCAATCACCAAGGGCGTGAAGGCCCGCAGGCCCAAGACCTGAAGCATCTCTTGGGCCACCACCACTTCCTTGCGCCGATCGCCACCAGGCTCTGGCGTGAGGGAGACCCGAATGGTGTCGCCGATGCCCTCTTGCAGCAGCACGCCCATGGCCGCGGAGGAGGACACAATGCCCTTGCTGCCCATCCCAGCCTCGGTGAGGCCCAGGTGCAGTGGGAAGTCGGTGCGCCGAGACAGGGCGCGATAGACAGAGATCAGGTCTTGAACCGCAGACACCTTGGCCGACAGGGTGATTCGGTCGCGGCCCATGCCCCACTGGACCGCCTGCTCTGCGCTCTCGATGGCGGATGTCACCAAGGCTTCACGCATCACGGCCTGCGCATCCCAGGGCTCGGGCCGGCCCGCATTTTCATCCATGAGCCGGGCCAGCAGGTCTTGGTCGAGGCTGCCCCAGTTCACGCCAATTCGAACTGGCCTGCCATGCCGCTGGGCGGCCTCGATCATGGCGCCGAACTGCGTGTCGCGCTTGCTGCCGCGGCCAACATTGCCTGGGTTGATTCGATACTTGGAGAGCGCCTCGGCGCATGCAGGCACCTGGGCCAGCAGCTTGTGCCCGTTGAAGTGGAAGTCGCCGACCAAGGGAACCTGGCAGTTCATTTTGTCGAGCTGATCGCGGATGGCCGGAACCGCCTCGGCTGCCTCCAGCGTATTGACCGTGATGCGAACGAGCTCCGAGCCTGCAAAGGCCAGGTCTCTGACCTGTATGGCCGTGCCGATGGCATCGGCCGTGTCGGTGTTCGTCATGGACTGCACCACCACGGGCGCACCCCCGCCAATTGAGACATGGCTGCTTCCCCAGGTGACATGCACCTGCTGCGTGATGCGTCGCTCGGCAGGGCCGCAGGCAAAAGGCTGGCTAGACATGACGGCTCACCTCGCGTTGGATTTGGATGCGCTGTTGGACATGGGTTCGGTCTTGGACTGCACCCGCGAGCTGGCCACAGGCCGCATCGATGTCATCGCCGCGGGTTCGGCGAATGGTCGTCACAAAGCCGGCCTCCGTGAGAATGTTCGCGAACATGCGGATCGTCTCCGGCCGCGAGCGCTTCAGGCCTGAGCCCGGAAATGGATTAAAAGGAATGAGGTTGAACTTGCAGGACACCGCCTCGCGAGTGACCAGGTCGATCAGTGCCCAGGCCTGCTCCGCTGAATCGTTGATGCCCTCGAGCATCACGTATTCAAAAGTAATGAAGTCTCGGGGAGCGACCTCGAGATATCGGCGACAGGCCGACATGAGCTCCGCCAACGGGTACTTCTGATTCAGGGGCACAAGTTCGTTGCGAAGGGCATCGGTGGAGGCGTGAAGCGACACCGCCAGGGCCACCGGACAGGCCTGGGCAAGTCGATCCATCATGGGCACGACGCCCGAGGTCGAGACTGTCACCCGCCTGCGCGACAGACCGTAGGCGTTGTCATCGAGCATGAGTTCGAGCGCCGGCAAGACCGCATCGAAATTCAGCAGCGGCTCGCCCATGCCCATCATCACCACATTGGTCACTGGCCGCTCCAGCAGCCGGTTGGCCATGTGCAGCTGACCAATGATTTCAGCGGTCGTGAGGTTTCGAGCAAACCCCTGATGGCCCGTGGAGCAGAAACGGCAGTTGACGGCGCAGCCGGCCTGAGAAGAGATGCACAGGGTGCCGCGATCGTCCTCGGGAATAACGACGGTCTCGATGGCATTGGACTGTCCGGCATCGAGCAGCCATTTCCGGGTGCCATCGGCGGCAGTTTGGTCCGCCAAGACCGGCAGCGAGCGAATCTCGGCGATGTCCGCCAGGCTCCCCCTGAACGCCTTGGCCAGATTGGTCATGTCCTCGAAATCGGTGGCGCATGACTGATGCAACCACTTCTGAAGCTGGGTGGCCCGAAAGGGTTTTTCCCCGATCGACACCACCCAATCACGAAGGGCCTGGGGCCCGAAGTCCAAGAGGTTCACCATGAGCGTTCCCGCCGGACCGGGCCCGAGCGCCTTACCCCCGATGGTGGACCGACAAGCCGGAGAAGAAGAAGGCGATCTCTTGCTGGGCCGTCTCGGGGCCATCGGAGCCGTGCACGGCGTTGGCATCGATGCTGTCTGCGAAGTCGGCTCGGATGGTGCCTGCCGCGGCCTTCTTGGGGTCGGTGGCGCCCATCAGGTCGCGGTTCTTGGCGATGGCCCCCTCGCCCTCGAGCACCTGGATCATCACAGGCCCAGAAACCATGAAGTCGACAAGGTCTTTGAAAAAGGGACGCTCACGGTGGACGGCATAGAAGCCCTCGGCCTGCGCCCGAGACAGATGCATCATCTGGGCAGCGACCACCCTCAGGCCCGCCTTCTCAAAACGTGAATAGATCTCGCCGATGACATTCTTGGCCACGGCGTCGGGCTTGATGATGGACAGGGTGCGCTCCACTGGCATGACAGTCACTTTCTTGAAAACGGTTGGAATTATTTGACCCAAACCCCGTCTAAAACCCATGGGCTTGGGTTGTAATCAAAGCAAAATGCCTTGATTTGTCAACTAAACCTGAGATTATAGAGGCTGGAATCACATCTCTTAAAGGAGAACTTTCGCAATGATCCCGCAACTGAATGACCTGCAGTCCACTGGCCGCGTCCAAAGCGCGGGTCAGAACCGTGTCCTGCGCAACACCTACCTCATGCTGGCCGCCACCATGGTGCCCACCTTGCTGGGCGCTTGGGTGGGCATGTCAGTGGGCTTCTCGCTGTTCGAGGGCAGCCCGCTCATCAGCATGCTGCTCTTCATGGGAATTGCCTTTGCCTTCTTCTATGGCATTGAGCGCACCAAGCACAGCGTGGTGGGCGTCTACCTGCTGCTGGGCTTCACCTTCTTCATGGGCCTGATGCTCTCCCGCATCCTGAGCGTGGCCCTTGGAATGGGCAACGGCGGCCAGATCATCGCCGTGGCCGCGGGTGGAACCGGTGTCATCTTCTTTGGCATGGCCTCACTGTCCACGGTCGTCAAGAAGGACCTCAGCAGCATGAGCAAATTCCTGTTCTTGGGCGTGCTCCTGCTGATCGTGGCCTCGATTGCCAACATCTGGCTGCAGATGCCGGCCCTGATGCTCACCATCTCTCTGCTGGCCGTGGTGATCTTCTCGGTCTTCCTGCTGGTCGACCTTCAGCGCATCGTCAACGGTGGTGAAACCAACTATGTCAGTGCCACCTTGTCGGTCTACCTGAGCGTCTACAACATCTTCAGCAACCTGGTCGTGCTGCTGGTGTCGCTCTTTGGCGGTGGCAGTCGCGAGTAAGTCTCTGCACCAACCGCTCAAACCGGCCGTGCGGCGCTGCCCTCGGCCGGTTTTCTTTTGAAGACGGCGATCGATTCCACATGAGCCGTTTGGGGGAACATGTTCACAATGCCCGCCTGGTCCAGTGACCAGGCCCCCTGATGCACCAGAATGGCCGCATCTCGAGCCAGGGTGGCCGGATTGCAAGACACCATGACCATGCGATCCGGCCCTCCGCCTTCGAGAGACCAGGCGGCATAGGCCTCGCACAGGGCCTGCGCGCCCTCACGGGGTGGGTCCAGAAGCACGCGGTCAAACTCACCCTGGCCTTGGAGCCACGCAAGGTCGATCTCGAATAGGTTCACCGCCTCGAACCGAGCCCGTGCCTGCAGGCCATGCGCCTCGCACACCCGTGCGGCCTGCGCAATGAGCGCGGCGCTCCCCTCATAGCCCACCACCGAACCTGCCCGGCGCGCGAGGGCCAGCGAAAAATTGCCCAGGCCACAGAAGAAATCTGCCACGCGATGGGCATCCGAGACCTCCAACAGGCCGATGGCCCTGGACACCAGCACGCGATTGATCTGAAAGTTCACCTGGGTGAAGTCGACCGGCGAGTACGGCATCCGAATGCTGAAGGCCGGCAGGGCGTAGAACAGGCCAGGCATCGCTGCAGGGTCTGCACGGGACTTGCCCGGCCAGCACAGCGGCATGGCCGTGGCCGGGCCACCCGCCTGAGACCAGAAGACAACCCCGTGGACATCGGCGAACGCCTGAAGCGTGGCCTCGTCCCCAGGCGGCAAGGCGACCAGGTGTCGGATGACCCAGACCAGGACATCGCCGGGCACGGCCGCCACGTCCGCCTCGCCCACGGCGAGTTCGACCTGCGGAATGTCTCTGGCCGTCGACAGGCTCGCGAAGCAGTCCCGCAGCAGGGGCAGCAGTCTGGCCGCCCGAGGGTGCAGGACTCGACAGGTGTCCATCTGCGCCACATAACTGCTGGCCCGTTCGCGAAAGCCCACGAGCAGCCCACCTTTTTTGTCGACCCACCGAACCGACAGCCGCGCGCGCGCCCGATAGCCCAAGGATGGCCCCCGGATTGGCGAGAGCACCTCTGCGGGCCGAAGCTTGCCGATGTGCCAGAGGTTGTCCTCGAGGACACGCTGCTTGATGGCCACCTGGGCCGAGGGCGTCGCATGCTGCATGCTGCAGCCACCGCACACCCCGAAATGCGGACAGGGCGGCGTGGCCCGATCGGGAGATTGCGAGCGCCATTCCACCGCCCGGGCCTTGATGTAACTCGGTCGCTCGCGAAGCACCTCGACCATCACATCCTCGCCGG
Organism: Hahnella aquatica (SeqCode); assembly: GCF_965194505.1. GTDB lineage: Bacteria > Pseudomonadota > Gammaproteobacteria > Burkholderiales > Burkholderiaceae_A > Hahnella > Hahnella aquatica. The sequence goes on along the minus strand of NZ_OZ239144.1, from coordinate 435,016 downwards.
TGAGCCCGCCCGCCACAAAGACGACCTTGCCCTCGTGCCGCGCGATGCCCTGGGCCTCCAGGTCAACCGACTCAATTCGAAGCGGCCCCATGCGCCGCAGCGGCTTGGGCGCTCCAATGGTTCTGCGGCCCATGCTCAGAGATCCGTGGTCCAGGCGTCCAAGAAACGTGTCCAATGATTGCCCTCGAGCAGTTCTCCTGGCTGACCAATCTTGGCCGAGAGCGACGCACGAACCAGGCGCATCTCCTCGCGGGCGGCCTCGGCGGAGAGTTGGCCCCGCATGGTCTGAAAACGCACATAGAGCAGATAGGTGTTGACCACATCGGTCTCACAGTAGGCCGCCACGCCATCGGCGCGGCCATCGAGAAAGGCATCCCAGACCTTGGCACCGTCTTCGCCGAGCTTGCCAGGAAATCCACAGAGCTGGGCCATGGCATCGAGTGGTGCGTTGGCCCGACCACTGAAGTTGGCCAGGACATCCATGAGATCGAGGTGACGGCTGTGGTAGCGGCTCAGGTAATTGTTGTACTTGAAGTCGCGGTTGTGGTCGCCCTGGTCCCAGTACTGGGGGGCCACGATGCCATGCAGCATGGCCCGATGGTGCAACACCGGGAGGTCAAAGCCGCCGCCGTTCCACGTCACCAACTGGGGGACGTGCCGCTCCACCGCATTGAAGAATTGTCGGATGCGCTGGGATTCGTCGGCATCCTCCGCCCCGAAGACATCCCCCAGGCACTTGACGCGAAAGCCCTCTTGGTCGCGAAAGGCGCACCCAATGGTGAGCACGCGCTGCAGGTAGAGCGGCAGGAACTCGCCCTGCCCTTTGGCAGCGCGCTCCGCCTGAACATGGGCCACCGTCTCTCGATCATCCAGGCCCTCGGGTGCCAGGCCCAGCCGACGAATGCCCGCCACATCGGGGATCGTCTCCAGGTCGAAAACGAGAACGGGCGTCAATTAGCGCGACGGCAAGACCGACATCGGATCGATCGGCTTGCCGCCTCGGCGAACCTCGAAATGCAGCATGGGCTTGTCGGCATCCGACATGCCCAACTCTGCAATCTTCTGACCTCGCTTCACGGTCTGGCCTTCTTTCACCAGGATGCTGCGGTTGTGGGCATAGGCGGTGATGAAGTCGTCTGGATGCTTCACGATGACCAGGTTCCCGTAGCCCCGCAGGCCATTGCCGCTGTAGACCACCCGACCCTGCTCAGCAGAGAAGACTGCCTCACCCGGCGCACCGGCAATGGCAATGCCCTTGCTGCCACCGTCTGAAAAGCCGGTGATGACTTGGCCATTGGCCGGCCATCCCCAGCGCAGGTTAGTCACCAGGGGCGTTGCCGCCTGCTCCGGCAGGCTGGTGGGGGCACTCGCCACCATGGTGGGATCTGCAGGTGCGGTGGGCAATCCAGGCTGAACAGAGGGCGCCACCTCCGTGATGGTTTCATTGGCTGCGGGTGGCTGATCGGAGGACATGCCTGAGGCCACCGGGCGACCCTCCAGCGGACGAATCTGCATGGTGGAGGGGCGACTCTGAATCGGCTCAGACTGCGCAAGCGTGTTGGAGGATGCAGGCTGCTCTGGCTTGGGCTCGCGAACGCGAAGCACCTGCCCCACATCGATCAGGTTGGGATTGTCGATCCGATTCCACTGAGACAGTTCACGCCAGTCCACGCCGTGCTCGAGGGCGATGCCCACCAGCGTGTCGCCGCGCCGAACACGGTAAAAGCCCTCTGGAACCGGAGCCAAGTCGGCCAAAGCGCGACCACTCGCAGTGCGCTGGTCTGCGGGCTTGGCAGCCCCGACCTTGCGAGACTCAATCGGTGACGGCGCCTGAAACTGGGCGCACCCAGCCAACAAGGCCAGAGACAAGCCCAGCCATGCCCAGGTGGGTCCGCGATGTCGTCGCAGCACTGCATCAATCATCGTTGAACACCTTTCAGTATCGGCACAAACTGCACTGCATCGAATTCGAACCGCTCAAAAACAGGCGCACCCGTCTGGTCATCCAGCCCACGGCGCACCACGACCAGTCGCTGGTCGGGCCAGCCCAACGGCACCACCATCACGCCGCCCGTGCCCAATTGTCTCAACAATTCGCGTGGCATGTCAGGCAGGCCCGCGGCCAGGACCATGACCTCGAAGGGCGCCATGGCCTCGCAGCCCTGAAGACCATCGCCCAGCAAGAGATGAAGATTCGACAGGGCAAGCGGTGCAAGGTTTCGGCGAGCATCCTGATGCAGGCCCTCGATGCGCTCAATGGATGCAACCGTGGGAAAGAGGCTGGCCATGACGGCCGCCTGATAACCGCAGCCCGTGCCCACCTCCAAGGCCCTTTGAACACCGCCCGACGCCCGACAATATGCACGGGCCAGGCTAAGCGAACGCGCCACCACAAAGGGCTGCGAGAGCGTCTGCTGGTAGCCAATGGGCAGGGCCGTGTCCTCATAGACTCGACTCGCCAATGCGGGATCCACAAACCGATGCCGAGGCAGCTCACCCATCGCACGAAGGACGCCCTCGTCTGCGATGCCAGCTTGCCGAAGGCGCTCGACCATCCGTGCACGCAGCCGCTCGCTGGCCAGGCCCTGGTTCTCGGACGGGGGTTCGGATGGCGGGGCCGGGCGACGGCCACCCCATTTGGGCTCGAGCGGCTTGGGCTCCGGGGCAACCCGGCGGTCACCCGGCTTTAGGGAAGGGCTTCGAGCCACTCCGAGAGTTCCTCTGCTGCAGGGGTGTCACCCAGGTCGACACGCAGGGGCGTGATGGCCACCTCTTGATTGGCCAGGGCATGGAAGTCGGTTCCGGGCCCGGCCTCCTTGATGGCACCCGGCGCACCCACCCAGAACATGGGCTCTCCACGCGGAGAGGCCACCCGGACCACGGGCTGGGCCACATGCCGACGGCCAAGCCGACACACCCGGTAGCCTTTGAGGCTGCCCAGGGGCACATTCGGAATGTTGACATTGAGCAGCTTGGGTGCCGAGAAAGGCTGTTGAATCAGGCCTGCCACCAACCGCTGGGCCACATGCACCGCGGTGTCAAGATGGCCAAATCCACGGTCGGCCAATGAGAAGGCCACCGACGGGATGCCGAGCAGGAAGCCCTCCATCGCCGCAGCCACGGTGCCGGAATACAGGGTGTCCTCGGCCACATTCTGGCCATTGTTGATGCCGGAGACCACCAGGTCTGGACGTTCCGTCAGAAAGCCCGTGATGGCCACGTGGACACAGTCGGTGGGCGTGCCATTGACGTAGTGAAATCCGTTGGCCGACTGCCGAACATAGAGCGGCCGATCCAGTGTGAGTGAATTGCTCGCGCCGCTCCGGTCGGCTTCTGGCGCCACCACGGTGACCTCGCCAAAGCCACGCATGGCCTCAGCCAGGGCTTGAATGCCGGGAGAAAAATAGCCGTCGTCGTTGGAGACCAGAATTCTCAAGATGGATTCTCTTCGCCAGGCCAATCCTTGATGTAGGCCCTGAGCATCCGGTTCTCAAAATTCTGAGCCTCGAGCACCGCGCGAGCAACATCATGGAAAGAGACCACGCCCAACAGTTCGACGCCATCCATGACCGGCAGGTAACGCTCCCCACAGGCGTTCATCACCTCCCGCAGTTCATCGACCGTCATCTCTGGTGAGGCCACAGTGGGGGAGGCATTCATCACTTCCTTGACCAGAATCTGGGCCATGGTGGGCGTGGGGCCCGCCAGGTTCTCTCGAAGTCGCTTGGCCATGACACGATTGACCTCACGAAAGGTCAGCATGCCTGCGAGCCGGCCCTCTGACATGACCACCAGTGATCCGATGTCTTGCTCATCCAGGGTGATCACCGCGTCTGACAACAGGGTGTCCGGACCAACGGTGAAAAGGATGTTCCCTTTGACCTTGAGAATCTCTCGAACCTTCACGGCGCCCCCTTTGCCGCGCTTGGCGGCTTTGCATCATTGTTGTTCGCGACCATGCTAGCACCGCTTGGCGTCGGTGTTTTCATGGCTATGATAGGCAATGACTTCCACTCGAATTCTTGTTGTGTACTACAGCCGCCATGGCGCCACCCGTGCCTTGGCCGAGGCCTGCTGCGAAGGGGTGGAAACAATCCCGAACTGTGAGGCAGTGCTTCGCACCGTGCCAAGTGTGTCTGCATCCCCTGAGGCCACCGAACCACCGGTGCCCGCCGAGGGCGCACCCTATGCCGAGCCAGACGACCTTCGCCATTGCGATGGACTCCTGCTCGGCTCGCCAACCCGATTCGGAAACATGTCGGCCGCCATGAAGTATTTCCTCGACGGCACGATCCAGAACTGGCTCGCCGGAGACCTGGCCGGCAAGCCCGGGGGCGTCTTCACCAGCACTGGCAGCCTGCATGGCGGGCAGGAGACCACCCTGCTCACGATGATGATGCCGCTCTTTCACCACGGCATGCTGCTGGTCGGCCTGCCCTACTCCGAACCTGAGTTGTCCGCCACGCAATCCGGGGGCACGCCCTACGGTGCCACCCATGTGGCGGGCGCCGACGGCCGGCGGCCGGTCACCGACGAGGAGCGCAGGCTCGCGAAGGCCCAAGGCCGCCGCATCGCCGAAGTGGCCGCGGCACTGAAGGCAGCCCGAGCACCTTGAACCCATCCGACACCCCAAGCCCAACCCCCAGGGGCGGGCTGCTGCCCGCGCCTTGGGGCCCCATTCATGCAGTGCTCGTGGTCGTCATGGTGATCTACGGCGTGGCCTGGGAGGCCGCCTGGGACCCGATCCGTGAAGGTTCACTGCTCTGGCTCAAGACCCTGCCACTGCTGCTGGTGCTGCCTGGCCTGATTCAAAGCCGTCGCCGAAGCATGCAATGGCTATCACTGATGATCTGGTTCTACGCCTGTGAGGCCCTGGTGCGAGTGGCGAGCCTTCAGCCCACAGAGCAGTGGCTGGCCGCCGGCTGGCTGGTGCTCTCGCTCCTGGTGGCAGCAGCCAATTGGCTCTCGGCCAAGGCATATCGTCGCCAAATGGTCATTGGCGACTCACCCTCGGAGATGGCCCGGCGCCAGTGACGTGCGCCAGGCTGCCCATGAAGCAGCCCGTGCCAGTGCCGGCCCATGGCCTTGCCGGGAACGCCCCTGGCCAGTTGCATCTGAAAGTAATCCTCCAAGGCCGGCAAGATGTCCTCGCGGCTGCGCGGCACCGGACTGTGCCCATCGGCTTGCGCCCAAATCCGTCGCGAGAGTTGCTGAAGAATCCAGGGGTCATGGTAGGCCGCACGGCCCAGCATGACGCCATCGACGCCCGGCCGACCGCCATCCGGCGCCATCCAGGCCAGGGCCTCATCGGACGTGGTGAGGCCACCATTCCCAATGAAGCTGGCCTGTGGAAAGGCCTGCTTGAGCAATCGCACCACATCGGGACGCAGGGGCGGAATCTCTCGGTTCTCTTTGGGCGACAAGCCCTTGAGAATGGCCGAGCGGGCATGAACAATGAAGACACCGCAGCCCGCAGAGACGAGCACCTCCACGAAGCGCATCACGAAATCAAGGTCGTCCTCCGCATCCACACCAATTCGGTGCTTGACTGTGACTGGAACCGAGACGGACTCACGCATGGCCGACACACAGTCGGCCACCAACTGTGGCTCTCGCATCAGGCAGGCCCCAAAGGCCCCACGCTGAACTCGCTCACTTGGGCAGCCACAGTTCAAATTGATCTCGTCATACCCCCAGTCCTGTCCGATGCGAGCCGCTTGGGCCAGATCGCTCGGCTCGCTGCCACCGAGCTGCAAGGCCACGGGATGCTCCGAGCCATTGAAGTCCAACAGCCTGGGCCGATCCCCATGCAGGATGGCACCGGTGGTGATCATCTCGGTGTAGAGCAGGGCCTGCGGCGCAACAAGCCGATGAATGAATCGGCAGTGACGGTCTGTCCAGTCCATCATGGGTGCGACCGACAGTCGACGCGCCTGTGCGAGTGGATCGGCGGGGATGGGCGTCGTCATGGTGCGAGTTTAAGATAGACCCTGAAGTGTTGTGCCTGGCCTCCGTAGCTCAGTGGATAGAGCATCTCCCTCCTAAGGAGAGGGTCGCACGTTCGATTCGTGCCGGAGGCGCCAGCCCCAATCCAAGAGCAGCCAAGACCAGACCAGTTCATGAACCACACCCCGCACCCATGCATGGCATGAGAGGACTCAGCCTGATGTTGGCCAGCCTGGCAGCCTGCTCGACCGCAGCAGCCCAGCGCATTCCGGACACATCGCCCATGGGCACCATCGACATGGCCACATGCGCGGCCGCCGCCAAGGGGGCCAACCAGGACTACAACGCTTGGGCCAAGGCACTCGAGGGTCGCTATCGCTGGTACTACCCCGAGATGACCAAGATTGAACTCAAGGAGTACGTGGAAAACGTGGTCTTTGTTCGAGGCAAGAAGCTCAGCAATCGGGGCATCATCAAGAGAGAGTTCGTCCAGAACTATTACGACCAGCACTGTGCGGCCTACAAGCCAAGCCCGCGGGCGCCGCGGCCGTGATGCTTGGAACCCCTGCCGTGAGGCATTCAAAAAAAACGGCGGGGAAGAATCTTCTCCCCGCCGCAACCACAAGCTGATCAAGATTGATCAGCCATCCCCCACTAGGCAAGACCGTAAAATGGAAGTGGCGGGGTGAACATTTGTGTTAACCCTAATGGTTGTAACCCTAGGCTGACATGCAGGCACCCATTCTTAATCTCGCGGCGTACCAGTTCCACCCCATCGAAGAGCCTGCCACCCACCTGGATGCGCTCAAGGTGCAGGGCGATCAACTTGGCATTCGCGGCACGATTCTTCTGAGCCCCGAAGGGCTCAACGGCTTTTGGGCCGGGCCCGAAGCGGCGGCCCAAGCATTTCTAAACCTGCTTCGTGGACTCCCTGGCTTTGAGGGCCTTGAGGCCAAGGCCAGCTGGTCAGATGACCAGCCGTTCAAGCGTTTCAAGGTCAAGGTGAAGGCAGAGATCATTCGAATGAACCACCCCACCATTGCCCCCTGGGGTGGTCGGGCGCCGGCCATCTCCGCGAAGACCTTGGCCCGCTGGCTCGACCAGGGCCACGATGACGATGGACGCCCCGTTCTCATGCTCGACACCCGCAATGGATTCGAGGTCGACCACGGTCGCTTCGAGGGGGCCATCGACTGGCGGCTGGAGAAGTTCACGGAATTCCCCGCGGCGGTCTGTGCGCACCAAGACGGCCTCAAGGGTGCCACGGTGGTGAGCTACTGCACCGGTGGCATCCGTTGCGAGAAGGCAGCGCTCTTCATGCAGTCGATGGGGCTTGCCCATGTCTATCAATTGGACGGCGGCATTCTGAAGTATTTCGAGGAGACCGACGGTCGCCACTGGGTGGGCGACTGCTTCGTCTTCGATTCGCGTGTGGCCCTCAGCCCAAGCCTGAAGCCTAGCCTGGAAAAATCCCCATCGACAGGTATCGATCGCCCCGGTCACACACAATGAAGACCACGGTGGCGTTCTCCATCTGAGCCGCCACCCGCAGTGCAATGAGGGCGGCACCTGCCGCCGAGGGGCCACAGAAAAGACCTTCAACGGTTGCCAGTCGTCGGGCCATGTCCTCGGCATCGGCCTGGGTGACCTCTTCAATCTGGTCGATGAAAGCCTTCTCACGAATGGGCGGCACATAGGCCGGCGCCCACTTGCGAATGCCGGGAATCGATGAGCCGTCTGCCGGCTGGGCACCGATGATCTGAATGCCGGCGTTGCGCTCCTTCAGGTATCGGGAGACGCCCGTGATCGTGCCGGTGGTGCCCATGGCGGAGACAAAGTGGGTCACGCGTCCGGCCGTGTCGCGCCAAATTTCCGGGCCCGTGGTCTCGTAGTGGGCGAGCCAGTTGTCGTCGTTGGCAAACTGATTGAGCACCTTGCCCTGCCCCTGCGCCTCCATCTCAAGCGCCAGGTCACGTGCGCCCTCCATGCCCTGCTTCTGGGTGACCAGAATGAGCTCGGCCCCATAGGCCTTCATGGACTGCCGCCGCTCCAAGGAGAGGTTGTCCGGCATGATGAGCACCATGCGGTAGCCTCGGATGGCCGCGGCCATGGCCAGGGCAATGCCGGTGTTGCCGCTGGTGGCCTCGATCAGGGTGTCGCCCGGTGAAATTTCGCCGCGCGCCTCGGCCCTCATGATCATGGACATGGCCGGCCGATCCTTCACCGAGCCCGCGGGATTGTTGCCCTCTAACTTGCCCAGAATGAGATTGCCCCGGGCGGCCTGTTCCGGGCCCGCAATACGGGCAAGACTGACCAATGGGGTCTGGCCAATCACCGAGGCCATGGTCTGTATCGACATGGTCATGCAGCCCGCCTGCTGCGTGCAGCACCGGATGCCTTCGAGGGCTGGGCAAGCTTGGTGCAGCCAGGAAGATCCACCGACATGACGATGTCACGCAGGCACTCCACGGCTGCGAGTCGCGCAAAGCTCTTGCGCCAGACCAAGGAGACGCGTCGCGTGGGGATGGGGTCCGCAAAGGGCAGCATGGTGAGCAAAGGGTCGGCCGGGGCCGAGAGCACGGCCATCTTCGGCAGTACGGTGATGCCGAGCCCGGACGCCACCATGTGACGAATGGTCTCCAAGGAGCTTCCTTCGAAGGTCTTCTGAATGCCGGCTGAACTCTGCGAGAGCCTTGCAGCCTCGGGGCAGACCTCCAAGACCTGGTCTCGAAAGCAATGGCCCACACCCAGGAGCAGCATGGTCTCGGCCTTGAGTTCATCGGGTGGCACCTTGCCCCGCGCCTCCCAGCCATGGCCCTTGGGCACGGCGACCAGGAATTCCTCATCGTAGAGCGGCAGGATGTCCAAACCACTGGCATCAAATGGCTCCGCCAGAATGGCCACATCCACCTCGCCCGTTCGCAACTGCTCCAGGAGCTTCAGTGTGTAGTTCTCCGAGAGGATGAGGGGCATCTCTGGATGCTTGCGGATGAGCTGCTTGATGATTCTGGGCAGCAGGTAAGGCCCAATGGTGTAGATCACGCCAACCTTGAGCGGGCCCATGAGGGGATCACGGCCCTGGGCTGCGAGCTGCCCCAGCATGGACACCTCATCGAGCACCCGCTGGGCCTGTGCGACCAGCCGTTCGCCAATGGGCGTGAGGCTCACCTCGGAACCACCTCGTTCAAAGATCTGTGCGCCCAGTTCACCCTCGAGCTTCTTCACGCTGACCGACAAGGTGGGCTGACTGACAAAACAGGCCTCAGCCGCCCGCCCAAAGTGACGCTCCCGCGCCACTGCCACGATGTATCGAAGTTCCGTTAAGGTCATGCCAACACCTTCATTACAAACTGGTTAGATAGTGCTCCGCACGGTAGGCCCACCGGTCGAGCAGGCCTGCAATCGCGGTGGGGTTGGAGGCCCCCTGGGCCCGATAAGACCGGCCCCAGTCGACCGAAAATTCCACCAGCCGCTGGTCTCTGGTCAGGTCGCTCAGCCGAAGGCTGGGTTCGCCTGATTGTCGCACGCCCAACAGTTCGCCTGGACCTCGCAGGGCCAGGTCTCGATTGGCCAACTCAAAGCCATCATCGGTCTCGTAGAGGGCCCGCAGCCTGGCGCGGGCCAAGTCCGAGAGTGGCTCCTCAAAGAGCAGAATGCAGGTGCTCTGGCCCTGGCCTCGGCCCACACGGCCACGCAATTGGTGCAGCTGTGCCAGGCCAAATCGCTCGGCATGGTCGATCACCATCAGACGAGCCTGCGGAACATCCACACCAACCTCGATCACCGTGGTGGCCAGCAAGACTGCGGCCTCGCCCGATGCGAACCGGGCCATCTCGGCGGCCTTCTCGGCCGGCGGCAGTCGGCCATGCACCACCGCGAGTCGATCACCGAGCAGGGGCCGCAGCCAGGCCTCCGTCTGCGTGAGTGCGACCAGGGCACGCTCTGCATCGGTCTGCTCATCAATGATGGGACAGACCCAGTAGGCCTGACCCTCGGTCTCAATGAAGCTCAGCAGCCGCTCCACCAATTCCTCTCGACGCGACTGGGACAAAAGCCGTGTGCGGATCGGCTGCCGGCCCGGCGGCCGGGCATCAATGACCGACACGTCGAGGTCCGCCAGAAAGGTCATGGCGAGGCTCCTGGGGATGGGCGTGGCCGTCATGCCCAGCACATGGGGGCTGCCGTCCCGCAGGGCCAGCCGTTGGGCCACTCCGAAGCGATGCTGCTCATCCACGATCGAGAGCCCCAGGCGATGAAAGACCACATCCTTCTGAATCAGGGCGTGGGTGCCCACCACCACCTGGGCTGCTCCCGAGGCAATGGCCGAGAGTCGACCACGCCGATCAGCCGCCGGCAGGCCGCCCTTGAGAAAGACCACCGCCACACCCAGGGGCTCAAACCATTCATGCATCTTCGAGAACAACTGCGCAGCCAGAATTTCAGTGGGGGCCATGACAGCCACCTGATGGTCTGCACCCACCGCCTGGGCTGCAGCCAAGGCGGCCACCACGGTCTTGCCGCTGCCCACATCCCCCTGAATGAGGCGATGGGCTGGCCGTGACTGCACGAGGTCGGCCTGAACACCCCGCCAGGCCGACAACTGGGCTGCCGTGAGCGCAAAGGGCAGTCGAGCCATGAGCTGATCGACAAGTCCTGCTCGATCGATCAGTGCAGGGGCCTGCTTCGTGGCACGACGACTGCGAGCATGCTGGAGCGCCACCTGCTGGGCCAGGAGTTCATCGAGCCTCAGTCGATCCCACTCCCCGCCCTCGGCCCTCAGAATGGCCTCGCGGGTGGTTCTCTGTGCATCGCCCGCAGGAAGTCGGTGCAGCCGCTCGATGGCTTGGGGCAAAGGCGTGAGCCCCAGCTCCCGCAGTGTCTGCGGCGAGAGCCATTCCTCGGGCAAGTCGGTCTGCAGCGCTCGGGCCACATGGCGACGGATCACCGCCTGGGCGAGCCCTTGGGTGGTCGGGTAGACCGGCAGCAGGGGCTGCGACTCGAGCGCCTCCGCCGAGAGCCAGCCCGACCGCACCTTGGGGTGAATGAATTCCAATCCCGCCAACGATCGGCGTGCCTCCCCCAGCACACGAATCTCTCGCCCCGGCGTGAAGGACTGCAGCATGCTTTGATTGAAGTAGATGAAACGAAGGCTGGCCTCCGCCGTGTCGTCCTCCACACTCACCATCAATGTTCTGCGTGGTTTGAAGACCACCTTGGCGAGCACCACTCGCACCTGCACCTGCACCGACTGCCCTGCGGCCACCTGGGCCAGCGGCCACACCTGAGACTCGTCCTCGTAGCGAAGCGGCAGGTGGAGCAGCAGGTCGATGGGGCGCATGAGCCCCAGCTTGCGAAGGCCTTCCGGCCAAGGGGCTCGGCTCGTGGCCATGGGCTGATTAGTCTGGCAGGACCAGCACCGCCTCAGCCTCGAAGGCAGCACCCCGGGGCAGACTTGCCACCCCGACCGCCGCACGTGCGGGATACGGTGGCGTGAAATAGGTGGCCATGATCTCGTTGACCTTGGCAAAGTGCGACAAGTCGGTGAGGTAGAGATTCACCTTGACGGCATGCTGAAGGGAGCCGCCCGCGGCCTCAGCCACTGCCGCCAGGTTGCGAAAGGCCTGGTGAATCTGTTGGGCAACACCCTCGGGTGTGTTGTCGCCCACCAAGGTCATGGTCTGTGGATCCAGCGGAATCTGCCCAGAGAGCCAGACCGTCTGGCCCATCCGAACCGCCTGAGAATACGTGCCAATGGCCGAAGGCGCGCCCGCCGTGGAGACAATCTCGCGAGTTGACATGGTTTTGATGTTCAAAAATGAAAGAGGCCTTCATCATAACGGGACCCCCTCCAATGGCCTGCCCCATGAAAAGACGATCCCTTCTTCAACTTGGTGGTGCTGCGGCAGTGTCCTGCCTGCTGCCCTCGGACCCACTGCGGGCGCAGCAAGGCACCTCCGGCACGCCGTCGAGCGCGGTGACAGCCATTGGCCTATCAGCCCGGCCCACGCAATTGCAGATTGGCCCTGCCTCGGTGGGGCCCACGGCGGTCTGGGCCTTCAACGGCCAACTGCCTGGCCCAGAGATCCGAGTCCAACAAGGCACCGAGCTGCGGGTGGCCTTTGCAAACCGACTTCCAGAGCCCAGCACCATTCATTGGCACGGCATACGCCTGCCCAACGCCATGGATGGCGTGCCCGGCCTCACACAGCCTGCTGTCGAGTCGGGCTCAGACTTCCAGTACGCATTCCGATGTCCCGACGCGGGCACATTCTGGTACCACCCTCACTACAACAGCAGCGAACAATTGGGGCGCGGCCTGGTTGGCGCACTCGTGGTGGAAGAGGCCCAGCCCATCGATGTCGACCAGGACCTCACCTGGGTGCTCTCAGATTTACGTGTGGATGCCGCCGGCCAGATCACCAAGGACTTTCAAAGCCGACACGATGCAGCCCATGCGGGCCGCATCGGAAATGTGACGCTCATCAACGGCAGCATCGAGAGCGACTTTCTCTTTCCATCGCCACAGCGCATCCGGCTTCGCCTCATCGCAGCAAGCAATGCCCGCATCTTTGGGCTGCGCTTTAAAGGGGCAAGGCCTTGGCTGGTGGCCATCGATGGGCATCCAACGCCTGTGAGCCTGCTGGAGGAAGACCTGGTGCTCGCCCCAGGTCAGCGGGCCGACCTCATCCTCGACATTCCTGCCAAGGGGGGGCTTCGAGTTGAAGACCACTTCTATGGCCGACAGGCCTACAAGCTGGCCAGCATCCAGGTGGCCGGCACCTCGGCACCCGCAAAGCCACGAGGGGCCCCGCAGGCCCTTGCAGCCAACCCAGTGGCACCTCCAGTCCTCGGCCGCTCCATGCGCACGGTGAGCATGCCGATTGAAGGCGGTGCGAGAAGCCCCGTGGCCAGGCCCGATGCCATCTGGCGCCTCAACGGGCAGAGCGTGAAAGAGCATGACCACCAACACGGGCATGGCCATCATGAGTCCCTCTTTGTCATCGAGCGCGGAGAGACCATCCGCATCAACCTGGACAACCAGACCGCCTGGCTACACCCCATGCACTTTCATGGGGTCGTCTTCCAGCAGATTGACGAGCAGGCCAGGGCATTGCGAGGGCCACTGCGCGACACCTTGCTGCTGCGGCCCGGAGAGAAGACTTCGATCGCCCTTCGGGGCGATGAGCCCGGCCGTTGGATGATTCACTGCCACGTGCTCGAGCATCAGAACTCCGGGCTGATGGGCGTCTTTGAGGTCAAGGCCTGACAGGGAAAAACAAGAAAACACGGGCCGACTGCCGGAGCTGGCCGACACAATTCACCAAAAGCCGAGCTTCTGGGCCTTGTCGAGTGCTTTCATTTTGTCGTGCTGGGTGGAGTCTCGGGGAACCGCAACCCAGTCTGTTTGCTTGTGGTCTTCGAGCACGACATCACCGCCGCCCATGGCGTCCGCACAAGCGAACTTACACAGGGTTCTGCGCATGAATCGCTGAGGGTCGTACTCCGCGCGAACCCTCATCGACTGAAAAGACAGGCCACTGCTCGTGGCCCGGGGCGTTTGAAAGTCCTGAAGCTCTTCGACCACGAGCACCCCCACGCCCACCTCCTGAATCGACTCAAAATCCAGATACTCGGTCATCTCGTCATCTTCATGCACTTTGAACAGCATGGGGCCCTCCGACCGCTCAACGGCCGGCACTGTGCCGGCGACATGCTGGAGTGTAGCGCCCGTGGCAGGCCATTCGCCATCGCGGCTCCGCGATAGGTAGAGTTGTTCGATGGATTCCCTCACACAGGCCACATTGGGTGCTGCCGTTGGCATGGCCGTGCTGCGCAACAAAACGCCGGCCTGGAAGGCCGCCCTTTGGGGGGCTGCCGTCGGCACCCTGCCAGACCTCGATGTCGTGCTCGACTTTGGCGATCCCATTCGCAACATGACCGAGCATCGGGCTCAGACCCATGCCTTCTTCTTTCAGGCCCTGGCCGCTCCCCTGCTTGTGCTCATCGCGGCGCGGCCGGCCTGGATGGGAGGCCGCCGCACCGGCTGGCAGTCCATCAAGCCCGTCCGACACGCGGGCTATCCGCAATGGCTCCTCGCCACCGCGCTCATTCTCTTCACCCACGCCGTGCTCGATGGCCTCACCGTCTATGGCACCCAACTATGGCTGCCCTTCTACACAGAGGCGGTTGGCCTGGGCAGCATTTTCATCATCGACCCGCTCTACACGCTGCCGCTGCTGCTCGGGGTGGTTTTGGGACTGGTTCGGGAGGATGCCGGCGGCACCCGACGGTTGCTGATCGGCCTTGGGCTGAGCAGCCTGTACCTGATGTGGTCGGTGGTTGCGCAGCAATGGGTTGTCCATCAGGCACGATCACAACTGCCCGAGCCCAATGCGAGGCTCTTGGTGACCGCAGCCCCCTTCAACACCGTGCTGTGGCGACTGGTGGCCGTGACGGACAACCAGCGTTACGAGGGCTGGCATTCCTTGCTCGACAAGACAGACACCATTCGCTGGCAGGCCTTCCCGCGCGATGCGGTTCTGCATCGCTCCTATATGCGAGAGGTGCCCGTTGCGCGACTGGCTCGCTTCAGTGATGGCTTCTTTGATCTCGAGATGGATGGAGATGCACTGCTCATCAAAGACCTCCGAATGGGCCAAGAGCCGAATTACATCTTTCAGTTTCGGCTGGGCACGCTCTCCGAGGACGGTGACCTCGCCATCGATGTGACGCGTGTGACCGGCACCCGACTGCCCATTCGTGAGGGACTCCCCTGGCTCTGGGAACGCCTATTGGGAAGAACCACGGCCACCCTCACGGATCCAAAATAATGGGAGGGGTGCTGTCTAGGCACACCCCCCCCGGGGATGATCATCCCCTGGGTTTAGGCCCACTGAAGCGGTAGGGCTGTCTTGTACTTCACCTGCTTCAGGGCAAAGCTTGAGCGAATCTTCTCCACGCTGGCAATGGGTGTGAGCTCTTCAAGTATGAATTTCTCAAGTGCCGGCATGTCGGGCACCACCACCCGAATCAAATAGTCGGAATCGCCGGTCATGAGGTAACACTCCATCACTTCATCGTGTGACTGAATGCGTCTCTCGAAGTCCCCCAGGGCCTCTCGACTCTGTGCCTTGAGACTCACATTAATGAACACATTGAGGTGCAGACCAACTGCGTGAGCGTCTAGAAGACTCACGGTCTTCTGGATGACCCCTCGCGCGTGCAGTTGCTTCACCCGCGCGAGGCATGGCGATGGCGACAGATTGACCTTCTGGGCCAACGCCACATTGGACTGAGCCCCGTTCTCCTGGAGTGCGGAGAGAATGCGCAAGTCGATAAGATCGAATTTCATGCTGGATTCTTTATTTTAAGAAGCATTATCTGCTGAATTATATCGGCATTACTGATCATATAGAGCATCAAATCCTTCCGAAGCAACGTTATCGTCTTGGCATGAACAGCGATATCGATCTCCAAGAAACCCAGGAGTGGAGGGATGCGTTCCTGGCTGTGGTCTCAGAGTCTGGCCCTGACCGCGCGCGCTTTCTGCTCAATGAGTTGCATCAATTGGCCCAGGCCGGCCACCTCGAATGGCGGCCGCCAGCCGTGACCCCCTACACCAACACCATTCGAGTGCAAGACCAGCCAGCCTTTCCGGGCGATCTCGATGTCGAAGAGCGACTGGCATCACTGATGCGGTGGAATGCCCTGGCCATGGTTGTTCGGGCCAACCGCATCAGCGGTGAACTGGGCGGGCACATTGCCAGCTACGCCAGCGCCGCCGATCTGTTCGAGGTGGGCTTTAACCACTTCTGGCGCGGTGGCCGCCACGGCGATCTGGTGTTCATGCAGGCGCACAGTGCCCCGGGCATTTACGCGCGCGCCTTTCTCGAGGGGCGTCTTTCTGAGCATGACCTTGGCTTTTATCGCCGGGAGTTGGCCGCTCAAAAGGCTGTGGCCATTGGAGATGCCCCCCCGGGTACACGAGGGCTTTGCAGCTACCCCCACCCAAGACTCATGCCGGACTTCTGGCAGTTTCCCACTGCCTCCATGGGGCTGGGGCCTGTGCAGTCCATCTACCAGGCGCGGTTCATGCGCTATCTGAGCCACCGCGGGCTCCAGGACTGCTCCGGCCGGCGTGTTTGGGGCATCTTTGGTGACGGCGAAATGGATGAGCCCGAGAGCATGAGTGCCCTCACCCTGGCGGCCCGTGAAGGCTTGGACAACCTCACCTGGGTCGTCAACTGCAACCTTCAACGACTCGACGGACCCGTGCGTGGCAACGGCCGCATCATCGATGAGCTGGAAACATTGTTCAATGGCGCCGGCTGGCGGGTGATCAAGCTGCTGTGGGGCAGTGATTGGGACGGTCTATTCGCAAGAGACACCAGCGGGGCGCTGGGGCAAGCCCTCGCGCAGACCGTCGATGGCCAGATGCAGACCTTCGCAGCCAAGGATGGGCGCTTCAACCGCGAGACTTTCTTTGGCCAGCACCCAGCCTTGTCCGCCTTGGTCCAAGGCATGACCGACGAGCAGATTGATGGCTTAAAGCGTGGCGGTCACGACCTGGTGAAGATTCATGCAGCCTACGCCGCGGCCATGACCGAAAGCGGTCAGCCCACCGTCATCCTCGCGCACACCAAAAAGGGCTACGGCATGGGGCAGGCCGGCCAGGGCCGCATGACCACGCACAGCAACAAGAAGCTCGAGGATGAAGACCTCCTGGCCTTTCGTGATCGTTTCCGACTCCCGCTGACAGATGACCAGGTGCTTGGCCTTCATTTCCTGAAGCCCGACGCAAAGAGCCTCGACATTCAGTATCTGCTGGCGAGAAGAGCGGCACTGGGGGGCAGCCTTCCCATGCGCAAGACCAATGCACCGAAGGTTCAGATTCCGTCCCTGGAAACCCATGCAAGTTTTGCAGTCCATGCCAGCGGCAAAGAGATGAGCACCACCATGGCCTTCGTGCGGCAACTGGCTGCGCTGCTAAAAGACCCTCATCTGGGCCCCCGGGTTGTGCCCATCGTGGCCGACGAGGCACGCACCTTTGGGATGGCAAATCTATTCAAACAGGTTGGCATCTACTCCAGCGTAGGCCAGCGGTACGCCCCAGAGGACATTGGATCTGTGCTCAGTTACCGAGAGGCCAAAGATGGCCAAATTCTCGAGGAGGGAATCAGTGAGGCGGGCGCCATTTCGAGCTGGACTGCAGCAGCCACAAGCTATGCTGTTCATGGATTGCCGATGGTGCCTTTCTACATCTTCTACTCGATGTTCGGGTTTCAGCGCATCGGTGACCTGATTTGGGCGGCTGCGGACCAAAACCCCCGGGGATTCCTGCTCGGTGCCACATCTGGCCGCACGACGCTTGCCGGCGAAGGCCTCCAGCACCAGGACGGCACAAGCCTGCTGTGGGCCGGAACCGTCCCCAATTGCAAGTCTTACGACCCAGCCTTCGCGGGAGAGTTGGCCGTGCTGATTCAGCAAGGCCTGCAAGAGATGCTCGTCGACCAGCAGGACGTCTTCTACTACATCACCATGACCAATGCCAATTACGCTCAGCCAAGCCTTAGCCCCGAACATCACGACGGCGTGGTGCGGGGCGGGTACCTGCTGAGGTCTGGAGGAGAAGGTCCAGCCTGCACATTACTGGCCTCGGGGGCGCTGATGACCGAAGCCCTACAGGCCTTTGATCGGCTGGTCGAGAGCGGACACACCGTATACCTCTACAGCATCACCAGCTACACCGAACTGGCTCGAGAAGCAGCGCTGCGTGGCGCTGGTCAGGACACTTATCTATCCGAACTCCTGGCAAGTAGCCAAGGGCCAATTGTTGCCGTGACCGACTGGGTGCGCGCACTGCCAGAGCAGATTCGGGCCTTCTTGCCTCCGCAGCGCACGATGCGCGTGTTGGCCACAGACGGCTTTGGTCGCAGCGACACGCGGGCTGCGCTTCGGGACCACTTTGGGGTTGGTGCCGATGCGATTGTTCAGGCCTTCCGGTCAGACCACTGAACCAGCCACCTTTCGACCCCGCTTCATATGCCTGAACGCTCCTCGAACACGTACCCCGGAGGAAGTTCGACAGATGGGTGACAACCGTCGCGAAGTATCCTACGGCGCGGGTTTCAAGGGAATCAGTATTTCATTGCGGCGCCGCCATGGCAGCGTGAAAGGGTCGTTGTAGCGGGCCACCTGAGGAGCACCGCCCTCAACAAGGCCGCTGGTCTTCATCCAGGCCCTGAGCTTCTCCGTCTGCTCCTGAACGGCAGACTCGGTTGTCCAGCCGCTGAACCTCACCGAGGCCATCTGGTGCTCGGGCACCCTGCGAATCTTGACGTTTGGATTGTTCGGTTTGGGCAAGGTCTCCAAGCTCTCCTCGCTGGGCATCACAAAGTGCAGCCGCCAGCCATCGCGCTTGGGCTCGACCGTCACGGGGGCCGTCATGGCAATTTTTCGGCTCTCTCCAGACGGCGCCTGGTTGTCCCCAAAAATATAGCCCGCCACGCGCCGAAAGCCAGTGCGGCTTGCCACGTCGAAATCCCCGGACAACTCCGTTTCAGCGATGAGGTAGCCCGCGTAGCGCCGGTGCTCGAATGGCCCTTCTGCCGAGATGACTTCGTACTTCGGTTCTTCAACGGCCATGGCGTCGCCCAAAGGAGAGATAAACAGCGCGAGCAGGAGAAATATGGCGCCCCATCGTGCGGGGCCAGTCAGAGGTGCCCTGATGGACACGGCGGATTCCATTCGGGCATGGATGGTGCCGGTGAAAGGAATCGAACCCTCGACCTTCGCATTACGAATGCGCTGCTCTACCATCTGAGCTACACCGGCACAGTACACGCGCACCATTTTAGAGGAAGTTAGGCCAAGCCCTTTGGCAGCGGAAAACGAATGGTCTCCTCGGCGCCGGGAAGGCGTCTCACCGCCGTAGCCCCCAGGGCTTTCACCGCGGTCACAAGCCCTTGCACCAAGGCCTCTGGCGCAGACGCGCCTGCCGTGATGCCCACGCGCTGCTTGCCATCCAACCAGGCCGGATTGAGCTCCTCTGCGCCATTCAACAGATAGGCGGGCACCCCGTGCCGCTCTGCAACCTCTCGGAGCCGATTGGTATTCGAGCTGGTCTTGCTGCCCACCACCAGCACCACATCCACCTGCCCCGACATCAGCTTTACGGCGTCTTGACGATTCTGGGTGGCATAACAAATGTCGCTGACCTTGGGGCCCCGAATCTCAGGGAAACGCTTTTGGAGTTCCCGGACCACGGAGTCGGTGTCATCCATCGAGAGCGTGGTCTGCGTGACATAGGCCAGGCGGTCCGGCGTACGAACCTCGAGCTGCCGGGCCTGCTCCTCGTCCTCCACCAGATAAATTCCGGAGTCGAGCTGGCCCATGGTTCCCTCCACCTCTGGGTGACCCGCATGGCCAATCATCACCACCTCCATGCCCTCTGCCGCCAGCTTGCGAACCTCGACATGAACCTTGGTCACGAGCGGACAGGTGGCATCGAATACCTCCAGGTCCCGGGCAGTGGCATGGTCTCGAACCATTCGAGAAACACCGTGCGCGCTCATGATCACGCGGGCTCCGAGTGGAACCTCATTAAGGTCTTCCACAAAGATCGCACCCTTGGCACGAAGGTCGCTCACCACGTGGTCGTTGTGGACGATCTCGTGCCGCACGTAGATGGGCGCACCAAACTTGGACAGTGCCCGCTCCACAATCTCGATGGCCCGGTCCACACCCGCACAAAAGCCGCGTGGCTCGGCCAGAACAATTTCAACGTCGCTCGAATTCGACATGGTCACAGCACCCCAATCATTTGAACTTCGAACCGCAGCGGCTGACCCGCCAACGGGTGGTTGAAATCGAAGAGGGCGCCATCGCCCTCCCAACCCTTGAACACGCCAGCGAACCGTCCCCCGTCCGGGGTGGGGAACTCGAGCAGGTCGCCGGGCTCGAGTGGGTCCGCTGGATCGGCATGGGCCTCGATGAGTTGACGTGCCACCAGCTGAAGGAGGTCCGGATTGCGCGGCCCAAACGCATCATCGGGCCCAAGGTCGTAAGACCGCGTCTCCCCCTCCTGCAGGGCAAGAAGACATCGCTCCAGCCCTGGTGCAAACTGACCCGCACCGAGCTGCAGCGTGGCCGGGCTGGCCTCAAAGGTGCTCAAGTAGACCCGACCGACATCCGGATCCGAAAGCCGGTAGTGAAACGTCACGTGAGAATCGCTTTTCACGTGGACGTTTGGCGAATGGTTTGAAGTCGGCGGGCTTTGCATAGTGAGATTTTACGCACCGGACCCACCCACATGCACCCAGCCGCCAGCCGCACATCGACCACCCCCAGACCCCCCACCGATCAGCCCAGAGAAAAATTGCTGCAACGTGGCCCCGCGAGCCTCACGGACGGAGAGCTGCTCCGAATTCTGATTGGCTCGGGCAGCGCTCAGGCCAGTGGCGCGGACCTCGCTGATCGCCTGCTCGAGAGACTCGGAGGGCTTCCCGCGGTCTTGGCTGCGCCCGCAGCCCAGCTGCTCGCCATTCCAGGACTCGGGCCTGCAAAAGTGGCCGCCATCGGTGCCGCAGCCGAGAGCGCCCGTCGGGCAGCGGACAGCCCCGCCCTTGGAGCCCCCCTCTCCACCCCAATGGACTTGGCCCCGTGGCTTGTGGCCCATCTGGCGGCCAGGCCGCACGAGATCTTTGGGGCTGCCTTTCTAGACTCTCGTAAGCGATTGATTCGAATAGAAGAATTGTTTCGAGGCAGCCTCACCCAGACCAGCGTCTACCCACGGGAGGTGGTCAGCCGAGCCCTTCAGTTCAATGCGGCCTGCCTCATCATCTTTCACAACCACCCCTCTGGGCTGGCCCAGGCCAGTCTGGCTGACATCCGCCTGACCACCACGCTGCGCAGCCTGCTCGGCCAGCTCGACATCCAGCTCCTGGACCACCTGCTGGTGGCCGGACACCAGGTGGTGAGCATCTCCGGTTGACCCAATGCTTTGTTTTTTCTACACTAGCGGATTACGCGAGTACACCTTAAAGGAATTGTCATGGCACGCGTTTGCCAAGTTACCGGTAAGAAACCCATGGTGGGGAACAATGTGTCCCACGCCAACAACAAGACCAAACGGCGCTTCCTGCCCAACCTGCACTACCGCCGGTTCTGGGTTGAGAGCGAGAACCGCTGGGTTCGCCTGCGCGTGTCGAACGCAGCCGTGCGGACCATCACCAAGAACGGCATTGAATCCGTTCTGGCCGACCTTCGCGCCCGCGGCGACATTTAAGGAGCAGGTTCCATGGCAAAGTCAGGCCGAGAGAAGATCAAGCTGGAGTCCAGTGCGGGCACCGGCCACTTCTACACCACCACCAAGAACAAAAAGACCATGCCCGAGAAAATGGAGATCAAGAAGTTCGATCCCAAGGCCCGTGCGCATGTCATGTACAAGGAAGCCAAGATCAAGTAAGCACGCCTGATCTGGCATCACCAGGTTCTCAGCTTCAACCACAACCCTCGAAGCTTTGAAAAAAACCCCCGGCCACAAGCTGGGGGTTTTGCTTTCTAGCGGCCCACCATCTCTGAGTGGAGTGCCGACTGGGCCACGCCAATTCCCGTGGCTCGGATTCCAATCATGGGGATGGATCGCCCGAACCCTCCTCGCCCCGACAGCAGAAGGCACTCCCGCCGCAGGTCTGCGGCACCGCAGGCATGAACCAGGCGCAGTGTTTTGGCCATGACAGGACCTGCCAAAGGAACGATCAAGGGCACGCCCACGCTCACGTGAATCTTGATGCTCGCGGCATCTATGTAATGAAGCCCCGAGCGCCGACCAACCGGAAGCCCACCAACCACAGCTGCTGAACCACTTCGGGGCTGCAGCGTGGATGGCTGAACCCAAGCAGGTGGAAGAATGGCACCCGTCTTTGGATCAGACCAATCCTCAAAGGCATCTCTCACGGGCGAAATCATCGACCAACTCACCTGCCCTTGCCCCTTCGCAATCAGGTACCGGGGCATGCTCTCGACAATCGCCAGGCCCGCACCCGTGACGTTGCGAACCAGCGTGTTCGAATCAAACCAGAGCGGCGCGAGACCCCGTGCAATCCCGCGATCGATTGCAGATGCCCGCCCACCCTCCACAGCACCCTGCCGAGCACCCTCCGAGGCCGCGTATTGAATGACAAGCGAGGCCAGTCCAATGAGCAGAAGCTGCACAAGCCCTAGGGCCAGAAGCAACAGGACCGGCAATACGAGCAGGCCCTCCACCATGGAAGCCCCCGAGGGTCGGGCTGCGGCATGGCAAGGCTTTTGATGCGGAACCTCCACGACCATCGACGCCGTCGACTCCCGATACACACCCAAAGGCCGGGAACGCCCCTCACGGATGAGGCATCCCTCCGAATCAAAGAATGCAAAATCAAAGGGGCCTGTGGGCAACCAACGGTGAATCGAATTGCAGGCCGGGAACACCAATGCAGTACACCGACGGAAGCGGAGAAGCCCCCAGAATCGATCCCAAGGCCTCGTGGCCTTGCATACCCGAGCATCGGAGAATTCAAGCGTCGTACGCAGACGCAACCACTCCGTCAACGTGGTTCGACCCGACCCTTGGACCCTGGTCATGAGAACTGCTCCACAAGCCGAAATGCCAGTGGCGAAAAAAGAATGATGAACGTGCACGGAAAGATGCAAATCATCAGCGGGCCAAGAAGTTTGACCGGGGCCTCCTGGGCTCTTCTCTCCATGCTCAGCTGAAAGTATCGCCGTGCCTGCGAGGACTGATCCCTCAGGATTCGTCCGAGACTCAGTCCACTCTGCTCAGCAGAGAGCACCGTGGCCACAAACTGCTCAGCAGCAGGAATCGGCAGCGCCATTCGTAGCAGGCCAAGTGCCTCGGTCTTGCCGCGGTTTTGTCGGATGTCAGAGGCCACCTTCTGAAGCACCCGACCCCACGACCGACCGCCGCGCACGCTGAGACGCTCGGCCGCAACAGACAAAGCGGCCGCAAACGACTGACCCCCTTCAAGTGCAAGGGCAAGCCCGTCCAGAAAGACGGGAAAGCCTCTCTCGGCCGCCTGGTACTCAGAGGCGAGCGCCACCTTCAACCGTTGAAGAGGCAAGTGGGCGCCTAGCCCAAAAAAAATCGGCACCAGCCACCAGAGCACCTCAAGACCGGGGGCCATGGCAAGGACCGCACAAGTCAGCCCGGATAGAAGGCCCACCAGGAGTCGATAAGCGAGCCAGGTCGCCTCGTCGACTGGCTTTCTCCACCCTGCCACCAGCAACCGGATCTGCAACTCAGGCTGGTCGACGGCCCAACGGGCCACCCAGGGTGAGAGCATCTTGGCCAGCGTCACGAGTGACTCCCTGGCCGAGGAGGCTCGTATCGCTCGAATCTTCGACAGCACCCTCCCCTCATTGACCGGCACGGCCATCATCAAACAGAAGGCAGACAGCCCAATCAGCAGACTCAAAAGAATGCTCATCACATCAGATCTCCACGCGAACCAGGCGTCTTATCCAAAGAGCACCGAACGTTTCAAGTGTCAGCACGAAGACGATCACCATGAGCCCCTGCCAGGTTTGCAAGAAGAACCTTGCAGACTCCGGATCAATCATGAGAAGCGTCAGGCCCAGAAGCACTGGGATCGCCAGCATCACCAGGGCTTGAAGACGCCCCTGCGAGGTCAGGGTCTTCATCTTCTCGGCCAAAAGGAGTTCCTGGCGTAGCGCCTCTGCGAATCGCTTCAGAGCCTCGGACAAACTCCCCCCCGACTGAACAGACAGGCGGATGCAGAACGACATATCGAGTGCAGGCTGTGAACGGGTCTGACTGGACCAACGGTCAAATGCGGCATCCATTGAATGACCAAATTGGGTCAGCCGGATGATTTCCCGAAACTCCCTGGCCACAACAGGCGAGGAGAAGGCGGCCACCTGCACCAGGGCCTGACGCAGTGAGGACCCAGCCTGTATGGCACCGGCCAGAAGCTCGGTCGCCTGCGGGAGTTCCTTGTGAAACTCGTCCATTCTCGTGTGACGGGCGGCCAAGAGGCCACTGAGGCGGGTGCGAAGGCTTCGAAGCCGCTCATGGCAGTGGCGCTGCAATGAGAACTCCGCCGGCGCCAAGGAGAAGAACAACATGGCAACAGATAACCCCCAAAGCACATAGACCAAGGAGATGTCATGCATGGCGCTCCCCCTCGTTCCATGACCACTCTGCCGAGCGAAACGCGGAGCCGGTCCATTCATAAATGGGCTGCAGCTGCACCACGCCGCTCTCGATTCCAGCGACCTCTTCAATTCGAACAACCCGTCGAACACCGTCGCCGCAACGCTGCTGATGGACGATCAGACCGATGGCCGACTGAATCTGGTCACGAATGACTGCAACCGGAAGGTCAAAGCCTGCCATCAAGACCATGACCTCGAGGCGATAAAGGGCATCCCGAGGTGTGTTGGCATGAACCGTTGTGAGAGAGCCCTCATGGCCGGTATTCATGGCCTGGAGCATGTCGAGCGCCTCGCCACCACGGCACTCGCCCACCACAATTCGATCAGGACGCATGCGAAGCGCATTTCGGACGAGGTCCCTGATTCGGATCTCACCGCTCCCCTCTTGGTTGGCCGTTCGCGCCTCGAGTGCAATGATGTTCTTGGCAGAGAGCTGAAGTTCAGCGGCATCCTCGACCGTTACGATCCGCTCCGCATCCGGGATGAAGGAGGCGAGGAGTTTCAGTGTGGTGGTTTTTCCTGAGCCCGTTCCCCCACAGACCACAATGTTCTGCCGCTTCAGGACCGCATCCTTGAGGTACTCGACCATGTCCTGCGAAAGCGTTCCTGCGGCAATCATTCGATCTGCCGTGTACACCCCTTGGGTAAACCTGCGAATGGTGAGGCATGGCCCGCCGATGGCCGGAGGTGACAAGACCGCATTCACTCTGGAACCGTCCGCAAGGCGGCCATCCGCCATTGGGGACGCCTCGTCAATGCGTCGGCCAATGGGCAGGAAAATCCGCTCGATCACACTGCGCAAGCCCTCTGGACTGTCGAAGGCTGCGGGTACTTGCTCGCACCGTCCAAACCGCTCAACAAAGATTTGATTGAATGCGTTCACCATGATTTCGGTCACATCCTGGTCACGCATGATCGACTCCAGCGGTCCAAGCCCAACCAAGCTCGCTACCCAACGATCAGCCAACGATTCGGCCTCCGACTCGGGCAACCCCTCCAGGAGATCACTCAACTCCCGTTCAATGAGCGCATAGACCTCCAGCCTGAGGCTGGCGTCTGTCAAGCTCCCCCAATCTCGGCTTTTGGCATCGAGGCAGCCCCGAAGACGCTCCCGTCCCTCCAAGAACCGATCCACGCTGGGCTCATGGGCCATCGTCTGGCCTGGCCCAGGGGTCGCCTGACGGATCTGCACCTGCCAAGTCCCAATGCGAATGTCGTCGGCAGCCGACAGGGGTCCGTACTCCGTCACCGCGCGCTGATTGACCTGTATACCGGACAGAGACCCTGCATCCCTGATCATGAGTCCCGATGGCCCGGTGTCGACCGCAGCATGCATTCGGGCGACAGAAAGCCCCGTGAGCCGGAGGTCGGCGTCTTTCCCGCGGCCGAGTCGAATGGGCAGTCTTTCAAACTGAGCCTGTCGAAACGGCGATACCCCCTGGCGATAAAGAACCTCAATCATCTGTGGTCTCCTTCACCGGAGTCGGTTCCTCCTTCTCACCGTGAATCCGAGACCGAGCCTTCTCAAGCTTTCCCATGGCGTCTCCAAGCACCTTCTGGTGAAAAGCGTCTTGCGGGGAAATGAGCCGTGGCGTCACCATGACCACCATCTCACTTCGGCGGTCTCGAAAATCCTTTGAACGGAACAACGCCCCGAGAATGGGGATGTCACCGAGCCCAGCGAGCTTGTCTACCGCCTTGCTGCCCTCCTCTGAGAGTAGCCCAGACATGACAAGAGTCTCGCCCTGCTTCAGATTGACCTGTGTCTCGGTCATTCGGGACAGGAACCCGGGAAGATCACCCACGCGAATGGCCGGGTCGACAGTGGAGAGTTCCGTCAGCACGTTCGCACTGATCACGCCACGCTCATTGACCCGAGGGGCAATCTCGAACCGAATGCCATACGGCTTGAACTGCACAGTGCCAGAGCCCAGAGACGATGTAACCGGCAGTGGAATCTCTCCGCCGGCCAGAAACTTTGCGGTGCCCCCGCTTCGAGTCGAGAGCATGGGCTCAGCCAGCACAACAGCATCACCCTCCTGCTCCATGAGATTGATCACGGACAGCAGGGTGGACTGCAGCCCCATGTAAACCGCGAATGGTGAGACCTTCTGCTTCGACACATCGGAATCGAGGCCCGGGAAATTAGGCGATACGGATGGGCTTCCGCCATTCAGCGCGCCATCTGAGGTGGACCGAAAATGGCTGTTGGTCTTGAAGTCGCCGACGATTCCCACCATCGGGCCCGCCATGCTCTGTTGCCACTGAACCCCGATCTTCTCCATGGCGTTCTTTTTGATCTCCAAGAACCGGACCTCCATGGCAATCATCTGCTCTGTTCCCTCGGATTTGGCGAGGTTGAGAAGTTTCGGGTTGCGCTCTGAAAGGCGCTTGAGGCGCTCCTGCTGCTCAACGGACTTCGGTGTTCCGGTAACGACCACCTGGTCGCCAATGCTGTGGAGGGACAGGCCCTCGTCCCCACCGAGCGCCTGTCGAATGTCTTCGGACACCCAGGCAGCCTCACCAGATCGAACTCGTACCAGGACCTTCCTGGCAGACATCCCATCTCCCCACAGCAAAAGGCTGGTCTCTCCCTCGCGCTTTCCGGCCAGAAGAAGGCCTCCGCCTTTGATGGCCTTGACGCCCAGAACAGCTCCGTCACCAACCACCACCCGGCGTAACCCGGGAATGTCCACGTGTTGTGTTTGACCAGCTTGAATGTGCAGGGACTCCGGGATGGTGGACGCTGCGTTGGCGCTCGCCGCAGTGATGAAAACACCAAAGACAAATCCCAGAAGGCGGAATGCGAACGCACTGAATTTAAAGTTGGTGCTCATGACGCCTGCCCCCTCTGATGGACCAATATCTCGACCGATGGAGTTGCCGAGGGACGATTGCTGGTCTTGCGCGGTGCGACTGTATCTCCGGGGCCACGCAATGCAATCATGAGCCGCGCGGAGGACTGTGCCTCCATGATGGGCATGACCGCGGCGGCTGGAACAAGAACGGAGAGACCTCCCCCGGTGCCATGATGTGTTCCATCGGGTATGGATGTTCGCCCTCCCACCGCCATGACCCGAATTCCAGTCGCAATCAGACGGCCTCCGTTGCTTGGAGACTCCACACCAATCACCTCAATGCCAGAGCCATCTGTTTGCAAAGGACGTGATGGCATGCCGACCTGCCAGAGGTCGATGAGTTGCCCCGGTCTGATCAAGCCCTGCATGCCACCAATGTCAGTCGAGAGCCCGATCACACGGTGACCCGATGGAATGGCCGCATCCGCCGACCTCGTCTCCGTGGCACCCCGAAGATCCTCTTGCCAAATGGGCATGCCGGGCGACAGGTCACGACTGATCCGCTGCCCCTCCAGGGCTTCAGCCTGATTGGGAAGGATCGGCGTTCCAGACAGCCAGCCCTGCGGCAGGTCACGCATGGCCAGACGTGACAGTCGAATCGGCTCACCAGCCTTGTGGGGCTCTCCAGCCACAACCACCTGAACAAGCTTCTCTTCGGCTCGCACGTCACGAAGGACCTCTGCCCGGACGCTCTGGCGATCTTGGTAGGAGACCCCAGCCGCCACAATGCCTGCCAGAATTCCTGGCAAGAGGAACCATCGTCGCCCGCGGAACCAGCCACGAAGGCCGACCCCGAGGGCCTTGATCTTCTCTAGTTTGGTCATGCATCACCCCATTGGTAAGGAAACAAGAAAAAGAAATCGCATCCAGGCCTCCGAGAGGGCTGGCAGAAGTTCAAGCCTGTGTGCGGTCATCAGCGCAACGGACACGAGGCCCATCGCAAGAACGTGCTCCACCATGCTGGAGCCCCTCGGCCGACTCACTTCGAAGCAGCCTGACGAAGAACAACCCGAAAGCGTTCACCCGTGGTGAGGCGTAGGCTCACGACCGTGACACGCTGCCCTCCATGGGAGAGCCTTGAGATGGCGTAGGGATGCTCGAGTGCCAAACTCTCAAGCGACTCGGCCTGTGCGCGAGGGCCACCATAGGTCTGCCGGATATGCTCCCGGTGCTCCAAGACAAGTGACAGCCCGCTCGAGATTGGGGTCACAGTGATTTGGGCACCATCGATTCCGAGATCGAACGCCCCCCGTCGAGGGGGCATCGGGTCGGTCAGCGCCTGCATGGGTAGTCGAACGTGATACCCCTCGGAGCCCCGGGCGGCCTCTCGCCACTGCACCGCCTCATAGCGGCCTGCCCCAACCACTGCGGCCACACACCAATCTTGTACAACCGAGATGAATGGCTCGAGGCCCTGCCTTCTCCATTCAAGCGCTTGTGCATCACGCACCGAACACGCCGCCTGCTCAGACCTCAAGAGGGCAGTTTCCATCGGGCCCGCAGACACGAGCAGGTTCATGGTCAGCAAGGCAGCCAAGGGCACACTCATTGACTTGCCCCCCGCGAGACCGTCGTCGAAGGAAAGGCACCGATATCAGCTTGGTGGAATCGTGACCTCAGGGCCTCTGACCCTGACTCCAGGCCGAGCCACTCCAGGGTGGGCATCAGCACCCCCGTGACCGGTGCATACGACCATCGCCACGCATCGGCCAGCCACGGGAGAGGATCAGCCCCGGACTGAACCATCGACAGCGTCTCTGCATCGCTCTCGGATGACCAGTCATGGACAGCAAGGGCGAGGGAAGAGACTCGGCCCTGACCAACCGTGGAGGCTGAAGGGTCAAACTGGCTGTCCCGGGCATGGGTGCGCACCAGACGGTGGCTTGGGGGCAGCCGAAACAAGGAGGAGGCCGCCTCATCCCGAAACCCGCCCAAGGCCCGGGCGAGCCTGTCCATCACGTAGACACCGCTCACCTCAGCCATGGGTTGGTCCACATGGCGACGAATACCGCCTGCCCGGTCGGCGCCCTCTGCAAGCGTGAGGCTCTGAATCTGAGCGTGCGGGTCGGCCATCCATGGTGACTGGGAGGTCAAGAACTGCCGGCACTCGCCTCCCATGGAGTGGCAGGCCATGGCGTCACGGTGTGCAACCCGACTGATCAACTGTGCATCGGTACCCATGCGCCATGCAATCGTTGCCACCAACAGCAGTCCCGCCAAGACGCCCATGACGACCAACCCCTCGACCAAGGCCTGACCCTGGGGCGCCCTCATGGGCCAGCGCGCCTTCCAGCCGCCAGGATTGCTGCGCCCTGATCCTGCGGCTGAACCGACGTGAGATTGGCCTGCCAGAATGGCATGAGAAGACTCGGAAGGTGCTCCACCGGACCGGCCGTTGGATCGATGAATCGAACCTCACCCACCGACATGGCCCAGAGTGCCTGGCCCAGCAACGCACCGGATGCTGTGGAATCAGCCCTGGAGTCGGGCGTCAGCAGGCGCTCGAGCGAATTCGATGCCGATGGCGCGAGCCTCTTGTTGTCGGCCAGCCGAACAAGCACGGGGATTCGAAAGGCAGACGCTCGACGCCCAGACACCGATTGATCAGACAAATCTCGATAGGCCGACAGTCCAAGGTAACCGTGAACAGCGGCTCCCTCCGACCTCGCCCTGGAGAGCGACTGACCATTGCCACCTGTTCCCGCCTGGTCCATGAGACTCCGCTCGACGGGCGTGCCTGCCTGGGCAGCCCCCCAGCCGAGTGGGAATGACTCCGTCAGGCCACTGCAGGTGCGGCGCCAACGACTCCGCCGTTGCCATCGGTGGACAGACAACGTGTCCACCGATTCCCACTCGCTCCAGTCCGACGTGAGGCCTGTTCCACCGCGCCGAACCAAGCGGGAGAACAGGGTGTTGGTGCTGGTAGGGATGCAGCCTGTGGATGGCAGCAGATACAGGCGTTGGTCATAACCCCGGGCCTGAGTGAAGCGATCGAGTTGCGAGAGCACATGCTGCGCCTGTAGCTGACGTTCCTGGCCCGAATAGCTGCGAACCGCGCGGTAAAAGCGGGAGACATCTGAGCTCGGAAGGTACTGACCAAAAAAGCGGGGGTCACCCGACCAGATCACCTCATTGACCAGGGACTGTGTGGCAAACGGATTGGCCGCAAGCTGCATGGCCTCCTGTGAGGCCTGCAATGCCCTGGTGTAGGCGCTGCGAAAGGGAACCTCCGCAGAAACTGCCATCTGGGTGACACCCCTGGCCGAGAGCGTTGCCTGTTGCAGCCAGGCAGACACGCCCGAGACAGCCGGGAAAAGCGCTGCCACCTGACCTGTGTTGCGTGTAAGCGTCTCCAGGTGCTTGATCCAGGCCAAGACCGTCAGGCTCTGGGCAATCATGACCTCATTGGCAATGATCGCGCGATTGGCGTAGGCCTGATAGTTCAGCGCCTGCGCGTACCAGGTTGCAACCGACAGGGCCGCAGCATCGGCGAGGTCTGACCCTTTTTGCTTGTCTGCGTAAAGGGCTGCCCCTGCAAGAAGCGCCACCATGCCAATGGCGGACATGAGCACCAAGCCCAGCCCCGCCACCAGCACAAAGCCACGAGGTGCCTCGCCAGATCTGCTCACGGGCGATTGTCTTCGTTGAAGTTGCGAAGGCCCTTCGCATTGTTGGCGGTGAGGCGCGCGGTGTTGGCATTGGAATTGGCCGCGCTGATGGCCGAACCAGCATCGTTACCGGCAATCTCTTGCGCGATGCCCGCCGTCTGATTTCGAATCGTCTGGCCCAACAGGCTGTAGACCCCGATCGCGGCGACGGCCACCACCGCCACCACGATGATGTATTCCGTCATCCCTTGGCCAGACGGCCGATGAGCAGACTGACGAATCCTTTGTTTGGAAATCCAAGCTCTGAACATGCGGCGCTCCTCCTCTGTGAAAGAAGCCGCAAGTCTCGGACGCGAGCGCCCCTTGGAGAATTAGCGCCTTGGACTAGGCCGTTTCAATGCCCGTGCAAGAACCGCGTGGCCAGGGCGGCCATGGCAACACCGGCCAGCATGAGCACGGGCTGCTGCCAGACGGCGCGGGTCTGGCCACCATGGTGGTGGGAATCGGCCTGGGCATGCAACTGGGGAATGAGGTCTGAAAGCGCAATGTAAATGAAGCTACTCGCAGCCACCACCACCACATAGGGCAGCCAGCCGCCCGCCTCGGCCAGGGCAAAGTAGCCCACCACCCCACCCACCACGGCACCAAGGCCGGTGAGAAGGTTGAACAGCAACGCACGCACCTTGCTAAAGCCACTGTTGAGCAGCACAAAGAAATTGCCAATCTGCTGAGGCACCTCATGGGTGGCAATGGCTGCAGCCGTCATCACCCCCAGGAATGTGTCGGCCCGGAAGGCCGCCGCAATGAGCACGCCATCTGCAAGCGCATGAATGGCGCTGCCCACCAGCAGGGTGGAACCCCCCTTGCCCGCCACATGGGCATCGTGGCCGCTCGGATGGGCATGGCCATCGTGCTCATGGTGGTGGTCGTGTCGAAAAAGCGAGAACCGCTCGAGCGCAAAAAATCCAATCAGCCCGCCCAGCATGGTGGCTGTAATGGCATGCACATCGGCCCCGCCCAGGTGCAGGCTCTCGGGCAGCAGGTGCAGCAGTGCGGTGCCCATGAGCATGCCAGCCGAGAAGCTCACCATCCGATCCACCATCGAGGAGAGTCGGCCAAGCGACACCGCGGCCGCCAGCAGAATGCTCAGGCTGGTGGCTGCAAGGGACGCCAGAAGGATGTAGAGAAGGGTCATGAGGGGCGGCAGAAAGCCCACAAGCATAGGGGAAAACCGCCGAAACGGCTTGCATCACATGGCGGTAACAGAACCATGTCAGAAATAGCGCCTCCAACCCACACCTTCAATGACGCCGGCCGCCATGACCTCGAACACCGCACCACACCTCCAATCCATTCTTGAAGAAGCCCCGCCCAGCCGGCTGCGCCGCCAAATGGTGGTGGGCGGCACTGGTCTGATCAGCCTCGCCTCGGCCCTGTGCTGGCCACATCCCGCGTGGTCGGCCACCAAGGGCAGCACCAAGCCCGAGGCCCTGCCCTTTGAGCCCGTCTCCAAACAGCTCACCGACAACGTGGTGCTGCCACCGGGCTACCGCTACCAGGTCATTCATGCCACGGGCGATGCCCTGAACTTCGAGGTGCCCAGCTTCACCGGCCTGGGCCTGGAGACAGACGACTTCAGCCAGCGCGTGGGTGATCAGCACGACGGCATGGACATCTTTTTCATCACCGAGGCAGGCCAGTACACCACCGAGAACACAGGCCGCGCCCTGCTGGTGGTCAACCACGAGAGCTCGGCCGAGGCCGTCTTCCTGCACCGAAACGGCCAGACCAGTGGCACCAAAACAGGCCTGAAGTTCAATCAATTTGGCCAGTGGGATGGCGGTACACGCCCCGTGGCCGAAGTCCTCAAAGAGATCAACCTGCACGGCGTCTCGATTGTCGAGATTCGGCAGGGCGCTGCCGGCTGGAACATGGTGCGTGGCTCACGGCTCAACCGCCGCATCACCCCAGAGACGCCCGCCCTGGTGGCCGGCCCGGCCGCGGACCTGTCCGCCATCCGAGCACTCCTGGCCACCCGGTACGACCCCTCTGGCCAGCGCTGCCGCGGCACCATCAACAACTGCGGCATGGGCCGCACCCCCTGGGGCACCTACCTCACTTGCGAGGAAAACTTTTACCCTTACTTCAGCATGACGGACGGCGGTGAGGCACCCGACCCCCGAAGCCAGATTGCCCTACGCCGCTACGGCGTGACCACCGAGCCCGTGAAGGACGGTGGCCGAAACCGTTCACAGGGCTGGCACACGGCCAACCCCACCGACAGTCGATTCGCCCGTTGGAACACCGCGCGCACGGGCAAGGGCCCCGCAGACGACTATCGGCAAGAGCCCAACACCTTTGGCTATGTGGTCGAGATCGACCCCACCCGGGCCGACAAGGCGCCCATCAAGCGGGTGTCTCTGGGCCGGTTCGTCCACGAGGCTGCAGTCTTCGGAAAGCCGATTAAGGGTGAGCCGCTCTCGGTCTACATGGGCTGCGATGGCCGCAACGAGTACATCTATAAGTTCGTGTCCAAGGCCCGCTGGAACCCGGCCGACGCTGCGGGCGGCCTGGAGGCGGGCCATCGCTACCTCAATGAAGGCAGCCTCTATGCCGCCCGCTTTCTGCCAGATGGCACCGGGCAATGGCTGCCCCTCAATATCAAAAACCCGGCCATTGCCGCCGAGAAAAACTTTGGGTTTCGCAGCCAGGCCGAGGTGCTGGTCTATGCCAGGCTTGCGGCCGATGCCGTGGGGGCCACCCCCATGGACCGTCCCGAGTGGGGCGCGCGCCACCCCACCAACGGCGAAATCTTCTTTGCCATGACCAACAACAACGACCGCAACCGCACCCCTGGAAAGACCAACGCCGCGAACCCCCGGGCCTTCCGAGATGAAGACGGCAAGAAGCGCGCGGGCAACCCCAATGGCCACATCCTTCGCTTCATGGAAGACCAGGGCCGCGCCGATGCCATGCGCTTCTCGTGGGACATCTTCCTATTCGGTGCAGAGGAAGATGCGGGCCCCGCCAACCTCTCGGGCCTCACGGCCAACAACAGCTTCTCGTCACCCGATGGCATCTGGTTCAGCCAGGCCACGGGCATCTGCTGGATCCAGACCGATGATGGCGCCATGACCGACGAGAGCAACTGCATGATGGTGGCCGCCCTGCCGGGCCGGCTCGGTGATGGCCGCTTTGTCACGGTGCAAAACGAGCTCGATGGCCAGACCGCCGAGCAGGTCACCCGCATGGGCGCACCGCTCAACGAGCAGCGGCTCAAACGCTTCCTGGTGGGCCCCAAAGGCTCAGAGATCACCGGGCTGTGTGAGACACCCGATGGCAAGACCCTGTTCGTGAACATCCAACACCCGGGCGAGAACACCAGTGCCGCCGACCTCCTACAAGAGCGCTATGAGAGCCAGTGGCCTGGCAACCAGGGACACGGAAAGGCCGGGCGGCCGCGCTCGGCCACCATTGCCATCACCCGAGACGACGGCGGCCTGATCGGCCTTTAGTCTGAGTGGAACCTCGGGCCGACCAGATCGGCAGCCCGAGGTGTTCTATCCCAGAAGCGCTTAGGCCTTGAGCGTCTTCGCGAACCAGGCCAGGCAACGCTTCCAGCCGTCCTCGGCCTGCTGCTTGCGATAGCTTGGCCGGTAGTCGGCATGGAAGGCGTGGGGCGTGTCGGGATAGAGAATGATCTCGGAGGCCTGGGCCGCATCCGTCCCGAAGGACAACTTCGTTT
This sequence comes from Hahnella aquatica (SeqCode), assembly GCF_965194505.1. Lineage (GTDB taxonomy): Bacteria > Pseudomonadota > Gammaproteobacteria > Burkholderiales > Burkholderiaceae_A > Hahnella > Hahnella aquatica. The sequence continues at coordinate 400,625 of NZ_OZ239144.1, read as the reverse complement.
TCATCTCATCGACATCTGAGTTCGGGATGCCACTGTCGGCGCCACCGTAAAGCCCCAAGACCGGCCACTTGAGCTTCTCGGCAATGTCGATGGGGTGCGTGGGGTTGGCCTCATTCACCGTCGTGCGAATGCGGCCATACCAGGCCACGCCACCTTTTAGATCGGGCATGGCAGCCGAGGCCAGCCACACGATGCGGCCACCCCAGCAAAAGCCCGTGGTGCCAGCCAGGCCCTTCACACCGCCATGGCCGACCGACCAGTCCAGGGCGGCCTGAAGGTCACCCAACACCTGAGCATCGGTGGCCTTGCTCACGATGTTGGCAAAGATGGCGGCCATGTCGGTGAGCTTGGATGGATCGCCCTGGCGATGAAAGAACTCCGGTGCCACCGCAAGGTAGCCCTGCTTGGCGAACCGGCGGCAGACATCCTTGATGTGCTCATGCACGCCGAAAATTTCATGCATGACCACCACCGTGGCCAGGCCTTTTTTACCCGCAGGCTTGGCCATGTAGGCGGGAATCGGGCCTGTCTTGGTGGGAATGCTCACCATGGCGGCATCCAGGCCTTGGGTGTCGGTGGTGATGGTCTGTGCCTGCAGGGCACCAGTGGGCGCCACGGCCGTGGCAAAGCCCGCCAGAGCAGAGGCCTGTAAGAAGCCACGGCGACTGCCCGGCAGCAGCTCGGGATTGGGCGGGGTGAGGGAGTCCACCTCTTGTTGGGCTTGGTGCAACCAATCGTGCGACATCAAGATCTCCTTTGGTCGGGGTTCACATCAATGTGCCGCATCCCAGTTGGCCCCGGAACCAACCGAGACCACCAAGGGAACGCGAAGACTTGCCACGGATTCCATCACAGAGGGTACCAATTCCGAGATGGCGCCCCACTCCTGCTCGGGCACCTCGAAAATCAATTCATCGTGCACCTGCAGGAGCATGCGACTGCGCAGGCCTGCGGCCTCCAAGGCCTTGGCCATTTGAATCATGGCGAGCTTGATGAGGTCGGCGGCCGTGCCCTGCATGGGTGCATTGATCGCCGCCCGCTCTGCCCCGGCCCGACGCGGGCCATTGGGTGAGGCAATCTCGGGCAGCCAGAGTCGTCGGCCAAAGACGGTCTCGACATAGCCCTGCGCCCGAGCCTGCTGCTTGATCTCTTCCATGTAACGAGCCACCCCGGGGTAGCGGGCGAAGTAGCGATCCATATAGACCTTGGCGGCCGACCGCTCGATGTCCAGGTTCTGGGCCAGGCCAAAGGCGCTCATGCCGTAGATGAGCCCGAAGTTAATCACCTTCGCGTAGCGACGCTGCTCGTCGGTGACCTCCTCGCGTGGCGTGCCGAAGATCTCACTGGCCGTGGCTCGGTGGACATCCTCGCCCTGCTCGAAGGCCGACACCAGCCCGGCATCCTCCGAGAGGTGGGCCATGATGCGCAGCTCGATCTGGGAATAGTCGGCCGACACCAGGCGATGCCCGGGCGGTGCCACAAAGGCCTGTCGGATGCGCCGCCCCTCGGGCGTGCGAATGGGAATGTTCTGCAGGTTGGGCTCGCTCGAGGCCAGCCGGCCCGTGACCGCCACGGCCTGCGAGAAGGTGGTGTGCACACGACCGGTCTGCGGGTCCACCATCTTGGGCAGCTTGTCGGTGTAGGTGCTCTTGAGCTTGGAGAGGCCACGCCACTCCAGCAGGCACTTGGGCAGTGGGTAGTCCTGGGCGAGCTGGGCGAGCACGTCTTCATCGGTGGAGGGCGCACCCTTGGCCGTCTTCTTCACCGGCGGGTAGCCCAGGCGCTCAAAAAGAATCTCGGCCAGCTGCTTGGGCGAGCCCAGGTTGAAGGGCCCACCCGCCAGCTCATGGGCCTGGGCCTCGAGCCTGGCAATCGAGACGGCCAGCTCCTGGCTCTGCTGGTCGAGCAAGGCCGAGGCCACCGCAATGCCAGCCGACTCCATCTCCAACAACACGCTGAGCGCGGGCATTTCGATCTCGGAATAAACCCGCAGCAGATGAGGGTCGGCCGAGATCTGGGGCCACAAGACCTCATGTAAATGAAAAGTGAAGTCGGCATCCTCACCCGAGTACTGAGTGGCCACATCGATGGCCACCTCCTCAAAGCCAATGCGGCTTGCGCCCTTGCCGGTCACGTCGTCATACGAGAGGCCCTTGCGGCCCAGGTGGCGCTCGGCGAGGCTTGCGAGGTCATGCGATCGATGGGCCTCGAGCACATACGAGGCCAACAGGGTGTCGTGGGCAATGCCCGCCACCCGAATGCCATGCCGACGCAGCACGTGGGCATCGTACTTCAGATTCTGACCGAGCTTGGCATGCTGCGCACCCTCGAACCAGGACTTGAGCGCAGCCAGCACATCGGCCAGGGGCAGTTGATCCGGCGCACCGGCATAGCGATGGCCCACCGGCACATAGACCGCCTGGCCCACGGCCCAGGAGAAGGACAGCCCGACCAGGTCGGCCTGTCGTGGATCGAGCCCCGTGGTCTCGGTGTCAAAGGCCACCAGTGGCGCAGCCGCCAAGGCCGTCACCAGCTCGGCCAAATCCTCGGTGCTCAGAATCGTCTTGTAGGACACCGGGCCCACCGCGGAGACCGGCGCCGGCAAGTCCTGCTCGCCTGCCCAACGGACCTCACCCACGGTTGCTGGCCGGAGCCCGCCCCCTGCTGCGCCCACACTGGTCTCATCCAAGAGACCGCGCAGGCTCTTGCCCAGGTCGTACTGGTCTCTCAAGACCGCCAGCCCCTCGGGGCTGACAGGCTGGGGCCGCAGGGCCGACTCAAAACTGGGCACCGCGGCAGAGAGGTCTGCGTCGCACTTGACCGTGACGAGCTCGCGGGCCGTGGGCAGCCAGTCGAGCGCCTTGCGAAGGTTCTCGCCCACCACCCCCGACACAGCATCGGCCTGGGCCATCACCGCCTCGAGCGATCCGTGGGTCTGCAGCCACTTGGCCGCAGTCTTGGGGCCCACCTTCTCCACCCCGGGCACATTGTCCACCGCGTCTCCCACGAGCGAGAGGTAATCCACGATCCGCGAGGGCGGCACGCCAAAGCGCTCCTCCACCGCCTTCGCATCCGTCACCTTCACAGGGCCCCCGTCGCGGCTCATGGTGTCGATGAGCGTGACCTCATCGCAGACCAGTTGGGCGAGGTCTTTGTCTCCAGTGGCAATCACCGTTCGCATGCCCTGCGCCCGGGCCTGCGTGGCCAGGGTGCCAATCACGTCATCGGCCTCCAGGCCATCGACCACCACCAAGGGCCAGCCCAGTGCCCGAACGGCATCAAAAATGGGGGCCATCTGCAGTCGCAGGTCATCGGGCATGGCCGATCGGTTGGCCTTGTACTCGGGATAGATGGCGTCCCGAAAGGTGGGGCCCTTGGGGTCGAACACACAGGCGATGAAATCGGCGGGCCACTCCTGACGAACCCGGCGCAGCATGTTGATGACGCCGGTGATGGCCCCGGTGGGCGCACCACTGCGACTGCGCAGGTCTGGCATGGCATGGAAGGCCCGATAGACAAAACTAGAGGCATCCACCAGCAAAAGGGTTGGCACATTCATGGCCCGATTATGCGGGGTTGGCTCCGGTAAAATCAGGGTTTACTCGAAAACCGCCATGTCTGCCGCCAGCCACCCCGACGCGCCCGCCCTGCCCGAGGCGAAGAATTTCCTCAAGCACATCATCGAAGACGACCTGGCCAGCGGCCGTGTGGCGGGCGTGGTCACCCGCTTTCCGCCGGAGCCCAACGGCTACCTGCACTACGGCCATGCCAAGTCCATCTGCCTGAACTTTGGCCTGGCCGCCAGCTATCAGGGCCGCTGCCACCTGCGGTTGGACGACACCAACCCCACCAAAGAAGACCAAGAGTATGTGGATGCCATCGAGGCATCGGTGCGCTGGCTCGGATTCGACTGGGGTGCACACCACCACTTTGCAAGCGACTACTTCGAGCAGTTCTATCAGTTCGCAGAGGCCTTGGTCGAGGCGGGCCATGCCTATGTCGATTCCCAGTCAGCCGAGGAGATCCGTGCCCGCCGTGGCAGCCTCACCGAGCCCGGCGAGAACTCGCCCTTCCGAGGCCGCAGCCCGCAAGAGAACCTTGGCCTTCTGCGAGAGATGCGGGCAGGCCAGCACCCCGATGGCAGCCATGTGCTGCGCGCCAAGATCGACATGGCCTCGCCCAACCTCAACCTGCGAGACCCAGTGCTCTACCGAATTCGGCATGAGTCGCACCACCGAACTGGCTCAGCCTGGTGCATCTACCCGCTTTACGACTACGCCCACCCACTCTCCGACGCCATCGAGGGCATCAGCCATTCCATCTGTACCCTCGAGTTCGAAGACCACCGCCCCCTCTACGACTGGGTGGTGGCCCGCGTGGCCGAGGCCGGCTTCTTCAACCCCGCCTCGCTTCCACACCAGTACGAGTTCTCACGGCTCAACCTCACCTACCTCGTGCTCTCCAAGCGCAAGCTCGTCGACCTCATTCAAAGCGGTGTGGTCTGCGGCTGGGATGACCCGCGCATGCCCACCCTGGTGGGCGCACGCCGACGTGGCTACACGCCCGAGGGCTTTCGGCGTTTCGTGGAACAGATTGGGGTCTCGAAGTCCGATGGCTGGATCGACATCTCGGTGCTCGAGGGCTGCATGCGCGACCACCTCAACGAGGTGGCGCCCCGGCGGGTGGCCGTGCTCGACCCACTTCGACTCGTGGTGGAGAACCTGGCCGATGGCGAGGTTATCGACTGCGAAGCCGCCAACCATCCGCAAGACCCAGCCCAGGGCCGACGCACCATGCCGTTCTCGAACAGCCTCTTCATCGAGCGCGAGGACTTCATGGTGAACCCCTCCAAAGGCTTCTTCCGGCTCACCCCCGGCGGGCGTGTGCGCCTGAAGTACGCCTTCGTGGCGGAGTGCACCGGCTACGAGACCGATGCCAACGGCGAGGTCTCGCTTGTGCGCGTGAAGATCTTCGAAGACTCCAAGAGCGGCACAGCCGGCGCAGACCTTTATAAGGTGAAGGGCAATATTCACTGGGTCTCAGCCGCCCATGCTCTGATGGCCCGCGTGCGACTCTACGACCGGCTCTTTGCCCAGCCCCATCCGGGTGGCCGCCGAGAGGGGGATCCACCCGAACTCGAGCGCGACTTCAAGGACGACCTTCACCCCACATCACTCACCGAGATCGAGGCCGCACTCGAGCCCTGCCTGGCCGAGGCCCAGCCTGAAGACCAGTTTCAGTTTGAACGGCACGGCTACTTCGTGGCCGACCTCCGCGATTCACAGCCAACACAGCCGGTCTTCAACCGCACCGTGACCCTGCGTGACACGTGGTCCTCCTCACCACAGAAAGGCGCCTGACCCATGACCCGCATGCGACGCATCGACCATCAACCTGGCGGCGACATCAACTGCCTTCGCCTCATCGAAGACACCATCCCCACCCCCGGGCCCGGCGAGGTGCTCATCAAGGTGGCCTACGCCGGCGTGAATCGGCCCGACCTGCTCCAGCGATCGGGCAGCTACCCCCCACCGCCAGATGCCTGTCCCTTCTTGGGCCTGGAGGTGAGCGGCACCGTCACCGCCGTGGGCGAGGGCGTGCGCGAGCCAGCCGTGGGCGAGAGCGTCTGCGCACTCACGCCCGGCGGTGGCTACGCAGACTTCGTGACGGCACCGGCGGGGCACTGCCTGCCCGTGCCCGAGGGCATCAGCCTGCGCGAGGCCGCATGCCTGCCCGAGACCATGATGACCGTCTGGGCCAACCTCATTGAACGGGGCCAGCTGCAGGCTGGCCAGCGCGTGCTCATCCATGGTGGCTCCAGCGGCATTGGCACCACCGCCATTCAGCTGGCCAAGTGGGCGGGTGCGAGCCGCATCTTCACCACCGTGGGCAGCGAGGACAAGGCCCAGGCCTGCCGGGAGCTGGGCGCCGACCGGCCCATTCTGTATCGCAGCGAAGACTTTCAGAAGGTCATCAAGGAGGAGACCAACGGCCAGGGCGTTCACCTGGTGCTCGACATGGTGGGGGGCGACTACATCGCCAAGCACCTTCGCGTGCTGGCCGCCGACGGACGCATGGTGTCCATCGCCTTTCTGAACGGCGCCGATGTCAAGCTCGACTGGACGCTGCTCATGATCAAGCGGCTCACCTTCACGGGATCCACCCTTCGTGCGCGCTCCAATGAGGAAAAGGCCCGCATTGCCCGCACCATGCAACAAAACCTCTGGCCCGAGCTTGCCCGTGGCCACCTGCGCCCCCTCATGCATGCGGAATTCCCACTGGCCGATGTGGCCAAGGCCCATGCCCTGATGGAATCCTCCCAACATGTCGGCAAGATCGTCCTGAGCGTGAACCCATGAACCGCATCAAACTCCATGTCATCAGCTGCACCCAGCCGGCCGCCCTCATGCGTGCTGTGCGTTTCCTTGCAGCCCAGCAGATCCCCATCGAATGCGGCAGCCAGTTCGTGAAGTTCCCCCGGGGGGAGGCTGCGGCGGATGCTGCAGCGGCCCGCCTCAAGGACATGGGCTTTCGACCCCTGCCCTCCATCGACGCCCTCGAGGCCGAGACCGATGCAAACCTGGCTGAACGGGTGGCGGCACCACTGGCCGCCGAGCAGGCCGAACAGGCCCAACACTGCTGCGACGACCCAAGCCATCACCACGGCCACGCCCACGATCATCACCACGATCACGGCCACGCCCATGACCACAGCCACGATCACGATCACGGCCATGGCCACACGCACGACCACCAGCACGACCACGACCACAAGCACGGTCACTGACCGCAGCCATGGCCATTCAGGTCCGGGGCGCTCGGCAGAACAACCTTAAGAACCTCTCCGTAGACCTCCCCCTCGGGGAGATCATCGTGGTCACTGGCGTCTCGGGCTCGGGCAAGAGTTCACTGGTCTTCGACACCGTGTATGCCGAAGGTCAGCGCCGCTACATCGAGACCTTCTCCGCCTACGCCCGACAGTTCCTCGATCGGATGGACAAGCCCCTGGTCGATGCGATCGATGGCGTACCACCGGCCATTGCCATCGACCAGACCAATCCGGTCCGCACCTCGCGCTCCACCGTGGGCACCATGACCGAACTGACCGACCACCTCAAGCTGCTCTATGCGCGGGTGGCCGACCTCATCTGCCCCGGCTGCGCGGTTCCTGTGCATCGCGACACGGCCGAGGGCATTGCCACCCTGGTCATGTCGCAGCCCACGGGCACGAAGCTCGCCCTGTGCTTTGAGCGGGACGCACCCGAGTCCTTGTCGGAAGACGACCTGCTGCAGTGGCTCTCCACCCAGGGCTTCAACAAGGTGCATGCCCGAACCAGCGACTCGGTGCGCGTGATCACCGACCGATTTGTCTGCAACGAGTCTCTCGAGCGGGCCCGAGTGACCGAGGCCATCGAGACCGCCCTGCGATTCGGGGAAGGCCAATGCCAGATGGTGCTCCTGGAGACCGACACTGTGAGCCGCTTCTCGAGCAGCCTGGCCTGCGCGGGATGCAGCCTCTCCTTCAAAGAGCCTCGGCCCGCCCTCTTCTCCTTCAATTCACCAATTGGTGCCTGCGAGACCTGCAAGGGCTTTGGCCGCGTGATCGGCATCGACCCTGGCCTGGTGGTGCCCGATGAGCGGCTGAGCCTGGCGGCCGGCGCCATCAAGCCCTGGCAGACCAAATCCTATGAGGACTGCCAGGCCGAACTGCTGATGCATGCGGCCCGACGCGGCGTGGCCACCGACATCGCCTGGAAGGACCTGCCCGCCGACGATCGCGCCTGGGTCTTTCAGGGCGATGCCGACTGGAAGGGCAACTGGACCAAGCAGTGGTACGGGGTGCACCGCTTCTTTGAGTACCTTGAAGGCAAGGCCTACAAGATGCATGTGCGCGTGCTGCTCTCGCGCTACCGCTCCTACACCGAGTGCCCCGGCTGCAAAGGGGCCCGGCTCAAGCCCGAGGCCCTGCAGTGGCAGTTGATGGGCAAGACCCTGGCCGAGGTCATGGCCTTGTCGATCGACGAGGCCTGGGCATGGCTGCAGTCCATTCAGACCATGGCCTTGTCTGCGGGGCAGGCCGCAGCCGCCGACTTGGTCTTTAAAGAGATGTCGGCCCGCCTGCAGTTCTGCCGTGCGGTGGGCCTGGGCTATCTCACGCTCGATCGCCAGTCCCGCACCCTCTCGGGTGGAGAGGTTCAACGCATCAACCTCACCACCGCCCTGGGCACCTCCCTGGTGAACACCCTCTTTGTGCTCGATGAGCCATCGATCGGCCTGCACCCGCGCGACCTGCAACGGCTGGTGGATGTCATGCACAGCCTGCGCGACGCCGGCAACAGCCTGCTCGTGGTCGAGCACGACCCCGCGGTGATGGAGGCGGCCGACCGCATCATCGACATGGGGCCCGGGCCCGGCGAGCGCGGCGGCGAGATTCAGTACAACGGTGACTTCGCGGGACTGGTCACAGGGCCCACACTCACGGGCGCCTACCTGCGTGGTGAGTGCCGTGTGGAGTCCACGCCGCCGGCCCCCGCCGAGGTGGTGGCCAAAGCACCGCGCCTGCGGCTGCTGGGCGTGCGTGCCAACAACCTCAAGAACATTGATGTCAGCATCCCACTGCGGCACCTGGTCTGCCTCACCGGGGTTTCTGGCTCGGGGAAATCCACGCTCGCGCAGGACGTGCTCTACCCAGCCCTGTGTAAACACTTCGGCAAGGCCACCGATGCACCAGGCTCCTTTCAAGGACTCGAGGGTGCAGGACTGATCTCGGATGTCCTCATGGTCGACCAGTCTCCGATTGGCAAGACCACACGATCCAACCCCGCGGTCTATGTGGGCGCCTTCGATGCCATTCGCCGACAGTTCGCAGAGGCGCCCTTGTCCCTGCAGCGGGGCTACTCGGTGGGCACCTTCAGCTTCAATGCCGGCACAGGCCGCTGCCCCACCTGCAATGGCAGTGGCTTTGAGCAGGTGGAGATGCAGTTCCTCTCGGACGTCTACCTCAAATGCCCCGAGTGCCAAGGCCGACGGTTTCGTGCAGAGACACTCGAGGTCTCGGTGCGAGGCCAATCAATTGCAGACATCCTCGAGATGACCGTGTCGGAGGCCCTGGCCTTCTTCGCAGACGACCGTGAGGTGAAACGCCGGCTGCAGCCCCTGGTGGATGTGGGCCTGGATTACCTGCGGCTTGGGCAGCCCGTGCCAACCCTCTCGGGCGGAGAGGCCCAGCGCCTGAAGATTGCCGGCCACCTGGCGGATGCGGCCGAACGTGGCGCAAAAGCCAAGCAGGGCATGCTGCTGCTCTTTGATGAGCCCACCACGGGCCTGCACTTCGATGACATTGCCAAGCTGATTCGTTCCTTGAAGGCCCTGGTCAAGGCAGGCCACTCCCTGCTGGTGATTGAGCACAACCTGGACCTCATGCAGGCATCCGACTGGCTCATCGACCTGGGCCCCGATGCAGGTCCCGATGGCGGACAGTTGGTGGCCGAGGGCAGTGTGGAGGACCTCATCGCATGCCCGCAGTCGCACACGGGAGAGGCCCTTCGACTGGCCCGAACGCCCCGGGTGGCCTCGCCAAAACGCATTGCAGCCGCGCCACACCCCGGCCATGCGGCCATTGAGATTTTGCATGCCCGCGAGCACAACCTGCGAGACATCTCCTTGTCGATTCCGCGCAACCAACTCACCGTGGTCTCGGGGGTCTCGGGCTCGGGCAAGTCCACCCTGGCCTTCGACATTCTGTTTGCCGAGGGCCAGCGCCGCTACTTGGAATCGCTCAATGCCTATGCACGCCAGTTTCTGCAGCCTGCCTCCCGGCCAGAGGTCGATGCCATCTACGGCATTCCACCCACGGTGGCCATCGAGCAACGAACCAGCCGTGGTGGCCGCAAGAGCACCGTGGGCACCCTCACCGAGATTCACCACTTCCTGCGACTGCTCTATGTGAAGCTTGGCCAGCAGCAATGCCCCAGCTGCAGCATTCCCATTGCGCCCCAGTCGGCCGAGGCCATCGTGGCGAGCATCCTCAAAGAAAACGCGGGCCAACACATTGGGCTGCTCGCCCCCCTGGTGATTCAACGCAAGGGCATCTACCAAGACCTGGCCAAGTGGGCTGCTGCCAGAGGCCACACCCACCTGCGCGTGGATGGCGAGTTCATGCCGACCGACCGCTTCCCGCGGCTCGACCGTTACCGTGAGCACACCATCGAGCTGCCCGTGGCAGACCTCGCCATTGATGCATCCGTCGAAGCCGCCCTGCGAGAGGCCGTGGGCAAGACACTCTCTCTGGGCCAGGGCAGCCTTACCGTGCTCGCGCCGCTCGACCAGACCCCACGACTGCAGCAGGTGGCTCCCACCGCACGGCTCTACTCCACCAAGCGCACCTGCCCCAGTTGCAGTCAGAGCCTGCCCGAGCCCGAACCACGCCTCTTCTCCTACAACACCCGACTCGGCTGGTGCCCCCGTTGCACGGGCACGGGCCTGTTTGAGTCCGGCCTGGCCGAGGACGACACGGGCGAGGAGGATGCCTTTCTCGTGGACGAGGACACCGATGAGGAGGCCGGCCTCGACCCCTTGTGGTGCCCCGACTGCGAGGGCGCCCGGCTCAACCCAGTGGCCCGCTCGATCACCATCCATGGCCAAGGCCTGCATGAGATTTCACGGCTGGCCATCTCAGAACTGCCCGACTGGCTCGAGGCCCTGACCAGAGGCTTTGACGCCAGATCCCTCGCCATCGCGGAGAACCTTGTGAAGGAGATTCGCAGCCGGGTGGACTTCCTCTGCTCGGTGGGCCTGGGCTATCTCTCGCTGGACCGCGCAGCACCGACCCTCTCGGGTGGTGAGGCCCAGCGGATTCGACTCGCCTCGCAACTGGGCTCGAACCTGCAGGGCGTGTGCTACATCCTCGATGAGCCCTCGATCGGGCTGCATCCCAAGGACAACCAGGCACTTCTGGTGCTGCTGCGCAAGCTCCAACAAAAGGGCAACACCGTGGTGGTGGTCGAGCACGATGAGGAGACGCTCGCCATGGCCGACCACCTCATCGACATGGGGCCGGGGGCAGGACGCCGAGGCGGCGAAGTGGTGGCCCAGGGCAGCCAGGCCGACCTGGAGGCCAGCCCCGAGTCGGTCACCGGGCGCTACCTGCGCAGCCCCATGGAGCACCCCGCCCAACCCCTGCGCCCGCCTCCCGAAGACTGGCTGGTGGTGAAGGACGCACGGCTCCACAACCTGCAGGGTGTCGATGCACGCATTCCATTGAATCGACTGACGGTCGTGACCGGCGTGTCAGGCTCGGGCAAGTCGAGCCTGGTGCGCGATGTGATTCGCAGCAACCTCAGCCGCGTGGTGCACCTGCAGCGCTCCAAGGCCGGCCGAGCCAGCGCCATCGACTGGCGTGGCTGCGCGAGCATTCAGGGCTGGGAGTCGATTGCCCGAGTGCTGGAGGTCGACCAGACCCCGATCGGCAAAACACCGCGCTCCACACCGGCCACCTACATTGGCTTCTGGGACGACATCCGCAAGCACTTTGCCGATGGCGAGGATGCGCGGCGGCGAGGCTGGAAGCCCAACCGATTCAGTTTCAACACAGGCGACGGCCGCTGCGACCGATGTGATGGCCAAGGCTGGCAGACCGTGGAGATGAACTTCCTGCCCAATGTTCGAGTGGTCTGCGATGCCTGCGGTGGTCAACGGTTCAATGCCGAGACGCGGCAGGTGCGCTGGCGTGGCCAGACCATCTCCGAGGTGCTCCAGATGTCGGTCGATGAGGCCCTGGCCTTCTTCGATCCCATTCCATCGGTGCGGCGCCCACTCCAGTGCATGCAGGATGTCGGCCTGGGCTACCTTCAGCTCGGCCAGCCCAGCCCGACCCTCTCGGGTGGCGAGTCTCAGCGCATCAAGCTCGTGACCGAACTGGCCAAGGCCAAGGCCAATCACAAGACCCTCTATGTGCTCGATGAGCCCACCGTGGGCCTGCACATGGCCGATGTGGAACGGCTCATTCATGCCCTTCATCAGTTGGTGGAGGCGGGCAACACCGTGCTCGTGATCGAGCACCAGCTAGACCTCTGGGCCCAGTCGGACTGGATGATCGACCTTGGCCCGGGCGGCGGTTCCCATGGCGGACGCCTGGTCGCAAGCGGCACACCCCGCGAGATCGCCAAACAGAAAAGCCCCACGGGCCTTGCGCTTGCTCGCTTCCTGAAACGCTAGCCCTCGGGCCCGCCGGTACAATGCGGCCACCATGACACACACCTGCACCCTCACGCCATCTGGCAAATCCTTCTCCGTCGATGATGGCGAAACCCTTCTTGCGGCCGCCCTGCGGGCCAACATCGTGCTGCCCTACGGCTGCAAAGATGGCGCCTGTGGCTCCTGCAAGGCCACCCTCTCAGAAGGCGAGGTCGACTACGGTGAGTACCAGACCAAGGCCCTCTCGGATGAAGAGCGGGCCAAGGGCCAGCTGCTGCTCTGCCAGGCCACCGCCCGCAGCAACCTCACCGTGGCGGCCCGCGTGGTCGCCGCCGACGGCATGATTCCCTCACGCAAGCTGCCCTGCCGGGTGGCCAGCATTGAGCGTGCTGCCGCCGACGTGGCCATCATCAAACTGCAACTGCCCGCCACCGAGAACTTTCAGTTCCTTGCCGGCCAGTACATCGACATCCTGCTCAAGGACGGCAAGCGTCGCAGCTATTCCATGGCCAATGCCCCCCACGACAACCAGCAGGTGGAGCTTCACATTCGGCACACGCCAGGCGGCGCCTTCACCGACGCCCTCTTTGGCACCGGAACCCCATCCATCAACGCGGTCAAGGAAAAAGACATCCTCCGATTCGAGGGCCCACAGGGCACCTTCTTCCTGCGCGAGGACAGCGCCAAGCCCATCGTCTTTCTCGCAAGCGGAACGGGCTTTGCGCCCATCAAGGCCGTCATCGAGCACGCCATCTTCAAGGGCATCGAGCGGCCCATGACCCTCTATTGGGGTGGCCGTCGGCCACAGGACCTCTACATGGACGACTTGGCACAGCAGTGGGCCAAGACGCTTCCTCACTTCTCGTACATTCCGGTGGTGAGTGATGCCTTGGCCGAAGACCAATGGTCGGGCCGCACAGGCTTTGTGCACCAGGCCGTGATGGCAGACCACCCAGACCTCTCAGGCCATTCCGTCTACGCCTGTGGTGCGCCCATCGTGGTGCAGTCGGCCCAGCGTGACTTCGTGGCCCAATGTGGGCTGCCCGAAGACGAGTTCTTTGCGGATGCCTTCACCACCGCTGCAGACCTCGCCAAGCAGGCCGCGAGCAGCAAGCCGGCCTAGGAACAAACCGAGCAACAGCCTAGGTTCGCTGCACCCTCAGCAGCATTGCCATCGCCAGGAGCAGTGCGAGCCCCGTGGGGATGGCAGCCACCACTGGCGCAGGCCAGGTGTTGAGCACGCCCAGGTGGGAGAAGAGGCTGTTGAGCAGGTGAAAGGCCACGCCCAGCAGCACACCCACAAACACCTTCAGGCCCACGGTGCCGCCCCGAGACAGCAGGTAGGCCGCAGGCAAGGCGAGCAGCAGCATGACCCAGACGGCCAGCGGGTAGAAGACCTTCTTCCAGAAGGCGAGCTCATAGCGGGTGGCGCTCTGCCGGCCGGACTTGAGGTAGCCCGTGTACTGGAAGAGGTCGTGGGCCGACATCTGATCCGGCTTGACCAGCAGCGCGCCCAAGGTGGTGGGCGAGAGACCGGAGAGCATGCGCAGCGTGGGCTCATTGCGCTGGCGCACCGTCTCGTCCCGGCCCAGTTCCAGCATGCGAACGCCCGTGAGCTGCCAGACACTCGCATCGACCGAGCCTTGGGATTCAATCGACTCAAAGCGGGCCGACTCCGCACGCACCACCCGCAGCAGGCGACGGTCTTGGTCGAACTCATAGAGCACCAAGCCCAAGAGGCGCTGGTCGGGGCTCGCCCCCACGAGGTTGATCATCCGCTCCCGCACCGGGCCTGGAATACCCGTGAGCGCATCGCGCAGCCAGTAGCCGCTGCGCAAGGACTGCACACTGGAGCTGCCCAGGGCCTCTGCACGCAGTCGACTGCCAAGGTTCTCCGAGAATGGCACCACCCACTCCGAGAGCAGGGCGCAGGCCACGACCAGGGGCAGGCCCGTCCAGCCAATGGTCTTCAGGGCATCCACAGGACGAAAGCCCGAGGCCCTGGCCACGGTGAACTCAGAACTGGCAGCCAGCCCCGCCAGGGCCCACAGGCCTCCGATGAGACAGGCAATGGGCAAGAGCTCGTAGGCCATGGCGGGCAGTCGCAGGACGATGTACTGCAGGGCGTCGGCCAGTCGGTAATTGCCGCGGCCAATTTCCTCGAGCTCGGAGACAAAATCAAAGAGCGCAAAGAGGGCCACGAAGCCCAGCAGCACAAAGCCCACCCGTCCGTAGATGCCACGGGCCAGGTAGGCAGAGAAGGTCTTCACCGGCCCGAACCCCCAGTGCGGAGCCCTCGAACCGTAGCCCAGAGCAAGTCCATGGGGCCGCGACGCAGCCCCATTCGGAACCAGAAGAGGCCAGCCAGCAGGCAGGCCAGGCCAACATGAATGGGCCACCAGCCCAGCGCAAAACTGATGCGCTCCTGAGAAATCCAGGCCTGGCTCACGGCCAAGAGGTTGTTGGCCACCATGGTGATGAGAAAGGCAAAGAGCAGGTGAAAGGAGCGCCCGGCCCGCGGATTGGAGAAGGACAAGGGAATGGCCAGAAAGCCCAGCAGCACACACAAGATCGGCAGGCCCACACGGTAGGCCAGTTCACCCAAGGGCTGCGGCCCGGGCATGGCCATGAGCACGTGCAGTGGCAGGGCCCGCACGGACGGGTCGACCACCTTGCCACCCGGTGCGGCATCGGTTCGAAGCCGATAGCCCTCGAAGGTCATGGTGCGCACCGCCAGGGCTGCACCACCGCTGGGAGGTTGGAAATCCGTGCGCGTGCCGTCTTGAATGTAGACCCAGGGCTCACCGGACGAATCGGATTCAAATCGCCCGCGGGCGGCCAGCAGCACCGACTCGCGGCCATCGACTTCGCGCGTGACCACAAAGACCATGCCCAGCTCGGTCGACTCCTCGCTCGGGTTCTCCACAAAAAAGGTTCGGGTGCCGCGGTTGGACTCTCGAAACTGGCCCGGCGCAATGCGGCGACTGTCCTCGCGGGTGTCGAACTGCTGGCGCAGTTCCTCGGACTGCTGACGGGCCCAGGGCGAGACCACCAGGCTGATCGTGGCCACCGCAAGGGCCAAGGGCCAAATGAAGCGCCAGACCGGCCGCACCAGGCTCAACAGGCTCTTGCCAGAGGACAGCCAAACCACCATCTCCGAATCCCGCCAGAGCCGCGAGAGCACCATGAGCACGGAAATGAAGGCCGTCAGACTAATGACCAGGCCCAGGGAATTCACCGTGGAGAGGGCGATCAGGGGGAGCACCAGCTCGCTGTCCGCCTTCCCAGAGGCCGCCCGGCCCAGGGTTCGGATGAGCGTGGTCGTGACCACAATCGTCAGCAGGGTGGCAAAAACCACACCGCCCATGGCCCTGAGTTCTTGCAATAGGGCTTTGTGAAAGATCACGGGCTTTTATAATGAGGGTTTTCGTCCATTGCTAGGCATTTTGTCATGACCGTTGCTTCCAGCATGAAAGAAGTCAAAGACCCGGGCGAAGCTCGGGAATCCATTGAATTTATCGCCAGCAACAAGCCCGTGGATCGGGCCGGCGCCGACTGCGCCTGGGTGGCGCTCTTTGCCACACCCAACGGGGTGGAGCTCACCATGCCCGCCCGCGTGGTCGACAAGGTCTCCAACGGCGCCCTGGCCCGACTGCTCAAGGCTGGCGACTTCGATGCCAAGGCCGGCACCACCCTGCTGCTGCGCGACCTCGACGGCCTGGCCAGCACCCGCGTGCTGCTCGTGGGCCTCGGCAAGAAGGAGGCCCTCACAGAGAAGGTCTTTGCCGATGCGGTGAAGTCGGCCACCAAGGCCATGGTGTCCCTGAAGGGCGTCAAGCGGGTGTCCTCCTACCTCACCGAGGTGGCCGTGGGCAGCCGCGACGGCAGTTGGCGTGTGCAGACCCACGTGCTCGCCTGCCGCGAGGCCCTCTATCGGTTCGACCGCTTCAAGAGCAAGGCCGGCTCCGAGGGCGCCGCAAAGCCCGTGGCCAAAACGGCCAAGGCCACCAAGGTGGCCGATCAGCCCTCGTTGCGAAGCGTTGAGATGCTCCTGCCCGGCGACCTGCGACCCACCGATGCGCCCAAGATCATTGGAGAGGCCCAGGCCCTGGCCAATGGCATCGAGCTCACCAAAGACCTCGGCAACCTGCCCCCCAACATCTGCACGCCCACCTTCCTGGCCAACACCGCCAAGACCCTCGCCCGCCAGTTCCGGCTCAAGGCCGAGGTGCTCGACCGCGCTGCCATGGAAAAGCTCGGCATGAATGCCCTGCTGGCCGTGGCCCAGGGCTCCGTGCAGCCGCCCCAGTTCATCGTGCTCCAGCACAACGGTGGCACCGCCAAAGAAGCGCCACTGGTGCTGGTGGGCAAGGGCATCACCTTCGACACCGGCGGCATTTCGCTCAAGCCACCGGCCGAGATGGATGAAATGAAGTACGACATGTCGGGCGCCTCCACCGTGCTGGGGGTGATGCATGCCGTGGCGGAGATGGGCCTCAAGCGCAATGTGGTCGGCGTGATCCCCACGGCCGAAAACATGCCCAGTGGCTCGGCCACCCGACCCGGCGACATCGTGCAGACGATGTCGGGGCAGACCGTCGAGATTCTCAACACCGATGCCGAAGGCCGTCTCATCCTTTGCGATGCCCTCACCTATGTCGACAAGCAGTTCAAGCCCGCGGCCGTGGTGGACATTGCCACACTCACCGGCGCCTGCGTGATTGCACTCGGTGCCGTGAACTCTGGCCTCTTCAGTGCAGACGATGCGCTCGCCCAGGCCCTCATCGATGCGGGCAAGACCCGCCTCGACACCGCCTGGCGCATGCCGCTCGAGGAGGACTATCAAGAGCAGCTGAAGTCGCCCTTTGCCGACATGGCCAACATCGGTGGCCGAGCGGCCGGCAGCGTGACCGCCGCCTGCTTCCTGTGGCGCTTTGCCAAGAACTATCGTTGGGCCCACCTCGACATCGCGGGCACCGCCTGGCGAAGTGGCCAGAACAAGGGCGCAACGGGCCGGCCCGTGGGCCTTCTGGTGGAGTTCCTCAAGAACGGCCTGGCGTGACCAGTGTTGACTTCCACTTCAACACGCCAGACCGCCTGACCCACGCCTGCCGCCTGGTCCGCAAGGCACTGCGGTCCAAGGCCGCCACCGAGGAGAAGCCGCTCATTGTCTTTTGCGCGGAGGCGGCCCGGCTGGCCCAGTTCGACGACCTCCTCTACGAGTTCTCCGACGAAGACTTCCTGCCCCACGTGCCGGCCGACCATCCCCTGGCCGAGGAGTCCCCAGTGATCCTCTGCGGCGCACCCTGGATGCCCTCGGCACCCCGCACGCCACACCTGTTGGTCAACCTCGACGACGAGGTGCCCGAGTTCTTCAGCAGTTTTGACCGTGTCTTTGAAATCGTTGGGCCCGATGACATCGACAAACAAAAGGCCCGCCTGCGATTTGCCTTCTACCGCGACCGCGGTTATCCCATCACCCGCCACGATCTCCAACATGTCGACGCTCGATAAATCCTTTGAACCCGCCCAACTCGAAGCCCACTGGGGGCCGGAGTGGGAGCGTCGTGGCCTCTATGCAGCCGGCCAGCAGCCCAAGGCCGAGGCCTTCTGCATCCAACTGCCACCGCCCAATGTCACCGGCACCCTGCACATGGGCCATGCCTTCAACCAGACCCTGATGGACACCCTCACCCGTTGGCATCGCATGCGCGGCGACAACACCCTGTGGCTGCCGGGCACCGACCATGCCGGCATCGCCACACAGATCGTCGTCGAGCGTCAGCTCGATGCCCAGGGCGTCTCCCGCCACGACCTCGGCCGAGAGGGCTTTCTGAAAAAGGTCTGGGATTGGAAGGAGCAGTCGGGCACCACCATCACCGGACAGATGCGCAGGCTCGCCGCGAGCTGCGACTGGTCCTTGGAATACTTCACCATGAGCCCGACCTGCTCGGCGGTGGTGCAGGCCGTCTTCATCCAGCTCTATGAGCAGGGCCTCATCTACCGCGGCAAACGCTTGGTGAACTGGGACCCAACCCTGCTCACCGCGGTCTCCGACCTGGAAGTGGTGAGTGAGGAGGAGCAGGGACACCTCTGGGAGTTGCGCTATCCGCTGGCCGATGGCAGCGGCAGCCTGGTGGTGGCCACCACACGACCCGAGACCATGCTGGGCGACCAGGCCGTGGCCGTGCACCCCGACGACTCCCGCTACCAGTCCCTCATCGGCAAGATGATTCGCCTTCCCCTGGTGGGCCGCGAGATTCCGATCATCGCGGATGATTATGTCGACCCGGCCTTCGGCACCGGCTGCGTGAAGATCACGCCCGCCCACGACTTCAACGACTACGCCATGGGCCAGCGGCATGGCCTGCCCATGCTCAATGTATTCACCCTGGATGCCCGCATCAACGATGAGGCCCCAGCGGCCTATCGAGGCCTGAGCCGTGAAGAGGCACGCAAGCGCATCCTTGCAGACCTCACGGCCCAAGAACTGCTTGTGGCCTCCAAGCCCCACACACTCATGGTTCCCCGTGGTGACCGCACGGGCGTCGTGATCGAGCCCATGCTCACCGACCAATGGTTCGTGGCCATGAGCAAGCCTGCGCCGCAGGGCAGCTTCACCCCCGGTCGCTCCATTGCCCAGCGGGCGCTCGACGTGGTCGACACCGGCGAGGTGCGCTTCTTTCCAGAGAACTGGACCACGACCTACCGGCATTGGCTCGAGAACATTCAAGACTGGTGCATCTCACGCCAGCTCTGGTGGGGCCATCAGATTCCAGCCTATTACAAGGCCGACGACCAAGGCCAGCCCATTCAAGATGGCAGCGTCTTTGTGGCCGATTCCCTCGAGGCGGCCACGGCCAAGGCCAAGGCGGCCGGCTGGTCGGGTGCCCTCGTGAGAGACCCCGATGTGCTCGACACCTGGTTCTCCTCGGCCCTGGTGCCGTTCTCCACACTGGTGGTGCCGGGCGAGGAATGGAAGGACGGCAGGCCCAACCTTCAGCCTGGCCTCTCCCAGTTCCTGCCCTCGAGCGTGCTGGTCACCGGCTTTGACATCATCTTCTTCTGGGTGGCTCGCATGATCATGATGACCACCCACTTCACGGGGCAGGTGCCCTTCCGCGATGTCTATGTCCATGCCCTGGTTCGCGATGGCGAAGGCCAGAAGATGAGCAAGAGCAAGGGCAACACCCTCGACCCCATCGACCTCATCGATGGCATTGAGGTCGATGCCCTGGTGGCCAAGCGCACCGCAGGCCTCATGAATCCCAAGCAGGCCTCGCAGATCGAGAAGAAGACACGGGCTGAGTTTCCCAAAGGCATCACGGCCCACGGCACCGACGCCCTGCGATTCACCTTCGCCAGCCTCGCAACACCCGGCCGCAACATCAACTTCGACCTCTCGCGCTGCGAGGGCTATCGAAACTTCTGTAACAAGCTCTGGAATGCCACCCGCTTCGTGCTCATGAACACCGAGGGCAAGGACTGCGGGCTCTCCGTCTGTGCAGGCGACTGCGGCCCCGATGGGCCCCTGCACTTCACCTTTGTCGACCGGTGGATCATCTCCCGGCTGCAGCGGGCCGAGGACCATGTCCACCAGCACCTCACGGCCTACCGGTTCGACCTCGCCGCCAAAGAGATCTACGAGTTCGTCTGGAACGACTTCTGCGACTGGTATGTGGAACTCGCCAAGCGTGCGCTCCAGGGCGAGAAGGAGAACCAGGCCAAGGCCGCGCGGCGCACCCTGCTGCGTGTGCTGGAGGCCATTCTTCGGCTGGCCCATCCCATCATTCCGTTTGTCACCGAGGCCCTCTGGCAGGTGGTGGCACCCCTGGCCGGCCGATCCGCCCGGCTGGCCAACGGCGAGGCCGACAGCATCGTGACCGCGGCCTATCCCGTGGCAGACCTCAAGAAACTCGACCCCGAGGCCGAGGCCCAGATGGCCGAACTCCAGGCCTTGGTCTCTGCCATTCGCTCGCTGCGCGCCGAGATGGGCCTCTCACCCGCCGACCGCGTGCCCCTGCAGGTCTGCGTGGAAGATGCCTCCACCCGGGTTACAACACCCGACGACCAGCAACTGATCGCCGATGCCCTGCAGATGCTGGGCAAGACCAGTGGCGTTCGATTCACCAAGACCTTGGAGCAGCCCAACCCTGGTCTGCAGGCCCCGGTTCAGATTGTCGGCAGCCTCAAGCTCATGCTCGAAGTGAAGGTGGACCCGGCCGCCGAACGGGCTCGACTCAGCAAAGAAATTGATCGCATGGCGGCAGAGGTGCAGAAGGCCACGGCCAAGCTCTCGAATGAATCCTTCGTGGCCCGCGCACCCGAGGCCGTGGTGGCCCAGGAGCGGGCCCGGTTGGCCGAGTTTGAATCCACGCTCAGCCGCCTGACCGAGCAGCGCGACCAGCTCCCCGCCTAGCTACGACTCAGGCGGGGGTGGCGGCGCTGGTGCCACAGCTGGTGCCATGGCCGAGTCATCCTCCTGGAAGACATCGCGCGTGCTCGCATAGAACGAGGCCTGCGCAATGGCCAGGAGCAGCATGCTCACCGGCAGCAGGGTCACCAGCAGGCTCTGGGCATTGATCTGGAAGAGGTCCATGATCAGGGAGGACAGCCCACTGACCAGGAAGATGAGCACCAGCCAGGCCAGGCTGTAGCGCAGGAAGGCAGCCTTGTTGCGCCACACGGCAAAGAAGGAGAAGAACAAGGCCTTGCCCACGGTAAAGCCTCGCCAGACCACCAGTTGCGGCGCAAACCAGAGCGCCATCATCAGCGGAATGTAAGCCAGCATGGCCACCAGCAGGCCCATGGGCAGGCTCTTGCGCATGACCTCCACCTCTTCTTGGCTCGGCCCGTCACGCATCATGCTGCCGATCTGGTCTCCATCCACCAGCCAGGCCAGCAGCAGCACGATGGTCAGGCCGGCGAGATAGGCCAGGCCCAACTGCAGCATGCTTCGGGCATGGCCATCGCGAAAGCCCGCCAGCAGGAGCGTTGGCGTGGCGGGCTTGGCGGGGTCTTGGCGATCGACGGCCTCGGCCAGGACAATGAATCCAAAGCCCAGGCCCGGCGTGAAGAGCAAGGGCAGGAAGAGGCCCACCACCGGCAGGATGCCCACCATCACGAGCCCGGCCCAGTAGGTCATGAGCGAGAGCACCCAGACCAAGGGCTGGCGATGAAAGATGCGAATGCCATCGATCAGCCAGGTCTGGCCGGCACGGCTGGGCAATTGGCGGGGCTGGTCCTGCATCTTCATGGCAACTGGGCCCATTCTGGAAGGGGTTGACGTCGGGACCGCAGCATGGCCTCGAAATGGGATGGGTCCTTGGGCTTTAAGAGGGCTGCACTGCGGGGGCAATGCCAATCATAGAGTCGTGAGAGCCAGAAGCGAAGCGCAGCCGCCTGAAGGAACAGGGGCCATGCGGCCTTCTCGGCTGAGGTGACCGGCCGCACGCTGGCATAGCCCTCGAGCATGGCTGCGAGCCGGGGCCGGTCGAGGGCCTTGCCATCATCGTTCGACACGAGGCACCAGTCATTCACGGTGATGGCCAGGTCGTGGGCCCAGGGGCCATCGCCTGCAAAGTAGAAATCAATGAAACCCCCCAAGACCGGCGACTCACCGAGTTGGTCGAAGAGCACGTTGTCTCGAAAGAGGTCTGCATGAATCGGGCCCACAGGGCATGCGCGAAAGACATTGCCTTGCACAAACGCCCGCTGGTCCGAGAAGGCCTGGGCCAGCAAATCCTGGGCAGGCGCCTCCAGAAATGGAATCACCGCGGGTGCCGTCTGCTCACACCAGTCCAGCCCCCTGGGGTTGGGCAGATGCAGGCCAAGGCTTGCGCCCGCCAGGTGGGCCTTGGCCAAGGCCGCCCCCACCAGACGACAGGCCGCGGGGCTGGGCGCATCGGTGTCACGCCCGCGCAGTCGGCTCACGAAGGCGGCCGGCTTGCCCGCGCATTCGGTGAACAGCGCGCCCGAGGTCGTTGGAATGGGCGCAGGGCAGGCCACGCCATGCTCAGCCAAGTGCCGCATCAGGCCGAGGTAATACGGGAGTTCTGCCGCAGTGAGCTTCTCGAACAGGGTGAGCACATGCTGGCCCTGTGTGGTGTCGACAAAATAATTGGTGTTCTCAATGCCGGCCGAAATGCCCTCAAAGGAGACCAACTCCCCCAGCGCGTAGCCAGAGAGCAGGCCCCGCAGGCCCGCCTCATCAACCGAAGTGAAAACCGCCATGGGCCTGAGTGTAACGGCGGGCTAGATGATCAGTCTTGCTCGCCCTCGAAGGCCTGCTCGCGCTTCTTGCGAATCGATGGCAGCAGCATGAGCAAAATGAGCACAGCAGAGATGCCCAGCAGGGTGGCCGACAGCGGACGATCCAACAACACGCCCCAGTCGCCCCTCGACAGCGTGAGTGCCCGACGCAGGTACTCCTCCATCATCTCGCCCAGAATGAAGCCCAAGAGCAAGGGGGCCGGCTCGCACTTCCACTTCTTGAAGTAGTAGCCCAGGATGGCAAATGGAATGATCATGATCACATCCCAGACATTGTTGTTGAGGCTGTAGGCCCCGATGCAGCAGAACAACAGAATGGCCGGGTAGAGCAGGCGGTAAGGCACCTGCAGCAGCTTGATCCACATGCCGATGAGCGGCAGGTTCAGGATCACCAGGAAGAAGTTGCCCACCCACATCGAGACAATCAGCCCCCAGAAGAGGCTGGGGTTGGAGGTCATGACCTGTGGGCCCGGCTGGACGTTGTGAATCATCATGGCCGCGATCATGAGTGCCATGACGGGCGTGGTGGGGATGCCCAGTGTGAGCATGGGAATGAAGGAGGTCTGGGCGCCCGCATTGTTGGCCGACTCGGGGCCGGCCACGCCCTCGATCGCACCCTTGCCGAATTCCTCGGGATGCTTGGAGATTTTTTTCTCGATGGCATACGAGGCAAACGACGACAGGATGCCCCCGCCCCCCGGCAGAATACCCAAGAGCGAGCCCAGCGCCGTGCCACGCAGCACGGCCGGCGCCGCACGCTTCACATCCGCCCGGGAGGGGACCAGGTCGGTGACCTTCTCCTTGAGGAGTTCACGGGTCTCCTGGGCCTTTAAGTTGTAGATGATTTCAGAGAAACCAAAGAGGCCCATGGCGATCACCGCGAAGTCGATGCCATCGATGAGCTCCGGAACGCCGAAAGTAAAACGGGCTGCGCCCGAGTTGACGTCCGTTCCAATCAGGCTAAGCAGCAGACCAAACATCACCATCGCCAGGGCCTTGATAAACGAACCATGGGCAAGCACCACCGCGGCAATAAGACCCATGACCATGAGCGAGAAGTACTCGGCCGGCCCGAACTTGAAAGCGATCTCGGCCAACGGTGGTGCAAAGGCTGCAATCAGGAAGGTGGCCACGGTGCCAGCAAAGAACGAGCCCAGGGCCGCGGTGGCCAGGGCCAGGCCCGCCTTGCCGCGACGGGCCATTTGATAGCCATCCAGGGTCGTCACCACCGAGGCCGACTCCCCGGGTAGGTTCACGAGAATGGCGGTGGTGGAACCCCCGTACTGGGAACCATAGTAAATGCCCGCCAGCATGATCAGGGCGGTGGAGGGGTCGGCCATCTTGTAGGTGATGGGCAACAGAATGGCGATGGTGGCCAACGGGCCAATGCCGGGCAGCACACCAATCAGGGTGCCCAGCAATACGCCGATGAAGCACCACATCAGGTTCTGCAGGGTGAAGGCCGTCTCGATGCCGATGGCCAGGTTGCTCAGGAGTTCCATGTGCAGGGGTCCTCGGTTTAATTCAGTGCCGGCGGCAAGAGCGGGAATCGCATTTCCAGACCCACACGAAACACCAGAATGGTGCTCACGGTGAGCACCAGGGTGAGCACAATCCGCTCACGCCAACTGGATTCGGGGCTCGCCAAGGCGGCCACCATGAGTAACAAAGGGGCCGCCACCACAAAGCCCGCCAGCGGCAACAACTGGGCAAAGAGCATGACGCTGCCGATGATCAGCCCCAGGCCGCGCCAGTCGGTCTGGGTCATGGGCTCGTCGTCCCGATTGACCTTCATAAAGGCAGCCACCAACACCACAAGGCCCAGCAACAATTGCAGCGCACCCAGAATGGTGGGGAAGTAGCCCGGGCCCATGCGGCGTGAGGTGCCCATGGTGTAGTCCTGGGCCACGATGACAAACACCAGCCCAAAGGCAATGAACATCAGGCCAGCGAAGAGGTCTCGCTTGTTGTGGAGGGTCATGGCCGCATCCTTGTGTGACTCAAGCGGCCTATTATGCGCGAGGGATGCTCTGTAACTCAGGCCTGCCCACTCAGGAATTCCCTCCCCCCGGGCCAGCATCCATTAAACTTTGAGGCCCTCTGAACCCTTTAGACCCGTTGGAAAGCGATCCAGACCATGATGAGCGTGAGCGAGATTCGCCGAAAGTTTCTTGATTTCTTCGCGAGTCAGGGGCACACCGTGGTGGCCTCGAGCCCATTGGTGCCCGCCAACGACCCCACCCTGCTGTTTACCAACAGTGGCATGGTGCAGTTCAAGGATGTCTTTCTCGGCCGGGAGACCCGCCCCTATGTGCGGGCCACCTCCTCGCAGCGCAGCGTGCGCGCGGGCGGCAAGCACAACGACTTGGAAAACGTGGGCTACACCGCCCGCCACCACACCTTCTTCGAGATGCTGGGCAATTTCTCGTTTGGCGACTACTTCAAGCGCGAGGCGATCTCTCATGCCTGGCGCCTGCTCACCGAGGTCTACAAGCTGCCCCCCGAAAAGCTCTGGGTCACCGTCTACCAAGACGACGACGAGGCCCATGGCATTTGGAAGAACGAGATCGGTGTGCCCGAGGCCCGCATCATTCGCATTGGCGACAACAAGGGCGCGCGGTACGCCAGCGACAACTTCTGGCAGATGGCCGACACCGGCCCCTGTGGCCCCTGCAGCGAAATCTTCTACGACCACGGCCCGAATGTGGCCGGCGGCCCCCCGGGCTCCCCAGATGAAGACGGCGACCGCTACATCGAGATCTGGAACCTGGTCTTCATGCAGTACGACCGCAGCGAGGCCGGTGTGCTCAACCCACTGCCCCGCCCCTGTGTGGACACGGGCATGGGCCTTGAGCGCATTGCCGCGGTGCTCCAGGGCGTGCACAGCAATTACGAGATCGACCTCTTCCAGGGCCTGATCCGCGCGGCTGCCCGCGAGACCGGCTGCACCGACATCGAAAACCCATCGCTGCGGGTCATTGCAGACCACATCCGCGCCTGCAGCTTTCTCATTGTTGATGGCGTCATTCCGGGCAATGAAGGCCGCGGCTATGTGCTGCGCCGAATCGTTCGACGGGCCCTTCGCCATGGCCACAAGCTAGGCCAGACCAAGCCATTTTTTTACAAACTGGTGCCAGACCTCGTCGCACAGATGGGAGAGGCCTACCCCGAGCTCGCCCAGGCCCAGCAGCGTGTGGCCGACACCCTGCAGCAGGAAGAAGAGCGCTTTGGCGAGACCCTGGAAAAAGGCATGGCCATTCTTTCCTCCGCTTTGGCCGAGTTGCCCAAGGGCGCTGCCCTCGATGGCCAGACCGCCTTCATGCTCTACGACACCTATGGCTTCCCACTAGACCTCACCGCCGATGTCTGCCGTGAACGCGGCCTGACCGTTGACGAAGACGCCTTCGAGGCCGCCATGGGCCGTCAGCGAGACCAGGCCCGCGCTGCAAGCAAGTTCAAGTCAGCCGCAGGCCTCGAATACACCGGCGCCCAGACCCAGTTCGTGGGCTACGAGCGACTCTCGCAGTCAGCCACCGTGACCGGCCTCTACCGCGATGGCACGGCCTGTACGCAGGCCCAGGCGGGCGATGCCGTGGTGGTGGTGCTTGACACCACGCCCTTCTATGCGGAATCGGGCGGCCAGGTGGGCGACGCCGGCATTCTGCGGGCCGACGGCCTTCGCATCGAGATCGAGGACACCCAGAAGATTTCAGCCGAGGTCTTTGGACATCACGGTCGCGTGGTTCAAGGGCAGGTCACGATGGGCCAGGCTCTCATGGCCGAGGTGGACCTCGTTCGTCGGTCCCGCACGGCGCGCAACCATTCCGTGACCCACATCATGCACAAGGCCCTGCGAGAGGTGCTCGGGGCGCACGTGCAGCAGAAGGGGTCGCTCGTGGATGCCGACAAGACCCGATTCGACTTTGCCCACAACCAGCCCATGACCGCTCAGGAAATGGCCACGGTAGAAGCCAAGGTCAATGCAGAGATCCTGCTCAACACCCCCGCCCAGGCGCAGATCATGGGCTTTGATGAGGCGGTCAAGGGCGGGGCCACGGCCCTCTTTGGCGAGAAATATGGCGATGCTGTGCGCGTGCTCGACATCGGCAGCTCCCGTGAACTCTGCGGCGGCACCCACGTGGCCCGTACCGGCGACATCGGCCTCTTCAAACTCGTGTCGGAGTCCGGCGTGGCCGCAGGCATCCGCCGGGTCGAGGCCATCACCGGCGACCGTGTGCTCAGCCACCTGCAGTTGCTCGACCAGCAGGTGCAACAGGCCGCAGGCCTGCTCAAGGCCTCTCCCGCAGAGTTACAGCAACGGCTTGCCCAGCTCGTGGAGGCCAACCGCACCCTTGAGAAAGAGATCGGTCGGCTCAAGTCCAAGCTCACTGCATCGGCCGGCGACGACCTCGCCGACCAGGCCATTGCCGTGGGTGCCCATCGGCTGCTCGCCACCGTGATTGAAGGGGCCTCCAGCGGCGACCTTCGCCAGTTGCTCGACCAGCTCAAGTCCAAGCTTCAGTCGGCGGCCATTGTGCTGGCCAGCGTGGAGGGCGAGAAGGTCACCATCATTGCGGGTGTCACCCCAGACCTCACCGCCAAGATCAAGGCGGGCGACCTGGTCAACCATGTGGCCAGCCAAGTGGGCGGCAAGGGCGGCGGCCGGCCCGACATGGCCCAGGGCGGTGGCACACAGCCTGCGGCCCTGCCCGGCGCGCTCGAGAGCCTGCGCACCTACGCCCAGGCGCAACTGGCGGGCGCGGCATGAGCGATGCCACCCGATCGCTAGACGTCAAGGGCCTCAGCTGCCCCCTGCCCATCCTGCGGGCCAAGAAGGCCCTCTCAGAGTTGGCCTCTGGTGACACGCTCGAGGTTCAGGCCACCGACCGCGGCGCCTGGGATGACTTCGACTACTTCTGTCAGAGCACGGGCCACACGCTCGAATCGCGCACCGAGACCGACGGCGTCTTCTGCTTTCGGATTCGGGTGCGCTGAGCGGCGCACCCCCGCAAGAGCCTAAAGCCGTTCGAGCTTGGCCACCGAGAGGGCCAGCCACTTGGCACCCTCTCGCTTGAAGTTCACCTGCGCACGGGCGTCGGAGCCCGACCCCTCCAAGGCCATGATCACGCCATCGCCAAAGCGTCCGTGGCGAACCGACTGGCCCACCGCATAACCACTGTCGTGGGCATGACCTGGCAAGGCTGGACGCTGAAAGGATGGCGCCACGGCACCGCGATCGCCCATCCCCTGGCGCGTCCAGGAACCGGCTGATCGTCCCCAGGCCGAGCGGTCACTGTCCTCAGCGGACTCCCAGGCCGATGACACCGCAGAGCGTGTCGCCAGCCGTGGCGTGAGCCACTTCAGACAGCCTTCAGGCAGTTCTTCCAGAAAACGACTGCGCATGTTGTAGCGGGTCTGACCGTGGAGCATGCGGGTCTGGGACATCGAGACATAGAGTCTGCGTCGAGCGCGCGTGATGGCCACATACATGAGCCGGCGCTCCTCCTCAAGGCCGTTGGGCTCGGTCACGCTGTTCTCATGCGGAAAGAGCCCCTCCTCCAGGCCCGTGAGGAACACGGCCTGAAACTCGAGGCCCTTGGCCGAGTGAATGGTCATGAGCTGCACCGCATCCTGGCCTTCAGCGGCCTGGTTGTCGCCAGCCTCCAGTGAGGCATGGCTGAGGAAGGTTGACAGTGGGCTCATGGCCACACCGCCCTCCTCCACGGGCACGCCCCCATCGAGGTCGAAGGCTGCGGCTGCGTTGATCAATTCCTCCAGGTTCTCGACACGCTCCTGCCCCTCGCGCTCGGCCTGGTAATGGCGCACGAGGCCCGAGCGCTCGAGCATCACGGCCACCATCTCCTTCAAGCTCAGGCCCTGGGTCTCAAAGCGCAGCGACTCGATGAGCTGCACGAAGCCGCGCACCGCATGGCCGGCCTTGCCATCGAGCACGCCCGCGGCCACGTACAAACTGCTGCCCTGCTGCTTGGCCTGATCGGCCAGCAGCTCGATGCTCCGGGCCCCGATGCCCCGCGTGGGAAAGTTCACCACCCGCAGGAAGGCCGTGTCCTCGTGCGGATTCTCCATGAGCCGCAGATAGGCCAGTGCATGCTTGACCTCGGCCCGTTCAAAAAACCGCAGGCCCCCAAAGACACGGTAGGGCACGCCCGCCTGAAAGAGCGCCTGCTCGACCACCCGGGACTGGGCGTTGCTGCGATAGAGCACCGCCATCTCGCTGCGCATCATCCCCTCTTGAATCAGGCCACGCACCTCGTCGACCAGCCACTGGGCCTCAAGCAGATCGCTTGCGGTTTCCATGACCCGAATGGGCTCACCCGCGCCAGCCTCCGTCCAGAGGTTCTTGCCAAGGCGGCCGGTGTTGTTGGCAATGAGCGCATTGGCGGCATCCAGAATGTGGCCGTGTGAGCGGTAGTTCTGCTCAAGCTTGATCAGGTGGCGTACGCCGAACTCGGTCTCGAAGCGTTTCATGTTGGCGACATCGGCGCCCCTGAAGGCGTAGATGCTCTGGTCGTCATCGCCCACGGCGAAGATGCCACCACCGGGGTTCGAGAGCAGCTTGAGCCACTCGTACTGCAATGGGTTGGTGTCCTGAAACTCATCGACCAGGACATGCTGGAACCGAGACCGGTAGTGGTGACGAATGGAATCGGATCGACGCAGCAGTTCCACCGAGCGCAGCATGAGCTCGCCAAAGTCCACCACGCCCTCGCGCTGGCACTGGTCGTCGTAGGCCTGGTAGAGCTCAATGAATCGACGGTTGTAGCCATCGGAGTCGTCGACATCGGGCGCCCGCAGGCCCTGCTCCTTGGCGCTGTTGATGAAGGACTGCACCTGCTTGGGCGGGTACTTCTCATCATCCACGCCCAGGCCCTTCATCAGCCGCTTGATGGCCGAGAGTTGGTCTTGGCTGTCGAGAATCTGGAAGGTGGCCGGCAGGGCTGCATCTCGGTGGTGGGCCCGCAAAAACCGATTGCACAGGCCATGGAAGGTGCCCACCCACATGCCCTTGAGGTTCACCTGAATCATGCCCCCCAGCCTTGCGAGCATCTCGCGGGCCGCCTTGTTGGTGAAGGTCACCGCCAGAATGCCCAAGGGACTCACCTGGCCCGTGGAGATCAGCCAGGCAATACGGGTGGTGAGCACGCGGGTCTTGCCGCTGCCAGCCCCCGCCAGAATGAGGGCGGGCTCGGGTGGAAGGGTCACCGCCTGTTCCTGCGGTGCGTTGAGGCCCTGAAGCAGGGCAGAGACGAGGGACGAAGACATCCCTGCATTCTACGGTTGCGTCTGCAGCCCCCATCGGCGAGCCGCCATGCGACCGGCTAAAATGAGCGGCTTCACGAGCCCGGCTCGACACCCTCTCAGACACCCCACCATGGCCGCCCTCTCCCCACACTACGAACCCACCTCGCTGGAGCCCGCCCTTCAGGCCGAGTGGTCTGCCCGCGATGCACACCGGGCGGTGGAGCATGACCCACGCTTTCCGAAAGGCAAGTACTACGCCTGCTCGATGCTGCCCTACCCCTCGGGCAAGCTCCACATGGGCCATGTGCGCAACTACACCATCAATGATGTGATGGCCCGCGCCCTGCGCATGCAGGGCTACAACGTGCTCATGCCCATGGGCTGGGATGCCTTTGGCCTGCCGGCCGAGAATGCAGCCATGGCCAACCAGGTGGCACCAGCCGCCTGGACCGACGACAACATCGCCACCATGAAGCGCCAGATGCAGTCCATGGGCCTGGCCATCGACTGGTCGCGAGAGACCGCCACCTGTAAGCCCGACTACTACAAATGGAACCAGTGGCTCTTTCTCAAAATGCGCGAGAAGGGCATTGCCTACGTAAAGACAGGCACCGTGAACTGGGATCCCGTCGACCAGACCGTGCTGGCCAATGAGCAGGTGGTCGATGGCCGGGGTTGGCGATCGGGTGCGCTGGTCGAAAAGCGTGAGATCCCGATGGTCTACCTGGGCATCACCCGTTATGCCCAGGCGCTCATCGATGGGCTCGAGGGCCTGGGCTGGCCCGATCGGGTCAAGCTCATGCAGGAGAACTGGATTGGCCAGTCCAAGGGCGTGCGCTTTGCATTCCCCCACACCATTCGTGATGCCTCGGGCAGCCTGGTGCAGGGTGGCCTCACCCACGTCTTCACCACGCGGGCCGACACCATCATGGGTGTGAGCTTCATGGCCGTGGCACCCGAGCATCCACTGGCCAGCCTGGCTGCCGCATCCAACCCCACACTGGCAGCCTTTGTGGAGCGCTGCCAGTCGGGCAGCGTGGCCGAGGCCGACCTCGCCACACGCGAGAAGGAAGGCATGGACACGGGCCTTGCCGTGTCTCATCCCCTCACCGGAGAGGCCGTGCCCGTCTGGGTGGGCAACTATGTGCTCATGAGCTATGGCGATGGTGCCGTCATGGGCGTGCCTGCCCATGATGAGCGCGACTTTGCTTTCGCCAAAAAATACGGCCTGCCCATTCGGCAGGTCATTCAAAAACCGGGGCAGACCTTCTCAGATGCCGCCTGGCAGGAGTGGTATGCCGACAAGCAGGGCGTGACCTGCGTGGCCTCCGGCCCGCTCGATGGGCTCGACCACACCACGGCCGTGGAGACCGTGGCCAGGATGCTTGCCGACAAGGGTCTGGGAGAAACCAAGACCACCATCCGACTGCGCGACTGGGGCATCTCTCGGCAGCGCTACTGGGGCACGCCCATTCCAATCATTCACTGCCGGGCCTGCGGTGAAGTGCCCGTGCCCGAAGCAGACCTGCCCGTGGTGCTGCCCGACCACCTGGTGCCCGATGGCAGTGGCAACCCATTGCAGTCCTGTGAGGCCTTCCTGAAGGTGGCCTGCCCCACATGCGGGGCCGAGGCGCGGCGCGAGACCGACACCATGGACACCTTCATCGACTCGAGCTGGTACTACATGCGCTACTGCTGCCCCGATGCAGCAGAGGCCATGGTCGATGACCGCGTGGCCTACTGGATGCCCATGGACCAGTACATCGGTGGCATTGAGCATGCCGTGCTCCATCTGCTCTATGCACGCTTCTGGACAAAAGTCATGCGCGACCTGGGACTGGTCACCTTCGAAGAGCCCTTCTCCAACCTGCTCACACAGGGCATGGTGCTCAACGAGACCTACTACCGAGAGGCCGACAACGGCCGCAAGACCTGGTTCAATCCTGCCGATGTCGACCTCCACACCGATGAGCGTGGCCGGCCGCAGGCCGCTGTACTGCGAAGCGACGGGCAGCCCGTGGCCATCGGTGGCACCGAGAAGATGTCGAAGTCCAAGAACAATGGCATCGACCCGCAGGCCCTGATCGATCGTTACGGCGCAGACACCGCCCGGCTCTTCACCATGTTTGCCTCACCGCCCGAGCAGACCCTGGAGTGGTCCGATGCAGGTGTGGAGGGTGCCCATCGCTTCCTGCGGCGGGTCTGGGGCTTTGCCCAGGCCCACCAGTCCGCACTCACGGTCGCAGCCACGCCTGCGGCCGAGGCCACACGGGCCGCGGTGCAGGGCGACACCCAGGCACAAGACCTGCGTCGACAGGTGCACGAGTTGCTCCGACAGGCCGATTTCGACCTGGGCCGACGCCAGTACAACACCGTGGTCTCGGCCGCCATGAAGATGCTCAACACGCTGGAGGAGGCTGCGAAGTCGCAAGCACAGATGGGTGCGCCGATGAAGGCCGCCCTTCAAGAGGGCATGGGCGTGCTGCTGCGGGTGCTCTACCCCATCGTGCCCCACCTGACCACCGAGCTCTGGATGGCGCTCGGCCATGGCCCCGACCGCCTCAGCCTGCTCGATGCCCCCTGGCCCCAGGTGGATGAGCAGGCGCTGGTGCGCGACACCGTGGAGCTCATGCTGCAGGTCAATGGCAAGCTGCGCGGCAGCCTCTCGGTGCCAGCCCAGGCCAGCCAAGACGACATCATCGCCTTGGCCACAGCCCACGAGGCCTTCACCAAGTTCAGCGACGGCAAGGCCGTTCGCAAGGCCATCGTGGTGCCAGGCCGGCTCGTGAACCTGGTCGTCTGACCAATCCCCGAGTGTTAATCTGAGCGACATGGTGCTTCCCCCAAGGGTCTCCCCTCCAAGCCCCCGGCGGCGTGTGCTGCTGGTGGCCAGTGGCATGGCCACCGTTCTGGCCGTCTCTGGCTGTGGCTGGCGCATTCGTGGCGCCATGGACTTCGGCTTCCAACGCATCATGGTGGTGGCCCCGGGCCAAGGCCCACAGATTGATCGAGGCCGCGCCGTCGAGGCCAGTGGCAGCCCAGCCGGTGCGCCTGCAGCAGAGCCCGAGTTGGCCCAAGCGGTGTCTGGCGGTGGCTTTTCCGAACGCCTACGCCGAGAGCTGAGCGCCCGCTACCGTCGCACGCTCGTCACGCGCGCCAACGATGCAGAGGTCGTGCTGCGCATCATCAGCCTGCAGCCGCAGCGCCTGGTGGTGGGCTTCTCCGGCACCGGCCGCCCCCGCGAAATCGAACTCAAGACCTCCCTGGAATTCCGAATCGAGGACCCCATCGGCCGTCCTCTCATTCCCACCGATGTCCTCGAACTGCGGCGCACGATCAGCATCAATGAGACCGACGTGCTCTCGTCGGATGATGCCGAGCGCTTCCAGATCAACGCCATGGAGGAAGATTTGATCCAACAGATCCTGCGCCGCCTCTCGGGACTGAGCCGCCGTGCAACTCCGGTTCGACCCCCTCCGGCCTGAGGCCTTCACAGGCCGCCTGGCCACGGCCCTGGGCCAGGCCAGCGGACGGGTCTGGGCCATCTGCAGTGCCGACCCCTTGTTGCAGACCGAGGCTGCCGATGCCCTGCGTGCAGCCCTTCGAGCCGGTGGCTGCGACGAGCGCACCACCGACACCCCCGATCGCAGCTTTGGCTGGCAGGCCTGGCTCGAGTCCGCCCGCATGCCATCCCTCTTTGCAAGCCAGCGCCTTGTGGAGCTGCGCCTGCCCACCGGCAAGCCGGGTATCGAAGGAGCGAAGACCCTGTCGGCCTGGGCACAAAACCCACCGGCCGAAACCACCCTCCTCTTGCTGCTGCCACGGCTCGACCGAACCCTGGCCGGGGCTGCCTGGTTCAAACAGGTGGAGCAGGCAAGCACGGTGGTGAATGTGCCCGATGTGTCTGCCGCCGACCTGCCCGCCTGGGTGCAGGCCAGGCTCAGCCAGCACGGACTCTCCGCCACACCCGAGGCGGTTCGATGGCTCGCCAGCCGTTGCGAGGGCAACCTCGCCGCAGGCCACCAAGAGATTCTCAAGCTCACCCACCTGCCGCCGGCCCCGGGCGATGAGGCCCGCATCGACCTTGCCCGGATGCAGGCTGCCGTGACCGACCATGCACGCTTCAACCCATTCACCGTGGGTGACACCCTGGTGGCTGGCGATGCCGCCCGCAGCCTGCGGGTTCTTCGGGGGCTGCGCGAGGAGGGCGAGGCCCTGCCCATTCTGGTCTGGAGCGTGGCCCAAGCCTGTCGCCGCCTGCCCACACCGCGTGCAGGCCCTGCACTGCGCAGCCTGGGGCGCATCGATACAATGGTCAAAGGACTCCACGGGGAAGACCCCTGGGTGGCCCTCGAACAGTTGGCCCTGCAACTCGCCCAGCCCTCACCAAGACCATGACAGACCTCTCCAACACGCCCGTGGCCAAGGCCATGCAAGCCCTTGGCCTTGCCGCACGGCAGGCCTCGCGTGAAATGGCGCGCGCCACCACCGCGCAGAAGAATCAGGTCTTGCACAGCATGGCTGCAGCCATCTCGAAGAATCGAGCCACCCTGCAGGCCGCCAACCAGAAGGACCTGGAGGCCGCCCGAGCCGCAGGCCATGATGAAGCCTTCATTGATCGGCTTGGCCTGACCGACAAGGCCATCGAGACCATGGTCGAGGGGGTCTTGCAGATCGCACAGCTCGAGGACCCCATCGGAGAGATCACCCACCTGCGGGCCCGGCCCTCGGGCATTCGTGTGGGGCAGATGCGCGTGCCGCTCGGCGTGATTGGCATCATTTATGAGTCGCGGCCCAATGTGACCATCGATGCCGCAGCCCTGTGCATCAAGTCGGGCAATGCCACGGTGCTGCGCGGCGGCTCCGAGGCCCTGCACACCAACCAGGCGCTCGCCGCCCTCATGGGGCCGGCCCTTGCAGCTGCAGGCCTTCCCGCCCAGGCCGTGCAGGTGGTGCCCACCACCGATCGCGCCGCCGTGGGCATGATGATCACCATGCCAGCCTTCATCGATGTGATCGTGCCGCGGGGTGGCAAGTCACTCATCGAGCGCATCAGCCGCGAGGCCACGGTGCCAGTCATCAAGCACCTCGATGGCATCTGTCATGTCTACATCGACAACGAGGCCGACCCCACCAAGGCCATTCGTGTGGCCGACAACGCCAAGACCCAGCGCTACGCGCCCTGCAACACCATGGAGACCCTGCTGGTCCACGAGGCCATGGTCGCCTCTGCGCTCGTGCCACTCGTTCACATCTACCAAGAGAAGGGCGTGGAGCTTCGCGTCTGCGGCAAGACCAAGGCTGCACTCATCGCTGCTGGCCTCGACACCAAGGCATTGAAGGATGCGACCGAGGACGACTGGCAGACCGAGTACCTGGCGCCCATCCTGTCGATCAAACTGGTCGACAGCCTCGAGGCGGCCATCGCACACATCAACCAGTACGGGTCGCAGCACACCGATGCCATCCTCACCGAGAACCACACCAAGGCCATGCAGTTCCTGCGGGAGGTCGATGCCGCATCGGTCATGATCAACGCCTCGACTCGGTTTGCAGATGGCTTTGAGTACGGGCTCGGCGCCGAGATCGGCATCAGCACCAACAAGCTTCATGCCCGCGGCCCCGTGGGGCTCGAGGGTCTCACCACCTACAAATGGGTGGTCTTTGGCAACGGCGAGATCAGGAGTTAACGCAGATGGCCCTTCTCTGGATCAAGGCGCTGCACATCATTTTTGTCACCAGCTGGTTTGCGGGCCTCTTCTACCTGCCGCGCATTTTCGTGAACCTGGCCATGGTGCCCGAGGGCGACTCCCCCGAGCGGGCCCGCCTGCTGCTCATGGCCCGCAAGCTCTACCGGTTCATGCTGCCGCTCATGATTGGCACGCTTGTCTTCGGCCTCTGGCTCTGGCTCGGCTACGGCATTGGCATGGGCCCCGGCAATGGCTGGATGCATGCCAAGCTGCTCATCGTGGTGATTCTGGTGGGCTACCACCATGTCTGTGGCGCCATGCTGCGGAAGTTCGAGGCCGGCCAGATGCGCAAGTCACACATCTGGTTTCGCTGGTTCAACGAGGTGCCCGTGCTCATGCTGCTCGGTGCAGTGGTGCTGGTGGTGGTCAAGCCCTTTTGATTCCCGCCGGTCAACTGCTGTCGGGCTTTGCCGTCTGCCCGTCGGGGCTCGAGCCCCTGCTGGCCAAAGAATGCGAGGCCATCGAAGGGCTCTCCGAGGTCCAGGCCGCCCGCGGTGGTGTGCAGTTTCGGGCCGATGCCAATGGCCTCGCCCGCGCCAACCTCTGGCTGAGAACCGCCACCCGCGTGCTGCTCCTGCTCGACCAGTGCCGCCTTCAAAAGGCCGATGACATCCTGGCGGCCGCCCGACGCATCCCTTGGGAGCAGTTCATGACGCCCGCCCAGACCTTTCGGGTGGACGTCAACCAGGGCCGCAGTCCCAGCTTTCAGTTGGCCCTGCCCTTTGCTGGCCTTCGCGTGAAAGACGGCCTGTGTGATCGCATGCGCGAGCGCACCGGTGAGCGGCCCTCGGTGGACACGCGCCAGCCCGACATTCGCATCTGGCTCTTTGTCGATGGCGAGAAGGCCACGCTGTCGATCGATACCACCGGTGAACCACTTTTTAAGCGCGGCTGGCGGCAGGCCAAGGGCGAGGCGCCGCTACGTGAGAACTTGGCCGCGGCCCTGGCGACGGAGGCCAACTGGAACGGCCAGCAGAGCCTGCTCGACCCCATGTGCGGCAGCGGGACCCTGATCATCGAAACACTCTCGCGCTGGGCGGGACTGGCCCCTGGCTTTCATCCCGCCAATCCAAGGCGGTTTGCATTTGAGCAGTTCGGCAGCGGCTCACCCTTCTCTCGGGTGAACATGACCGTACTGCGCCAGGCCTGCGCCAAGGCCTGGCAGGCCGCGTCCAGCCTGCAGCTGCCCAAGGTCTTCGCCAAAGACCTCTCCGCGCACCTGGTGCGAACCACCCGCGAGAACCTAGACCGAGCACTGCCTGCAGAATTGGCTGCCCAGGTGCGGGTGGAAGAGGCAGACTTCTTCGGGACGCCCGCCCCAGACGCCTCAGGCCTGCTCATCACCAACCCACCCTACGGCAAGCGCCTGGAGCTCGATCAAGACGTGCGTCGTCTGAGTGAAGTCTTGAAGCGCCACTACGCCGGCTGGACGGCCTGGCTGCTCACCGATGACCCCAAGTTCGATTCCGCGCTTCGGCTCAAGGCCGCCAGGCGCATGCCCGTCTTCAATGGCGACATCGAATGCCGTTGGATGCGGTTCGACATGGTCTCGGGGTCGGCCCGTGGCTGAGGCCAGCCTGCCCGAGCGGCTCGCTGCGGTTCAGGGCCGAATTCAGGCTGCCCAGCAGCGCCTGGGGCTTGCTCCACAGGCCGTGGGCCTGGTGGCCGTGAGCAAGACCCACCCAGCATCTTCGGTGTGCGTGGCGATTGCCGCAGGCCAAGCCCATTTCGGCGAGAACTACGTGCAGGAGGGCGTTCAGAAGGTGGTAGACGTGCAAGCCCAGGCGCCTGCCCACCCGCCGCAGTGGCACTTCATCGGACCGCTCCAGAGCAACAAGACCCGCGACGTCGCAGCCCACTTCGATTGGGTGCACACGGTCGACCGGCTCAAGATTGCCCAGCGCCTGGCCGACCAACGGCCCGAGGGCCTGCCGCCCATGCAGCTCTGCCTGCAGGTGAACATTGGTGACGAAGCGAGTAAGTCAGGCGTGCCCGAACAAGAGGCCGTGACCACCTTTCTGGCCATCGCCCAGCTGGCCCAGGCCAACCCCGGCCGTATTCAGATGCGCGGCCTCATGGCCATTCCAGCGCCCGGTGCGGGCGTTCAAGCCTTTGATCGGCTGCTCGAACTGCTACAGGCCTGTTGGCAGGGCCTCAATGAAGAGATGCGCACGGCCATGGGCAGGCCGGTGGCCTCCATGGGCATGTCAGACGACTGGGAGTTAGCGCTCGAAGCCCAGGCCAAGGCGGCACGGGCTGGCTTCGAGACGCAGGTGTGTCTTCGGATTGGCACCGCCATTTTCGGGGCCCGACCGGCCCCCTGACGGCACAGCGCTTGGTGCGCCGAACCTACTGCACTTCTCCTACTGCGTGTTTCCGACCTGCGCGTTTGCGACTGGTTAAGCGGCCTGGAGCGTCTTGACCGCGGCGGCCAGACGACTCTTGTGGCGAGCAGCCTTGTTCTTGTGAACGATTTTCTTGTCTGCGATGCGGTCGATGACGCTGGTTGCAGCCGAGAAGGCCACGCCGGCGGCCTTGGCATCGCCTGCGGCCACGGCCTTGCGAACCGATTTCACCGCCGTGCGGTAGGACGAGCGAAGGCCTGCATTGAGCAGACGACGGGCCGCCGCTTGGCGGGCGCTTTTACGAGCTGAAGCTGAGTTGGCCATGGATAATCCTGGATCCTGAAAAGGAAAGCCTGTCACTATAGCGTCTTAGATGAATCTACTCAAGACCGTCGCCACCGTCAGTGGCCTGACCTTGATTTCCCGAATCACTGGGCTGGCCCGCGAGACCCTCACGGCCAGCCTGTTTGGCGCCGGCGCCCAGACCGACGCCTTCTTTGTGGCCTTCCGGCTTCCCAACCTGCTTCGACGCCTGTTTGCCGAAGGCGCCTTCAGCCAGGCCTTTGTGCCGGTACTCGGCCAGGTCAAGGCCCAGGAGGGCGAGCATCCCGCCCGCCGGCTGGCCAGCCAGGTCGCCCTGCTCCTGCTGGTCGTGCTCACCCTCATCACGGCGCTGGCCATTCTGGCCGCCCCCCTGCTGGTCTGGCTCATGACCGGCGGCTTCTCGGGCGACACGACAAGGTTCGAGCTGGCCACGGCCATGACCCGCTGGATGTTCCCCTACATCGTGCTGATCTCCATGGTGGCCCTGGCCGCAGGGGTGCTCAATACCTGGTCATCCTTCAAGCTGCCCGCCTTCACGCCGGTGCTGCTCAACCTTGCTTTCATTGCCGCAGCCCTCTTTCTGGCCCCCCGACTCGAGACCCCCATCTGGGCGCTCGTGGTGGCCGTGCTCGTGGGCGGCGTCGCCCAGGTGGGCCTGCAGCTCTGGGGGCTCCATCGGCTGGGTCTGCTCGCAGACATTCCCGGGCTTTTCCTCAAGCCCTTTCGAAGCCTGGCCGAGGCCTGGCGCAACCCCTCGGTGCGCCGCATGCTACGGCTCATGCTGCCGGCGAGCCTGGCCGTCTCGGTGGCCCAGATCAGCCTGGTCATCAACACCCACATCGCCTCTCGGCTCGAGACCGGCAGCGTCTCCTGGCTCACCTATGCCGACCGGCTCATGGAGTTCCCCACCGCGCTGCTGGGTGTGGCCCTGGCCACCGTGCTGCTGCCCAGCCTCACCAAGGCCCACGGCGAGAACGACCCAGCCCGCGTCTCAGCACTGATCGACTGGGGCCTCCGACTGGTGGTGCTGCTGGCCGTGCCCGCCTCGATCGGCCTGGCCCTGCTGGCCGAGCCCCTGGCCGCCAGCCTCTTTCACTACGGTGCATTCCGGGCCAACGACCTCATGATGACGGCCCAGGCCATGATGGCCTACGCCGTGGGCCTGCTCGGACTCATTGGCGTGAAGGTGCTCGCACCCGGCTTCTATGCCCAGCAGAATGTGAGAACGCCCGTGAAGATCGCCATCTTCACCCTGGTGCTCACGCAGCTGCTCAACCTTGTCTTCGTGCCCGTGCTCGACCATGCCGGCCTGGCCCTGGCCACGAGCGTGGCCGCCCTGTGCAACGCAGGCCTGCTGCTCATTCGGCTTCGTCAAAAAGGAAGTTACAC
Source organism: Hahnella aquatica (SeqCode) (assembly GCF_965194505.1). Classification (GTDB taxonomy): domain Bacteria; phylum Pseudomonadota; class Gammaproteobacteria; order Burkholderiales; family Burkholderiaceae_A; genus Hahnella; species Hahnella aquatica. The sequence continues at coordinate 361,087 of NZ_OZ239144.1, read as the reverse complement.
ACCGGAGGCCGGCTGGGGATGGCTCTGGCTCAAGGTGATCGTCTCGGGGCTGGCCATGGCCGCCGTCTGCTGGAGTGCTGCGAGCCACTTCAACTGGGTGGCCTTGCAGGCAGAACCCTTTACGCGGCTGGGGGCGCTCTTTGGCATCGTGCTCGTCTCGGCCCTGTGCTACCTGCTCATGCTCACCGTGCTGAGGGTTCGCTGGCAAGACTTCCTGCGACGCGTTCCCTCCGCATCCACCTCAGCACCCACCCCACCATCCCCGTGAGGCCCAGACCATGACCCGCTCCTCCCCCATTCGTCTCACCAGCCTTGGCGGCGGCAACATGGCGCAGGCCCTGCTGGCCGGGCTGCTGCGCTCGCCTGCGCCCGTGTCTGAACTCGTGGTCATTGAGCCCGTGGCGGCCACGCGCACTGTCATCGAGACCTCCATTGGTGCCCAGGCCTTGTCTGCAGGCGTGGCCCTGCACTGCTTCAGTGCCGTGGAAGAGGCCATTCACCTGCCACCGAGCGACTGGCTGCTCCTCGCCGTCAAGCCACAGCAGGCAAGAGACGCACTCACTGCCGTCTCTCCATCGGCCAAGGCATGGCTGCATGCGCCCGCCCTGCTCTCCATTGCCGCGGGCCTGCCCATGTCGGTGCTCGCCGGCTGGGTGGGTCACCACCGGCTCGTGCGTGGCATGCCCAACACCCCCGCCCTCGTGGGCCAGGGCATCAGTGGCGCCTTCGCAGACCCGAGCCTTCCTGCATCCGCGCGCGATCAAGCCCACCGGCTGCTGCAGGCCGTGGGGCCCGTGCTCTGGGTCGACCACGAGACACTGCTCGATGCCGTGACCGCACTGTCTGGCTCCGGCCCGGCCTATGTCTTTCGTTTCATTGAAGGGCTCACCTCGGCGGGCGTGGCACTCGGGCTCTCCGCCGAGCAGTCCCAGCAGCTCGCCAAGGCCACGGTCTCAGGTGCCATGGCCCTGCTGCAGGCCTCGCCCGAGGGGCCCGCAAGCCTTCGCGAGAAGGTGACCTCCAAGGGGGGCACCACCGAGGCGGCCTTGAAGGCGTTGGAGCACGGTGGCTTTGTGCCGCTGATCGAGGCTGCCCTCAAGGCCGCAGCAGACCGAGCCGCTGCCTTAGGGGACGAGCGTCGTCGAGAGGCCCAGTAGGCTCACCGCTGCAAAGTCGGCGGCCATGCCGACGAACAAAATGGCGCCCAGCCAATGATGCCGCTGGAACACCCAGAAGCTGTCTTCTCGGCTGCGACTGCGAAGCCGCCACCACAGGTGCACGGAATAGACCATGGCCGCCAGCCAGCCAGCCCAATAGACCACGCCCAACTGGAAGAAAAGCGGCAGGCTGGCCATGACCGACAGGAAGATGGCCTGGCAGAGGCCCACCGCCAGCAGGTCGAAGCGGCCGAAGGTGCGGGCACTGCTGCGCAGGCCCAGCCGGGTGTCATCGTCACGGTCCACCATGGCGTAGGCCGTGTCATAGGCCACGGCCCAGACCAGATTGCCCAACATGATCAGCCAGGCCGCCATCGGCACCTGACCGTGCGTGTCCGCGAAGGCCATCGGAATGCCAAAGCCAAAGGCCAGTCCCAAGATGGCCTGGGGCACGGGGAAGAATCGTTTGAAGTAGGGGTAGATCGCCGCCACAAACACCGCCAGGTAGGCGTACTGCACGGCCAGGTCGTTGAGAAAATGCAGCAGGCTGGCCGCGGCTGCAAGCAGCACCACCGCCACCAGCACGGCCTCGACCACCGAGACCGCCCCCGTGGCCAAGACCCGCTGCGAGGTGCGGGCTACAGCACCATCAAAGCGCCGGTCGGCCAGGTCGTTGAGCACGCAGCCGGCTGCCCGCATCAGGATGGTTCCCGCCACAAAGACCGCCAGCCGGGGCAGGTCTGGCAGGCCTTGGGCCGCAATCCACAGCGCCCAGAGCGTGGGCCAGAGCAAAAGCAGAATGCCCACGGGCTTGTCGAACCGCGCCAGTCGCCAATACAAGACCGGGCGACTGGGCTGCGGTGTGGTCTCAGGCGCGTCGGGGCTTGGTGTCATTTCTCCATTTTAGGCGGCCGCGTGGGCTCGGGAATTTTCTGAGCCGGCACCGTGAGGCCATTGGACTGCAGCTTGGCCAGGGTCTTCTCGCCAATGCCGCTCACCCGGCGGCTGAGGTCTGCAGGGCTGCGGAAGGGGCCGCGCTGCTCCCGCTCGGCCAAGATTCGGGCCGACATGGCCGGCCCAATGCCGCGCACCGACTCGAGCTCCGCCTGCGTGGCCCGGTTCACATCCACACGCGCAAAGCTCGCGCTCGCGAGCCCAAGCCACAAGGCGCCCAACACCCATCCCAAGGTCTTTCTGGATTGCATTTCTGATCGTCCTTTCAATTCGCCAGACAGAAGGGCCGCACGGGCGACCCTGACGAACGATCAGCCCCGCGGTGCTCCCGCATCCAGGCCCAGCCTGGCCCGCACATACCGGGCCACACCCTCCTGCACCGAGAGAAACGCGCCAGCGTAGCCAGCCGCGCGCAGTCGGGTTAGGTCGGCCTGCGTATGACTTTGGTATTTCCCTTTGAGGGCCTCTGGAAAATCGATGTAGACAATTTGGCCGGCCTTCACGAGCGCCTCGGTGGTCATGGCAGGCTTGCCCTCTTGTTCGCGCAGGGTGTTGATCACGGCCGTGGCCACCTCGTTGAAGGTCTGTGCCCGGCCAGTGCCCAGGTTGAAAATGCCGTGGGTCTTGGGCTCCCGAAGGGCCTGGTCCAGGAAATGCAGATTGACCCGAACCACATCCTCCACGGACACAAAGTCGCGCTGCTGACAGCCGGCCGCCCAGCCCTCGTGGCCCGTAAAGAGGCGCACCAGGCCCTCGGCGCGAAACTGATTAAAGTGGTGAAAGGCCACCGAGGCCATGCGGCCCTTGTGCTGCTCGCGCGGCCCATACACATTGAAGTAGCGAAAGCCCACCACGGGTGCGCGGGCCGACGACGCCCGGCGCCGCACGACCTGGTCGAAGAGGAACTTGGAATAGCCGTAGATGTTGAGCGGGGCCTCATGGGCACGGTCTTCCGTGAAGACAGTGCTGCCACCATAGACGGCGGCAGACGATGCATAGAGCAGCGGCACACCCTGCGCCTGGCACCAGTCATAGAACTCGCACGAGACACGGTGGTTGTTATCCATCATGTACTGACCGTCGGTCTCCATGGTGTCGGAGCAGGCCCCCTGATGCAGCACAGCCCGAATGGGCGCAAGGCCGCGGGCAGCGAGCCAATCGTTGAAGTCGGAGGGCCGGCCCGTGACCAGCCTGCGGCATTCATCGCGGTCCAGGTAATCGGCAATGTCGCAGTCGATGAGGTTCAGGAAGCGGTCGGCCTCACGCAGCGTGTCCACCGCCACAACCTGCTGCTCACCCCGGTCATTCAGGGCCTTGACCAGGTTGCTGCCAATGAAGCCTGCCGCGCCCGTCACAAGAATCGTCATGGCTGCACTCCCGAGAAAAGTTCGTCGTGTCGAATGGCGGCCGTGCCCAACTTGCCCACCACAATGCCGCCCGCCCGATTGGCCAGGGGCACTGCGGCCTCAACCGACAGGCCAGCGGCCATGGCGGCAGCCAGCGTGGCAATGACCGTGTCGCCTGCACCACTCACATCGAAGACCTCACGGGCCTGGGCGGGAACATGCAGTGTCTTCTGGTTCGCCGAAAAGAGGGTCATGCCATCTTCGCTGCGCGTGACCAGCAGGTGATCCAGGCCCAGCGATGCCCGCAGGGACTCCGCCCTGGTGGCGAAGTCTGCTTCGTCGGTGGCGCGGCCCACCACCTGGAAGAACTCGCTGCGGTTGGGCGTGAGCATGGTAGCCCCCGCATATCGGGCGTAGTCGTCACCCTTGGGGTCCACCAGAATGGGGCGGCCCATCTCTCGGGCCATGCGAATGAAATCTCGGATGTGGGTGAGGCCACCCTTGCCATAGTCCGACATCACCACGAGATCGACTGCTGCGAGGGCGCGTTCAAACTCGGCGCGCTTGTTGTGCAGGGCCTCGTGGGTGGGCTGCGCCTCGAAGTCCAGGCGCACCAATTGTTGCTGGCGACCAATGACCCGCAGCTTGAGCGTGGTCGCAATGGCCGGGTCTTCGATGACCCGGTCTTCAATGCCCTCTTGGGCCAGGAGCTGGCGAAGGGTTCTACCCGCCTCGTCTGGACCCACCACGCCCATGAGCATGGGCTTGGCGCCGAGCGAGGCGAGGTTGCGAGCCACGTTGGCCGCGCCACCCAGTCGCTCTTCCTGGCGTGCAATGCGCACCACGGGCACTGGGGCCTCGGGCGAGATGCGATCGACATCGCCCATCCAGTAACGGTCGAGCATGAGGTCGCCGACCACCAGCACGCGTGCAGAAGAAAAGTCCATGACCGATTATGCGATGGGCCGAAGGCTGTCCCAGCTGCGGCAGCCCGGACACTGCCAGGACGGCTGTCGCGCCTGAAAGCCACACTGCACACAAACCTGCAGGCCACCCGTGGACTCGGGGGCCGATGGGCTGGAGAGCCTTGGATGGCTGGGCAGCAGGCTGCGGGCCTCCTCGAGGCGATTCAATTCCATGAGCAGGTGAAAGCGCAGGGCAGCCGGAGGCTTTGCATCGGCGCACTGCGAGAGGCGGTCGAGGGCCGAGAGGGCATCGGCCCAGCGGCGCTGACGCTGCATGAGGTCCACCAACAAAGTCAGGGCAGTGGCTGCATGCACGGGGGAGGCCGAGAGCAGCTCGAGGCTGTCTTGCGCACGATCCATGATGCCGGCATCCATGTAGTCACGGGCCAGCTCCAGCAGGCAGGCCTCACGAAGGGCTGCGGGCAGCCGCTGCCGGCCGAGCAAGGAGAGGTGCACCTCAATGGCCCGGTCGGGCTCACCGACGCGTCGGAAGAGACTGCCCACCGCCTGCTGCAATTCCAGGGCATCGGGATTCTCGCGCACGGCCGCCAGCAGGGCGTCCACGGCAGCGCGTGGCTGCTGGTCCACCAGCGCGAGCAATGCTTGAATGAGTTGCCCCTGGGCCGGATCGGCCGCACGCTCAGACTGACGGCGATCCAGTCGGGCCGTGAACCAGCCCAGGCCAAACAAAATGGGCAGGGCCAGGAGCCAGAGGGGATCGACCGGGATCAAGGCAGGTCAGGCCTGTTGGTTCACGCGCAGGCGCAGGTCTTTTCCGGGCTTGAAGTGCGGCACCCGCTTGGCCGGCACCGCCACCTCTTCGCCAGACTTTGGATTGCGGCCCACACGCGGTGGCCGGCTGTTGACCGAGAAGGTTCCAAAGCCACGAATCTCAATGCGATGACCCTGGATCAGCGCCTGGCTCAATGCCTCGAGCAGCAGGCGAACCGAGACCTCACAATCTTTTTGGACCAGTTGGGCGTTGAGGCCCAGGGCCGGGTTGTTCAGACGCTCAGCCAGACGAAGAATGAGTTCAGACTTGGTCATGGCTGAGCGCGCTGGGCGAACCCCTTAGGCGTCTGGCTGCCCGTCGAGTTTGGCCTTCAACAGAGCACCAAGGTTGGTCGTGCCGGACGACCCGGAACTCTCCGAGGCCATCTTCTGCATGACATCGGCCGCCTCGGCGTTGTCCTTGGCCTTGATCGAAAGGTTGATCGTGCGGGTCTTGCGATCGACGTTGACGATCATGGCCTCCACGGTGTCGCCTTCCTTCATGTGGCTGCGGGCATCTTCCACGCGGTCGCGGGAGATGTCCGATGCGCGAAGGTAGCCCTCGACATCATCGGCCAGGCCAATGGTGGCGCCCTTGGCATCGACCGACTTCACCGTGCCCGTGACAACCATGCCCTTTTCAAAGCGGCCGCCGCCCGTGCTGGGGGTGCCAGCACCGCCAGTGGGATCGCCCTGCATCTGCTTGATGCCCAGGGAGATGCGCTCACGCTCGACATCGATGGCCAGCACCACGGCCTCGACCTCATCGCCCTTCTTGTAGTTGCGAACCGCCTCCTCGCCCGCCTCAGACCAGGAGAGGTCGGAGAGGTGAACCAGGCCATCGATGTTGCCATTGAGGCCGATGAAGACGCCGAAGTCGGTGATGGACTTGATCTGACCGCTGACCTTGTCGCCCTTGGCCACCGTGGCCGCGAACTCCTGCCAGGGGTTGGCACGGCACTGCTTCATGCCCAGCGAAATGCGGCGACGCTCGCCGTCGATCTCCAGCACCATGACCTCGGTCTCGTCGCCCACCTGAACCACCTTGCCGGGGTTCACGTTCTTGTTGGTCCAGTCCATTTCAGACACATGGACCAGGCCTTCGATGCCGGGCTCGATCTCCACGAATGCACCGTAGTCGGTGATGTTCGTGACCTTGCCGAACATGCGGGTGCCCTGGGGGTAGCGGCGTGCAATGCCATCCCACGGGTCGTCGCCCAGCTGCTTGATGCCCAGGGACACACGGTTCTTGTCCTGATCGAAGCGCAGCACCTTGGCCGTGACTTCTTGGCCCACGGTGAGCACCTCGGAGGGGTGACGCACACGGCGCCAGGCCATGTCGGTGATGTGCAGCAGGCCATCGATGCCACCGAGGTCGACGAATGCGCCGTAGTCGGTGATGTTCTTAACCAGGCCAGTGACCACGGCGCCCTCTTTGAGGGTCTCCATGAGCTTGCCGCGCTCTTCGCCCATGGAGGTCTCGACCACCGCACGGCGGGAGAGCACCACGTTGTTGCGCTTGCGATCGAGCTTGATGACCTTGAACTCCAGGGTCTTGTTCTCGATGTGGGAAGTGTCCTTCATGGGACGGGTGTCGACCAGCGAACCGGGCAGGAAGGCGCGGATGCCATTGGTCATGACCGTGAGACCACCCTTGACCTTGCCGGTTACGGTGCCCACCACCAGCTCGCCCGACTCCAGGGCCTGCTCCAGGCTCACCCAGGCGGCCAGACGCTTGGCGCGGTCGCGCGAGAGGCGGGTTTCACCGCGGCCATCCTCGAGCGACTCGATTGCAACCGACACAAAGTCGCCCTCTTTGACATCGAGTTCACCTTGGTCGTTGTGGAATTCTTCGACGGGAATGAAGCTTTCAGACTTCAGCCCTGCATTGACCACCACATGGTTCTGGTCGATGCGCAGCACCTCTGCGGTGATGACTTCTCCCGCGCGCATTTCTTGGCGGGCAATGGATTCAGCAAATAAAGCGGCAAACGAATCAGGTGCAGGTGCACCTTGTTGGTTAAGTTGAGCGGACATTCAAAAAGGTTTCCAGTTTCACATCGCCCAACAGCGTGGACGATGGCGTTGATCGAAGGCCTTTGGCGGGCCTGCGAGAAAATGACCGCGCCCGAGGGACGCAGCCGGCTAGCCCAATAGAATAGTCTGAAAAACCTGCTGGATCAAATGGTTGTCGCGGGGCCGTGCGGTGCTCGGCCCGCCCCGGCCGCAACCGCCTCAAGAACCGCCGCCACCGCAGCCTCAATCCCACAGTCGGTGGTGTCGAGGTAGACCACACCCTGGCCGGGCATGAACTTCAGGGGGGCCACGGCCCGGTTGGCATCGCGGGCATCGCGGGCGGCCAGGTCGGCCGTGATGGTGGCGAGGTCCGCCGCCTCACCGCGGGCACGCAACTGGTTGACACGGCGGGCGGCTCTGGCCTCGGCCGTGGCCGTGAGGAAGACCTTGGTCTGCGCCTGCGGAAAGACCACCGAGCCCATGTCTCGCCCATCGGCAACCAGGCCAGGCAGGCGGGCGAAGTCCCGCTGCCTGCGCAGCAGCGCCTGGCGCACCGCGGGGATGGCTGCCACCTCCGAGGCCCGGTTGCCCACCACCTCAGCTCGAATCTCGGCGCTCACATCACGGCCATCGAGCCAGATCACCTCACCCTCAAAGCCAATGTCCATGGATGCCGCCAGTGCACCGAGGCCCTGGGCGTCTGTGGGTGGCAGCCCTTTGTTCATGCTGGCCAAGGCCAGCAGCCGATAGAGGGCGCCGCTGTCCAAGTAGGCAAAGCCCAGTGCTTGGGCCACGCGGCTGGCCACGGTGCCCTTGCCCGATGCCGTGGGCCCGTCGATGGCGACCACCGGCACGGCCTGGGCGCAGATGTCGGCGAAGGCATCAAAGTAAGTGGGGAAGGTCTTGTTCACGCAGGCGGGGTCTTCAATGGTGATGGACCGGACCTGCTCTGATCTCGGCTCGGGAGAATGCCCCCGCGTCTCGACCGAATACACCACGGTCTCACCGACGGGGGCATTAACCCCCTCGCCAAAATTCGGGTGACTCTCGTCGGGTGCCTGAACCCCCTCGCCAGGTTGCCAGCGCTTCTCGCCGCCGATTGAAGACCCCTCGCCAGCGTGCTTGACCTGCTGCGCGAGGTCACCAGCGTGAGAAAAGCTCGCCAGCGCGAAGGACATTGCCACGCGGTGGTCGTCGTAGGTGTGAATGGATGCTGAGCGCAGGGTGGTCGGTGGCGTGATCACAATGAAGTCGGCCCCCTCCTCCACGGCCGCGCCCAACTTTCGGGCCTCGGCGGCCATGGCCGCGATGCGATCGGTTTCCTTCACCCGCCATGAACCAATGTTGCGAAGGCGCGTGGGTGTCTTGGCGTAGAGGGCCACGGCCACCAGGGTCATGGCCGCATCGGGAATGTGATTGCAGTCGAGGTCCACGCCCTGCACCACGGGCCGGCCACTCGCATCTCGCGCGGCCGCGCAACTCTCGATGAAATCCTCACCCCAGGTGATTTCCGCACCCATGGCCTGCAGGGCATCTGCAAATCGCACATCACCCTGCAGGCTCGTGCGGCCCACACCCTGCACCCGCACGGGCCCACCACCCAAAAGGCCCGCTGCCAGGAAGTAAGACGCAGACGAGGCATCGCCCTCCACCACCAGACGACCAGGGCTCATCAAGACACCCGGCTGCACCACAAAGCAATTGGGCTGCGGTTCGGCCACGCGCACACCAAAGGCCGCGAGCATGCCCAGGGACAAATCAACATACGGCCGGCTGATGAGTGGGCCATCCACTTCAATGGTCACGGGCCGCCCCCACTGCTGGGCCAATTGCGGCGCCGCCTGCAAGAGGCCTGTGAGGAATTGGCTCGAGGTGTCACCACGCACGCGAATGACCTCCTGCTCGGCCAAGGCCACGCCCGTCACACGTAGCGGCGGAAAGCCTTCGTTGCCCTGGTAGTGAATGTCGGCACCCAATTGACGAAGGCCGTCCACCAGATCGCCAATCGGCCGCTCGTGCATGCGCGGCACACCGCGCAGCACTGCGTGAGACCCCGTGCCGGCCTGGGCCACCACCATGGCCGGCAGCAGGGTGCGAATCGTCAAGCCCGAGTTGCCCACGAAACAGTCGATGAGCGAGGCGGCCGAGCCCTTCTCCGGAAACACGCCGCCCGTGCCTTCCACTCGCCAGATTGAAGACCCCGGCGAGTTGTGGGTTGGATTGTCGATCGAGTTGTCCGTTGCGGCCGTCTCCGTGAGCGACACCCCAAGGCGCCGCAGGCAGTCGATCATCACCGCCGTGTCGTCGGAGGCCAGCAGCCCATGAATCTCCGTGGTGCCCTTTGCCAGGGCGGCCAGCAGCAGCGCGCGATTGCTCAGGCTCTTGCTGCCCGGCAGCACCACCGTGCCACGGGCCCCTTCGCGGCAGTCCATCGTGTAGGACGTCATGAGAGACGGGCTGCTCAAAACCCCCTCCGCCAGCGTGCGGCGTCCTCCAGAAGAGCCACCAGTCGAGCGCGGTCGGCGTCGGCCACGGCCTTGCTCAATTGACCGAACGACTGCTCCCAGGCCGAGATCAATGGAAGCAGTTCAGACCGGTTGTCCAAAAGAATGTCGGCCCACAGGCTGGCAGACGAGGCTGCAATGCGTGTGGTGTCTCGCAGTCCGCCACCGTGCAACGTTTGGGCGAGGCCGGCCACCGGCGTGTGGGCCAGCAGGCCCGCCAGCCCATAGGCCAAGAGGTGCGGGAAGTGACTGATCGCGGCCAGAACGGCATCGTGGTCTTGCAGGGGCAGTCGGGTGGGCTGACCACCCAGGCTCAGCCAGAAGGATTCCACCGCGGCCACCGCAGCGGGCGTGTTCTCGGGAAGGTCGCAGACCAGAATGCGTGCATCTTGAAACAAGGTGGCGCTGGCTGCTTGCGCGCCGCTGGCCTCCGATCCCGCCATCGGGTGAGTCGGCACGAAACGCGCGCGCAAGGCCGACTCGGCTGGGTGGCCACGCAGGCCGTTCAAGGCTTCCAAGAAGGCATGCTTGGTGCTGCCAAGTTCGGTGACCCAGGCGGGGGAGATCTCTTGAAAATGATCGGCCAGGCTTGCAAGGCTATTCGCAATCACAGGCACCGGCGCCGCCAACACCACGGCCGTGGTGCCCGAGGCGGGGGGATTGGTGCCGGATGAACCCGATCCAGCCGAAGATCCTGCGTGCGAAGCCTGCCAGGCCTGAAGGCTCTCAAACTGTTCATCGGCCAAGCCCAGGCGCAGTGCGGCCTGGGCTGGGTCCGGGTCGATCACAACAATGCGTTCTGCAAGCCCTTTGGCACGGGCCGCAGCCGCCACCGATCCACCAATCAGGCCGGCGCCCAGAATGACCAACTGCTGCATCAGGCGGCCAGACCCGGCAAGACCTGGGCCATCGCCTTTAGGAAGGCATCGTTCTCCGCAGCCGTGCCAATCGAAATGCGCAGATGGTCGAGCAGCCCATAGTTGCCCACCGGTCGTGTGATCACGCCCTTGGCCAACAAGGCTTCAAAGCACCGACCACCCGCACCGGCCTTCGTGCCTCGGTGGGAGGACAAATCGGCCAACACAAAGTTGCCCCAAGAAGGCAACACGCTCACACCAAGTGCGGCAAGCCCCGAACGCATTTGCGCCAGGCCCTCGCGGTTGAGCTGGGCCGAGGCGGCGAGAAAGTCCTCATCGAAGAGCGCGGCAGCGGCGGCGGCCTGGGCCAGGCTGTTCACATTGAAGGGCTGGCGCACCCGGTTGAGCAGGTCGGTCACCGCGGGCTGCGCCACCCCATAGCCCACACGCAGGCCCGCAAGGCCATAGGCCTTGGAAAACGATCGCGAGACCAACAGGTTCGGGAAGCTGCGCACCCAGTCGAAAGCAGGGTAACGATCCTCAGGCTCGAGGTATTCCGTGTAGGCCTCATCGAGCACAACCAAGACATCGGAGGGCACCTGCTTCAAGAAGGATTCAATGTCAGCGCCCGGCAGAAAACTGCCCGTGGGGTTGTTCGGGTTGGCCACCCAGACCACGGCTGTGTTCGAATCGATGCGGGAAAGAAAGCTCGAGAGGTCGTGGCCCAGGGTGTCAGCCAGGGCCGGCACCACCACGGCCGTGCCACCGGTGGCCTGCGTGGCCAGGGCATAAACAGCAAACGAATGTGCCGAGAAGACCGAGGCACGGCCTGGCCGCAGAAAGGCGTGGGCCACGAGCTCCAGGATGTCGTTGCTGCCGTTGCCAATCGTGATCCAGTCTGCCGGCAGGTCAAAACGCTTGGACAAGGCCGCCTTGAGGTCATGGCCATTGCCATCCGGGTATCGGCCCAGGTCTTGGCTGGCCGCGAGCATGGCCGCGCGCGCCTTCGGGCCCATGCCCAGCGGATTCTCATTGGAGGCAAGCTTGACCACCTGCGCCTCCGAGAAGCCATAGCGCCGCGCAATCTCAGAGATGGGAAGGCCGCCCTGATAGGGGGCGATGGCCCGAATGTGCTCAGGTGCCTGGTCTTGAATGGCCATGTCGTGTGCCTTGTGCGTGCAGGTCGCTCAGGCCGGCGGGGCCGTGAGCTTGTCGAATAAAGGGTAGGAGCCCAAGAGCTTGAAGAGGCCGGCCCGGGCACGAATCTCATCCAAGGCTGCGGCCACGCTCGCGTCCTCGCGGTGGCCCACGAGGTCCACATAAAAAAAGTACTCCCAGCCGCCGCTGCCCAACTGCCGGGCGGGTCGCGACTCAAAGCGTTTCATCGACACGCCATGGCGGGCCAGTGGTTCGATGAGCGAGAGCATGGCCCCAGCCTTGTCCGGCACCGAGAGAATCAGCGAGGTCTGGTCGGTGCCACAGCCCTCGGGCTCAAAGGCCCCCAGTGCTGCAAAGCGCGTGCGATTGCTCGGGTCGTCCTCGATGCGATCGGCCAAGGTCTGCAACTTGTAATGCTCGGCGGCAGCCTGTCCTGCGATGGCCGCCAGGCTTGGATCCTTCGAGGCCATTTCGGCCGCATGGCCATTGCTGGCCACGGCAATGCGGTCGGCCTTGGGCCAATGGGCGTCGAGCCACTGCTGGCATTGGGCCAGCGCCTGGGCATGGGCCACGATCTGCGTGACTGCCGCAGTCTCACCAGTGGCATGCAGCAGCCGATGATGAATCGGGATCGAGACCTCGGCGCTGATCTTCAAGGGCGTGCTCAGCAGCAGATCAAGCGTGCGGCCCACCGTGCCCTCAATCGAGTTCTCCACGGGCAGCAGTGCAACATCCACCAGGCCCTTCTCGGCCATCGCCAGCGCCTCATCCAGCGAGGCGCAGGGGAAGTAGGCCGCGCGATGCCCAAAGAGAACCCGAACCGCTTGTTCGCTGTAGGTGCCTGCAGGGCCGAGATAAGAAATGCGCATCTCACGCTCGAGCGCCCGGCAACCAGAAATGATTTCCAGCCAAATGGCCGCAATGGATTGGTCCGGCAATGGGCCTTGAAGGTCTCGGTTGGCCGCACACATCCGCTCGATGATGGCCACCTCCCGCTCGGGGCGGAAAACGGCCGCGCCCACCTTGTGCTTGTTGCGGCCGACCTCCTGCACGATGGAGGCCCGCTCGGCCAGCAGGGCAATGAGCTGGTCATCGAGGGCATCGATGCGGTCTCGAAACGACTTGAGCATCTCGGGGGTCATGCATGCTCCTTCTCAAAGGCCTGAAGGTAATCCACCAAGGCCACCACACCCTCGAGCGGCATGGCGTTGTAGATGCTCGCACGCAGGCCACCCACCGCCTTGTGGCCCTTGAGGTTGAGCAGGCCACGGTCGTTGGCCCCCACCAGGAAGGGCTCATAGAGGCGGTCGTCCGGCAGGTAGAAGGGCACGTTCATCCACGAGCGCGCTGCGCGGGCCACACGGGTCTGATAAAAATCCGAGCCATCGAGGGTGCCATAGAGCATCGCAGCCTTCTGGCCATTGATGCGGCCCATGGCCTCGGTACCACCCTGGGCCTCCAGCCATTCAAAGACCAGGCCCGCCATGTAAATGGCGAAGGTTGAGGGTGTGTTGAGCAGCGACTGGTTCGCGGCCACCTTGCGATAGTCGAAGACCGATGGGCAGATGCCCATGGCTGCGGGGGCCGTGGTCTCCAAGAGGGCCTTGTTCACAATCACAAACGTGAGGCCCGAGGGGCCGATGTTCTTCTGGGCGCCACCGTAGGCGAGCGCCACCGTTGAGAAGTCCATGGGCCGCGACAAAATATGGCTGGACATGTCGATCACCAGCGGCACGTTGGGGATACCCAGGCTGGCCATGTCGGGCCACTGGTGGAACTCCACACCGCCAATGGTCTCGTTGCCACAGATGTGCAGGTAGGCCGCATCCGGCCGCACCGACCAATCCTTCACAGGTGGGATGTAACCAAATGCACCGCAGGCCTGGTCATCCATGCGCTGGGGCGCCTCGGCCGAGGCCACCACATGCATGTCGCCATACTTGCGGGCCTCCTCCAGCGACTTCGTCGACCAATGCCCCATGTTGAGGTAATCGCACTTGGCGTTGGATGCGAGCAGGTTCATGGGCACGATGGCGTTCTGCGCCGTGGCGCCGCCCTGCATGAAGAGAATCTCGTGGGTGTCCGGGAGCGCAAGCAGCCGGCGAAAGTCGGCGAGCACCTTCTCGTGGATGCCCGAGAACAGCGCGCCGCGATGGGTCATTTCCATGACTGACATGCCACTGCCCCGCCAGTTCACCATCTCGTCGGCAGCCCGCGCGAGCACTGGCTCTGGCAGCGTGGCAGGGCCGGGCGCGAAGTTGTAAGGACGATGGCTGGGCACGGGTTATCTCACATGGGCAAACTGCGACAAGACATAGGGTAGCGAAATTACAGACAAGGCCGTGGTGGCTGCCACCGCCGTGGCTGCCATCGAGACGCCCTGGTTGTAGCGCTGCGTGAGCAGGTAAGGGTTGGCGCCCGTGGGCAGTGCGCCCATGGTCGTGAGCACCGCCACGGCCAGCGGCTCGAGTTCAAATACAAATTGGGCCAACAGGAAAACCACCGCCGGCATCAGGGCGAGCTTGAAGAGGATGATCAGGCCCACCCCGCGGGCCTGGAACCGATTGCGGGCATGAAAGACCGAGGCCCCGAGCAGCACCAGACAGCAGGGCACCCCCACCTGGCCCAGGGCGGCCAGCGTGGAGTCGATGAGGATGGGCATGGGAATGGCGAAGTAGCTCACCACCACGCCCAGCAGAATGGGCACCACCACCGGGTGCAGCACCGCGGTCTGCACCAGTTGCCGGGCCGTGAGCCAACGGCTCTGAGGCGAGCGGCCCTTGCTGGTGAGTTCAAAGACCAAGGTGCCAAAGCCCAGCAGCACCAGCGCATGCATCGAGAGCACCGTGAGCAGCACCACCAGGCCCTCGGGGCCGTAGAAGAGCTTCACAATGGGAATGCCCACCATGACATTGTTCGAGAAGATGGCGCAAATGGCCGTGGCCGCCGACAAGCCCACCACCGACTCCTGCCGGTCGGCCCGTGGCCCCCAGTAGCGGGCCACCACAAAGGCCAGTGCATACATGAGCAGGCCAGCCGTGAGGTAACTCAGAATCGGCGTGACGCTCAGGGATTCAAAGGAGACCGAGGCCATCGACCGAAACAACAAGGCCGGCATGAAGACCCGAAGCACCAGCCCCGAGAACAGGTTGGTCGAGGCCTCGTCGATCCAGCCCAGCCATGCCACCAGGATCCCGACCGAGACGATCAGGAAGACCTGAAGAAGGGCGTCTGTCACACCCTAGGTGGCAATAGATGGATCGGTGTCGGAAGGCTCCTCGGCGTCATCCACCTCGGGGAGGTCACCCGTGTCGGCAATGCGCTGCACGCCCACCAGTTTCCCGCCCTCGTCGATGGAGATGAGCGTAACGCCTTGTGTGGCACGGCCGAGCGCCCGCACCTCCGAGACGCGGGTGCGAACCACCACGGCCTTGTCGGTGATGAGCATGATTTCATCGCCCTCGCGCACCAGGCAGGCCGAGACCACCTTGCCGTTGCGCTCACTGGTGGCAATGGCAATCATGCCCTTGGTGCCGCGACCATGGCGGGTGTGCTCAGAGATGACCGTGCGCTTGCCATAGCCGTTCTCGGTGGCCGTGAGCACAAAGGCGGCCTCGTCCTCGGCCACGATCATGCTGATGAGCGACTGGCCTTCTTCGAGGAACATGCCTCGAACACCACGGGCCTCTCGGCCCATGGGCCGAACATCGCCCTCGGCAAACCGAACCGCCTTGCCCGCATCCGAGAAGAGCATCACGTCGTGGGCGCCGTCGGTGAGGGCCGCGCCGATGAGGTAATCACCCTCGTCGAGTGAGCAGGCGATGATGCCGCGCTTGAGCGGACGCGAGAAGGCCGACAGCGGTGTCTTCTTGACCGTGCCCAGGGCCGTGGCCATGAACACGAAATGGTCGTCCGAGAAGACCTTCACCGGCAGCACCACGGTGATTTTCTCTTGGTCTTCCAGCGGCCAGACATTGACCAGCGGCTTGCCACGCGAGGTGCGCGAGCCCTGCGGAACTTCCCAGACCTTGAGCCAATAGACGCGCCCGCGGTTGGAGAAGGCCAGGATGGTGTCGTGGGTGTTGGCGATGAAGAGCTGGTCGATCCAGTCGTCTTCCTTCGTGGCCGTGGCCGTCTTGCCACGCCCACCACGGCGCTGGGCCTGGTACTCGTTGAGCGGCTGGCTCTTGATGTAGCCCGTGTGGGTGAGCGTGACCACCATCTCTTGAGGGGTGATGAAGTCCTCGGTCTGAAATTCCTCCGCATTGAGCTCAATGACCGAGCGGCGGCCGTCTCCGAATTCCTTCGTGATGGCCTGCAGCTCCTCGGTCATGATGGCCGTGATGCGGGAGGGCTTCGAGAGAATGTCCAGCAGGTCTGCGATCTTCTCGATGATCTCTTTGTACTCCGAGACGATCTTGTCTTGCTCCAGGCCCGTGAGGCGCTGCAGACGCATCTGAAGAATCTCGTTGGCCTGGGTTTCGCTGAGTCGATAGCCATCGGCCTGGGCACCATAGGCCGCCGACAGGCCATCGGGCTTGAAGGCTTCGGCCACGGTGGTCTCGGTGGCGCGGGCCAGCAGTTCACGAACCAGGTCGGCCTTCCAGGCCCGGCCCATCAGGCCCTCGCGCGCCTCCACCGGCGTGGGCGAGGCCTTGATGAGGGCAATCATCTCGTCCATGTTCGACACCGCCACGGCCAGGCCCTCGAGCACATGGCCGCGGTCGCGGGCCTTGCGAAGTTCGAAGACGGTGCGCCGTGTGACCACCTCGCGACGGTGCGAGAGGAAGCACTCGAGCATCTGCTTGAGGTTGAGGGTGCGCGGCTGGCCATCGACCAGGGCCACCATGTTCATGCCGAAGCTGTCTTGCAGCTGGGTGTTCTTGTAGAGGTTGTTGAGCACCACCTCGGGCAGCTCGCCGCGCTTGAGCTCGATCACCACCCGCATGCCCGATTTGTCTGACTCATCGCGAATGTCCGAGATGCCCTCCAGGCGCTTCTCGTTGACCAGCTCCGCAATTCGCTCGAGCAGTGAGCGCTTGTTCACCTGATAGGGCAGCTCATCGACGATGATCGACTGGCGGGAGCCCTTGTCCATGTCTTCGAAGTGCACCTTGGCCCGCATGACACAGCGGCCACGGCCCGTGCGGTAGCCCTGGCGAACCCCCTCCACGCCGTAGATGATGCCGGCCGTGGGGAAGTCTGGCGCGGGGATGAAGCCCATGAGGTCGTCGACCGTGGCCTCGGGGTTCTCGAGCAGGTGCAGGCAGCCGGCCACAACCTCCGTGAGGTTGTGGGGCGGAATGTTGGTGGCCATGCCCACCGCAATGCCCGAGGACCCATTGATGAGCAGGTTGGGGATGCGGGCCGGCATGATGAGCGGCTCTTTCTCAGAGCCGTCGTAGTTCGGGCCGAAGTCGACGGTGTCCTTGTCGAGGTCTTCCAGGAGTTCGTGGGCCAGCTTGGCCAGGCGGATCTCCGTGTAACGCATGGCGGCGGCGTTGTCGCCATCGACCGAGCCAAAGTTGCCCTGGCCGTCGACCAGCATGTAGCGCAGCGAGAAGTGCTGGGCCATTCGAACAATCGTGTCGTAGACGGCCGAGTCGCCATGGGGGTGGTACTTACCAATCACATCACCCACGATGCGGGCCGACTTCTTATAGGCCCGGTTCCAGTCGTTGTTGAGCTCGTGCATGGCAAAGAGCACCCGGCGGTGCACGGGCTTCAAGCCATCGCGAACATCTGGCAGGGCGCGGCCCACGATCACGCTCATCGCGTAATCGAGGTAGGAGCGACGCATCTCCTGCTCGAGGCTGACGGGAAGGGTTTCTTTGGCGAAGGAGTCCATGAGGCCTCTTGAAATCCCTCGATTTTACTCGTTTTGAGCGCCTGACGCCCGAAGCCCTACCCCCCTGCGTGCGGGGTGCTCAAACCGCTCAAATGCGGAAATAACAGGCACATCAGCCGATGCCACCTGTCCAAAACCCGCCCGGAGGGTGCTCAGCGGGCCATGGTGGGGTAATCCGTGTAGCCCTTCTCGCCGCCACCATAGAAGGTGGACGCATCGGGTGCATTCAGAGGCGCATCCAGCCTGAAGCGGGCCACGAGGTCCGGGTTGGCCAGAAAGGGCACACCAAAGGCCACCAGGTCTGCATCCCCCGATGACACGGCCGCCTGCGCCATGGCCTTGGTGTAGCCGTTGTTCACCACTGTGCAGAGGCCCCCCGCCTGCTTGAAGCTGCGCCGAAGGCCGGCAAAGTCCACCCGCTGGTCGGCATCCCGCGGGCCGCCCGTCTGCCCTTCAATGATGTGCAGGTAGCCCAGGCCGCGGCTGCCCAGAGCCTTGGCCACATGCGCGAAGAGGGGCTGTGGGTTGGAGTCGTCGATGTCATTGAATCCCGACACCGGCGAGATGCGGCAGCCCACGCGGCCGGCCGGATAGACCGAGGCCACCGCATCCACCACCTCCAGCAGCAGGCGCGCGCGGTTCTCCACGGCGCCACCATAGGCGTCGGTGCGGTGGTTGGTCTTGTCGCGCAGGAATTGGTCGATGAGGTAGCCGTTGGCAGCATGCACCTCGACCATGTCGAAGCCCGCGGCCTTGGCATGAAGCGCTGCCTGACGGTAGGCCTCGACCAGCCCGGGCAGCTCACTCGTCTCCAGAGCCCGCGGCGTCGAGCAAGGCACGAAGCCCTCAGTCGTATAGGCCTTCATGTCGGCCGCGATGGCCGAGGGGGCCACCGGTGCCGCACCACCGGGTTGAAAGCTCGTGTGCGAGATGCGGCCCACATGCCAAAGTTGCAGACAAATACGACCACCCGCCGCACGTACCGCGTCGGTCACCAACTTCCAGCCCTCGACCTGCTCGGCCGAGTGAATGCCCGGCGTGGAGATGTAACCCTGGCCCTCGGGGCAGACCTGGGTGGCCTCGGCAATGATCAGCCCGGCGGTGGCGCGCTGCGCGTAATAGGTGGCCATCAGCGGCGTGGGCACATTGCCTGCACCTGCGCGACTGCGGGTGAGCGGGGCCATGACCATGCGGTTGGGCAGGCTCAGGTCAGACAAGGCAAAGGAATCAAACAGGCTGGACATGCGGCGCTCCTGGTCGGTGAATGGGGTGGGGAAGCCTTGATTGTGCAACACACCACGGGTGCCGCCGCCACGTGCACAGCCTGCGAAAAATCATACTGAAAAGGCTTGCGTCTGCAGGGGGTTGGGTCAATACTTCGTCCTCGCATTGAAATTGGGGCCGACCTGGTTTCGACGTGGGCAGTGAAGGAGCGCAGGGCATACCGAGGACCGATTCCCTCGTAAATCCATTCGGACATTAATAAACGCCAACGACGAGCGTTTCGCTCTCGCCGCTTAAACCCGGCGGGCGCTGCACTGGTTCTCTGATGGGCCAGGCGGGGTAAAACCCGCAGCAGTGTCATTTACATCAGATCGTCACCGGACAAGCCGTGGGTCAGGTGCCTAAAACAAGCGGATCGTCGGTTGCCGGCCTGTCTGTCGGCTAAGCAACTCGATTAAATCCAAATAGACCGACTAAGTATGTAGAACTGTCTTTGGAAGGCTTGCGGACGCGGGTTCGATTCCCGCCGGCTCCACCAAAAACACAAAAGCCCCTCGTGGGCTTTTTGTGTTTTTGGATAGGGTTGTTGAACGGGGAATCCGTGGACGGCCCGGACGCGCGGTTCGAAGCGGAGCAGCCAAAGGCTGCGGAGTTCGGCGAAGACTCACTTTGCGTAGCAAAGTTATGTCGGAGCCACTCCCGCCAGCGTGGAATCGAAAGTGTAATTATTTCCCGATCGGTAACATTCCTTTTGCAAGGGCAAGATTCAGTTTTTTTATTTCCCAATCGGGAAATAAACCTTTCATTGACTCCGGTTGTGCCTCATAATTTCCCGAACGGGAAACTATGCAAGCCATGATATCCATTCGATCACCGCAACAACTCGGCGATGCACTGCGTGCCGCTCGCAAGCAACTCGGGCTGACCCAGCCCCAGTTGGCGCTGGCGGCTGGGGTGGGTGTGCGCTTCATTGTGGACCTTGAGGCGGGCAAGCCCACCTTGCGGCTGCAGAATGTGCTGCGGGTCATTGATACCCTGGGCGGAGGAATCCATTTAAGCGGGTTGCCATCCGTTGGGTCCGACGATCAACGAGAGGACGACGGCCATGGCGCATGAGCTAGACGTCTGGCTTTTCGCCGATCGTGTCGGTACTTTGGCGCTGGTCGATGGGCGGCTGAACTTTTGCTACGCACCCGGTTGGTTGTCACACAAAGACGCCGTGGCCTTGTCCGCCTCGCTGCCACTGCAAGCAGAGCCATTCGATGATCGTAAAACGCGCCCCTTCTTTGCTGGCCTTTTACCGGAAGGGCAGATGCGCCGACTGATTGCGCAGCGGTTTCAGGTCTCGGGCCAAAACGACTTTGCGCTGCTGGACCACATCGGTGGTGAGTGCGCTGGAGCCGTGACATTCCTTAAGCCGGGGCAGGCATTGCCTGTGCCGAGCCGCAAAGACGACGTTCAATGGCTGAGCAACGAGGAGGTCGTGGCAATCCTCGATGAATTGCCGCGTCGTCCCATGCTGGCAGGCAAAGACGGCTTGCGACTCTCATTGGCGGGCGCTCAGGACAAGTTGCCAGTGGTTTTCGATGATGGGCGCATCGGACTGCCACTCCGCGGCACGCCCAGCTCCCACATCCTGAAACCGGCCATCCACGCCATTGAAGACAGCGTGATCAACGAGGGGTTTTGCATGGCACTGGCCGAGGCCATGCAGCTCAAACCAGCAAAATCAAAAGTGCACTGGGTGTTGGATCGCTCGTTTCTGCTGGTTGAGCGCTACGACCGACTGATTGATGTCCAGGGTCAGCGGCAACGGCTTCATCAAGAGGACTTTTGCCAGGCGCTGGGCGTGGTGCCGGAAATGAAATACCAGAGTGAAGGTGGCCCGGATCTGGCCCAGTGTTTTGATCTGGTGCGCAGTGCGACGCGCCCCAGTGCGCCGCAAGTCCTGCGACTGCTCGACTACGTGCTGTTCAATGCGCTGATTGGCAATCATGATGCACACGCCAAGAATGTCTCTCTGCTGTACTCGGGCAAGACACCCGTTCTGGCGCCGTTTTACGACACGCTCTCGACGGCGGTGTATCCGACACTGACGCAGAAGATGGCGATGAAAATCGGCAGCAAGTACAAGTTCAGCGAAGTCCAGGCGCGGCATTGGGAGCAGTTCGCCAAGGACACAGGCTTTACCAAGGCGCAGGCCAAACGGCGCATTCTGGAGTTGGCATCGTTACTGCCAGCGACGGCCCGCAAACTCCAGTCTGACCCCGTACACCGTTTTGCTGGCAATGCCGTGGTTGAGCGAATCAATGCTCTGATTGAGCAACGCTGTGCCCTGACCATTCGGACGCTCACCGCCCCCGCCGCCGACAATGACGGAACCGCTGAACCCTCAATGTGAAGCACCATGCGATCGGTCGGGGATTCAGCCAACTGCGCAAGTGGAAGGTAGCGTTATAAGGAAAGCGAGAGCAACATACCCAGCAGGGAAGCAACATCATGTATCCAAGAATTGAACTCACCGGCAGCGGGCGCCTACTGAAAAGACAACAAGTAGAGACGCCTAGCGGCTTACGAGAAAGTGTGTCCGACATAACCGATGCGGCACACCATTGGCTTGACCAGGAGATCGCTCTTCAGGCTGGCACAAATCTCTCAGCGATTTTCGAGTTACTAAAAGCGAACGAGTCACTGCAGGAGGTCTACACCCGTGACTGGGTTCACGCTTACCTGGAAAGGTATGAGGCCATACGATCCGGCGACATCATCCGAGCGCATCCTCGCGATGATTCCGGGGAGCCCGCGTTGGAGGCTTTGGAGCTTTCATTGCGTCAAGAACTCCGAATCCCTCATCAACTTTTGTCGACCATCGTGGCTGCACAGGATCCAAACTCACCCACCGCAACGCCGTATTTGAACTTGGTCAGCGGAGAGGACGAGCATCGGGCCATAGACGACTCCAAGTCCTACACCGTCAGAGACACATCGAGACGCTGGGATGTCAGTGGTCGGTCGACGCCGTTCGCGCACGACACCGAGTATTCGGGCGTGCACTACAAAGAAGGGAGTCATATCAACTACTCGGTCAGCGCCATGTTTGACCAGTGCATTGATTTACCGCTGCGCATCGGTGCAGGTGTCATGACCTTTATTATTGCCGGCAGGCGACGCAAAGACAGGCGAACAGTTTGTGCGCCATTGGGCTCAGATGAAGCCCCACCATCCATTACTTTGCATGAGTTGATCGGCGCCATCACATATGAGTTTTCCTTTCACGGTGGCCCAGAGGAGACAGAGGCCGAACAAGAGAAGCTCCGACAGGCCGTCAGGGAAATAGATCATGCAGATCACTCAGAGGACCTGTTCTTTGGAATGGCCCATGTCTTTTGTCCGGACGGCGAACTGAGTGGCCTGAAATCGACCGACCTTAATTTAGAGGACCGAGGGCGGTACTGGGACCTCGCCATGGTCATGGAGCACACTGGATGGACGGAGGCCGCGATCGAGACTCGGCGTCGCCAAGGGCGCCTGCTTCAACTCTCTGCAAGGGCCACCAGCACCACCCCCTCCAGAGACGCCTACCCTGCAAAGCAATTTATCCCGGGCTTTGATGCGGAGTTGCTGCGATTTCTCCGTTGGATCGCGAGCATGTCGTGCTCAGACTGGGCTGTGCACACGTTCCTCAACGAGTGGTCCACGGCGGGCTCTCGCGGCGATTACATCAATGGCTGGGCAGTCCTGGCCCTGCCCGATATGCCCGTAGAACTCAAGGAACTTGACGATCCAGTCCTCGCGGTCACAGGGAATCGTCGAGCACCGATGCGACCCGTGTTTTCAAGAACGTCTGCCAAGCATGCTTTGCTTGATGCCTTTGAGGCATTTGCGGCGCAGCGCCGAGAGGATTACGAGCGGCGTGATGAACTCGAGGATGACGAGTGAGCCCAGACAAAAGGCGAAATCGAGCGCTTGCGCCCCTCCCTGAGTCGCTGGCGATCTAGGCACCTCGAGCCACTCCCGCCCCTCCTGGCACTCCTCTTGCTTATACCCAGCTGTAGGCAACACAGGAGGCCCGGCATGGTCACGTCCGTCGACTTTTCGTCCACCAGCGCAGCGAGTGCACTCGCGGCCCGTTCGCGCTCGTACGGCACCTGGGAAAACGCCTTTGCCACCCAGCTCAACCGGCTTGCCGCGCTGGACAACCTCCCGGCCGAAGCCCGCGCTGCGGCCCTGGCCAGAGACCCGTCCCTCGCAGCCGCAGCCGCCAAACAAGAAGAAATCGAAGCCCGCAATACCGCGGCCAAGGCTGAACTCCTCGGCCTGCCCGACACCCCCTTTGAGGAAGACCCCGAGGGCAACCCCGCCGTGCGCGCGGGTGACGAACTGCGCCGCTTCCCGGCCGGCGTCACCTGGGCCGACGCTCGGGCCATGGTCACCCGCAACAAGGTCGTGGGCGACCAAATCATGCCGGACAAGCTGCGCAGCGCAGTGGCCGATCAGTCCGTCCTCGGCATTGCCAACCAGTACCGACTTCAAGTCGACGAAGATGCTGATGGCGAGGCGCTCGCCGCCCAACTGGCCGCCGAAGCCGAGGCCAAGGCCTCTCTGCTGGAGGCCGGCCTGGGTGAGCAAGTACTCGCAGCCATTACCGCCTTGGGCCTCACCCCAGACCCCGACAACGTCGATGGCTTCACCCCCGATGGCCTGCCCGAGCGCTTCCCAGAGGGCCTCAGTTGG
Source organism: Hahnella aquatica (SeqCode) (assembly GCF_965194505.1). Classification (GTDB taxonomy): domain Bacteria; phylum Pseudomonadota; class Gammaproteobacteria; order Burkholderiales; family Burkholderiaceae_A; genus Hahnella; species Hahnella aquatica. The sequence continues at coordinate 337,553 of NZ_OZ239144.1, read as the reverse complement.
GTTTATCTGCGGCAAAAGATTGCCGTTCCGCAGATCGATGGCGTGGAACTCGATGCCGAGGCCCTGGAAAAGACCCTGGTGGCCAGTGAGAAATTGGCAGAGGCCGGCATCACGGCCCTCTACCCCACCTGGCCCCCCGGCACGACCGTGCTGCAGGCCTTCGAGGACAGCCTTCGCCAGAACAAGAACAACATCCTGACCAACATCTTTGTGGCCAACGACCTCAGCCTGCGAGACTTCCCCAGCAAAGTGAGCCGTTACCAAGCCTACAAAATGGTCGAGGACCCCACCGTGCCCGGCGGCATCGATACCGAGAAGGTCACGGCCCTGAAGACCGACCTCACCGAGCTGAAATCCCTGGGCATCTACGACATTGGCCGCTTCAAGTCACTCGGCGGCACCACGCCCACGCGGGTGCTCGAGCTCATCAATGAGCGGCCCGAGAAGTTTCGACCCACCCAGGCCGAGTTGGAAAAATCCAGGCCCAACTGGAAGATTCCGCCCACCCTCGTGCTCAACGGCCCCGTGACGGGCCCGGCCTGGGAGGCCGCCACCATTGCCCACGCCATGGAATACAACCCCGACTACTCCGAGGAAGAAATCATGGCCCGATATGGCTTCAATACCGTGCGCGTTCTGGGCCAAGGTGAGAAACTCTAGTTTGTACAAATGAACCCATGCACACTATAGTTTCCCTCCCCCTTTCCGATTTCTAGACATGTTCCGCATTCTCGTCACCAACCAAAAAGGTGGAGTGGGCAAGAGCACCATCTCCGCCAACCTGGTGCATTACTTCGCGGCCCATCTCGGAAAACGCACGACCCTGCTCGACTTCGACAGCCAGGGCTCGTCCAGCCGCTGGATTCGTGGGGCCCAGTCCGCGGAGACGCCCAACCCCATCCGACTGCAGACCATCACCTTCCCCAAGGATGGTGGCTTCAATCGCCTGCTCATCGATGTGCGCAAAACCCTGCGCACCCTGAACGACGACACCGACATCCTGCTGGCCGACCTCACCTGGAACGACTTCCTGGACGGCGAGCTCCTGTTTGAATTCGACCTCGTGGTCATGCCCTCGGCCGTCTCTGAAGTGGAACTGGTCACCACCATCGAGTTCGCGAAGAAGCACAAGTGGGTCTTTGAGGCCCCGCGCTACCACCCCACCCTGGTCATCGCGCCCAGCCGCGTGCGGGCCGACCAGATCACCGCCGTGCACAGCTCCTCCGAGCGCTTCCCCGTCTCCTTCGTGCTCACGCCGCCCATCCTCGATGCCGTCGACGCCAAACGCGCCTTTGCCGAGCAGTTTCTGGTCAAGCACAAGAACAAACGCCTGCAGGAATCCTTCCTCGCCTTTGCACGCGCCATTGAGCAGGCCATGGCCCTGCACTCAGCCAACAACAAGCGGCCCATGACCACGGGCGGCAGCGCTGGTGTGGGTGGCAGCCCCTTGCTGCATTCGAATTTGAAATACCGCGTGGCGGTCTCACAGGCCGAGCGCAATGCCACGGCCCAGACCACCGTCACCCATGTGGGCAAGCCGCTGGCCATTCCGCCGAGCATTGCCAAGCGGCCGCCTGCGGCACCCATTCAGCAATCCAGCCCGCAAACGGCTGTGGCCAATGGCGCTCCCACCAGCGGCGCGCCCATTGAGAAGGCGGCTGCCGAACCCGCTCAAAAGCCGGTGCTGCGCCTGGTCTCACGACTCTTCGGCGGCAACGGCCCCAACAAACGCTAAGTCTTCAACCCCCGAAGGCTAGGTCGTAAATCGCTTCGAGATGACGTTCGCAGCCAGTGCGCTGATGTTCGCGCGCACGGTGGCGGCCTCTAAGTTCTGTTGTTCCATGGCCGCGAGCAGCCGCAGGGTCTCCAGAAGGTCTTCGCGCGTGTCTCGAATCTGACGCTCGATGTTCGCCAATTGCGCGAGCGCCTCTTGCCGCGCAGACAAACACTCTTCCATGTGCCGGCTGATGTCGGCCACATCGCGCCAGGTGGGCCCGCGGTTGGTGAGGTCGGTGCCTGGGGCACTGGCCTGCAAGGCGAGGAAGAGGCTGTTGAGGGAATCGCCCACCTGGGCCAGGGCAGCCGCCTCGCCTTGGGCCACCTGCGCACGGGCCTGGTCGGCTGCCAGTGCAGGGGGCAGCGGGCTGTCATCGATCGTGCGCTCGGCACGCATGCGTGCAATCTCTTCGTAACGCGGCGCATCGTCATCCGCTTCCGCGAGCCGCTCTTCGTTCACATAGGCCGACACCGCAGGGGCCACCTCGAGCTCCTGCACAGACGGGTCTTCCGCCACGAGCACGGTGTCGTCATCTCGCACCTCTTCCACGGGTTCTTCGAAGGACGCCGCGGATGCGGCCGCGGCCGGGCCCACGGGCCCATCGGTCCCATCAGTTCCGTGGGGCCGCACATCCTGCGCCTCGTGCTGGGGCTGTCCCGCAGACTGCCAGCCCTGCTCGGGTGAGTAGATTTTGACGCCCTCGGTGGGGAGTTCGAATTCGTTGTTCATCGGGCCGCGTGATCCGAAATCGAGTGGTGATGTCTGCTACTGTATCAATCATGACGGCCAACCGCCTGCTTCTGCTGCTCAACAGCCTGCTTCTGCTGCTCATATTGGGTCAACGCACCCAGTCTGAAGGGGGTCATCTCGGCTGGCTTCAAGCCTTGCCATGGAGTTCTTTTGGCACCGAACTCGCGGACCTCAGCAGCCAGGCCCAGGTCTCGGCGGGTGCCGTGCTCTGCCTGTGGCTGGTGCTCAGCGCAGGCTGGCTTCTCATTAGTTTGATGGTGGAACGCCAACAGCGCCGCGCCGCTGCTGCACAGGCCAACACCCCGGGCGAATCCCAGGCCGCGCAGGCCCACACCGCCAATGCCCCTGCCGCACATGCATCCTCCGAGCCCGCACTTCAAACGGCCTTCCAATCAGCTGGCGCAAGCGCCATGGCACACGGATCTGCCGAGCCCAGCCTCCATGCCCGCGAAACCGGAACCGGCACGGCTGCCGATCCCGCCGCTGCCCACACATCCGCCCACGCCTCCAATGGCGCGGCCGCCCCGCATGCAGGTGATGCGGCTGCGCACGGTGCAACCAACATCAACATGGAAGACGACGCCTCCATTCAACAGGTGCTCGCCCGACTACAAAAGAACGTGCCCGACCTCTCGCCCGAGGCCCGGGCCGAACTCGCGCGCCTTCGAGCAGCCCTTCAGACCCTCAGCGACCCCGAGACCAAGTCATGACCACGGTGGGTGTCATTGGCCTGGGCGCCATGGGCCTGGGCATGGCCCAGTCACTGCGACGCGCAGGCCACGTGCCCCATGTCTGCGATGCTCGACCCGAGGCGGCCCAAGCCTTTGCTAAGGAAGGCGGTACCGCCTGCAGCACGCCCGCCGAATTGGGCCGTCACTGCCAGGTGGTCATCAGCGTGGTGGTCAATGCCGCCCAGACCGAAGCCGTGCTCTTTGGCCCCAATGGCCTGCTCGAAACCTTTGCCCCCGGCAGCCTCTTTGTGATGTGCTCCACCGTCGACCCGAATTGGTCCAAGACACTCGAGGGCCGACTCGCCGAAAAAAAGATCCGCTACCTCGATGCACCCATCTCAGGCGGCGCAGCCAAGGCCGCCAAGGGCGAGATCACCATGATGACGGGCGGCGAGTCCGAGGCCTATGCCATCGCTCAGCCGTATTTAGATGCCATGGCCGCCAAGGTCTACAAGCTCGGGCCGGCCGGAGCGGGCAGCAAGGTAAAGATCGTCAATCAGTTGCTTGCGGGCGTGCACATCGCCGCGGCCGCCGAAGCCATGGCCCTGGGCCTGCGCGAGGGGCTCGACCCCGCCTCGCTCTATGAGGTCATCACCAACAGCGCGGGCAACAGCTGGATGTTCGAGAACCGCATGACCCAGGTTGTCTCGGGCGACTACGCCCCACTCTCGGCCGTGGACATCTTCGTCAAAGACTTGGGTCTCGTGCTCGACACCGCACGGGCCACCAAGTTTCCGCTGCCCATGTCGGCCACTGCACACCAGATGTTCATGCAGGCCTCCGCCGCCGGCCATGGCGGTGAAGGCGACAGCGCGGTGATCAAAATCTTTCCGGGCATCGACCTGCCCACCCCGGGCGACAACACGTCCTCATGACGGCCATGCAGATGGCCACTGCTGCCCCCCAAGACCATCGCGCAGGCGCGCCTGCCGTCGGGCCTGTTGCCCTGGGCTGCATCGCAGACGACTTCACGGGCGCCACCGACCTGGCCAACAACCTGGTGCGCACCGGCTTTCGGGTCATTCAGATCAACGGCCTGCCCACCGCGCCGCTCACAAGCCCAGCCGATGCGGTGGTGATTGCGTTGAAGTCGCGCACCATTCCGGCCCAAGAGGCCGTGGCGCAATCGTGTGCCGCGCTGGAATGGCTGCGTGCAGCCGGTGCCCAACAAATCTATTTCAAGTACTGCTCCACCTTCGACAGCACACCCGCGGGCAATATTGGCCCGGTGGCCGAGGCCCTCATGGCCGCACTAAAGACCGACTTCACGATCGCCACGCCCGCCTTCCCAGACAACGGCCGCACCGTCTTCAAGGGCCACCTCTTTGTGGGCGACCAACTCCTGCACGAGAGCGGCATGGCCCATCACCCGCTCACCCCCATGACGGACTCCAACCTCGTGCGGGTACTGCAGTCCCAGTGCCAGGGGCGGGTCGGTCTCATCGACCACCGCACCGTGGCCGCAGGCGCCGAGGCCATCGAGCAACGCATCCAGGCCCTGCGCAAAGAAGGCATTCGCCTGGCCGTGGTTGATGCCGTCTCCAATGAAGACCTCATCACGCTGGGCCCCGCCCTGAAAGGGCTGCCCCTCATCACGGCGGGCTCCGGCGTGGCCATTGGCCTTGCGCAAAACCATGCACTCGCCCATGCAGACCAGGCCGCCAGCCTGCCGCCAGCCCGAGGCCGTGCCGTGGTGCTCTCGGGCAGCTGCTCGGTGGCGAGCAACCAACAGGTGGCCCATTTTCAAACGACGGGCCAGCCAGCCTTGGCCATCGATGTGCCCCGCGCACTCGCCGGCGCCCCCGTGGCGCACGAGGCACTCGCCTGGGCGAAGGATGCGCTCGCCACCACCCGCGGGCCCATCCTCATTTACAGCACCAGCAGCCCCGATGCCGTGAAGGCCCATCAATCACAGTCTGGTGCCATGGCGGTGGGCGAGGCGCTTGAGGGCTTGATGGCAGCCATTGCCGCAGGCCTGCCTGCGCTCGGTGTGGGCCAGTTGGTGGTCGCGGGGGGTGAGACGGCCGGCGCCTGTGTGCAGGCACTGGGCCTGCACCAGTTGCAGATCGGCCCGCAGATCGACCCCGGTGTGCCCTGGTGCCATGCCAACGGGCTGCACATTGCATTGAAGTCTGGCAACTTCGGCAGCACAGACTTCTTCACGAAGGCCTTCGCCCAACTCGCATGAACGAGACCCAGGCCCGCGACGCCATCTGCCGCATGGGCGAGCGCCTGTATCAACGGGGCTATCTGCACGGCACCGTGGGCAACATCAGCATCCGCCTGCCCGAGGCCGTGCTCATCACCCCCACCGATGCCTGCCTGGGCCAGCTCGACCCGGCCGCACTCTCGAAGGTCTCACTTACCGGTGAACACCTGAGCGGCGATCGGCCCAGCAAGACCATCGCGCTCCACCAGGCCATCGTGGCTACAGCCCGCGCATTCGACCCCGAGACATGCTGTGTGCTTCACACCCACAGCCATGCCTGTGTGGCCCGCAGCCTCCTGCTCTGCAGCCAGCCGCAGGCCACCGACATGCAGGCCGACACGCGCATCGACGCACAGACCGAACCGCCAGACTTCTTGCCGCCTGTCACGCCCTACTTCGTCATGAAGGTGGGCCATGTGCCGCACATCCCCTATGCCCGGCCCGGTGCCGCCTCGGTGGTGAAGGTTGTGGAATCGGCCATCAACGCGCATGGCCAGGCGGGGCATCCCATTCGGGCCGTGATGCTCGCGCGGCTCGGGCCCACTGTCTGGCACAGCAGCCCCGAGGCCACCCTCGCGGTGCTCGAAGAGCTCGAAGAGACTGCGCGGCTCACGCTCGCGGTGCCGCAGGCCGAGTCTTTGTCAGACGCCGCCATTGACGAACTTCGTTCTGCATTCGGGGCCCGGTGGTGACCACCGCCTTTCTTGAGGCCGCCCATGTCTTGCTGGGCCCTCGCGGCCTGATCACCGACCCACAAGACCAGGCCCCTTACCTCACCGACTGGCGAGGCCGATACACCGGCCGCGCACTGGCCATCGCCTTCCCCGAGACCACAGACGCCGTGGCAGCCCTGGTGAGGCTCGCGGCCACACATCGCGTGCCCATCGTTCCGCAGGGCGGCAACACAGGCCTCTCCGGAGGGGCCACGCCCGATGCCTCGGGCAAGCAGCTCGTGCTCTGCCTCACCCGCCTGAACCGCATTCGCGCGAAGGATGCAGCGAACAAGACACTCATCGCTGAGGCGGGTGTGAGCCTGCAGGCCATTCAAGAGGCCGCGCAGGCCATGGGCCTCATGTTTCCATTGGACCTCACCGCCCGTGGCACGGCCACCATCGGCGGCAACCTCGCCACCAATGCCGGAGGCACCGCCGTGCTGCGCTATGGCAACGCACGCCAACTCTGCCTAGGCCTGGAAGTGGTGACCGCGCAGGGTGAGGTCTGGAATGGCCTGCGCAGCCTTCGCAAGGACAACACCGGCTACGACCTGCGCGACCTCTTCATCGGGTCGGAGGGCACCCTGGGCATCATCACGGCCGCAAGCCTGGCCCTGTGGCCGCAGCCCGCCCACACGCAAACCGCCCTCGTGAGCCTGGAAGGCCCCAGTGCCGCCGTGGCCCTGCTGCAGGCCGCCCAAGCCTTCAGCCAGGCCAGCCTCACCGCCTTTGAGTTCATGAGCCCCACGGCCACCGCGCCCGTGGCGCAGCACTACCCCGACCTCGCCACACCGTTGCGCATGGGTTCGCCGAACGCCGCCTTGGTGCTGCTCGAAGCACCCGAGGGCCTGGAGGAGACCCTGGCCCAGGCCATCGAACAAGGCCTGGTGGCCGATGCCGCACTCGCCCAGTCACTCGCGCAGGCACAATCCTTCTGGGCCCTGCGGGAGCACATCACGCTGGCAGCCGCCGAAGACGGCCCACAGATCAAACTCGACATCTCGCTGCCCATCTCCCGCATTGCGGACTTCTGCGAAGAGATGAGCCAGGCCCTGGCGCGTGCCCTGCCCGGCGTGCGCTGCTCCAACTTTGGGCACCTGGGCGATGGCAACCTGCATTTCAACCTTGCAGCACCCCTGGCCTGGGCCGAGGGCCTCGCGCGCGCCGAGCGCCACCAACGCTTCAAAGCCTTTGTAGATGAGCACGAGGACCGACTGCGCCGCATCGTGCATGACGCCGTGATGGCCCGCGGGGGCTCCATCAGCGCCGAGCATGGCCTCGGCCAGTTGCGCAGAGACGAGGCCGCCTTTTATAAATCCAGCACGGAACAAGACCTCATGCTGCGCGTCAAACGTGCATTTGACCCAGAAGGCCTTTTGAACCCTGGGAAAGTCCTGCCCACCCGTCCAGCCATCCATTAGACTGGTAGACATGAAAAACACCACGCGCTCCACCCTGCTCCTGGCCCTGGCGGCCAGCCTCTCACCAAGCCTCGTGCTCGCCCAGGCACCCGCGCCGCAGCCAGGCTCGGCCTACTGGCGAGACTCTGGTGGTGTGATCGTGCGCGACGGCAGCGGCCAGTGCGTGCGTGCTGGCTTCTTCACCCCCGCACTGGCCACCCCCGATTGCGAGCCCAGCCTGGCGGCCAAGTCGGCTGCGAGCCCTGCGCCGGCATCGGCCACGGCCGGTGCCATGCCGGCTGGCCAGACCATTCCAGAGGTCATTCCCGCGCCACAGAAGGTCACCTTCAAGGCCGACAGCTTCTTTGGCTTCGACCAGGCCATGCTCAATTCCGCCGGTCAACAGGCCCTGCGTGCATTGCTGGCCAACGCCAAAGACATCACCATCGAGCAAATTTTGGTGGAAGGCCACACCGATTCCATCGGGCCGCGTGCCTACAACCAGGCCCTCTCCGAGCGTCGTGCGCAGTCGGTGAAGGCCTTCCTTCAAAAAGAGGGTGTAGCCCCAAACCTCATCAAGACCGAGGGCCATGGTGAGCTGCAGCCCGTGGCCAGCAATGCCACGGCCGAAGGCCGCGCGCAGAACCGCCGTGTGGCCGTGGAAGTCATCGGCAGCCGCATTGCCAAGCGTTAAACCAACCACCATCACCCAGCCCCGCGCCAGAACATCGGCGCGGCTTGTGGGCCACACCACCTCATGAACCAGAACGTCGACCCCGCCGAGCTCGAGAAATTCAGCGCGCTCGCAAGCCGCTGGTGGGACCCCACCAGCGAGTTCCGGCCGCTGCACGAGATCAACCCGCTGCGCCTGGAGTGGATTGATGGCATGGCCCCCGTGGCCGGCAAGACGGTGATTGATGTGGGCTGCGGCGGCGGCATTCTTGCCGAGGCCATGGCCCGCAAGGGTGCCAACGTCACGGGCATCGACCTTGCCGAGAAATCCATTCGGGTGGCGCAACTCCATGGCCGTGAATCGGGCGTGCCCGTGGACTATCGCATCGTGTCCACCGAGGCCATGGCCCAAGAAGCCCCCGAGCAATTCGACCTCGTGACCTGCATGGAGATGCTCGAGCATGTGCCGGACCCACACGCCGTGGTGCAGGCCTGCGCGCAACTGGCCAAGCCCGGCGGCACGCTGGTGTTTTCCACCATCAACCGCAACCCCAAGAGCTGGCTTTTTGCCATTGTGGGTGCGGAGTATGTGCTGCGCCTGCTGCCCAAGGGCACTCACAGCTACGACAAGTTCATCAAGCCCGCAGAACTCGCACGCTCGGCTCGTGATGCCGGCCTCGAGGTGATCGAACTCGTGGGCATGACCTACAACCCGCTCACCAAGGTCTATGCCCTCTCCACCGACACCGATGTGAACTACATCCTCGCCTGTCGCAAGCCCATGGCCCAGGCCCGGGCCGCATGACCCCGCAAGGCCTCACCAACCCCGACCTGCAGATCGCCGACTGGCCACTGCCAAAGCCGCGTGCAGATTGGCGCGAGCGCTGGCTCGCCCAGCCTCGGCGCGGCGTGCTCTTTGACCTCGATGGCACCCTGCTCGACACGGCAGCCGACCTGGGCGGCGTGGCCAATCGCCTGCGTGAAGATGCTGGCCTGCCCGCGCTGCCCATCTCCGACCTGCGGCCCTATGCCTCCAAAGGTGCGCGCGGCATGATTCAAAAGGCGCTGGGCATCGAGTGGAACGACGAGCGCTTCGAGGCCCTGCGCAATCGCTTCTTGGACATCTACCAAGAAGACTTGAGCCGCCACACCACCTTCATGGAGGGCCTCGAGGCTGTGGTCGAAGACCTCGAGCAGCGCCACATTCCCTGGGGCATTGTCACCAACAAGTTCGAGCGCTTCACAAACCCGCTCGTGTCGGCCCTTGGCCTTCACACCCGCGTGGCCGTGTGCGTGAGTGGCGACACCACCCCGCATGCCAAGCCCCACCCCGAACCGCTTCGCCATGCCTGCAAGGCCATGGGCCTGCCCGCCGAAGGGGTGATCTATGTGGGCGACGACTTCCGCGACATCCAGAGCGGCTTCAATGCCGGCTGCTACAACATCGCGGCGGCCTTTGGCTTTTGCTCGAGCGACCGACCCGTGGACGAATGGGGTGCCGATGCCGTGGCGCCAACCGGACACAGCCTGATGGACTTGTTGCGCGACTGAGCCCAGAGGCCTATGCTCAAAGCGCCTGTGGTGCGGAGGCCTCATATTCCTCTGAACCAATGTGTACCCAAAGGGCATGGAAATTGCCGGGTGGGCGTGATCGTCCCACCGTCGGATGAACCCGAAGCCCGGCTGACCGCGCCCACCTGAACCGCCCGGTTCGGGGTCGGAGCCTTCGCATCCACGGGCAACCCCTCCTCCTCTGCGCGCATCCATGTCCTCCAGCCCACACGCCCCTTCGAGCACCACGCCCTATTCCCCGCCGCAGCCGGGCGACCGCCTGCCGCTGCTCATCGTGGGCTCAGGCCTCGCGGGCCTCACGGTGGCGCTCGAACTGGCAGACCAGCAGCCCGTGGTCATTCTCGCCAAGCGCAGCCTGGCCGAGTCGGCCACCGCCTGGGCCCAGGGCGGCATCGTGGGCGTGCTCGATGAGAAGGACGACATCCAGGCGCATGTGAACGACACGCTCGATGCTGGCGCAGGCCTGGTGGTCGAGCCCGTGGCACGCCACATTGCCGAGCACAGTGCCCAGGCCATCCGGTGGCTGCAGGCCCACGGCGTGCCCTTCACCACCGACCCCACCGGCCCTGAAGGCCTGCACCTCGTAAAGGAAGGCGGCCACAGCCATCGGCGCATTGCGCATGCGGCCGATGCCACCGGCAAGGCCATCCATGAGGTGCTGCTCGACAAAGCCCGCGCCCACCCAAACATCCGACTGCTCGAAGGCTGGATGGCCATCGACCTCATCACGCGCAGGCACCTGGCCCACCGCAGGGTCGGCCCGCCCAAGCCTGCGAAGGCCTGCTACGGCCTCTATGCCTTAAACCTCGAGACCGGCCATGTGGAGGCCATGCCCGCAGCCGGCGTGGTGCTGGCCACGGGCGGGGTGGGCAAGGTCTACCGCTACACGAGCAACCCCGAAACGGCCACCGGTGATGGCGTGGCCATGGCTTGGCGCGCGGGCTGTCGCATTGCCAACATGGAATTCATTCAGTTCCACCCCACCTGCCTCTACCACCCGCAAGACCGCAGCTTCCTCATCACCGAGGCCCTGCGCGGTGAAGGTGCCACCCTGGAGTTGCCCGACGGCACCCGCTTCATGCCCCAGCACGATGCCCGCGCCGAACTTGCCCCGCGCGACATCGTGGCCCGTGCGATCGACTTCGAAATGAAGCGCCACGGCCTGGACTACGTGCACCTCAATGCGACCAAGCTTGGTGAGGCCTTCCTCAAAGAACACTTCCCGAACATTCATGCGCGGTGCGCAGCACTCGGCATCGACATCGCCACCCAGCCCATCCCGGTGGTGCCTGCGGCCCACTACACCTGCGGCGGCGTGGTCACCGACCTCGATGGTCAGACCGACCTGCCCGGCCTCTACGCCGTGGGCGAATCCGGCTACACCGGCCTGCATGGGGCCAACCGGCTGGCCAGCAACTCACTGCTCGAGTGCGTGGTCGTGGGCCAGAATGCCGCCCAGGCCATTCTTCGCGCAGACCCCATCGACAACCAGCCCGTGCTCGCCTGGGATGAATCCCAGGTGGAGGATGCCGACGAGGCCGTGGTCATCTCCCACAACTGGGATGAACTGCGCCTGCTCATGTGGAACTACGTGGGCATTGTGCGCACCAACCGCCGGCTCGAGCGCGCCCTGCACCGCATTGAACTTTTGAAAGACGAGGTGCAGGAGTACTACGCGAACTTCCGTGTCTCACGCGATCTGTTGGAGCTGCGCAACCTGCTTGAGTGCGCCGAGCTCATCGTGCGCTCAGCCCTCATGCGCAAGGAGAGCCGCGGCCTGCATTACAGCCGCGATTACCCAAAGACCTGGCCCGTAGCCTACCCCACCATCCTCACGCCCATCAAAGGACGCGAAGGGAGTAGTCGACCGCTTTAATATCCTTGGTGAGCCGGCCCACCGAGATGCGGTCCACGCCGGTGGCGGCCACGGCCCGAAGGCCATAGAGGTCCAGCCCACCCGAGGCCTCCAGCTGTGCTCGGGGCCGACCCGTGCGCTGCGCCACCTCGGCCGCCAAGGCCACCGCCGCGCGCATGTCGTCCAGGCTGAAGTTGTCGACCAGCACCTGCTCCGCGCCCGCCATCAAGGCCGTCTCGCACTCGTCAAGGTTCTCCACCTCCACCTGAATCGGCACGCCCGCATCCAGCCCGCGTGCAGCAGCGACCGCCTGCGCAATGCCACCGGCCGCCGCAATGTGGTTCTCTTTGATCAAGATGCCCGCCCACAGCGCCATGCGCTGGTTGTGGCCACCGCCCACACGCACGGCATACTTCTGTGCCTGACGCAGGCCGGGCAGGGTCTTGCGCGTGTCGAGCACTTGGCATCCCTGTGGGTTGGGGCTGGCCCCCCGAATCGCTGCCACATGGGCACGCGTGGTCGTGGCCGTGGCCGAGAGGGTCTGCAGAAAATTGAGCGCGGGTCTCTCGGCCGTGAGCAGTGCGCGGGCCTTGGCCTGGATGCGACAGACCACGGCATCGGCCGGCATGTCATCGCCCTCCTCGAAGGCCCAGTGCACTTGTGCATCGGCATCGAGTGCGAGCAGGCAGCCCTCGAACCAGTCGCAGCCGCAGAGCACGGCAGGCTCTCGCACCACCAACTGCGCGGTGACAGGACGATCCGGCACGAGCTGGGCGGTGTGGTCGCGCAGGCCCATGTCTTCGCGCAGGGCATCCAGAATATTTCGGGCCCGGGCGGCCTCCAGGCCCTCGTTGTCGTCGAAGGCCAGCATGTCAGGCTGCGCCGATGTTCTTCACAAAACCGTGCTGCGCCTTGGCAAGCTTGTCGGGATGGGCCGCCGTGAAATCCAGCATGCGGGTGATGCAGGTCGAGGCCTTCACGCCCAGGGCTGGATCCACCTGCACCTCGTAAGGGTTGGCGCGCGCGGCATCCATCTCAAAAGACAAACAGGCCTTCAGGCCCACCAGGCCGTTCATCGCCATCCATGGGCAATGCGCACAGCTCTTGCAGGTGGCACTGTTGCCCGCCGTGGGCGCCTCGATCAGGGTCTTGCCCGGAGCGAGTTGGCGCATGCGGTGGAGAATGCCTTGGTCGGTGGCCACAATGTATTCCTGGGCCACGCCCTCGACCACCGCCTTGATCATGCCGCTCGTGGAGCCCACCACATCGGCCAGTTCAATCACCGAGGCCGGCGACTCCGGGTGCACCAGCACCATGGCCTGCGGATGCTTGGCCTTCAAGGACGCAAGCTCGGCTGCCTTGAACTCATCGTGAACAATGCAATGGCCTTCCCAGAGCAGCATGTCGGCGCCCGTCTGGTCTGCAATGTAGCGGCCCAGGTGCCGGTCCGGTGCAAAGAGAATGCGCTCACCGCGCTGGTGGAGTTCGTGCACGATGGCCAGCGCACAGCCACTGGTTACCATCCAATCGGCACGGGCCTTCACCGCCGCACTGGTGTTGGCATAGACCACCACCGTGTGATCGGGGTGGGCATCGCAAAAGCGGGTGAAGTCATCCACGGGACAGCCAAGGTCCAGTGAGCAGGTGGCCTCGAGGTCGGGCATGAGCACGGTCTTCTCGGGCGAGAGAATTTTTGCGGTTTCGCCCATGAACCGAACGCCCGCCACCACCAGGGTGCTGGCCGCATGGTTGCGGCCAAAGCGGGCCATCTCGAGCGAGTCGGCCACAAAGCCGCCCGTCTCCCAGGCCAGGTCTTGCAGCAACGGGTCCACATAGTAGTGCGCCACCAAGACCGCATTACGGGCCTTCAGCAGTGATTTGATCTCCTCGACCAGGGGCGCACGCGCCTCGGCAGCCACTGGGTCGGGCACACGGGCCCAGGCCTGCGCCGTGCAGACACTGCCTGCGGCATCCGGGCGTGGGAAGTCGAAGGAAACGCGTGTGTTCATTGGCTTATTCTACGGGGTGTCCCCCGTGCACCCTCCCATGAAAGCACCCACCATGTTCAATGCCATCTTGTTGGAAAAGCCCCCCGCCGAATCGAGCAACGCCCAGGCCACCCTGGCCTCGGTGCAGTCTCTTTCTTCCGAGCAACTTCCCCAGACCGGCGAGGGCGATGTGCATGTGCAGGTGGCCTACTCCACCATCAATTTCAAAGACGGCCTGGCCATCACCGGCGGGGCGGGCCGCGCCGCCGTGGTGCGCCAGTTCCCCATGGTGCCGGGCATCGACTTTGCCGGCCGCGTGATCCACAGCGACGACCCGCACTTCAAGGCCGGCGATGAGGTCATTCTGAACGGCTGGGGCGTGGGCGAGCAGCACTGGGGTGGCCTGGCCCAAGAGGCCCGCGTGAAGGGGGACTGGCTCATTCACAAGCCCGCAGGGCTCTCGGCCCGCCAGGCCATGGCCGTGGGCACAGCCGGCTACACCGCCATGCTCTGCGTGCAGGCACTCTTGAAGCACGGCCTCGAACCGTCGCAGGGCGAGGTGCTGGTCACCGGTGCAGCCGGCGGCTTGGGCAGCGTGGCCGTGGCCCTCCTCAAAGCCTTGGGGTTCTCTGTTGTGGCCTCCACCGGCCGCGCCACCGAGACCGACTACCTCATGGGCCTGGGTGCGGCCCGCGTGATCGATCGGGCGAGCCTGTCTGCCCCCGGCAAGCCCCTGCAAAAAGAACAATGGGCCGGCGTGGTCGACAGCGTGGGCAGCCACACGCTGGCCAATGCCTGCGCGGCCACCAAAAGCTTTGGTGCGGTCACGGCCTGTGGCCTGGCCCAAGGCATGGACTTCCCCGCCACCGTGGCGCCCTTCATCCTTCGAGGCGTCACGCTCTATGGCATCAATAGCGTGACGCAGCCGCGTGCTGCACGCGATGCGGCCTGGGCCGACCTCGCACGGCTGCTCTCGCCCGCGGCACTCGATGCCATGACCACCGAGATTGGCCTGGCCGAGGCCATTCCCATGGCCAGCCGAATCCTTGATGGCCAGGTGCGTGGCCGATTGGTGGTGGATGTGAACCGCTGATGTCCGAGGACGGCCGCGTTCGCGTCTCCAAGCTGCTCGCCGAGCGCGGCATCTGTTCACGCCGAGAGGCCGACCAATACATTGAACAAGGCCTTGTGCTGCTCGATGGCCAGCCGGTCACCGAGCTCGGCACCCGGGCCCACCCCAGTCAGACGGTCTCTTTGGCCAAGGGCGCGCAGCTCCAGCAGGCCCAGCGCCTCACGGTCTTACTGAACAAGCCCATTGGCTATGTCTCGCATGCCGATGACGACGGCCAGTACCCGCCCGCGGTGAGCCTGATCACGCCCGACCGCGAGTGGGTAGACCCCAAGGCCCCACCCCGCAGGCCCGCACCGTTCTCCACCCGAGGCCTTGCACCCGCGGGCCGATTGGACATCGATTCCACCGGCCTGCTCGTGCTCACACAAGATGGCCGCATCGCCCGCGTGCTCATCGGAGAAGACTCCGCCATTGAGAAGGAATACCTCGTGCGAGTGGAGGGCAGCCTCGATGCCAAGGGCCTCGCCCTCCTGCAACACGGCCTCAAGCTCGATGACAAACCCTTAAAGCCTGCCAAAGTGTCCTGGCAGAACGAGCAGCAGCTGCGCTTTGTCTTGCGCGAAGGCAAGAAGCGACAGATTCGTCGCATGTGCGAGCTCGTGGGCCTGAAGGTGGTGGGCCTGAAACGCATTCGCATGGGCCGCATTGCGCTGGGCCCACTGCCCATGGGCCACTGGCGACGGCTTGGCCCCCACGAAGTTTTTTAATGTCGCGACCAACCAAGGAATCACGCATGCGCACCACCGACCTCACCCTGCGAGACGACATTCGATTCCTCGGCCGCCTGCTGGGCGACACCCTGCGCGAGCAAGAAGGCGAGAAGACCTTCGCCCTGGTGGAAGAGGTCCGCCAGCTGAGCGTGGCCTTCCGGCGGCATGCCGATGCCAAGGCCGGCCAACGGCTCAACCGACTGTTGAACCGCCTGAGCGCCGAAGAGGCCGTGCTCGTGATTCGGGCCTTCAGTTATTTTTCGCACCTGGCCAACATCGCCGAGGACCAGGCCCGGCTGCGCGAGGCGCATGCACTGGCCGATGAAGCGCAGGCCGCTCAGTCACCCAGCACACTCGCCCACAGCCTGTCTCAGTTCAAGCAGGCGGGCATTCGCAAGCCTGCCCTGCTGGCCGTGCTCAAGCAGGCGCTGGTCTCGCCGGTGCTCACGGCCCACCCCACCGAGGTGCAGCGCAAGAGCGTGATGGATGCCGAGCGCCGCATTGCGGAGCTGCTCGCGCAACGGCATCGGCACCAATCCCTGGGGCAGGCCGCCGAGCTTCCAGCGAACGAGCGCGCCCTGCGGGCCCGTATCGCCCAGCTCTGGCAGACCCGGGTGCTGCGCACCAGCAAGCTCACCGTGGCCGATGAAATCGAGAACGCACTCTCCTTCTACCGCTCCACCTTCCTGCGCCAGATTCCGGCCATCATGGGAGAGCTCGCCGAGCGGCTCGATGAGGCCAAGCTGCCCGCCTTTTTGCGCATGGGCAATTGGATTGGTGGCGACCGCGATGGCAACCCCAATGTCTCGGCCCAGACGCTGGAGGAATCCGTGCGCAAGCATGCTGAGGTGGCGCTGCGGTACTACCTGACCGAGGTGCACCTGCTCGGCACCGAGCTCTCGGTCTCACGCCTGCTCAGGGGCACCACCCCGGCCCTCGAAGCACTCGCCCAGGCCGCCCACGATGCCAACCCGCACCGGCAGGATGAGCCGTATCGGCAGGCCTTGGTGGGCCTTTATGCTCGCCTGGCCGCCACGCTCACGCGGCTCACGGGCACCCAGGCCCTGCGGCATGCCCTGCCCCCTTCGGAGCCCTATGCGAGTGCCGATGACTTCCTTGCGGACCTGCGCACACTCGAGGCCGCCCTGATTCGCAACAAGGGGGCGCGCCTGGCCGATGAGCGGCTGCGGCCCCTGATGCGCGCGGTGCAGGCCTTCGGATTTCACCTAGCCACCATCGACCTTCGCCAGAGCTCAGACGTGCACGAAGAGACCGTGGCCGAACTCCTGCAGACCGCAGGCCTGTGCACGGACTACGCACAGCGCCCCGAGCACGAGCGCCAGAGCCTGCTGCTCGAGGTGCTTGCAGACCCCCGTGGCCTTCGCGTGCCGCGTGCCACCTACAGCGAGCGCACCCAACGAGAGCTCGCCATCTTTGAGAAGGCGCGCGATGTTCGAGATGCCCTTGGGCCCGATGCCATTCGCCACTGCATCATCAGCCACACCGAAACGGTGAGCGACCTGCTTGAGGTGCTGGTACTGCAGAAGGAAGTGGGCCTGCTCGCGGGCACGCTGCGCAATGGCCGGCTCGGCCTCATCGTGGTGCCGCTCTTCGAGACCATTGCCGACCTGGAAGAATCTGAGCCCATCATGCGGGCCTTTTACGAGCTGCCCGGCATCGAGGCGCTCATGCGGCGCTCGGGTGGTGAGCAGGAGGTCATGCTCGGCTACTCCGACAGCAACAAAGACGGCGGTGTCTTCACGAGCAGCTGGTCGCTCTACCGCGCAAGCCAGCGGCTTGTCTCACTCTTTGCCGACAAGCGTGGCTTGTCTCTCAGGCTCTTTCATGGCCGCGGTGGCACCGTGGGCCGCGGCGGCGGGCCCAGCTATGCAGCCATATTGGCCCAGGCCCCGGGCACGGTGGCAGGCCAACTGCGGCTCACCGAACAGGGCGAGATCATCACCAGCAAGTACGCCGAGCCCACCGTGGGCCGGCGCAACCTCGAGACCCTGGTGGCCGCCACACTGGAGGCAAGCCTCCTGCAGTCGAGTGCCACCGTGCCCGAGCCTTGGCTGGCCGCGGCCGAGATGCTCTCGCGCGAGAGCCAGAGGGCCTACCGGGCCATGGTCTATGAGACCCCTGGCTTTGCAGAATTCTTCTTTGAGGCCACGCCGATCAGCGAGATTGCCGCACTCAACATTGGCTCTCGGCCTGCAGCCCGGCCGGGTGCACCAGGCAAGCGTTCCATCGAGAGCCTGCGCGCCATTCCCTGGGGCTTCTCCTGGGGCCAGAGCCGCGTGAACCTGCCGGGCTGGTATGGCCTGGGCCAGGCCATTGATGCCTTCTTAAATCAAGACGCGAGCCCCAAGGCCATGCGCGCCAACCGCAGCCTGCTCATCGAGATGGCCAACGAATGGCCGTTCTTCCAGACCCTGCTCTCGAATGTGGACATGGTGCTCGCCAAGGTGGACCTTCACCTGGCCCGCCGGTATGCGAGCCTGGTCTCAGACCAGCGCCTGGCCCAACGCATCTCCAAGGCCATCGAGGCCGAACATGCCCGCACCGAGCGCGCGCTCAACCTGCTCACCGGCACGCGCGAGCGGCTCTCCAAAGATCCAGTGCTTGCAGACTCCATTCGGCACCGCTTCCCGTACATCGACCCACTCAACCACCTGCAGGTGGAACTCATTCGCAGGCACCGCGCAGGCGAGAGTGATGCCCGCACCCAGCGAGGCATTCACATCTCAATCAACGGGATTGCGGCGGGGCTGCGGAACACCGGATGACCTGAGCCGGAGCCCGAGGCCCGGCCTGGCCTCAGCCGAAGGGTGTTGCCCGCAGCGCAGGGTCATCCCAAGTGGAACTCTCAGCCCAGCAGTATGGAGATCGCAAAGCCCAGGAAGCACAGGCTCACCACGACAATGCCCACCGCGGCCCATCGCGGGTGCGCCCCGAATGCGCCCTGAAGCTTAAGGCCTGCGTAGATGAGTAGCGCCAGGTAGGAGAGGCTCACCACCTGCACCACCACGCCCAGCGTGAGGTAGGCGATCGCCGCCGATGGTGCATCGGCCCGCACGAACTGGGTGAAGAAGGCAATGAAAAAGAGAATGGCCTTGGGGTTGGTGAGCGAGAGGCCGAGCGCCTTCCAGAAGGGGGCGGAGCGTTCTGCATCGGGCTGCGTCCACTCCACCGAAGACGTGTCCTCGCCTGGAACCTTCCAGCGCTGCATGCCATCCCGCAACAACTGCAGTCCAATCCATCCGAGGAAGATCGCCCCCAACGCCTTCATCAACGTGAATGCCGTGGGAAAGAGCGTCATCATCGAGGCTGCACCGGCGGCAGTGGCCGCCATCAGAATGGTGTCGCCGGTGAAGATGCCCCAGGCCGCGCGCCAGCCGGCCCGCTCGCCCAGCCTGGCCGAGGCCGTGATCACATAGAGCGAGTTCGGTCCCGGCAGCACCACGATGATGATCGTGCCAATCAAAAACTCCCAGAAGGAGTGAATGCCGAGATCGATGAAAGGCACGGCCTACCGCCCTCTGCGCAGGCTTGCCCAGACCGCGGCCGAGACAATCATTAGCCCACCCACCCACTCGGCCATGCTCAACTGCTTGCCGAGCACCAAGGCCGCCGACACTGCGGCAAACACAATCTCCGAGAGCATGATGAGTGCCGTGACCTGCGTGGGCAGGCGTGAGCCGCCGTACTGCAAACTGAAATTGGCCAGGCCCAAGAAGAGCGCCACCAGAGGCACCAGTGCCCAGGCCGCCATGCTGGCCTCCCAGGGCGGCATGAGCGAGGGCAAGGACCCCTCCCCACCCAGCACGAACTGATGCACCAGCGCCAACACCAGAAGCACCATCAAGGGCACCAGGCCGGAGCCCATGAACATGGTGAGCGTGCGCTCGGCCTGCGTGGCGGCCTCAAAGCGTCTCAGGTAGACATTGGCCAATCCAAAGAACAAGCCACCAGCCAGGGCCAAACAGTCTGCCACCCAGACCAATTCACCCTGCTGTGGGGCGAGCACGTGGGCATTGACCGCCACTTCGCCTGCGACAGGCCCCACCTGGACCGGCCAGGCCAGCACCACCGCCGCACCCGCCAAGGCCCAGACCAGCCGGGCCATGCCCTCGGCCGAGAGGCGCTCGTTGAGCATGATGCGCGCAAAGAGCGCAGCCCACAGCGGCATCAGGTAGAACAGCAGCACCACCCGCACCACATCGCCCAGGGCCAGCGCCCAGTTGAAGCAGGTGTTGGTGAGGCCATAAAACAGGCCCATCATCCACAGGGGGTGTGGCCGCAGCAGTCGCGAGAGCACCGCTGGCTGAAAGAGCCCGAGCACCGCGGTGGAGAGCAGGTAGCCAATGGCCGTGGCCCAGAGGATCGAGAGACCCTGGGATTCCATCCACTTATAGGGAATCCAGGAGAGCCCCCACACCAAGGCGTTGAAGACTAAGGCAAGATGCGGGAGATTTTTCAAGGCGGAGTCCGATGTCCAAACCCAATGATGCCAGCCCCAACGGCATGAACCCCGAGGCCATGGCGCCCTCCTCAAACATGACGCGCCCGCTTTGGCTGCTGCTCATCTGCGGCTGCCTCATTGGGCTGCTCGCCTTTGGCATTCGCTCAAGCTTCGGCCTCTTCGTGGACCCCGTCTCCAAGCCAGACCTGCCCGGCAGTTTTGGATTTGGCCGCGAGGCCTTTGCATTCGCGCTGGCCCTTCAGAACCTGGCCTGGGGCATTGGCCAGCCCATTGCTGGTGCCCTGGCCGACCGTTACGGCCCATGGCGGGTGCTCGCGGGCGGCGGCGTGCTCTTTGCTGTGGGCCTCGTGCTCATGACCGTGTCGTCCGATGTAACCTCCTTTAGCCTCAGCACAGGCATCCTCATTGGGCTGGGCATGAGTGGGGCAGGTCACAACATTGTGCTGGCCGCATTCGGACAGCTCATGCCACCCGAGCGACGTGCCTGGGCCATGGGCCTGTGCATCGCCACGGCAAGCCTGGGTCAGTTCCTCGTGGTGCCACTTGGCCAAGGGTTCATCGAGGCCTATGGCTGGAGCACGGCCGTGCTCATCATGGCCGTGGCCATGGCCACCACCCCGGCCCTGGCACTCGCCTTGCGGGCCAAGAAGAAAAAGGTTGCACAGGTCGCCGCCGGCGAGGGCACGCCATCCAACGCGCCATCCAGCCCACCCACGACCACCACATCCACCGCCCACAGCCTGCGCGATGCCATCACCCAGGCCTTCGGCCACAACAGCTACTGGCTGCTCATGGCGGGCTTCTTTGTCTGCGGCTTTCATGTGGCCTTCGTGAGCGTGCACCTGCCGCCCTACTTGAACGACATGGGCTTGTCCGCCCAGGTGGCGAGCTGGTCTCTCGCGCTCATTGGCCTTTTCAATGTGGTGGGGGGCTATGCGAGTGGCAGCCTGAGCACCCGAATTTCTCGACGCATGCTGCTTGTCTGGATCTACCTGTCTCGGGCCGTGCTCTTCAGTCTCTTTCTGTTGCTGCCCATCTCCACCACCTCGGCCCTATTGTTTGGTGCTGGCATGGGCCTGCTCTGGCTCTCCACCGTCACGCCCACCGTGCAGTTGGTCGGCGTGATGTTCGGTAACCGTTACCTCTCCACCCTCTTCGGCTTCGTGTTTCTATCTCACCAGGTGGGCGCCTTCGTGGGCGTGTGGCTGGGCGGTGTGCTCTACACCGCCACGGGCTCCTACAACATCGTGTGGTGGGTCAGTGTGGCACTCTCACTGGCTGCGGCGCTGGTGCACCTGCCCATTGCAGAACGACTCTATGTGGCCACGCCAGCCCCATCTCCAAGCCATTAGCTTTTTGCTGGCCGTGGGCATGGTGCTTGCGGCCATCTGGCTTGTTGTGCAGTCCGATCGAGACGAGCCGCTGCCCACCTTGGTCTGGGCCGGGGAGGTCTCCGATGCGCAGATGCTCGCACAGGCGCCCTGGATTCTGAATCGCCTTGCCCCCGGATGGTGGTGGCTTGAGACCACACCAACGCAGCGCGCCGAGCTCCGTGCCCAAGGCATTTCCCTTGCCGTGGCGCTGCCCACGCCGCTCTTCCGAATGGCCGGGTGCACCTCGAACATGCCGCGAGAGGTTGAGGGGTTACAGCCTTAAAGCACGCTAACCAGGCTGACCCTCGCCTCTGAAGAGCCGCCGCTCCGCAAAGACATAGCCCAAGCAGCCCGCGCCAATCGCCAAGAAGGCCGCCGCCCACGCCATGGGCACCTGCGCACCACCGGAGAGATCCAGCGCCAGCCCAAAGATGGCCGGGCCCACCGCCGCAAGCCCAAAGCCCACCAAGGAATAAAGCCCCATGGCGGCACCTTTCACCGCCGCGGGGGCACTGCCCACGAACCCCGCCGTGAGCGTGGCCGAATCCGCCATGATCAAACACGAGTAAATGCTCATGAGCACGACCACCATCCACCACGGGCCCTGGGCCAGCAAGGCCATGGCCACCCCCACCAAACTGCCAGAGGCCATCACCCAGAGAATCCAACGGCGCCGGCCCATGCGAAGGGCAAACTCGTTGCCCAGAATGGAGGCCGGTGTGGAGATCAGATTCACGAAGGCCGCCACTGCTGCAGCCGACCAAGGCGAGGCACCGGAGCCCACCCCAAATGCAAACACCAAGAAGGCGACCGTCCACGCGCGCGAGCCAAACAACTCCAAGCAGTGCACCCCATAGCCGATGGTGTAGCCCCTTACAGCTGGGCTCTGCCAGGCCACCTTCCACGCCGGCACTGGAAAAATCATCATGGCCCACCGCCAAGCCCAGTGCGGCCCTGCACTCGAGAGTGCTAGGTTCTCGATGGCTTCCTCTGGAGGCTTGCACGGCTGGGTGACCATCCACATGAGTGCCCAGGCAGCCATTGGGCCCAGGGCCGCAAGCCCGAAGGACCATCGCCAATCGAGTGCATCCACGGCCCAGCCCGAGAGCCACAAGGACGCCGCTGCACCCACACCAAAGAAGGCGGTGTAGAAAGACACAAATCGGCTCTGCCGCGCACCTGGCTCGAACTGATCCGACAAAATCCGCAGGCCAGGCATGTAGGTGGCGGCCACCCCGGCACCGAGCAAGAACTGCCAGAAGAATCCAGATACAAAGCCCGAAGCAAAGAGTGCAAAGCCCAGGCTGCCGGCTGCGGCCAGGGCCGAGCCCACGGCATAAATCTCGCGAGGGTCTCGCCGATCGGTGAGTGCGTTCCACATCGAAACCAGGCTCATGTAGCCAATGAAAAACGCACTGGCCACCAGCCCAGACTCGGTGTTTGAGAGTTGCCATAAAGCCTGTAACTCCACCAGGCTCACGGCATAGCTGGAAAAGCCCAACATGGACAAGACGTGGGCGGCGAGTATGCTGGTGGCTGTGCGCACACGCGATCATGGCATGGCAGCCATCACCCGGTCACTGAGCAAGTCCCTGAGCAGGACATTCGGCTGGCTGCCCTTTCAGCCTCACTGGCGACCCCACTTTCGCCCCAAGCTTTTGGATCACCTGGCGGACTACAACCGCCAGACCTTTGTGGCGGATGCCTCGGCCGGCCTTACCGTGGCCTTCGTGGCCCTGCCCCTGGCGCTGGCCTTTGCCATCGCATCGGGCCTGCCACCAGAGACGGGGCTCATCACCGCCATCATCGCGGGCTTTCTCATCTCAGCGCTCGGCGGCTCCTCGGTTCAGATCGGCGGGCCTGCGGGCGCGTTCATCGTGGTGGTCTACGCCATCGTGGAGCGCTATGGCATTCCGAACCTGCTCATTGCCACGGCCTGTGCGGGTTTGCTCATGATCCTCATGGGACTGCTGCGCATGGGCAACCTCATTCGGCTCGTGCCCATCTCGGTGGTGATGGGCTTTACCAGTGGCATTGCCGTGCTCATCGCCCTCTCGCAGATCAAGGCCTTCTTGGGCCTTGACGGCCCTGCACTGCCTGCGGAGTTCTTTTCCAAAATGCAGGCGTTGGCGCAGGCCCTGCCCACGGCAGACCCGCTCACCTTTGGCCTTGGGCTCGCTTGCCTGGCGGTGATTCTGCTGTGGCCCAAGAGCTACAACCCACAGCCCACCATGGTGGGGCGCATCGTCTCTCGCCTGCCCGGCACGCTCATGGCCATTGTGGGCAGCACGCTGCTGGTGGCCGTGTTGGGCCTGCCGGTAGAAACCGTGGGCAGTGCCTTTGGTGAGATTCCGAGGGGCCTGCCCGCGCCCAGCCTGCCGGACTTCAACTGGAGCACCGTGCAGTTTCTGTTTGCGCCGATTCTCACCATTGCATTGCTCGGTGCGGTGGAGTCATTGCTCTGCGCCCGTGTTGCCGACGGCCTGGCCAAAGAGCGGCACGACCCGAACCAAGAACTCATGGCCCAAGGCGCAGCCAACATCGTGAGCCCCCTTTTCGGTGGCTTTTGCGCCACGGGCACGGTGGCCCGAACCGTGACCAACATTCGGTCGGGTGCGAAGACGCCCGTCTCGGGCATGGTGCATGCCCTGGTCTTGCTCGCCATTGTGCTGGGGGCCGCACCACTGGCCGAGCAGATTCCGCTCGTAGCCCTTGCGGCCGTGGCGCTCGTGGTGGCCTACAACATGGGCGAGTGGCGCGCCTTCAAAGAAATGAAGGCTTACAGCCTCGCCTATCGGGCCACGCTGTTGTCCACCTTCGTACTCACCATCGTGGTGGATATCACCGTGGCCGTGGAAGTGGGCCTGGTGATGGCCTGTGCAGTCTTCATTTATCGGATGTCCCAGATCACACGGGTGGAGGTGGTGGACAGGACGGAGCTTGAGCGCCTCGGGGTGCTGGAGGTAGAGGAAGCGAGCGTCGGTGACGCCAGCGTCGGCGAAGCGCCTGCGCACAGCGGGCAAGGCAAAAGCCTAGATGGCATCGAAGTTCGCCGCCTCACGGGTGTGCTCTTTTTCGGGGCGGTGAGCCGGCTCGAGCACCTGCTTGATCCAAAGCTGCCGCTCGAACCCATTCAGGTCTTCGACCTCTCAAGCCTGCTGTCGGTGGACAGCTCTGGCCTGGATGCCCTGAAGCATTTGGATGCCCATCTCGCTGGGCGTGGAGTGACCATGCGACTCGCCTGCGTGCGGCCTGAGGTGTTGGCCACCATGACCCGCCTGGGCTTTGCGCAGTCGTTTGGCCAGCAACGGATGTTCGAGACGCTGGCGGCGGGGGTTGCGCAACACGTAGCAATCAGTAATGGGTAATGCTAGTATTACCTATTATCTATTGGAGCGCTTGTCATGCAAACACCCGTCAGCAAACTAACCCGAAAGTATCAGGCCACCATCCCGGAGCCCGTGCGTCGTTCGCTAGGCCTCGAGGCCGGTGACTCCATCGCCTTTGACATTGAGGCCGGTGGTATTCACCTGCGAAAGGCTGGTCCCATCGATCTTGTCTTTGCCGCTGCCCTGGAAGGGACCTTGAGCGAGTGGTCTTCTCGAGAGGATGACGAGGCCTATCGTGACCTTTGATGTATTTGATGTCGTGGTGGTGCCTTTCCCGTTTACGGAACGCACGAGTTCAAAGAGGCGTCCTGCTCTGGTCATCTCAAATCCGAGCGTGTTCGGTCTGGAGGCAGGTCACTCGGTGCTCGCCATGATTACCAGTGCGAAAAAGTCCGATTGGCCATTGGATACACCGATACAAGACTTAGCTTGCGCAGGGCTGTCGTCAACTTCTGTGGTTCGCATGAAGTTGTTTACCCTGGACAACCAGTTGGTGATTCGGAGGGCAGGGCTCTTGTCTGACCGGGATCGCTTCGCGGTGAGGGAGAACCTAGAGCGTCTTTTGGACTTGCACAGATAACGCCCAAAGCGGTGCCTAAACCCTCTCTAACAGCTGAATCAACCGATCCTCCAGCGACAGCCGTTGGGCGAGCCGCTGACAAGAGGCTTGAAGTGCCCGCCGCATCTCCCCCCAGCCTTGCAAAAGGCGCTGCCAGGCAGCACCTACATCTTCAACCCCCAACGAAGCCTCGCCAGCCAGCCCATTGAAGGCGAGATGGAAATCTCGCAGAGCTGCAAGCGCATCGCCTGGCAGCACCTGGTTCATCCAGCCGACCAACTTGTCGCGGTGTGCGGCATCAGCCTGCCGATAGGGCTGCCAGACAAAGGGCACCGCCCGAGTGCTCGCAGCCGCCCAATGGGCTCGCACAAAGGAATCCTCGCCGCGAACGAAGTTGAAGTCAGCCGCACAGAGCTGCATGTCGAATTCATCTTGGCTGCAATCCAAACCCGTGGGGCGATGGATGTGAAAGTCAGCAAACCCTGGTGGCAACCCGTGTTCAGCAACGGCCGCCTCCAGTGCACTCCAAGGGGCGTCGTCGTAGCCGAAGCCAAGAAACCTAAAGGTAGAAGTGGCAACACCAATATGCTCGGCCCGCAACGCCCGGGACTTACCCGCGGCACCACCAACCCGATTCCCCCGCAAAGGCCACACAGCACCAGGTGCTCCTACGTCATCACCCTCCGCCACGCCCCCCGCTCCATCCTCCGCCCCACGAAACTCCAACACCCGCCGAAACTGCCCCGGCTCCCCCACTACCAACCCCTGCCCAAAACTCGGTGCCATCCACACCCGCTGGGCCGCTGGGCCAGAACCGCCAAGCCGTGGCCCGCCCTTGGTGTTCAAGGCACGGTTGATCGCGTGGTCGGGCGCAAGCAAATCCTGCGTGGCATCAGCCCAAGGCTCGGTGG
Source organism: Hahnella aquatica (SeqCode) (assembly GCF_965194505.1). GTDB lineage: Bacteria > Pseudomonadota > Gammaproteobacteria > Burkholderiales > Burkholderiaceae_A > Hahnella > Hahnella aquatica. The sequence continues at coordinate 311,329 of NZ_OZ239144.1, read as the reverse complement.
CCAGGTAATCCAGAAGCACGCGCCTCGGCCGCGCACCCAACGAAGCCGCACGCTCCAGGTCCATCCGAAACTCGAATGGAGCCTCGTGCTGGAAAGCTTCAATGAGGAGGTCTGGCACAGCGCGCGCCTCCAGGGCGGTGAGGCCTTCGGTCACACGCAAATTCGCAGGAAGGGTCGGCGACATCTTGGCAATCAGCGCCGGCTGATCGATGACCAATTGCACCCGGCACTGCCGAGCCGCCAAGCCCTTCGCAAGCCGCAGGCACACGCCGGCATCGCCATAGTGGTCCACCACATGGCAGACGATGAGCACAGAAAAGGCGCTGGGCATCGGCGTGGACCCCAGGCCTTGCTGGGCCTACTTCACCCGGTTGCGGTACTCACCGGTTCGAGTGTCCACCTCGACCTTGTCTCCGATGTCCACAAAGGCGGGCACGGAGATCTCGAAGTTGGTGGGCGCAATGCGGGCGGGCTTCATGACCTTGCCGGAGGTGTCGCCCTTCACGGCAGGCTCGGTGTAGGCCACCTCGCGCACCACGCTCGTGGGCATCTCCACAGAAATCGCGCGGCCGTCGTAGAAGACCACCTCGCAGGCCATGCCGTCTTCCAGGTAGTTCAAGGCGTCGCCCATGCTGTCGGCCTCCACCTCAAACTGGTTGTATTCCGCATCCATGAAGACATACATCGGGTCTGCGAAGTACGAGTAGGTGACCTCTTTGCGGTCGAGCACCAGCACCTCGAACTTCTCGTCGGCCTTGAAGACCTGCTCGGAGCCCGAGCCCGTGAGCAGATTCTTATATTTCATTTTCACCACGGCGGCGTTGCGGCCGGACTTGTTGTACTCGGCCTTGAGCACAACCTGGGGCTGGCCATCAAGCATGAATACGTTGCCGAGGCGGAGTTCTTGAGCGATTTTCATGATTCAAAAAGTGAAGGTTCGAGGAAGTCCGCTAGTTTAACTGGACTCGCGCCGCCACCGACCCAGCGCGATGCCACGTGCGCTAGAGCAGCGCGATGTCATACCCACCCGGCGGAATCTCCCCCTCCACCGAGAGCGTGATCGGCTTGCCGATCTCATCAATCAGGGCATTCAAGAAACCGGCCTCTTCCTCCAGGAATCGTTCGATCACCTCGGGGTTGGCCATCACGCGGAACTCCCGCGGCTGAAACTGCTTGGCCATGCGGGCAATCTCTCGAAGAATCTCGTAGCAGATGGTCTGCGCGGTCTTGATGCGGCCCTGCCCCTCACAGGTGGGGCAGGTCTGGCTGAGCTGCTGGGCCAAGGAATCGCGCGTGCGCTTGCGGGTGAGTTCCACCAGCCCCAGGGATGTAAACCCGCTGATGCGCACCTTGGTACGGTCTTGCTCCAGGGCGTGGCCCAGTTCCTGCTGCACCTGCTCGCGGTGGGCCTCATCAGCCATGTCAATGAAGTCCACCAGAATGATGCCGCCCAGGTTGCGCAGCCGCAGCTGCCGGGCAATGGCCTGGGCCGCCTCTAAATTTGTTTTGAAGATGGTCTCGGAAAAACTGCGCCCACTCACATAGCCACCCGTGTTCACATCAATCGTGGTCATGGCCTCGGTCTGGTCGATGATCAGGTAGCCACCGCTCTTAAGGTCCACGCGACGCTTCAAGGCGGCCGCAATCTCTTGCTCAATGTTGTGGAGTTCAAAGAGAGGCCGATCGCCCGTGAAGTTCTCCAGGCGCGGCATCACGCTTGGCATGTACTGCTTTGCGAACACACGCAGGCCATCGATGCGGTAGGGGTCGTCCACCAGCACGCGGGTGGTGCGGTCGCCCACCCAGTCGCGCAGCACCCGTTGGGCCAGATTCAACTCCCGGTACAAGACCGACCCCGGTGCAGCCTCGCGGCTGTCGTTCCGAATTTCTTCCCAGCGCTGGCGCAGGTAGGCGATGTCGTTGGCCAAGGCCTCATCGGAGGCATCCTCAGCCTGGGTGCGCGCAATGAAACTGCCCTCTTCATCCGCGGGCACCAGGGCCAGGAGCCTTGCCTTCAGGATGTCCCGCGCTGCTGGGTCTTCAATTTTCTGGCTGATCCCGATGCGAGGCTCTGCGCTTGAGGGGTCTGGCCGAGTGTCGAAAGGCAGGTACACCAAGTAACGGCCCGCAATCGAGAGCTGGGTGGAGAGCCGCGCCCCCTTGCTGCCCAGCGGGTCCTTCATCACCTGCACCAACAACTGCTGGCCCTCGTAGAGCACCCGCTCAATGGGCCGTGGGGTCTCCAAGGCCTCGCCGTCTTGCAGCTTGGCCTGCCAGACATCGGCCACATGCAAAAAACCGGTTCGAGCAAATCCCGCATCAATGAAGGCCGCCTGCATGCCCGGCAGCACCCGGCTCACGCGGCCCATCACGATGTTGCCCACATGGCCGCGCTGTGAGCTGCGCTCCACCTCGATCTCTTGCACCACCCCTTGAATGAGCCGCACGGCGCGCGCCTCAAAGGGCGTGGCCTGCAGGAAGATCTCCTCGGTGAGCACGGGCGGGGTGGTCACGGCAGTTGCCGCGTGAGTTCTGGAACGGCTTCGAAGAGGTCCGCCACCAGGCCGTAATCTGCCACCTGGAAGATGGGCGCGTCTGGATCTTTGTTGATGGCCACAATCACCTTCGAGCCCTTCATGCCAGCCAGGTGCTGAACCGCACCCGACATACCCACTGCAATGTAGAGCTGCGGGGCCACCACCTTGCCGGTCTGGCCCACCTGACAGTCGTTGGGCGCATAGCCCGCATCCACTGCGGCACGCGAAGCACCCAGCGCTGCGCCTAATTTGTCTGCCAGCGGCATGAGCAAGGCCTGGTATTGCTCGGCTGAGCCCAGGCCCCGGCCCCCTGAGACCACCACCTTGGCCGAGCCGAGCTCTGGCCGGTCACGCAGGGCCTTGTCTTGAGACACGAATCGAGACTGCGTGGATGCCGCCACACAGTCCACGGGTACCACGGGTGCCGCGCCATCCACGCGATTAGCCACCGGCTCAAAGCTCGTGGGCCGCACGGTGAGCAACCGAATGGCGTCTGTGGTCTGCACCGTGGCCACCACATTGCCCGCATAAATGGGCCGCTCGAAGGTGTCGGGTGTCAGCACGACGGTGACATCCGAGACCATGCCCACGTCCAAGAGCGCCGCCACGCGCGGCAAAACATTTTTGCCCTGGCTCGAGGCCGCGGCCACCACCGCGCTGTAGCCACCTGCCTTCATGGCTGCGAGCACCTGGTCTGCCAGTGGCTCGGCAAGGCCATGCGCATGTGCGGACCCCTCTGCAAACAGTACCTGGGTCACGCCATCCAAGGCCGCAGCCGCCTGCGCCGTAGGCTCACTGCCCGAGCCGCCGGCCACGAGCACCACCACGGGCCCACCCAATTGGCTGGCGGCGGCCACCACTGCACCCAGGCTGGGCGCCAACTGCTGATCGTCGAGTTCTGCCAGAACCAGTGTGCTCATTTAAATGACCTTCGCCTCGTCGCGCAGCTTCTCCACCAGCGCGGAGACGGTCTCCACCTTCACGCCTGAGGGGCGAACGGGTGGGTCTGAGACCTTGAGCATCTTCACGCGAGGCGCCACCGACACACCGAGTTCAGAGGCCTGTAGTTGTTCAATCTCTTTTTTCTTGGCCTTCATGATGTTGGGCAGGGTCACATAGCGGGGCTCGTTCAAGCGCAGGTCTGCCGTGACCACCGCGGGCAGGCAGACCGCCACCGTCTGCAGCCCACCGTCCACCTCACGGGTCACATGCGCCTCACGCTGACCGTCTGTGCCCACCACCTCGAGCTTGGATGCAAAGGTGGCCTGCGGAAAGCCGCACAGGGCCGCGAGCATCTGGCCCGTCTGATTGGCGTCATCGTCAATGGCCTGTTTGCCCATGACGACCAAGTCCGGCTTCTCGCGGGCCACCACGGCCGCCAGAAGCTTGGCCACCGCCAGGGGTTCCAAACTCGCTGCCTCGGGCTCATCGAGCACCACCAGCACCGCACGATCAGCCCCCATGGCCATGGCCGTGCGCAGCACGTCTTGACTCACCGTGGTGCCGCAGCTCACGGCCACCACCTCGGTGGCCACACCCGATTCCTTGAGCCGAACCGCCTCCTCCACCGCAATTTCATCGAAGGGGTTCATGCTCATTTTCACGTTGGCAATGTCCACATCCGAGCCGTCGGGCTTGACCCGAACCTTCACGTTGTAGTCCACCACGCGCTTCACGGTGACCAGAATTTTCATGTCTTAGGTAAGCCCCAATACAACCAGCATGCATCGGTCCACTTGTCGCAACCGAGCATCGTCAATTTTTCCAAATGGCTTGGTGACTTTGGCCCGGGGCACCGCCGTTAACTTATCCGCCATCACCTGTGAGAGAACCTTCAGCCCGTTTAATGGGGAGGGCTCGATGGTCACCCGAAACTGCGCGTTGCGCAATTCGCTGGTGACCGGCGCAACAATCACACTCTCGAGCTCCGCGAGAAAATTTGTTTGAACCACCAGTGCTGGCCGGGGTTTTCCGAAGTCCCCTTGGAGCGCCACGGTGACAAGGTCACCCCGCTGAATCATTTCCAGTCAAGGATCTCTGAAGCGGCCTGCTCCGTGAACTCGAGCATCTCGGTCTCGAGCGCGTCCTGTTTCAGCGCTAAACACTGCTGCCGAATTTCGGCTGCGAACTCCGGCCGACGGGTATCTGGCACCCAGAACTGGATCGGCCGCAGGCCGGCCTCTCGCATCCGAGCTCTTGAGCGACTGACGTTGTTTAAAACTCTCTGCGAAGTGGGCATTGGGAACCTCAAAGTCAATTCATGATTTTTAACATGTTACCGAAAATGCCCCTTTAATGCCCATCCACTCGGCCAAAGCGGGCCCTCCAAAACACCTTTTATGTAAATGGTTTTTTGCAGCAAAAAATACTCTCTCTCAAATTAACTACTTGATTTAGTTAGATAGCTTTTACCCCCCCCCCCCCCATCCGGGAAAACCCTTACAACGCGTAAAGACTTCCTGACGCGTCATGTTTTCTTATCGTTCATGTGTTCACCTCCAAGTCATCACTCACGGTTGCACTTTTCCTTGCCAAAGCCTCGGAGCGCGGTGGCTTGGATCGCCTCTCCATTGCAGACCTCTCAAAACAGATAGGCCTGTCTCGCCCAACGCTACACATGGTGCTGTCCAGCTTTCAGTCTCGAGGGCTGCTGGAACTCGAACAGGACAGCAGCGACAAGCGCTTCAAGCACATTGTTTTGGCCCCGGAGTTCTTTGACGCAGCCAAGGCTGAACTCGCCGCCTTCCTCACAAATCAACAGAACGGATCAAGCAAGGGATGAGCCCTCCAGATAACGCCTATGACGACGAGATCAGCCTAGAGGAACTCGCGAGGACAGTCTTTGAGTTCGTCGCTCAGACCTGGCGGTGGATGGCCTTGGGCGCTGCTTCATTCGGACTGGCTGCCGGCGGCTTTACGCTTGTATCGCCGAAATACGAGTCCTCCGGGATGCTGCGCACACCCGGTCTCTCGATTGGTATTTGGAGAGACAGCAACGAAATCCTGCGCTCCACGAGCGCTCGTGAAGCGTTCCTGTCTCTGGGGCCGGACACTCCCGCCGCAAGGTTTGCTGCCGCGCACTTCGGATCCGAAACCTTTTGGGACAACCAGGTCAAGCTTGCAGCCTCCGTCACTAAGAAGGACTTGAAGGATATGGTCGGCCTCAAGGAAGAGGCAAACCAACTGCTTGGCCTTGAAATAAAGGCGTCGGCTCCCACCCCCGAGGAAGCACACGCGGGTGTGCTGGCCACAGGCGCATTCATCCGAGACGTTCTTCTGTGGCGTCACTTGAGGCAGATCATTCAGTCCGCGGTCTTGTCAGCCGAGAAGACACAGACAAACATCGAGAGCCAATTCATCAAGGCGGACGAGGATATCCGCAAGGCTCAACGCCGCATCAGCGAGCTAAAAGCGGTGCTCTCCAATTACCCAGAAGCACGGCGACTGGAGAGCAACACAGTGGTGAGCATCGAAGGTGGCGGCAATCGATTCATGAGCCCCATCGCTCAGATCGTGGCGCTGGAGACTGCAATCTCCGATGCGAATGAGTTGAAGCGCAATGCTGACCGGCTTTTGATTCAGGCGAAATGGTCTGGGCTCATGGCCCAACGAATTGCTGGACTTCCAGAACAACACCGCACGGGCCAGTCTCTCTTGACTGCACTTGAAACCGAGATTAAAAATGTCTTCGACGGGGAGGGCACGCTGCCTCAGCCCGCGCGAGAGCTACAACTGGGCCTGCAACTTCAGCTCCTGGAATCCAAGCAACGGTATCTCGAGTTGCATCACTTCCTCACGCCGCCGTCAGTCCCAGAGGGATCCTCAAGATCGGGGGCCCGATACATCACCATCGGAGCCATGGGTGGATTGTTCCTGTCTATCTTTGTTCTGTTGATGGTTCGCCTTTTTAAAAGGCTTCGAAATGCGCCCGCTGCTGCTTAGCACCCTCGCCCTCACCTGCGCAGTGCTACCCCTGGGCAATGCTTCTGCTGAGATGTATCGCCTGCAACTGCGATTTTCAGACCAGGCAGGCGTGCCTACCACCACGGCCACAGCCCGAAAACTCCTCGGGCAAGACGTCACCATCTCCGACTTTGATGAGCAGTTCAAGCCGCAGGCCGATGGCAAGACCTATCGCTTAGAGGCGGAGATCCCCATGCCGAGGACAGTGGCCTTGGTCTCCAAACTCGACAAGGTGAGGCGACTGTCCGAGGGGTCGCTCACCAAGGCCGGATGGCTCGGACACCGAATGCTTGAACAGCGCGGCACGCGCTCAGACATCCTCGAGGCTCGGCTCTCCCCAAAGCGGGATCGGATCACATTCCTGCGCAATCAGAAGACCGTGGAAGAGAAGCGAGTCGATGGCCTCGTCACGGACCTCATGAGCTTGCCGTATTTGTGGATGGGCAGACCCGTGCAAGCCAAGCCTCTGACCATCTCTGTCTTTGACGCGAAAAAGCTGCATCCAAAGCAAACCTTTGTGGCCTCAAGGATGGAGATCATCTTCAACAAGAGCCGCGTGAATGTGGTGCAGTTCCAGTTGAAGAGAACGACCAGTGCGGATGCGAACCTTCTACTGTGGATCCGGGAGGCTGACGGTGTTCCACTTCGAGTCGAACTGGGCCTTGCCGAGAAATACGGGGTGTCTGCAGTGTCCTATCCCGTCCAACAACCTGCCGTTGCGACCACAACAACCACGAGCAAGATGCGTTAAAAAAATTTGTCATACTCTCGGAGATGAAAGCCCAGTCTCCGCAGCAAGACCCAAACCTCCACCCCTACGACGACGATGAAATCTCCCTCTGGGAGATCTTCGACACCCTCCGAGCCCGCTGGAAGATCATTGCGGCCTTTGGCATCGCGGCCCCGGCCCTTGCCTTTGTGGCCACGCTCTTCATCCCCAACCAATACGAGGCCCGCGGCCTGGTGCAACTCGCCAAGGTGGGCAACCTGCAGGCGGCCATCCGGGGGGATGGCGGTCTCTCCACCCAGATCGAGTCCATTCCAGCCACCCTTCAGCGCCTCCAGAGCGATGCCTTTGCCTTGAAGGCCCAGAGTGCCCTGGGCTTCTCCTCCTCGCTCACCGGCAAGGAGCCCAAGGGCACGGGCCTGCTCGAGCTCACCGCACGGGCCGCCTCGCCAGAGCAGGCCAAACAGGCCGTGGAATACGCCATCCAGAGCCTCGCGCAGCAGCACGCCCAGCAGGCCGAGAGCACGGTGCGCAACCTCGAGCAATCGCTCGCGAGCACGCAGAACGAGCTGCAGTCCACCCGGGCGCTGCTGCAAGATTTGTTGGGCAAGACCGGCAGCCTCTCGCGCATCGACCCCACCATTGCCGTGATGATGGGCCAGATGCAAGGCCAATTGGTCACCCAGCAGGCGCAACTGGTGGAGCGTCAACTGCGCTTACAACTCGCCCTCTCACCCCTTCACACCGAGCCTACCAAGGCCGTGGAAGAGGTCATCCTGCCAACGGGCGCGGTCTACCCCAAGACGCGGCTCGTCACACTCGTGGCGCTGCTGGGGGGCTTGTTTTTGGGTGTGCTGGTCGCACTGCTCACGCAGGCGTGGGCGAATCGGAAACAGGAGACGGCTGCGGCCGCTTGACACGCCGCAAGACCTGAACCACCAACATGACCATGCCGCCCAGCAAGAAGCCCAGGGCGGCAAAGAGCTCGGGCCGAGGGAAGACGGGCGCAATGCCCACCGACACGACTGGCTCGACAAAAAGCCGCGTGGGGAAGATTCGGTTCTCATCGAATTGATTGCGCAGGTTGAAGGCCTGGTCTGACAGGCTGCGCACCAGGCTCTCCTGGGTTTGCAGAAGGCTGCCCTTCAGAATCACATCCCCCGAGGACTGCCCACCGGCCGATGCAGAGCGCATCATCCGAGCCGCAAAGCCATCGCGCATGGCCGTGGCCCTCACCAATTCCGCCTCCACCGACTCCAAGTGCAGCCGCATGCGCTCCAAATAAGGCGCCACCCGCTCGGCATGCACATCGGCCAGGGCGCTCACATAGGCCTTCGAGATGTCCAAGGCCCGCTCGGCGGTCTCTGCTCGGGTGGTGAGCTGCACGAGCTCAGTGTTGCGCACAGGGTCGATCTTGATGGTCGCCGTGACCTGGGCATCGCCCAAGGCCTGACCCACCCGTGCCCGAAAGCCATCGGTCTTGATGCGCTCAATCACCACGGCCGGGGGCTCGGCGCGGCCCAGGCCGCCCACCTCGGCAATTTGCACCAAGGCCTTGATCTCGTATTGCTTGGGCAGGGCGAGGCTCAAGACCAATCCCAATCCAAGGCCGCCAACGGCCGCAGCAAGCAGCGAGACCCACGTCTCCAAAAAGAAATCGATCAGGTCTGTGATTGAGAGTTCGTCATCCATCTAGCGGATGACTTTAAGCGGTAAAACTAAATTGTCAAAAGGGTTTTTCTTATCGGGGGGGGGGAGACGAAAAACTTATTTAAATCAATGTTTTAAGACTCGAATCCATGCTCTGGGCCTGGGTAGGTGCCATCCTTCACTTCCCGCACAAAGGCCGCCACGGCCGCCTGCACGCTGCCCTCCTGGGCTAAATAGTTCTTCACGAACCGGGCCTTGCGCCCGGGCGTGACATCCAGAATGTCGTGCAGCACCAGCACCTGCCCACTGGTGTGGGGCCCAGCCCCAATGCCAATGGTGGGCACCTTCAAGGCCTGCGTGAGCCGCTCTCCAAGCGGCGTGGGAATGAGTTCCACGAGCACCATGTCTGCGCCGGCGGCCTCCAGCTGCTGGGCCTCGGCAATGAGCGCATCACCCGCCGCACCGCGGCCCTGCACCTTGTAGCCCCCCAGGGCATGCACACTCTGGGGTGTGAGCCCCAGGTGGACGCACACGGGCACACTGCGGGCCTTCAAAAAAGCCACGGTCTCTGCCAGCCAGGCACCGCCCTCAAGCTTGACCATCTGCGCGCCCACGGCCATGAGCGCGGCCGCATTCTCATAGGCCTGCTCGGGCGAGACCTGGTAACTGCCAAAGGGCATGTCGGCCATCACCAGGGCGGCGGGCTTGGCGCGCGCCACGCAGGCTGTGTGATAGGCCACGTCTTCTAGCGTGACGGGCAGTGTGGAGTCGTGGCCCTGCAAGACCATGCCCAGGGAATCGCCAATGAGCAGAATCTCCACTCCCGCGGCATCCAGCACATGGGCAAAGGATGCGTCGTAGCAGGTGAGCATGGTGAGCCGCTCACCCTTGGCCGCAGCCGCTGCCAGCCCCGGCAGGGTCACGGCCTTGCGGCGCGCCACAGCACCCTCAGCGCCCCCGGCGCCTTCACTTAGGTATGTCATGCCTCCTCCTTCATCACGGCCGCCCGCAGGGCCTCCTCGGTCACCCCACGCGCGCAGAGCCTTGCAAAATGGGCCACATAGCCTGGCAGCAATCGGCCCCTGCGAAGCGCAATCACCGAGGTGTTTTCTGCAAAGAGTTCGCTCGCATCCAACAAGGCCAAGCCTGCGTCAGAGGCCTCATCGTAAGCCACCGAGGCAATGAGGCCCACCCCCATACCAAGGGCCACATAGGCCTTGATCACATCCGCATCCAGGGCCTCGAGCACCACCCGGGGCTTCAAGCCCGCCTTGGCAAAGGTGGCATCGATCATGCCGCGGCCGGTGAAGCCCTCGTGGTAGGTGACGATGGGGTGCTCGGCCAATGCTGCCAGGCTGAGCAGGCCGCCCGATGCCAGGGCATGCTCTTTGGGCACCACCACCCCATGGAACCACTTGAAAAATGGGAAGGTGACAAAGCGCGGGTTCTGGGTGAGGGACTCCGTGGCGATGCCGATGTCCGCCTCGCCAGACTCCACCAGGTCTGAGATCTCCGGGGGGCTTGCCTGACGCAGCACCAACTGCACCTTCGGAAAGCGCTCCCGAAAGGCGCGCACGATCTCTGGCAATGCGTAGCGCGCCTGGGTGTGGGTGGTGGCCAGCACGAGCCGGCCTTCATCGGCCTCAAAGACCGACTGACCCACCGCCCGCAGGTTTTCAATTTCTTGAAGGGCGCGCTGGGCATGCTCGGCCACGGCCACGCCGGCCTCGGTAAAGCCCATCAGGCGCTTGCCCTTGCGCTGAAAGATCTCCAGGCCCAACTCCTCTTCCAACTCCTTGATGGCCTTGCTCACCCCCGACTGCGAGGTAAAAAGCGCCATGGCCACCTCGGTGAGGTTGAAGTCGTGGCGGGCGGTTTCCCGGAGGATGCGCAGTTGTTGCAGGTTCATGGGCTTGAGACTAAAAGAAAACGGTCTGACGCGCAGGGGGCACTGGCCCCAGACTAATTCTTACAGTAAAGTAAGACATACTTTAAAAGTAAGGAAATTCTCATGGCCACCGCCACCATCACCAGCAAAGGTCAGGTCACCATTCCCAAAGGCATCCGAGAGGAGCTTCTTTTGAGTTCGGGGGATCAACTTGACTTCAGCATCACTCCCCGAGGGGAACTGTTGGTCAAGCCCATGACGCGAAGTGTCTCGGATGTATTTGGTCGTCTTCACCGCACCAAGCAGGCGCCAGTCTCTATTGAGGCCATGAACCAGGCCATTCACAAACGCGTGGCTGGGTTCAAGAAAAAGTGAAGGCCATCGACACCAATGTCCTGGTGAGGTTCTTGGTCAACGATGAGCCCCGTCAGTCCAAGCTTGCCCGAGACTTGTTTCACAAGGCCGAAGTCTCCCGAGATCGCTTGTATGTTTCCAACATGGTTCTGTTGGAGACCCTCTGGGTGCTGGAGTCGGCCTACGACGTCGACCGCGACAGCCTCCTCGAAACTCTCCACGAACTGCTCCTGATGCCCGTCCTTGCCCTGGAGAGCCGGGAGCTGGTGCAGGCCGTCATGGCCAGCGCCCGAGCCGGCAAGGCGGAGCTAAGCGACCTTCTCATCGGCCATGCCGCCCAATTGGCCGGATGCGAGACCACCCTCACCTTCGACAAGTTGGCGGCTCGACTTCCCGTATTTCAGTTGTTGGCCTAGACGGCTCGGCGCTCAGCCCCCCCTGCGCTGATGGGCCCGCAGAACAAAGCGGGCTGGGTCCACGGCCTGCCACAGGCGGCCCTGCGGGGGTTCATCTTTCAAGATCCAGCGGGCCAGGGCGCTGGCGGCCATGGGCGCAATGGACAAGCCCCGAGAACCCAGGCCCAACAGGGCGTAGAGCCTGGCCTGCCGGGGCATCTGCTCCAGGCGAGACACACTGCGCGGCAATGGAGCGGCCGCGTCCCAGAGCTGCCCCACATGAGGAAGCCGATCTCGAGTGGCCACACGTACCGATGCCCGGCCTTGAGCCTGCGGCCAACGGTCGGCAAGAGCTGCCGCAAGACCTGGCAGCAGGGTCTCCAAGCGCAAGCGGTTGCTGGCGTGGCCCTCGGCCGTGACGGGCCAGGGGGACGCGGCGACGGCCGCCCCCTCCGCAAGCCGCTCAAAGCTCGCCCCCACCACCAAACGACCCTGCACCACTGGGGCCACATAGCCATCTCCACACACCACCTGCGACGGGCCCTCATGCGGCTGCGCGGGCAGCCATGACAACTGCCCCGCAATGCGGTTTAAGCACAGGCCCGACGCCCATGGGGCAAGCATGTCCCCCGCCGCACAGACCACCACGGCCACAGAACCCTCCCGAATCTCCTCAAACTGCGCAGGCCCAAGCCGTGCGTTGAAGTGAGCCGTGAGCCTCCCACCCAGCCGGGCACGGGCATCTTCCAGGCAGGCCGCCACCAGTGCCTGCGGCTGTATCCAGCCTCCTGAGGTTTCCACACTGGGCTCCACGCCGGGCTCCACATTCCCCTGCGGCATCAGCAGCGCACCACACCGGTCTGCCCAACCGGCCGCCAATCCACCGAGTGACTCACACCAGGCCCAGGTCTCTTCAATGCCTGCCGCGTAGAACTGACTCGCCAGGTTCCAGTCTTTGGACACCAGCGGGTGCATCACCCCGAGGGGGTTACCCGAAGCCCCCGTGGCCGGGGCGCCTGCGGCCTCGTAGGCCACCACCTCGGTGTCGGGCCCAGCCGATTGGGCGAGCGCCCGAACCATGCAGGCACCGGCAAGGCCCAGGCCAATCACAGCGATTCGTTGTTTCATCATGGGGAGAGGGGGAAACACCAAGGGCAAGGCAAAATGCGCGAACTTTCGTAAGGGGTCGGACTCCTATACTAGGGCCATGACAGTCACCCTTCCCACCCCCCTCCGACGCTCTCGAACATCCTATCTTCGACGCCTCGCGCCTCTCGCCTTTCTGGCGCTTGCGGCCTGCTCCCCAAAGCCCGCCGCCTTCAACAGCATGGATGTCACCGGTGCCAACTGGGGCCAGGCCTTCAGTCTGCCCAACCTCGATGGCGAGATCACCACCGAGAAGAGCTTCCCCGGCAAGGTCACCGCCGTGTTCTTTGGTTTCTTGTACTGCCCCGATGCCTGCCCTGCCCACCTGCAGAAGATGCAAGAGGTAAAGGCCCAGTTAGGGCCAGAGGCCGATAAGCTTCAGGTGGTGTTCATCACCGTGGACCCGGAGCGCGACCAGCCCGAGGCCTTGAAGAAATTCTTGGCCTCATTCGACCCGAGCTATGTGGGCCTTCGCGGCTCGCGTGAGCAGACCGATGCCCTCACCAAAGACTTCCGCGTGTATGCCAAGAAGGTGGAATCTTCGGTGGCCAAGGCAGACCCCATGAGCTACACCATCGACCACACCACCTTCACGTATGTGTACGACACCAAGGGCGCCCTGCGGTTGGTGGTGCCCGCCGGCCTGGAAGTGGACAAACTCACCGCAGACATTCGGCAGTTGCTTTAGCATCTGGGGGAATGAACCCCCCCGCCACTTACAGCTTTTGGCGTGCCCTTTCTTTTTGGGCCATCCTCGGCTGGACATCCTTTGGTGGACCGGCCGCCCAGATCTCCATGATGCAGCAGGAGCTTGTGGAAAAGCGCCGCTGGATCTCCCCCCACCGCTTTCTTCACGCCCTCAATTACTGCATGGTGCTGCCCGGCCCCGAGGCTCAGCAGCTCGCCACCTACATGGGCTGGCTGCTCCACGGCCCCTGGGGCGGCGTGCTCTCCGGGTTGCTCTTCATCCTGCCCTCGCTGCTCATCATGTCAGCCCTGGGGGCGCTCTACATCACCTTTGGCCAAGTGCCCGAGGTGCAGGGCATGCTCTATGGCTTAAAGCCCGCCGTGCTCGCCATTGTCATGGCCGCCTGCATTCGGCTGGGGCAAAAGGTTCTTCACGGCACGCTCTGGTGGAGCATTGCCTTGGGGGCGCTCGCGCTGCTCAGCCTGGGTGCCTCCTTCGTGTTTGTGATTGGCGTGGCTGCGCTCGTAGGCTGGCTTGCCTACCTGTTCTCACGCACGCCCCTGCCGGGCCTGGCCGTGGCTGCCACCCAGGCCCACGCCCCACTCACGCCCGACCGACCGCCCTACATCATTGATGACCACACCCCGCCACCTGCGCATGCCCATGCGGATGCCAAGCACCTGCTCACGGCCGTGGCCGCGGGCGTGGCGCTCTGGGCCTTTTGCTATGGACTCATTACGGTTTACTTCCCCGGTGCGCTCTCGGAGATGGCCGCCTTCTTCACCAAGGCGGCACTCGTCACCTTCGGCGGGGCCTATGCCGTGCTGCCCTATGTGTTCGATGTGGCCGTGGAGCAGCGGCACTGGGTGTCCACCGCGCAGATGATGGATGCCCTGGCCCTAGGCGAGACCACACCAGGCCCGCTCATCATGATCAATGCCTTCATCGGGTTCGTGGGGGCCTCGCAACATGCAGACTTGGCCTCGCTCAGCATCCTTCAGGCGGGCGTGCTCGGGGCCGTGGTGGTCACCTTCTTTACCTTTTTGCCCTCGTTCATTTTTATTCTGGCTGGTGCCCCCTGGGTGGAAGCGAGCCGCAGAACCCCCGCGCTCATGGCCCCGCTCACGGCCATCAGCGCGGCCGTCGTGGCCGTGATTGTGGATCTCGCCTTCACCTTCTCCCAGCACATCCTCTGGCCCACGGCAGGCTCTGGCCTTATCTCTTGGCGAAGCCTGGACATCGTGGCCGCGGTCATCTCGGTGATGGCCATCCTGCTAATGCTGCAGTTCAAGGTGGGCATGATCCGCACCATGATGGTCTGTGTGGCACTGGGCCTGGCTGCCAGTGTCATGGGCCTGCCCTAGTGGGCGAGAAGGCCAGATGCCATGACGGCCGCTGATCCACTCGCCACGCCAGCGCTTCCCGCCCTCGGGCTCTTCGGTGGCCGGTTCGACCCCGTGCACCGTGCCCATGTGGCCATGGCCCAGGCGGCTGCTGACCAATTGGGCCTCTCGGAAGTGCGCTGGCTCGTCACCGCCGCCCCCGTGCACAAGCCCGCGGTGGCCAGCCCCGCACAGCGGCTGGACATGGTTCGCCTGGCGCTGGATGACCTCGGAGACCCCCGCATGGTGGCGGACGACCGAGAGATCTCCCTCGCCCAAGGTGGACGGGCCAACCCAACGTGGGTGACAATTGAATCGCTGCAGCGGGATTTCCCGGGCCGCCCCTTGGTTTGGATCATGGGAGAAGACCAATTGCAGGCCTTTACCACCTGGCACCGCTGGGAGTGGCTCGTTCAGAACATGGCGCTTGCGGTGTGTGCAAGGCCGGAGTTACGAGGGGTCGAATCGACCGGCGCCAATCCCGAAGAACGAGGTGCAGAGGAACGACCAAGGAGGGTGCCCCAGCAGCGCACACTGGATCGAGCCCCACCCGGCGCCCGCATTCTGCCCGTGTCCTTCACCGCAGACGCTGTGTCCTCCAGCCAGGTGCGCGAGGCAATTCACAGGGGGCTGCCCATCGATGCCCTCGTGCCCCGGGCTGTGGCCCGGTTCCTGGAAACCCACCCGGTTTACACCTCGGGCGGCTAGGCTGTTGGCCAGACCGACTCGGTTTACCATCCATCTATTTGGAGCCACGCCCTGAACACTGACCTCGCCCGCCTGCAATTCCTTGTGGTCGATGCCTTGGAAGATGTCAAAGCCCAAGACATCCAAGTCTTCGACACCACCCCCATCACCACCCTCTTCGACCGCGTGGTGCTCGCCAGTGGTACCAGCAATCGCCAGACCCGTGCACTCGCAAAAAGCGTGCATGACAAGGTTCGTGAGGCCGGCGCCCCGGTGCTGAGCATGGAAGGCACCGATACCGGTGAGTGGGTGCTCGTGGACCTGGGGGATGTGGTCGTGCACATCATGCAGCCCGTCACGCGAGACCACTTCCGCCTGGAGGACATCTGGGGCGAGGTGTCTGTGTCGCTGGAGGAGATCACCAAACTATTTCGAAAGAAGGCGCCGGCGAGGAAGCCTGCTACCAAGCAACCCAGCCGTGCGAAGCCTGCGAGCGGGCAGGGAGCAGCAGAGAAACATGCATTGACGAAGAAACCCCTGCCGAGGCAGCCTGCCGCAAGCACACCAGCAACTGAGAAGCCCTCAAGCAAGAAGACCCCAGCGAAGAAGCCAGCAGCCAAGACACCGACAGGAAAGAAGCCGGCCTCCAGTAAAGCGCCAGCCAAGAGGCCCGCCGCTCCAAAGCCCCCGACTGGCAAGCCAGCCGCAGAGACGCCCTCTGCTAAGAAACCTGCAGCCAAGAAGAAGGCCGCACCAAAGTGAAGACCCTCGAGCACTACCTCGATGAGGCCCAAGCCACAGACGACCTAAAGCGCCTACTGCTTCAAATCGCCGCAATCTGCGCCGAGATCAGCGGCCAGATCTGCCTGGGGGCACTTGCTGATATTCACGGGGATGCTGGTACTGGGAACGTGCAGGGCGAAAAACAAAAAAAGCTCGATTTAATTGCCAACGAGCTGTTTGTTGAAGGGTTGTCGAGATCTAGAGTGGCTTGCGGTTTGGCCTCAGAGGAGATGGACCATGCAGTGGATGTGCCTGGGGGCGCTCGCCTGCTCGCGGCCTTTGACCCCTTGGATGGCTCCTCAAATATCGATGTGAATGTCTCGATTGGTAGCATATTTTCGGTGCTTCCTGCACCAGCTGAACACCGCCCCATTCGAGACGCAGACTTTCTCATCCCTGGCTCCAAGCAAATCGCTTCCGGCTATGCCATCTACGGCCCCGGCACCGAACTCGTCATAACCATTGGGCAAGGCGTCTATGGCTTCACCCTAGATCTCAAGAAAGGCTTTTGGTTTCAAACCAAGGGGCCCATGCGCATCCCAGAGGAAACACAGGAGTTCGCCATCAATGCCTCCAACGCACGGCATTGGCATCCACCCATCCAGAGCTACATTAATGAGCTACTGGCTGGAAGAACCGGCCCTAGGGGCAAGGACTTCAACATGCGCTGGATTGCCAGTATGGTGGCCGATGTTCATCGCATTCTCTGCCGAGGCGGCGTGTTCCTCTACCCAGCGGACCAACGCGAACCAGACAAACCCGGCAAGCTAAGACTTCTCTACGAGGCCAACCCCATGGCCCTTCTCGTGAGCGAGGCCGGGGGTAAGAGCACAAACGGAATGGAAGATATTCTCACGATCCAGCCTGCAACCCTTCACCAAAGGGTTGCGGTAGTCACCGGTGCAGGTGACGAGGTCGCACGAGTCGCCAGCGCCGGTTATTAACCCTCACCGAACACAATCCCCCCGCGCCGCTGACCACCGAGTTATCAAGCACAAAAGACATCAGTCCAAGCCTTCGCGAGCAATGGCCTTCAAATCACCCTCAAGCGATACCCCACTTCGAAGCAGGCGCAGTCGATCAAAGACCTGCTGCACTCGCTCCCCTTGCTGGGGTGATCCCTCAGTGGGGTACACCACGAGTTGCACCACAGGCTTGCCGCGCCGTGTTACCGCCACGGTCTCACCCCGCTTCACACGGCTAATAAGTTTTGATAAGTGGTTTTTCGCCTGTGCCAAAGGTACGTTTATCATGTCTAGACCTTCCAAAAAGTAGCTAACCATATTGTGCACAACACCCCGCCACTTTAAGTAGCAAGGCTCTAGCCGCACTGCCGGAACTGTCGCTGCAGATTGTGGAATTCGCCCGCGAGCACGGCAGCTGACGCGGTATTTGGTACGGATTGAAATGGAAATACTTGAATTGAGTAAACCGTCACCGAATTACGGCACAGCGGAGAACCTGGGTGATGGCGTCTTGGGTCTTACGAATCTCCGCCTGCGTCAGCGTGGGGTGCACCAAGAACATCATCGAGGTCTCGCCCAGCTCTTTGGCCACGGGCAGTCGCTCTTTGGGGCGCCAGCCGGTGCTGTCGAAAGCCTTCTCCATGTAGACCTCGGAACATGAGCCCATGTAGCAGGGAACGCCCCGGGCATGGATCTCTTCAATAATTCGGTCGCGGCTCCAGCCGGGGGCTAGGTTTTCGGGGCGCACGTAGGCGTAAAACTTGTAGAAGGCATGCTGGCAACCGTGAACGGAATCATCCTCGGCCGGCAATGCCGATTCACGACTGCCGCCTCGAAGTGCCACGCCCTCGCCCGCAGCACCCAAAGCAGCCACGGCCTCACCCCCCTGACACCCCCCCCTTACCGGGCACCAATCGCACTGCATCTGTGGCACGCGCACCACCCCGCCCTCATCCGCAAACGGCAGCAGCGCCTCACGCAGCGCCATGGCATTGGCTCCACGCGCGGCCGTCCAGGCTCTCATGCGGCGCAGTTGTATACGGCCTATGGCACCTTGTATTTCCAGCATGCGCCAGTTGGTGCCAAAGCTCTCGTGCAGCCATCGAAACCCCGGCGGGTGCTCGCGCTCATACACCGCCGCATAAGTTTTGCCGTGGTCTTTATAGGCCCACATGGCGCGCCAAAGCGACTCATCGTTACAGGTAACCATGCCGCCCTCGCCGCCCGTGGTCATGATTTTGTCTTGGCAAAAGCTCCAGGCACCCACATGCCCAATACTGCCCACACTGCGCCCTTTGTACCGCGCCCCATTCGCCTGTGCGCAGTCTTCAATTACCTTTAGGCCGCGCTGGGCCGCCAGCGCCATAATGGGGTCCATATTGCAGGGCCAGCCGGCCAGGTGCACACAGATTACCGCCTTGGTTCGGGGCGTTAACACCGCCGCAATGGTCTGCGCGTTGATATTGCCGGAATTGCTATCAATATCGGCAAACACAGGCGTCGCGCCCGCATTCACCACGCAGGACACGCTGGCAATAAAGGTGCGAGGCGTAACAATTACCTCGTCACCCGGCCCAATACCTAGCGCCTTTAAGGCGACATCAAGCGCCAAGGTGCCATTGGCCAGCGCCAAGGCATAAGCGGTACCGGCCCAGGCAGCAAACTCCTTTTCAAATTCGCGGCATTCATCACCAGTCCAGTAGTTAACCCGGTTGCCTAGCAGCACGCGATGCACTGCATCGGCTTCCTCGGAAGTGAAGCTCGGCCACGGCGAGAACGGGGTATTGAGCATGGTGCGGGTTTAGGTGTTACTTAGCAGCGCGCGATGCACAGCGTCGGCTTCTTCGGAAGTGCAGCGGGGCCAGGGCGGAAAAGGGGTGTCTAGCATGGTTGCGGTCAAGGCGCCTCAAGCTTTTATTAGCGGCCGGGCGGGATTGCCCACAACCGTGACGCCGGGGGGAACGCTTTTGGTAACCACGGCGCCCATGCCCACCACAGCCCCACGCCCAATTACTACGGGCTGGCCCGGCTGACCCTGCTTAATAACTGCGCCGGCGCCGACATAGGCATGGTCTTCCACCGCCACATTGCCGTTACACATCACACCTGGGGCGAAGGTAACGAAATCACCAATAATGCAGTCGTGCTCTACGTAGCTGTACAAATTGGCGTGAAAGTGTTTGCCGATGCATATGTTGCTGGTGAGGGTAACAAAGGGGCAGAGAATAGCGCCCTCTTGCAGCTGCACATCGTCTAGTTGCACCACGTTAGGCGCCCGCACCTCAAAGAACGAGACGCCATCGTTCTCGCAGCGATCCGCCAGTTGCTCACGAATCTTGCTGTCTGCAATGGCTATATTGATGTAGCGGCTCGAGGCTGGTTCCTCCATCCACTCCCTGTAGGTTAACACCCTGTAGCCATTAAATTCGGTAGCGGGCGGGTTGTCATCCACAAACACCAGTTGGTGGGGTTCGCCGCGGGCATGCCATTGGTCGCGGGCCAACGGAATAACACCACGACCACAGCCACTGACGCCATAGATAGCTACTTGCTTCACGGGCGCTGCCCAGCCCTGCTGCCCCTGAATTTAGGCATGGTTGCCTCACCTTCGGCGCTTATTCCATCTCTCAGGAGCACCTTCTTCACTGTTAACCACAATATTTTTAGATCCAACCACAAGCTTTGGTTTTCCACATACCAGACATCCAGCTTGAACTTGTCTTCCCAGCTGATCGCATTACGGCCGTTCACCTGAGCCCAGCCGGTGATTCCAGGTCGTACCGCGTGACGGCGAGCTTGCTTTGGGGTGTAAAGCGGCAGGTACTCCATCAGTAACGGGCGGGGGCCCACAAGGCTCATGTCGCCCCTCAATACGTTCCACAGCTCGGGCAGTTCGTCCAGGCTAGTGGTGCGTAGAAACTTTCCAAATGGCGTTAGGCGGCCCGAATCGGGTAGCAACTGTTCATCAGGGCCGCGTTCGCTGGTCATCGTGCGGAACTTTACTATCTCAAAAGGGCTGCCATGCAGGCCCGGGCGAATCTGGCGAAAAAAGATTGGGCCACCGAGATTTCGGCTAATCAGCCAAGCTAGGATTAACAGTGGCAAGAGAAGAATTAAGAGCGCAACGCTGCAGACTGCGATATCGAAAACTCGCTTCATGTTTTCACTGCGGTTACCCACTCCACCCATCGACTTGCCAAAAGCTGGCGATTGAATTTTTCTTTGGCAAGGTCATGCCCACGTTGCCCCATAGCTTTGAGTTTCTCACGACTCCCGGCAGCTGCTTCTAAAGCATCCGCAAACGCCACTGGATTATCTGGCGGGACCGCGTATCCGCAACCCGCCTCTGCAATAATCTCCGCTAGCCAGCCGGGGTAGTTATTCAACACAGGCACGCCAGCAGCGATATAGTCAAAAAACTTGTTAGGAGATGTTCCGAAATAAAACGCTGGAATGTTCGCAAGAATCTGCATTCCAATATCAGCATTCGCCATGAGCCCAGCAAGTTTCTGCTTGTTAACCGGGGGATGAAACACTACGTTGTCTAGACCAAGACTCTTGGCGCGCGCCTGAAGAGCAGGCTTAAGCTTGCCATCGCCAATTAACACCAGCTTGATGTCGTTTCTTTCCCGTGCCTTTAACTCCACTGCGGCATCTAGCACTGCATCAAGGCCGTTGGCGATGCCATGCGTTCCGGCGAAGACAGCCATAAAATCAGCAGGCGAGACGCCCGAAGGCCGCCAAGGCTCAACGGGCTGAGAGAAGATTCCCAGATCGCAGCCGTTCGGCACCATCGCAATTTGGTCTTGATTAACCCCCTTCGAGGCTATGCCATCAACAATTCCAGGCGAAAGCCCAATGAGACGGTGCGCTGATCGATAGCTTGCCCATTCCAAAACCGCCATTGCCCACAACACTATTGGATTTCGAATCACCCCCATGGCTTTAGGTAGTTCCGGCCAAAGATCGCGTACTTCAAAAACAAACGGCTTAGCACGCAGCCATCGTGCATAAATTCCTGGGATGCCGGCCGTTAAGGGTGTGGTTGTCGCAAATAAAACATCATACTTTTCTGTAGAAGCTAACTTAACACTTCGCAGTGCGTACTGTAGAAAACTAAAAGTTCGTTTGACAAAGCCATCTGCGTTGGAATGGGCAAGATCAAACTCAATAACTTCAATATTTTCAACCCTTCCACGACGGCATCCGTTCATAAACGCGCCGTCAAGCCCCGTAGCACCCCCCGCGTACCCCCCGCAAACCATCGTTACCTCATGGCCAGATGCGATCAATGCCTTTGCCATCTCATACGAACGAATACCGGTTGCACCGCTCGGCGTGGAGAAGTGTTGGTGGAAATACAAGACTTTCACTACCTCTTCTCTCCGGAGATCAGTGCACCTGGCGCACTACCGTTGTCAGGCACCCCGGCGTAGCGACAAAAACCTCAAGCACTGGCAAAGCCTGCAGGTCGAGATAATAGCGTGACTCCCAACCTTTCAGGAGCTGGATCTTTTCAATCGGTGCGGTTGACTCTATGTGGAGATTGAAACTTTGGTTAGTAATCGAACGCCCTTGCACTTGCCAATCACCAGGGGCCAAGCGCCAGCGAAGCACAGCGTGCTTTTTAAACCCGCTTATGTGATCCGTTACACGCAGCTCAGACTCGCTAAGCTTAATCTCTCGATGGTGTGTCGCGCCCTGCCAGTCTCGATAGCCTGCGCTTGCAGAGAGCGAATCGGCTAAATCGGATTCATAAAGCTTCACCCCCTTAGGTTCTAGCCATTCGCCTCGTAAGAACCGACTTACCTTGGGCATAGGCTCGCGACTGTCAAACTGAATAGTATTGTGCCCTGCGCAACCTGTGAAGTAGTCAATAGTCTCCACATCGCTGTTATAGCTGAAACTTCCTGCATCCGGCAGCAGGTTAAATGAGCGATGCCATAAGTCAACGTGCAGGGCATCGCAGTGTCCCGGGCGAAAACGATAGAAAGGATAGCGAAAAAGCAGCGTCCATGGCCCTTTATTGAGAAGAATGTAGCCAGCTGCATTGAAGACAGGATCTTTTCGACTGTCGCCGCACAACGGCTTAGAGGAGGTATCTTCTGAGCTCTTCAACTCCAGCCAAGCAAGATGGTCTTGAACCAGCTTTACATCGGAATACACTGACTCGTCAGCAAAGACTCGCGCCGCAAGTGCTACGCTGGGCCGATAGTCCCGATAGTCGGCATTCGTTAACGGCAAGAGATTCGAACCGTCGTTAGCACCTAGATTCGGTGCATCGCCAGTATCGGGGTTGATCATTGCGCATAGCCAACGAGTCGCGGCTTTTGCACGCTGGTAAAAGGATTCAGAAAACCGGGGTAGCTCTAACCAAACACGCCACACCTCTGCGACGCTTAACGTATCAAGCATTAGCCGGTGATAATTTACTGAATGCTGGCTAAAGCTTCCGCTCGATTCCACTAAATTAGCCACGCGATTTTCAAGCCAGTTACACCCTAGCCTTGCCCAGTGTCCACCCTCTCTCACACCATGGGCATGTAACCATGCCCCCCCCGAGAACAAAGCTACTGCCTCGGAGGTGGCATGGTTATTATCCTGACCAACTGCATAATCGATTGTTGGTGCAATGCGAGCGAGATGCGCTTCAATCAACGATACAAGTTCCTGCTGTGGGGATTTGTCCTGCTGTAGAAACCTTGCGGCGATCATTAAATGCAACACTCGAATTGAGGCTTCTTGCCCACACTTCCAATTTGGGCCGCAATATGCTGGGTTCTGCCTTACCCAATCGGCAAGCCATATATTAAGGCGATCTAACTCCCCCTTACTGCCTGTAACGGCCCGCTGCGCAAAAGCCAAAACCCAATCAAACCTGGATGCTTCCCAAACAGTTTTAATGTCACCAGCACCGCTTGCAAAGTCAGAGACTTGCCACCAGGATTTGGCACTTTCTGATACACGCGCACCCGTGAATGGGTTTAAGTGCCAGTCTGGGGGATGATCACTAATTGGAAAGTGATGACGACCGAAGTAAAGAGCCGTTTTCTGCCAGTGCCCAGGAGGTTCTAAATTTAAGACGCATTGGGGGGTGTTAAAAAAAATCTCCCCACCAAGCTCACGTTTTACACGCTGAGCAGCGTGAAAACCCAAGCGCAACTGGGCACGGTACCAGCCCACACGCCACAGGTTCCGGGCACCAAGGCGCCAACAGGTTCGAAATTCGAGTAAGCAACTAGCCAAACAATGTTGGGAGGTTCTCAAAACCTACTACCGCAGTAGCTGCTCGAGCTGCGCAACGATACGCTCGCCGGTCTTACCATCCCACAAGGGAGGGATGCTACCCCGCTTCCATTGCCCGGCAAAGAGTTTTTCAAAGGCCGAGGCAAGGGTAGCAGGGTCAATGCCCAAAAGTTCGTTGGTGCCCATAGAGACTGTTTCGGGGCGCTCGGTGGAAGAGCGAAGGGTCATACAGGGCACGCCCATAACGGTAGTTTCTTCAGTTACGCCGCCCGAATCAGTGACAACGGCCTTAGCGTGCTCCACCAGATAACTAAACTCTAAATAGGGCTGTGGGTCTACCATGTGAATGTTTGCGGGAAAATCGTCTAACTCACGCAGTGTTTTTACCGTGCGCGGGTGAACGGGAAAGACTACGGGCATGTTGCGTGCGCTGCTGCTTATAGAAGAAAGCAACCGGCTGAAAGAATCGCCTTTATCAACATTGGCGGGTCGATGCAGCGTTACTACGAAATACTCATGGGGCTTCAAACCTAGCGCGTCGAAAAACTCGGGCTTGGCAAAGCGCGATTGGTTTGCCAGGAGGGTATCGATCATGGTGTTGCCAACAAAAAAGATTCGCTCGTTGCTAACGCCTGCGCGACGGAGGTTCTCGTTGGCCACTTCACTGGTAGTAAAAAAATAATTAGTGATAGAGTCAGTGACCATGCGGTTGATCTCCTCCGGCATGGTCCAGTCACCGGAACGAATACCGGCCTCGACATGGGCCACGGGCACGCAGAGCTTTTGCGCGGCAATGGCGCAGGCCATGGTGGAAGTAACATCGCCCACCACCAAACAAAGATTGCATTTTTCCTGCAACAGCAGCTTTTCGTAGCCGATCATAATTCCGGCGGTTTGTTCAGCCTGTGTGCCAGAACCTACCTCAAGGTTGACGTGCGGCTGCGGAATGCCCAGCTGGGCAAAAAAATCGCCCGACATGCGGGCGTCATAGTGTTGGCCGGTGTGCACCAGTCGGTATTTGAGTGGGCTGCCCAGCGATTGCCGCACTTCAATCGCCCGAATGATGGGGGCGATCTTCATAAAGTTAGGGCGAGCGCCAGCGATGATATCGATGAGCATGTATTTGTTAACTCGCTAGCTTGATCGTCATTTCGGCGACTTCGAAAATTTCAGAGAGTGGGATTGAACCGTTGAATCGCCGCGACTGCTGGGCGGCCTCGCGATGATGGATACTTGGTTCATCCTTATCTTGATGTCGGATACTATCCACAAACGCCTTCACACATGCCGCCTGACCCTTATCCTGACTCCACAAATTCATCTTGGAAAAACCGGGCCAGCCGTAGCCGGAGAGTTTGCGAAAATTATCAAGCGCGAGTACGCGGCCATCGGTAAAGACCTCGAGCCGCTCTTTGGGGAATGACTTGCTGCCGTTGGCGAAATAGTGAATGGCGCCCATCGAGCCGTCTGCGAATTTCAGGGTGATTGAGGCGGTGTCGCGCGTGGGACTCACCATAAAACTGCGGTCGAATTCGGTGATTGGCGCGGCGGCCAAAAAGCGCAACAGGTCTATAAAGTGGCAGGCTTCACCGATAATGCGGCCCCCGCCAGATTCAGAATCTTGTGTCCAGTGGTCGGGCGGGATTGCGCCTGCGTTGACGGTCATGATGAAGGATTTCGGCGCAGTGACTGTATCGAGCAGCTGTTTAATTTTTTGGATGTGAGGCGAGAAGCGGCGGTTGAAGCCAACCATCAAAATAGGCCCGTTATCGCAAGGGCCATCGGCCCGTGGCGATCCACAGGCGGCGCGAATCTCCTCCAACTCCCCGAACGTCAAACACAACGGCTTTTCCACGAACACATGTTTACCCGACTTTAACGCAGCGACCACCTGCTGGGCATGGGCGTTGTGCCGTGTGGCGATTACTACGGTGTTAATGCGCGGACTATTCCAGATGGTGTTTAGGTCGGTTGTGGCCTGGGCAAAGCCCGCCTTGCGACCATGGTGCACACTGCTCACGCCGGTGCTACTGGCCAAGATGTTGAGCTCTACGCTGGCCTGCTTAAATGCGGGAATCAGAATACGAGAGGCGTAGTTGCCAGCGCCTATGAAGCCAACCACCGGAGTAGATTGCTCCGCGGCTAAGCCGCTGGAAACGGCGGCTGGCGCATCGCTACTCTGGGTAACAACAGGTTCATTGCCAGGCGGCACAGTTGCGTGCAGCCCATCATGCACGCGACTAGCTCGCAACGCTATGACACGATCCACCGATTCCGCCGTAGTTCCATCGCCTAAAAGCTTCGCTCTATCGGGGTACTCAATCACAATTCCCAGCGCGCTCGGGTCATCCAGCAACTCATACGCTTTCGCCGCATCCTCAATTGCAAAGCGATGCGTAATTAGCGGCTTCACATTCAAAGTGCCCGCCGCCATCATATCGAGCACAGCCTCGAAGTTGCGCTGCTGCGTCCAGCGCACAAAACCAATTGGGTAATCGTGGCCCTGGTCTTCATAGGCGGGGTCGTAGCGACCTGGACCGTACGATGCAGACACCTGAAAGCTGAGCTCTTTTTTATAAAAGTCATCGCGGCGCAGGTTTAGGCCCACCACGCCCACTAACACCATGCGGCCGCGCTTACGACATATCTCGGCGGCTTGGTGCACTACTTCGTCGCTTTTTGTTGATGCGCAGATCAACACAGCATCCACACCATTACCGCGAGAAAACTCTGCAGCTGTAGCGATTACATCCTCACCCTTTGATAAATTGACCGTAGATGCACCAAAGGCTCTGGCCAACTCGCAACGCGCTGAATCGAAATCAATACCCAGCACACGGCAGCCATTGGCGCGTAACATCTGTACTGTCATTAGGCCAAGTAGCCCCAAGCCTTGCACCACAATGGCTTCGCCAATTGTGGGCTGCGCCAAACGTATCCCCTGCAGGCCAATGGCGGCCAGCACCGTGAAAGACGCAGATTCGTCATCCACCAAATCGGGAATCTTCGCGCAGAGGTTCTTCGGTACCCGGACCACCTCTGCATGATGCCCATTCGACACCACTCGAGTTCCCACCGCGAAACCGTCTACGCCACTCTGAACTACCACGCCCGCATTGCAGTAGCCCAGCGCAAGCGGCTGGTCGAGCTTTGAGCGAACCGCTTCAATCGTTGGCAGGATGCCATCGGTGCGTACCTTCTCAAGCACTTGTTTTACTTTGTCGGGCTGCTGGAGCACTTTCTCAAGCAGGTTCGCCTTCCCGAAATTGACAAGCATGCGCTCGGTGCCGGCTGAGACCAGGGTGCGCGATGTTGTAATCAGCAGCTGGCCCGAGCACGGCGCAGGCGTTGGCACATCGACTACCTTACCGATGCCGTTTTTGAGGGATTGAAGCAACTGTTTCATCTATGTTGGCGAACTTTTGAGGCGGAGAAGCACAGGTCCGCCGGAGAAAGTACTGAGTGTGACTAGCAAACTGTCACCGAATCAGGGTTTCCTCGCCTCAATCATCATGCCCAGGCCAGCGCCGGGAAGGAAGTGGCGAATAAACCAACGGGGCCAAAGCTTTTTGGCGAGTGTTAGTGCCAGGCCACGGTGACGCTGGCCAACATCGGATTCGAGTAGATCGCCATGACCCAATGGAGTGGAAATTCGAACGTCAGTAAATTCGGCAAACAACTGCCGCGCCTCGGCGATTGAATAGGCCTTTGTACCCGGGCTCTCTAAATGTTCAGCGTAAACACTGCGCAAGCTGCGCCAAGGTTTGCCGGCAAGCAAGGCGTAGCGAAGCCAAAGCATCACGCCGACGATGCTCCACTTGTGGTACATCATGACCTTGGCTCGCCCGCCCCTCTTTAATACTCGAAACAGCTCTTGAATTGCTAGCGAGGTATTGGGGCTGTGATGGAGGACGCCCCATGAGTAGACCCAATCAAAGGTTTCATTTTCAAAGTCCAGATTTTCGGCGTCGCCAACCGCTAAGTGCGATGAGAGACCAAAGAGCTTTAGCCTTTGCCTCGTGTGCTCCACGGCCCGCTCGGTCAAGTCAATTCCATGAAGGTCTGCTTCAGCCTCAGCAAATCGCTGATGATCCGCACCTAGACCAACACCTATCTCCAACACCTTCATGTCTTTTGCCGATTCAAAGTCTGCGAATGTCAGAATGAAGGGCTCAAGGCGATAGCGCTCAGCCGATTGAGCCGAATAGCCCGCTTTATCATTAGTCGTAAGGTAAAGGTCTTCGCCACACGAAGCTTCGTTCCAGAAGTCATGCACTTGCAATTTTGTAGTCACGCCACCGCCTTAGAAAACTCAGGCACAGGTGCACTGGGGCGGTCGATAAAATGCCGGCACCAGAGCTCAATGCACATCAGCGATAGCAGCGTATAGCTTGCGTCGACCTTGCCCTGATCATTGGCACGAATTAGGTTTTGCACCGCAACGGGGTGAAACAGCCCACGGTTTCGCAGGCTGCTTTCGCCCAGAACATCGCCCAAGAGCTCCCGAAGCTCTACCCGCATCCAACGGCGTAAGGGAGCACCAAAGCCAGACTTGGGACGGTAGATAACCTCCCTTGGCAAATAGGGTTCCATGGCCTTCTTTAGTACCCACTTGCCTTCAGACCCCCGCTGCTTGAACCGCACGGGTATGGTTGCCGCGAATTGCACCAGATCAAGATCTAAAAACGGCACGCGCACCTCTACCCCAACCGCCATAGACATTTTGTCGGTGTAGAGCAAGTTGTGGTCTGTGAGAAAGAACCGCTGCTCAAGCGCGAGCATGCGCTCCAGCCGATGTGTTTCGGGCGGGAGTGCGGCCAGAAAATCCAACATGGGCTCCTCTGCCCGGCTATTGCCCAAGGCGGTTTTAAAATCCGCGCTGTAGAGCGCGGTTAAGTCCGCCTGATCGACCCATCGAAAGTAGTTCAGCAGCCGTTCATCACCCTCCAAACCTGCGCCATTAAATAGCTTGCGCAGGCGGCGCCCTAAGGGCCTAGTTGTATCCAGGCTGCTGGTTAATCGCTCTAATCCTAATCGGGCAGCCTGTGGCAGCCAAGACCAATACTTTTCAGCCATTAACGCTCGGTGGCGCCGATAGCCGGTAAAAAGGTCATCGCCCCCAGCGCCAGAGAGCAAGACCTTTATTCCCTGCTCGCGGGCGAGGCGGCTGATGTAGAGAACATTTAGGGGCGCTGGGTCTGCCAAGGGTTCATCACACTGGGCGACCATTGCAGGCAGATCATAGGCCATGCGGGAAGCGTCGATTCGCACCACTTCCAAGGGAACCTGCAAGTGCTTGGCTACCTGCGTTGCATAGGGAAGGTCACCGGTCATTCCCTCTTCAGTGGCACCCACTGCCTCGATTGTGAAACATCGAATATCAGGGTTTTGTTGGCGAGCAAAGGCGACAACGCTGCTTGAATCAAGCCCCCCAGAGAGGAACGCTCCTACCTGGACATCGGCCATCATTTGTCGGTGAACAGCCCGGCGGAGGAAATTCTTGGTTCCAGATATTGCTACATCTTCAGTCATAGAAAGGGAACCGATAGGCGATCTTAGTAGTGATGCCCGTGGAACGCTAAACCACTCGTTTCGTTCCACAATGACGCCCTTTTCCACCACTAGCATCTCACCGGGATTGAGTTTCTTGATGCACCGGAACGGAGTTTGATGTCCAGGACACCACAAAAAAGAAGAATAACGATTCAGCGCAACAAAATCCAGCTCTGGACCTTGTGAGCTACACGGTCGCAAAGCCTTCAGTTCGCTCGCAAATAATAATCCAGTTTCGTGGGCTGAATAGTAGACAGGCTTGATTCCATAAGCATCTCTGATTAAGAACAACCTCTTGAGGTCCGCATCCCATATCGCAAAAGCGAACATCCCGTTTAATCGAGTTAGAAACTCAAACGGACGATTTGAGAGATGGCGATTGTCCAGATATAGACGTAGAAGCACCTCGGTATCTGAATCCCCAAGGAAACTATGACCTTTGGCCTGAAGTTCAAGCCGAAGCTCTCGAAAGTTATAAATCTCACCGTTAAACACTAACGCCACCTTGCCATCACTACTGAGCATGGGCTGGTGACCCGATGCCGACAGATCCTGAATCGCTAGCCGAGTGTGCAATAGAGCGACGCCAAAATCGGGATGCCAAAATGATCCAAGATCGTCAGGACCGCGGTGCCGAAGAATTCTCCTTAGTGACTCTTGCTGAAAAGACAATTGTTTAGAGTTGACACTTCTAAAATAACCCGCAATGCCACACATCTATAGATTTCCAACCAGCGCGCGAACAATAATGAACATAACTATCTCAACAATGACAAATATCGCCCCAACATCGACGGTGCCGCTAATGAATCATAGAGATCCCTTGCTGCCACTCTGCGTGACATGTATTCATCAACATCCATCGCCGCCCAACTCTCGATGCAGTGTGCCCATGCATTACTGTCCAACCCCCTCACGACGAGACCGCCCTTAGACCTGATTGCCGAAGCGGTCCATGGTGTCTTGTCGCTCAACAGTACTGGCGTGCCTACGCTTAGAGATTCAAAGATAACATGCCCAAAGTTCTCGCACAGTGTCGGAAAACAGAAAAGGTGATGCCCCTCAAAAGCGAGGCACACTTCGTCGTACCTTAAAGTGCCTCGATAGCGTACGGTCATGTTATGACTGAGCCCCTTTAAAAGCTTCAGACAAGAAGACCAATACATATCATCCTCAATAGGGCCATAGATATTAAGAACTATATTAAGCTGTCTTATGCGAGATAAAGCATCAAGAAGAAAAAGAAGATTTTTATTGGGGTGAATACGGGATAGAAATATTATCCTGAAAGTTCCACTACCATCTTTCAGTACAGCATTAACCGAGCCAACCTTCTCCCGAAAAAATAGGGGATCAGGTATCACTTCAGAAATAGTACTGCTATCTACGAATACTTTTTTTATATGGTCTAGTTCTAACTGAGTGCTCGCATGCCAAACAAGTCCCTTATGCAAACCCAGAACTTTTACAATAAAAAGATAAGAGATTTTTTTAAGCCTTCCAACGGCTAGTGCGGCGGGATCAAACTCACCTCTTGGCCCTAGTACACACTTAGATCCCTTTAAGAGCCCAATAAACCTAAAAAGGAGAGGAACTATCGAAAAGTGAAAATTGAAAAAACTATTGAGATAGATAACATCAAAATCGCAGGACCTTAAATGACGGAAAAGGTAAAGTACAGAAAGGGGGGAAACCTTCAGGTACAGTACCTGCGATTCGCCTACGGCCATCCAATGATTCGCTCTAACGTCAGAGTAGGGGAACTTATCTCCCACGTCCCGATCAGACGTAACCACATAAACATCCCGGTCCCGAGCGATTAGATTGACAAGATTTATCGAGGACCTTAGCGCACCACCCGCTTTATACCCTGGGTAAAAATATGCAATGAATATTAGGACTTTCGGCTTCAGCAAGGTCTTATTTCGAGATTAAACACCGATTTAAACAACCACGAAAATCTATTATAAATGTCGTTCTTGTGCACCATGTAAGAATACAATAATTTATAGGCACTTCGACAAGTACTAACAACAGGCATACTCTTTCAGTGAGTCTTAATACCTCGCTCCACAGTATAACTTTCGCTAGCTTTCACCTCGGGAATTGTGTGATTGTTTACAGAGGACCATTATCGTCTGACCACCAAAGATACGCACCATGAGGTCGGATTCGGATGTTTGAAGAATTACCCTAAGCAAACTCGCTAACCTGGAGAACACGTTTTTCCCCCTGCTTAGTTTGTGCGCATCCGTATAGTACCAATCGATAATATCATAACCACAATCCTCAAGTAACATTAAAGCAGTATCCATTGTGTAAAACGATAAATGGCCGAGATTCTTCCTCGCAGATCGGAGTGGAGCTCCTCGAATTATTGTTTGCGCACTTAAATCAAGTGGCACGTGGAACACATAGTATTCTGCGTGCCCGCGAGCGGTCTCAAGAAAAGTCGCCGGATCCCTAACGTGCTCAAAAACATCTAGCATTAACAGAGCGTCATAACCTCTCCTGTTGTGCGTGGCGAAGTCTGCCAAGAAAAACTCTATATGCGACGGCTTTGAGTGCCAAAAGTCTTTCAACTGTGGGGATACATCGTAACCGACTAAGGAGAGGCCTGGATCATAATTAGACAATTCTGCTAAGACCCCTCCAGCACCGCATCCAACGTCTATGAGTGTACGCGGATTTAAACCGTTTCTCTCAAAAAGCCTCTTGACATTTCTTGCTTTCCACGCCCCATCTTCCTCATCCCAACTTGGATGGTGCTGGTGGTAAGTCCCGTTAAGGTATATTGACTCGATCTTCACATTACTTGCCCTATGTCAATTTGAATTAGAGAATTTTCCCTTTATTACAAAAGAGAGTAACTCATCGTACTACCCGACTCAACATTCTTGAAAATTGAGAGACTGCCCAATCAGGGTTGCGCTGGTGTGCCGCGACTCTGATACTTCCTCTTAGCGCCTCGGAAAGGGGCCATTCAGAGATTGCCAATTCGATCTTAAGGGTGAGGTCAACGACATCTCCGGGATGAAAAAGATAAGGAACCGCACCTCGACTTAGGAGGTCGCTAACGTAGCCGACATTATGGTTAGACACAATAGCGAGCCCTTCCAAAGCCGCCCGCTCGAGTGCGGTTGAGTATGGCTCTGTACCTGGGTGGACATAGATGTCACTCGCCTGATAGACCTCTGGTAGTCGAGCGTACGCTACTGCGCCGAAGAAATAAACGTTAACTAGTTTTAAGTTCTTTTTCCTTTTACTCAAAATTTCGAAGCAGGGGCCATCGCCGACTACTACCAAATATCGCTTAACATCACCGCCAATTGAGCTCCAGCTGTCGAGGAGCAGGTCAACTCTCCTAGCCTGCGTCAATTTTCCAACGAACAGAAAAACGATAGCATCATCCGCGATCCCCAACCTTGACCTAAGCTTACGTCGACGCAAAGCAGCAGAATCCGAATACTGCCTTTGAGACGGCGGATCAAGACAATACAGCCCGCAAAAAATTCTCTCCTCCGGGATACCCAGGCTAGACAGGTAATCTATAGAAGCACGGCCAGGAACCCAGTAGAGATCACAACTTCCTATCAACAAATTCTTGAATAAATCCTTAGCCTTTCGAAGTGCCCCGACTTGTTCGGGATTCATGACAGTATCAAGCGCCATTACAACCTTTTTCAACCGTAACTTTGCGAAAAGGATCGCAAGCCATGATGTGGGCTTATCATAGCCGGAAACGACTAAAGCATCATATTTTGAAATGATTACCCACGATAATATATCAAGATGAAGGGGAAAATTATACGTTAGAATGCTTAGTCTTCGATTAGACGTCCATGATGGATAGACAAGCGGCTTCCACTTCCACTCATGATGACCAGGATCGCTATTGAAGTAGAATGCCACCTCAATGTCAAACCCCCGCTCGTGCAACAGTCTAAATAAAGGGTCACGATATGGGGCAGGATGGGGTGTTATTATATGAACACGAACTTGATTCAATTTTGATGGATCCATTTACTGGCGGGAGTCAACCTAAATAGTTGAATAAAATTATATTGCGTTGCTTACCCATCAATTTTTATAAAAGAGCTTTTTCTTATCTTGAGGACGAAAATCCCCAGCTCAAAAAAAATTCGACGCGACGTTTCCAATAATGGTTATCAACGAAGGAAGCTAGATTTCGCCTACACGGCGCCAACCCATCCTTAGGTCTTTTTGCGATATAATCAATCATTTCTGCTAGCTTTTCAGGTGAGTCCGAGTCTACGACATTGATCATACCGCGATAGTACGGCGGAAGCCCTTCCGTCCAAGTACTAATGATAGGTTTCTTAAACGAAAGATATCTTAGTAATTTTGACGGAAAGTTATGCTTATTTTGGGATGCAGTACTTAGATTTGTATTTACGAAGATATCGGATCTAGAAAGATAATATTCTAATTTATCTTCCGACAAAAATCCTAATTTCCTCACCTTAACAGATCCGGAGCGGATAGCGTTCAGATTCCCATTCCATCCGCCTGCAATCCAAAACTCAACATTCTTTGTATTTATAAAACTTGCGCTTGCCAAAAAAATAGATAACCCCGCATGGTCACCGGCAGACCCACAGAACATAACGACCGTACTGCCCCCATCGTACCGTGTCGCCATGGAGGTATCAATTGCAACATATCCTTCTGCGTTAATCGGCAGGACTTCCTTTATCCCACCCTCGAAGTGGATCGCATTAATACTCTCATCAAGGACGAAGACTTTATAATCCGCCCAAGATAAGAATGCGACACCGAAGAAACTCCGATAAATCTTAGAGTAGTCTTGTCCTACTGGAAATAGGCTGGGATGCGGCCTATCGGCCATTATAAGGATAGCTCCATTTGGAGCTAACTGGTCAACATTTTGTAATATGGATAGTGTATGGGGAAACAAGTTATAACAGATAATCAACTTTGGCGCGCCCCTATCCCTAATGATATCGTTAACCACCTCAAGATATCCATTAACAAGCGAGTTATTTTTTGTCCGGGGCAGGATGAAATTTAAATAACTAACTTGGTAGAAGGAATTTGCATTGCAGTGTGTGTGACTACCTTTGACAAATAGGTCTGACTTCGGCCATCTTGGCCTTACTACGTGTGATACTACGACTACGGAACGTCCTAAGCTCGAAAGACTCTCAATAAACTGTCGCTGCCAGAATGATGCTGCTGCGTTGCTAGAATCACCATTTGGATTGGAAAGTTCACCCACTCCAAGCCACAGTATATATCCACCAGTTGAACCTAGAGCGGGAAATTCAGTCATTATCTTAATTTCGGGGGACCCATTGGAGACGTGCTAGCACTGATAGAAGGACAGCAGGGTTACATCTTTTGAACCCCAGAAGTATGTCAAATTCTTTCTGCCAACAGCTAAAGGATAAGATTCATATAAACAACTTAGAGTTTCAGTAACCCGATGCGACAAACGTCAGTAATATATCTATTCCCCACCGAAACGGAAGGTAGCAGTTGCATAAAACTTAGCATATTAGTATATATTATGTCGATTTATCTTGGGACGGATGACTCTACGCTTTATTTGATAATTATAATATTAATCTGCAATCTCTTTAAACAATAAGCTGGCCATTCAAAGAGGCACGACCACGGGGAGCAGGCTCAACTATTCATTTGAATAAACAGTTTTCATATTAAATCCAGCCATGATAACCAACAACATCAAAACGCCGGTTAAAAGGCCATATAAAACTGAGTTTCCCACACTTGTTGTAAGGTACATCATTGTTATTGGTAGAAAAATTAAGGACCGTAGGCCTATGACTAGGAGAAAGAGGAAAATAGATGTTGCACCCAAGAGGCCTGCGGCGCCAACCCAGTATCCAATCTCCGCGTCAAATTGGATATCGAAGGATCCTCCGAATAGAAGTCCAAAAAGAGACTGCGCTTTTAAATGCTCGAAAAGAATAGAGAACTTAATCGAAACGCTTCCGTCTTCAACGAAGAACGCTTCTTCGAATATGAACAACATTGCGATAATACCTATCGCACTCAGTACTCCAACAATAAGGTAGATTCTTGTTCGAGAGACTGTGCAATAAAGGAGTGCTTTGTAGTAGAAAACAAGGAAGATAAGCACAAGGCACCCCAAAAGCACTGTCCGTGAGCCTGTCAGATAACTACCGAGGAGACATGTTGTTATCACCAGCAGGTCCATTAAAGTGATCAATGACCGTCTTTTTATAACGATTGGCGGGCGTGCTGTCTTTGAATTAAGGCACGAAAGTATTGAGGTGTAGACGTAGATAAATCCATATAGGAGCAGAATGAGTCCGAGTACGTTGGGGTTGTAAAATAGGCCACCAGCTCTAAAATATCGGTATTCAAAGCTTACTTTCTCTATTATGCCATAGTTCCACGGGTTATCAGCTAATGGATAATAGGTATCCCTGAACGCAGTAACTGATGTTACCCCAAGGGCTAAGAGTATTTGTGTTGATACCAAGTAGATAATACATAATCCAGACAAGTATTTTAAAGTTCGATAGTCGAATAGAATGCGATTACTACTATAAACTAGCAACGCGATAATAATATAAACAAATCGTATGGCATCACTCGGTGAGAACAAAAGTGCCTGGGTAAAGCCCGGGACAAGAAGGATAACGACTATAAATGACCAAAGAAGTCTAAATTTTACTTCTATGATGACATACTGTGAAATAAGACTGAAGATTCCAATTGCCACCATTACTTTCGCTATCGGATTTGGAAGTACGGGTGCTATTGCGAGCGCAGCGGCGGTAATGCCCGATAGAGCATTAAACCTCATCGGTCTTATCGAGGTACAAGATATTAAGTTTTTTAGGGAACATATTCTACTTTCAGGTACGAATCCTTCAGCGGGGGATCGAATGCAACGATAAACTTTGATATCAACCGACCGCTGCCCAAGTAGGCACCCCAGGCTGAAAAAGTTGAATTGTTACCAATAACGTAATCTGCTCCTGACATAAATCTCAAACTATCAACGTTCGAAAGTTCGACCATCTCCGTGTGTATGCCTGATCTTCCCAAGGATCTCATGACAGCAATCCCAAGTGGTTTATCATTTGAGAGTATGTAAAGCTTACCGCGATGCTTTTGGTTAGAAATCACCGTTTCGCACGCCCTTACATACCAATCTGTGTCGACTCGCCATTTTTCTGGAAAATCACCGCCTCTCACGTGGATGACTGCATATTTAGAGGGCCCTGAGTCCCGTTCGACCTCTGGAGGATTGATACACCGGTTTCTTGAACGGGACCAAGTACACAACTGAGCAAGTACCTCGGCCCGAACAATATAGTCATAGCCGATAAAATCATTAAAATAATTTCCGAGTCCTTCAATAATTCTTACATCACGACACCTATAAAAAAACTTAAGGACGGCATGCAGACTCTTTGGCGATAGAACGATGGCCATGAAGGCTTCGATTAAGCATAGTGAACCGCTATTGGTAGAGAGGACGTAGTGCAAATACAGTCTTAGATCCGATTCTCTTCGAATTAGAGGGCCAATGTTAAACTGTAATAAAGGCATTGTGAAGATCCTCTTTGTATTTGATATCTCGCGCTCTTTGATCGCTCGTCCTACTACGAACAATAGATTCCCTAGGCCTGCACCTCCAAAACGAACGCCTAGTACGCGGACAACGGCTGGAAATTTTATGATTATCATGGTTTAGTAAATGCAAATGAATTCCATTTAGTTGAAAAGAAACTCTTGCCGGGTATGTCTCTGCTCATTTGTGTTGTCGCTAGGTCTGAAAGGGCTACAGCTTATCGGTGGCCATATGAGGCCAATCCTCATTGTAGTCTTGCCCACTCTCCGGTAACTTCACAGGCCTGTTATAGGTCGAAGAAGAAATGAGTACCGAAGGGTTAATGGCGCTAGGTTTGATTGCTCTATAGGAGGGTTTCAACTGGAGTTATCTAGGTTGATCTACCTAAGTTTGACTCGTCGTTCCTAACAACATTCGGTAAGTGCCGTTGAACGCAGTTCTGTGGCATTGTCTAGTTAAACTCTCGGTAAACCGTAACTTCATTGTGCGAAGCCTTCTATCGCTCAATGGTGCAAAACAACAGGAAAGTCCGTATCAACACTATTTCAATCTAGGGAGCGCCTACACATTCATGTAACTTATGCTTTTGATACCGCAGTGCACATATTACAAAGGGAAGATCTAATGTTGTTGGTCAGCCTGTAGGGCTCCTTCTCGTGGGGGATATACTGTTCACATGCGACAGATAATTTAGTATCGCAGTCTTCGATGAACGAGCAATATCTAATCGGCCGAGTGGAGCAAAGTTTTCGAATACAGGTTGTACCAGTTGTGAGGAAGCCAAAATGAACCCATCACAACTTGTGGTATGGCTCGCGTATGGGCTGCTTACTTCGCATCTATAAGCCGCTGTCGCGAGTAGCGAAATAGCCTCCCCGTGAATCGATTCGCTATGGGTCGACAAGAATATATAATCAATTTGTCCTCGCTTGAGTGCCAATTGGGC
Source organism: Hahnella aquatica (SeqCode) (assembly GCF_965194505.1). Lineage (GTDB taxonomy): Bacteria > Pseudomonadota > Gammaproteobacteria > Burkholderiales > Burkholderiaceae_A > Hahnella > Hahnella aquatica. Next base: position 273,804 of record NZ_OZ239144.1, on the reverse strand, counting down.
GGAATTTAGCATTTCTATCTCCGCACCCTGGATGTCACTGTGCAGGATTGATATTTTACTTAATCCCGATTCTTCCAAGAAATCGTCTATCCCAAATTTTCCAAGACCAACCTCTTGACGAATAAATTTTCCGGTGAGTAAGTTGCGCGCAAAATTCTTCTGCCCACATGCCAGATTGTGAGGGTCTGGTTCTACAAGGACGACTTGAATTTCCGGCTTAGCCCGCTTTGCCCACATTGAGTAATGCCCCCAATAGGCGCCGAGTTCAATCATCACACTCGGGGAGTAAGAGTCCATCTTTAATAACTGTTGGAAGCAAAACTCCTCAAGCGGCTCATGCACTCCACGATTTATTATTAGAATCTCGGAAAAATCATCATAGTACGCGTGAGGCCCATGAACAATTGCCAACGCTCCATTATGCAGTACGACGCTGTCTCCGACTATGTACCCAGATTCTGGGACGCGTTCAATCATTAGATTCAACGGATCTGATACAATTTCGCGAAAGCGCTCAATATTCTTTTGTGCTTTGCCCAAGGTTGAGGGATCACAGTACCCCTTGCTAGTATGTGATCTTAAGTCGAACCCAAACCGCCGAGACACTCTTTTCAGTGTATGTTTAATGTTTGATATATTCATAATGGATATTTTTAGTAAGAATCTATAATATTTGACTTTTAAGTAGGGTCACCGCTCTGTTCATAACATCGGATACCGATACCAGCTCAATGCACGGGTATGGGTCAGCTCGTGCGTGTGGGTGCATACACTTCCAGTCGCAACCATAACATTCCATTTGATGGAAAATGCATTCTGGGCCGTTGCGACCCGCATCTTTCGGATAAGGTAAAAATCGCCCAAAATGCCCTCCACCTAGTATCGAAATAGACTTTGCACCAAGGTATGAAGCGAGATGTACGCAAGCGCTATCATTTCCAATAATTAGGTCAGCTTTGGAAATTCTTTCCAGTAGTCTAGTCCAATCGATTGCGCCGACCAAATTAACTACTTGCCCCTGATTTTGACTAGAGCAAAGTGCAGAGCCTAACGCTCTCTCACTTTGTGTTCCGCAGATGTAGATTTTCTTGGGGTAGACTTTCTTTAACTCTTCGACAAGGGCGATGTACTTTGTTATTGGCCACATTTTTTTATGTGAACCAGACCCCGGGAAAATTAGTATTCCCCCCTCCTGATTTACGTCACCTTTAGAATCAGCCGTTCCCCCTCTATCAGTTTTAGCTAGATAAAGACCTGGGAAGGACGACCTAACTCTCTGCATAAATTGTATGTTTCTATGCTCTTCCCAGGTTACTCGACCAACCGGCTTAATTAGGGATGTGTACCATTTATCCCCTATCCACCGATCTAGTTTTGAACGATTTGCAAGATCGCCGTCAAAACCCACTCTATACCTAGCACGAGATGCCCGTATTATTGCGTCGCCGGTCAACAAAACCCTTGAGTATGTTGGTTGTATGGCGATTTCAGGACTCAGAGTTGAGACTTCTTTCAGGATTCTCAATCTGTAGCTAAGTGACTTCACAAAAACTTGAGGATCTACAACTATAACCCTAGGAAAAATATCGAGGCTCTCAATGAACTTATAACTCCCCGGACTACATATAAGAGTAGCATCCGCGCTATCATCTCCACTAGTTGTTCGAGTTATTGCACTTGCCCAAAGTACATAGTCTCCAATTGCATCTAGGCGAACGTAAAGTTTACCTTTTTTAGTTTCGGGCACCTTAAATGCTTGTAATGCAATGAGGTCTACTGCCAAAAATATTGTTTTTTTTATTGCCCGAACTAAGGAGAGTAGATAAATACCTTCTCGGGCTAAGTGTGTCCAACTTACACGTGGAATTGCCCCTTTCAAGCTGGTTGGTTTCATGACAGGCGGCATTACTTAAGGATACTTTCCATGTATCCTACTCGACATGTATCGCAAGGTACTGGACGATTGCACGCGTTTTTTGTTCGAACACCTTGCCGCAATACTGAATCGCTACTAGATCCTTAGACACTTTCCAGCCTAGAATTTTGGGAAACTGGGGGGTGTTATGGATAAGCGGCGCAGGTTCACTGAGGAGTTTTGTAATGACCCACTGGTTTTCTGCTCAGGTCATACTTTCTAGAGGAGAACTTCGTGGGTGTGATCGTGGAAAGAGATTTCAAGCGTTGGACGGTCAAGAGGAAGGCTTCTTTGGTGACAGAGATCTTGCAGGACAAGACATCGGTTTCTGAGGCTGCGGGGTCCTTTGATCTCTCGCCTTCTGAGATCGAGGATTGGGTCGATGAGGGCAAGAGAGGCTTAGAGAAAGCCCTTCGAGCCAAGCCTCTGGACATCAAGGAACAATATAAACGGCAGCTCAAAGAGCTGTAGGAGGCGTATGGAGAAGCCATGTTGGAGCTCCGCGCCAGAGAGAAGTTGGAATCCCTGTTGGGCGGAGAAGAGAAGTGATTCAGACCGTCAAGCAGGGATTGGAAGCTGAAGGGATTGCCGTACCGATGACCAAGCTGTGTCAGTGGTTTGAAGTGCCGAGGCGTTCGGTCTATTACAAGCCCATCAAAAGCGCTCCGAAGGTGCAGGAACGGCTGGAAAAACCTATTAAGGCATTGATTGAGCAGGACCCCTCCTTATGGCTACAGAACCGTGGCCGGCCTTCTGAACATGAACAAGAACACCGTTCAGCGGATCTTCCAGATCCCGGGTTGGCAGGTGAAGAAGCGCCCGATCGGCTATAGGCCTCGAGTAGAAGCACTTCCTTCTGTGGCGGTCTCTCCTGATGAGCGCTGGGCGACCGATCTTTGCCGCATCTGGGCAGGTCGAGATGGCTGGGTGGCCCTGGCACTGGTGATCGACTGCTACACCCGAGGGCTCCTGGGCTGGCATCTGTCTCGTTCTGGCAAAGCCAGGACGGCTGAAGCGGCCCTGGAGCAGGCCTTGATTGCCAGGTTTGGAACCCTGGGCCGAGTGCGGCAGCCCTTCTTGCTTCGCTCGGACAATGGCTTGGTCTTTACCAGCTGAAGCTTCACAGCCTTGCTCAGAGGCTACGGCCTGCAACAAGAGTTCATCACGCCCCACTGTCCGCAACAAAACGGGATGGTCGAGCGCGTAATCAGAACTTTGAAAGAGCAGTGTGTTCATCGTAAACGGTTTGAGACTCTGAAGCATGCCAATCGAGTAATCAGTGACTGGATTGGGTTTTATAACCAACGCCGGCCTCATCAAGCCCTAGGCATGAAAACACCGGCACAAACCGATCAATCATGGAAATCAGCAACCTGACCTGTGCAAAAACCAGTGGGTCATTACAGGTCCATGCAGGCTCGGATCGACAAGGAGTTGGTCCTCTCCGCCCTGTTGATGGCGCTAGGGCGGCGCCAACCCGCAGACCCCGTAATGCTGCACTCAAATAAAGCTGCCAGTGCACCAGTCATGACAAGGAGTTGGTCCTCTCCGCCCTGTTGATGGCGCTAGGGCGGCGCCAACCCGCAGACCCCGTAATGCTGCACTCAAATAAAGCTGCCAGTGCACCAGTCATGAATGGCAGGACTGCTTGCGGGCAAACAACTTTGTCGCAAGCATGAGTAGGCGAGGCAACTGTCACGACAACGCTGTGGTCGAGAGCTTCTTCCAACTTCTCAAGCGAGAGCACATTAAACGCAGGATCTACGACAGCCGAGAACAAGCCAAAGCTGATGTTTTCGATTACATCGAGATGTTTTACAACCCAGTCAGGCGCCACGGCAACAACATCGGCCTGTCTCCGGTAAGGTTTGAACGGCAGTACTTCGAGAGGCAGGCGGGTGTCTAGGATATTGGTAGCGATTCAATCCGCTCCTCATACGCCATTGTTAACCAAGTTGGGGTATCCGTTTGAACATAATCAAAGTGATTACAGTCGTAATACTCTGCTAAATAAGTACTAAGTATCAACACGCTAAAAATTGGCTCCGCTGATAAACGCGCGCACACCCCGCAAAAGTTTTGCATAACTTAAGGCTTCAGGGTAAGTAAGCTATCGACCCATTCAGTTAGGCCGTTCCATGGACGAGTCCATCTGCTAGATCTTGGTACTGGGCCTCTGTTAGACCACGAAACTTTGTGTACGGGTCAAACAAGTCATCCGCCCATCTACATTCTTGAAACACACGGTAGTAGAGGTAATGAGCGTATCTTGTTGCGGACTCAACTTGCCCTTCGACTGGACTGATGTCGTTAGTAATCAGCGCGTCATATTCGCTAATTGATTCGGGAAGGTACGAAAACTCCTTCTGCCTGAACAGTGAGTTACCGACAATGACCGTAGGTATGCCCCGATACGCACACTCCAAAGAGATCTTTGATCCATAGATCAAGGCCGCGCATGAAACTTTCATAAGAGCGTAACTCGAGCAACAATCATTCGGCTCGATCAGGGTAACATTGGGCACCCTGTGATTCTGGATCAAGTTTTGCACCGAACTGACTATCGATGAACGCGATTTGAAGATATCTGCCTCAGCGGGATGAACTCTAATCACTAGGTGCTTTCCAATGTTGCTCCGTATTTGGACTAGCGTATGCTCAATCCACTCAAGTTGTGAAGGAAAGATGTTACCGTCGTAAAAGATTTGCGCGTCCCAGTCTACGTTGGTGAATAATACCAACACCTGTTTCTTCTTCGCGATTTTGATTACGCGGTCTTCACTGTCACTTTTCATCTTACCAAAATAGGACCAGTAGTCTCTTCCGCCGGATTCCTTTGATTCAAGATAATTTTTTGCCCTTTTCTCTTCGAACTTTGACAACGGTACATCCCAATGAGTTTTGTTTAAGTGTGGCAACAGGGCACGATGATAGGTGTCACCTTTTGTTAGGTAGAAAGTACCCCTCCTGTAAGGAACCCCCCAAACAGTTAACGAAATTCCCCTAAGCCTGCACAGGGTTGTAAGAGGACCATGGTTCAGGTAGATTCCATGAGTACAAACGACAAGACTTGGGTCGTAATGCTCTAGAATATGAGCGAGGTAAATAACAGCCTTTGCTACGTTCTTACCAATGACCCTATATCTGCTATCTTCTAATTGCGTTAAACCACTCGGGCCAGTGAGTGTTTGACGATGATACGTAGACATAATATGTTCATGCAAATTCACACCGTGGAGTTCTAACTCTTTTAGGTTATTTAAGGGCTCTCTCTCGTATAGGGAGATATAGTAATTCAAGAGGTTAGTCTGCTCGGCCGAGATTTTTTCTGTTAATAGGCTTCTCAACAATCCAGATCCATCAAGCGAAATCAATTTGTTTGCAAATTTCTTGCACCCATAGCAGTTAAGGCCTATATCTAACGCGCCTTTCTTTGGTCGAGCAAACTCGCACGTTGAAAATGCCCCTCCGCAATAGAAGACAGATGTTTCAAATCCTGCATCAGTTAGTATCGAGGAAAAAAGGATGTCAGTTCTTACATGCATATTGTTTAACGTGTATCCGGTATATATCAGGGCGCGTTGCCCATTAACCCGAGGGGGCCCGGCCCTTTTTTTTACCTCAGCTAGATAACGTGCCGTTCCGAATTTGGCCACTAGAGCATTCTTACGGTTTCGGATGGCTTGGATAATCTTATTTGCAATAAAACTGAAGTTGTATTGGGTCATGAAGAGCCCTGTAGGTTAATGTTTAGAGAGGGTGGCTACTAGTCGCAGGAGAAACCCCAATTCCGGTTGGAAACAATTTTCTATTTTTTGCGGTCTATCCCAGGGTTTGTAGACATAAACTCGAACGTGTTGCTTGGTCTTAAGCTGTACCTGGTTTCGTTGACACCGACCTAAGCATATTGTATCGACTCAAAGACTGCCGGGCTAACATAACCGATGGTCTAGTGACGGCGTTTGGGGTTGTAAAACACTCGATGTACTCAATGCCATCTGCCTTGGCTTCTTTGCGATTTTTTTTAGATCCCTCGGCGGTTAACCCGTTCAATCCTCAGGGTCGACAAAAGCCCTCCATAGCCGATTTGTCCCAAATCTCTCCAGTGCGACTCATGCTGCAGGTGATGCCTTGCTCGATATGCCACGCGACCTTTGAACCAAGGTAAACGCCTGCCGGGCACGGAAAACACGGGAGAGAAATGCGGCTTCTTGCATGACTCCCTCGAGATCAAAATGACTAGGAAGTCTCTGAAAAACTCTCATGACTATCGAACATAAAGCCCTTAGCATGATCCAATCTGCGTTGGGTTTTCAGGGGGATGTAATGAGCCAATTAAGTTTCTCCGATGTGGAATACGGGGCCAAGCGCAAGAAGACCAAGCGTGAAATTTTTCTTGCTGAGATGGAGTCTGTGGTGCCATGGGACTCGATGATCAGGCTGATTGAGCCCGTGTATCCATGTCTGCTGTGGGCAGACCGGACTATGCTTTGCCTTCTATGCTTCGGGTGTACTGCATACAGCAGTGGTACAAACTGAGTGAGCCGGCGATTGAAGAGTCGCTCTATGAGATTGCCTCCATGCGCAGATTTGCTGGGTTTTCCCTGGGTAGTGGCTTGATCCCCAAGACAGCCATTCTCAACTTCCGGCACCTGCTTGAAGCCAATAAGCTCACTGAACATAACTTTGCCTTGATCAACCATTACCTCTTGAGCAAGGGGCTTCGACTCTCCAATGACACGATTGTTGATGCCACGATCATCGAGGCACCGAGCTCGACGAAGAATGCCACCGGTACGCGAAATCCTGAGATGCACCAGACCAAAAAAGGCAACAACTGGCACTATGGAATGAAGGCGCATATTGGAGTAGACGAAGTGACGGGGCTTGTGCACAGTCTCCAGACAACAAGTGCCACTGTGCACGACCTTACACTTGTCGAAGCGCTTCTCACCGGCGAAGAGCCGCCATCTTTGCAGATACGGGCTACCGTGGAGCCGAGCGGGGAACCCAATCCCAAGCGGATTGGCACATTGCAGTGCGGCCCGGTAAGAGACGCGCGCTGACCGACTCTTACAAGGATCGCATCACGAAGTAGCTTGAAACACTGAAAGCCAGAGTACGTGCCGAGGTCGAGCACCCGTTTCGAATCATCGAGATTCAGTTTGGATTTATCAAGGCCCCATACCGCGGCAAGGCTAAGAACCGAGCTCAGCTGCATATGCTCTTGGTCATGCTAATCGTCAGGCGACGATTAATGTCCATCGAATCGGCACATCCAGAAACTGAAAAAAAAGACAAAACCCGCAGAGAAAGCAAAGAAAAACCATCAACAAGTCAGTTAATAGCCCACCCCGCATGAGCAAAGCGTCTCCGTCACCACCAATGTCGTCCGACCAATTAAAATCGAGCCATTGTTCCGATGGCTCCCTAAGCTGTATGGATGGTCTTGGCGAGTTTCTCAGTGGTTGATGTTCAAAATACGAAGCCCTGCAAGGACCTAGATTCAACCAAGGTCTAAAATTCAATGCATTGAAGACATATTTAAATAGATTATCTAGGCTGCCCAAATTAGCACCTAGTCCGAAAAATGAGAATAATCTATTTCATCATAGCATGTTACATCAACAATAAGCCTCTTATTCAGTAATTTAATAACATCTGATCCTAATAATGATCCATTCTCGCCAGCCCGCATCATCAGTATATCTTCATTGCTTAGGCTGTGGCCAGCTTTAAGATTAGACTTATAAAAGGCCTTTTTCAAAGCCCATGACTTTCCGTCCAACTCCTCCGTTAGCGGCTTCTCCTCGCGCGAATTCTTGGCGATCCAAACATCCCTCACGCCGCCCACCAATCTAGACAGGTCCTGCTCATCTGCAGAAACCTTCCAGTCTTGGGCATCTGGTACATCCTTCTGTATTGTTATGTGCTTCTCAATAAAATCTGCACCTGCCATCACCGCTGCGATACAAATTTCATTTCCAACGGTATGATCTGACCAACCAACCGGAAAATTTATAATACTCTTCAATTTGTTAATAATATGTAGGTTTACACGGGAACGTTCAATCGGATATGCGGTGATACAGTGCATTAGTGCTAGATCAGTGAAGCCTGTTCGGCTCAATTCGGAAACTGTTTCGATAATATCCCTAATCGAATACATTCCAGTCGATAAAATAATAGGCATTCTGAAACTTCGAGCGAAATTGAGATAGGGAAAGTTCCTGAGCTCACCAGATCCTACTTTAATTACTCGAATTAACTCGTAATCAATTAACTCCTGCAGGGACTGTTCATCATGACCAGTGCACATAAATGGAATTCCAATATCGTCACAATGTTGCTTTACTTTACAGAGTTCAATAATATTTAACTGCTTGGTCTTTAGTCTTTTCTTCCAATAGATATTAGATGGATGTATTAGGTTGTCAACATTGTAATGCTGTAACTTAAATACATCACAATCGGTGGAGCGAGCCATATCTGCCAATCGTAGCGCCTCACCTACATCACCAAAGTGATTTACTCCTCCCTCAGCGATGATAATGGGCTGTCCGTCTCTAGCTATGGTCACACCCTCACTAATAATCATGGCATCGACCCTATTTTGTCCGTTGGTTCCATTTGGTTACCGGCATTATAACGTCGGGGTCAACGCGGTTGGCGGCAGTTTGAGCAGTCCGCAACATGTCGGTCAGACGATCCTCTGTAAGAAGGATAGGTTTTAATCCGAGTCCCTCCAATGCGCTGTGTTTGGCATTGTAGTAATGATTTTCCAATTCAACACGAGGATTGGGTATGGATTTTACCACCACATTAATTCCGAGATTCTTCGCGCTTACTCTTACCATTTCAGCCAGTTGCCCGACTGAAAACTGCTCCGTGAATTGATTAAAGACCCTGAATTCACCCGGCTTCGCAGGGTTGGTTATCGCTAATTCTACACAACGGATGGTATCCTTTATATTCAGATATCCTCGAGTCTGAGTGCCATTGCCATAGACGGTAAGCTCACGACCTGAGATTGCTTGGACAATGAACCGATTTAGGACAGTACCGAACGTTGAGTCATAGTGAAATGAGGTGCCAATCACAGGTGACATTTCTGACTCGTCAGTTTCTGTACCATAGACAACGCCTTGGTTGAGATCGGTTACTGCCAAACCCCAAATGCGTGTAGCGAACTCTAAATTATAAGAGTCGGCCACTTTGGAGAGATGGTAGAACGAGCCAGGCATCTTTGGAAACAGAACTCTATCCGACCTGCCGTTATGAGTAACATTTAGCCATCCTTCTTCAATATCAATATTCGGCTGCCCGTACTCGCCCATGGTTCCAAGTTTTACAATGTGGATATCAGGATTAGATCGCTGAATAGTAAACATCAAATTCAGGGTTCCAACTATATTATTAACCTGGGTAGATACACACTTTTCCCGATCCATCATCGAGAAGGGGGCGGAGGGCTGCTCAGCATAATGAACTACCGACTCTGGTTTAAAAGTATCAAATGCCTTCTGAAGAAATCTGTGATTATGGGTGATGTCACCAACCTCGATAGAGATGTTCACACCGGTCAGCTTCTTCCATTCTGCCGCCCTTTGATGCAAAGGAAAAACTTGGAACAAGGGCTGAACCCCCAACTCATGCTCCCAGTATCGCTTTATCATGTTGTCGACAACGCAAACCTCATGGCCCTTCGAGGACAAGTACATTGCAGTCGGCCAACCCAAATATCCATCACCGCCTAAAATCATGATTCGCATTTTCTTAACTCCTAAGGTAAGTCCTTTAAAATAGATGCCAACTTCTCCACATCGTCGGCTGTATCGAAGTCAAAATCGTAGGGTGGATTTATAATCTTGGCTCCTCGGTGGTTAACAAAGAGCGTATGCTCAGCTATAACTGAACTTGCCCGAAAGCCTATTACGTTACCAAATTTAAAGGTTTTGGGTTTGTCCTGCTTACGATAGTATTTTTCTCTCTCTTCCTTGAATAAAAAGGAAACCCGATTTTCTTTAAAGACACGTTGATTGTAGGCGTGAAAGCTGTGTTCGATAGGTGAAATTGTCTCGAAACCATCAAACCCCTCGACTACAATAGCGCGGATAGCATCATCTATATCGACTGAGCGCAGCAGTGGTGATGTTGGCTGTACCAAAATGATATTCAGCCCCTCACAATTCGATCGGGCCACATATTCTATTATGACATCTCGGACATTGGCACTATCTGTCGCCAAGTGATCAGGTCGTCTATCTACGATGAGCTTAATACCCAGCTCCTGTGCAATTTTTCCTACGCACTCAATCGTGTTATTACAATCGGTCGATAAAACTGTTAGGTCGACTAACTTCGCAAGTGAAATACTCTTAAGGCAATAATAAATTAACGGCCGGTTTAAAATCGGAAACAGATTCTTTTTGGGAATTGATTTAGATCCACCGCGCGCGGGAATGAAGCATGTGTTCATTTGGAACTGATTGAAATTAGTCGGTCTATCACTTGGCCCTCTGTCTCGGCCCACGCATCTTCTGTGCTACCACCGATATGTGGAGTTATAATTAAATTACTATTGGCTTTCGCTAAGGCTACAAGGGCATTACTCGACGGATCAAAACTCTGATCATATTCCCCAGCTAAAACATCTAGTGAAGCTCCGGCTATCTTTTTTGAGGTTAGGGCATCCAATAAAGCATCTTGGTTGACGATTTCCGCACGCGCTGTATTCACAAAGATCGCATTTGCCTTACAATGGTGAAAAAACTCAAAATCTATTAAATTTTTTGTTTCGGAATTCGCTACTGCGTGCACTGATATAACGTCTGAGTTTTTCGCAACATCTAAAATACTCTTCTGCGAACCCGGGACGTAGGGATCAAAGAAGATTATTTTCGATCCGAGCGAGCGGAGTACTCTTCCCACCATTTGCCCAATCCTACCGTAGCCAATTATACCGATTGTCTGACGGCTAAGCATTTTCTTTCCGCCATAGCTACGCCTATTCCACTCGTTGCCGAAAAGGACACTTTTTTGAGCTTGGCAGAGCCCCCTCTGGAGGGCCAAAATCAAGAGAAGTGTGTGCTCAGCAGTCGGAGTAATGGTCTTCAGAAATTTTTGTTGATCATGCAAGCCAATTATTTCTATCCTCTGCTCGCAGCAATATTCTGCGTCAATATGTTGGATACCGGTCGTGTTGGTGCAAACGTATCTCAGATTAACAAACTGTGACAAGTATTGCTCGTCGAACTTATAGCCTAGTGGCGCGAATGCGGCAATTATTTCCGACACGTCACACGGAATATCATCACCGGGTTTTTCAATTGAAACTACATCAAAGTTATCCTCTAGCTTCTTCTTTGATGTATGGGAATAATTTAATATCGTGTGGTAAAGAACTTTTAATTTCATTTTATATCTACAAAACTTTTGAGATAACCCACTTTGTCTTCTTTGGTTAGCAAGTCTATTAGAATCTTCGCACTCATCGCGCCAGTATTACCATTACCGTATATTTTTCTTCCCTCACGGGTGAGTTGGGATCTAAACTCGGAACTCATCGCTTTTTTAATATTAGAAAGTATGTGATGGGTATCGTATTTCACGTTCAGAATATTGCTCGACTGCATTCTGCGATGCTGCCTATTCCCTATATTTACGACGGGAAGGTTAAAATACTGCGCCTCAATTATTCCAGCGGAGCTATTACCAACGAGCACAGACGCGACATTCATTAATCCTCGAAAATAGTAAGCATCTATATTCTTGTGCAACTTGACTCTTTTGTTTTGTGCAGAGAACGTTGTCAAACACTGGACAATCTCTGTGTATCCGGGGTCTGAGCATGGATATATCGCAACAATATCGGCCTCACCGACCGATTCTAGCGCGCCTATGGTCTGGTTAATTTGATAAGCAGCGTCTTGAGAAGACGTTGTTTCGCTGTGTTGTAAAAGCAATATGAGTGGTAGCGATGGATTCAAATTGTATTTTTCAATAATCACATCTCCCGAGGGATATTCGCCACTACAGATCTCATCAACATGGCTATCGCCTACCACAAATACTCTGTCTTTCGCCTCTCCCAATTGAACTACACGATTGTAACTATCAACGCATGATACAAAATGGAAGTGACTGAGTTTTGTCACTGCGTGTCGCACATGCTCATCAACGCTTCCAGAAAGGTCTCCACCCTGAAAGTGTGCGATCCGAATATTGAACAGGGTTGCAACCGCGGCGGCGGCCAATACCTCTCCTCGGTCACCGAAAAGTACCAAAAGGTCCGGTTGTCTGACATCGAAATAGTTGGCCAAGTCTTGTTCCAATTTAGACATAGCTATACATCTCCCGCGTTGAGATCCGTCCTGCTTTGGTAGGGGAAACTCAACGATATTATCGAAATCCTCCCTAATCTCCTTAACTGTCATACCGAAACTGCTATCTAGATGTTGATCAGTGACTAAAATTTTGAGGTCAATTCCTTCGGTCGAATATAAGACCCTTAGCATCGGCCTAATAGCACCATAACCACCACGTTTACCACTTAAGACATCAATCTTCATTTTTAGTGCTCACCTGGTCGTAGACTGTGAATCGCTACCAATATCCTAGACACCCGCCTGCCTCTCGAAGTACTGCCGTTCAAACCTTACCGGAGACAGGCCGATGTTGTTGCCGTGGCGCCTGACTGGGTTGTAAAACATCTCGATGTAATCGAAAACATCAGCTTTGGCTTGTTCTCGGCTGTCGTAGATCCTGCGTTTAATGTGCTCTCGCTTGAGAAGTTGGAGCCTGCATGGACCAGCCAACAACGGCGCGAGGGAACAGATCAATGACGACTGCAAGATAGAGCTACCCTCATGGGTTCTGATGTAGGTGATGTCCGTCACCCAAGACTCGTTGGGGGTGTCGACCTCAAACTGCCGCTCTTATACGTTTGGAACCGCCAGATGGGCTTGCCCCGCTTGAGACTTGGGTCGTCTACGCCCATATCCCTTCTGGGACCGAATCCCCTCGGCCTTCATTAAGCGCCGTACCCGCTGTTGACCACACCGAATTCCCTGGTCCCGAAGATCGTCATGCACCTTCCGATACCCATAGACGGCTGCTCTCGCTAGGCATAGAAACCGCTGGAATGAACACCAAGCACTTTGCACATCATTCTGATCGGGTGCTGCTTCATGTGGTCCCCGACAAACGCATACCTCACCCGGACTGCTTCGCGAAGTACGCCGCGGCTTTTTTTAGATGTCACGCTCCTCAGTGACACGCCGCAGCTCCGTCTCTAACTTCTTGATCCGAGCGACCTGATCCTCTTTTGCCAAACGATCCTCTGTCGGAACGCCGTGGCGCTTGAACCACTCAACAAGCTGTAAGGACTAAAACCAAGACGCTGGCTGACGTCCTTGACCGCAAATCCCCGCTCCGTGATCTGCTTAACCGCCTCAATACGAAACTCCTCAGTGAACCTGCGCTGCCTATTCATAACACCCTCCGGCTGCCAAAAATCTTAGGCTGGAAAGTGTCTAAGGATTTAGTAGCGATTCAAATCGCAACCACACATCGATACATTGACCTACGGCCCAGCGTTGTTAGGACTGCGGTGGAGTTGGTCTAGTTAGTATGTTTCAAGGGCACGATCAATGTTGGGCACATCTGCATCCCTCGCGGTTAAGATATCAAAGTAATAAATCGTGCGCGTCGTTTTATCAAGGTTCTGTTGTTGAACATAAGCCATTAGTTGTCGTAGAGTGGAGAGATCTCTCGTCCGTAAAATCAAACTGCCAAAGTTATCGAAAATAAACCAATGATCATACCCAAGGGAGGTAAGCTGCTGAATGGTCCTTAAATAGCTCTCATACTGCGAGTAATTGTCGTATTGTAGCTCGAAAAAAATCATTGGTTGACTTTTCACTATTAAGGTCATCGACGAGTCCAAGACGTCGTAGTCAAAACCATCCACATCCGTTTTGAGTAATCGTAATGATGAAATATCGTCACCAGCCAAGAGCTCGTCAAGGGGTATTGGATGAATACCTCCAGATGTTCCCACAACCGCGTGCTTGGTTCCTCCCTGTCCCTCTAGCGTCACAGCTGAAATGGACTTTCCGATTAAGGCCTTAACAGCCTTGACCTCTAAATGATGTCCGAAATCTTTGATGCGTTGAATGTTGTTCTCGAGGCCGCTAAAAAAGTAATCGTCGGCCTCAACACAAATGAATCGAAGTGTTGGATTAGCCTCGTACATCCCAGCCAATGTGTCACCTATATTGGCCCCAATATCGACAACTAGGTCGGATGACTCGAGGTGCTTACCCAAGTGGGGAAGGAACCTGTCGTACTTCGGATGCGCTAACTGATGGGCTGGAAGCTGATGATCCGCTGGAAGCAGAATATCAAAGCCCGAATATTGGTAGCGTATTGGGATATTAAACGATCGCCTAAATTTTTGTTTTATCATTGAAACGGCTCGCTGTGATCGGCTCGTCTTTTGCTTTGTACCATTCGTCATTTTGTATTAACCCCCGTCAATTAGACAGTCTGATGGGGGACATTTCTGCTGGTTTGGGGTGTTGCCAGTTCTGAACGGGTAGCAACTTCCCGTTGGCCGTATGGGGCCGATCCTCGTTGTAATCTTTGATCCACTCCTCGGTAGAATCTTTAGTCTGGCTTGGGGGCGATTTGAGGCTACCGGAAAAGAGAAAACTCTCGGACAACAGCACCTAAAAAACCAAAAACTGAGAGAGATTATACCCGAATACCCCACAAAACAACAACAAAATCAATGAGATGAGATTAAATCAAAGCCGGCTAAATTCAAAGACTAATCTGGAATAAAAATTTTTGATTTTCATATAAATACTTACTGCGTTTTAACTTTAATATCCAATCAGTTTCAAGTGATACCGCCCCATTGTGGCTACCACAGGCCCTATAAACCGAGGTTAAGAAAATACCTCCCAAGAAACAACCAACCGAAGAAACTGCAAGCTTAAAAGTTGGGATTTGGTATTTGTCTACATATTGATAATAAGATTATTCAGAAAATTCTCGCTTACTAAACGTGATTCAAAATACTACCACCCTCAATCTTGTAAATTAGATCGCAACCTTGCAAGCTACTTAGCCGGTGCGCAACGAGAAAAAGGGTTACGCTACGATCTGTAATGCTGTTGACCGAGGCCATCACAGCCGTCTCTGTCTCATTATCAAGAGCACTGGTCGCCTCGTCAAATACAATTACGTCTGCTTGCTTATATAGCGCCCTGGCAATTCCTATGCGTTGGCGCTCACCGCCCGAAAGTCTTACCCCGCGCTCACCAACAATTGTGTTGTAGCCTTTTTCCAAAGACTCAATAGTTGCTGCAATTTCGGCTTGCTTAGCTGCCTTTTCAACACGCTTATAATCAATCAGCTCGGGCGGTACGCCCAAAGCAATGTTTTCAGAAATAGTCGCATCTGCCAGAAAAATTGATTGCGGAACATGAGCGATGTGCGATTGCCAACCTTTAAAATTTTTTTCGTTAATTGGGGTCTCATCAATTAGTAAGACGCCCTCGGAAGGCTGCAACAGCGCCATGATAATATCTAACAGCGTACTCTTACCACTTCCGGTTGTCCCCACAATACCGATTCGAGAACCTTTTACTATTTTCAGGTTTATGTCTCGAAGCGCCCATGGACTTTGTTTTGTATAGCTAAAATAGACATTCACTAAATTTATGGTATTTTCGAAAGGAATGGATTGGGAGGTAAGGTCTCTACTATGGGCAGGAAGCGGCTGCTCGATCAGTTGTAAAACATCGAGTAACGACGCTTGATCTCCGCGGAAGGCTGACCAACTGCCATAAAGTTGCTGCATAACTGGGAGCAAACGCTGTGCGCCGATTGCCAGGGTGCCGAGCAAGGGGATGGCGGCAGCACCACCACCTTCACCGCTCGCAAGCATGTACGCGAGAGCTGCAATTAACGAAATACCTAAAGCTTCAATAACAAACCTCGGCGACGCACCGATGATTTGGTTATTAGCCCTTGCTCGTCGAAGTGATAGATCTGCCTGCCGGTAGATCTTGCAATACACGGCCTGCGTACTGTCAATTAATACGTCTCTAATCCCGCCCAGTCCCTCTTGCAACGCCTTAATCACTTGGTCGGAGCTATGACTAATACGCTGACTGTTACTCAAGAGCTGCTTACGAAGTGACGCCATAATCAAAACGTAGACCATACCGAAACTACCAAAGATCACAATAGCCACTGGTGGATCAATAACAACTAAGGTAGCGACTATCACCACAAGCATTAGGCCCGAGCTTAGCGCTGTCAGAAGGGGCAGAATAGCGCTTGTCACAACTGAATTTGCTTTACCTGAGATTCCCGCTATCACTTGGCTACTGTTTCTTGAAACATGGACCGAATACGGCTGAAATAGAGTTTTTTCGTACATTTGAATACTGAGATCTGCACCAATAGCATTACTAAGACGTATCTGAGCCCAGACAAGAGCTAGACGCATTCCAGCTGCGACTAGCACCCCAGCAATAAAGAGTAGAGTTAAGGGTAATATCAATTGATTAGGTTCAGAAATTTGAAGTATTTTTACTAACGGTTGCATATGACTACTTGTAAAAATCTTTTCTGGTGACATTAGTGCACCGAGGAACGGAAGGACTGCGCTAATAGTTATAACCTCGGTTAAAGAGGTGGTCACCATCATTACCAAGAGCATGGCGAGTTGCTTCTTTCGGCGAGGCGCAAGGTGCACCCAGAGACGTTTTATTGAGCGGGTGATCATCTATCGCTGCTAATGCGAGCGAGCAAGGTGGGAATGTGGCAATCCGCCATACCAGCCTGAAGCCAAGTTGGGTAGTAACTCGTTTCGTCTAAGGCAGTTCGCTGCCAATCTTTTTATTGTCATTGCCAAAGAACTAAAGCCGAAACACCTCAAATCCCTGTGCCTCTAACTCCCCACGATCATGCAATGCCTTTAAATCCGCAATCACAGGCTTGCTGTTCGCTACACAGAGCTTCCTGAGTTCGTCCGGGGTCATTTGCGCGAACTGGGTGTGCGCGACAGCGATAATCAGTGAATCAACCTGGGTCTGCATCGTGATGGACGTGAGTTGAAAGCCACATTCTTGCTGCACCTCTCGCGCGTTGGCCCATGGGTCCATGACCCTGACGGTGAGCCCCCAATCTTGTAGCTCATTAACGATGTCTTTCACCTTACTGTTACGCACATCGGGACAGTTTTCTTTGAAGGTGATGCCCAGCACACCTACGGTGGCACTGGCTACGTTGATGCCGTTTTTAAGCATAAGGCGTATTACATTCCGCGCAGCATAGCGCCCCATGTTGTCGTTAATGGCCCGGCCGGAGAGGAGCACCTGCGGTCGGTAGCCCAATTCCTGGGCCTTGTGGGTTAAATAGTAGGGGTCTACACCGATGCAGTGGCCACCAACCAGCCCTGGCTTGAAGGGCAAAAAATTCCACTTGGTGGAGGCAGCGGTGAGGACTTCCGTAGTGTCAATGCCCATGCGGTTAAAGATGACGCTAAGCTCATTCACAAACGCGATGTTAAGGTCGCGTTGGGCGTTTTCGATCACCTTTGCCGCCTCGGCCACTTTGATGCTGCTTGCCAGGTGGGTTCCGGCGGTGATGATTTCTTGGTAGAGGTTGTCTACGGCGCGCGCAACTTCCGGTGTCGACCCGCTGGTAAGTTTTTTAATGTCTGTCAGGCGGTGGGTTTTATCGCCGGGGTTCATGCGTTCGGGGGAGTAGCCGCAGTAGAAGCCGGCGGCCACAGCGGCGGTATCGTCTGCTGTTAGGTACTTTAAGCCGGAGTCGCGCTCTAGGATGGGTACGCAGACTTCCTCGGTGCACCCCGGGTAGACCGTAGACTCGTAAATCACGACATCACCGGGCTTCAGCACCCCTCCCACAGTCTCGCTGGCCCTCGTGAGCGGGGTTAGGTCTGGGCGGTTGGCCTTGTCTACCGGGGTGGGCACAGTAACAATGAAGATCATGGGCTGGTCTGCGTTGTCTGCCTCGGCTCCTGCGGGGCCCCGTAGCAAAGACGCGTCCGCTGAATAGGTTAGGTGCTTTGCCTCACGCAGTTCCTCTTGCGACACCTCAAGCGTATGGTCATGCCGCGCCTGCAGCTCCTCTATGCGATCGGCCTTAATGTCAAAGCCAATTACTGGGCGCTTCTTGCCAAACTCCACAGCAAGCGGTAAGCCCACATAGCCCAGCCCAATAACGGCAATGGTGCGATCGCTAAAGTTCATTATCTTCGGTGACGGTTTACTTTATTGCTGGGGAAGCAGCCGCGATTGATGGTCTCTGTAACCATCACTCGATAGTCACCTGTACCTGATACCCATTGGCCTTCAGCAGCGCATGGCGTTTGGCCTCTTGGAGGTCAGAGGCCACCATTTCTTGGCACATCTGGTGCGCGGTTATCTCGGGGACCCAGCCCAGCTTTTGCTGGGCTTTTGTGGGGTCGCCGAGCAGAGTGTCGACCTCCGTGGGGCGGAAGTAACGCGGGTCGATGCGCACCAAGGTCTGCCCGGGCTGCAAGGCGGGGGCCTGGCTACCGGTGATCTTTTCCACCACCGCAACCTCATGAATGCCCTGCCCTTCAAACCGCAGCGTAATGCCCAGCGCCTCAGCACTCCAGGTCAAAAACCGTCGCACACTGAACTGTTGGCCGGTAGCTATCACATAGTCTTCGGCCTGGTCTTGCTGCAGCATCAGCCACTGCATCCGCACATAGTCTTTGGCATGACCCCAGTCGCGCAGGGCATCTAGGTTGCCCATGTACAGGCAGTCCTCTAGCCCCTGGGCTAAGTTAGCTATCCCCCGAGTAATCTTGCGAGTAACGAAGGTTTCGCCGCGGCGGGGGCTTTCGTGGTTGAACAAAATGCCATTACAGGCATACATGCCGTGGGCCTCGCGGTAGTTCACCACGATCCAGTAGGCGTAGAGCTTGGCCACGGCATAGGGGCTGCGGGGGTAGAAGGGCGTGGTTTCTTTTTGGGGGGTTTCTTGCACCAGGCCGTAGAGCTCGCTAGTGCTGGCCTGATAGAACCGGGTTTTGTGCTGCAGGCCCAGAATGCGAATGGCCTCGAGCAGGCGCAGGGTGCCCAGGGCGTCTACGTCGGCGGTGTATTCCGGGCTCTCGAAGCTCACGGCAACGTGGCTTTGCGCGCCCAGGTTGTAGATCTCGTCGGGCTGGGTTTCTTGCACAATGCGCACCAGGTTGCTGGTGTCGGAAAGGTCGCCGTAGTGCAGGCTGAAGTTGGCGTTTTGAATGTGTGGGTCTTGGTAGAGGTGGTCGACGCGCTGGGTGTTAAAAAGGCTCGCCCGGCGCTTGATGCCGTGCACGATGTAGCCTTTTTCGAGCAGCAGCTCGGCGAGGTACGAGCCGTCTTGGCCGGTGATGCCGGTGATGAGGGCAACTTTGGGTTGGGTCATTGGTTAAGCGTCGCGGCGCTTAAAGCTTCGTTTTGTAAGAAGTCTGCGTAGGCGGCTTTGAGGCCCTCTTCGAAGCTGATCTTTGGCCGCCATCCCAAAGCGTTGATTTTTGAGCTATCCATCAGTTTTTTTGGGGCACCATCCGGTTTAGTGGCATCTAAGGTGATTTCACCCTGGTAACCCACAACGCGGGCGATCAACTCGGCCAGTTCTTTGATGCTGATATCCACCCCAGACCCAACATTAATGTGACTCAGCATCGGTCGGGTGTGCTGGGCATAGACGGTCTTCGGTAGGTTCATGACATGCACGCAGGCGGCCGCCATGTCATCCACAAATAGAAACTCCCGCCTGGGGGTGCCGCTGCCCCATATGGCAATCTTCGGCAAGTCCTTGTGTTTTGCTTCATGAAAGCGGCGGATAAGCCCCGGGATCACATGCGAATCCTCCGGGTGATAGTTGTCACCCGGGCCATACAAGTTGGTGGGCATCACACTGCGGTAATCGACGCCATGGCTCTGTCCATACTGGCGGTTGTAACTCTCACACAGCTTAATGCCGGCTATTTTTGCAATGGCGTATGGCTCGTTAGTGGGCTCAAGTGGGCCGCTTAAAAGTACGTCTTCCGCCATGGGCTGGGGGGCTAGGCGCGGGTAGATGCAGCTCGATCCAAGAAACAACAAGTTCTTCACGCCATTCTTAAAGGCGGCTTCAATCACATTGGACTGAACCATTAGGTTGCTGTAGATGAAGTCGGCCGGGTAGGTGTTGTTGGCATGAATGCCGCCCACCTTGGCGGCAGCCAGATAAACCTGTTCTGGTCTCTCGGATTCAAAAAAATGGTTGGTGTCCGCCTGGTTCGTAAGGTCTAGCTCCGCTCGACTGCGGGTGATTACTCTTTCGGGCGGGTACCCTTGCGCAAGCAGCTGCCGAACAATGGCAGAGCCCACCATTCCCCTGTGGCCAGCAACGTAAATCTTAAGTGTTTGGGTTGTTTGCACTCTTAATGCTTGACCTTACGGCCTCAATCTCTTCACGCAACGCCTCGTACTCAGCCATTTTTCTTCGCAAAAATCTCTCAGTAAGGTGTGACTTTTCTGCGATCCCCGCGGTGGTGAGCAAGTAAAGGTACCCAAGCTTGTTTCCGCTTTGGCGGAAGTTGTCGATCTTCAGAAGCCCTTTGCCAACCAAAGCCTTCAGGCAGTAATTCACCCCGCCCAAGCTCAACCCGAGCGAGGCGGCGATCTCCCGCTGAGAGGCATGCGGATTTTCTTCGAGCAGCCGAAGCACTCTAAATCGAGTGTCTTCGCTGATTGCATTAGAGCGAATCATGGGAGCTTTGACGGTTTTGGCATACTTTTGACACGCTACCGCCGAGGCTTTCGGGCTCTGCGACTCGAATTCCTGGGGCAATTTGGTTCCCGCGAGAGCAGGACCCTTTCCGGACACTTACCACCCAACTTTTGTTCGAGAGGATCGCAGTGTTCAGGTTTGAACGAGTATAGCGTCTAAACGGAGTCGACTACCCAGGAAGTGATGACCCGAATTCGCGCCTCGTTACCGGTGCGGGAGTCGTTCCCCCGGCGCCCCAATCCACGGTGTCATTCGCGGGGGAATATTCAGGCACCAATTGAGCCAATAGTTGGCGAATGCCCACCGAGTGATTGCTCTCTATCAGGCCCTGAAGCACCAATAGCTTCGCCTCCAGCGCATCCCGTTTCATCGAGTTCTCCCGAGCCTTCAATATCTTGGGATGCGCCGTGGCCTCCGGGTCACCGCCAATCAACAACTCCTCATACAACTTCTCGCCGGGGCGCAGCCCCGTCACACGAATCTCAACAGTACCCCGAGGGTTCAATTCGTCCCGAACCGTTTGCCCCGAAAACTCAATCATTCGGCGGGCCAAATCGTAGATCTTTACCGGCTTGCCCATGTCCAATACGAACACCTCACCCCCCTTGGCCATTCCGGCGGCCTGCAGCACCAACTGCGCGGCCTCGGGAATGGTCATGAAATATCGGGTGACCTCTGCGTGCGTAAGGGTAACGGGCCCGCCATTGGCAATCTGCTCTCGAAACAGCGGCACCACAGAACCGGAGGACCCCAGCACATTGCCAAACCGCACTGCCGCAAAAGAGCGGCTTGAGCGATTCAAACTGGCTGCCATGGCTTGAACGACGAGTTCAGCCACCCGCTTGGTGGCACCCATGACATTCGTTGGGCGAACGGCTTTGTCGGTGCTTACCAACATAAAGGTCTCGGTGCCGAAGGCCAAGGCCTGCTGCGCACAAACATTAGTACCCCAAGCGTTGTTCCAAACGGCAGCGGCGATGTTCCGCTCCACCATGGGCACATGCTTATAGGCCGCCGCATGAAAGACCGTTTGGGGGCTGAAATGGCCGAAGACCTTGCCCATCGCGTTTTCGTCCGTTACAGAGGCAAGTATGGGGATGAGCTTGTCAGCAAACGCAACGTCCAGGTCAACGTCCACGTCCACGTCCTCAGATCGCTGCTTGCGCTGCAGGGTTCCAAGCAACTCTCGGTGAATGGAATACAAAGCGTGCTCGGAGTTATCCACCAGAATTAGTCGGGCGGGTTCCAGCGCCACAATCTGCCTGCACAACTCTGAACCAATGCTCCCGCCGGCTCCCGTGACCAAAACAGTCTTGCCGCGCACGCTGCGGTTCAACAGCAAACCATGGGGCTCCACAGGGTCTCGGCCCAACAGGTCGTTCACATCCAGTTCCTGGATATCGCTCAACTTCACCCGGCCGCTGGCCAAATCTGTGATGGTGGGGAGGCTGCGCACATGCACCGGAATGCTGCGAATGGATTCAATGAGCTCTCTGCGGCGGGCAGCGGTCATGGCCGGCATGGCCAGCCAAAGCTCACTCACCGACTTTCGCTCCACCACCGCCCGAACCGTAGCCGGGTCGTACACTCGGTGGCCGTCAATGCTGCCACCCCAGAGGTTTCGGTCGCCGTCCAGAAACCCCACTAGGTTCCAACCGCGGGCGTTGGCGAGGCCCGCAGCCAACTGCCGGCCAGCCTCACCCGCGCCATAAATGAGCACATTGGGCCATTCAGACTTGTCGGGCGACTGGGCAATGCGCCCACCAAGCCAGAGCCGAACCAACCAGCGGCTTGCGCCCACCAACAGAAGGAAAATGATGGGTTGCAGAATGCCAACAGACCTCGGCACACCCTGTAAGCCCACCACCGTGAACACTAAGAAAAAGAGCAGGCCGAAGGCGGCCACCGCCTTGGTGATACTGATGAGTGCCCGGGCACCCGAGTAACGAAACACCGCCCGGTACAAACCCAAAAGCACAAAAATAGGAATGGCCACAGCCACGCCAATCGCCGCCGCTAAGGGCATGGCCTGCGCGGGGGGGAAGAGGGTTTCCAGCCGAAGTGCGAAGGCAGCCCAGAGGGCCAGCACACAAAGTGCAATGTCTAGTAGCACTGCAAGCGCCTGCTTCGCTGTGCGCGGCAGGCCCAACAAATGGACGGTCAAGAGGCCCACAGAGGGCTTATCCTGCGGGGCCGCCACTGCCTTCGAGTCAGACTGCGGATTCATTCAGAGATTATAGGCAACGCAGCAATAAACCGGCCCGAAAGGGTTGCTCGTAGGGCCCAAGCCACCGAAGGCACCGAAGCCCCCTAGGCCCACTTAGACCGCCTCCACCAACTTAGGCTCGAAGGCCAAGTTTTGGGTCTTGCCCATAATTTCGAGCAACACCATCACCCGGTCTGTGGCCACGCAAGACACCAGCCCCTCGAGCCCCGCAAAAGGCCCCTGGGTGATTTGAACGGTTGCGCCATTCTTCAGACGGTTCACATGGGCTGCCAGGCCTCCGGGCGCTGCGCGGCGGTCATCAATGAAGGACAAAATCTGGTCCAACACATTCGCCGAGAGCGTGGCGGCCTCTTGGCCAAACTTCACCAGGCGAGACACCCCGGTGGTGCTGCGAACGGGCGAGATGGACTGGGTGACGGCATGGGGTGCAAAGAAAATATAGCCGGGGAATAGTACTTCGGTGTCCGGCAGCCGAGGTGAAGGCTTGATGCGCGGAATTCTGGGTAGGTTCACCACAAAACCCTGGCGCTCCAGGTTCACCAGCGCAATATCCTCCTGCCGGGGCTTGGTCTGGGCCACATACCAAAAATTAGTTTCCATACATCACCTCCAAATCTGCATTCTCAAGTTGGCTGCGCAGCCGCTCCAACCCTTGGGGCTCTGGGTTCAGCCGCCAGGCATCGCCCAGGCGCACCTCGCAGCGCTGGCCGGCCATCTGAACGCTCAGGTAGATGGGGCAGCCGGCCGGAGGATTCGTATTGGAGGCCGCCTTCGGGGAGGCGGCGGTATGCCCCTGCCCCCCGCCATCACCCAGCCCCGCCTGCAGCCGAGCAATGAGGGCCGGCACCTCTGCACTGCTATTTGCTGCAATGGTCAGCCGCACCCCCTTGGCGTAGCGAAGCCGCGCCTCGGCCAGCGTGAGAATCTCCACGGCGCTGCCCCGCAGGCTTCCGGAGTATTCGTCGTGGTCCACCTTGGCGCTCACGATTAACGGCTCATCCACCTTCAGCACCGAGCGGCGAGATTCATAGAGTTCATTGAAAACGGTGACCTCCATGCGGCCCGAGCCGTCATCGAGTTCCACCACACGCATCATGCCGCGGCGGGTCATCTGGGCGCGGCTGTCCACCACTACGCCAGCGAGCCACACGGGCTCGCGGCTGGGCATGGCGGCAGCCAAGACCGTGGGTGCAAACCGTCGAACCTCCTGGGCCACGTCATCGAATAGGCTGCCCGAGAAGCAATAACCCAAGGCCAACTTCTCCTCGAGCAGCGCCTGGCGCTCCGAATACGGCGCGGCGGGGGGCAGTTCCAGCGCACCCTCGGCGTCTGCGCCCACCTCACCAAAGAGGCCTGCCTGGTCGGCATGCGCCTCGGCATCATCCGCCGCCTGCACAGCCAGCCCAATGGCCGCCACCAGTTGGGCGCGGCCCACCCTGCCCTGCGGGTGCAGGCCATCGAAAGCACCGGCCTTCACCAGGGCTTCCATGGCTCGCTTGTTCACAATGCGGCGGTCCACTCGGCGCACGAAGTCAAAGAGGTCTTTGTAAGGTGAGTCTTGGGATGCGCCGCCCTCGGCCCGCGAGGCCAGAATGTTCATCACAGCAGCCTCGCCCACCCCTCGAATGGCGCCCAAGCCATACCGAATGGCCTGGGCGGATTGAGAGGCCTGTGGCTGGTCCGCCTTCGCGGAGCGGGTGGTCTGCGCGGCCGCACCCTCCGGCTCGAACCGGTAACCCGAGGCATTGATGTCGGGCGGCAACACTGAAATGCCATTGGCCTTGGCGTCCTGCACGAGAAAGGCCACCTTGTCGGTGTCATCCAAGTCCGCACTCAGGGTGGCGGCCATGAACTCGGCCGGGTAATGGGCTTTCAACCAGGCCGTTTGGTAGGTGATGACGGCGTAGGCCGCCGTGTGGCTCTTGTTAAAGCCGTACTCGGCAAACTTCTCCATGAGGTCAAAGAGTTGGATGGCAAGCGGCTCGCTGTGGCCCTTCGCACGCGCGCCCTCCAAAAAGATGCTGCGCTGCTGGGCCATTTCCTCGGGCTTCTTCTTGCCCATGGCCCGGCGCAGGAGGTCCGCACCGCCCAGCGAGTAGCCCGCGATGATCTGCGCAATCTGCATGACCTGTTCTTGGTAGACGATCACCCCATAGGTGGGGGCCAGGCACTCCTGCAGGTCTGAGTGGAAGTAATCAATCTTCTGCTGGCCACGCTTGCGAACGATGAAGTCGTCCACCATGCCGGAGTTGAGCGGACCCGGGCGGTAGAGGGCCAACATGGCGATGATGTCCTCGAACTGATCGGGCTGCAGCTTCAACAGGTAGCGCCGCATGCCCGCAGATTCCACCTGGAAGATGCCCGTGGTGTTGGCATCTTTGAGCACCTGGTAGGCGGCAGGGTCATCAAAGCTGTTCAAGTCTTGCAGCTTGAGCGGCGCTTCGCCGGCTTTATTACGGGCGGCGTTGATGGTGTCCACGGCCATCTGAATGACCGTCAAGTTCTTCAAGCCCAGGAAGTCAAACTTCACCAGGCCCGCGGCCTCGACGTCATCCTTGTCGTACATGCTCACCACGCCCTCATCGCCCTTGGAGCCGGGCGCCTGGTAGAGCGGGCAGAAGTCTGTGAGCTGGCCGGGCGCAATCAGCACGCCCCCGGCGTGCATGCCCACGTTGCGCACCAAGTCTTCCAGCGGGGAGGCCACCGCAAGCAGTTCGCGCACCTCGTCTTCCTTCTGGGCGCGCTCGGCGAGGATGGGCTCCTTCTCCATGGCCTCTTTGAGTGAGAGCGGCTTGTTCTGCACCACGGGGATGAGCTTGGAGAGTTGGTCGCAAAAGTTGTAGGGGAGGTCCAACACCCGGCCGGCATCCCGAATCACGGCCCGCGAGGCCATGGTGCCGAAGGTCACGATCTGGCTCACGGCCTCCTTGCCGTAGCGCTCGCGCACGTAGTCGATCACCCGCTGGCGCTTCTCTTGGCAGAAGTCGATGTCGAAGTCCGGCATGGAGACCCGCTCGGGGTTCAAGAAGCGCTCGAAGAGTAGAGCATACGGAAGTGGGTCTAAGTCTGTGATGCCCAGGCAATAGGCCACGAGCGAGCCTGCGCCCGAGCCGCGGCCCGGGCCCACAGGCACGCCGTTGTTCTTGGCCCAGTTGATGAAGTCCGCCACGATCAAGAAGTAGCCCGGGAAGCCCATCTGAATGATGGTGTCGCACTCCAGTGCGAGGCGGGCCTCGTAGGTGGCTTGCTGCGCGGCGCGGATCTCGGGGTCTGGGTAGCGCTCTTCGAGGCGGCGCTCGAGCCCCAGGGCGCTCTGGCTGCGCAAATAGTCTTCTAGGCTCTCGCCATTCGGGGTGGGGAAGTCTGGGAGCTGAGGCTTGCCCAGTTGAAGCGTGAGGCTGCAGCGCGCGGCAATGCGGGCCGTGTTCTCGATGGCCGAGGGCAGGTCCGAGAACAAGTCGGCCATCTCAGCCTGGGTTTTGAGGAACTGCTCGGGCGTGAAGCGGCGGTTGCGGCGGGCGTTGGCAAGGGTCTCGCCCTCCGCAATGCACACCTTGGCCTCGTGGGAGCGGAAGTCTGTGGGCTTTACAAACTGAATAGGGTGAGTGGCCACCAACGGAATGCCCAGGCTGGCGGCCAGGCCCGCGGTCTGGCTCACCAGGCGGTCGTCCTCCGGGGTGCCGGCGCGCTGAACCTCAAGGTAGAAGCGGTCTGCGAATACGGCGTGGTAGCGCTGGGCGGCATCCTGAGCCAAAGCAAGTGCCTGCTCACCACCGCGCAGCAGCGCTTGGCCCACTTCACCGGCCGGACCACCGGAGAGGCAGATGAGGCCGTGGTGGAGGGGGGCTGGGGCGGGGTTGCCGGAGGCCAGAGTGCCCGGAGTGGCACCGGCCGGCTGGGCGGGCTCCGAGAACCATTCGAACCTGACCTCGCCCCGGTCTTTGTAGGAATTCGTGAGCCAGGCTCGGCTGATCAAGGTGCAGAGATTCTTATAGCCTTGGTCGTTCTGCACCAGCAGCAGCACACGGTAAGGAGCGTCTCGGTCCAGCGGGTTCGTGACGTAGAGGTCCGCCCCCAGCAAGGGCTTCACGCCCTTGGCCCGGGCAGCGCCATAGAACTTGATGAAACCGAAGGTATTGCCCAGGTCTGTGAGGCCCAGAGCCTGCTGGCCGTCCGCTGCCGCGGCAGCCACGGCGTCGTCCAGGCGGCAGATGCCGTCGACGACCGAATACTCCGAATGCATGCGCAGGTGAACAAAGCTATGAGGCATACAGTGATTTTGGCACGAAGGGCGGCGGGGCGGAACGCCCAGAGCACGTCGGGAACCCGACCCCGATCCCGCAACAACCCTCGATTAGAATCGGGCTCATGAAGATTTCAATCGTGGGAACAGGCTACGTGGGCCTGGTGACGGGCGCCTGCCTGGCCGACACAGGCAACGACGTGCTCTGCTTGGACGTCGATGCAGAGAAGATCAAGATCCTCAACGAGGGCGACATCCCCATCCATGAACCCGGCCTGCTGGAGATGGTGCGCAAGAATGCCGCCGCCGGCCGCCTGCGGTTCACCACGAATGTAGAAGAGGCCGTCGCCCATGGCCTGGTGCAGTTCATCGCGGTGGGCACCCCGCCCGATGAAGACGGCTCCGCAGACCTTCAATACGTGCTTGCGGCGGCCCGCAACATCGGCCTGCACATGACCAGTGAAAAGATTGTGGTCGACAAGAGCACCGTGCCTGTCGGCACAGCGGACAAGGTTCGCGCCACGATTGCCAGCACACTGGCCGAGCGCGGGGGTGCGGCGGCAAACACGCCGTTTTATGTCGCCTCCAACCCCGAGTTCTTGAAAGAGGGGGCGGCTGTCGAAGACTTTCAGCGGCCGGACCGCATTGTGGTCGGTGCAGATGCCCCGCGCGCCATCGAAGTCATGCGCCAGCTCTACGCGCCCTTCCAGCGCAACCACGACAAGATCATGGTGATGGACGTGCGCTCGGCAGAGCTCACCAAGTACGCCGCCAACGCCATGCTCGCCACGCGCATCTCATTCATGAACGAGCTCGCGAACCTCGCCGAGACGCTCGGCGCAGACATCGAGCATGTGCGCATGGGCATTGGATCAGACTCCCGCATTGGTTACGACTTCCTCTACGCGGGCTGTGGCTATGGCGGCTCCTGCTTTCCGAAGGACGTCAAAGCCCTCATCAAAACCGCGGCAGAGCATGGTCACGGCCTGCAGGTGCTCGGTGCTGTGGAAGCGGCCAACGAAGACCAGAAGTCCGTGCTTGTGAACAAGATTGTGAAGACCTTTGGCGAGAATTTGGGCGGCAAGCGGTTTGCCCTATGGGGCCTGGCCTTTAAGCCCAACACCGATGACATGCGCGAGGCGCCCAGCCGCGTGATCATCGAGGCTCTGCTTGCGCGAGGCGCCACCGTCTGCGCCTACGACCCAGTGGCCGTGGACGAAGCCAAGCGTGTGCTTGGCAGCCGAATCGATTACGCCGCCCGCGCCAACGAGGCGTTGAAGGGTGCCGATGCGCTCGTGATCGTCACGGAGTGGAAAGAGTTCCGCAGCCCAAGCTTCGATGTGATGGCGCAGGAGCTCAAATCCAAACGCGTGTTCGATGGCCGCAACCTCTACGACCCGACCATGCTCGCTCAGTATGGGCTTGTCTACGAGGCCATCGGTCGCAAGATCAGCCACTAGATCGGCCGCTAGGTCTAAAAACTTTTCGCTGGAGATTTTATGGCCATCGACATTCAACGCCTGCGCGATTACTTCATGGGGCTGCAAGACCGCATCACCGCTGCGGTGGGTGATGCGGACGGCCAGCCCTTCATAGAAGACGCCTGGACCAAGGAAGAAAGTTCACCGCTGCGGGGTGATGGCCGCTCACGCATGATTGAAGAGGGTGGCCTGATGGAGCGCGCCGGCGTGGGCTTCTCCCATGTGCGCGGGGACCGTCTTCCCCCCTCGGCCACCGCGGCGCGGCCCGAGCTCTCTGGCCGAGGCTTTGAGGCGATTGGCGTGTCACTGGTCTTTCACCCGCGTAATCCCTATGTGCCCACCGTGCATGCCAACGTGCGCGTGCTCGTGGCCAAGGCGGTGAAGGCGGGCGAGGAGGACATCTGGTGGTTTGGCGGCGGGATGGACCTCACCCCCTACTACCCATCCGAGGAAGATGCTGAGCACTTCCATCGCACCTGCCAGCAGGCGCTCGCACCCTTTGGCGATGCGCTCTACCCACGCTTCAAGAAGTGGTGCGATGAGTACTTTTATTTGAAGCACCGTGGCGAGGCCCGGGGGGTGGGTGGCGTCTTCTTTGACGACTTTGCGGAACTCGGCTTTGAGCAGAGCTTTGCCATGACCCAGGCCGTGGGCAATGCCGTGGTAGATGCCTACCTGCCCATTGTGGTGCGGCGGCGCAATACGCCGTTCGGCGAGCGCGAGCGGGATTTCCAGGCCTACCGGCGCGGCCGCTATGTCGAGTTCAACCTGGTCTACGACCGCGGCACCCACTTTGGGCTGCAGAGTGGCGGGCGGGCCGAGAGCATTCTGATGAGCATGCCGCCGATCGTGAAATGGCGCTACGACTGGCACCCCGAGCCGGGCAGCCCCGAGGCCAAGCTTTATGAAGTGATCAAGCCGAGGGATTGGTTGGGTTTGGACTCACTAAACGTCTGATCCTTTTGAAAAAAATACTCGTCACCGGCGCAGCCGGCTTTATCGGCCACTTCGTGAGCGAGCGGCTCCTGGCCAGAGGCGATGCCGTGGTGGGGCTCGACGACCTCAACGACTACTACGACCCCACGCTCAAAGAGGCTCGCCTTTCGCGCATTCAGGAAGGGCCGGGCGCGCAGCGCTTCACCTTCGTGAAGGCCAGCCTCGAAGACCAGGCTGCTATGCGAGCGCTATTTGATTCCCACCCTTTCGATGGAGTGGTGCACCTTGCAGCCCAGGCCGGGGTGCGCTACTCCCTCACCCACCCCCATGCCTATATCGACAGCAACATCACGGGCTTTCTGAACATTCTGGAGGGCGTGCGGGCGCAACGAGAGACGCTGGGCCTAGGCAAGGGAGACCATGGCAGCGGCCCCCACCTGGTCTATGCGAGTTCCTCAAGCGTTTACGGGGGCAACAAAGCGCTGCCGTTTTCGGAGTCCCAGCCGGTGGACCACCCCGTCTCGCTCTACGCGGCCACGAAGAAGGCCAACGAACTCATGGGCCACACTTACAGCCATCTCTTTGGCATTCCCATGACCGGCCTGCGATTCTTCACGGTCTACGGCCCCTGGGGCCGGCCGGACATGGCGGCCTTCAAGTTTGTGCGGGCCATCTTGGCGGGCGAGACCATCGAGGTCTACAACCACGGCCAGATGCAGCGTGATTTCACCTATGTAGACGACATCGTCGAAGGCGTGATCCAGGCGCTCGATCACCCGCCCACCACCACGGATTCAGCCGGGCAGGATTTCGCCTTCGAGCAGATGGCCGCCCATCGGGTGCTCAACATTGGCAACCACCACCCCGAGCCGCTCACCGAGTTCATTGCGGCCATTGAGGATGCCCTGGGCATGAAGGCCAAACAAAAGCTCATGCCCATGCAGCCGGGGGATGTGCCTGCCACCTATGCCAATACGGACGCCCTAAAAGCACTCACTGGATTTGCACCCTACACGCCGCTGCGGGAGGGGATTGGGAGGTTTGTGGCGTGGTACCGGGGCTACTACGGGTAGCTGCCACTGCAGGGTGGCGGAGCCCGCGCAGAGCAGTTCAGGTGGGAGTTGTCGGCGCAGCGAGCTGAGCCCAACCTGCCGTTGAAATTGATAGGATGACGAGTTGGTGCTTTGGTGAGTTGGTGTTAATCTCACGTCCTAATCGGTTTCCCTTCCAAAGGAGCTCCGCATGAGCCGGCTGACCATCTCTCTCGATGACGCGATCCACCAGGCGCTGAAAGAGGCGTCCGTTCGTCAAGGCCGCCCTATTGGGAAAATCATCGAAGAGGGGCTCATCCTGAGAGGCATCAAGCCTGTCTCACACGCCAGAGAGTTGGTCGCGCAGGCCCGAGCCCAATCAAAATTGACCGAGGCAGAGGCTCTGGATCTCTCGACAACGGAGACACGCGCGCATCGGGCCGGCTGATGCCGCGGCTGGTCATCGTCGACACAAATGTTGTGGTGGCTGCGCTCCTGACCAGCCAGAGAGACAGTCCCACGGCCCGCCTGCTGGATTCGATGCTCGATGGCCGACTTCAATTTCTACTGTCCCCAGCGCTTCTCGCCGAATATCAAGCCGTCTTGACTCGACCGAAGATACAGATTGCGCATGGCCTATCGGTTGATCAGATCGACAGCCTCCTCACCGACATCACGGCCAACGCCATCTGGCGAGAACCCGCAGGCCTGAACCATGAGGCACCCGATCCAAATGACACCCACCTCTGGGCCCTACTGGACTGCGAAAAACACGCGACGCTGATCACCGGCGACATGCTTCTGCTGAAGAATGCGCCTGAAGGGAGGCAACCGGTGAAACCCAGCGATTACGACTGGGATTGATCCAGGCGCTCGACCACCGGCCCACCACCGATGCCAACACGGACGCCCTAAAGGTACTCACTGGCTTTGCCCCCTACACACCGTTGCGAGAAGGCATTGGGAGGTTTTTGGCGCGGTACCGAAGTTACTACGGGTAGCCGTTCGGGTTCTGCTGCTGCCAGTGCCAACTGCTGCGGCACATGTCATCCAAACCAAACTGCGCCTGCCAGCCAAGCAGGGCTTGGGCTCGAGTTGGGTCGGTGAATACGGTGGCGACATCGCCCGGGCGGCGCGGCGCCACCTCGTAGGGAATCGGCCGGCCACTGGCCCTGGCGTAGGCGTCGATCACCTCCATCACGCTATAGCCGCGGCCGGTGCCAAGATTCACGAGGTGCGAGCCCTGCTCCCCCAACACCCGCAACGACGCCAAGTGCCCTGCCACCAAATCTTGAATGTGGATGTAATCTCGAACGCCGGTGCCATCTGGCGTGGCGTAGTCGGACCCAAACACCTGCAGTCGGTCGCGCCGGCCCACAGCCACCTGGGCAATGTAAGGCACCAGGTTGTTCGGGATGCCTGAGGGGTCTTCACCAATCTGGCCAGACGGGTGCGCGCCCACCGGGTTGAAATAACGAAGCACCGCCACCCGCCAACTGGGATCGGACTGGCTCAAGGTCTGCAGGCATTGTTCGCCGACCAGTTTGGTCTGCGCGTAGGCATTGGTGTAGCCGACAGGATCCTCTTCGGAGATGGGCACCCGGGCTGGGTCCCCATAGACCACCGCACTGCTCGAGAAAACCATCTGACGACAGCCCGTGGATTGCATAGCCCGCACCAGCGACAGCAGACCGCCGATGTTGTTGTCAAAGTAGAGCATCGGCTTGGCCACCGACTCCCCAACGGCCTTCAAGGCCGCAAAGTGCACCACGGCCTCGATGCGGTGCTCGGTGATCGCACGAACCACGGCAGAGGTGTCTCGCACATCGGCCTGCACCAGCGGAACCGCTTGGCCGCTCAGGGCAGCGACCCGAGCCATGACACTTGGCTTGCTGTTGCAGAAGTTTTCGAGCACGACAGGCCGGTGCCCCGCCTGCGCCAGGGCCACTGCCATATGGCTGCCAATGTAACCAGCCCCACCCGTGAGCAGAACGTTCATTTGGCCGGCGCAAGCGACGCATTGCTGCGCCCATAGACATCCTCGTACCGAACGATGTCGTCTTCTCCCAGGTAGCCGCCGCTCTGCACCTCCACAATTTCAAGGTCTGTTCGACCAGGATTGGCCAGGCGGTGCACAGCACCAATCGGAATGTAGGTACTCTGGTTCTCGGCGAGTAAGAAGGTCTTGCCATCGCAGGTCACCTCTGCGGTGCCCTTCACCACAATCCAGTGCTCTGCCCGATGGTGGTGCTTCTGCAAACTAATGCTCGCACCCGGCTTCACAGCAATGCGCTTGACCTGGAAGCGATCCCCTCGGTCGACCGAGTCGTACCAGCCCCAGGGCCGCGCCACTTTGCGGTGGCTCACCGCAACAGCGTCTCCGGCCGCATCAAGTTTCGCCACCACTTTCTTTACATCCTCTGCCCGGTCTTTGGACGCCACCAGAATGGCATCCGGCGTGACCACGACCGCGAGGTTCTCCACACCAATGACGGCCACCGGTGTGTCTGGGCTGTGTACAAAACTGCCCGTGGCGTCCACCGAGACCACCGAGCCCACAAACTGATTGCCATGATTGTCGCTGGGGGTGAGCGAGGCCACCGCAGACCAACTGCCCACATCACTCCAGCCGGCCTCAAATGGCACGAGCTTCAAGCCTTCGGCTTTTTCCATCACGGCGTAATCGATGCTCTCGGAGCGCACCTGCGCGAAAGATGCCGCAGGCCGAAAGAAACGAACACCATCGAAAGTTTCTTCGCGCCCTTGCGCTGCGGCAGCTTCACAACCCTCGAGAATGTCCGGCGCATGCGCGCGCAGGGCGGTGAGCATGACATCGGCCCGGGCGAAAAAAATGCCCGCGTTCCAGTAGTGCCCGCCTGCCGTCACCATCTGCTCCGCCAGAGCCTTCTCTGGCTTCTCGATGAACCGCTCAATAGAAAGTGGCAAAGCACCCTTCGCAGACGCCTTCAGATACCCATAGCCCGTGGCCGCATGGGTGGGGGCAATTCCAAAAAGCACGATCTCACCGGCAGCCACATGCACTTGGGCGGCAGTCACCACTTCTCGAAAGGCCTCGGCATCTGGGATGTGATGGTCCGAGGGCGAGAACAGCAAGCAGTCTGAAGACTGGGCGCGCAGGCAGGCCAGCGCCATGGCGGCGGCAGTGTTCCGAGCCGCGGGCTCCAGGATGACTTCAGCCGAGGCAGCCTGCGCTCGGAGGGCCTCGGCCACCAGGAAGCGGTGCTCATCGGCTGCCACACAGAGGAATTCAGCGCCTTCGGCGAGCGGCGCCAACCGGGCCAGCGTAAGTTCGAGCAAGCTCCGCTCACCCAGGAGGGGCACAAACTGCTTGGGGAAGCTCTTGCGCGAGAGCGGCCACAGCCGGGTGCCGGAGCCCCCACAGAGGATGACGGGTTTGATCATGTTTAAGCCTTTAAACAACGCGCTCGATGGGCGCAAACCATCGGTATGATCGCACCATGCAAAAAAAGATTCTTGTCACCGGCGGCGCCGGTTTCTTGGGCTCACACCTCTGTGACCGGCTGATTGAGGCCGGCCACGATGTACTCTGTGTAGATAATTTCTTCACGGGCAGCAAAGAGAACGTCTCCCACCTGATGAGCCACCCCCGCTTTGAGCTGATGCGCCACGACGTAACATTCCCGCTCTATGTAGAGGTGGATGAGATCTACAACCTCGCCTGCCCGGCCTCACCCGTGCACTACCAGCACGACCCCGTTCAGACCACCAAAACCAGCGTGCATGGGGCCATCAACATGCTGGGGCTGGCCAAGCGCGTTCGGGCCAAGATTCTGCAGGCGAGCACTAGCGAGGTTTACGGAGACCCAGAGGTGCACCCTCAGCCCGAGGGCTACTGGGGCAAGGTGAACCCCGTGGGTATTCGCAGTTGTTATGACGAGGGCAAGCGCTGCGCCGAAACGCTTTTCTTTGACTACTGGCGCCAGCACCAGCTGCAGATCAAGGTGGTGCGGATTTTCAACACCTATGGGCCGCGCATGCACCCCAACGACGGCCGCGTGGTGAGCAACTTCATCGTGCAGGCCCTCAAGGGTCAGGACATCACCATATATGGCGATGGCCAGCAGACCCGCAGTTTCTGTTTTGTGGACGACCTGGTGGAGGCCATGCTCCGCATGATGGGCACTGGTAGCGATGTAACGGGGCCGGTGAACATCGGCAATCCCGGCGAATTCACCATGCTGGAGCTGGCCGAAGCCGTGATTCGGCTTACCAAGAGCAAAAGCAAACTCGTGTTCCTGCCCCTTCCCCAGGACGACCCCAAGCAGCGCCGACCAGACATCTCGCTTGCCAACGAGGCCCTGGGTTGGTCACCGAAGGTGGATTTGGAGGCGGGGTTGGAAAAGACGATTGGGTATTTTTTCAAAAAGTTGCAGAACACCGCATCGAGCACGCTTTAAGTTGATGCAATCAGCCGCGCCCAGGAGATGAGATGGCAATCGCAATCGTAGGGGCGGGCCTATCCGGCGCTGTCATTGGAAATGAGCTTGCCCGAGCGGGGCTTCGGTGCGAGATTTTCGAAGCGCGATCTCATGTGGCTGGGAATTGTCATACAAGCCGAGACGCAGAAACCAATGTTTTGATTCATGAATATGGGCCCCATATTTTCAATACGAACAACGAATTGGTCTGGAATTACGTCAATCGGCTTGCTAATTTTGTCCCATTCACCAATCGGGTAAAGGCCATAACTGGTGGGCGCGTTTTCAGCCTACCGATCAACCTCCTCACCATTAATCAATTCTTTGGAAGGACCCTGAATCCAACTGAGGCAAAACAGTTCATCGATGCCCTTGGAGACAAGACCATCGTCGATCCTAAAACCTTTGAAGACCAAGCATTACGCTTTCTAGGCAGAGATCTTTATGAGGCCTTTTTCCTAAACTACACAGTCAAGCAATGGGGAATGGACCCCAAGGAGTTACCCGCTAGCATTCTGAAAAGACTGCCTGTCCGGTTCAACTATGACGACAACTACTACAACAAGAAATTCCAGGGCGTCCCGTCCGAGGGGTATACAGCCCTTGTGGAAAAGCTGCTGGATCACCCAAACATCAGCGTGCACCTGAATCAGCCCTTCTCAAGAGGTGAGGCGCCTGGTTTCGATCATGTTTTCTACTCTGGGCCGATCGACGCTTGGTTTGATTTTGAACTGGGGCGACTTCGTTACAGGACGCTCGACTTCGAACGAGAGGTTCATGACGGTGACTTTCAAGGAAACGCCGTTGTCAACTACTGTGACCAGAGCGTCCCTTGGACTCGGATTACCGAGCACAAGCACTTCGCGCCGCATGAGGAGCATGCCAAGACTGTTGTTTTCAAAGAGTACAGCCGAGAATGCAAAGCTGGAGATACCCCCTACTACCCCGTTCGACTCGTGCGAGACAAAGCCTTGTT
Source organism: Hahnella aquatica (SeqCode) (assembly GCF_965194505.1). Taxonomy (GTDB): domain Bacteria; phylum Pseudomonadota; class Gammaproteobacteria; order Burkholderiales; family Burkholderiaceae_A; genus Hahnella; species Hahnella aquatica. The sequence goes on along the minus strand of NZ_OZ239144.1, from coordinate 237,698 downwards.
AGAGCAATATGTCGCTCTGGCGAATAGCGAAGAGAAAGTGACCTTCGTGGGTCGCCTCGGAACTTATCGCTACATAGACATGGATCTGGCGATAGCGGAGGCGCTCCAGACGGCCAGCGATTTCAAGCGCTGCCTAGCCAACTCCTCTCGGCCGCCCTCGTTTATCCAGAACCCTCTTGCGCTGGCTTAACCGCAGCAAACACCAAGCTCCTTGAGAGTAACGTTCTCAGACCAAAGTAGTGCGAAAGCATCGATTTCGTCCGCTCCTCTCCTGAGGTCTTCTTCCAGTCCGACCAAGCCCAGTAAAACCCAAGGAGTATGAAAGGCAGGAAAAGTGGGAGGTAAAGGAGCTTTTTCATCCGGCCACCCGTCACTTGCGCGACCCGCATGCCGTGTTGCTCAGTCCAATAAAGAAGTTGCCCCAGAGTTACCGGGGAGACATGCCCCCGATCTAGACGCTCCTGTGGGCCGCGAGTGACCTTGTTGAATGGATCAAACTGGAACAAATATCCCGTACAGAAAAACTGCCAACGAGAGTAAAAATTTTGTACGTTTGGGGTGGATAGAACCAGCATGCCGCCCGGTTTCAAAATCCGAGCGAACTCGGCGAACAGGGCCTCTGGGTTCAAAACATGTTCAATTCCCTCCAACGAGACGACGGCGTCGAACTCTCCATCTGAGAATGGGAGCGTTCTCTCCATATCAACCTGAGCGTAATCTGGTCGCTCCTCGTTGATGTCTGCCGAGACCGCCTCGGCCGAACCCCGGGATAATTCATCTGAGACCCAACCATTGCCAGCGGGTATGTCAAGGATCCTTCGACCAGCCAAGTGGCCCTCAAAGTGATTCCGCACCAGCTCCACAGCGATGGCCATGTAGTCGGTGGCGTAGGGCACATGGGAGAAACGGCTCATGAAGTTAATCGTATTCGCGTGGTGCCGGAGGCGGGACTCGAACCCGCACACCATCTCTGGCGCCGGATTTTGAGTCCGGTGCGTCTACCAATTCCACCACTCCGGCTGGCTGGGGAAAGCGTTCAAGCCACGTAGTATACCGGCCATGCGCATCACAAATCTGCGCCTGACGCGGGAAGATCGGCTGGTTTTCGAGGCCCTGAATCTTCAGAGCAAGGCTCACCGGCTCGGCCTCGTAGGCCCCAATGGCGCTGGGAAAAGCAGCCTTTTGATGGCTCTGCAAGGGCTCATCAAGCCCACCGTTGGGGAGGTGGAGTTGGAGGGGCAGCCCGGCTTCTTGTTCCAGAACCCAGACCATCAGCTGCTGTTCCCCACTGTGATGGAGGAACTCTGCTTTGGAGCAAACCAGCAGGGGAAGACGAGCAGCAATGCTAGCCCAGAAAGCCGCGCCCGAGCCTTGGCCCAGGCGCATGGGGCCGAGCATCTGCTTGGCCTCGCCACCCACGAACTCTCTGAAGGCCAGAAGCAGTTGGTCTGCCTGCTTGCCGTGCTCATGGACGAGCCCGAGGTGCTGCTGCTCGATGAGCCCTGTGTGGGGCTCGACCATCGACTCACGGCCCAGTTGATGAACACCCTACTCAGCCTGCCCCAACGCATCATCATTGCCACACACCGACTGGAACTTCTGCACGGGTTCGAGGAAGTCGTTTGGTTGGAGGATGGCGCCGTGCAGATGCAAGGCCCGGCGGACGCTGTCGTGAAGGCCTACGCAAATTCTGGCGGGGCGTAAGACCGCACCCCTTTTTCAAAAGATGCTCACCCTTTACATCAGCCAAAACACTTGGTTACACGCCCAGTCCGCAGGCCAAAAGCTGCTGGCTTTGGCTTTGGTCTCCGTAGCAATGCTGCCCATCTCCAGTTGGCCTGTTGCAAGCACAGCCTTGCTCGGCGTAATAGCCCTTTATGGAAGCCTGGGCGGAATGGGCCTGCGGCGACTCGGGCAAAGCGTGAAGGCGCTTACCTGGTTGGTGGTCTTTATCGCCGGGGCGCAGGTCTTGATTGCGAGCGTTCAAGGCAACCTCAACAACGAGTTGTTCGCCAGCATTGCCGTGGCCATACTAAAGCTCGCCACCCTGGTCTTGCTCGCGGAGTTGGTGACGATCACCACGCCGCTGCAGGCACTTTTGGCCGCGATAGAGCCCCTGCTGAGGCCTCTGAATGGGCTGGGCTTGTCTTCGGAGCGCCTGGCCTTGGGCATGGGCCTCTTGATTCGGATGGCCAGCCTGCAGCGCGGCACTTGGCAGCAGTTGCGTCAGGCCTATCAGGTGCGTGGCGTCCAAAGACCTGGGCTGAGGCTTATTGCTCCCAGCTTGCGAGCAGGCCTGCGCCAAGCGGATCACATGGCCAGAGCGCTCAGCGCCCGCCGAACCGCCGCAAGGCAATCCCGCTTGCAAGGCCGCCCGCGGCAGGAATAAGAGCCGCACCCCACTCCCCTGCACGAAGCTGGTGGTGCAGTCGGGCGACCAGTACAGCCCCACTGGCGCCAATGGGGTGCCCCATGGCCAGCAGGCCGCCCTCCACGTTCACACGACCTGAGTCCAGCGCCAGGGCTTTGATGTTCAGAATCGCCTGAGCCGCGAAGGACTCCATGAGTTCCAGGCAAGCGGGTTCCCCGTGGTCGGCGCGAAGCCGGTCAAGCCAGTTCCTCAGTGCGGCCGTGGAGAGCCCCGGTGCGATGGGGTCGGCTCCCACTTGGCAACACGAAATCACCTCACACACCGCAAGGCTTCGGCGATTCGCTGAGGCAGCCTTGTGTTTCCCGCCCAAACCGGAATCGAGATTGCTGGTCGAGGATATCCCGTCACGCTCCCCTCCTTCTAACCACTCCTTCAGGGCTTGCTCGGACATGAGAAGCACCATTGCGGCACCATCAGCCAGCGGGGCCATGGTGGTGGGGTTGTGAATGGGGTGACTCGCAGCCCGCTGGCATGCCTGCGCTGTGAGTGCACGCGTGTAGGTATCTTGGGTTGCCTTGGGAACAGCCTGGGACGCTTGATCCGCCGCAGCGTGACCTGCGATTCGCTCAGGATGAGAGGCATTGCGAGCCCTTTCATGCGACCGCACCGCCCATGCATATTCTGCGTTTAGGTCTCCGAGTTGATCGCTCAGTGCTCTGGCAGCCTGCACCATGCTGGGTTCTTGGTCTGGCCAAGGCGTGAAGTCCGCCTCGTCATAGGGAGCCCAGGAAAAGTCTCCGGGTACAGCGGTCGCCGATGCGGCCTCTACTGTCTGAAAGTCGCGTCCTGTTTCTCGGCTTGGCCCTGCTTCGCCATGAGTACGTTTGCCCCGTTGCGGCGCCTGGCTTGCACTCTCCGCCCCACCTGCGAGCAGTACATGGGCATTACCCGCCCGAATGCGGTCCACTGCCATGGCGATGGCATCAAGCCCACTGCAGCATTGGGTGTCAATGCTCCAGGCCGGCAACTGGCAAGGGAGGCCTGAGGCAAGCGCTGCCACCCGAGCGGGGTTGCCACCAGCAGCCAAGGCATTGCCCAGAAACAAACCATCGATTTGTTCTGCCGAAACATTTGCATCCGCCATCACAGCCGTTACCGCTATTGCCGCCAGTTCGTGGAACGTGGCATGAGCCAATGCGCCTCCTTTAGGGGAGATGCTCGTTCGACGGGCCGCGACCATGAACACCCGATTCACGTGTTTGCGCCCTCGAGGATCTCTCGCAGTGCTACAAAATTGGTCTTGCCAGCAGGCGTGATGGGCCATTCCTTTGCCGGGAGCGTAATCACCCGTCGCACGCCCGGAAAGCTTGGATCATGATCACGACATGCTGCGTTGACCTGCTCAGGCGAGGGTCCAAGCACTGGTACGGACCCACCTGCCCCAGCCTCACCGCTGCAGCGCGCCACCAGGCAACACACCCGGCCTTCGCTGTTGGCCAGCAGGGCCACGCGCGCCAGATCAAAGCGTTGCATCAAAGCCTGCTCGATGGGTTCAACCAAATGCTTCTCGCCCTTGACCACCAACTGCCGAGCGGCTCGGCCCAGCAGATGAAAGCGGCCACCATCAGCCCACCTCCCTAAATCACCGGTGCTCACCCATTCCTGCGGCGTTATGGTCATGGGGCTCCGCACCCAGATCTCTCCAATCTCACTGCTCTCGGCCTCGCCTCGAATGTCGAGCTCGACCGATGGAAACAGCACGAAGGGTGGTGCCTCAAGCCGCGCATACCCGATAAAACTCGTCTCTGCCGTGCCGTAGAAACTCAAAAGGCTCGCATTCGGAAAGACGGACTGCATCAGGCTCGTTGGGAACGAGGGCGAGACGGGGCCACCCCCAAGCAGCACCATCCGAACACTCAAAGCAGGCTGCGCATGCCGCTGCAACTGACGCGCGAAGGTGGTCACCAGTTCAGGCACACCGTAGAGCGCTGTGGGAGCCACTGCACTCCATTTCTGAAGGGCACTGGCCGACCGTGCAAAAATGTCGGAGGCCGAGAGGCCCACACACGGGGCTGCAAGCTGCGCAGCCCGGAAATGCGCATAGCCCCAAAGCGAGTGGCTTGGGCTGCCCAAGACCGCGAAGCGGTCCTGCGCCGAGAGGCCAAAGGCCTGCGCCTCCAGCTGCGCGCTGGTCACCCAGGTTTCAATCGGTCGGCTTAACTGCTTAGGGACGCCTGTGCTGCCTCCGGACTGCACATGCACCACACCCGTCTGGTTCGTCTCATGGTCAGGGCAAGGGGGCTGGTGTTGGCTCACTTGGGCTATTCTGCCAGCGCCCATGCATCAATTTCGCCTCTCTGACTTCGACTATCACCTGCCACCGGAGCTGATTGCTCAGTCACCGGCTGCAGAGCGCTCGGCCAGTCGCCTGCTGGTGGTGCCCGCTACCGCCACTGCGCCAAGCGCAGGCCGAATCATTGGATCAGTGGTGCCGGCCGAACCCGTTGGAGACACAGCAGAAAGTGCGGGCCTCAAGGACCTCCACTTCACCGACCTTCCAAGCCTTTTGCGGGCAGGCGACCTGCTTGTATTCAACGATTCCAAGGTCATCCCGGCCCGGCTGCACGCTGTGAAAGACACCGGTGGCGCCGTGGAGATTCTGGTCGAGCGAGTGCTGGATGCCACGACGGCCTTGGTCATGCTGCGGGCAAGCAAGAAGCCTGCAGCAGATTCCTCGTTGCTGCTAAAGAAGGCGTCGGTGCCCGACCATGCCGTGAGGGTGATTGGCCGAGACCCCGAGCACGACGATCGCTTCCGAGTGGACTTCAAAGCGCCCGTCTTTGAAGTGCTCGACTCACACGGCGAGTTGCCACTGCCGCCCTACATCACTCATGAGCCCACGGCGCAGGACAGCAGCCGCTATCAGACGGTCTATGCCCAGCATCCGGGCTCGGTGGCTGCACCCACCGCGGGCCTGCACTTTGACGAGGCCATGCTCGCGGCCCTCGAAAAGATGGGCGTGGAGACCACCCGCGTCACCCTGCATGTGGGTAGTGGCACCTTCTCGCCAGTGCGCTCGGAAAATCTCAATGAGCACCGCATGCACAGCGAGTGGTGCGCCATGACCCAAGAAACCGCCGAGAAGATCAGCCAAGCCAAAGCAGCCGGCCGGCGAATCATTGCGGTGGGCACCACTAGCCTGCGTACGCTCGAGTCTGCAGCCGCCAGAGGCCCCCAATTGCAGGCCGCCCAATGGGAGACAGACCTCTTCATCACCCCGGGCTATCAATTCCAAGCGGTGGATGCGCTGATCACCAACTTCCACCTTCCCAAGTCCACACTTCTCATGCTGGTGAGTGCCTTCGCGGGCTACGACCGCATCCAGGCGGCCTACGCCCATGCGATTGCGCAACGCTATCGGTTCTTCAGTTATGGCGACGCCATGTTCTTGGAGCGCAGCTAAGCAGAGAGGAACCAACGTGCAAGCCTCGTCAGAAGCATTGAAAGCGAGGCCCGCGCGCGGGCCCCAATCAAACCCCCACCTGCCGGTCCGCCAAGAACTGAGTTCTCCAGGCCTCGAAGCGCCCCTCCAGAATCGCTTGCCGCATCTCTCGCATGATCTGCAGGTAGAAGTAAAGGTTGTGCTGCGTGGCCAGGCTCGCGCCCAGCATTTCATCGATGCGCTGCAGATGATGTAGGTAAGCCCTCGTATAGGGCGGCCGGTCGTCCCCATGGGCCTGCGGGTTGCAGCTGGCACAGGTGCAGGTCGGGTCGATGGGGTTGAGGTCATCCTTAAAACGGGCATTGCGAATTTTTAAATCGCCCTGCCGCGTGAAGAGCCAGCCATTGCGAGCATTGCGGCTGGGCATCACGCAGTCAAACATGTCAATGCCGTTGGCCACACCTTCCACCAAGTCTTCCGGCGTGCCCACGCCCATGAGGTAGCGCGGCTGGTCCTGCGGCAGGTTAGGCGCGGTGTGGGCGAGGATGCGCAGCATGTCTTCCTTGGGCTCACCCACCGAGAGGCCGCCAATGGCATAGCCATCAAAGCCAGTCTCGACCAAGCCCTCGCGTGAGATATCCCGCAGGTCCTCCATCATGCCGCCCTGCACAATGCCAAAGAGGGCGTTGCGCTGGCCAGTTTGCCCAGCCTGCAGTTCGCCCGCCTGCCCGCCCTCATTGCCCCCGGCAAAGAACGCTTGCTTGCTGCGCCGGGCCCAGCGCATGGAGAGTTCCATGCTGGTGGCGGTCTCTTCCGGCGTGGCCGGGTAAGGCGTGCACTCATCAAAGACCATGGCGATGTCGGAGTTCAGAACCCGTTGAATGCGCATGGATTCCTCAGGCGAGAGAAAGAGCCGATCACCATTGATGGGCGACTGGAAAGCTACGCCCTCCTCGGAGATCTTGCGCAAATCGCCCAGCGACCAGACTTGAAAACCCCCCGAATCCGTGAGGATGGGCCGTTGCCAATTCATGAACCGGTGCAGGCCTTCGTGGGCTGCCATGACATCCAGCCCGGGCCGCAGCCACAGGTGGAAGGTGTTTCCCAGCACAATCTGCGCGCCCAGACGCTCGAGCATCTGCGGGGCCAGCCCTTTGACCGCCCCGTAGGTGCCCACGGGCATGAAAATTGGGGTCTCCACCACGCCGTGGGGTAGGTGCAGACGCCCCGCGCGGGCTTGGCCATCGGTGGCCTGGCGTTCGTAAAGCGGCATGGGGCCCTACTCTATACTCATGGTCTGAACGCACCAACCGGCTCAACCTGGTTGGCAAAGCCCCTTAACCACCCCGGAGTGTTGACGTGTTGATCTCCCCCGCATTCGCCCAGGCCGCACCCGCAGCCGGCCAAGATTCCCTGATGGGCTTTTTGCCGCTCATCCTGATGTTCGTGGTGCTGTATTTCTTGATGATTCGCCCCCAGATGAAGCGGGCGAAGGAGCACAAGATGCTCGTCGAAGGCCTGCAGAAGGGCGACGAGATCGTCACGGCGGCGGGCATTGTTGGCAAGGTGACGGACGTCGACACCAGCTACATCACACTCGAAGTGGCCGGCGGCGAGAAGGCTGTGCAGATGGTCATGCAGCGCCAGGCCGTGCAGACCCTGCTGCCCAAGGGCACCATCAAGACCATCACCTAAGACGCACACACCCGCATGAACCGCATCGCCTGGTGGCGGCTCGTCATCATGGGCCTGGCTCTGGCCTTTGGCCTGCTCTACAGCCTGCCCAACCTTTTTGGTGAGAACCCGGCCGTGCAGGTATCTACGGCGCGGGCCACCCTGAAGGTGGAGCCCCGTGTGGCCGACCAGGTCGAGGCTGCCCTGGAGGCCGCTGGCGTGGCCCACAAGGGCGTGGTCTGGGAGGCCAACAACACGGGCAATACCGTGCGCGCGCGCTTCGACAACACCGACCTGCAATTAAAGGCCAAAGACGCCATTGAGAAGGCGGTGAACGGGGGCGTCCCAAACGGGCCTTATGTGGTGGCACTGAACCTGGTGTCGGCCTCGCCCCAATGGCTCTCGGCCCTGCATGCCCTGCCCATGTACCTGGGGCTGGATCTGCGCGGCGGGGTGCATTTCCTTCTGGAAGTGGACATGAAGGCCGCCCTGGGCAAGCGGCTGGATGCCGTGGCGGGCGAGGCCCGCACCCTGCTGCGAGACAAGCGCATTCGGCACAACGGCATCAGCCGCAGTGGCGACCACGTGGATATTCTCTTTCGGGATGAGGCCAACCGCGCAGCGGCCGTGGAGCTCCTCACCAACACCTTGAGCGAGATGGCTTGGCAGCCCGCTGCCGCTGGAGCAGACCTCCTGCTGCGCGGCAGCCTTCAGCCTGCAGCAGCCACCGTTGTTCAAGAAACTGCTCTCAAGCAAAACATCAGCACCCTTTCCAACCGCATCAATGAGCTTGGGGTGGCCGAGCCCATCGTGCAGCAGCAGGGCGCAGACCGCATCGTTGTGCAACTGCCGGGCGTACAAGACACCGCCAAGGCCAAGGACATTCTCGGCCGCACTGCAACGCTTGAGATTCGGATGGTGGATGACAGCCCGGATGCCTTGAGTGCGCTCGAGGCTGGCCGGGTACCGGCAGGGCTTGAGGTCTACACCGAGCGCGGTGGCCTGCCCTTGATGCTGAAGAAAGATGTGATTCTCACGGGTGAGAACCTCACCGATGCCCAGGCAGGCTTCGATTCGCAGAATGCATCCGAGCCGGCCGTGCACCTCACGCTAGATGGCAAGGGCGCCCGCATCTTTCGAGATGTCACCCGCGAGAACATCGGCAATCGCATGGCCATTGTGCTGGTGGAAAAGGGCCAGGGCGAGGTCATCACCGCGCCGGTCATTCGGGGGGAAATTCCCGGTGGACGGGTGCAGATCTCTGGCCGCATGACGAGCATTGAGGCTGCCGAGACCGCCCTGCTGCTGCGGGCCGGTTCGCTTGCCGCGCCCATGGAAATCATTGAAGAGCGCCTCATTGGCCCAAGCCTTGGCGCAGACAACATTGCCAAGGGCTTTAACGCCACGCTCTGGGGCTTCGTGGTCATTGCCATCTTCATGGCGGTGTACTACTCCCTCTTTGGGGTGGTGTCGGTGCTGGCCCTCACGCTCAACCTGGTGCTTTTGTTTGCGCTGCTCTCGCTATTGCAGGCCACCCTCACCCTGCCCGGCATCGCTGCCATGGCCCTCACCCTGGGCATGGCCATCGATGCCAATGTCCTCATCAATGAGCGGGTGCGGGAAGAGATTCGCGAGGGCGCCACCCCGCAGGCGGCCATTGCCACCGGCTACGACAAGGCCTGGGCCACCATTCTGGATTCGAACATCACCACCCTCATTGCCGGCGTTGCGCTCTTGGTCTTTGGTTCGGGCCCCGTGCGCGGCTTTGCCGTGGTGCACGTGCTGGGCATCCTCACCTCCATGTTCTCGGCCGTGTTCTTCAGCCGAGGTTTGGTGAACCTCTATTACGGTGGGCGTAAGAAATTGGCCCGCCTCTCGGTGGGCTAGGAACAGGCCATGGAATTCTTCCGCCTCAAGCAGACCATTCCCTTCATGCGGCATGCGGTGGTCTTGAATGTGATCTCTGGTCTTATGTTTGTGGCGGCAGTCGTGTTCATCGCTGTGCGGGGGCTGGCCTTCAGCATCGAGTTCACCGGCGGCACCGTGGTGGAGGTGTCTTATGCCCAGGCCGCACCACTCGAGAAGGTGCGAGACGCCGTTCAGGCCATGGGCTATGCGGACGCCCAGGTGCAGAACTTTGGCAGTTCACGAGACCTGCTCATTCGGCTGCCCCTGCGAGGCGAAAACAGCAATGCTCAGGCCGAGGAGGTTTTTAACAGCCTCAAGGGTCTGGAGCCCAACAACCCCGTGGAATTGCGGCGGGTGGAGTTCGTGGGGCCGCAGGTGGGTGAGGAACTCGCCATTGATGGCGTAATTGCCCTGATCTTCGTGATTGTGGGCATCATGATTTATCTCGCCATTCGGTTTGAGTGGAAGTTCGCGGTGGCGGCGATTGTGGCGAACTTGCACGATGTGGTGATCATCCTTGGCTTTTTCGCAGCCTTCCAGTGGGAGTTTTCACTCTCAGTGCTCGCGGCCATTCTGGCGGTGCTGGGCTACTCCGTGAACGAGAGCGTGGTGGTCGCCGACCGAATTCGCGAGAACTTCCGCCGCATGCGCAAGGTAAGCGTGCAAGAGGTCATCGACAACGCCATCACCCGCACGATGAGCCGCACCATCATTACCCACGGCACCACCGAGACCATGGTGCTCGCCATGCTGATCTTCGGCGGCCCGGTGCTTCATGGTTTCGCCCTGGCGCTCACGATTGGCATCGTGTTCGGAATCTACTCATCCATCTTCGTGATGGCGCCGATCACCCTGTGGCTGGGCATCAAGCGCGAAGACTTGATCAAGCCGGTAAAGAGCAAAGATGAGGTGATTGTTCCGTAACGAGACACCTACAAGGTGAACTTAGGAAGAACAACTCAGAAGCTGCTGGGCCAGACACGCGAGCTGTGAAACACGTGAAGGATCTGGACCTCCTCACTCTTCACGCGATAAGGAATGATGTAGGGGTACTTGACCAACACCAGCTCGCGAGTGCTTGGCACTCGACCTGGGCGACCTGTTTGCGGGTGTTGCGCCAGCAGTTCTGCGTTGGCTATCACATGGCGGAAGAACTCTCGTGCCGCCTTGGGATTGTCTTTGGCGATGTAATCGTGGGCCACGATCAAGGCCTTGGTCGCCCTGGTCAGCCACCTAACCCGCATACTTCTTAACGATCTTGGCAAACTCCGTATCGCTCACGAAGTCACCCGCATCGGCATCTTTGATGGCTTGTTTGATCTCTTTGATCTGCCAGGCCTCCACTTCCAGATAGCGCTCGATCGCTTCGGCCGCAAGAAAAGACTTTGAGCGCTTGGTGGCTTCGGCTAGTTTATCCAGCTTGGTCTTTGTTTTGGCATCGACCCGTAAAGTAAGCACGGCACTTTCCATGAGCGGCTCCTCGAAAGATTTGGATGTATACATTGTATTAGTTTCTGCGCAAAACATTGAATGAGCAACACTAGAAGCAAGAGGAGGCTGTGCTTCCTCAGTTGAAGCTCAAACGCATCCTCACACCGATGGCCAGTCCGCTGGGGTCATCTCCCAGGCGTCGATCCACAGCTGGGCCCACGAGTCGCAAAGAATTTGCGTCGTTTCGAATGCGGTAGGCCAAGAGGTAGGCATCGGCTGTGTCGTTGCACCGTATCTCTTGCCGTGAGCCGCGCACCAAACGTTAGCGATCGTTTTGGGAAGGCTGTGTCAGCTCGTACCTTGCCAGGCCCGTGGCATCTCCGATGTAGGTGGCCGGGGTGAGTGCCAGGAGTGCCTGGGCCGCCTGCGATGGAAGCCCAAGCCCCTGGATAAAGGCTTGAATCCGCTCCTGCGTCATCCCCTGCCCACGCGTCAACTCCTTCAGCTGCTCATAGGGCTCGGGCAACCCATAGCGCCGCATCACCGACTGAATCGGCTCCGCGAGCACCTCCCAGGCGTTCTCGAGGTCTTCATTTAGTCGAGCGGGGTTTACCTCGAGCTTGTTCATCCCCCTCAAGCACGCATCGAAGGCCAGGAGGGAGTGTCCGAGTGCAACCCCTAAATTCCTAAGCACGGTGGAGTCTGTGAGATCTCGCTGCCAGCGGCTGATGGGAAGCTTCTCGGAGAGATGCCCAAGCAGGGCGTTGGCCAAGCCCAAGTTGCCCTCCGCATTCTCAAAGTCGATGGGGTTGACCTTGTGCGGCATGGTGGACGAGCCCACCTCGCCCGCCTTAAGCTTTTGCTTGAAGTAGCCAAGAGACACATAACCCCAGGTGTCTCGGCAGTAATCGATGAGGATGGTGTTGATGCGCGCCAAGGCATCGCAGTACTCGGCGATCCAGTCATGGGGCTCAATCTGAATGGTCATCGGGTTGAAGGTGAGGCCCAGGCCCTCCGCCACCTTCCTGGAGAACGCTGGCCAGTCCACCTCCGGGGCCGCGGCCATGTGCGCGTTGTAGTTGCCCACGGCCCCGTTCATCTTGGCCAGCGGCGTAACCGCCAGGAACTTGTCTCGGGCGCCCCGCAGCCGAGCCCGAACGTTTGCCAATTCCTTGCCCAGGGTGGTGGGGGATGCCGTCTGCCCATGGGTGCGTGAGAGCATGGGCTGGTCTGCCGTGGTCTCAATCATCTGGGCCAACTTGTCGATGAGCGCCTGTATGGCTGGCCGCAACACCTGCTCGCGTGCTTCCCGAAGCATGAGGGCATGGGAGGTGTTGTTGATGTCTTCTGAGGTGCAGCAGAAATGAATGAACTCGGTCGCCTTCACGAGCTCCTCAGACCCACTCGCAGTGGCCTTCTCCTTCAAGAAGTACTCCACCGCCTTCACATCGTGGTTGGTCACAGCCTCGATCGCCTTGATGCGGGCCGCGTCTTCGAGCGAAAAGGCATCCACCCAACCCTGCAACGCCTCTCTTGCAGCTGTGGAAAAAGCCGGCAATTCGGCCATGCCGAGGTCGGAGAGGCCAACGAGCCAAGCCACCTCCACCTGCACCCGCCGGTGCATGAAACCGGCTTCTGAGAGCAGGGGGCGGAGGGGGTCTAAACGGCTCGCGTAGCGGCCATCCAGGGGGGAAAGGGCGTGCAAGGAATCCATCACCAAATGTTACACGCCAGCATGGATTTGCCCCGAGGCCGGGCGGTATACTTCGGCCTCCTAAATGTTTTCCCGCCGCCCATGAAAATCATCGGTTCCATCACCAGCCCATACGCCCGCAAGGTGCGCATTGTGGCCATTGAGAAAAAGCTGGAGTGCGAGTTTGTGAAAGAAGATGTCTGGTCGCCAGACACCAAGATCGCCCAGCAAAACCCCTTGGGGAAGATTCCGGCCCTGGTGCTCGATGACGGCGTGGTCTTCGATTCCCGAGTGATCGTGGAGTACCTAGACTCCCGGGCGCCCACCATTCGGCTCATTCCACAGGGCAACCGGGAACGAACAGCGGTGCGCACCCTGGAGGCCCTCGCGGATGGCCTGTGCGACGCTGCCATTGCGATCATGCTCGAGAAGAAGTTCCACCCCCCCGAGGCCGTGAGCCAGGAATGGCTCAACCGCCAAGCCGCCAAAGTGGACGGCGCACTCGCCATGATGAGCCAGACGCTCGGCAAGAGCCCCTGGATGAATGACAAAGGCTTTTCATTGGCAGACATTGCCTGCGGCGTGGCGCTGGGCTACCTGGAGCTGCGATTTCCCGAGAATACCTGGAAGCAGGCCTACCCCAACCTGCTGGACTTCTACACCCGCATGATGGAGCGGCCCTCGTTCCAGACGACCAAGGCGTAGTCTAGGCAGTTCTCCCGCCCTAAAAAACCCCGTCCGTGAGGCGGGGCGATCCCAACTCCGCCGAGTCCGATCAAGTCACCCCGGTCGCCCGCTCAATAATCCCCCCGCCCAGGCACACCTCCCCGTCGTAAGCCACGACCGACTGCCCAGGCGTCACCGCCCACTGGGGTGCGTCGAAGGCCACCTCAAACCCACTCCCTTTTGCGCCCAAGAATCGCCCCGCTGCATCCGGCTGCCGATACCGCGTCTTGAAGCCCATCGCCTGGCCGGGCTGGGGCGCACGACCACTCACCCAGCAGGCGTCTGTTGTGGCGAGCCCCTTGGCCATGAGCAAGGGGTGGTCATGATCCTGGGTGACCACCAGAGTATTGGCTGAGAGGTCTTTTTGGGCCACAAACCAGCCCTGGCCCTCTGCGCTCTGAAAGCCCTTTTTCTTTATGCCCCCAATGCCCAGCCCCTTGCGCTGCCCCAGGGTGTAGAACGCAAGGCCCTGGTGCCGACCCACGTTGAGCCCTTCGGTCGTGACAATCGGCCCGGGCTGGGTTGGCAGGTATTGGTTCAGAAAAGCCCGGAATGGCCGCTCGCCAATGAAACAAATGCCGGTGGAGTCCTTCTTCTTGGCATTGGGCAGGCCAATCTCTGTGGCGATCCGGCGAACCTCCGTCTTGCGCAGGTCCCCAACGGGAAAGATGACCCGCTGAAGCTGGTCATGGGTGAGGCGGTGCAAAAAGTAGCTCTGGTCCTTGGCTGGGTCGATCCCCCGCAAAAGCTGCACCTCACCGCCCTCTAATCGCCGCACGCGGGCGTAATGACCCGTGGCGATGGCATCGGCCCCCTGGGCCACGGCGTGGTCCAAAAAGGCCTTGAACTTGATTTCGGCATTGCACAAGACATCTGGATTGGGGGTGCGGCCGGCCGCGTATTCCCGAAGGAACTCGGCAAAAACACGGTCTTTGTATTCCGCAGCAAAATTCACGGCCTGCAATTCAATGCCGAGGGTGTCGGCCACGGCCGCAGCATCGAGAAAGTCTTGCCGGGTCGAGCAGTACTCGTCCTGGTCGTCGTCTTCCCAGTTCTTCATGAAGATGCCGATCACCCGGTGGCCCTGTTCTTTCAGCAGCCAGGCACTCACGGCAGAGTCAACCCCGCCTGACAACCCCACCACCACGGTGGATGGACTCCTTCGGGGTTTTGGGGCTTGGGGTATACGCGGAGTCATATATGATGACAGTTTAGAGAAGTCCACCAAGCCGCGCCGACAGCGGCACGAAAAGAACAACGGAGGAACAAGCGAATGCGCATTGGCATTCCCAAGGAGACTTTTCCCGGCGAAACCCGTGTGGCCGCCTCGCCCGAGACTGTGAAAAAGTTGGTGGGCCAGGGCCACAGTGTGGTGGTCGCCAAAGGCGCTGGCACCGCCGCCGCCATGCTCGATGCCGCCTACACCGAGGCCGGTGCACAGCTGGCAGACCAGGCCGCAGCACTGGGCGCTGAGATGGTGCTCAAGGTGCGCTTCCCCACCGATGCCGAGCTTGGCCACATGAGCAAGGGGGCCACGCTGGTGGGCATGCTCAATCCGTTCGACCGCGCTGGGCTCGAGAAACTCGCCGCTGCAGGCCTCACCGCCTTTGCCATGGAGGCCGCGCCGCGCACCACCCGGGCACAGTCGCTCGATGTGCTCTCTTCGCAAGCCAACCTGGCGGGCTACAAGGCCGTGATGCTTGCAGCCGATGCCTACCCCCGCATCTTCCCCATGCTCATGACGGCAGCCGGCACCGTAAAGGCCGCCCGCATGGTCATCCTGGGTGCTGGTGTGGCCGGCCTTCAGGCCATTGCCACGGCCAAGCGCCTGGGCGCTGTGATCGAAGCATCCGATGTGCGCCCGGCTGTGAAGGAACAAATTGAATCCCTCGGGGCCAAGTTCATCGACGTGCCCTACGAGACGGACGAAGAGCGCGAGATCGCAAAGGGCGAAGGCGGTTATGCCAAGCCCATGCCCGAGTCTTGGATGAAGCGGCAGGCCGCTGAAGTGGCCAAGCGCGTCGCCCAGGCGGATGTCGTCATCTCCACCGCGCTGATCCCCGGCCGAAAGGCGCCCGTGCTTATCACTGAGGACATGGTGGCCAGCATGAAGGCGGGCTCGGTCATTGTGGACATGGCTGTGGAGCAGGGCGGCAACTGCCCGCTCTCCAAGCTCAATGAAATGGTCGTCACGGCCAATGGTGTGCGCATTGTGGGCCAGCCCAACCTGGCGGCCCTCGTGGCCACCGACGCATCGGCCCTCTATGCCCGCAACCTGCTCGACTTCCTCAAGCTCATCGTCACCAAAGAGGGCGCGCTCACCGTGCCGATGGATGACGACATCGTGGTGGCCACCCTGGTGGCCCGCGATGGCCAAGTGACCCGGGCCGCCTGATCGGCGCCCCTTCGGAGACCACCATGGATGTGATCAACCCCACCCTCACCAACCTCATTATTTTTGTGCTCGCCATCTATGTGGGCTACCACGTGGTCTGGAATGTCACTCCCGCTCTGCATACGCCGCTCATGGCAGTGACCAATGCCATTTCTGCCATTGTGATTGTGGGTGCCATGATGGCGGCCGCGCTCACCGAGACCACCCTGGGCATGACCATGGGCGTGCTGGCCGTGGCCTTGGCCGCCGTGAATGTGTTTGGTGGCTTCTTGGTCACCCGACGGATGCTGGAGATGTTCAAAAAGAAAGAGAAAAAAGCGCCCGCAGGCGAGAAGGAGGCTGCTTAAATGTTTAGCCTCTCGATGAACACGGTCACGCTGCTCTACCTGGTGGCCTCGGTCTGCTTCATTCAGGCCTTAAAGGGCCTGTCCCACCCCACCACCTCCATTCGGGGCAACGTTTTTGGCATGACCGGCATGGCCATTGCCGTGGTCACCACCCTCGGACTCATTGGCACCATGGCCCAAACCCTCCAGGGCGGCAGTGGCCAGCTTGGCACGGGCCTGGCGCTCCTCATCGGCGGGCTTGTCGTGGGTGGTGTAATCGGCACCACCATGGCCAAGCGCGTGGAGATGACCAAGATGCCGGAGTTGGTCGCCTTCATGCACTCGATGATTGGTTTGTCGGCGGTGTTCATCGCTGTGGCGGCGGTGGCCGAGCCCCATGCACTCAACATCACCACCAAGGGTGAGCCCATTCCCTTGGGCAACCGCCTGGAGCTCTTCTTGGGCGCAGCCATTGGCGCCATCACCTTCAGTGGGTCGGTGATTGCCTTCGGAAAGCTCTCGGGCTCCTACAAGTTCCGGCTATTTCAGGGGGCTCCCGTGGTCTTCCCGGGGCAGCACATGGTGAATCTGGTGCTGGGCATCATCGCCGTGGCGCTCGGCTTGGTCTTCATGTTCACGCAGAGCTGGGAAGCCTTTTTCCTGATGCTCGCTCTCTCCTTCGTGCTGGGCGTGCTCATCATCATTCCCATCGGCGGTGCAGACATGCCGGTGGTGGTGTCCATGCTCAACAGCTATTCAGGCTGGGCGGCCGCGGGCATTGGATTCTCACTTGGGAACAGCATGCTCATCATTGCGGGCTCGCTGGTGGGTTCCAGTGGCGCGATTCTGTCCTACATCATGTGTAAGGCCATGAACCGCAGCTTCTTCAACGTGATTCTGGGTGGCTTTGGTGGCGAGGCTACCACGGCGGCCGCGGGCGATCAGCCCCAGCGGCCCGTCAAGAGTGGCTCCCCAGATGATGCTGCCTTCCTCATGGCCAATGCTGATTCCGTAGTCATTGTGCCGGGTTATGGTCTGGCCGTGGCCCGCGCCCAGCATGCCCTGAAAGAACTCACCGAGAAGCTCATCGAGAAGGGCATCACGGTGCGCTATGCCATTCACCCTGTGGCCGGTCGTATGCCGGGCCATATGAACGTGCTGCTTGCGGAGGCCGAGGTTCCTTACGACCAGGTCTTTGAGATGGAGGACATCAACTCCGACTTTGGCCAGACGGACGTGGTCCTGGTGCTCGGGGCCAACGATGTGGTGAACCCTGCCGCGCGCACGCCAGGCAGCGCCATCTACGGCATGCCCATCTTGGAGGCTTACAAGGCTGCCACAGTCATTGTGAACAAGCGCTCCATGGCCTCTGGCTATGCAGGCCTGGACAACGAACTCTTCTACATGGACAAGACCATGATGGTCTTTGGCGATGCTAAGAAGGTGGTGGAGGACATGGTGAAGGCGGTGGAGTAGTCGCTGGTTTATGTTTATGTTCATGTGCTTTCTGTTGAGGAGGGAAGCACATGTGGATTACACACCCGGCTATTGATGCGGCAAACGACGCCGCGCTGGTTGAAGTTCATGGTCCTGCCAAGGTTACCCCGCGGCAACGGTCTCCCTTAGCGAGTCAGCCCCCTCACGTTTCCGCGAATCCGCGTGGCGAAGGCTTTGGTAAGGCCATTGACCTGCTCTTGGCATACGAGAGCGCCCGCTTGGCCAGGGGTGAAATCACCCAGCAGTCCTTCCAGATCACGAGTCAGCGTGCCAGGGGCGAGATCGCCGCCCATTTCAAGAATACCCCCATCCAGCGCATCGACCGCTCTGCCATAGAGCGCTTCGTGGGCCATCTGTCGGCCAAGGGGGTCCGAGCCTCCACCATCAAGGCCTACCTGGTGGTGTTGCGCAAACTATTGACCCGCTGCCTGCACCAGGAGCGGATCGATCGGGTGCCCGCATTCCCCACCGTCAAGGCACCCACCAATCCCAGGGGGCACTTTACGGTGGTGGAGTACCTGCGGCTGCTGCGGGCAGCCAAGCAGTTGAGATCTGGCTACACGGAGCCACCCACTCGGGCGGCAAGCCACCGCAGCACACGGGGCGGGATCTTCACAGCCACTGAGGGGGTGCCCTGGGAGATGACCTGGCTCATCGGGTTCATGGTCAACAGCTTCGTGCGGCCCGTGGACGCCAAGGTGATCCAGCATAAGCACGTGGAGATCGTGCGTGGGGATCGCTGCTACCTGAGGCTAAGACTGCCCGAGACCAAGCGCCACAGCGCTCAGATCATCACCATGCCTGCGGCCGTGCACATCTATGAGCGGTTACGAGATCATCACCATAAAAGTGCATTGGCCGGCCCAGACGACTACCTGTTCCTGCCCAGGGTCACTGATCGTGGGGCTGCCATCTGGCTGATGGACCGCTACTTTGGCAAGATCTTGGATGCTATGGGGCTTCGACTGGGGGCTCGAGGGCAGCGGCGCACGCTCTATAGCCTGCGGCACTCCTCCATCACGTTTCGGCTGCTGTACGGCGAGGGCATCGATCTCTTGACCTTGGCTCGCAATGCCAGGACCAGCCCGGAGATAGTGGATAAGTTCTACGCTTCGGAGTTGTCAGCGGAGATGAATATCAACCTGCTTCACAGCAGGCGGAGTTGACTGGTATTGACTTGCTCATCTTGCGAGGTAGGTGAGTTTGCCAGTGAGATAAAGAAAACCCCCGCCTTGCGGGCGGGGGTTTTGGCTTCCAAGATCACACAGCCACGGGGGCTGCAGAGAAACTAGAAGGAGTGACGGATACCAACTGCGAACGCAGAGGGATCAGTGTTTACAGCGCTTGCGCTCCCGGTACCACGCATGGAATAACCAGCGTTAGCACCTTTGTTGTCGAGGTCACTGTAGGCCGCATAGGCGGTGGTGCGCTTGGAGAGGGCTTTGGTCACCGCGAGGGTATAGCCAGTGGCCTTCTCATTGGCACCGTTAGCCTTGGCGGTCTGGTAGACGCCATGCAAGGCCAAGCCGTTGCCCATGGGAACGGCGGCTGAGAGCAGATTGTACTCATGCTCAACCGTCGAACTCGGTTCAGCCTCAACACGGGCAAAGCCAACGGAGACGACTCCAGCGTTGTAGGAGACGCCGAGGGCCGTGAGTTTACGGTCGAAGGTCGGGCCGTCCTCACTGTCACCTTGCGTGCGGCCAACCGCCACTAAGAGAGGACCGTTCCGATAATCAACTCGAACGCCCATCTGAGACTCTTGAGTTGCTGCGTTAGCGCCTTGAGCCTTTGATGCAACTCCGGAGCTCTCAGCGGCGATTAGGTGGCGCGGCTTATAACCAAACTCAACTGTCACGCCGTTGAAGCTCGGTGTAATGAAGTTGATGCCATTTGCGTTATCGTTGCCGAGGCCATCTCCATTCCCTGTGGCGTTGGTGATGTCGCCAGCGTCCGCCTGTGTAAACATCGCTCCGAGGTTTCCTGCCTGGGAGACCGCATCGTCGATGTTGGTGGTTCCCAGATCCATCCACCCAAGCTGTACCTTACCAAAACCACCTTCGAGCTCAACATAAGTGGCACGAGTCCAACGCTGGTATCTAGCGGTGCTTGCAGAGCCAGTACCTTGCTGCAATCCTCCCTCGATCACGAAGTTGGCTTTCAGCCCACCACCGAGGTCCTCTGAACCGCGGAATCCGAGGCGCTGAGTGGCGAGCAGACTCTGAAAGTTTGTCACGGTGGAGGGCTCGACCGTTGCCGAGGCCGTCGCGCCGTTGTCCTGCACGCCGAAGGCTTGGTCAATGACGCCGTACACCGTGACCTGTGCAGCAGCAGGCACTGCAACCGCAGCGGCCACGGCCGCAGCAATAAGATGCTTCTTCATTCAATGTTCTCCTAAAACATTGAATGAGAGGCACATGCACTACTTTCGCGTTACTACCGCCTCCGGTTCGGGGCGCTGCCTTGCTCGGCCAGATGAGGAAACGTGCTTAACTCAGGCCGATAAATCTTTTGAGTTTTAAACCGAAAAACTAGACCCGCACCCGCATGTGGTTGTTGCGTTGGGGTTCTTAATGACGAACTGAGCGCCCTCGAGGTCTTCTTTGTAGTCGATCTCTGCCCCCACCAGGTACTGGTAGCTCATGCTGTCGATCAGTAGTTGAACACCATTCTTGTCCATCACGGTGTCATCCTCGTTCACGGCCTCATCGAAGGTGAAGCCATACTGAAAACCCGAGCATCCGCCGCCCTGCACGAAGACCCGCAGCTTAAGTTCGGGATTGCCCTCCTCGTCGATGAGCGCCTTCACCTTGCCGGCCGCAGAGTCTGTAAAGACCAAAGGTGCGGGCATGGCCGATGCATCAGGCACGAGGGATTCTGTTTGGACGGACGCGTTCATGGCGGATTCCTAGTAGGTATTCAACTTCCCTGAATTCTGCTCTCGTGGCGGTCCGACCGCAAGGGAGACCCTTGTGGCTGCCAAACTATGTAAACGATTCGACCAAATCCCGAAGCCCCATGACCTCGATGTCCTCAGCCAGCCACCACCGCTCGTGCCCGGGGGTGACGACCACCTTCCGTTTGGGCTGAAGATCTGAACACGCTAGATGGAACCCTTTGGTGAGTTTTGGCGCCGTGGCCCGCTTTACCTCAATGGCCCAGCGCTCACCACTTGGCAACTCTGCCAAAAGGTCGATTTCTGCCCCCGCACTGGTTCGATAGAAGAACAATCGCCCACGATCACCCAGGCACTGGGCAACAGTCTCGCTCACGAAAGCTTCCCAGCTCCCACCCACGACCGGGTTAGACAGGAGCGATTCCATTGTCTCAATGCCGAGCAAGCCATGGAGAAGGCCCGAGTCACGAATATAAGTTTTCGGAGTTTTAACCAGGCGTTTACCTACATTGCCGTGCCAAGCCGGGATCTGCCGAAGAAGCATGAGGTCCGTCAACAGAGACATGTGGTGTTTGACCGTTCTCTGGTCCACTCCAAGGCTGCGGCTAAGAGCTGCCACGTTCACCTGCGTTGCTTGCTGGTGGGCCAGCATGACCCAGAGGCTGCGCAGATCCGCAGTAGAGATGCGGGGGGCAAACTGAGAGACATCCCGCTCCAAGTAGCTGCGAATGAAGCTTCGTCGCCAAGCCAAGCTGGTCTCGTCGCTTGAGGCAAGAAAACTATCCGGGAAACCGCCTCGCAGCCAGAGCTTGTCAATGTCGCTGTGTTCGAGTTCTTGGCACTGAAGCGGGCACAACTGGGCGTATAGGATTCGCCCCGCCAGCGTCTCCCCAGCTTGTTTGAGTAGGTCCAGAGAGGCTGAACCAAGCATCAAGTACTGACCAGCTTTACGCCCTTCTCTTTTAGCCTCGTCGATCAAGCCCCTGAGTTCAGGAAAAAGAGCGGGCTTGCGGTGCACTTCGTCAATGACAACAAGCCGACGCCTCTGCTGGCTCAAGAACAGCCGAGCGTTGGCGAGTTTGGCCTGGTCAAGTTCCGACTCCATGTCGAGGTAAAGGTGGTCTGGATCAAATGTGTGGGCAACTTCCAGCGCCAGGGTAGTCTTGCCGACCTGACGCGGCCCAAGCAAGGCGACCGCTGGGAACTGCTGAAGCCCTTGTAAGACGGTATGGAAGGCTTTACGTGGAATCATGCTTGTAATTATGGAATCACAATGTTATTTTTTCAAGGATAAATGTGATGGTGCTCCGCCGTGCCCATCGGTGGCGGCATTGGTGAGCCGCGTTTAGCCACTGTTATGCTCCCCCCATGACCACCAAGCACCTTGTCTACGTGGACGGCCAGGAGGGCACCACGGGCCTGAGGATTCACAGCATGCTCGCTGGCCGTGCGGACCTGGAGGTGCTCAGCATCGATCCAGACAAGCGAAAAGACCCTGCCGAGCGTGCACGACTCTTGAACGAGGCCGACGTCTCCTTCCTGTGCCTGCCAGATGATGCCGCCCGGGAGGCTGCATCCCTGGTCACCAATCCAAAGGCCCGATTGATTGACGCCAGCACCGCCCACCGTACACACCCGCAATGGGCCTATGGCCTACCAGAGCTAGCGCTTGGGCACCGCAAACTCATTGCACAGAGCAGGCGTGTGTCGAACCCCGGCTGCCATGCCACAGCCTTCATTCTGCTGGTTCGCCCGTTGATGGATGCGGGTCTATTACCGCCCGATCTCACGCTGAGTGCAACCTCGATCACGGGCTACTCGGGTGGGGGTAATAAGATGATCGAGGCCTATGAGGCTGGCGGCGATGCCGAACTGGATGCGCCCCGCCCCTATGCCCTGGGGCTTGCGCACAAGCACCTGCCGGAGATGACGCTACACAGCCACTTGAATGCCACGCCAGTTTTCATGCCCATCGTTGGCCCTTTCCTCCAAGGGCTCACCGTGAGCATTCCGCTGGACCTTACCGTGCTGGGTTCCGCGATGTCTGGAGAATCTCTGCACAAGGGTCTGGCCGAGCACTACGAACACGAGACGTTTGTTCGGGTCATGCCCCTGCGAGACCCTGAGACGCTCGCCCACGGGTTTTTTGACACCCAGCGTTGCAATGGCACCAATCGGGCAGATCTCTTTGTCTTCGCCAATGAGAAGCAGGCGATTCTAATGGCCTGCCTGGACAACCTGGGCAAGGGTGCAAGTGGCGCTGCTGTGCAGAACATGAACCTTATGCTGGGCTGCGAGGAGATGGCTGGGCTCTCGGTCTAACACCCGGGTTACCGCCGCTGCAATGCGGCCAGCCCAAATAAAAAACCCCGGCTGGAGCGCTCGAGCCGGGGTTCTCTCTGGAGTTAGAAGACCCTCCAGAAATGGCGCTTAGCGCTTTGAGAACTGCTTGCGCTTGCGCGCCTTGTGCAAACCGACCTTCTTGCGCTCGACTTCCCGGGCATCACGCGTCACCAGGCCAGCCTTGGATAGCACAGGCTTCAAGGTTTCATCGTAATCCACAAGGGCGCGGGTGAGGCCATGGCGAACAGCGCCTGCCTGGCCCGTCTCGCCACCGCCTTGCACATTGACCATGATGTCGAACGTGGCGAGATGATTCGTGAGGTTCAACGGTTGGCGCACCATCATGCGGCCCGTCTCACGCGCAAAGTACTCATCGAGCGGCTTGCCGTTGACAACAAAGTTGCCCTTGCCAGCCTTGATAAACACGCGGGCCACCGAACTCTTGCGGCGCCCCGTTCCATAGTTGTATTCACCGACCATTGTGTGGGTATCCTTTTGTTCGGTTAGATGGAGAGCACTTTGGGCTGCTGGGCCGAGTGCGGATGGGTGTCGCCTGCGTAGACCTTGAGCTTCTTGATCATGGCGTAGCCAAGCGGTCCCTTGGGCAGCATGCCCTTCACGGCGATCTCGAGCGCCCGCCCCGGGAATTTGTCCTGCATCTTCCCGAAGTTGGTCTCGTAAATGCCGCCGGGGTAGCCCGAGTGACGAAAGTATTTCTTATCGGTGGCCTTGGCACCCGTCACGCGCAGCTTGTCTGCATTGACCACAACGATGTAATCGCCGGTGTCGACGTGGGGGGTGAATTCAGGCTTGTGTTTGCCGCGAAGGCGAGAGGCAATTTCGGATGCGAGCCGACCGAGCACCTTGTCGGTGGCGTCGACCACAAACCAATCGTGCACGACATCGTGCGCCTTGGCTGAGAACGTCTTCATGCTTTCCTTTCCTGGGATTGGCCCAGACCTTGTGGTTGTTGTTTTGGCGGCCAAGGGCCGACATAACTACGTAAGTATGGGGTTTTTCTGGATGTTTTGCCAGAGAAACGTTGAGCAGACCCATGACAAAAGGCGCCGCCAGCTTTACGGGCTTCTTTAAGACCGAGTTTCTGTGTTGCGGTGCGGCGCCCCGCATGTTGCAAACACACAACAATGGAGCCTTTGTATGGCTTTCTAGCAGGCTTTCGGCGTTGCTCTGTCGGCCAAGAGTCTGAATACTTGAGCCACGTGCACAAGTGCGTCGTCTTGCGTCTATGACGCCAGACGTACAAATCAACCTCTTAGGAGAACATTGAATGAAGAAGCATTTTATTGCTGCGGCCGTGGCCGCTGCGGTTGCCGTGCCTGCTGTTGCGCAGGTATCAGTGTACGGTGTGATTGACAAGGGGATCAGGGATATTGACTCCGCCAACTACAACGGCACGGCAGCCACCGTCGGGCTCGCCTCGGGCGCGTCCAACGGACAATTGTCGAGTGAGCGGATTGGGTTCCGTGGCTCAGAGGACCTGGGTGGTGGTCTCAAGGCACATTTTGTGGCTGAGGCTGCAATCGGAAGCACGGCCTTCAATCTGGGAACGGACAACGCTCGTACGCTGATCGTCGGCTTATCAGGTGGGTTCGGAACCATCAACCTCGGCCGTGACAAAACTCCCAGCCAATTGTTTGCAGAGGCCTACACGGCCGGTGCCGCGAACAACATGGTCGGTGAAGGCCTACTTTATAAAGGTTTGGAGAGTGCATCCACGCATTCGTCTTCCACTGTTGCGGGTGCGAACCTTCTCTCCGAAGCTGATCTTGAGCGAGCTAACGGCGTCACTTATATCAGCCCGAACTTCAACGGCGTCACTGCTCGCGTCATGTTTGCATCGAATGACGTAGAGACCTCACGCACCTCAAGCGGTACGATCGCGGGCCGGGATGAGTTGTCGGTCACAGATATCTCTGTTCGGTACTCTGCCGGCGGACTCGACGTAGGACTTGCGCTCGGCAGCACTGAGGAGGAATCCGGAGCCGCCGCTGCGACCAACACAGAAAACGATCTCAAGCAGTTCGGTGCGTCCTACTCGATAGGTCCTGCGAAGGTATTCCTGCAGTACGCTGACACCACCTCCAAAGGCACTAACGGTGCAACCGATCGCACTCAGGAAGTCACTCAGGCTGGAATTCAGTTGAAAACCGGCGCAAACCTGATGGTGTACGGTCAGTTGTCTGACGGGGAGGTTACAAGCGGTACAGCCAAAACGTTCGACACCAAGTCGTATCAAGTCGGCGCTCTTTACAGCCTCAGCAAGCGTACGACGGCCTACGTGATCATGGGTGAGCAGAAAAACACAAACACCTCCAATGTCACGTTGAAAGACGATGGTTTTGCGGTTGGTGTCCGCCACACGTTCTAAGTCGTTACCTCGGAAAGAGCTCGGGACACAGTCCCGAGCTCTTTTTATTTCAAACAGCGCCTAAGAAAAACTTGACCGAGCACTGTAACGACCACAACCAACTATCGAAGCTGATCGAGAGCTCTTTAATTCATCTCAGGGCTGCAAGGTATCAGCTTGCCCAAGAATGTCTCGAAGCAATCCCACAAGACGCGATGTGGGCTGAGTTGGAACGGGATCACGGTGTTTTCAGCAACCTTGCCTGGTGCTACTACAAGTTAGGTCGGTTTTCAAAAGCCATAGAGCTTTTCCAGCGTTGCAAAGCTAAGTACCCGATGTCAAACGACTTTCTCAACAACGTCGCCTTGTCATTTCGAGCCTCTGGGAAGAAAAAGGAGGCAGTCACCCTACTAAAACAGGCAGCCCGATCGCAACCAGATAACCTTCTCTATAAATTCAATCTGGCAGAGACGTATTTAGAAGCTGCAACTTACAACTTAGCTCGAAAAGAATTTGAAAGCATTCTCTCTATCTACCCCAACCATCCAGAGGTACTCATCAGCTATAGCGCTTGCTTAATTAAATTGGGTCAAAGTGATCGGGCCTCAGTGCTTTTATCAGATCTTGTTAGGTCGGACTCCCTGAATTATCGATTATGGCAAAACCTTGGCATATGCCAAGTTGAACTTCTGGATTATTCAGGAGCAGAGCGGAGTCTAGTAAAAGCTCACCAGCTAAACCCGAACTCTGATGAGATAACTTTCGCGTTGATTGACGCAAAGCTAAAAAATGCTAAGCATAAGTCTGCCTTGGACGATTGCAAAAACCTTAAGAACAAGAATCCACACGAATCAAGGTACTGGGCACTAGAAGGCGATATTCTTGCGAAGTTGGGCGACCACGAAGGATCCTCAAGCTCATTCTATACAGCAAGCAAGCTGTCAAAGACGACAGATTTTTTACTTGGCAAGGCCCTCCATCAGAATATGCGCGCTTGCTCCTGGGCGACTTACCAGGATAATCTCGATGCGCTATTAAAAATGGTCAATAAAGGTAGAAAAGTTGCCGAGCCGTTTGGATTTCAAGCGCTCTGCCAATCAGAGCACCTTCTAAAAACCTGCGCGACGCTATATTACGATGCAAACTGGCCATCAGCGAAACAGCATTTATTCGTGAGAAAAAAAGTAAATGAAAAAATAAAGGTTGCTTATATAATTGGAGAGTTCAGGCAGCACGCAACCGCTCTGCTTCTTGTAGGCGTGATCGAGTCTCATAACAAGAGTCAATTCAGTGTTTATGCGCTTGACAACGGTTTCGATGATAACTCACCACTAAGGAAACGACTTAACGAAGCTTTTGACAAAACATTTTTCATTGGCCAGAGCTCAGACGACGCAGTATTGAAGTTATGCAAGGATCTGGAGATTGATATTGCAGTAAATCTAAATGGATTTTTCGGCGAAGGTCGAAACGGTGTATTTTCAAAAAGGGTGGCCCCGATTCAGATTAACTACTTGGGTTTTCCAGGGACACTTGGATCTTCTTCCATGGATTATATAATTGCAGACTCTGTTGTAGTACCAAGAGCATCTGCAATACACTACTCGGAGAAGATAATATGGCTGCCAGATTGCTACCAGCCCAATGACCGGCAGAGAACCAAGGAGCGTGTTCACTTCGCAAACCGTCCAAAACCGAGGCAGGTGCTATTTGGATGTCTCAATAATAACTACAAAATAACTCCAGAGATATTCAAGTGTTGGATGAAAATTCTGTCCTCAGTGCCCGGCTCTAAGCTTAAGCTTCTCTCTGACAACGAACAGGCGAAAAAAAATCTGACTCAAGAAGCAAAGAATCTCGATGTGAATCCTGACAGACTTGTGTTTGTCTGTCGCACGTCCTATGATCACTATCTGCTTGAACTGGCTGAACTTGACCTCTTTCTCGATACATTTCCGTATAACGCCCACACCACCGCCAGTGATGCGCTATGGGTTTCAGTTCCCATATTGACACTCGAGGGCTCGACATTCCCTAGTAGAGTTGGTAAGAGCCTTTTGCGGACGCTCGGTATGGAGCATATGGTTACCCGAAGCTATCAGGCCTACATAGATTTGGCTATAAAATATGGCAGCAATTTTGAAGCGCTTGATGAATTGCGATTCGATGTAAACGAGAGAGTCGATAGTTCTTCGCTTTTTGATTGCCGAGCATATTGTTCACACTTAGAGGAGGCTTTCCAAACAGTATATAGAAGATACGCCGCTGGTAAGAGGCCAGACCATATCATTTTATAGTAAAGACCAATATTTGCCATGTCGCGAGTGGCTCTCACCTCCTGAGTGCAAACCGAATATCCCCCAATTCGGCAGAGGAAAAGTATTCAATTTTCGCGGTTGTAGCATCCGAAACAAATTTCAACATCTCAAGTGTGTTTACCTCATCAAAGACATAGAAATGGTGTATGCCTTCGCCGTCTTTTATGATTTGACGGGCATACTCTTGCGCCCTATGTCTATTATCTTTATATAGTGGGTGGTCAATTGTGTTAAGAACAATATCTAGCGCCTGTTCTATAGTGTGTTGGAAATCTTGGTCTCTATACTTTTTGATTAGAGTTTCAACAGACGTTGCATTTCTATGACAGTCATACGTAAACCTTTTGTTTGGAATTACTGCGTAAACCACCCCCCCCGGCCTGCAAACACGGAGTTGGTCAATCAAGGCCCAAATAGGGTTCGGGGTATGCTCCAGAGAATGCGAGGAAAAAACAAAATCCAACGAATTAGATTTAATCATATCAAGACCGTAGCGAGGTGCCTTGAGTTGATAAGTCGCCTTAACAAATTTCCCTCTATACAAATTCGGTAAAGGTATTTTGTCGATAATATTCTTTAGTGTTGTTTCATCATGAATGTCGGCATACTCAACAACACATCGCCCCCCAAAAGGGTACGGTGAGCTCATAGCCCCCACTTCCAAACCATTACCCACACATAAATAATGGGCGACATCGAAGGGGTTTTTCAGTAGCCGTCGAGCAATTGATTGCCTCAACTTTTTCCAAGCAGATCGCAAGGTCATCTCACTTTTTCAATAATTTTATAATTTCCAAAATGTTACCACTTCGCCTACAGGTTCATGTACACCGCCGTTAGTGAACGCGAGGAATCGCTCATTGACTTTGAGTGGAGTCCAACGTTAAAACCAGTTATCATTTACCGTTAGTAAAATTAGGGATTTTCCCAATGAACCGTAGGTTATCTTCGACGTCGCGTCTTGCCGTAATTGCTCTTGCTTACTTTTCTGTCTTTCAGGTTGCACACTCCAACGAAGTGGCGATCAGCGGCGGCGAAGGATCGGACGCAAGGGTGTACGGTGTTCAATTTGTGGCTAGCCCCGCTCTTTGGAGCAAGAAATTCTCAGACAAATGGCAAGGATCCCTGCGGGTTGAGGCGTCGATTGGAAACGTGGAGGGTAGGGGAAGCGGCGGGAGCAATTCAATCATTGTAGGTGCGTCGCCGATGTTACGCCTTACGATGGTCGACAGCCCGCTTTATGCCGAGGTGGGGATCGGCGTGAATTACTTCGACAACAAGCGGATCAACGCATCCAAAGAAATGGGCACCCACTTTCAATTCGGAGACATGCTCGGGGTGGGCGTGAGGCTCACTGCGGAACAGGTGCATCTAGGCTACAGGTTCATCCACTACTCGAACGCTGGAATCAGTTCCAGCAACCCCGGCTTGGATCTCCACATGCTCTCCCTTAAAGTTTCGTTCTAGAAGGGTCTCCCCTGACCAGCGAATGTGTTCTCTGCCGCTCTCCTCTTGAGAGGCCGGTTTCTTCGAAAGATGCGAAGAGCAAGAAGCCTCTTGATGTAAGGATGTGCTTGTCTTGCGGATTGGTTCAGCAGTCGCCACTTCCAACAGAGGACGCGCTCAGGGCCTACTATTCCCATCACTATCGAACCGACTACAAAAAGACATATCAACCCAAGAATAAGCATATCTTCCGTGCTGGCATTGCGGCAAAACAACGGATTGAGTTTCTTATCTCGGGCTTGGCTGAGCAGGGTAAGGGGCCGTCAGGCATCACACATCTCGACGTGGGCGCTGGCGGAGGCGAAGTGGTCTACGCAGCCCAGAAGCATGGGTTCGTATCAGTTGGAATTGAACCAAATCATGGGTACTCGGAGTTCGCCAGAGATGCTTACGGGATTGAGGTTCAGACACGAGAACTATCGGATGTGCCTGCCGGCAGCTATCAAGTCGTCAGCATGTTCCACGTTCTCGAACATATGCCCAACCCGAAGGCTGTGTTTGAGGCACTCTACGCACTTACCGTTCCAGGCGGGTATGCGTTGATCGAAGTACCAAACATTGAACAAGCAGATGCCTCTCCAGCCAACATATTTTTTCAGGCGCATTTGATTTACTACAGCACGGCCACCCTGCTTTTCGCTGCGGACGAGTGGTTCGCTCCCCTTCGCGTTGTCGACAACGGGAACATCAGAGTGCTCTTTGGGCGTAGAGACTTACCCAAACCGGGTGCACTCCCCCAAAGGCACACAATTGACCGCACGCTTCATCGACTTGATACAAAAGGGTGGATTGAGTATCTCTCCGTGGGTGGAGGGTGGCAGCGTCCCATCCAACGGCTTAAGAGGCTTCCTGCAGAGTTGTACGTTCGGAAGCTAACGCCAATTCAGACACTAGAGTTTTCGTTGAGCCAATGAACGTCGCGGTTGTTCTGAGCACCTACAATCGCCCCAAAGCCCTCTCACTTGTATTAAGAGGCTTGGCGAGTCAAACGGAGCAACCCACTGAGATCATCATCGCCGATGATGGATCAACAGCAGATACCCGAATACTCATCGAGTCCTTCTGTAGCAGCCTTCCCTGTATCAAGCACCTGTGGCAGCCAGACGAAGGTTTTCGCAAAACGCGCATACTCAATCAAGCCATTTGCGCATCAAAGGCAGACCTTCTTATCTTTCTCGACGGCGACTGTATCCCAATGAGCGACTTTGTCTCGTCTCATCGGATGCTTTATGAACCCAAAGTTGTATGTGCAGGTCAGAGGGTTCTGCTCAGCGCAGGATATACAAAGCGCATAGAGAGTAGTGCCAACCACAGCGGGCAGCCAAGCAGGAGTTCGCTGATGTGGCTCTACAGGTACCTTCGCGGAGACATCAACCGTATTTCACCATTCATATCGCTGCCCGATTGGGGTTGGCGGCTAAGCAAACCAAAAGACTATGCTCTCGTTCGTGGGTGCAATTTCTCGGTCTCTCGGCAAGATGCAATTAAAGTCGGAGGCTTTGAGGAGCAATTGGAGGGTTGGGGATATGAGGACTCGGAGTTCGCCATACGACTCATTAACAGTGGTCTTCGTGTCAAGAGCCTAAGGTATAGCTCACCTGTTCTACATTTATGGCATCCGGAAGCGAGTCGCGATTCCGAAGAAAAGAATAGAGCCGTCCTCAATCAAGCAATATCAAATTTCAAAACCTGTGCGCTCAAGGGCCTAGAGTATCCTGTCCAATGAGTAGCGGATCCAGCCAATCTATTGGCAAAGTTTACCGGCGATTACTCAGATACTCCCTCAAGTATTGGGTAGGCTTCGCTGTTGGCTTTGGTGCCATGCTCATCACAGCAGCCACCGAAACTGCCTTCCCCGCTCTTATGAAGCCACTGCTGGACAATGGTTTTGGGCAGCCCAGCGAGGGCTTTAACATTTGGTGGGCGCCCGTCATTGTGGTTGTTATCTTTGTTGTCAGAGGTATATCTAGCTTCACTTCCACTTATAGCATCCAATGGATCTCCAACAATGTTCTTAGGGATCTCAGATCGGAGATTTTCGGCAAGATTGTCTCGTTTCCTTGTTCACGGTTTGATCAAACCTCATCGGGCGAACTGATTTCGAAGCTGGTCTCCGAGGCACAGATCATGCTGCTGGCCGCAACCAACGTCATCACGATTCTTGTAAGGGATTCTCTTGTTCTATTAGGCTTGCTCGGATGGATGATCTGGCTTAACTGGAAGCTCACGCTCGTGATACTGCTTTTAGCTCCCCTTCTCGCGTTAATGTCGCTCTACTTTTCTCGGAGGATGCGAGGCATAAGCCACCGCTACCTGCACTTTATCGGCCAACTGACCAAGATTGTCGAAGAAGCTATCTCGGCCCAAAAAGTGATCAAAATATTTAATGGCAGGAACGCAGAGCAGGCCAAGTTCGATGTGGCGAACAATGCTTACAGAGGACAAGCGATGCGGCTTGCGGTTGCCTCCTCACTACAGTCCCCCATCAGTCAATTTATAGCAGCCATTGGTGTGGCCGTCGTTATTACGCTGGCTTTGTTTCAGTCGCGAGCGGGTGAAGCCACTGTCGGGGACTTCGTATCGTTCATTACTGCAATGCTCATGATGTTTAGCCCACTCAAGCATCTAGCGAGCATCAACGGGCAACTCCAACAGGGACTTGCTGCCTCCCAAAATGTGTTCTCAATGCTTGACCAGCCATCTGAAGTTGAGACCGGTGACAAGTTGATTGAACGCGCTGCAGGTGACATTAGGTTCGAGTCCGTTACCCTTACTTACCCATCCCGCAGTGAGCCTGCGTTGTCTGGCGTCTCCATACACATACCAGCTGGCAGTACCTGCGCTGTGGTTGGTCCAAGTGGGGGCGGAAAAACCACACTGGCACATGCCATTCCAAGACTTTACGAGATTAATCAAGGTCGTATAACAATTGACGAGATCGACACACGCTCAATCAGACTCGATTCTCTGCGCCAACAGATTTCTCTCGTCACGCAAGACATAACTCTTTTCAACGATAGCATTTTGAATAATGTGAGATATGGCCGCCCAACGGCCACAGATGCAGAAGTGCTTAACGCGATTTCGAGCGCGGCGCTCCTCGACTTCGTTGAGTCTCTTCCCCTTGGTGAAAACACAGTTATTGGCGACAACGGAGTTCAGTTGAGTGGTGGACAGCGACAACGACTTGCCATTGCCAGATCCTTTCTCAAGGATGCTCCCATTGTTATATTTGATGAAGCCACGTCCGCGTTAGACAACGAGTCTGAGCTGCTCATTCAAGAGGCCATTCACCGTCTTCGACTGGGTCGCACGACGATCATCGTTGCACATCGACTTAGCACCGTTGAGGCAGCAGACTCGATTGTTGTGATGAAGCAGGGCCGAGTTGTGCAATCAGGAACCCATAACTTGCTCATTAGTTCACCCGGTCTGTACCAGGATTTATATCGGCGCTCGACCGACACAGCCGAGGCGGCAGCATGAATGCCACCGCATCTACGCGACAGGGGCGGCGGGGGACCATAACGGCTTACATCATTGCCTACAACGAGATCGACAAGATCGAGGGGGCTATTCGCAGTGTGCTTTGGGCTGACGAAGTAATTGTCATTGACTCCCATAGCACTGATGGAACAACGGAGTTGGCTGAAGCGCTTGGCGCAAAGGTGTTTCACGTGGCCTTCGAGGGGTATGGGCCACTACGCAATGCTGCTCTGAATTTTTGCACCACTGATTGGATATTGAGTCTCGATGCGGATGAACGTTGTACCCCCGAGGTTGAAAACGAGATTTATGAGTTACTGTCGCGCGGGTCCTCGACGACTGATTATTATTTTGTTCCTCGTAAAAATTTTTTCCTTGGTCGGTGGATTCGATACTCCGGGTGGTACCCCAACTACAGGCAGCCTCAGCTGTTCAAGCGCGGATCGCTTACCTATGACACTCTTCCAGTTCACGAGGGGTATGTTGTGCACACCCAGAAGCCACCGGGGTACCTGCGTAATGCGATTCTCCAGTTTCCATTCAAGGACGTCGGTGAGGTTCTTAGAAAGGCCGATAAGTACTCTGCTTTAGGCGCGGCGAGATTGAGGGGCAGAAGTATTACAGTTTGGACCGCTTTTCTTCATGGGGCGTGGTCCTTCCTTAAGCACTATGTTTTTAAGCTTGGATGTCTTGATGGTGGGCCAGGCCTAATCATCGCTGTTGGAAATTTTGAAGGTACCTTTTACAGATATCTCCGGGCCATGGAGATCCAGAACCGGGAAGCCGATGGACGTTAAAGACGTACCGTTTTATGTCGTGTGTCCCGGGGGTGTTGAGACTGGGGGTCCCGAGGCACTTCACATGTTGGCTGGAGAACTTCGGGGCATGGGCTTGAATGCATACATTAGCTATCTACCCTTCACCCTTAAGCAAGAAGTGCCAACAAACTATCAATGTTACGGGGCTGTCGCTGGGGTTTTTGAGGATGCTGCTGACAGCGTTGTAATCATTCCCGAGGTATACCCAATGCTTGCGCTCAGGTTAAAGAGTTGTCACCGATTCCTCTGGTGGCTTTCGTTGTCCAACTACTATAGTCACAAAGGTGATTCGGCGTTGAGAGACGGGTTTCGTTATCTCAAGTCTCGTGTTCGAGCCCGTCGGCCGTGGAGACTAGAGTCACTCAGTTCGTTGGGACATCTTTCTCAGTCTGCCACTGTAGATGACCACCTCGCTCTTCACGGGTTGCACCCCTTGAGTCTATCCGACTATCTCAACCCGCTATTTCTCCAGGATGTTCCGCAAGTCAAGGGTAGGGATCGCTCAGATGTCGTCCTCTACAACGCCAAAAAGAGCGGCAAGGCTGTCGCGCTCCTTCGTCGCTTCCTTCCAGATATAAAGTTTCAGGGATTGGTAGGGTTGTCTCCTAGAGAACTTCGAGAGCTCTATAGTCGTTCAAAGATGTTTGTCGACTTTGGACCGCATCCCGGTAGGGACCGAATGCCGAGAGAGGCTGTAAGTCAGGGTTGTGCACTTATTACGGGACTTAGAGGGACCGCTTCAAATCCTCGGGATGTTCCAATACCAACGCGCTACAAGCTCAACGAGCGCGCGCCAGACTTCGTTCAACAGTTTGAGTCGGTATCTCGCGAAGTACTCCGAGCATACGATGACGTGTTCTCTCGAGATTTTGCAACGTTTCAGGCCTATACGTTGGGTGAGAGGCTTGTTTTCAGACAACAATTAAGCGAGTTTGTGCGCCAAGTTAGTTGTAGATTCGCCAATTAATTGGTTCATTGGGTTTCTTGTGGCCATGTAGGCTGAATCCCAACGAGGAAAGTTCCTCATTTTCGTAGCGCTTCAAAGCTTTCAGCTTCTTGTACTTATCCAGTTTTCGCTCCCAGAGACTTTTATTTAGCAACCTGTAGTTGTGGCGGTCTCCAAGGCCAGCCTTCTTTGTTAGGCCCCTCTCCTTCCTCATGGCATCTTGAGTGATAGAGCCATAGTGATGGATCCATGAGGAACCAACCGTGCCCATCGGTATTCCTGCTTTCTGACACTCGTCAAAGAAGATTGTGTCTTCGTAACCCAGAAGTTTTGGTGTTGCTCTGAAGTACCCAACATCTTTCCAAACACTGCTGTGTATGAGCATACAGACGGCATGCACCGAACCCAGTCGGACGGTGTTGATCGCAGCCTCTCCTCTTCGCAGAGCCTCTGCTTGGATGTCATAGTCATCGCTTCCATCTACTGTTGCGGGACATGCAATTTTCAACTGGTTCCTCTCTGCAGATTCAACAAGGCCCGTCAACCAGTTCTGGGAGACAACAATATCGTTGTTCATGACCACCGTCCACTCAGTCTGCCTCAGGAGCGCGCCCTGGTTCCAGGCTACGCCACAGCCCATATTTTGTTTGTTGCTGATTGTATGTGCCTGGGGATACCTCTGAAGAACCTCCATAGTGTCGTCGTTCGAACAGTTATCGACGACAACAACTTGGTCGAGATTTGTACCCGCAGCAACGAGGCTCGTCATGCACTTTTCTGTGTAGCTAGATTGGTTATAGCAGGCAAAGGTAATTGTGACATTCATTTTTCTGAGATGTGTTCGAGTCGCTTATCGTGATCTCTCCCAGCCAGGAAGATCGCCATAGAAACTGCAAAGAAACTAGTCGTGAAGGCAAGGCTGAATACTGCCATGCTAAAGGACGCTAGAAGAATTCCTAGAGAAAACATGCCTCCGGCAATTGCGATCGATCCAATGGTGGATTTCTTACGGAACGCGCGACGCACAAATGTGATGATGGGTACGAGCAACAGCAGTCCAGATGCGGCTGCCCCGGCGATGCCTGACCTCAGACCTTTGGTCAGAATCTCGTTATGCGGGGTATTGTGAATTGACTCCACAGCATAAAGCAGTCGTGGGTAATCTGGGAGTTGTCGTGCGACATGTTGGTAGTTTCCATCGCCGTAACCAAACAGCAGCCTCTTACTTAAAAGTAACACGCTGACCTCTAGCATGTCCAACCGAGTGGCGGCCGAGGAGGGTTGGTTTTCACTTTCTTGCCATTGTGATAATTCGATATAAATAGATGCGATCCGGTGCTGGTATCCAGGGTTAGACCAAACCAGACCAGTGCCAATCACGAATGCCGAGGCGATGGCAGGTAAGAAAGTCCGCAGTCCTTTCTCTTTGGCACCGAGAATAAGTCCGAGACAGAGGAGGCTCAGGAGTTCGAGGAAAGCGATCCTTGATTGGCTTCCCATAACGATAAGCGTTCCACAGGTAATCGACAGAGTATGTATTGCTAACATTGGCTTAGAAGATGCGCCGGTCGCAAGTTTTGCGATTGAGGGTGCCACTAGTGCGCCACAGAATAGCCCAAGGGTATTTGGATCAGATGGTGATGTGGCCCATCGGTCACCCCAGTAGTAAGACGGGTCTATGGCGAGGTGGATCAATGCGAGTGGACTCGCCATAGCCATGTATGTGATGAAGTTCCGGCTTAAGTCTAGATTGAGCCGTCTTAATAGAACGTAAATAGGAATGAAAATGAGGAGCCGCGCAGGTGCGTCTAGTTGACTTGGCGCCCACTCTTGCCTACCAAGTTGGGCGATTAAGTCAATGAGGAGTGGTGATGCGAATAACAGTGGTAGCAATCGGTCTCGATTCCATGGCCTAGAAGGCCCGTTGCCGCCTCTGTAGTTGTGTGTTGCGAATAACAGCATCAGTGACAGCAGGAATGCAACCAACGATAGCGTGGTCACCCAACTCTTGACGGTGAGAAAGCCCACGGGAATCAACAGCAAGCTCAGGCAGAATAGTTGGATGAGCAAGTCTTCGAACTTCGAGCGCCCAAGGCCAGTAGGTAGGCCTAAGGTTGAGAGTCTCAGCATCGTGATGGTTGTTCGTCGTTTCGAAGCAAGGGGCGGGATGGAGTCTTATGTGTGGTCATTGGTTCATGCATTGCTTAGGCAGGGCGTGGCGGCGTCCATTGTCACTGAGTCTGAGCAGGTCTCATTATCCCACGGTGGTTTGCTCCCCGCAGTGCAGGTAGCCCCCTCCCGTGGTGGCCCAAGTTGGTTTCGACTTTTGCGTTTTTCGTGGACGGTT
This sequence comes from Hahnella aquatica (SeqCode), assembly GCF_965194505.1. Taxonomy (GTDB): domain Bacteria; phylum Pseudomonadota; class Gammaproteobacteria; order Burkholderiales; family Burkholderiaceae_A; genus Hahnella; species Hahnella aquatica. The sequence goes on along the minus strand of NZ_OZ239144.1, from coordinate 201,207 downwards.
GGGAAGGTTCTATCCAAGCTTCCCCCGGGGTCGGTAGTCCATTCCCACGAGCGCACATCCGTCCACCATGTCACCACTTTTCATGGCCCGCCGTTCGCGCTGATTCACACCTACCCGTTCTGGCGGCGGTGGTCCCTACGGGTGTTGGCTTACCTTTGGATGGAGCGGCGAGAGGTCTGCGCTCCGAGTGTTCTTGCGGTGGTGCCGAACTCTTCAAACATTGCATCTACATTGGCGCACTACTACCCCTGCATTGGCGGCCGGCTCCGTAGGCCCATTCCTCCCGGCGTTGAAGACTTGCCCACGCGGGCTTTTCGAGCAGTTTCCTGGGATGCTGGCGTAATCGGTTTTGTCGGCAAAGAATGGCGGCGCAAGGGGCTCGAGACGGCGCTTGCCATTTGTGCAGCCTTAACCCGCCAGCGGCCCAAACTTGTGCTGCGCATCTACGGGCCCGACCCTACTGAGATCAAGCATTTGGTTTCAGGCCATGGCTTTGCGGTGGAGTGCATGGGTTGGAAGGATGCCAAGCCCGAACTGCATGAGCTAGACCTTCTCTTGCACCCAGCACGCTCAGAACCTTACGGTATGGTGATCTCGGAAGCGATGGCGGCGCAGGTGCCCGTGGTGGTGAGTGATGCCTGTGGTGCTGCAGCAGATGTATCTGCTTCAAACGGCGTGGTGCTCCCCGTGGATTCGGCTCTGAAGAACTGGGTGAAAGCTTGCGAGGCGATGCTCTCTTTGGCAGAGGCGGTGCCTGCCTTTCGGCGAAGCTGGGATGACGTTGCTCGTGAGCACATTGCGCTTTATGAGGAGGTCGCGAAGCAGCTGGCGGCCGTGAAGCAGGGGCAATAGCAACCCACCCAAAACAAAAACCCCGACCAACTTGCGTTGACCGGGGTTTCTTTTTGAGGTGCCTGACGGTGCCCTACTTTCACGATCGAGTGATCACTATCATCGGCGCAAAGTCGTTTCACGGTCCTGTTCGGGATGGGAAGGGGTGGTTCCAACTCGCTATGGCCATCAGGCGTAACTTGGCAACAATATTGGTCTTCGTTGTGGGACGGCGACGAACCGACCCACACAGTATGTTTTTGATTTCAATCACTTCTCGAGTATGGCGTTGACTCATCAACAAAGTTATAGAGTCAAGCCGCACGGGCAATTAGTACTGGTTAGCTTCACGCATTACTGCGCTTCCACACCCAGCCTATCAACGTCCTGGTCTTGAACGACCCTTTAGGGGGCTCGAGGCCCCGGGAAGTCTAATCTTGAGACGAGTTTCCCGCTTAGATGCCTTCAGCGGTTATCTCTTCCGCACTTAGCTACCCTGCAATGCCACTGGCGTGACAACAGGTACACCAGAGGTGCGTCCATTCCGGTCCTCTCGTACTAGGAACAGGCTCCCTCAAACTTCCAACGCCCACAGCAGATAGGGACCAAACTGTCTCACGACGTTTTGAACCCAGCTCACGTACCTCTTTAAATGGCGAACAGCCATACCCTTGGGACCGGCTACAGCCCCAGGATGAGATGAGCCGACATCGAGGTGCCAAACACCGCCGTCGATATGAACTCTTGGGCGGTATCAGCCTGTTATCCCCAGAGTACCTTTTATCCGTTGAGCGATGGCCCTTCCATACAGAACCACCGGATCACTATGTCCTGCTTTCGCACCTGCTCGACTTGTCGGTCTCGCAGTCAAGCACGCTTTTGCCATTGCACTTTAGGCACGATTTCCGACCGTACCAAGCGTACCTTCGAACTCCTCCGTTACCCTTTAGGAGGAGACCGCCCCAGTCAAACTGCCTACCATGCACTGTCCCCGACCTGGATAACAGGCCAAGGTTAGAACCTCAAACAGATCAGGGTGGTATTTCAAGGTTGGCTCCACCAAATCTAGCGACCTGGTCTCAACGCCTCCCACCTATCCTACACAAACCGGTTCAAAGTCCAATGCAAAGCTACAGTAAAGGTTCATGGGGTCTTTCCGTCTAGCTGCGGGTAGATTGCATCATCACAAACACTTCAAGTTCGCTGAGTCTCAGGAGGAGACAGTGTGGCCATCGTTACGCCATTCGTGCAGGTCGGAACTTACCCGACAAGGAATTTCGCTACCTTAGGACCGTTATAGTTACGGCCGCCGTTTACCGGGGCTTCGATCAAGAGCTTGCACCCCATCACTTAACCTTCCGGCACCGGGCAGGCGTCACACCCTATACGTCCACTTTCGTGTTTGCAGAGTGCTGTGTTTTTGATAAACAGTCGCAGCCACCGATTCTCTGAGACCGCGTTTGGCTCCGGATGCACTCCTTCACCTACTAGCGGCATACCTTCTCCCGAAGTTACGGTATCAATTTGCCGAGTTCCTTCTCCTGAGTTCTCTCAAGCGCCTGAGCATATTCAGCACGCGCACCAGTGTCGGTTTGCGGTACGGTCTTGTTCAACTGAAGCTTAGAGGCTTTTCTTGGAAGCTGGGTATCACTCACTTCGAGGGCAAGCCCTCTCGTCATCACACCTCACCTAAGCCCGGCGGATTTGCCTACCAGGCACGGCTACATGCTTAAACCAGGACATCCAACACCCGGCTGAGCTAACCTTCTTCGTCCCCCCATCGCATTGAACAATGGTGCAGGAATATTAACCTGCTTCCCATCAGCTACGGTTTTCACCCTCGCCTTAGGGGCCGACTCACCCTACGTCGATGAACGTTGCGTAGGAAACCTTGCGCTTTCGGCGATAGAGCTTTTCACTCTATTTAACGCTACTCATGTCAGCATTCGCACTTCTGATACCTCCAGCATCCCTTACGAGACACCTTCGCAGGCGTACAGAACGCTCCCCTACCACGCACATAAATGTGCATCCGCAGCTTCGGTTATTGACTTAGCCCCGTTACATCTTCCGCGCAGGACGACTCGATCAGTGAGCTATTACGCTTTCTTTAAAGGATGGCTGCTTCTAAGCCAACCTCCTGACTGTCAATGCCTTCCCACTTCGTTTCCCACTTAGTCAATATTGGGGACCTTAGCTGGCGGTCTGGGTTGTTTCCCTCTTGAGTCTGGACGTTAGCACCCAGTGCTCTGTCTCCCGCGCTAATACTTCCAGGTATTCGGAGTTTGCTATGGCGAAGTAAGTCGCAATGACCCCAACAACCATTACAGTGCTCTACCCCCTGGAGCAATACGCGAGGCACTACCTAAATAGTTTTCGGGGAGAACCAGCTATTTCCGGATTTGTTTAGCCTTTCACCCCTACCCACAGCTCATCCCCTAGTTTTGCAACACTAGTGGGTTCGGTCCTCCAGCAAGTGTTACCTTGCCTTCAACCTGGCCATGAGTAGATCATCCGGTTTCGGGTCTACGCCTAGCAACTGAACGCCCTGTTCGGACTCGGTTTCCCTACGCCTTCCCTATTGGTTAAGCTTGCTACTAAACGTAAGTCGCTGACCCATTATACAAAAGGTACGCCGTCACCCTTGCGGGCTCCGACTGTTTGTATGCATATCGTTTCAGGATCTATTTCACTCCCCTCCCGGGGTTCTTTTCGCCTTTCCCTCACGGTACTTGTTCACTATCGGTCGATTACGAGTATTTAGCCTTGGAGGATGGTCCCCCCATGTTCAGACAGGATTTCACGTGTCCCGCCCTACTTGTTCGAAGCTTAGTTCCACACCAATGTTTTCACATACGGGGCTATCACCCACTACGGCCGCACTTTCCAGAGCGTTCTGTTAACAAAGATGCTAAAACTTCCAGGCTGTTCCAATTTCGCTCGCCACTACTTTCGGAATCTCGGTTGATGTCTTTTCCTCCGGCTACTTAGATGTTTCAGTTCACCGGGTTCGCCTCCACGTGCCTATGTATTCAGCACGGGATACCCTTGCGGGTGGGTTTCCCCATTCAGAAATCCTCGGATCAAAGCTTGTTTGGCAGCTCCCCGAGGCTTATCGCAGCCTACAACGTCTTTCGTCGCCTGTAATCGCCAAGGCATCCACGATATGCACTTATTCACTTGACTCTATAACTTTGGTGACGAATCACCGATTTATTTGGCTAGCTGGCCAGTTATAGATCAATTTACAACTTTGCCGATGAATATAACTACACGCGCATACTTGAGAGTTTTGTGATTAAAACAATCACATAACTGGTGAAATTTAATGCTCATCACATTAATTTCACACGAAGACCAAATTGTTAAAGAACGAGCAGCCGATACAACATTTACTGCGAAACCTGTGCGCGCCCGAGGGCGCTAACTACTAAATCTGGTGGAGGTGAACGGGATCGAACCGATGACCCCCTGCTTGCAAAGCAGGTGCTCTCCCAGCTGAGCTACACCCCCGTAAAACAGAATCGCTGCGACGGTGGTGGGTCTGGTTGGATTCGAACCAACGACCCCCGCCTTATCAAGACGGTGCTCTAACCGACTGAGCTACAGACCCAGACTAGCAGCCGATAAGCGTGAGCACTTGAGCGTTGATGCGATGCTCTAGAAAGGAGGTGATCCAGCCGCACCTTCCGATACGGCTACCTTGTTACGACTTCACCCCAGTCACGAATCCTACCGTGGTAACCGCCCTCCTTACGGTTAGGCTAGCTACTTCTGGTAAAACCCGCTCCCATGGTGTGACGGGCGGTGTGTACAAGACCCGGGAACGTATTCACCGCGACATTCTGATCCGCGATTACTAGCGATTCCGACTTCATGGAGTCGAGTTGCAGACTCCAATCCGGACTACGATCGGTTTTAAAGGATTGGCTCCCCCTCGCGGGTTGGCAGCCCTCTGTACCGACCATTGTATGACGTGTGAAGCCCTACCCATAAGGGCCATGAGGACTTGACGTCATCCCCACCTTCCTCCGGTTTGTCACCGGCAGTCTCATTAGAGTGCCCTTTCGTAGCAACTAATGACAAGGGTTGCGCTCGTTGCGGGACTTAACCCAACATCTCACGACACGAGCTGACGACAGCCATGCAGCACCTGTGTCCAGGTTCTCTTTCGAGCACTCCCACATCTCTGCGGGATTCCTAGCATGTCAAGGGTAGGTAAGGTTTTTCGCGTTGCATCGAATTAATCCACATCATCCACCGCTTGTGCGGGTCCCCGTCAATTCCTTTGAGTTTTAACCTTGCGGCCGTACTCCCCAGGCGGTCTATTTCACGCGTTAGCTTCGTTACTAAGTCAATGAAGACCCAACAACTAATAGACATCGTTTAGGGCGTGGACTACCAGGGTATCTAATCCTGTTTGCTCCCCACGCTTTCGTGCATGAGTGTCAGTCATGGCCCAGGGGGCTGCCTTCGCCATCGGTGTTCCTCCTGATATCTACGCATTTCACTGCTACACCAGGAATTCCACCCCCCTCTGCCAAACTCTAGTCCGCCAGTCACAATTGCAGTTCCCAGGTTAAGCCCGGGGATTTCACAACTGTCTTAACGAACCACCTGCGCACGCTTTACGCCCAGTAATTCCGATTAACGCTTGCACCCTACGTATTACCGCGGCTGCTGGCACGTAGTTAGCCGGTGCTTATTCTTCAGGTACCGTCAACTGCCCGAGGTATTAGCCCGAACGATTTCTTCCCTGACAAAAGTGCTTTACAACCCGAAGGCCTTCTTCGCACACGCGGCATTGCTGGATCAGGCTTTCGCCCATTGTCCAAAATTCCCCACTGCTGCCTCCCGTAGGAGTCTGGGCCGTGTCTCAGTCCCAGTGTGGCTGGTCGTCCTCTCAGACCAGCTACTGATCGTTGCCTTGGTAGGCCTTTACCCCACCAACTAGCTAATCAGCCATCGGCCGCTCCAATAGTGAGAGGTCTTACGATCCCCCCCTTTCCCCCGTAGGGCGTATGCGGTATTAATCCGGCTTTCGCCGGGCTATCCCCCGCTACTGGGTACGTTCCGATGTATTACTCACCCGTTCGCCACTCGCCGGCGCTCCGAAGAGCCCGCTGCCGTTCGACTTGCATGTGTAAGGCATGCCGCTAGCGTTCAATCTGAGCCAGGATCAAACTCTTCAGTTCAATCTCTGCAATTTTTAAAACTCAACGCTGACGAGATTTTTCTTTCGAAAAACCATACTTGTTCAACTGTTGAGCATTTGGTTTTTTGAGACTTGCATCTCAGCCCAAATGCCCACACTTATCGGCTGTTGGTTGTTAAAGAGCGTTTCGCCAGAAGCGAAGAAGCGGAATTATGACCGGCCATTTGGGGGATGTCAAATGGGTGAAACATTGGGGTGCTGAGGGCGGCCCGGGGCGGCTGAGAGCACGTTAGGGAAACCCCTCCTCGGCATGGTCGCTCCGCTCCAACATGCCTCAGAGGGGCGTCCCCAACGTGCCGGCAGCATCAACAGAGCCCCCTGGCCGACCTCAGCGATCTCCTAGCGGCAAGGGGAGGTGCGTTTGGCGAGGCATGTTGGAGCGAAGCGACCATGCCGAGACGAATGCGCCTCCCCGCGTCCACCTCTCCGGGCAGCGCGGCGAGAGCCATTACACTTCCCGCATGATTCTCGTGACCGGCGGCGCCGGCTTCATCGGCAGCAACTTCGTGCTCGACTGGCTTGCAGCCGAGGAAGAGCCCGTGGTGAACCTGGACGCCCTCACCTACGCCGGCAACGCGGCAAACCTGGCTAGCCTCTCGGGCGATGCCCGGCACACGCTGGTGGTGGGCGACATCTGCGACACGGCCCTGGTGGCTGAACTGCTGGAGACCTACCAACCAAGGGCAATCGTGCATTTCGCAGCCGAGAGCCACGTAGACCGATCCATCGAAGGCCCTCAGGCCTTTCTGCGCACCAACGTGGAGGGCACCTTCTCGCTGCTGCAGGCCACGCTCGCCCACTGGCGCAGCCTTACGGCAGGCGACCAGGCCGCATTCCGCTTCCTGCATGTCTCTACGGATGAGGTCTACGGCTCACTTGGGCCATCCGATCCAGCCTTCACCGAGACCACCCCCTACGCCCCGAACAGCCCCTACTCCGCGAGCAAGGCCGCAAGCGACCACCTGGTGCGCGCCTGGCACCACACCTATGGCCTGCCGGTGCTCACCACCAATTGCTCCAACAACTACGGGCCATTGCAGTTCCCCGAAAAACTCATTCCGCTGGTCATCACCCGGGCGCTCAATAGGGAGCCGCTGCCCATTTATGGCGATGGCATGAACGTACGTGACTGGCTCTACGTGGGCGACCACTGTGCGGCCATTCGGCGCGTGCTCGCGGCCGGCACCCCAGGCGAGGTCTACAACATTGGTGGCTGGAATGAGCGGCCGAACCTGGAGATCGTGAAGACGATCTGTGCAGTGCTCGATGAACTAAGCCCCACCACGGCGAAGGCCGCGGGTGGCCAGCACGAGCGCCTGCTTCACTTCGTGAAGGACCGCCCGGGGCACGACCGCCGCTACGCGATTGATGCCACCAAGATCCATCAAACCCTGGGCTGGAAGCCGAGCGAAACCTTTGAAACAGGCATTCGCAAGACCGTAGCCTGGTACCTCGCGAACGCCCATTGGATTGAGAGCGTACAGAGCGGCGATTATCGGGAGTGGATGACCAAGCAATATGGGGCGGCGGGGCAGGCCGCTGGAGAATCTGCTGCGGCGAGTAAAGGGTCAACACGGGGGAGTGGCGCGCAAGCAGCCACCGGAACCCCACGGGCAAGAGCCACCGCCACTGGAGCGACTCCATGAGCGGAGTGAATACACCCCGCCGCGTGGGCATCATCCTGGCGGGCGGGTCGGGCACACGCCTGCACCCGGCCACGCTGGCCGTGAGCAAGCAGCTGCTGCCGGTCTATGACAAGCCGATGGTCTTCTACCCGCTCACCACCTTAATGCTTGCGGGCATTCGGGAGTTCCTGCTGATCTCCACCCCACAAGACACGCCCCGCTTCGAGCAACTGCTTGGCGACGGCTCGCAGTGGGGCCTCTCCATTCAATACGCGGTGCAGCCCTCGCCCGATGGCCTGGCTCAGGCATTTCTCATTGGGGAGGACTTCATCGCAGGCCGACCCAGTGCCCTCATTCTTGGGGACAACCTGTTCTATGGCCACGACCTCGGCCCAGACCTCACCCGGGCGGCAGCGCAGACCGCTGGGGCCACGGTCTTTGCCTACCCGGTGACGGACCCACAGCGCTACGGTGTGGTCGCCTTCAATGAGGCCGGGCGGGCGATCTCACTCGAGGAAAAGCCGAGCAAGCCACAGAGTCGCTACGCAGTGACGGGCCTCTATTTCTACGACGAGCAGGTGGTCGGTCTTGCCAAAGGGCTCAAGCCCTCGCCGCGTGGCGAACTCGAGATCACTGACCTGAATCGGCTCTACCTGGAGCAGGGCGCCCTCACGGTGGAAGTGATGGGCCGCGGCCAGGCCTGGCTCGACACCGGCACCCACGAAAGCCTGCTAGAGGCCGGCCAGTTCATCCAGACCATCGAGAAGCGACAGGGCCTGAAGGTGGCCTGCCCCGAGGAGATTGCCTGGCGCCAAGGCTGGATTGATGCCGCTGCACTCGAGCGCCTGGCCCAGCCACTGATTAAGAGTGGGTATGGCCAGTACCTGATGGGCCTGCTCTCCGATCGGGTGTTCTAAGTTGCCATGAAGATTCAAGCCCTGGGCCCCTTCTCGGATGTCTTGCTCATCACGCCGCGCGTGTTCGGAGACGACCGCGGCTTTTTCTTTGAGAGTTTTCATGCGCAAGCCATGGCGCAGGCCGGCATCACCGAGGCCTTCGTGCAAGACAACCACTCACGCTCCAACAAGGGGGTGCTGCGCGGCATTCATTTCCAGCATCCACCCCATGCGCAGGCCAAGCTGGTGCGTGTGGCACGCGGCCGCGTGTTTGATGTGGCCGTAGACCTGCGCAAGGGCTCGCCCACCTTTGGGCTGTGGGCGGGCTGCGAACTCTCCGACCGAGACCATCAGCAGCTCTACATTCCTGCCGGCTTTGGCCATGGCTTTCTGGTGCTTGAAGACCAGACAGACTTTCTCTACAAGACCAGCGACTTCTACAAGCCCAGCAGCGAGGGCGCCGTGGCCTGGAACGACCCAGACCTGGCCATCGACTGGCCATTCGCGGACCACGGCATTGCTACGCCACTGCTTTCCGACAAAGACCAACAGGCCCCGCTGCTCAAAGACGCCAGCCTGCCCACGCCATGACCCAGCCGTTGCGGGTGCTGGTCTTGGGCGCATCCGGCCAAGTGGGGCATGCCCTGACAGCGCTGGACGGGCAGTGGCTGAGGCCGGCGAAAAGAGGGGAGAGAAGAGAGGCGAGGGAGTCGCAGCGTGTCGCCCTGACTCCGGGCTCCACAGCTGGCCCGCGCACTCTGAAAGTAGTCGGACTCACTCGCCATGAAGCGGACCTGGCGAGCCCGCTGTTTGCGCAGCAACTGCGCGCGGCACTCGCCACCCACAACCCCACGCATGTGATCAACGCAGCCGCCTATACATCGGTGGACCGGGCCGAGGTGGAGCCTGGGCTCGCACAGGCCATCAACGCAACTGCGGTGGAGACCCTGGGGCAGGTCTGCAAGGCGGCGGGCGTGCCGGTCATTCACCTCTCAACAGACTATGTCTTTGATGGCCGCAAGCCCGTGGGACAGGCCTACACACCCGATGACGCCGTGAGCCCACAGTGCGTCTACGGCCGCACGAAGGCCGAGGGCGAGGCGCGACTGATGGCGGCCACGCAGGGCCACCCCGCACTGGTCTTTCGAACCAGTTGGGTCTTCTCGGCCCACGGCAGCAACTTCGTGAAGACCATGCTGACCCTGGCCGAGCAGCGAGATGAGCTTCGTGTGGTGAACGACCAGCATGGTGCGCCCACCAGCGCCGAGTGGATTGCGCAGAGCCTCTTGAAGGTCTGCGCGCAGTGGCCAGCTGCGCGGAATGAAGGGCCAGCGCTGACAGGGCCGGCACTCCGAGGCATCTTCCACCTCACAGCCGGCGGTGAGACCACTTGGCATGCATTTGCCCAGCACTTGTTGGCCGAAGCGCGTGCGATCGCGCCTTCGAGGCCTTGGCGCATTCAATCGAACGACCAGGTGCTTGCTGTGAGCACCGCAGCGTACGAACAAGGCATGCGGGCCAGTGGCCGCAACGCACCCATGGCACCCCGGCCCGTGAACTCTGTTCTCGACAACAGCAGCACCATGGCCACCTTCCAATTGGGTGGTCCTTTGGAGCCCTCGTCTGGCGTTGCGACAAGGGCAGGCGAGCAGCGCTTGCCCGGGGGCGACTCGCCCGTTATGCCAGTCGCCGTAAAAGATCGCCCGGGCTGGCCGAGCCAACTGCGCCCGGTGCTGCAAGCCTTGCTCACCCCCGGCAGCTGATGCCACCCCACATCACCCCACATCACCCCACACCACCCCACACCTTGCCCATGATCTATCTGCACAAACTCCTGCCACTTTTGGTCTCACCCTTGGCCTTGGTGATGCTGCTCATGCTCTGGGGCGTGCTGCGTCGCTCTCGGGGGCCGATGATTGCGGCACTCGCCGTGCTCTGGATTTTCTCCACCCCCGTGGTCTCGAATGCCTTGTGGCGAGCAGTAGAGGGCCACACGGTGCGCACCCATGCAGCCAGCCTTCCACAGGCCGATGCCATTGTGATTCTTAGCGGCATGCTGCTCAGCCCACCCGCCGAGGACCCCGCCATTTTTGAATGGGGGGACCCAGACCGTTTCTTCGGAGGGCTTGAAGCCCTGGCGGCCGGGAAGGCCCCCGTGCTGGTCTTCACGGGCGGCAAGCTGCCGTGGGAGTACGAAGGGTTCAATGAGGGGCAGCGCCTGCAGCAGACGGCCCACCGGCTGGGCGTTTCACCTGAGCGCACGCTGCTCACGGGCGATGTGGAAAACACCGAACAAGAGGCCAAGGCGGTTCGAGCGCTATTGCCCCCCGAGCAGCAGAAAATCATTCTCGTGACGTCTGCCTTTCACATGCACCGGGCCCAGCGCCTCTTTGAGGCCGAGCGGTTCATCGTGACGCCGTATCGGGTGGACTTCAAAGTGCCGCAGCAAAAGGGCACTGTCATGGACCTGCTGCCCTCAGCGCATGCGTTTTGGCGTGCATCCGAGGCTGTGAGGGAGTGGCTGGGCCGCCTCTACTACGAGCTCAAACTGGCGCTTCGCTAACTGTCTTCTTGCGGCGCAAACGCCCGGAATAGGGCCTGCAGAGCCTGGCCAGGGTCGGGCTGGCGCATCATGGCTTCGCCCACCAGAAACGCATGCACACCGTGGTCTTGCATGAGCTGAACATCCAAGGCCTGCAGAATGCCGCTCTCCGTCACCAAGAATTTCTCGGGCGGCACCCGCTCGAGCAGGTCGATGGTGGTACGCAGCCGAGTCTCGAAGGTGTGCAGGTTGCGGTTGTTGATGCCCACCAGCGGCGTGCGAAGTTTTAGGGCGCGGTCGAGTTCATCACCGTCATGCACCTCCACCAAGACATCCATGCCCAAGGCCATCGCGGTGGCCTCGAGCTCCTGCATCTGGCTGTCGGCCAGGGCGGCCACAATGAGCAGCACGCAGTCCGCACCCCAGAGGCGCGCCTCGAAGACCTGGTAGGGGTCCACGATAAAGTCTTTGCGCAGCACTGGAATCGCACAGGCCGCGCGCGCGGCGCGAAGGTCCTCCGGTGAGCCTTGGAAGTAATCGCGGTCCGTGAGAACCGACAGGCAGGCTGCGCCAGCGGCCTCATACTGGGCGGCAATCTCGGCGGGGTCGAACCGCTTGCGAATCACACCCTTGGAGGGGCTTGCCTTCTTCACCTCCGCAATCACGGCAGGCAGTCCCTGTTTTCGCTTGTCTTGCAGTGCCCGCAAGAAACCCCGTGGCGCACCCCGTGCGCCGGAATCCCCCGCTGTATCGGAGACCTCGGACGCTGAAGAGGCGTCGGGCGCATCAGACACCGCAATCGCAGCCTTCACCTCAGCCTCGATCTGGGCCAACGAACACACTGCCTTGGCGGCCGCCACCTCTTGAGCCTTGGTGGCCAGAATGGCTTTGAGGATGTCTGCGCCCTGGGGCGCGGCAGCGCTCATCTCGCGCCCTTCGCGCCAGCGGCCTGGGCTGGCTGACCGCCCTGCACCGACTGTGTGAACTCAACAAAGGCATCGAGCTTGGCCTTGGCCGCACCACTCTCCAACGCCGCCTTGGCCTGACGAATGCCATCGGCCAAGCTACTCGCCACATCGGCTGCCCACAAGGCCGCACCGGCATTCATCATCACGATGTCGCGCGCAGGGCCGGGCTCATTCTTCAAGGCCGAAGCCATGCGGGCCTTGGCCTCCTCCAGGCTTCGGGCGCCCAGGCCTTTGTCCAAGTCCTGCACGTTGTAGGCCGGCACCCCAAACTGCTGGGCAAAGATGAGCCGCTCATGAATGTCCCCCTCGGGGGTGAGTTCGGCCACGAAGGTTTCGCCGTCGATGGCGATTTCATCCAGGCCATTGCGGGCATGGACCACCAGCACATGCTGTGAGCCCAGGCTGCGCAGCACCTCGGCCTGGGTGCGCACAAGGTCTGTGGAGAACACACCCATGAGCTGGTGCTTGGCCCCAGCCGGGTTGGTGAGTGGGCCCAGAATGTTGAACATGGTGCGCACGCCCAAGGCCTTGCGCACGGGCGCCACATGCTTCATGGCCGTGTGGTGGTTGGGCGCGAACATAAAGCCCACCCCTACCTCTCGAATGCACTGGGCCACCTGCTCGGGCGGCAGATGAATGTTGGCCCCCAGACCCTCGAGCACATCCGCGCTGCCGGTGCTCGAGCTCACGGCCCGGCCGCCATGCTTGGCCACCTTGGCGCCTGCGGCGGCAGCCACGAACATGGCCGTGGTGGAGATGTTGAAACTGTGGGCGCCGTCACCACCGGTGCCGCAGAGGTCCACCAAGTTGGGAATGTCTGCCAGGTTCACGGGCACGGGCGTGGCGAACTCGCGCATCACTTGGGCGGCCGCAGCAATCTCATCGACCGACTCGCGCTTGACGCGCAGCGCCATGAGCAGCCCGGCGAGCTGCTCAGCGGGCACCTCGCCCGACATCACCTGCCGCATGATGCCGAGCATCTCGTCTCGCGAGAGGTCTTGACGGGCCACGATCTGGGTGAGGGCCTGCTGAATACTCAGCGCGGCACCAGAGGCTGTGCTGGAGGCCGAGTTGAAGGCTGAGGCCGCGGGCGGGCTTGCGGACGAACCGGGGGTTGAGGGCTGGGATGTCATGCCTCGGATTCTACCGAGGCAGCAGCACCACCATCTCGCCAGGGGCCTTCATGCGGCCCGCCACCGCACCGGCCTCGGGCCCAGAGCCGAAGAAGAAATCCGCCCGGTGCGGGCCCAGAATGGCCGATCCCGTGTCTTGGGCCATGACCAGTCGGCGCGTGGGGCCACCGGGCAATTGCGTGCTCAGGAACACGGGCAGGCCGAGCGACACATAGCGTGGGTCCAGTGCAATCGAGCGGCCTGCGGTGATCGGCACACCCAATGAGCCAATGGGGCCATCAGCGGGGTTGGTGCCTGACGGCAGCTCCCGGAAGAAGATCATGCTGGGGTTCTGGTGAAGGAGTTCATCCCGACGATGCGGGTTGGCGGCCAGCCAACGCTGAATGCCTTGCATGCTGGCCTGCGAGAGGGTGAGCTCACCCTGCTCCACGAGCCAGCGGCCAATGGATCTGTAAGGGTGACCATTCTGGTTGGCATAGGCCAGGCGCACCACCGAGCCATCTTCGAGCACCACACGGCCCGAACCCTGCACCTGCAGAAAGAAAGCCTCCACGGGGTCTTCCACATACAAGATCTCCAGGCCCTTCAAGAGCCCTTGGGTCTCGAGCTCACCGCGCGTGGGGTACGGCACCACCGTCTCGCCCTGCGGGGTCTGAATGAGGCGGCCGCGCAGGCGGTACTTGCGAAGTTCGGGGTAGGGGCCGTTGAGGTCCACCGTGACGAGGTCTGGTGGAGGCCGATAGAGCGGTGTGTTGAAGCGCTCGGAAAGGGTGCGTGATCCTCTGAGCTCGGGCTCGTAATAGCCGGTGACCGTGTTCTGGCGGCCGCCACCAGAGGCCTTGGGGTCACGCAGGCGGTGGGGCACAAACTCGGTCTCAAAGAAACTACGAATGGCCTGGCCGTCGTCGGCCGGCACCATCTGCGCGCGGGCGCACAGGCGTGCAAAGGGCTCACCGCGCTTGGGCAGCACGGTGCAGCCCCGCATCCAGGCGGGCCAAGCCTCGGCCACGGCATCCTCGTCCCAGCCCTCCACCTGCGAGAAGGCAATGGGCTCGAACAGCCCCATGGTGGGCTCGGGACTGGCAGCGGAAGTGGAACCAACTGGCCCGGCCAGGGCCATACCCATCATCAAGGCCATCGTCGCCGTGACAAACTTCACGTATCGTTTCGGAAAGGACAAAAGCACCATGTGGCTGATTCTGGTTGAAGCCGGCGTTGCACTGGCCCTGCTCATTGGATTGGTGGTCTGGACCATGCGCGGCAAAAAATAAAAAAGACGTTGGGAGGAAGCATGCAACATACGAGACTACCGCACTGCATTGCACCAAGCATTCTCTCCGCTGACTTCGCCCGGCTGGGTGAAGAGGTCAAGGCCGTGGAGGCCGCGGGTGCTGGCTTTATTCACTTCGACGTGATGGACAACCATTACGTTCCCAACCTCACGGTGGGCCCGCTCGTCTGCAAGGCCATTCGGCCCCATGTGGAGATTCCCATCGATGTACACCTGATGGTCTCGCCGGTGGATGCCCTCATCACCGATTTCGCCAAGGCAGGGGCCAGCTACATCACCTTCCACCCCGAGGCCTCGCAGCACATCGACCGCAGCCTGCAGCTCATCCACGACCAAGGCTGCAAGGGCGGACTGGTCTTCAACCCTGGTACGCCGCTTGAGCACCTGGACTGGGTCATGGACAAGATCGACATGATTCTGCTCATGAGCGTGAACCCGGGCTTTGGCGGCCAGGCCTTCATTCCCTCCACACTTGAGAAGATCAAGGCCGTGCGGGCCCGCATCGATGTGCACCTGGCCCAGGGCGGCCAGCCCATTCGGCTGGAGGTGGATGGCGGCATCAAGGTGGAGAACATTGCTGCGGTGGCTGCTGCGGGTGCGGACACCTTCGTGGCGGGCTCGGCCATTTTTGGCGCGCCCGATGGCGATGGCCGACACTACCAAGACATCTTCCAGCAGTTTCAGTCGGCGTTAGGCTCGGCCGGCCACTGAAGTAAAGGCCGGGGTAGACGCTCGGAGCTAGCGCACGCTGAGCCACCGAGCCCCACGAGCGACTACAGCGGCGAGGGAATCTCCAGGAAGTTCTGCAGCAGCGCACGCCCCTTTTCCGTGAGGATGGATTCGGGGTGGAACTGCACGCCGTGAATCGGCAAGCGCTCGTGCTGCACGCCCATGATCTCGTCGTCGGCCGTCCAGGCCGTGACCGTCAGGAACGGGGGCAGGCTTGCACGCTCAATGGCCAGGGAGTGGTAACGCGTGACCGTGAGCGGGTTTGGCAGGCCCTTGAAGACACTCTCGCCACGGTGGGTCACGGGCGAGGTCTTGCCATGCATGATGGACTTGGCCCGCACCACCTTGGCACCGAAGGCCGCCCCAATGGCCTGATGGCCCAGGCAAACCCCGAGCAAGGGAATGGGTTTGGGCATCTGGGCCACAGCCTGGATGAGTGCCACCGAAATGCCCGCCTCTGCAGGGCTACACGGCCCTGGTGAAATGACAATGTGCTGCGGCCGCTCGGCAGCAGGGAGATCGAGTAGCGCCGAGACCGTCTGGGCATCATTGCGCACCGTGGTGACTTGTGCACCCAACTCGCCGAAGTACTGCACCAGGTTGTAGGTGAAGGAATCGTAGTTGTCGATCATCAGCAACATAAGGCAGATATCCTAAGGTTTCTTCCGCAACACTTTGCTGGGATTTTGCTTGTTATACCCCTAGAAGCACCCCCAATTTGATTTGGTGCTTTCGCGCTGCGAATGTGCGAATTCAGAAACCGCTATTTCCCCCCATTATTCAGTGCGATGAAGCCCTGATTTCCTGAGGTCATTTGAAGGAGGGGCGTCCTGCCAATCAGGTACATGGAGGACTGGATCAGCGCTCAGCATGAGGGGAAATTGGCGGCATAACGCCGTTGGGTTGGAAGACGAAACAACAGAGTTAGACTCAATGCTCGAAGTAGCGGAAATTTAGTTTAGCGTCCCGATCTTTAGGGAAGTCGTTTGTGTCGAGACGAGGAAGTTTGTAGCGGTTGTCTCGCTGCAAATTGGCCACGCCCACCTCAGTCGTGAGGGCAAACTTGCACCGTCGATCTCCTAGGATCTCAATGGACTGGTCGTCGTAGGACCCATAGGGGTAGCATGCCGTCCACATATCTTGCTCAACGCCAACGTCTAGCAAATACATCAAGGACCTGTCGATCTCGTATTCCACCGCAGACCGATCGAGCTTATTCCACCAGAAATGGTCGTAGCCGTGGCAACCAATATGCATACCATGTCGCAGCATGGCTTTGACCTGTTCGGTGCTCATATATAACTCGCGGCTGAATGAATCCTCATCCATACCGACGGTTTGAACAAAGAGTTCATCCGTAATACGACTTCTGACCTCAAGGGGCAACCCGTGCTGTAGCAGACGTTTGATCAGCATTACTTCCGCTGTGTCGTACTTCGAAGGCTTGGCATATTTCTCCACCAAATCGTCAAAGGGGTCGATAGCATGATCGGCACGAAACCTGTCTAGCTGGTTTTCGATAGCCTTGACCAAAGACGCTTTGTCCGGTTGGCCTGCCAACGTAAAGTGGATTTTATTGACATCCAAGACCGTATTATCGGAGACTGCCTTAACAGGCACATAAAAGCTGCCCTGTATGCCCAGACGATCAAGGAGGGGAAAAACATGAGTATAGTGGTCTATATAGGCATCATCGAAAGTCAATAAGACCGCCTTTTCAGGAAGGAGCTCGCTGCCGTCCAGACTTCGAACTACCTGTTCAGATGTCACGAATTGATAGTGACGGCGCAGGTACTCGATCTGTTCCACAAACAGCTTGTAATCCAGGCCTTTAATTTCGGGGAATCGAGAACTCTTCAGGTCACGAACATAGTGGTACATCACCACAGACAGCTTGCTCATAACTGCACTTTCTATTAGTTTGGCCGGTCCTGATCGCCATCTGCCTTGTAAATGCGTAGTTTCGGAGAAATTTCTTGATCCACGAAAAAATGGATAGGGATGTTTTTTTGCGTGAACGGTTGAAAGTAGTTAGGTATGACGATTTGATCGCTAGTTAGGTCAAGTTTGCTCAAGCAAGCTTGCTGGAGTAATCTTTCATCAAGCCCGAACGACAGCAGATCCATATACTCAATACCCTCATTTTCGAGGATGTCATGAAGTGCATGGGTGACCCATGGTAACAATGATTCATCGCCGATTATGTCTACTACTCGCAGCGCGGATGCGACCTCCACACACACGAGCCGGGCCACTAAAAGCGTGGCTAGCTCGCTGTCGCGATAGATGCCGTAAACACGATAGCGGTAGATTGGATGCTTGAAATATCGATGCTCAAAGTAGGCAATGTCCTTGCGTGGCAGGACATGACTGGCCGTGCCCAAAAAGAAATCTGCTGGAATGTCCTCACAAAACACACTGCGCAGGCTGATACGACTTGAATGCTTAAAGGGGCGTTCCAGGTAGGCAACTTCTGAGGGAATCTTGCCTATCTGGAATGAGCTAATAGCCTTGTTCGGCAGAAAGTGATGATTCATTGTCCCAGTGGCGTAGCCAAGGTACCGGTAAATTCCAATCGTCTGCGGATTGATCCCCAGACATAACACCGTTCGATGTTCTTGTGCCTTGAGATATTGAAGCAATTCAATGCCAAGAACGGGGTTTCCAGTACCGCGTGAGACTTTCCACATGGCGAGCCATACATCACTATCCGCTGCTACTGAGGAGGGAATGAACCCTAAAATGCCATTGATAGAGCCAACATTATTCTCGGAAATGATGAAGTTCAATGCAGGCCCACACTGATGTTGGTAGCGAAATAATTCACTATCTCGAGACAAAATATGGCCAGGCATCCACTCCTTATCTATATATTGCATCAGGCGAGGTAGGTCTTCTTCTAAAGCTTGTCTAATACGTGGAATGTCCGTGGGGAAAGTTGTCATTAATTTGCTCCTGGTTTGGAGAACTCCCGGAGTAGTTCCAGCATAAGCGCCGTATCCCCGTAATCAATTCCCGAGATGCTGGCAGTCTGATCAGTTGCCAACCGGGGCAAACGCGGACATGCGATATTTATATGGGGTCTGTTTTTAACCACCCAGCCAGAATAGGCTTCTGCGGCGGCCTTAGCCACGCAGTATTCGCCCATGGTGGCAGGTAGCTCGTCCAAAAAAACAGTGGACGGCCAAAAATAACGATTCGTGCCGCGTTTTGAAAAATGCTCAATGAGCCGGTGAAATCCCAGCAAATAAAAATCCATGAACTGCTTAAGCCGACTCTCTGCAAAGACTCCTTTTTGACCAGAAAAGATAACGGGAGTTGCAAAGTAATAGATGTCGGTTGGCGCGAAGTCGTTCATTATGGCTGGAACTTCCTCGTCGGGCGTTGTCAAGTCGAACAGGACTGACTGGGCAATGCCGCCATGCAGCGAAATATCTTGCACGATTGCATCGGCATCGGCGACACCGCGACTGTAGGTCAGCAAAACTTGCGCCCCTCCAGCGGCCAGATACTTGGCGGTTACCTCGCCCAGACCGCGTGATCCGCCGATGACCAGCGCCCTCTGCAGCTCGAATTCTGCGTCTGAAACGGACTTCTTTAGGGCCGAATATCCTGGTTGCGGGGTTGCTGATGGCCTGTAGAAGGCCTTTAGCACTGAATCAAAAGTTCTGCCGTTGCAAGCAATGACCAACTGATGGAATCTCGTGTCGTATTCCTGAGTCTTGTAGTGTATGTGGCACGCTTGGCGAATTGCCGTGGCTGGCTTGAGTTTTATTTCAGTGAAGAGCGAATTTAGGCCAGGGGCATGCATGCCAACAACCTTAGTCAATGCAGTCATCTCCGCAACGGCCTGCCCCCCAAAGACGGTAATGAGCCGGGGCCCGTAGAGGTCGACCGCTTTGTCTATATTGAAGGCAATAGAGAACTCACCAACAAGCTCGGCCAAGGCTTCTTCAGCCACCACATCCGGTTGCGTGCCAAATGGCGACTCGCATGTCTTCATGCCTTGAAACTCCTCCAATTGACCAGCCTCACAAGGTATATGCGTGAGACTGATCTTGACCGCCACCTGACCCCCTTGACGCAGTCGAATCGTGGTGTCACACCCAGCGGATGAATCGATATCGATGCTGACCTCTTCGTGCAACAGTAGCGGTTTTGTGAACGAGCAGGTTAGGTCCTGAACTTTGACTGGCCCTGTATGATCGCGTGCAAAGGTGGCCAGCGCCCACAGCATGGCGTTGACGCCATGCACCACGGGCTGGCCATAGATGAGGCGCCTTGAGGCGATGGGATCAACGTGGATGGGATTGAGGTCGTGAGAAAAACTGGCAAATTCAAACTGATCCGCGAGAGTAAAGCGGCGGGTGATCATGAAATCTTTTGCTGTACGGCCTCAACGATCTTGCCAACGTTTGAAAATCCCGCCAGTTCATCAAGTGAGAATCGAACGCCGAAATCGCTTTCGATCTGACTCACAATATTGATGTGAGCCAGCGAGTCCCAGCCTTCCACATCGGTTGCCTCGGTCTGTTCGTTGATGCTCAGAGATTCGTTATCCAAAACGTCCTGAACAATTGATTGAATTTTGCCGAGAATGGTTTTACTGTCCACGATTGACCTTAATGTGGGAATTAAGAACGGTTGCTTTCGATGGGATGCTGTACCGCCAGTGTGTTTCGCCATCGTCCGTGGTCTTTATATTCATGAAACCCAAATGCCTATAGAGGTCGGCCACCATACCGTTTTTCTTGGTTGGCAGGTATTTGCCGATGACCTCCGTGGCGCCACCCTGCCTTACCCTAGCAACAAGCTCATCAAACATGGCAAGTTCCATTTCGCGCTTTAGAACGCGGCAACTCATCAACCAAAGTTCAATTTCGACCTGGTGACCTCGCTTGGCGGCGATCACCACCGATATCAATCCATTGTCGCCAAACCTGTCCCTGAGATGACCGGTCAGGCAGATCATGCTGGGGTGCTGAGCAATGGCTTCGATATCGGCGTAAGTGTAGCGACGCGTGGTCAGGTTAAATTGATTGGTCTTATTGGTAAGCTGCGTGATTCGATCCAAATATTTTGGTTCGAATGGCCGTATCTCGGCACTCATTTCTAGAGAGTCCAAGTACTGTCCATAGTCCAGAAACTGAGACTGCATTTCGTTTCGAGCGGCGTTCGACTCGTAATAGCGCGCCCGGCTCAAGTCTTCATTTGAAATGCTAATTGGCTCGAACAGACCGCTGCGATCGATGATCGCAGCGTATTTCGCGATGTCTTCGCCTACGTCGGGCACGGTCACTTCAGGTGCCTGCTGCTTCACCAGCTCCCGTTCGGCGGGGTTGTCATCAAGAAAGACCAGTGAGTCGATGCCGATATCTATCTGACTTGCGATCGACTTAATGTTTTCCGATTTGGGTTCCCAGTTCGCCTGAAACGCTACAAAGTCTTCAAACTTCAGCACTGAGTGAGGGTGGTTAAAGCCCTCGCGCGCATTATCGAAGTCATTCTTGGAGGATACCGCCAGCAGGATGCCTCGATCGCGCAACTGGCGCAGGTAGGCCTGCAGTTCCAAATGGGCTTCACCTACGGCGGTACCGTTTCCGATCTTGATCTGATCTGCACCGTCGTCCCCGATGACGCCACCCCATAAAGTGTTGTCCAGATCTACCACTAGAGCCTTCTTGGTCTTGCCGAAGATGGCCTTGATAATGGCTGACAGACTTTGAGCAAAGGCGGGAATACACTCAAACGCCAAGGCATATTTGTACAAATACCAGTCTTTTCGGTTGAACCATCTTTCCAGCCCCAACCATGCACTGAGATGATTAATGTCATGGACATAGAAATTAGGATTCTGCCGTGCGTGGTCAGCGATCCGCTCATTCAGACAGCGCACATAGCTGGTTTTGCCACGGTGATCTGAGAAATCAAGGTTGCCGAGTGGGCGCAGAAACGGATTCTCAAAATTATTCTGAATGATCGGGCAACAGTAGATCGTCGATGCGCGCTCCCACAGATGCTTGTAGGCCGCAAACTCGTCATCCAATTTCTTATTCACATCCTCTAGGATGTCCGCCAGCGACGGGTAATTCTGGATATTGACGCCCGTCGTATGAATGAAGATGACATCAGGCGCGAAACGCTTGAGGGGATCGTTGTCGAATGCCAGCTCCTGATAGTACTGGTTGTACTCGGACTCATAGAACTCAGGTTGTATCCCGCCTTCAAGCAGGAAGATCTCAAGAGCATCCCGAATTTCGGCAGTGGTTGACCCGCCAAGAATAGCAATGCGCTTTTTTAAAAGCCCGCTTTGTTGGGCCAGTAGGTGTTTCAGTGATTTTTTCTTTCTGAGAATGTGCTGGGGGTCGATGGGGATGCTGAGGATGGACGTCATTTTGCAAGCTTCGTTTCGGTCTAAATTCACTGATAATCCAAAAGGAAGGGCGGATTTAACGCTACGAATGGGAGTTTCTCCAACACTGTCCGCAAGTGTCAATTCCTAGTTTTGAGGGGGATCCACCAAAACCCCGTATGGCGTCCAATTCTAGCGCCTGCCGCCCGCGACCCTGAGAAGCGGGATTGGTCCGGCGGGTAGCCAGGAGTAAAAAACCACATCCCTGCATCTTCATAGCACTGCAGTGAGTTAGTGGGCCGGAGTTCGTTAAGGGTATCAACTGCCACCTGTTGGAGCGGGGCTGGGTAGATATCGATGATTTCTTGTCGATCATCAGCAGCCGCGTGGGCTGGCCTGGCGTCTTGCTCATGGCTCGAGCCCTTTCTCGGCGATCTCTGCCGCATGCATCACCGCACGCGCCTTGCTCTCGGTTTCTTGCCACTCACTCTCGGCCACGGAGTCGGCCACGATGCCCGCACCCGCCTGCACATAAAGCGTTTCGTCTTTGAGCACGCCCGTGCGAATGGCAATGGCGAGGTCCATCTCGCCGGTGAAGGACAAATAACCGCAGGCCCCGCCGTAGAGGCCTCGCTTTACTGGCTCCAACGCGTCGATGATCTCAAGGGCCCGAATCTTCGGCGCGCCACTCAGGGTGCCGGCCGGAAAGCTGGCCCGCAGCACATCCATGGCCGATAGGCCCGGCTTCAAAATGCCCTCCACATCGCTCACCAGGTGCATGACATGGGAGTAACGCTCCACGACCATCTGCTCGTTGACCTTCACCGTGCCCGTCTGTGCAATGCGGCCGACATCGTTTCGGGCGAGGTCGATGAGCATGAGGTGCTCGGCACATTCCTTGGGGTCTGCCCGAAGTTCTTGCTCCAAGGCCAGGTCTTGCGCGGGCGTCTTGCCCCGCGGGCGCGTGCCCGCGATGGGGCGAATGGTCACCCGGGTGGCGCCATCGGCCACATCGTCTTGACGCACCAGAATCTCTGGTGAGGCCCCAGCGATTTGAAAGTCGCCCATGTCGTAGAAGTACATGTAGGGCGAAGGGTTCAGGCCGCGCAGCGCCCGGTAGAGCGAGAGCGCCGAGCCCTTGAACGATTTCTGCAGCACCTGGCCAATGACCACCTGCATGACATCGCCCGCCGCAATGTATTCCTTGGCTTGGGCCACGGCCTTGAGGAAGTCATCCTTGTGGAAGTCTCTGCGCACCTCGGTGGGCGGGAAGGTCTCGGCCACTGGCGGCACAAAGGGGGCCTTCAATTGCGCCACGAGGGCATCGAGCCGGGCCATGGCAGCGTCGTAGGCCTGGCGCAGACGGGCCTCTGGCCAGGGCGCAGGCGCCTGATCGCCACTCAAGAGGTCACCCGACTCGGCATAGACCCACAAAGACAGGCGTCCCGCGAGGTTGTCGAAGACTGCGAGCTCTTCGGTGAGCAGCAGCAAGACATCGGGCAGGCCCATGGGGTCCGGGCGGGACTTCGCGGCCGCTTGGTCCAGCCGCGGCTCGATGTAGCGAATGGTCTCGTAGCCAAAGTAGCCGGCCAGGCCACCCGCAAAGCGGGGCAGGCCCTCCACCCGTGCGGCCTTGAACTGCGAGAGGTAGGCCTCCACGAACTGAAGTGGATCGCCTTTCAAGGTGAAATCCGGGGCACCCGCCACACTCAGCCGAATGTCGCGGTCACGCGCCTCAATGCGCGTGCGGGCCGGCAGGCCAATGAAGGAGTAACGGCCAAAGCGCTCGCCCCCCACCACCGACTCCAAGAGAAAACTGTTCGGTGCGGCAGCAAGTTTTAAGTAGGCTGACAGCGGCGTGTCGAGATCCGCCTGCAGGCTGCGCACGAGCGGAATGCGGTTGTGGCCCGCACGGGCGAGCGCCACAAACTGCTGGAAATCAACGGCCTGAATCACGATGTGCGATGCTCGATGTGCGCTGGTCGATGTGCTCTAGTTTCAGGGAGACTTCAGCGCGGCCTCCAAGGCCTCTTTGCTCAGGGCCCCCTGCAGGCGCTTTCCACTGCTCACAAAGGTGGTGGGCGTGGCCTGCACACCGAGGCCTTGGCCCAGCGCCAGAATTTTGTCCTTGGGGAAATCGCAATTGGCCGGCGCCGCTGCAGGCTCCTTGCCCTGCATCATCCAGCCCTCCCAGGCGGCCTCGCGGTCCTTGGCACACCAGGCGTTCTTCGAGACCGTGGTCGATTCCGCGCGCAGGATGGGATAGAAGTAGGTGTAGATGGTCACGTTCTCCATGCTCAGCAGCACGGCCCGAAACTTGCGGCAGAAGGAGCAGTAGGGGTCTTCGAAGACCACGATGGTGCGCTTGCCCTTGCCACCATCGCCGCTCACCGTCCTCATGGCGAGTTCCAGGGGCAGCTTGCTGATGTCCACGGCCTGCAACACTTCCATGCGGGCGGCCGTGAGGTTGTTGCCAGACTTCAATTCAATGAGCTGGCCTTCCACCAGGGCGAACTGGCCGTTCTCGTGGGCATACAGAATGTCTTGACCGATGCGCACTTCCACCAGGCCGGGCATGGGTGTCTTGGAGACTGCATCGACCTTGAAGCGGCCCTTGAGCCAGGTCTCCACGGCCGACTTCACCTGCTTGGTGACGGCAGGCGATGCGGGCTCGGGGCCGGCGGGCTTTTGGGCATGCGCCGATGGGCTGAGCACCAAGGGGGCCAGCAGGGCGGCTGAGAGACCACAGGCCATCAGAACGCGCTTGATCATGTTGCTTCCTTCGAAAAATGAAACGTGTCTCTGCTTGAATATGTACGGCCGCTGCCACCCAGGCCACCCACCGCCTGCTGCACCAGGCTACTGCGCAAAAAGGGCCAGGCCGAGATGGCCTGCATGCCCCAGGCCCTTGCAGCGGGCAGGCCCGGCAGGCTGCTGCTCATCAAACGATACAGGGCATCGAGCCCCCACTGCACGGCGGGCACCGCGCAGGCGCGGTCGCGCGCATAGGCACGCAGGATGCGAGCAGCACCGGGGTCGAATGAGCCCAGCCGGGCTTGGCCTGCCAGCAACTGCGCCTCCAGGGCGAGCAGGTCTTGCACCCCCAGGTTCAGGCCATAGCCTGCCAGCGGGTGTACGGTGTGGCCCGCATCACCCACCAGGGCCATGCGACCAGCCACCATGCGATTCACCGACATCATCACGAGCGGCACGGCGGTGGCCTCGGAGATGGCTTGCAACTCACCAAAGCGGTGGTCACTCTCGGTGCTGATGCGCGAGGCGAGGTCTGCCTCGGAGGCCTCCATGAGGCCAGCAGCCGTGGCATGGCCCACTGAAAAAACCATGGAGACCACGTGCGGATCCCGCAGGGGCAGCAGCGCCAAGATGCCATCGGGCCCAAACCACTGGCAGGCCACGCCATGGTGAGGCCTCTCGGTTCGGAAGGCGGCGACCACGGCCTGCTGGCCGTAGTCACGCCGGCGCCACAGAAGGCCTGCTCGGCGCCGCAGCATCGACTGCGCACCATCGGCAGCCACCACGAGGTCCGCCCCCAAAGGCCTGCTGCCGAGGTTGTCTCGAAAGGCTTGGAGGTCGGATTCCGACAAGGGGGTCTCGGTGCGTGTGAGGTTTGGCACACCGGCCCGCACAGTCGCCTCACAGGCGGCCAAGAGGTCTGCATGCGAGACCATCTGCGCCAGGGCCGCCTCGCCCACATCGGCCGCAAGAAAATCCAAGCGGGCAGCCGGTGCCACCTGAAAGACTTCCATGCGCGCCACCGGTTGGGCCACGTCTGTGAGGTGCGCCCAGACCCCAAGCCGCTCGAGCAAGGCCACAGTGGGGGGTGCCAGGGCATAGGCGCGCGCCTGGGCGGCATCTGCACGTTGGGCCGGCTCAGGCGGGCCGACCCAGCGGGTGGCAATGCCCAGCCGGGACAGGCTGAGTGAGCTCAAGGCACCCAGAATGCCGCCGCCCACCACCACAGCCGAGGGCTGCGCGCGGTTCATCACTTTAGGGCCCGCCAGCCAATGTCTCGGCGGGCATGCATGCCTTCAAAACGAATCTGGTCCACGAGCTTGTAGGCCTGGGCCTGGGCGTCTTTGAGGTTGTTGCCGAGCGCTGTGGCGCAGACCACGCGGCCACCACTGGTGATCAACTGGCCGTCTTTCATCGCGGTGCCGGCATGGAAGACACGGGCGTCGTCGGTGTTGGCTGGCAGGGCCGTGATCGGGTCTCCTGTGCGAGGGGCGTCGGGGTAGTGCTGCGCGGCCACAACCACACCCACGGCGGGGCGGGTGTCCCAGAGGCTGTCGGCCATGGCCTCGGCCTGGGCGAGCCGGCCCTCGATGGCCCTCTCCACAAGTAGGGTGAAGTCGCCGCGCATGCGCAGGAAGATGGGCTGAGTCTCAGGGTCGCCCAGCCGGCAATTGAATTCCACCACCTTGGGGGTGTCCTGGTGAATCATGAGGCCCGCATACAGAAAGCCGGTGTAGGGATGGCCTTCGGCGCGCATGCCCTGAAGCACCGGCCGAATAACCTCGCGCATGACCCGCGCAAAGACCTTCGGCGTGACCACGGGCGCAGGCGAATAGGCGCCCATGCCGCCGGTATTCGGGCCGGTGTCGCCATCACCAACCCGCTTGTGGTCTTGGCTGGTGGCCAGTGCAAAGGCATCTTGGCCATCGCACATGACGATGAAGCTCGCCTCCTCGCCCTCCAAGAAGTCTTCAATCACCACACGCGCACCGGCATCACCAAAGCGGTTGCCCAGCAGCATGTCATCGATCGCCGCATGCGCCTCTGCAAGGGTGGGCGCCACCACGACGCCCTTTCCGGCCGCAAGACCATCGGCCTTGATCACGATGGGCAGGCCCGGATGGCGCTCTGCCTGGGCCGCGGCGTAGGCCCGGGCCGCCGTGGCATCGGAGAAGGTCTCGAAGGCGGCGGTGGGAATGTGGTGCCGCTTCATGAACTGCTTGGCGAAGTCCTTGGAGGCCTCGAGTTGCGCGGCTGCCTGGGTGGGGCCGAAGATCTTTAAGCCCCGCGCGCGAAAGAAATCCACCAGGCCCGCGGCCAAGGGAGCCTCGGGGCCCACGATGGTCCAGGCCACTCCCTCGCGCTCAACGAAATCTGCGAGCTCAGCCTGCTGGCGAACGGGGTCGATGGGAAGGTTGATGAGGTCTGGGTCGGCCGCGGTTCCGCCGTTGCCCGGCGCCACATAGACACACTGCACCCGCGGGGAGCGGGCGATTCGCCAGGCCATGGCGTGCTCTCGTCCACCACCACCCACCACCAAGACCTTCATGCAATCACCACATTCGAGTAGACGGCCTGCACATCGTCGAGGCCCTCCAAGGCATCGAGGAGCTTTTGCATCTTGGCGCCATCCTCGCCGGTGAGTTCGTTGTGGGCATCGGGCCGCATGGTGACCTCGGCCAGCTCAGGTGCCAGGCCCTTGGCCTCGAGCGCGGCGCGAATGGTGGAGAGCTCGGCGGGGCCCGTGAGCACCTCGATGGCGCCTTCGTCATCGGTGATCACGTCTTCAGCGCCCGCTTCCAAGGCCGCCTCCATGACGGCATCTTCCGAGGTGCCCGGCGCAAAAAGCATCTGGCCGCAGTGCTTGAACATGAAGGAGACGGAGCCATCGGTGCCCAGGTTGCCGCCGTGCTTGGAGAAGGCATGGCGCACCTCGGCCACGGTGCGGGTTCGGTTGTCCGTGAGGCAGTCCACGATCACCGCGGCGCCAGCAATGCCGTAGCCCTCGTAGCGAATCTCTTCGTAGTCCACGCCATCGAGCTGGCCGGTGCCGCGCTTGATGGCATCCAAGACCTTGTCCTTGGGCATGTTGGCGTCGCCCGCTTTGTCCATGGCCAGGCGCAGCCGAGGGTTGATGCTCGGGTCGCCGCCGCCCATCTTGGCGGCCACGGTGATTTCCTTGATCAGTCGGGTGAAGATGCGGCCACGGCGCTCATCCTGACGGCCCTTGCGGTGCTGGATGTTGGCCCATTTTGAGTGTCCTGCCATGAGGGGTCTGTTCGCTTTCCTGATGAGACGGGCACCCAGGGTGCGCCACACGCGTTTGAAGCCACTATTATGGTGCTTTTACAGGAGAACAGCATGACCAAGGCAGTCCAGATTCGTGAGACCGGTGGCCCCAGCGTGATGAACCTGGTGGACGTGAACGTTGGCCAACCCGGCCCTGGTGAAGCGCTTGTGCGCCACCATGCGATTGGCCTGAATTACATCGATGTCTACTTCCGAAGCGGTGTGTACCCGGCAGAAAACCTGCCCGTCACACTCGGCATGGAAGGCGCGGGCGTGGTGGAGGCCGTGGGCTCGGGCGTGACCCATGTGAAGGCCGGCGACCGCGTGGCCTATGCGGGCCGCCCCATGGGCGCCTACTGCGAGGCACGCGTGATGCCCGCGAGCCTGCTCATCAAACTGCCCAAGACCATCAGCTTTGAGACAGGTGCAGCCATGATGCTGCAAGGCATGACGGTGCAGTACCTGTACCGGCGCACGGCCAACCTGCAAAAGGGCCATACCATTCTGTTCCACGCGGCCGCGGGTGGCGTGGGCCTCATTGCCATGCAGTGGGCCAAGCTCATGGGCGTGAAAGCCATTGGCACGGTGGGCTCGGATGAAAAAATGGCCCTGGCCAAGGCTGCGGGTGCGGCCCATGTCATCAACTACAACAAGGAAGACTTCGTGGCCCGGGTGAAGGAGATCACCAACGGCCGCGGCGTGGACGTGGTCTACGACTCGGTGGGCAAGACCACCTTCGACAAGTCTCTGCAGTGCCTTCGCAAGTACGGGCTGATGGTGAGCTTTGGCAATGCCTCGGGCAAGGTCGCCCCCTTCGACCTCGCCCAGTTGAATGGCCACTTGTTCATCACGCGGCCCTCGCTCATGCCGTATACGGCCACGCGCGAGGAGTTGGAGTCCACGGCTGGGGAGTTGGTGGACATGGTGGGCAGCGGCAAGATCAAGATCAACATTGCGCAGCGCTACGCCCTGGCGGACATCGTGCAGGCCCACACCGACCTCGAGGCCCGCAAGACCTCGGGCTCGACCATCCTGCTGCCTTAAAACCACATGGCCCAGGCAGGCGGCGTGCCGCGGGCCTTGGCGAGCAGCGCACGGCTGCTCTCCGAAGAGGGGTTTGCCCGCCTGCGGTTGAGCACCGTGGGCGTGGTGGGCCTGGGCGGTGTAGGGGGGTGGGCGGCCGAGGCGCTCGCCCGCTCGGGCGTGGGCGGCCTGGTCTTGGTGGACATGGACCACGTGGCCGAATCGAATCTCAACCGACAGGTGCAGGCCACCCACCAGACCTTGGGCCAGGCCAAGGTGCAGGCCTTGGCGGACAGACTGCGAGCCATCGCGCCTGCGATGTCGGTGTATCCGGTGGAGGATGAACTCACGCCCGAGAATGTGTCGGCGTTCTTGGCCGGCGGTGGTGTGTCGGGCGGTGGATGGCCCGCACCACAGGTGTGGATTGATGCCTGTGACGACCTGCGTGCCAAAAAGGCCCTGGTGCTCGCCATGCCCGCACGCAGTCGGCCACGCAGCCTGTTGGTGAGTGGGGGGGCGGGCGGCAAGCTCGACCCCACCCGCATTCGCGTGGGGGACTTGGCCGACACCAAGCAAGACCCGCTGCTCTCCAAGCTTCGTTACAGCCTGCGCCGGCAGCATGGCTTTCCACGGGCAGGGGCCATGCGGATTCGGGTGGTGAGTTCAGATGAACCGGCGCGCGCCACCGAGGGCTGCGACCCCGCCGCAAGGCTGGCCTGCGCAGGCTACGGCTCCATGGTGACGGTGACTGCGAGCATGGGGCTGGCGGCCGCCGCAGAGGCCATGCGCCTGATCACCACTGGGCGACAATAGACATATGAAGACATCGCCTGCGCTCACACCACCGCAATCACGGCCGCAGTGGGCGCGGCTCGAGGCACTCGCTGCGCGAGTGGCACCCCTGCAAACACTGGTGCAGCAGACCAATGGCCGCGGCCCCCTGCAGTGGCAGGCCTGCGGCATCACGCTGGAGTCCCATCACCAACGGCTGGATGCTGAAGTAACCCAGGCGCTCTGCGAACTTGCCCAGGCATGCGACCTTCCCGGCCAGTTAAAGGCCATGGCCGCAGGCGAGATCGTGAACCACACAGAGCAACGCGCGGCCTTGCACATGGCCCTGCGCGGCCCTGCGGATGGACCCTGGGGTGCGGAGATTGGGCAGGCGGTGCAGTCGGCCCGGGCGCGCATGTTGAGCCTCGCGCAAGACGTGCATGAGCAGCGCTTGAAGGGTGCGCGCGGCCAGGTGCTCAGTCATGTGCTGAACACCGGCATTGGGGGTTCTGAGACCGGGCCTCGGTTAGTGGTAGAGGCCCTTGGCGCTGCAGGTGTGGGGCCCAAGGTGTCGTTCTTGTCCGTGCCCGATGCCCAGCATGTGGCCCAAACGTTGGCCAGCCTTGATCCGCACCAGACCCTGGTGGTGGTCTCGAGCAAGACCTTCACCACACAAGAGACCATGGCCATCGCGCAGCGTGTAAAGGCATGGCTTCTGGCGGCCGGCCTCTCGGCCGACGAGGCGGGGCAGCAGATGGTGGCGGTGACCACTGCGGCGGAGAAGGCTCTTGCCTTTGGCATTCCAGCACCGCAGGTGCTGCCGTTTTGGGATTGGGTGGGCGGACGCTTCTCCGTCTGGTCGAGCGTTGGGTTCGTGGCCGCCGCAAAGATTGGGCGCGCCGCCTTTGAAGATTTCCTGGCCGGCGCCCAGGCCATGGATGCGCATGTGTTGTCTGCGCCGATTGAAGAAAACCTTCCCATGCAGCTTGCCCTGCAGGGCATTTGGAACCGAAATTTTCTGGGCTGCTCCAGCCTGGTGGTGGCGCCCTACCGGATGCAGTTGGGCCATGTCACCGCGCATGTGCAGCAGCTCGACATGGAATCCAATGGCAAGTCGGTGCACTGGGATGGCACGGCCTGCACCGTACAGACGGGCCCCAAGGTCTGGGGAGGCGTGGGCATCACCGGCCAGCATGCCTACTTCCAGTTGCTGCACCAGGGCATGCACACCGTGCCCGTGGAGTTCATTGGGGTGCGGCCCGTGCGTGGGGCCGATGGGCAGGTGGATGCGCTCGACCGTATCATGGTGGCCAACATGCTGGCGCAGTCCGAAGCGCTGGCCATGGGCCGCGATGCAGAGCAGACCCGCGCAGGGCTGACCGCCGAGGGGTTGGATGCTGCGGCCGTAGAGGCACTCTCGCCACACCGGTCTTACCCCGGGGGGCGACCCAGCAGCCTGATCTGGCTCGATGCCCTCTCGCCCCGACACCTGGGCAGCCTGATTGCCCTCTACGAGCACAAGGTGGTTTGCCAGGCCATGGTCTGGGGGATCAACCCGTTTGACCAATGGGGGGTGGAGTTGGGCAAATCCATCGCCCAGCGCTGCGATATACTGCGCGTCTTGGCCAAGTAGCTCAGTTGGTAGAGCAGCGGACTGAAAATCCGCGTGTCGGTGGTTCGATTCCGCCCTTGGCCACCACTTCCATGCGCGCGTCGCTCGACGCTCATTACAGCCAAGACACCCCTCGTCTTCAGCGCCCATGAACTGTAACGACGATTATCAGCAGCGTGTGGTCCTGAACCACAACGAGCTCCCTTGGGTACCGAGCCCTGAGGCTGGCGTCCATCGACGACTACTGGACCGATGCGGTGATGAGGTGGCACGTGCCACCTCCATCGTGCGCTACGAGCCGGGTGCTCGTTTCCCAGAGCACCGTCACGATTTTGGCGAGGAGATCCTTGTTTTGGAGGGCACCTTCAGCGACGAGACAGGCGACTACCCCGCTGGCACTTACTTGATGAATCCACCGGGGTCGAGCCATGCACCCTTTAGCGAGACTGGCTGCGTACTGTTTGTGAAGCTCCGGCACCTGGGAGCGGACCAGCAGCACCGAGAAATCGTAGACACCACAAGGGCTCCTTGGCAACAGGGCCTGGTACGCGGCCTGCATGTCATGCCGCTTATGCAGCAGGGCACTGGCTCCACCATGGTCCGTTGGGCTCCCCACACTTACTTCAACCCGCACCGACATTTCGGAGGCGAAGAGATTTTCGTCGTTAGCGGCGTTTTCGAGGATGAGCATGGCCGGTATCCGGAGGGCTCATGGATTCGGAGCCCCCACATGAGCATGCACCAGCCCTTTAGCAAGGAAGGCTGCACCATCTTCGTGAAGACTGGGCATTTGGTCTAAGGAGCCCGCCTAGATTAAGCGAGCGAGCACGGACTTGAATTCGGCCTGGCCGCGATGCACATTGGCCTGCCAGTCGCCACCCGACTCCTCATTGGCGTAATCGGTCACGTACTTGAAGGCCCGCCACGGCACGCCCTCGCGGTGGCACACGGCCGCAATTGCAAAGAGTTCCATGTCCACGACGCTCACCCCCTGCGCCACCAGCCATGGATCTACAGAGGTCACAAATGCGTCTCCACTCCCACACACCACACCGGGATGGCCGGACGCGAACGCCGAGGGTGAATCATCGAATGGGGTCTCGCCCCTCGGGGCCAACGGCTCGGCCACCATGTCAGACTGAATCACGCGTGAAACCTCCACGAGCCCCGAGACCGACCGATTCAAACCCCCAGCGGTGCCGTAGTTCACAACCAAGCTCGGTCTGTTCGACTGCAGCCACTTGGTGAGCGCATAGGCGGCATTGAGTTTTCCAACCCCTGTGTAGAGCACCCCAGGGTGCTCCAACTCGGTTCGCAACGCGGTCACGATCAAAATAGAATTCGACAAGGCCATCTCACACAAAGGAAAACGAATGAATCTATTGGATCACATACCGGTGGTATTCGATTTTCCAAAAAAGGGAATTGGATTCCGAGATGTCTCTCCCCTTCTGGCGCATCCAGAGGCCTTTGAGATGGCCACCCAGAAAATGGCAGCGCTCTTTCCAGTGGCTGACATCTCCCACATTGCCGGAATTGAATCTCGTGGATTCATATTCGGAGTGGCCATGGCCCGCCTGCTTGGAAAACCATTTGTCATGGTTCGCAAGGCCAATAAGCTCCCGCCCGAGACCTTTCGAATTAGCTATGACTTGGAGTATGGGCAAGACCACCTGGAAATAAGAAGGGATGTCTTGACCTCAGGTGACCGGGTTTTGCTGGTGGACGATGTACTGGCCACCGGGGGAACAGCCATGGCGGCCGCCAAACTCATTGAGATGAGTGGCGCAAAACCGATTGGTTTAGCAGTGCTTTTGGAAATTGCGCCATTAAAAGGCGCTCAGCGCTGTTTACAACGGGGTTTGACAACCCGGGCTGTCATTCAAATTGATTGATTGAAGCCCGGGCCAAACCTGAATTACATGGTGGTGGCGGCAGGAATCAGGAACGATTCAACCGTGCGGCCATTGGCCACAGCCTCGGCGAGCCATTTGGGCATTTTGCCGCGACCCGTCCAGGTGTTTCCAGCGCCATCACGGTATTTGGGTGCAACCTTCACGCCCGTGCCTGCACGCTTGGCGCGAGGCTTACGGCCGGCCTTGGCAGCAGCAGGCTTGGCGGCCTTGCGGCCACGCTTGCCAGCAGCTTTTGCGGCCCCTGAGAAACCGAGTTCTTCAGCAGAAATTCCATACTCAGCGATTTGACGCTTGATGGTTTTCAAAACAGATGAATACTCTTCCTTGCGCTGACGCTCCGCCTGCTTACGGAGTTCTTCAATCTGAGACATCATTTCTGAATACGTAGCCATATTTACAATTCCTATATGTTTATGGAGTGGGGGAGGTGGCGCTGATTATCTCTGCCATATTTGAATATTAGTATTTGATTTTAAAAATGGCAAGAAAAGGCGATTAAGAAGCCCTTTTATTTGTAAATATCCGGAAACAGAATGGGCCAATTGGCCGATATTCAATGTGGGCGTTAGCATGCAGTCATGTACCTGCTCGATGACTGCCAAAGCACGGCAGACCGGCCCACCAGTCGCCTCTATGAGGGTCTTCAAGAAACCATCGTCGCCCGCACCGGCACCGAAGTCTCTGCGGCGCTACTGGCCATCGAAGATTGCACTTCGCGCGGACATCCAGTGGTGGTGGTGTTCTCCTATGAACTGGGAGAATGGCTTCAAGGCCTTCCCAGTCGGGGCGAGCAACACATTCCCCTGGTGACCGCCCTCGCCTTTGAGCGGGTGCAACTGCTCTCCAGGGCCGAGGTGGACGACCTCCTTCAGGCAGCTGACCCAGCCACCGAAGCACAGGCAGCTGGACTTCTATGCCCCAGCCCCAGCCTCTCTGAGGCAGCCTTTGCAAAAGACATTTCCACCATTCATGAGGAGATCCGCGAGGGCACGTTTTATCAGCTGAACCACACCTTTACCTGGTCTGGCGGCTGGTACGGCAGCCCGCTGGACCTCTACCGACGCCTTCGGGCTCGGCAGCCCACGCGCTTTGCGGCCCACCTGCCCCTGGCCGATGAGACGCTGCTCTCGTTCTCGCCCGAGTGGTTTTTAGCCTGCCAAGACGGTGAACTGGTGGCCAAGCCCATGAAGGGCACGCTTTCAAAAGGCCAAGACCCGCAGTCCGCCCTGCGGGATGACCCGAAGAACCAGGCCGAGAACATCATGATCGTGGACCTGATTCGAAACGACCTGGGGATGATCAGTGAGGTCGGCAGCGTGACGGTGCCAAGCCTCTTCGAGGTGGAGGAGGTGGGTGAGCTCTATCAGATGACCTCGAGCATTCATGCACGGTTACGACCTGACACCAGCTTGGAAGAGGTCTTGCGCGCCACCTTTCCGTGTGGATCGGTCACGGGTGCGCCCAAGCGAAAGGCCATGGAATGGATTCAGCGCCTTGAACCGCAGGGACGCGGTGCCTACTGCGGCAGTGTGGGCTGGATCGACCCGCCCGCGCTCGCCGCCGATGGGCGCAGCCGCAAACGGCTGGGCGACTTCGCTTGGAGCGTGGCCATCCGGTCGGTGAGCCTGCGCGCAGACCGGTTCCAGATGGGTGTGGGTGCTGGCATCACCATCGACTCCTCGGCCCCCGCGGAGTGGGAGGAGTGCCGCATCAAGGCTGGCTTTCTCACGGGGCTTCCTGCCGCCCACGGCCTCTTTGAAACCATTCGCCTCGAGGGCCAGGCGCCACAGCAGCTCGATGCCCACCTGAGCCGCATGGCGGATTCCGCAGCCTCGCTGCACCTGCCCTTTGATGCCTCACAAGCCCGCGCTGCCATTCAAGCGGCCTTGAAGAGGAGCAGGCCCGAGGGGCTGGGCCGTCTTCGTCTCTCGCTCTCACCGGCAGGAGAATGGACTGCGAGCATTCATGCGGTCGCGCCACTGGACACACCTGTGCGAATCTTTTGGGCTCGAACCCTCCTGCCCGATCTCGTGTGCCCGCCATCGACCGACCCCTTGTTGCGGCACAAGACCACACGCCGCGGCTTCTACGATGCCGCCTGGCAGGCCGCGGAGGCGGCGGGTGGCTTCGATGCAATCTTTGTCAATGAACGGGGGCATGTGACCGAGGGCGGGCGCAGCACGGTCTGGATCGTGCGCAATGGGCGGTGGATCACACCACCCTTAGAGGACGGTGTGCTGCCAGGCATCGAGCGAGCACGCATGCTGGCCGACCCAGACCTGCCAACGCTGGAGCAGTCCATCACGCCCGAAGACCTCTTGGCAGCCGATGCGGTGTGGGTCGTCAATGCGCTGCGAGGGCGACTGCCCGCCATCTTGACAGCGGCCTGACCTGTTGGAGCAACGCCACAAATGTTGGCATTTGTCATAAAAGTCTGAGAAACTGCCACTCCCGTGTGTCTGGAGGGCTGGACATTGTCTCAACAAGCATCTTCGCGGATTGGAAAAGCGCTGGCCGTTGGGCTGGGCTTGGTCTTTCTATCCGGATGCGCAAGCCACTCCCAGCGTGCGGTGGCCCTGCTGGATTCCAGCAAGCCCGAGGCCCAGACCACAGACTGCCAATCGGCTGTGAAAAAAGCCGAGGTGCAGGACACCCTCAAGAACACACGCGTGATCGCGGCCCCAGCCCTGGTGGTGCTCTCCGGAGGCCTGCTTGCACTGCCCGTGCTGGCAGCCAACCTTGGGCTTGAGACCTACGACCAAGTGGATGCAGCCACCATCGCCGAGTCTTGCGGTGGTGAGGTGAAAAGTGTGGAGCGCATCGCCCTTGAGATTGGTGGCACCGCTGCCATGGGGCTTGTGGGTGGCGGCACCCTTGGCGGTTCGGCGGGTGATGCCGGACGCGCCTCGGTGGGACGCTGAGACATTCCTCTTAACCGCTAACCTCCGCCGCGTTGCATGGTGAGGTCGAATCGCCGCATGAAGTCGGCTCGACCCTGGACATCCAGCCCCTTGAATTGAAATGAGACGTGCAGTCGGCTGATCTCGAGCAAGGCAATGCGTCGGGCCGGCAACACCTGCCAGGTCAACTCCAGCAACGGTGTGTACTCCCCATTCAGCGAAGAGCCCTGGGCCTCGCGCATGGGCGTTGCAGCGAACACCGCGGCGCCTCCCTGATGCAATGAGAGCCGATGCGGCGCGGTGGCCTCGGGAAGCCAACGCAGCCACTCTGCCTCGGAACAGCCCATCTCTCGATCAAAGGCCTCGGGCACGAGGCCATCGCGAAAGAGCACGCGATCAGCCGCCCGCGATCGGTGGCCAAACGGCCACGACATCACCATCCTGGAGCAGCGCGTGGGGGCGGTCCTCGGGCGCCACATACCGGCCATTGACGAGCACCAACTTCGTAAGTTCAGGGGGCAGCCCATAAGGCGCCAGCACCGCCGCCACGGATGCACCGTCGGGCGCCTCAATGGGATGCTGATTGGTGCTGCGGGCCTCTGCTGGCAGGTGAGCCGCCAGGCTCGCGTACAGCTTGACGGTGAGCCTCAACTACACCACCGCATGCTGATCCTGTGCCTGGGCACAGGCCAGATAGGCCTCCATGAGCCGGGTTGGATCCTTCATGAGCTTTTCTTTCCAGGGCCCCAGACGCACCTGGCCCTCGACCAGGCCACGCATCACGCCCACATGGTCCGTCCATCCAATGGCATTGCAACCAATCAATCGATCGCCATCGAACTGCAGGCTGAGCATGCGGTGGTTGTCCCAGTCGGTCATCTCGGTGTGATCTCCGCCCGGAACACCCTGCCACTGTCCAAAGCTGGATGAGATCAACCCCAGGGTGTCGAGCACGTTGATCTGCGGCACCCGTTGCAACTCCGAGTACTGGCCCGCCATGTTCCGAGCAGCCACCAAGGCCTCATCGGCTGCATTGGGCTGGATGGCACTCACCAGGTGAGACTGACTGGGCCGATCAAAGGCCTGGGCACAGTCGCCAGCCGCGAAGATGCCCTCGCAATTGGTCTGCATTCCTGCATCGGTGAGCACACCGGTCTGCAGTTCGATGCCGCTGCCTTGCAGGAACGCCACGTTGGGCTTCACGCCTGTGGCGCTGATCACGAGGTCGGCCTCGAGCGCCTTGCCTGTAGAGAGGCAGACCATGGAAGGAGGGCCATCGGCATGGTCGATGCGTTCCACCTTCGCGCCGGTGATCACCGCCACGCCCTTGGACTCGCACCAGGACTTGATCATGGCGCCGGCCGTGGCACCCATCATGCGGGGCACCATTCGGTCGCCCATCTCCACCACGGTGAGTGACACGCCGCGACTGGCCAGGGCTTCCATGATGATGCAGCCAATAAAGCCCGCACCCATCTGCACCACCTTGGCCCCGGGCTTGGCCAGGCGAATGATCTCGCGCGCATCGGCCAAGGTCCAACAGGGGTGGACATTCGCACCATCAAAGCCAGGAATGGGAAAGCGCACGGGCAACGAACCCGTGGCGATGAGCAGGCAGTCAAACCGAATGACCTCGCCATTGCTCAAGGCCACCGACCGCTTGCCAGCATCCACGGATTGGGCCTGAGCCTGTACGAGACGAATGCCAAGTGCCTCGAAATGCTCGGGAGCCCTGCGCAGCTGCGTGCCCTGCTCCTCGATGTTTCCCATGAGCAGGTAAGGGATGGCCATGCGCGAGTAAGGCCGCTCGGGCTCGTCTCCCACGAGCGTGACGCAATCGTGTGGGGCGAGCTTGCGCAGGGTCTCGGCAGCAATGACGCCGGCCGGGCCCGCACCCAGAATGAGGTGGTGGCGCGCCATCAGAGCCCCAGGCGGGTTCGCGTGTCTTTCTTCAACTGGCCATCGGCATCCCAGCCACGGATCTCGTAATACTTGGGCAGCATCTCCGGCAGTTTGTTGACCAGGCCCTTAGCGGGGCCTTCCTTGGCGGCCTCTTTAAGGAGCCGCGGCGGCAAGGTGTCGTCCTTCGAGGTAAAGCCCGCACGGTTGTTGAAGTCGCGCTCCATGTTCCAGATGCGCTCACCGATCTGATTGAGGTTCTCCATGGTGAACTCCTCGCCACAGGCGGCCGCAATCTGCGGCTGGATGTCTGCGAGGCTCCATGCAAACGAGGTGAAGATGCACAGGCCCGCGGAGTCGAAGCTGGCGGTGGCGTCTTGGAATGCCATGACGAGCTCGGGCTTGCCCTCGGCCGAGAGTGGGTCGGTCTTCACCGGAATGCCCAAGACCTCGGAGGCCACGGTGTAGCTGCGCAGATGGCAGGCGCCCCGATTGGAGGTGGCGTAGGTGAGGCCCATGCCTTGGATGCCGCGGGAGTCGTAGGCGGGGAACTCTTGGCCCTTCACGCTCATGGAAAGTTCGGGATGACCGTATTTGGTGCACAGCCGCTTGGAACCTTGACCAATCTCTTTTCCGAAGCCCTCGCCACGTGCCGTGAGCTCAGCCAATTCGCACAAGGCCTTGGCCGAACCAAAGGGTGCCTCAATGCCAATCTGCTCCTTGGTGAGCACACCCATCTCGTAGAGCTCCATGGCGGCGCCCACAGTCGCACCGAATGAGATCGGGTCCATGCCCTGCTCGTTGCAGATGAGGTTGGCGTATTGAAGGGCTTCAAGGTCGTTGACCCCATTGGCCGCACCCAAGGCCCAGGCGGCCTCGTACTCGAGACCCCCGGAGGCGCCCCAGTACTGGGGCTTGTTCTGAACAGAGAAGTGGGTTTCGTCGATCTTGCTGATGCGCCCGCAGGCGATGGTGCAGCCGAAGCAGGCCTGATTGGTGACCAGGTGAGGCTTGCCATCGGTCTTGCGGGGCTCGGCCATGGCCTCGGCAGAGATGTCGCGTGCTCCCTCGAAGGCCACATCGCGGTGGTTTCGGGTGGGGAGGGCGCCCATCTCATTGATGACATTCATGAGCACCTGGGTGCCATAGGTGGGCAGGCCTTGGCCGGTCACGGCGTTCTCGGCAAGGATGCGCTTCTTCTCGGCCGTGACCTGCATGAAGGCCTTGGGGTTGTGGATGTTGCCCACACCCTTGGTGCCACGCACGGCAATGGCCTTCAAATTCTTGGAGCCCATGACCGCACCCACGCCGGAGCGGCCTGCCGCACGATGGAGGTCGTTGACCACCGCTGCAAAGAGCACTTGGTTCTCACCGGCCAGGCCAATGGAGGAAATGCGGGTGAGCGGGTCTTGGTGAGACTGCTTGATGAGGCTCTCAGTCTCCCAGACGCTCTTGCCCCAGAGGTGGGATGCGTCTCGAAGTGATACTTCATCGTCCTCGATGGACAAGTAAACGGGCTTGGGCGACTTGCCCTCGAAGATGACCATGTCCCAGCCGGCCATCTTGAGCTCGGCACCCCAGTAGCCGCCCGAGTTCGAGCAGGCAATGGCCCCCGTGAGGGGTCCCTTGGTGACCACCACATAGCGGCCACCGGTGGAGGCCATGGTGCCGGTGAGTGGCCCGGTGGCCCAAATGATCTTGTTCTCAGGTGAGAGTGGATCGACCTTGGGATCGACCTCTTCCGACAGGTACTTGGAGGCCAGCCCGCGCGAGCCGAGGTACTGGGCGGCCCAGGCCATGTTGAGGGGTTCGTTGGTGACGGTTCCCTTGGTGAGGTTCACCCGAAGAATTTTGCGTGCCCATGCCATGGTTGGTCTCCTTAAGCGCTGGCTTGGTTGCCAAGTTTGTCGGCCCAGGCCTTCATGCGGTCCAGGCCCGTCCAGTTGGCATCCACATAGGTGATGGCCTGCGTGGGGCAGGCTTCTGCGCAAGCAGGATTGCCACCGCAGAGGTCGCACTTCTGAACCTTGCCGGTCTCGGCCACGTAATTGATGGTGCCAAAGGGGCAAGAGATGGTGCAGACCTTGCAGCCCACACAGGTGGCCTCATTCACAACCTTGGCACCGGTGGCCTTGTCGACCGTGATGGCCTCGACGGGACATGCATGCAAGCACCAGGCCTCATCGCACTGGGTGCAGGTGTAGGGCACTTTGCGGCCCGTGCTGTGGAAGTCGAAGACCTTGATGCGGGACTTGGCGGTGGCAAAGACACCGTAGTTCTCATAGGAACAGGCCATCTCGCATTGCAGGCAGCCCGTGCACTTCTCGGGGTTGATGTGCAGACTTTTCAGCATGTGGCGGTCTCCTTGCGTATTTCTCACAAACGCTACCGCAGCAGACCCCCCACCGCAAGCAAGGGGGAAACCCTAGGCCTCCCCCGTCAACGGTTTAGCCGTTGTTTGCGCCGCACTCAAACTTGCTGGCGCCCTTTTTCTGCACAAAGGTGTTGCACTCAGACTTGGTCTTGAAGCAGTCGGCCGTGTAGTCGCCGGTCTTCTTTTCCACTGCGCACCAAACGGTTTTTTTGGCCGAAGCGGCCATGGGGGCAACCACGAAGGCGGCGGCGACGAGAAGGCTGAAATAAATCGGTAGGCGTGAGGTCATGAACATCTCCTTTCAAGTGAAATCGACACGGCTTGACTTAAGAAGGTTCATTTTAAGGCAGGCACAATGCGCAACATGAAGATTCTGATTCTTGGCGCAGGTGGTGTGGGTGGCTACTTTGGTGGCCGGCTGATTCAATCGGGCACGGATGTGAGCTTTCTGGTGCGCCCAGGCCGAGCCGCGCAGTTGGCGGCCGATGGCCTTCAGGTGGAGAGCCCACATGGCAACTTCCAAGTCGCGGCCAAGGCGGTCACGGCCGACCAACTGCATGGTGACTGGGACCTCATCGTCCTCTCGCCCAAGGCCTACGACCTCGATGACGCCATCGAGACCCTACGGCCGGCCATGGCACAGACGGCTTGCCTGCTGCCCTTGCTCAATGGTGTGGCCCACATGGACCAGCTCGATGCCACCTTCGGAGCACCCCGGGTGTTGGGCGGTGTGGCCCACATTGCAGCCACACTCAGCAAAGCAGGCATCGTGCGGCAGTTGAACCCACTACACATCCTGACCATGGGCCACCGCGAGCCTGCGCAGGCACCGCTTGCGCGGGCCTTTTTCGAGGCCTGCACGGCTGCCAGCTTTGATGCGATTTATTCCGAGGACATCACGCAGACCCTCTGGGACAAGTGGACCTTCCTGGCCACCCTTGCAGGCTCCACCACGC
The DNA here is from genome assembly GCF_965194505.1 of Hahnella aquatica (SeqCode). GTDB lineage: Bacteria > Pseudomonadota > Gammaproteobacteria > Burkholderiales > Burkholderiaceae_A > Hahnella > Hahnella aquatica. The sequence continues at coordinate 160,132 of NZ_OZ239144.1, read as the reverse complement.
TCTTTCGCAGCGGCGTGGGCGCGGTCACCGCAAAGCCCGAGGGCGCCGCCCTGATGACCCGCATGTACGGTGAGTGCCTGGCCGTGGCCGCCGCCTTCGGACAGCCCGTGGGCGAGGCCGCACAGGAGAAGGCACGGGGCATCCTCATGGCGCCAGGCTCAGACTTCACGGCCTCCATGCTGCGTGACCTGCTTGGCAATCAGCGCACGGAGCACGAGCACATTCTGGGTGACATGGCCCGGCGGGCCACCGCGAAAGGGATCGATGCGCCGCTGATCACGGCCGCTTACATCCACATGGTGGCCGAGACGAGCGGGGCGCCGCGGGCTGCTTAACGCACCCACCATCCATGCACCCCTCGCGCACATGACCCCGCAGTCGTCGTCGATGGCCTCTCACCGAGACCTGGTTCGCATCTCGCTCTTTGCCGCGATGATCGCGGTCTTTGGGCTGGTACCCCGACTCGATCTGCCTTTTCTGGCAGGCGTGCCCATCACGCTGCAGACGCTCGGCGTGATGCTGGCCGGTCTTTTTCTCAAGCCCAAGCAGGCGGCCTATGCCGTGCTGCTCTTTTTGTTTGTGGTGTGCCTGGGCGCGCCCTTCTTGTCGGGTGGCCGCGGTGGCCTTGGCGTGTTGTTCGGCCCCAGTGCAGGCTTTTTGTTTGGCTGGGTGATTGGCGCCTGGCTTGTGAGCGTGATCATTGGGTTGCTGCTCGGCCGACAGCCACCACCGCCGGTTCCGTCCGCAAACCCGCCAGGCCCCTCGGCCCAGATGAGCCACCCACACCTTGCAAAGAAGGCATTTGTTGCCTGCCTGATCGGTGGCGTGCCCGGCATCTATTGCATTGGCATTCCCTGGCTGGCGTGGCGCGCTGACATGACCCTTGAGGCTGCCGCCATGGTGAGCCTGGCCTTTCTGCCAGGCGACCTGCTCAAGGCCGGCTTTGCTGCGTGGCTGGCCCGACAGTTGTCCAGAGAAATTCTGATGGAGCGGCGGCAGTCACCAGCAGGCCCCACGCCAGAGGGGCTCTCACCCCCTTGATGCTGCGCCTGAAGAGAGCAGGCCTTCGAGGTGATGGGCCACGGTCTTGGCAAAAATGTCATAGACCGGGTTGGCCACAAAGCCCAGGTGTGGGCTTAACGTGACCTGGCGCATGTGCCGGAAGGGGTGATCCGCGGGCAGCGGTTCTTCGTCGAAGACATCGAGCGCGGCCATGCCCGGACGGCCCGCCTTCAAGGCTGCTGCAAGGTCTTGTTCATGGATCAATCCCGAGCGAGAGGTGTTCACCAACACCGCGTCGGGTCGCATCTGAGAGAGGTTCTTGGCCTGCAGCAGGTACCGGGTCGCAGCCGAGAGCACCAGGTGCAAAGACACCACCTTGGAAGTGGCCAGCAGTTCATCGAGTGAGACGGCGGTGGCACCGTGCTCGGCCGCGCGGGCGGGCGTCATGTTCGGGCTCCACGTCACCACCCTCATGCCAAAGGCCTGACCCACCTTGGCCACACGGGCACCAATCTGCCCCAGACCAATGAGACCCAAGGTCTCGCCCTCTAAGACGTCGCACAGACCAGGGTAGTGCAGGCCCGCCCGCCAGCCGGCGTCGGGGTTGCGAAGGGCAAGAAAGCCCGGCTCCAGCCGCTTGGTGGCCGCAAGAATGAGGGCCCAGGTCAGCTCACAGGTGCTCGCCTTCGTGGGACCAAACTCGGTGTTAAAGACCGGAATGTTACGGGCCTTGCAGGCGGCCTCATCGAGCAGGGCGTTGCGCAGGCCGGTGTAGATGACGAACTGCAGGTGGGGAGCCATGTCGAGTTCGCGTTCACCCACCGGTGTGCGGTCTCGCATGAGCACCAGGCCGGTGGCCCGATGGAGCGCTTGAGCAAGGGCCTCACCACGAAGGGGTTCAGTGTGAATCTCCAGTCGTGCGCGGTCTGAGAAGGCCATGACCTCTGGCGAATGCGCGAAGAGGTGCTCGTAGTCGTCGAGAAACAGAATGAGGGGCTTGTCCATGCATTGATTATGCTTGGTCCATGCAGATGACGATTCTTGCCGTAGGCACGCGACAGCCCGCGTGGGTGAATGAAGCCGTGGCCGACTACTGTCGTCGAATGCCGCCCGACCTGGCCCTGGCCGTGAAAGAGGTGAAGGCGGAATCGCGCACCACCGGAAAAAGTGCACCCGTGATGATGGCGGCCGAAGCGCAACGCCTGCGTGCTGCCATGCCAGCCCATGCGCGCGTGGTGGCACTTGATGAGCATGGCCAGCGACTGACCAGCGAGGACTTGGCCGAGCAGCTCTCGGACTGGAGGACGCAAATGGACCCGGTGGTGTTCTTGATTGGCGGGCCTGATGGGCTGGATGCGAGCCTGAAGAAGGAGGCACGCCTGCTCTTACGATTGTCAGACTTCACGCTGCCGCATGGCATGGCGCGGGTGCTGCTGGCGGAGCAGTTATACCGGGCGTGGTCGATTGGGAGCGGGCACCCTTATCACCGGGTTTGACTTGTGAGGCGGGGTGTCGCGCTGCGCCCGTGGCTCTGCATGGTCGCTTCGCTCCAACATGCCTCGCCATCGGGCGCAGGTGCTCCCAGTCCGTCTGATGCAAAGCCCGAGCGGTGACCAAGGGGGTGATGTTCGAGAACGAGCCGTGTTGGAGCGCAGCGACCACGGTGAGTTTCGGACATCACCCGCCCATACATCGCACTGCAACATGCATCGATCCAGATAAAGGCACAGAATGATCAGCACCATGACACACACCCTCGTCACCCTGCTCACAGCCGCTGCGCTGATCGGGAGCGCCATCGCCAGCGACGGCCTCCCCCCAATGGCCATCGAGAAGGTCGGCCAGGATGTCTACGTGGTGCGCGGCCAGGCCGGCCAGGCGAGCGCCGCGAACGCGGGCTTCATCTCCAATGCGGGGGCCGTGGCCACAGGTGCCGGCCTGGTGGTCTTCGACACCCTGGGCACACCCGCCCTGGGCGCCAAGATGCGCAAGCTCCTGGAAGACGCCAGCGGCGAGAAGGTGAAACTGGTCGTGGTCTCCCACTACCATGCCGACCACTTCTACGGCATCCAGGCCTTTCAGGGGCCCGGTGTGGAGATCATCGCCCACCCCAACGCCGAGCAGGTCTTCAAAGACGCCAACACCCAGAACCGACTCGCGCAGCGCCAACAAGACCTCTTCCCCTGGGTGAGTGAAGACACCCGACTGGTGCTCGCCGCACGCAAGGCCAAGGTGGCTCCGGGCCAGAACGAGACCTTCCAACTCGGCCGACACCGCTTCACGCTCATCGATGGTCTGGGGGCGCATGCACCCGACGACCTCATGATGCGCGTCGACAACCTGGGCGTGGTCTTCGCGGGCGACCTCTTCTTCACCGGCCGCGTGCCCTTTGTGGGCAGCGCCAACCCGCGTGTCTGGCTTGCTGCACTCGATCGCATGGCAGAGCAGCCGCCGAAGGTGGCCATCCCAGGCCATGGGGCCATCTCACATCAGCCGCAGAAAGACCTCGACCTCACGCGCCGTTACCTCGACTTCCTCTCCAAGCAGATGGCCCAGGCCGTGGCCAACCTGCAGAGCTTCGAAGAGGCCTACGACAGCATTGACTGGTCGGCCTTCAAAGACCTGCCCGCGTTTTCAGCCGCCAATCGGCTCAATGCCCACGGCGCGTATTTGCATGCCGAGCAGGACGCACTCAAAAAATAAGAACACACCATATAAAAGGGGGGCTGAGATGACCGAGATTCGTTCCAATGTGCCCATGGGCAGCGCGTTTCAGTGGCTGGCCCAAGGCTGGCGGGACTTCCTGCAGACCGGCATGCGGGGCACCTATTACGGGGCCTGCTTTGCCGTGATGGGATTCGCGATCGTGATGGTCTACGGCACCTTGTGGCAGGCCACCATGGGCCTGACCGCAGGCTTCTTCCTGATGGGCCCCTTCATCTGCACGGGCATTTATGAGCTCTCGCGCCAGCGGGAACGTGGCGAACCCTTGAGCCTGATCAAGAGCTGGACGGCCTGGTTTCGGAACTGGAAATCGATTGCCTTCTTTGCCGCCATGCTGACCTTCTTCATGGTGGTCTGGGCTCGGGTGTCGGTGGTGCTTTTCGCCCTGTTTGCCGCACACGACTACCCCACCCTTCAGAGCATGCTGAGCCAGATTGTGTCGGAGCGGAATCTGGAATTCTTGCTGGTGTGGCTCGGTGTGGGGGCCGTGTTTGCGAGCCTGGTTTTTGCAATGTCGGTGGTCTCGGTGCCGCTGCTGCTCGACCGCGGGGCGGATACCCTCGAGGCCGTTTTCACAAGTGCGCGGGCCCTGTGGGCCAACCCCATGACCTGCCTGGTCTGGGGCCTGCTCATTGTGGCCCTCATTGGCACAAGCCTATTCGTTTTCATGCCGCTGCTGGTGATCACGGCGCCCTGGGTGGGCCATGCCACCTGGCGCGCCTACAAAGGCCTAGTGGCCGACGGCGTCTAGTCTTTTGTCGAGGCGGTCGATGGCGTCTCGCAGGCTGCGAACCGCCTTGGTGTGTGGCTCGAACTCCTCGCGGGTGAGCACCCAGCCCGCATCGTGAATGGCGTAGTCGATGGCCTGCTTGGCCATGCTCGCAGCCGGTGAGCGGGCAATCAACAGGCGTACGGGGTCTAGGCGTTCCTTGAACACGGCCAGCAGGGGCCCGAGTTGTTCGGCCACGGCGGCATCGCCCTCGATGCGCACTCCCTTGAAGCTGCTCGCAGCGGTGGGCCTGCCCGAGACGACCTGGGTGATGGCCGAGCCAAAGAATTCAGAGGTGAGACCCAGGGTGACATCCGGTGCCACCGCGAGGCCCTCAGCCGATCGGGCGCGGGCCACCGATTCCAACAGGCCATCGGCAGCAAAGACCCACTCCAAGGTTTGACCATCCCAAGGGCCTGGCACCAAGAAACGAACCGCCACACGGCGGCCCGCCAGACCTTTGAGCTGCTCATGGAGGGCCTCATCTCGCTCGATGGCGAAATTGAGGCCCGTGAGGAGATCCATGCGCCCCGAACTTACTGCTGCGTGATGCCCGCGAGCAGCCAGCCCGTGCTGTTGTCGCGGCGCTTGTGCAGCGTCCAGACCTCATGGAAGGGCTCGGCTGCGCCATCAGCGGACTCACGAATGAGGCCACCAAAGCCAATGAGCACTTCTTCGACCGCATGGCCATCGTCGTCCGTGGTGTGGGACAGGCCCAGCCACTCGGCTTCGAGGTTGACCACGCTGGTCTGATTGGCTGCGTCGGCCCGATCGCCAAGCTGCTTGGCGAGCTCGGCGGCCATGGCCGGGGTGCAGAAGCCTTGGATCTGCGCGATGTCGCCGGTGTCCCAAAGCTTTTGAAGGCTCGTGAACTGACCCTTGGCCACCGAGAGAAACTGCTCGACCTCGGCCGCACTGGGCTGCTCCACTTCGGGGGGCGCCGCCACGGGCTGACCCCAGCCGCCCAGACCACTGTTGGGTGCACTGGCGGGCGCACCTGCGTTGGACGTATTGGACTGGTCAAAGCCACCGCGGAACATGGCGTTACCACCCTGGCCCATGCCTGCGCCCACACCGGCTGGCACGGGCTGAGCGGGGCGACGGAAGAAGAGCATGCGAATGACCACGAAGGCCACCACGGCGAGCAGCACCATGAGCATCATGCTCATGAGTTCCTCGCCCAGGCCCAGGTGAGAGGCCAGGGCAGCCAGGCCAAGGCCTGCGGCCAGACCGGCCAGGGGGCCCATCCAGCTGCTGCGAGCCGGCGCGGCAGCTGCGCCTGCGGGGGCGGCACCGGCCTTGGTGGGCGATGCCTGGGCCGGCGCAGGCGTGGCCTGAGCGGGTGCGGGCTTGGAGGGCGGCATGGCCTGGCGACCGATGGAGCCACCGCCGCCCATCCGCTTGGCCTCGGCCATGGGCGCAACACCCAGAAGGGCAAATGCCATGATCACCGAAAGGCCCACGGCCGACAGGCGCTGAAGGCCCTTGCTCACTGCTTGCTGCATGGATGCAACCATTTCGACACTCCTCCTTGAATTTCGTGAATCTTTTTTCGTCGTGAAACCTCGTTGAACCTCGTTACACCTTCACGGCCTGGTGCAGGGCCACCACACCACCGGTGTGCTGGCTGTGGCGCACCACCCCGAAGCCAACGCTGCGCATCATCTCCGCGAGTTCCATTGGACCCGGGTGCATGCGAATAGATTCCGCAAGATACCGATAACTGTCGGCGTCGTGGGTGATCTTCGCACCCAGCCAGGGCAATACCTTGAACGAATAAAAATCGTAGGCCTTTTCAAGCGGCTTGGCCACATGGGAAAACTCCAAGACCAGCAGTTTGCCGCCGGGCTTGAGCACCCGAAGAATCTGAGCGAGTGCTTGCTCTTTGTGGGTCATGTTGCGAAGGCCAAAGGCCAGGGTCACGCGGTCGAACTGTTCGTTTGCAAATGGCAAGGCCTCCGCATCACAGACCATGGCCTGCACGCGATGGCCCGCATTGAGGAGGCGGTCGCGGCCACGGCCGAGCATTTCGGCGTTGATGTCGGTCATGACCACCCGGCCGGTGAGGCCCACCTTGGGCGCCATGGCCAGGGCGAGATCACCGGTGCCACTGGCCACATCGAGCACCTGATGCCCCTCGCGCAGGTGGGCCTGGGCGAGGGTCCAGGCCTTCCAGAGCCGGTGCAGGCCCATCGACATGAGGTCGTTCATGAGGTCGTAGCGCTCGGCCACGGAATCGAAAACCTGGCGGACATGCCGGGCCTTGTCAGCCTCGGGCACGGTTCGGAAGCCGAAGTGGGTGCTCGACATCAGAGGGTCTCGATCTTGACCTGGGTGCCTGCAGTCGCAGGCGCCTTGGGGGCCGCGGCGCCAGTTGATGCAACCGACTTGCCCGCACAGCCAGAGGCCGATGGCGTGGGCGGGGCATTGGGGTCCGGGTCTCGGGATGCGCCTGCGGCTTCGAGCCGACCCAGGTAGTCTGCCCAGAGACCATCCTGGTGGCTACAGAGCCACTGCAGGTAGCCCCAGGAAAAAATGCCCGATTCATGGCCATCGGTGAACACGGGCTTGACCGCGTAGAGGCCCACGGGCTCGAGCGCCTTGATGCCCACATCCCGCTTGCCGACCTGGAGCACTTCCTGCCCAGGCCCGTGGCCCTGCACCTCGGCCGAGGGGCTGTAGACCCGCATGAGCTCAAAACTGATGCGGTGCGACGTGCCTGCAAAGACCAGTTCCAATTGCTTGGACTGGGCATGGACGATGATCGAGGATGGGGGCTCCACCGCGAGACGGCTGTCGTAGGGGGGCACTTGTGTTGTCATTGACTTGTCATCTTTTGGGAATACATTCATGGCCACAATGGCCACAACCATTCTAGTCGTGGAGGATGAACCCGCCATTGCAGAGCTGGTGGCAGTAAACCTAAGCTTTGCAGGGTATAAGGTTTTACGGGCGGCGGACTCCATTCAAGCGGAAACCCTGATTCGGGCTGAGCAGCCGGATTTGATTCTGCTCGACTGGATGCTGCCAGGTTCGAGCGGCGTGCAATTCGCCAAGAAGCTGCGCAGCGACGAGCGCACCCGGGATGTGCCCATCATCATGCTCACGGCCCGCTCCGAAGAGGGCGACAAGGTCGAAGGCCTGGAGAGCGGCGCAGACGACTACATGACCAAGCCCTTCTCGCCAAAGGAGCTCATGGCCCGCATCAAGGCCGTGATGCGGCGGCGGGCACCCCAGCTGACCGAAGAGACGGTGAACATCTGCGGCCTCTCGCTCGACCCTCTCACCCACCGGGTGGCCGGCCATGAGCAGGCCCTGGACTTGGGCCCCACCGAGTTTCGGCTGCTGCACTTCTTCATGACCCACCCCGAGCGGGTGCACAGCCGCGGCCAGCTGCTGGATCAGGTCTGGGGCGACCACGTGTTTGTGGAGGAGCGCACGGTGGATGTGCACATCCGGCGCCTTCGGCAGTCGCTCTCCCCCACCGGCCACGACCGGCATGTGGAAACGGTGCGCGGCAGCGGCTACCGATTCACGGCCAAGCCGAGCGCAGCCTAAGCAGCGACGCGGGCGGCCAACCCCCGCCCATCCAGCAGCGAATCTCGCAGTGACCCCAAGAGTCTCCCTGTGCGGTGAGCCCATCACCCTCGTGGACCCACCTTGCTTGTCTGTCCAGGCAGGCAGAATGACGGGATGACAAGCCTCTGGATTCGCGTGGGCATGACCCTGGGCCTGATTGGCCTGCTGTGCTTCTGCGCCTGGTTGGTGGCCGGCCCGAAGGCTGCCCTGACGAGCTTTGTGGTGAGCCTGATCATTTGGATCGGGTTTCAGCTCTGGCACCTGCATAAGATGACCCGGTGGCTTGATGACTTCAAGCTCAACAAGACCCCCAACGGGCTCGGCACCTGGGATGTGCTGTATTCCGCCATTTACCGGCTTGCGAAGTCGTATGAGCGGCAGCAGAGCCAGCTCTCGGCTGCGCTCACCAGCTTTCGAAGTGCCACCGAGGCCATGCCCGATGGCGTGGTGGCGCTCGATGCCCACAACCAGATCAATTATGCGAGCCGGCGGGCCGCGCAGCACCTGAGCCTGCGCCTGCCCACCGACCAGGGCCGCAGCATTCTGAACCTGCTGCGCCACCCGGCCTTTGCCGCCTACCTCGAGCGCCAGGCCTGGGACAACCCTGTGATTCTGCAAGGCGTGCCCACCACCGACCGCGTACTGCAGGTGCAGCTCGTGCCCTATGGTGCCGAGGAGCGGCTGCTGCTCACCCGAGATGTCACGGCCATCGAGCGCTTGGAAACCACCCGGCGCGACTTCGTGGCCAATGTCTCCCATGAGTTGAAGACACCCCTGACCGTGCTGGCGGGCTTTCTCGAGACCATGCAGGAGCTGCCCTTGTCTGCGGCCCAAACGGCAGAAGTCCTGGGCACCATGGCCGGACAGACCCAACGCATGCAACGCCTGATCGACGACCTGCTGACCCTCTCGCGGCTCGAGTCTGCCCAGAAGCCCCTACAAGAAAGTTGGCTGGAGATGCCGAGCATCTTGGCCCAACTGACCAACGACGCAGCCCTGTTGAGCCGAGGCCAGCACCAGATCGACACCGATGCGGCCAGCACCGCCCGACTGCAGGGCGATGCCATTGAACTCACCAGCGCCTTCGGAAACCTGGTGACCAACGCCATTCGCTACACCCCAGAGGGCGGCCGCATTCGCATTCGTTGGGCCGAAGACGCCCACGGACAGGGCATCTTCAGCGTTGAAGACTCTGGCCCTGGAATCGAGGCCCACCACCTCGGGCGGCTGGCCGAGCGCTTTTATCGGGTGGACAAAGGCCGCTCACGCGACACGGGCGGTACGGGCCTGGGCCTGGCCATCGTGAAACACATTGGTGCCCGACACGGGGCCACCCTCGACATTCAGAGCACGGTGGGCCAGGGTAGCCAGTTCTCACTGGTCTTTCCGGCCACCCGCTGCCAGCCTCAGACCAGCACGCGCTCGATGCCGCCGTTGTTGGCCTGACGCACGTAGTCGGTCATCCAGTCGGGGCCCAGCAGGTGCCGGGCCATCTCGACCACGATGTAGTCGGCCTCCACGCCCGTGTCGTCTGAGAACCGATTGAGGCCCTGCAGGCATGACGGGCAGGCCGTGAGCACCTTGACGGGCGGGGCGGCCTGACCATTTGCCGTGGCGGACTCGCGCAGCTGGTCCGCACCCTTTCGCATCTCTTCTTCTTTGCGAAAGCGCACCTGAGTGGAGATATCCGGACGGCTCACCGCCAGGGTGCCCGACTCCCCACAGCAACGGTCGTTCTTCTGAATGTCGCCGTTCTGCTCGGCATTCATGAGGCTGTTGACCAGCTTGAGCGGGTTGTGCTGCTTCATGGGCGAGTGGCAGGGGTCGTGGTACATGTAGCGCACGCCCGTGGCCTGCTCCAGACGAACGCCTTTTTCGAGCAGGTACTCGTGGATGTCCAGGATGCGGCAGCCCGGAAAGATCTTCTCGAATTCATAGCCCGCGAGCTGGTCGTAGCAGGTGCCACACGAGACCACCACGGTCTTGATGTCCAGGTAATTGAGTGTGTTGGCCACGCGGTGAAAGAGCACCCGGTTGTCGGTGATGATCTTGTCGGCCTTGTCGAACTGGCCGCTGCCGCGCTGCGGATACCCACAGCACAGGTAGCCCGGTGGCAGCACCGTCTGTACACCCACCTGCCAGAGCATGGCCTGGGTGGCCAAGCCCACCTGAGAGAAGAGCCGCTCAGAGCCACAACCCGGGAAATAGAAGACCGCCTCGGAGTCGCTCGCCGTGCGAACGGAGTCTCGAATGATGGGCACGTAGTGGGCGTCCTCGATGTCCAGCAAGGCCCGGGCCGTCTTCTTGGGCAGGTTGCCCGGCATCTTCTTGTTCACAAAGTGAATGACCTGCTCGCGCAGGGGCGCACGGCCAGTGGTGGCGGGCGGCTTGGCCGTCTGCGCCTTGGCCAGGCGCTTCAAGAGATCGTGGGCCAGGCGCTGGGCCTTGTAGCCCCACTCGATCATGACGGTGCGCATGAGGGCGATGGTCTGCGGCCGCGAGGCATTCAGAAAGAACATGGAGGCCGCAGTGCCCGGGTTGAACCGCTTCTTGCCCATGCGGCGCAGGAGGTCGCGCATGTGCATGGAGACCTCGCCAAAGTCGATGTTCACCGGGCAAGGGGCCAGGCACTTGTGGCAGACCGTGCAGTGGTCGGCCACATCGCCAAATTCTTCCCAATGGGCAATCGACACCCCGCGACGGGTCTGCTCCTCGTAGAGGAAGGCCTCAATGAGCAGCGAGGTGGCGAGGATCTTGTTGCGGGGTGAGTAGAGTAGGTTGGCCCGCGGCGAGTGGGTGGCACAGACGGGCTTGCACTTCCCACACCGCAGACAATTGGCAAACGAATCTGCAATGGAGCCAATGGCGCTCTGCTGCATGATCAGGCTCTCAGACCCCATGAGCCCAAAGGACGGCGTGTAGGCATTGCGAAGGTCGGCGCCCTCAAGCAGCTTGCCGGCATTGAAGTGCTGGTGCGGGTCTACCTTCTGCTTGTAGTCTGCAAAGGCCTGGCGCTCACCCGGGGTGAGGAACTCGAGCTTGGTGATGCCAATGCCGTGCTCGCCCGAAATCACCCCATCGAGGTCGGTGGCGATCTTCATGATGCGGGCCACCGTGGCATGGGCCTCCTGCAGCATCTCGTAGTCGTCAGAGTTCACCGGCAGGTTGGTGTGCACATTGCCATCGCCGGCATGCATGTGCAGGGCCACGAAAACCCGGCCGCGCAAGACCTTGCGATGCGCAGCCTCCAGGCGCTCCAGAATGGGCGCAAAGGCCAGGCCCGAGAAGAGCTGACGAAACGGCGCGCGCAGCTCCTGCTTCCACGAGACGCGGATGGTATGGTCTTGCAGCAGTTCGCCGTAGGTTCGGTGGGCGCGAGGGCCTTGGTTGGGCTGGTCTGCGAGCACGGCCTCCAGGCCGTGGCGCCGGGCCGCCTCGGGATCGTCGGCGGGCGTGGCATCGAGGTGGGCCAGCAGAAACGCCCAACGGGCCTCCACCGACTTCAGCAGGCTGCCGGCCTCCTCCAGGCGCTGGGCCAGGTCGGTGGGCTGGTCGTCATCGACCACCGTGTCGTTGAGCACCTGTCGCAGGGCGCGGGTGAGCTTGAGCTTGTTGGAGACCGAGAGTTCGATGTTGATGCGCTCGATGGCGTTGGTGTACTCGCCCATGCGCTCCAACGGAATGACCACGTCTTCATTGATCTTGAATGCATTGGTGTGGCGGGCAATGGCCGCGGTGCGGCTTCGGTCGGCCCAGAAGGCCTTGCGCGACTCGGGCGAGACCGCCACAAAGCCCTCGCCCGATCGGGCATTCGCCAGGCGCACCACCTCGGAGGCAGCATGGGCCACGGCCTGGTCATCGTCGCCCACGATGTCGCCGATGAGCACCATCTTCGGCAGTTGGGCCCGCTTGCTCTTGGTGCTGTAGCCCACGGCGCGCAGGTAACGCTCATCGAGGTGCTCCAGGCCTGCGAGCTGCGTGCCGCCGGGCCGTGCATCCAGGTGCCGTTTGATCTCCACGATGGACGGCACCGCATCTTGGGCATTGCCAAAGAATTCCAGGCAGACGGTTCGAATGTGCTTGGGCATGCGATGCAAGACCCAACGGCAGCTCGTGATCAGGCCATCGCAGCCTTCCTTCTGAATGCCGGGCAGCCCGCCAAGCACCTTGTCGGTGACGTCCTTCCCCAGGCCCAGCCGACGAAAACGGTGGCCCTCGATGCGAAGGCGCTCCACCGAGATGGGATTGCCCACGAAGCGGGCGGTGTCGCCCTGGGCCCCAATGGCCTGGGTGAGTTGATTGGCGCCATAGCGCGCAATCTCAAACTCGGCCCAGTCGGCATCGTGGATCTTGCCCATGTTGTGGCCAATGCGAGTGACCTCGAGCCATTGGCCGTCTGGGTCCACCATGCGCCAGGAGGCCAGGTTGTCAATGGCCGTGCCCCAGAGCACGGCCTTCTTGCCACCCGCATTCATGGCGATGTTGCCGCCCACGCAGGAGGCATCTGCAGACGTGGGATCGACCGCGAAGACCAGGCCTGCAGCATCGGCGGCATCGGAGACCCGACGGGTGACCACGCCCGCGCCCGAAAAAATGGTGGCCACAGGAGCCTGCAGGCCCGGAAGGGTGCGAGACTCCACGGGCCCGAGCCGCTCGAGTTTCTCGGTGTTGATCACGACCGATCGCGGTGTGAGCGGGATGGCACCACCTGTGTAGCCCGTGCCACCGCCACGCGGAATGATGGTGAGGCCAAGCTCAATGCAGGCCTTCACCAAGGGCGCCATCTCGGCCTCGGTGTCAGGCACCAGCACCACAAAGGGGTACTCCACGCGCCAGTCGGTGGCGTCCGTGACATGCGAGACCCGCGAGAGGCCGTCGAATCGGATGTTGTCGGCGGCGGTGTGACGGGTCAGGCGCTTGGCCACGCGCCGGCGAAGGCTGGCCGTCTCATCAAAGGCGTTGGCAAATCGTGTCACGGCGGTGCGGGCCAGGGCCAAGAGCCCATGCACTCGGCGGTCTCGCTGGGCAGCCTCGGGGTCGGTGGCGTCGCGCGAGCGGCGCTGGTCGATCTCGGAGAGGCGGTGGTGAAGGGCACCGATGAGCTGCGTTCGCCTGCGAGGGTTTTGCAGCAGGTCGTCTTGTAGGTAGGGGTTGCGCTCCACCACCCAGATGTCGCCAATTACCTCATAGAGCATCTTGGCCGAGCGTCCCGTACGCCGCTCTTGGCGCAGTTCCGACACCAGGGCCCAGCCCTCATCGCCCAGCACACGACAGACGATCTCTCGGTCGGAGAACGAGGTGTAGTTGTACGGAATCTCCCGCAGCCGGGTGGCCGAGGGGTCATCGGCCGCGAGGGTGGTGGCCATTAAGGCAGGAGGCAGGGGCGCATTCATGGAACCCCGATTCTACGGCCCAGATGCCCTTCCGAGGACCCTTTACACTGCCGGCATGACCACGAATTACCTGCTGAACATTCTGAATGCCCGTGTCTACGATGTGGCCGACGAGACCCCCTTGGAGGATGCGCCCAGCCTGAGCCGCCGGCTGGGCTGCCGGGTGCTCTTCAAGCGCGAGGACACCCAGCCCGTCTTTTCCTTCAAGCTCAGAGGGGCTTACAACAAAATGGCCCACCTCTCGGCCGAGCAGCGGGCCCGGGGGGTGATCGCGGCCTCGGCCGGCAACCATGCCCAGGGTGTGGCCCTCGCTGCGCAGACACTGGGCTGCCGGGCGGTCATCGTCATGCCGGTCACCACCCCGAGCGTGAAGGTGCAGGCCGTGCGCAACCGCGGGGCAGAGATCATCCTGCACGGCGACTCCTACTCCGATGCCCATGACCATGCCCTCACCCTGCAGCAGGCCCAGGGCCTGACCTTTGTTCACCCCTTCGATGACCCCGATGTCATCGCCGGCCAGGGCACGGTGGGCATGGAAATCCTGCGACAGCACCCCGACCTCATCGATGCCGTCTTTGTGGCCGTGGGCGGCGGCGGGCTGGTGGCCGGCGTGGCCGCCTTCATCAAGGCCCTTCGGCCAGACACGCTCGTCATTGGTGTGCAGACCGAAGACTCCGACGCCATGGCCCAGTCACTCGAACAAGGCCAACGGGTGACGCTCGCCGAGGTGGGCCTGTTTTCCGACGGCACAGCAGTCAAGCGCGTGGGCGAAGAGACCTTCCGGCTCGCCAAAGACCTGGTCGATGAGATGGTGCGGGTGGACACCGATGCCGTCTGCGCCGCGATTAAAGATGTCTATGAAGACACCCGGGCCATCCAGGAGCCCGCCGGGGCCTTGGCCGTGGCAGGCTTGAAGGCCTGGGTGGGCCGTGCGGGCGCCCTACGACCCGATGGCACCCCACGCACCCTGGTGGCGATCACCTGCGGGGCGAACATGAACTTCGACCGGCTGCGCTTTGTGAGTGAGCGCAGTGAGATCGGTGAGGGCCGTGAGGCCATCTTCGCCGTGACCATCCCAGAGGCCCGCGGGAGCTTTAAGCGCTTCTGCGGCCTGCTGGGTCAGCACAATGTCACCGAGTTCAACTACCGCATCGCCGATGCAAAACAGGCCCACATTTTTCTGGGCCTGCAGCTCTCCGAGCCCGCGCAGGCGCAGGCCATTGCCAGCCAATTGCAGGCTGCTGGCTTTGATGCCCTGGACCTCTCGAATGACGAGGTGGCCAAGGCCCACCTGCGGCACCTGGTGGGCGGGCACTCCGACCTCGCCCGGGAGGAGCGGCTCTATCGATTTGAATTTCCCGAGCGGCCGGGCGCGCTGATGCGATTCCTCTCGGCCATGAACCCGAGCTGGAACATCTCGCTCTTTCATTACCGCAACCACGGGGCGGACTACGGCCGCATTCTGGTGGGCCTTCAGGTGCCCAAGGCCGATGAAGCCGACTTCCAGAACTTCCTCTCGCAGCTGGGCTATCCGCACTGGGACGAGTCCAAGCACCCGGCCTATCAGCTTTTCTTGGGGTGTCAGGAAAGCCCACAGGGCGAGTGAACCCAGGCGGGCTACCCTGCCAGCTTTTTTGGACAGGCAGCCCACCTTGAAACAGCATCACCCCACCGACCCGGACGCCGCCGCGCCGGGCACTCCTGCAGGCCCATGCCTGGGCCATGTGGCCATTCTTGAAGACGACGACCAGCTGGCCTCACAGCTCTGCGCACTGCTGCAGCTCAAGGGCTGGCAGGTGCGGCGCTACGCACGCGGCCAGCTGCTGCTCGATGCCCTGGACCGCCAGCACTTCGATGCAGTTCTGTGTGACCTGCGCCTGCCGGACATGACGGGGCTGGATGTCCTTGCGGCCCACCGGGCCCGGGCCAGCCAGCATCGGGCCCAGGGGCCGGCCATGATCATGCTCACGGGCGCCACCGATGAGGCGAGCCTGGTGCAGGCCTTCGCCCTTGGTGCGCACGACTACGTGCACAAGCCCTTTCGCGCAGCCGAGTTGCAGGCACGCCTGTGCGCGAGCGTTCGTCGCAGGCGCAGCGACCCCATCGAGCGCGGCCAGACCATTGGGCCCATTCGGCTCGACCCCCATGGCGAGAACGGCCCGCAGGCCCACCGCAATGGGCAAGCCGTGGCGCTCACCGACAAGGAATTCCAGTGCGCCCAGATGCTGCTGGGCCAACTTGGCCAGACCGTGTCTCGCAATGAGATTCGGCTTCAGGTCTGGCGGCACAACGAGCACGTGCAGACCCGCACCATCGACACCCACATCTCTCGCGTGCGCCAAAAACTCGGCCTCACCCCCGACCAAGGCTTTCGACTCTCTCCCGTGTACGGCATCGGCTACCGACTCGACCACTTCTCGTAGAATCAAGGCCTTATGCAGCTGTTTGCCTTTGGCCTCAACCACCAGTCCGCGCCCCTGTCGATTCGGGAACGGCTTGCCTTCCCCGGCGACGCGCTGCGGGAGAACCTGCATGCCTTGCGCGGCGTGCTCTCGGGCTCGGCACCCGAACAGGCCTTGGTCTCCACCTGCAACCGCACCGAGCTCTACCTGGCCACGCCTCGGCCAGAGGAAGCGCGCGAGCAGGCCCTGGCCTGGCTCGCCCAACGCTCCCAGGTGCAGCCCGGGGAATTGATTCATCACCTCTACCAGCATGCCGAGCCCCAGGCCGTGCGGCATGTCTTTCGCGTGGCCAGTGGCCTGGACTCGATGGTGCTTGGTGAGCCGCAGATTCTCGGCCAGTTGAAACAAGCCGCCCGCGAGGCCCATGAGGCGGGCAGCCTGGGCGTGCACCTGCACCACCTCTTCCAACGCGCCTTCTCGGTGGCCAAGGAGGTGCGCACCACCACGGAGATTGGTGCCCACTCGGTCTCGATGGCGGCGGCCGGGGTGAAGCTCGCACAGAAGATTTTTGGTGACCTCTCCAAGACCACCATGTTGTTCATCGGCGCAGGCGAAATGATCGACCTCTGCCTGTCGCACTTCGGGGCCCAGCAGCCCCAGCGCATCATGGTGGCCAATCGAACCGTGGCCCGCGGCGAGGCCTTGGCCCGCAAATACGGGGGCCAGGCCATGGCCTTGTCGGGCCTGCCCGACCAGCTCCACCAGTTCGACATCGTGGTGAGTTGCACGGCCAGTACGCTGCCCATCCTCGGCATGGGCTCGATCGAGAGTGCCTTAAAGAAGCGCCGTCACCGGCCCATGTTCCTGGTGGACCTCGCGGTGCCACGCGACATCGAAGCCGAGGTGGCCGATCTTGATGACGCATTCCTCTACACCGTGGATGACCTCGGCGGCCTGGTGCGCGAGGGCGTGGAGGCCCGCCAGGGGGCCGTGGTGCACGCAGAGGCCATCATCGAGAACGGTGTGCGCACCTTCCTGCAATGGAAAGAAACCCGCGAGCAGGTGCCCTTGATCAAGGCCCTCACGGGCCAGCTCGAGACCATTCAGGCCCAGGAGCTTGCCGCCGCCCAGCGCCGACTGGCCAAGGGTGAGCCGGCCGAGGCCGTGCTGCAGGGCCTGGCCCATGCCCTCTCGCAGAAACTGCTGCACGGCGCCTATGCGGGGCTCTCCAGCCCTGATGCCCAGGCGCGAGACGAGGCAGCCACCGTGGTGCGGCGGCTCTTTCAGCTCGACCCCAACCACCCGAGCGAGTAGGCCCACATGATGAAGCCCAGCCTGCTGGCCAAGCTGCAGCAGATCCAGACTCGCTTTGCGCTGGTGGAGGCCGAGCTTTCCAACCCCGACCTGGCCAAGCGCATGGACGACTTTCGTCGACTCTCGAAGGAACGGGCGGACCTGGTCGAGGTGGTGGCCCAGTACGAGTCCTACCTGCAGCTCGAGCAAGACCTGGAGGCTGCGCAGAGCTGGCTCTCGGACCCAGAGCTCAAGGCCTTCGCCCACGATGAGACGGGACGGCTTCGCGAGGCCATGGTCCAGGCGGGCGACGACCTGCAGCGGCTGCTGCTTCCCAAGGACCCCAACGACGAGCGCGACATCATCCTGGAGATTCGGGCCGGCACCGGCGGTGATGAGTCCGCCCTGTTCGCCGGCGACCTGCTGCGCATGTACCTGCGGTATGCCGAGCGCAACCGCTGGCAGACCGAGATGCTCTCGGCCAATGCCTCAGACCTCGGCGGCTATCGGGAGGTGATTGTTCGGCTCGCGGGCCAGCGGGTGTATTCGCGCATGAAGTTTGAATCGGGTGGGCACCGCGTGCAGCGCGTGCCGGCCACTGAGACCCAGGGCCGCATCCACACCTCTGCCTGCACCGTGGCCGTGCTGCCCGAAGTCGATGAGGTGGGCGAGGTGAACTTCTCGCCCGATGAACTGCGGATCGACGTCTTCCGGGCTAGTGGTGCGGGGGGCCAGCACGTGAACAAGACCGAGTCTGCCGTTCGCATCACACACCTGCCCACAGGCATCGTGGCCGAGTGCCAGGACGACCGCAGCCAGCACAAGAACAAAGAGAAGGCCATGAAGGTCCTGGCCGCCCGCGTGCGGGACCGCGAGGTGGCGGCACAGCAGGCCCAGGAGGCCTCGGCACGAAAGCTGATGATCGGCTCGGGGGATCGGTCTGAGCGCATCCGCACCTACAATTTCCCGCAGGGCCGCATCACCGACCACCGCATCAACCTCACGCTCTACAAGATCGACCAGATCATGGACGGGGACTTGGCCGAGCTCACCAATGCGCTGGTGGCCGAGCACCAGGCGGAGCTGCTTTCGAGCCTGGCCGACGACTAAGGCTCGCGCCTCGCATGGTCCTGCCCACCATGGCCCACCCCCTGTTGACGTTGCCCACCCATGAGCAATGGGCCCTGCTCGAGTGGGTCACCGGCCGATCGCGCAGTTGGTTTCTGGCGCGCACACCACCAGATTGGTGGCCCAGCCTGTTGGCAGGCGAGGCCGCACTGCTGATGCGGCTTGCCGAGGCCCGTCGGGCTGGCAGGCCCTTGGCCCAGGTGCTCGGCTGGCGGGAGTTCTACGGCCGTCGATTCTGGGTCAACCCCGCGGTGCTGATTCCAAGGGCCGAGACCGAGGGCCTTGTGGCCCGGGGGCTGGCCTGCCTGGGCACATTGCATGCGGGGGGCGGCAGAGTGCTCGACCTCGGCACGGGCTCGGGCTGCGTGGGCATCAGCCTGGCACTCGAGGCGCCTGGCACGGTGGTGACCCTCACCGACCAATCACGGTACGCCCTGTCAGTGGCGCGGCTCAACGCCGCCTGCCTGGGGGCGCAAGTGCGCTGCTCTGTGGGTTCTTGGTTTGAGGCTCTGCCCGCAGACGAGCGGTTCGACCTGATTGTCTCCAACCCCCCATATGTGGCGCAGGATGACCCCCACCTGCACCAGGGAGACCTCCCCTACGAGCCCATGGCGGCCTTGGCAGGCCTGCGACCAAACCCCACCGGGCTCGATGACCTCTCCGAGATTGTCTCGGGTGCACCGGCGCGGCTGAAACCCCATGGGTGGCTGGTGGTCGAACACGGGCATGATCAGCAGCAGGCGGTGATGGACCTCGCCCATGCTGCAGGCTTTGCCCGGGTGGAGGGGCTGGGCGACCTCGCGGGGGTGCCCAGGTTGGTCCAGGCTCAACTATGATGATGCTTTCAACGAAAGGAACTGTGCGAGATGGATGCCAAGGGCTTTGTGGAACAAACCGTCAATGACAACCCGGTGGTGCTCTTCATGAAGGGCTCTGCCCAGTTTCCGCAGTGTGGCTTCTCAGGGAAGGCGATTTCCCTGCTCAAGAGTTGTGGCGTCACCCAAGTGGCCACCGTGAATGTGCTCGAGGATGAGTCGGTGCGCCAGGCCGTAAAGGAGCATGCCAACTGGCCCACGATTCCTCAGCTCTATGTGAAGGGTGAGTTCATCGGTGGCAGCGACATCATGAACGAGATGTTTGAATCTGGAGAGCTGCAGCAGCTGCTCGCCGATGCTGGGGTGGTGACGAAGGCCTAGCCAAAAAAGGCTTGGTGCCGACTATCTGACTCGAACAGATGACCTACCGCTTACAAGGCGGTTGCTCTACCAACTGAGCTAAGTCGGCCCGACCACAACTTGAATTGTCGCTTATTTCACCCGGCGAAGGGTGGGGCGGCCACTGGGCGAGGGCCCGCCCGCGGGCGGTGCAGGCGGTGAGGGAGGCTCGTCATCGGCCTCACCCACACTGCTCGGGGCCAAGGTTTCAGAAGACACTGACACCAGTTCTGCAGGCGGTTTGCTCACCTCGAAGGCCATGCCGTGGCCTGTTTCCTTGGCATAGATGGCCGTGACCTGCGCAATGGGCACCCAGATCTCTTCGGCCACACCAGAGAAGCGCGCCGTGAAGCTGACCTCGGTGTTGGTGAGCTGCAGTCGGTGGGTGGCCAGGGCGCTGATGTTGAGCACGATCTCGCCATTGCGAACATGGGCCCGTGGTACACGGGTGTGCTCATCCACCGAGACGGCCAGGTAGGGCGTGAGCCCGTTGTCGGTGCACCACTCATAGAGGGCCCGAATGAGGTAAGGCTTGGTGGACGTCTGCTCTGACATGCGATGGGTTCGAACGCTGAATCAGCGGCGCATGACCTTTTCAGACGGCGTGAGCGCCTCGAAGAAGGCCGGCCGCGCAAAGATCCGCTCGGCGTACTTGAGCACGGGGGCAGCTGCCTTGGGCAGGTCGATGCCGTAGTGATCCAGGCGCCAGAGCAATGGCGCAAGCGCCACATCGATCATCGAGAACTCTTCGCCCATCATGAACTTGGACTTGGCCACCACGGGCGCCAATTGCGAGAGGCGATCGCGAACGGTGGCACGGGCTTTGTCCACCTTCTTGGCATCCTGGCGCTCGAGGGTGTCGACGTGAATGAAGACCTCGCGCTCAAAGTTGAGCAGCAGCAGGCGGGCCCGGGCGCGCTGGACTGGGTCGGCCGGCATGAGCTGGGGGTGGGGGAAGCGCTCGTCGATGTACTCGTTGATGATGTTGGACTCATAGAGGATGAGGTCGCGCTCGACGAGGATGGGCACCTGCCCATAGGGGTTCATGACGTTGATGTCTTCGGGCTTGTTGAAGAGGTCTACATCGCGGATCTCGAAATCCATGCCCTTCTCAAAGAGCACGAACCGACAGCGCTGGCTAAAGGGGCAGGTGGTGCCGGAGTAAAGAACCATCATGAAGGAGTCTCCTCAAAAAAATTTGGGCAGACCCCCGAAGGGGCCCGCCCGTTGAATGTGGCCAAGCCGTTTGTCGCCGTGCTTACTTGATGTCTTTCCAGAACGCGGCATTCAGGCGCCAGGCAAAGACGAAGAAGAGGGCGAGGAAGAGCAACACCCAGACACCCACCTGTTTGCGGGTCTGAGCCACGGGTTCTGCCACCCAGACTAGAAAGGCGGTGAGGTCGGCCACGAGGTTGTCGTAGTCGGCCACAGAGAGGGTGCCGGGCTTCTCATTGACGAACTTGCTAAAGACCTCGGTTTCCTCGCCTTGGGCGGTGACCTTCTTGAACTCGGCCCGGTTCGTGCCCTGGAGTTCCCAGAGCACGTGGGGCATGCCAACTGCCGGATAGACCGTGTTGTTCCAGCCCGTGGGGCGGGAGGGGTCGACGTAGTAGCCGCGCATGTAGGTGTAGATCCAATCGCCACCCGTGCCGCTGCGCGAGGAGCGGGAGCGCGCGGTGAGCGAGAGGTCGGGCGGGGCCTTTCCGAACCATTCCTTGGCACCCTTGAGTGGCAGGGTGGTGAGGATGGGGTCTCCGAACTTGGCCTGGGTGAGCATGAGGTTGCCCTTGATCTGCTCTTCCGAGAGGCCGAGGTCGCGCAGCTTGTTGTAGCGCACCTGCGAGATGCTGTGGCAGCCCAGGCAGTAATTCATGAAGACCTTGGCGCCATTTTGAAGGGCCGCCACATCGTTGACCTTGGTGACAGGGAAAGTGTCGAGCGCCACCGAAGGGCCAGCGGCCAGAACAGCCGGTGCGGACACCAGGCCAGACAAAGCCGTGGCCATCACGGCCAGTCGACGCAGAAAGTTGGAAGTG
The DNA here is from genome assembly GCF_965194505.1 of Hahnella aquatica (SeqCode). Classification (GTDB taxonomy): domain Bacteria; phylum Pseudomonadota; class Gammaproteobacteria; order Burkholderiales; family Burkholderiaceae_A; genus Hahnella; species Hahnella aquatica. The sequence goes on along the minus strand of NZ_OZ239144.1, from coordinate 138,592 downwards.
GTCATGGTCGAGAGTCGCTCAAGAATCAATGGGGCTGGAATACAACGCGCTCGGGCACCTGCTTGAACTCACCCAAGGGCGTCCAGAACGGCATGAGCATGAAGAAGGCGAAGTAGTAGATGGTGCCAAGTTGCGACACGATCTGGCCCACCGGGGTTGGTGGCAGCACGCCCAGGTAGCCCAGCACGAAGAAGTTCGCCACGAAGATGCCGTAGAGCCACTTCTGCCAGCTCGGCCGATACCGAATGGACTTCACTGGGGATTTGTCGAGCCAGGGCAGGAAGAACATGATGATCACCGCGCCACCCATGACGGCGACGCCCCAGAACTTGGCATCGAGCAGTCGAAAGAGAATGGCCAGAACCAGCATGGCGCCCACACCGCCAAAGGCCACCAGGCTGCCCGGCTTGAAGCGCCAGAAGCCGTAGGCACCGATGATGGCAGCCGCCACGAAGACCCAGGTGAAGACATCGGTCACGGCCCGCAGCATGGAGTAGTAAGGCGTGAAGTACCAGACCGGCGCGATGTGCGGCGGCGTGACCAAGGGGTCGGCCGGAATGAAGTTGTTGTACTCGAGGAAGTAGCCGCCAAACTCCGGCGCGAAAAAGACCACCGCGGCAAAGATGAAGGCAAAGCCCGCAAAGCCCACGATGTCGTGCACGGTGTAATAGGGATGGAAGGGGATGCCATCCAAGGGAATGCCGTTGGAATCCTTCTTGGCCTTGATCTCCACGCCGTCGGGGTTGTTCGAGCCCACCTCGTGCAGCGCAATGATGTGGGCGGCCACGAGACCCACCAGCACCAAGGGCAACGCAATCACGTGGAAGGCAAAGAAGCGGTTCAGGGTGGCGTCGCCCACCACGAAGTCACCGCGCACCCAGACGGCGAGGTCGGGCCCGATGAGGGGAATGGCAGCAAAGAGGTTCACGATGACCTGGGCGCCCCAGTACGACATCTGACCCCAGGGAAGCAGGTAGCCAAAGAAGGCTTCCGCCATGAGGACCAAGAAGATGAGGCAGCCGAAGATCCAGATGAGTTCGCGTGGCTCACGGTAAGAGCCGTACATGAGGCCGCGGAACATGTGCAGGAAGACCACGACAAAGAAGGCCGAGGCGCCGGTGGAGTGCATGTAGCGGATGAGCCAGCCAAAGGGCACCTCTCGCATGATGTATTCCACACTGGCAAAGGCCACGGGAATGCCGGCCGCATTGAGGGAGGCATCGGGCTTGTAGTGCATGACCAAAAAGATGCCGGTGACAATTTGAAGCACCAGCACGACCATGGCCAGGCTGCCGAAGAAGTACCAGAAGTTGAAGTTCTTGGGCGCGTAGTACTCGGAGAGATGCGCCTTGTAGAGGGAGATCAGGGGGAACCGGCGATCGACCCAGCCGAGTAAGCCCGTGGCCTGCACAACTTTTTCCGCTGCCATGACAGATGTCCTTTGGTGAAAAATCTAAATTTAAGCTTCGCCCTGCTCGTCTTTCCCGATGACCACACGGGAATCTGAGAGATACATGTGCCGGGGCACCTCGAGGTTGTCTGGCGCGGGCTTGTTGGCAAACACGCGGCCGGAGATGTCGAAGGTGGAGCCGTGGCAGGGGCAGAAGAAGCCTGTTTTCCAGTCGGCCGAGATGCCCGAGGCCGAGCCGCCCTCGAACTTGGGCACCGGCGAGCAGCCCAGGTGGGTGCAAATGCCCACCGTGATGAGGAACTCAGGCTTGATGGAGCGGTGCTCGTTCTTGGCGTAATCCGGAACGGGGTAATCCTTGCGATCGGAGTTTGGGTCGGCGAGCTGGGTCTCGGTGCCCTTCAGGCTGGCAAGCATCTCGGGGGTGCGACGAACGATCCAGACGGGCTTGCCACGCCACTCGACGATCTTCACGCCGCCGGGTGCGATGTCGGCGATGTCGACCTCGACGGGAGCGCCGGCCGACTTGGCCTTCTCAGACGGGGCCATCGAGATGAGGAACGGCAGGCCAACGGCTGCACCCACCACACCACCCGCGGCACCGCAGGTGATCATCCAGTTGCGGCGGTTGGGCTCGGGCCCTTGCGGCATGGAGAAAGAGGCACCAGACGTGATCTCGGAAGCCAGGCCGAGTGGCGGCTTGGCGGCATTCTGCTCAGACATTCGAAAGACTCCTCGGCCCGGCCTTGGGCGACTTGGTTTCAAACTTCGATTCAAGGGAACCTCTTATTTTAGCCCAACCAAGCCCCTAGGTTCCAGCCATAATGCCTTTTCACATGATCAAACGTCTCTGGCTGCTCTTCGCGCAGGCCACCACCCTGGCCTTGGCAGTCCTGTTCGTCCTCAGCACGCTCAAGCCCCATTGGCTGCCCAGCCTCTCGGGGCTGGGCATGTCGGACCAGCAGGTGAGCCTGCGTGGCGACGCCTCCCAGCCCGCCAGCGTGCTCCAGAGCGAGGCCACCCCGCCGGCCAGCAGCCTGCGGGAGGCGGCGGCCCGGGCCATGCCGGCGGTGGTCTATGTCTTCACCACCCAGCGCCAGGCCCAGGCCCCTCACCCCTTCCTGAATGACCCTTTGTTCCGGCGGTTCTTTGGCGACCAGTTCGGCGAGCCCCGGGGGCAAGGCCAGGAGCAGGTGGGCCTGGGGTCCGGTGTGATCGTCAGCCCCGAGGGCTATGTGCTCACCAACCACCATGTGATCGAGACGGCCGAGCAGATTGAGGTGGCCCTGGCCGATGGCCGGCGCGCCCAGGCCCGTGTAGTGGGCACAGACCCCGAGACCGACCTGGCCGTGCTGCGCATTCGGCTCGACAACCTGCCCGTGATTCGCTTTGGCAAGCCCGCGGAAATGCGGGTGGGCGACACCGTGCTGGCCATTGGAAACCCTTTTGGCGTGGGGCTGACCGTCACCCAAGGCATCGTGAGCGCTGTGGGCCGCAAACAGTTGCGGCTCAGCACCTTCGAGAACTTCATTCAGACCGATGCAGCCATCAACCCCGGCAACTCCGGTGGTGCCTTGGTCGATGCCAATGGAAACCTCATCGGCATCAACACGGCCATCTACTCCCGCTCAGGCGGCAGCATGGGCATTGGATTTGCCATCTCGGCCGACATGGCCAAGGACGTCATGGAGAGCCTGATCCGCTCTGGCCGGGTGAGCCGCGGCTTCATTGGGGTTGAGCTTCAGGATGTGAATGCCGACATCGCCGAGAGCTTCCAACTGCCCAGTGCCGAGGGCAGCATCATTGCGGGTGTGGTGCGCGGCGGGCCTGCCGACCGGGGCGGCATGAAGGTGGGCGATGTGGTGGTGGGCGTGAACGCCGAGAAGGTGCGCAACCAGGCTGACCTGCTCTCGAATGTGGCCGCCATTGCCCCGGGCAACAAGGCCACCTTCAAGGTGATTCGCCAAGGCAAGCCCGCCGAGCTGGTGATCACCGTGGCCGAGCGGCCCGCACCGCGGATGCCACGACCGCAGTAAGCCCAGCCACTCTTAGGGGGCAGGGCGGGCCCATCGTTCACTGAAGCCGCCGAACAGCAAAACGTTTAGCTGGAAGAATCCTGGGCTGCGGCAGTGCGGTCGGTCGGTTTGATCCAGCCAGACAACCAAATGCCCAGCTGGTAGAGCAGGCACAGCGGGATGGCCAGCATGAGCTGCGAGATCACGTCGGGCGGGGTCACGATGGCGGCCACCACAAAGGCGGCCACGATGAAATACGGCCTGAAATCAATCATCTTCTGCAGCGACACCACCCCCATCCGAATGAGCACCATCTGCACCACAGGGGTCTCGAAGGACAGGCCAAAGACCAGGAAGAGGCTCAAGGCAAAGCTCAGGTACTTGTCGATGTCGGTGGCCATCTGAACACCCTCTGGCGTGTAGGCCGCCACAAAGCCGAACACCGCAGGGAACACAAAGAAGTACGCGAAGGCCATGCCCACGAGAAAGAGCAAGAAACTGGTGACGATGATTGGCATGGCCAGCCGCTTCTCGTGGGTGTAGAGGCCCGGGGCCACGAAGGCCCAGGCCTGGTAGAGCACGTAGGGCAGCGCCAGCACAAAGGCCACCAGCATGGTCACCTTCATGGGCACGAAGAAGGGCGCCGTGACATCGGTGGCGATCATGCTTGAGCCGGCCGGCAGGGTGGCAATGAGAGGCTCTGCAAAAATGGAGTAGATCTGCGGGGCCCAGTAGACCAGGCCCAAGAAGACCACCAGCACGGAGAGGGCCGCCTTGATCAGGCGATCGCGCAGCTCAACCAGGTGGGTCATGAAGCCCTCTTCGGGGGGCGAGCTGTTCTGGGGATCAGTCATGGCGCGGCTTCTTGGTCAGGTAGCGCTTGCGCAGCCGATTGCGAACACGGTCACGCACCCGTTGGTCGTTCTGCTCCTCGCTCCAGGTGCGCTCAGGCGCGCCGATGAAGAGGCCTGCGCGGCGATCGAAGGGCGAGGAAAAGTCAGAGCCTTGATTGACATCGTCGGAGAGGCCCTGGGTCACCCCTTGAACCTCTTGCTCCACGCTCGAGACACTGCTCTGAATGGACTGCCCGATGTCGGACACGGCCCGCTGCGCCTTGCGAAGTTCTTCGAGGTCCATCTGGCGTTGGATGTCGTTCTTGACATCGGACACGTAGCGTTGCGCTCGGCCCAACAAAGCCCCCACGGTTCGGGTGACCACGGGCAGGCGCTGTGGCCCCAGAACCACCAGACCCACGCCAGCAATGAGGGCGAGTTCGGTAAAGCCAATGTCCAGCACGGTTGACTCGCCGCCTGCAAGCCCCTAGGGGGCTCAGGCGCCTGTGTTGGTTTTGTCTTTGGCCTCGACGTCGATGGTGCGAGCCTCGACCTTGGCCGTGACCGGCTCTCCGGGCTTGTCTTCTGCGCTCGCGCCGCCTTCCTTCATGCCATCTTTGAAGCCCTTCACAGCGCCGCCGAGGTCTGAGCCAATGTTGCGAAGCTTCTTCGTGCCAAAGACGAGCAGAATGATCAGCAGAACGATCAACCAGTGCCAGACACTGAACGTACCCATTTGCGTGCTCCGATGGATTAAAAGGCCGCAGAACTGCCAAGCGGTTCCGGCCCGCCCAGCAGATGCATGTGAAGATGATACACCTCCTGCCGCCCCACCCGACCGGTGTTGACCACGGTGCGAAAGCCATCTGGGGAGCCATTTTCAGCTGCGAGCCGGCCTGCGAGAACCATCATTCGACCCATGACCTGGGTGTCGGCCTCGGCCAGGCTGGCCATGGACTCGATGTGCTTCTTGGGGATGACGAGCAGGTGCAGCGGGGCCTTGGGATGAATGTCCCGAAAGGCCAAAAGGTCTTCATCCTCAAACACCTTCTGAGCGGGGATCTCCCCGGCGACGATCTTGCAAAAAATACAGTTCATGTTTGACGGCTCCTTGCCTTGCGTGCGGCTTTTTCATCCAGACCAGAGAGGCCCTCGCGTCGCTCGAGCTCGGCCAAGACCTGCTCCGGCCGAAGGCCGTGCTGCACGAGCACGACCAGGCTGTGAAACCAGAGGTCTGCCATTTCCGAGACGATGCGCTCGGGCTGATTGTCCTTGGCGGCCATGACGGTCTCGGTGGCCTCCTCGCCGATCTTCTTCAAGGCCGCATCCGGCGCCTGTGCCAGAAGCCTGGCCACATAGCTCTTGTCTGGGTCCAGCCCACGCCTGGACTCAATGGTGTCTGCCAGGCGCGCCAGCAGGTCTTCACTTGCCATAAATGGCCTCCGGGTCTTTGAGGATGGGATCCACCGGTGCCCAACGACCATCGGACAGCACGGAATAAAAGCAAGATGCTCGGCCGGTGTGGCAGGCAATGCCGCCCGCCTGAGCGACCTGCAGAAGAACAACATCGCCATCGCAGTCAAGGCGCAGTTCACGCACCTGCTGCACATGGCCAGACTCTTCTCCCTTGCGCCAGAGCCTTTGTCGTGAGCGCGAGAAGTAGACAGCCCGGCCGGTCTGTGCAGTCTCTTCAAGCGCCTCGCGGTTCATGAAGGCCACCATGAGCACGCGGCCGGAGTCGGCATCTTGGGCCACGGCCGTGACCAGCCCGTTGGCATCAAAGCGCACCTGATCAAGCCAGTCGGACACAGACCCCCCTGTCGCGCAGGTGGGCCTTGGCCTCGCCCACGGTGTGTTGCCCAAAGTGAAAAATGCTGGCCGCCAAGACCGCATCGGCCTCGCCTTCGGTGACGCCGTCGACCAAGTCTTGCAGACAGCCCACGCCACCCGAGGCAATCACCGGGATGTTGACCGCCCGCGACACCGCCCGGGTGAGGCCAAGGTCGAAGCCCTGTTTGGTGCCGTCTCGGTCCATGCTGGTGAGAAGAATCTCGCCCGCCCCCAGTGCCGCAACCTCCTGGGCCCAGGCCACCGCATCACGGCCGGTGGCGGTTCGTCCACCATGGGTGAAGACCGACCAGCCCGAGCCATCGGGGTTGCGTTTGGCATCAATGGCCACCACGATGCACTGGGCACCAAACTTGTCGTGGCAGTCGGCAATGAGCTGCGGGTTCTGCACGGCGGCCGTGTTGATGCTGACCTTGTCGGCCCCGGCCTGCAGGAGGCGGCTCACATCATCGACCGCACGCACACCGCCGCCCACAGTGAGTGGAATGAAAACCTGATTGGCCACCGCCTCGATCATGGGGAGGATGAGGCCGCGTGCATCCGAGGAGGCGGTGATGTCGAGAAAGGTGATCTCGTCGGCGCCTTGGTCGTCGTAGCGTTTGGCCACCTCCACGGGATCGCCGGCATCACGCAGAGAAACAAAGTTGGTGCCCTTCACCACCCGGCCTGCGTCCACATCCAGACACGGGATGATGCGCTTGGCGAGCACGGCTCAGCCCTGCTCGTCGGCGTAGGCCTGCGCCTGTCCGAGGTCGAGCTGGCCCTCGTAGAGGGCACGGCCCAGAATCGCACCCATGACGCCTTCGGACTCGACCTCGCAGAGCGCGCGAATGTCGGCCATGCCCGCAATGCCACCGGAGGCCAAGATGGGAATGTTCACCGCCTGGGCCAGGCGCACCGTGGCCTCGACATTCACGCCCGAGAGCATGCCGTCGCGGCCAATGTCGGTGTACAGAATGGCCGAGACGCCATCGTTCTCAAACTTCTGCGCGAGGTCGATGACCTCGTGTCCCGAGAGCTTGCTCCAGCCATCGGTGGCGACCTTGCCATCTTTGGCATCGATGGACACGATGATCTGACCTGGGAAGGCTGCACAGGCGTCCTTCAGAAGGCCGGGGTTCTTCACGGCGGCCGTGCCGATGACCACGAAGCTCGCGCCATCGTCGAGGTAACGCTCGATGGTCTCGAGGTCTCGAATGCCACCACCAATCTGCACCGGCACATCAGGCCCGGCCGCCTCGATGATGGCCCTCACCGCCGCCTCGTTCTTGGGCCGACCCGCCACAGCACCGTTGAGATCGACGACATGAATGCGGCGTGCACCCTGGCCAATCCACCGGGCGGCCATCTGGCCGGGGTGGTCGGAGAAGATGGTGGCGTCTTGCAGATCGCCCTGGCGCAGACGGACGCACTGGCCGTCTTTGAGATCAATGGCTGGAATGAGTAAGAGTGACATAAGGGGTTAGGACGGCTTCCACTGGCAAAAGTTTACTAGCAGGCGCTGTCCTGCGGCGGCGCTCTTCTCCGGATGAAACTGAGTGGCAATGATGTTGTCTCGGGCCACGGCACAGACAAACCGACGCCCGTAGTCGGTCTCACCGAGGATGTCTGCTGGCAAGGCGGGCTCCGCATGAAAGCTGTGCACGAAGTAAAACCAGTCGCCCTGCGCCATGGTGTCGAGGCCTTCCAACACCGGATGCGGCCGGCGAAAGGCCACGCGATTCCAGCCCATGTGGGGCACCTTGAGTGGGCGGCCATCTGGGTCCACCGCACCACGGGCGGGGGTGAATCGAATCACCTGGCCCGCAATGATGCCCAGGCCCGGCGTGTCGCCCTCTTCACTGTGGTCAAAGAGCATTTGCTGGCCCACACAAATGCCGAAGAAGGGCTTTTGTGCAATGACCTCGCGCAGTGCCTCGGCCAGTCCCGACCGGGACAGGCTCTCCATGCAGTCGGGCATGGCCCCTTGGCCTGGAAAGATGACGCGATCGGCGCGCCGTAGAAGGTCTGGGTCTCGGACCAGGGCAACGTCGCCAGCACCGGGCTCATGGGCATTGGCTGCCAACACAGCCCGCAGCACGCTGCGCACATTGCCACCACCGTAATCGACGATCGCGATCATCGGCCTGGCGGGGCGCGGATTTAGAGGCTGCCCTTGGTCGACGGAATGGCGTTGGCGTCGAGCCCAGGGTCGAGTGCCACGGCCATTCGCAAGGCCCGACCAAACGCCTTGAAGAGGGTTTCACACTGGTGGTGCGCGTTCTCACCCTTGAGGTTGTCAAAGTGCAGGGTGACCTGTGCGTGGTTCACAAAGCCTTGAAAAAATTCATGGATGAGGTCGAGGTCGAACTGGCCGACAAACTGCCGCTTCCATACGCAATTGAACTCCAGGCCAGGCCGGCCAGAGAGGTCCACCACCACTCGGGAGAGGGCTTCATCCAACGGAACATACGAGTGGCCATAACGAACGACACCCTGCTTGTTTCCAATGGCCTTGGCAAAGGCTTGGCCCAGGGTGATGCCGATGTCTTCCACGGTGTGATGGGCGTCGATGTCTAGGTCGCCCTTGGCGCGAACGGTGAGGTCCACCAGCCCATGCCGAGCGATTTGATCGAGCATGTGGTCGAGGAATGGAATGCCGGAATCCAGTTCACGGGCGCCTGTGCCATCCAGGCCGATCTTCACGTAAATCTGGGTCTCTGCGGTGTTTCGTTGGACGTCAGCGGTTCTCATAGGCCAAATGATACAGTCGCGCGATGAACCCGTTTTGGAGCCCTGTGGTGGGGCAGTTGTCCCCCTACATTCCAGGTGAGCAGCCCCAGGTCGATGGGCTCATCAAGCTCAACACCAACGAGAATCCGTATCCGCCGTCTCCAAAGGTGGTCGAAGCCATTCGTGCCGTGCTCGGGGCCGACGGCGATCGGCTTCGCCTCTACCCAGACCCTCAATCGCTTGCGCTTCGCACGGCTGCCGCCGACTTGCATGGCCTCACGGCCGACCATGTCTTCGCCGGCAATGGCTCCGATGAGGTGCTCGCCTTTGTCTTTCAGGGCCTGCTCCACCACAGTGAGCCCCTGGTGTGTCCCGACATCACCTACAGCTTTTATCCCAGTTACTGCCGGCTCTATGGCCTGTCGCACCAGACACTGCAGCTCAACGATGCCTTCGAGCTCGACCTCTCGGCCGTGCCAGCCTCCGCACGCGCACTGATCTTTCCGAACCCCAACGCGCCCACTGGACGGGCATTGGCGCGCAGTGTCATTGAGCAGTTCCTGGTCGCCCGTCCCGAGACCTTGGTGGTGGTCGATGAGGCCTATGTGGACTTCGGTGCCGAGTCGTGTGCGCCCTTGGTCGCCTCTCATGCGAACCTGCTGGTGACCCAGTCGCTCTCGAAGTCACGTGCACTGGCCGGCATGCGGGTGGGCCTGGCCTTTGGTCAGCCCGGGCTTTTAGAGGCCCTCATCCGCATCAAGGACAGCTTCAACTCCTACCCGTTGGATCGGCTGGCCGGTGCGGCCGCGGTGGCCGCAATGTCGGACACAGACTGGCTTGAGCGCAATCGCCAGAAGGTGATGCACTCACGGGACTGGCTCACCCAGCGCCTGTTCGCGCTCGGATTTGAGGTGCTGCCCTCGATGGCCAACTTCGTCTTTGCCCGGCACCCCGAACAAGAGGCTGCCATGCTGGCCGATGGCCTGCGGGCTCGAAAGATTCTGGTTCGGCATTTCGACAAGCCCCGCATCCACGACCGACTGCGCATCACCGTGGGCACGCAGCCTCAGTGCGAGGCGCTGGTCGATGCCCTGACGGCACTCACCAGCAACGACCCAGCCCGATAGACGGCGAGCCGAACGCACGCAGCTCGCGTGCGTGGCCCGCATGTCAGCTAACTTTTGAGGCGAAGTTCCGCGGCCCGGGCATGCGCCGGCAGGTGCTCACCCCAGGCGAGCGTGGAGGCCACACGCCCCAGTACTTGAGCGCCCGCCTCGGTCACGTGAATGAGTGAGGTGCGCTTCTGAAAGTCATAGACCCCCAAGGGCGATGAGAAGCGGGCGGTCTGCATGGTCGGCAGCACATGATTGGGCCCTGCACAGTAATCGCCAATGGATTCAGATGCGTAGCGGCCCATGAAGATTGCGCCGGCATGCCGAATTTGGTCGGCCCAGCGCTCGGGCTCATCTGTAGAGACCTCGAGGTGCTCGGGCGCGATTTGCGAGGCGAGTTCACAGGCCTCCTCGAGGCTTCGGGTGAGGATGAAGAGACCCCGATTGCGCAGAGACGTCTCAATGACCGCACGCCGGGGCATGTCCGGCAGGAGGCGGTCGATCGAGGCCTGAACCTTGTCGATGTAGGCAGCGTCGGGCGTGAGCAGAATGGACTGGGCCAACTCATCGTGCTCGGCCTGGGAGAAGAGATCCATGGCGACCCAGTCGGGGTCAGTCTTGCCGTCGCAGATCACCAGAATCTCGGAGGGGCCGGCAATCATGTCGATGCCCACCTTGCCAAAGACCTGGCGCTTGGCCTCGGCCACATAGGCGTTGCCCGGGCCCACGATCTTGTCCACCGCGGGAATGGTCTGCGTGCCATAGGCCAGGGCGGCCACGGCCTGGGCGCCGCCCACCGTGAAAACCCGGTCCACACCCGCGAGGTGCGCGGCGGCCAGCACCAAGGGATTGCGCTCCCCATCGGGTGTGGGCACCACCATGACAATCTCGGGCACCCCCGCCACCTTCGCAGGCAGCGCATTCATGAGCACGGAGGATGGATAGGCGGCCTTGCCGCCGGGCACATAGAGGCCTGCCCGATCCAATGGGGAGACGCGCTGGCCCAAGGTGGAGCCGTGGGCATCGGTGATGGACCAGGACGCCTGACGCTGGGCCTCATGAAAGACACGAATCCGATCGGCGGCCACGGCCAGCGCCTCTCGATGCTCCGCCGACAGGCCCTCGTGAGCCGCCTTGAGCGCCGAGGCGGGAAGCTCCAGGGCCTGGGCCGATGAGACCTTGAGCCGATCAAAGGCTGCGGTGTACTCCATCACAGCCTCGTCGCCACGACGGCGCACCTCGGCCAGAATGCCCTTGACCGTGGCCGAGATGGCGTCGTCCTGGCCCGCCTCATGGGCCAGCATCTTGATCAGCTTCGGCTGGAAATCCGGCTGGGTGGTGGCGAGGCGAGCGATGGGCAATGGCGTGGACATGGTCAGGCCTTGGATTGTCGGGCGAAGTCTTCAATGATGGGTGCAAGGGCCGCATGCTGGGTCTTCAAGGCGGTCTGGTTCACGATCAGCCGCGAGCTCACCTGGGCAATGGCCTCCACCTCGACCAGGCCATTGGCCGCCAAGGTGGCACCGGTGGAGACCAGGTCGACGATGACATCTGCAAGGCCCACCAAGGGGGCGAGCTCCATCGAGCCATAGAGCTTGATGAGGTCTGCATGCACCCCACGCGACTCAAAGAACTGCCGGGCCGTCTGCAGGTATTTGGTGGCCACCCGCACACGAGCGCCGCGGCGAAGCTTGTCGGCCACATCCATGCCCACGGGCGCAGCAAGGCTCATGCGGCAGCGGCCAATGCCCAGATCGACCGGCTGGTACAGGCCATTGCCACCGTGCTCCACCAGGACATCCGAGCCGGCGATGCCCAGGTCGGCCGCGCCGAACTGCACATAGGTGGGCACGTCACTGGCACGCACGATGAGCAGGCGCAGGTCGGGGCGATTGGTCTGCAGGATGAGCCTTCGGGAGGTGTCAGGGTCTTCGGCCGGGCGAATGCCCATGCCCTGGAGCATGGGAAGGGCCTCTTCAAAGAGGCGGCCCTTGGACAAGGCCAGTGTGATCATGCCGACACCCTTTTCACGCGGGCCCCGAGGCCCACAAGTTTTTGTTCCATCCGGTCGTAGCCGCGGTCGAGGTGGTAGATGCGATCGATGTCGGTGGTGCCTTCAGCCACCAGGCCCGCAATGACCAGGCCTGCAGAGGCGCGCAGGTCGGTGGCCATGACCCTTGCGCCGGTGAGACGGGAGACACCCTTGACCACGGCCGTGTGGCCATCGATCTCGATCTGCGCACCGAGCCTGCGCATCTCTTGGACATGCATGAACCGGTTTTCGAAGATGGTCTCCACCACCATGCCCGTGCCATTTGCAATGGCGTTGACCGCCATGAGCTGGGCCTGCATGTCGGTGGCAAAGCCCGGGTATGGGGCCGTACGAACATTGACGGACCGCGGACGGCCACTGGCCCTGGCCAGAATGCCGTCGTCGGTCGACTGCCAGTCGAGCCCAGCCTCTTGGAGTTTGTCGAGTGTGGCGCCCATCTGGTCGGCCCGAGCCCCCAGGGCGGTGAGTTCTCCACCCGTGGCCATGACCGCGCACAGGAAGGTGCCTGCCTCGATGCGGTCGGGCATGACGGTGTGCTCGGCCCCGTGCAGGGCCTCCACGCCGCGGATGGTGATGCGGTCTGTGCCCGCACCCTCAATCTGTGCACCCATGGACTGAAGCACCACGGCCAGGTCGACCACCTCGGGCTCGCAGGCTGCGTTCTCGATGACGGTGGTGCCCTCGGCCAGGCAGGCCGCCATCATGAGGTTCTCGGTGCCGGTGACCGTGACCATGTCGGTGGAAATGCGGGCACCCTTGAGGCGGCCGGCGCGTGCCTTGATGTAGCCATGGTCGATCTCGATCTGCGCACCCATGGCGGTGAGGCCTTTGATGTGCTGGTCCACGGGGCGCTGACCAATCGCGCAGCCCCCGGGCAGGCTCACCAAGGCCTCACCAAATCGGGCGAGCATGGGGCCGAGCACGAGCACCGAGGCGCGCATGGTCTTGACCAATTCATAGGGCGCCTCGAGCCGGTCGATGCGGTCGGCCTGCAGGGTGAGGGTCTCTTGGCCGTCGACCGACTGGGCATGCCGCTCACAGCGCAGGCCCATGCCTTCGAGGAGCTTGCGCATGGTGGCCACATCCCGCAGGGGCGGCACGTTGTGCAAGACCAGGGGTGCATCGGTGAGCAGGCCGGCGCAGAGAATGGGCAGGGCGGCATTCTTGGCCCCAGAAATTCGGACGCGGCCATGAAGGGGCTGGCCCCCTTGAATCTGAAAACGATCCATGAAGGGGCCTTAGGCGCCGGACTGCTCGGCCCATTCGGCCGGCGTGAGGGTCTTCATCGACAGGGCATGGATCTCCTGGCGCATGCGATCGCCCAGGGCGCCATAGACGAGCTGATGGCGGGCGATCAGACGCTTGCCCTCAAAGGCCGCACTGACAATCACGGCCTCGAAGTGATGGCCATCGCCATCGACTGCAAGGTGCTCGCAGGCCAGGCCCTCGCGGATGTACTGCTCAATGTTTTTGGGTGTCACCATGCCGCTATTCTACGGCGACCCCTTGGAAGACTCGACGGAAGACCTGCTCCAGGCGGTTCACCCCTTGGGTCTGCGACAAGAGGTCTGACGTCTGCCCCTCCAGGGCCAATTCACCCCGCCGCAGGAAGGCCAGCCCACGGCAGAGTTGCTCGGCCTCCTCGAGGTAGTGGGTGGTGAGCAGAATGGTGTGGCCCTTGTCATTGAGGCCGCGAATGAACTGCCAGAGGCTTTCTCGCAGTTGGATGTCCACCCCGGCGGTGGGCTCATCGAGCACGATCACCGCGGGACGATGGACCAAGGCCTGGGCCACCAGCACCCGACGCTTCATGCCACCGGACAGGGCGCGAAGGTTGGTGTCGGCCTTGTCGGAGAGGCCGAGCGCCACGAGCAGTTCATCGATCCAGTCGTCGTTGCGCAGCAGACCAAAGAAGCCCGACTGAATGCGCAGGGTCTCGCGCACCGTAAAGAACGGGTCGAAGACCAGTTCTTGGGGCACCACACCGAGCCGCCGCCGAGCCTCAGAAGGGTGCGTGGCCACATCAAAGCCCATGACCTCGGCGCGGCCAGCGCTTGGGCGGGTGAGCCCCGCCATGATCTGAATGAGGGTGGTCTTTCCGGCGCCGTTGGGGCCGAGCAGGCCGAAGAAGTCGCCCTGCTCGATCTGAAGGCTGACATCGCGCAGGGCACAAAAGCCGGTGTCTGGGTGACCGTAGACCTTGGTCACCCCCTGCAGGCAGACGGCAGGCGTCATGCCGTGGGCAGCAGCGCGTCGACGGAGGAGAGCTTGGCCAGTTCCAGGAGTGCGGGCGGCATGCCCGACCAGACCAGCCGAATGCCACGCTGCTGCGCCTGCCGCGTGAGTGCCAGAAGCACCGTGAGGGCGGAGGTGTCGACCTTGCCGAGGGCCGCGAGATTCATGACCACCGTCTGGCCAGCCGAGGTGCCTCGGATGGCCTCCTCGAGTTCAGCAGCAGCCATTTGAAGCACCGCGGGCGCCAACTGCAGCGTGAGCGGCCCCGTGAACGCACGGGGCCCGACGAAGATGGATTCAGGAGCCACGGGCGACGGACGACTGCCGCAGGGACTTGTTCTTCGACTGAAGTGCAGCGATGAGCCCATCGATGCCGCGGGCACCCACCAATTGGGAGAACTGGCTGCGGTAATGGTCGACCAGCCACAGGCCCAGCACATTAAAGTCGTAGATCCTCCAGCCGGCAGGCGTCTTGTGCAGGCGGTAATCGAGCTGAATGGGCTCCTTGCCCGTTCGCAGCACAAAGGTGCGCACCACGACATCTTGGTCTTCAGGCGCGTAACGGGCGGGCCTCACCTGAACCGTGGTGTCTTGCACCTGACGCAGGGCATCGGCATAGGTGAGGAGCAACAGCTCACGAAAGGCTGCCATGAGCTGTTCCTGCTGGGCCGGCGAGGCTCGGCGCCAATGGATGCCCACGGTGAGCGCTGTCATCTTGGAGAAGTCGACCACCGGCATGACCCGCTGGTCGACAAGCGCATTCATCCGATTGAGGTCGCCCTGCTGAAGGCTGCGGTCGGCGCGAACCGTGTCCAGGATGTCTTGGGTGACCACCTTGATGAGGTCATCGGGCGAGGCCGCTCGCGGCTGCGCATTGGCAAGGCCCGGGGCCAAGGCCACCAGGGCCGCAAGCGTCAGCGCGCAGGACGCAACGCGGGGACGAATGAAGGTGAGGGACATCATGGCGAGGCCTTTGAAGAAGCGGTCTCGCCATTAGAAACCTGCTGGGCCCGTCTTGCCAAATAGGCATCACGCACCGAGAGGTATCGGTCGAATGAGAGGGCATCGAGCGTGGACTCCATACCCAAGAGGCCTGCCCGAGTGTCGATCACGCGTGTGCCCCGCACCGTCCATTCAGTGGAGGTGTCAACGGTAAAAATCTGGTCAAAAGGGTCGGTGGCAAAGTCTGCCACCGTGCCCACAGTGTCACGGGCCGTGCTCGGGCCCAGCAGTGGCAGCACAATGTAAGCCCCAGGCTCCGCACCCCAGCGGCCAAAGGTCTGGCCGAAATCTTCCTTGGTCTTGGGCAGCCCCATGTCACTGGCGGGGTCCGCAAGGCCAAGGATGCCGATGGTGGTGTTCACCAGCACGCGGCCTGCCGTCTGGCCCGCCTTGGTTCCCTCTCCCTGCAACAAATGGTGGATCGTGGTGACCATGTCTGAAAGGTTGCCGAAGAAATTGCCCACTCCCTTTTGAATGGGGTCGGGGACATGGTTGCGATAGCCCTGGGCCACGGGCTTGAGGATGGCCTCGTCAACCTCGGTGTTGAAATCGAACATGGCCCGGTTGTAGCGCTCGAATGGGTCGCGCGGGTCGGACTGATGGCCCTCGGGCAGGCTTGCACAGCCCGCGGCCAAGGCCAAAAACGTGCCCAGACAGGCCAGGCGCATCCATTGCACCAGGGCAGCCGGCACAGCCAGGCAGATGCGAGGCGTCATTTCAGGCCCCCAGACTTGTCATCGGCAGCCCCGCCGGTGTCCCGGTTGTAGAGAAACTGGGAAATGATGTTCTCGAGCACGACTGCCGACTGGGTGAGGGTGATGCGATCGTTGTCCTTGAGCATTTGGTCGTCGGCCCCTGGCAGCAGGCCGATGTATTTCTCACCCAAGAGGCCTGCCGTGAGAATTTGGGCCGAACTGTCTTTGGGGAAGTCCACGCTGGAATCAATGTCCAGCAAGACCCTGGCCTGGTAGCGTTGGTCGTCAAAGTCGATGCTGCGCACCCGGCCCACCACCACGCCAGCACTGCGCACCGCCGCCCGTGGCTTGAGGCCACCGATGTCATCGAAGAAGGCCACCACGGTGTAACTCGGCCCCGAGGCCATGCTCGTGAGGTTGCTCACCTTGAGTGACAAAAAGAGGAGTGCGGCCAGGCCAATCAGAACAAACAGGCCGACCAGCACATTGATGGTTCTTTGCATGTTGAAAGCCTATCAGAGCGCGCCGAACATCAGGGCGGTGAGCATGAAGTCCAGGCCGAGGATGGCCAAGGAACCGACGACCACCGTCTGGGTGGTGGCACGGGACACGCCTTCAGGGGTTGGCCGACAGGAGTAGCCCATGTAGAGGGCCACAAGCGTGACGGTGAAGCCAAAGACCACGCTCTTGATCACGCCATTGACGATGTCCCCAGAAAAGTCGACCCCCTCGGACATCTGTGACCAGAAGGCACCCGGGTCCACGCCGATGAGCACGACCCCCACCAGCCAGCCACCCAGCACCCCCACGGCCGAGAACATCGCCGCGAGCAAGGGCATGGCGATGACTCCCCCGGCAAAACGTGGCCCAAGGATGCGCGCCACCGGGTCGACGGCCATGGCCTCCAAGGCTGAGAGCTGCTCGCCGGCCTTCATGAGCCCGATCTCGGCCGTGAGTGAGGTGCCCGCCCGGCCTGCAAAGAGCAATGCCGTGATGACCGGGCCCAGTTCGCGCACCAAAGAAAGCGCGACCAGAAGGCCCAAGGCCTCCTCGGAGCCATAGCGGCGCAGGGTGTAGTAGCCCTGTAGCCCCAACACCAGGCCCACAAAGAGCCCAGAGACGAGAATGATGGCCAGGGAATGGTTGCCCAGAAAGTGCACCTGGCCGGCCACCAGCCCCGGCCTGCGCAGAATGGCTGGCAGACGGGCCAGCAGTTGGAACACCAGGCGCATGAAGCCACCAAGGCCCTCGAGCACGCTCAGCACCCCAGCGCCCAGCCGCGCGATGCGGTCCAGTGGCTTAGGCGCGCGGGCCACGCAAAAACTCCTCGGCTGCAGGTCGGGCCGGCATGTGAAAGGCGACCGGGCCGTCTTCATCGCCAGCCAGGAACTGCCGCACGTAAGGATCGCTCGAGGCTCGCAGTTCGGCTGGCGTGCCCAAGGCCACGAGGTGTGCACCCTTTGCGGAAGGCGCCAGCACGGCCACCCGATCGGCGATCTCAAAGGTCTCGGCTACGTCGTGGGTCACCACCACCGAACTGGCGCCCAGGGCGCGATTGAGACGGCGAATGAGGCGGGCCGTCACCCCGAGCGAGATGGGATCGAGGCCTGCGAAGGGCTCGTCGTACAGGATGAGTTCTGGGTCCAGGGCAATGGCCCGGGCCAAGGCGACTCGGCGGGCCATGCCACCGGAGATTTCGCTGGGCATCAGGTCTGCAGCACCCCGCAGGCCCACCGACTCCAGCTTGAGCAGCACCAGGTCTCGAAGCATGGGCTCGGGCAACTCCGCATGCTCGCGCAACGGGAAGGCGACATTCTCAAAGCAGGACAAATCAGTAAAGAGAGCACCAAACTGAAAGAGCAGGCCCATGCGCCGGCGGATCTCATAGAGCGCGGCACGATCCTGGGTCTGAACCACACGGCCAAAGACCCGAACCTGTCCGCGGCTGGGCCGCACGAGCCCGGCCATCAGGCGCAGCAGGGTGGTCTTCCCAACGCCGGAGCCTCCCATGAGGGCGAGCACTTCCCCGCGGGCGACTTCAAAGCTCAGGTCATCAATGATGGTGCGTGCGCCGTAGGCAAAGCGCACGTTCTCAAAGACGAGCGTGGGCTCTGATGCAAGCGAAGGTTGGTGTGGAGGCATGTCTGGGCATTGTAGCGATTGGCTTCCCTTACACTTCTCGCATGTCAACAGACTCCTCACCAGAGGCCGTGCTCGGGCGCCTTCGGCGCGTGATCCAAATGGAGGCCGAGGCCATTGCAGGCCTGGCAGCACAGTTGACACCCGCGGCCGCCCAGGCCGTGGACTGGATCGTGGGACTCGAAGGCCGTCTGGTGGTCACCGGCATGGGCAAGAGTGGACACGTGGCCCGCAAGCTCGCCGCCACCTTTGCCTCCACCGGAACACCAGCCTTCTTTGTGCACCCCGCCGAGGCACGGCACGGGGACCTCGGCATGGTTCAGGCCCAAGACCTCGTGCTCGCCCTCTCCTACTCGGGCGAGACGGACGAACTTCGATTCATTGCCCCACACCTTCGGCGCATGGGTGCCCGACTCATTGCCATCACGGGTCACGCGCAGTCGACCCTGGCCCAGCTCGCCGACATTCACCTGTTGGCCGCCGTTTCAGAGGAAGCCTGCCCTCACAACCTGGCCCCGACATCGAGCACCACCGCAGCCCTGGTGCTGGGCGATGCCCTCGCGGTGGCGGTGCTCGAGCGGCGCAACTTCGGGCCCGACGACTTCGCGCGTTCGCACCCCGGCGGGAGCCTTGGTCGGCGGCTGCTGGTGCGGGTGGCCGATGTCATGCGAACCGGCGACCAGCTTCCTGCGGTGCGAAGCAGCGTGCGACTGACCGATGCCTTGGCCGAGATGAGTGCCAAACGAATGGGCATGACCTGCGTGGTGGACGACCAGAACAAGCTGCTCGGGCTCTTCACCGACGGCGACCTGCGTCGCCTGTTGGGCGAGGGTCGGCTGAGCCCAGACCAGCCCGTGTCACAGGCCATGACCCCGGGCGGACGAACCATTTCTGCCGATGCGCTGGCCACCGAGGCGGCCCACCTGATGGACACCAGCCGGATCAACCACCTGTTGGTGGTCAACGAGGCGGGCCAGTTGGTGGGCGCCGTCGGCCTGCACGACCTGCTTGAGGCGAAGATCCTCTAATGGTGGGCAGCAGCCTGCGTCGAGACCCCGCAGCGGCCGCCCGTGCGCTGGCCTTCATGTTCTTCGATGTCGACGGCGTGATGACCGATGGGGGCCTTTATTACGATGCGGCCGGCGAGGCCCTCAAGCGTTTTCATGTGCTCGATGGGCACGGCCTGAAGGCACTGCAGGCGGCCGGCGTGGGGGTTGGGATTCTGAGTGGCCGCAGCCACCCCTCGGTGCTGCACAGGGCCCACGAACTGGGCATCACACAGGTGCTGCTCGGCTGTGACGACAAGCGCGCGGCCTTCCACCAATGGCTCGCCACCAGTGGCCTGTCGGCCAGCGCCTGCGGCCACATGGGAGATGACCTTGCAGACCTTCCGGTGATGACCGAGGTAGGTCTGGCCGCCAGTGTCTGCAATGGCCATGCAGATGTATTGGCCCAGGCCGACTGGGTCTCCACCCGGCCGGGCGGCGACGGTGCCGTGCGGGAACTCTGCGACTTCATCTTGAAGGCCCGAGCCAGATGAACCGCTGGTCCGACCGCATCGGCACCCTGCTCTCGGTGGTTCTTCTGGGGGCACTGGCCGCGGCCTCCTACCTGCTCTCGGAGTGGGCCCTGCAGCCAGACTGGCAAAAAGCGTCTGCCACCCGAACGGGCCCCACGGCTTATGTCTATGGGGCCACCATCGTGCGCAGCAATTCGGAAGGCTTTCCAGCGCAACGCATTCAGACCCCAGAGATCGAGCAGTTGGCCGACGGGCAGTCCTTCTTTACCGAGCCCGTCGTGGTGACCCTGCGGCCCGATCGGCCACCCATCATGGCCACAGCCTTGCGCGGCGAGGTGAGTTCAGACCAGTCGGTGGTGACCTTAAAAAAGACCGTGGTGGTAACCCGCCAAGCCTATGAGACCGACCCTGCGGTTCGGGTCGAGACCGAGAGCCTGACCTTCCTGGTCAATGAAGACCTGGCCCGAACGGCAGACCCTGTGATGATCTACCGCGGCGCCTCAACCCTGTATGGTGTGGGCATGACCTTGAATCAGAAAACAGATCAGGTGACGATTCTGGCTGACAGCAGAATGGTGTTGCCCAAACAGAAATGAGTCTGCCCATGCGAGATGGCCTCGTTCTCTCTCAATTCATGGTGGCCCTCATGATGGTCGGTGGCCTTGTGTCCACTGCACAGGCCGCCAAGGCCGACCGAGATGCCCCCACCAAGATCGATGCAGACCGCCTCGACCACGACGAACAAAAGCTTGTCACCGTATTCACCGGCAACGTGGTGCTCACCAAAGGAAGCTTGGTGCTGCGAGGCGATCGGCTCGAGCTGCGGCAGCAGCCTGATGGTACCTCCCAGGGCGTGGTCACGGGCCAGCCGGCCCGCTTCCGTCAGAAGCGAGAAGGGGTCGACGAGTGGATGGTGGGGGAGAGCCTTCAAATCGATTACGACAGCAAGACCGAGATCGCGATTCTTTCTGAACAGGCTGTCATGCGACGCCTGGCGGGCGAGTCGGCCATGGACCAGGTCGCTGGCGATCGCGTGGTCTACAACAATGTCACCGAGGTCTATGGGGTGGAGGTCAAGCCTGGCCAGACCCGCGCCCGCATGACCCTCATGCCCAGGCCCGCCCAGCCCGCCGAATGACCGCAGCCGGCACCAGCGCCTCCCCGATCAGCACGCTTCAGGTCAGCAAGCTGCGAAAGGGCTACCAAGGTCGGCTGGTGGTGAAGGAAGTGTCGATGTCGGTCTCCAGTGGGGAAGTCACCGGGCTGCTCGGCCCCAACGGGGCGGGCAAGACCACCTGCTTCTACATGATCGTGGGCCTGGTGCCCGCCGATGCGGGCTCGATTGTGCTCGATGGCCAAGACCTCACCCACCAGCCCATTCACCGACGGGCCCGTGCCGGGCTCTCCTACCTTCCCCAGGAGGCCTCGGTCTTTCGTCGCCTGAGCGTGTCGGACAACATTCGAGCGGTGCTCGAACTGCAGGTCGATGGGAATGGCCAGCCTTTGGCCCCCAACGAGATCGAGACACGCCTGCAGGCCTTGCTGGAGGAACTCCAGATCAGCGGCATCGCCCAGAGCATGGGTCAGGCCTTGTCGGGTGGTGAGCGCCGTCGGGTGGAAATTGCCCGGGCACTGGCCACATCCCCGCGGTTCATTCTCTTGGACGAGCCCTTTGCCGGCGTGGACCCCATTGCGGTGATCGAGATTCAACGCATCATCCGCTACCTCAAAGACCGAGGCATCGGCGTGCTCATCACCGACCACAACGTGAGAGAGACGCTTGGCATCTGCGACCACGCCACCATCATCAATGAAGGACAGGTGCTGGCCCATGGCGACCCGGCCAGCATCGTGGACGACCCCCGTGTGCGGGAGGTCTACCTCGGCGAACATTTCCGCATGTAGCCATGAAGATCTCGCTCACCACCAAGCTTGGCCAGCAGCTGAGCCTCACACCGCAGCTTCAGCAGGCCATTCGCCTGCTGGCGCTCTCGAACCTGGAGCTGCGCCAGGAGCTCGAACGCTTCACCCAGGACAACCCGCTGCTCGAGATCGACGACCTTCGCCCCGATGGCGAGAGCAGCAGCGAGACCCCGATCGAGCAGCAGGAGGTGGCCACGTCCGAGTCGAGTGACGGGCCCGAGTCTGGGGCCGATGGCCCGGACGATTGGCCCGCCATGGAGGGCGATGGCCTGACGGACTGGCGCGGCAGTGGCGGCGGTGAGGACACCGACTACGAGCCCGGAGATGCCAAGCCCACGAGCCTGGCCGACCACCTTCGCGAACAGGCCGCGGGCCTGCACCTGAGTGAACGCGACCGGGCCTGGCTGGAGATTCTCATCGAGGGGCTCGACGAGGACGGCTACCTGCGGGATGACCCCGCAGACCTGGCCGAAGGCTTTGCAAGCGTCTTTGAGTCGCACCTGGGTGGGCCCCTGGAGGAGGACGAGCAGGCCGTGGGCCTGCGCCTGCTGCAGTCACTCGACCCGGTTGGCGTGGGCGCCCGCTCCTTGGAGGAATGCCTGCTGCTGCAGATCGAGGACTTCCTGGCTCACCACGAAGACGCACCGGAGGAGCAGGCCTGCGGCCGCCTCGCCCAACGCCTGGTTCAAGGTCACTTGGCTGAGCTCGGCAGTCTGCCGGTGACCAGCCTGGCCAAGGCCTGCGGCGAGGGCAAGGAGGATGTCTCGCAGGCGCTGGCCCTCATTCGAGGGCTCGAGCCCAAGCCCGCCGCCACCTTCCAGTCTCAGCAGGCCACCTACCTCATTCCCGATGTGCTGGTCCAACGCGACCGCCGCGGCCGATGGAGTGTTCGGCTCGCGCGGCATGCCCTGCCGCGCCTGAGCATCAATTCAGAGTACGCCAAGCTCATCAAGGACAACGGAGGCGACGGGGGCCTGCAGCAGAAACTGCAAGAGGCCCGGTGGATGATGAAGAACATTCAGCAGCGCTCCGACACCATTCTTCGGGTCTCGCAGGCGATTGTGGCCGCCCAACAGAAGTTCTTCGAGGAGGGCCCCAAATCCATGCGGCCCATGGTGCTGCGGGACATCGCCGAGGCCTGCGAACTGCACGAGTCGACCGTCTCGCGGGTGACCACCCAGAAGTTCATGCTCACCCCCTTGGGCTGCTTTGAATTGAAATACTTTTTCAGCAGCCACGTGGGCACGGATGACGGCGGCGCGGCCTCGGCCACGGCCTTGCGCGCCCAAATACAAGACTGGATCAAGGCCGAACCCGCCGAAAAACCCTTGTCGGATCAGGCCATCGCCGACCGATTTGCGGAACAGGGCGTGGTCGTGGCGCGTCGAACAGTGGCAAAGTATCGAGAGGGGCTTCGAATCCCCAGTGCCAGCCTTCGCAAGCGGGTTTAATCCAACCACAGGAGACGCACCATGCAAGTCACGATCACCGGCCACCACCTGCCCGTCACCGACGCCATCCACAGCTACGTCGAACAGAAGCTGGCCAAGGCCTGGCGACACTTCGACCACGGCATTCAGGCCCACGTGGTGCTCTCGGTCGAGCGGTTGGACCAGAAGGCTGAAGTGACTGTGCACTTACAAGGCAAGGACCTGCATGCGGAGTCCACCCACAGCGACCTCTACGCGGCGATCGACCTGCTGGCCGACAAACTCGACCGCCAGGTCGTGCGCTACAAGGAACTCCACCAAAAGGGGGTCCACCAGACGCGGGGGGCCAGCGCGCTCTGATTGCCGCAGCGCAGCAAATCTGGTGAAACCGGCCTATAATTTGGCCTCATGAACCGGATCTGCAAGCTCCTCGCCGTCGACAACATCCAACTGGATGTCGACGCCTCTAGCAAGAAGCGCGTCTTTGAACAGGCGGGTTTGCTGTTTGAAGAGCACCAGGGCATCGCACGCAGCAAGGTCTTCGACTCCTTGTTTGCCCGCGAGCGCCTTGGCTCCACCGGGCTTGGCGACGGCATCGCCATTCCACATGGCCGCATCAAGGGCCTGGAAGATGCCGTGGCGGCCGTGTTCCGGCTGGCCAGCCCCATCCCCTTCGATGCACCCGATGGTCAGCCTGTCTCGGTGCTGATCTTCCTGCTCGTGCCAGAGCAGGCCACCCAGCAGCACCTGGAACTCCTCTCCGAGGTGGCCGAGATGCTCTCGGACACCGGCCTGCGAGAGGCCCTGCTCGGCAGCCAAGATCCGCAGGCACTTCACCAGGCCCTGTGCGCCTGGCGTTCGGCCGGGGGCTGACAGGCCCCAGCCATGCTCAACGTCGCAGCGTTCTTCGAGTCCTACCGAGAACTCCTGCGGCTGACCTGGGTCACGGGCAGCGTGGGTGCAGACCGCCACATCTCCGGCCCATCATTTGAGAGTGCAGACCTGGTCGGTCACCTTAACCTGATTCACCCCAATCGCATTCAGGTGCTCGGCGCAGCCGAGGTGGACTACTACAACCGGCTCGATCCACAGCGCCGCTCCTACCTCACCGCCGAACTGCTCTCGGGGCGCCCGCCCGCACTGGTCATCGCAGACGGCCAAGTGCCGCCGGCCCAGCTCTTCGATGCCTGCGATCGTGATGGCACACCGCTGATGCGAAGCAGCCTACAGGCGGCGCGACTCATCGACCTCACCCGCATTCAGCTGAGCAAGACCCTTGCACCAAGCACGTCCCTGCACGGGGTCTTCATGGATGTGCTGAGCATTGGCGTGCTCATCTGCGGGGAATCGGGTCTGGGCAAGAGCGAGCTGGCCTTGGAACTCATCACCCGCGGCCATGGCCTGGTGGCCGACGATGTGGTGGAGTTCGCACGCATTGCCCCCGACACCGTTGAAGGCAAGTGCCCCGCGCTGCTGCAGAACCTGCTCGAGGTTCGTGGCCTGGGCCTGCTCGACATCAAGGCCATTTTTGGTGAGACCAGCGTTCGACGACGCCTTCGTCTGCGGCTGATTGTGCAGCTTGTGCGGCGGTCTGCCATCGACGAATACGAACGGCTGCCGCTGGAAGCCCTCAATGAGGAGGTGCTTGGGCTGCCCATCCGCAAGGTGGTCATTCCGGTTGCAGCGGGCCGCAACCTGGCGGTGCTGGTCGAGGCCGCCGTTCGCAACACGGTGCTTCAGCTGCGGGGTGTCGACACCCTGAAGGAATTCACGGAGCGTCAGCAGGCTGCCATGCGGCAGGCCGCCCCATGACCACGACCAGTCCATCCTCCAAGCTCGTGCTGCTCACCGGGCTTTCGGGCTCGGGGAAGTCTGTTGTCCTGAAGGCCCTCGAGGACACCGGCTACTTCTGCGTGGACAACCTGCCCATTGGACTGCTCGAGGGCCTGGTGCAGACCCTTCGTGGGCAAGGCCACCAGCGCATGGCCGTGGCCGCCGACGCGCGCGGCGCGGTGGATGCGGGTGCACTGGGCGGCACGCTCGACGCCATTCGTGCATCGGGGGTTGATCTCACCGTGCTCTTTCTCACCGCACGGTCGGACATTCTCGTGCAGCGCTACTCAGAGACCCGGCGACGACATCCACTGAGCCTCACCGCCGACCAGGGCCTCACCGACGGCCGCTCGCTCGCAGAGTGCATTGAGGCCGAGCGGGAACTGCTCGCCGACTATGCAACCCTTGGCACGGCCTTCGACACGAGCGACCTCGGTCCTTCGGGGCTGCGGGCCTGGGTGCGGGAACTGCTCTCACTCAAGGCCTCCCCCTTGACACTCCTGTTCCAGTCATTTGCCTACAAGGAGGGTGTGCCCCTGGATGCCGACCTGGTCTTCGATGTGCGCTGCCTGCCCAACCCCTTCTATGACAACGCCCTGCGCGGCCTCACGGGCAAAGACACGAAGGTCATCCGGTTCTTAGAGGACAAGCCGAGCGTGGGCACGATGGTCACCGACATCCAGGGCTTTCTGGAGCGCTGGCTGCCGCATTATCAGACCGAGCACCGCAGTTACCTGACGGTCGCACTCGGCTGCACCGGGGGGCAACACCGGTCGGTCTACTGTGCCGAAGCCTTGGCGAAGCACTTCTCGGGGGCCTGGCCAGTCATGGTTCGACACCGCTCCCTGATTCGACGCGGTCTCGACTAAGGCCCAGCACACGCCGCACCGGCGTGGGCAGCCCGCGTGTCAGGGCCTCGGCCACAGGCACCCACTGCAGACCCGCGCACGGAGGCCTTGCCTTGGCCGACAGCGACAAGCCCGCCCATTGAATCTCCAGGCGAAAGTGCGTG
The DNA here is from genome assembly GCF_965194505.1 of Hahnella aquatica (SeqCode). GTDB lineage: Bacteria > Pseudomonadota > Gammaproteobacteria > Burkholderiales > Burkholderiaceae_A > Hahnella > Hahnella aquatica. The sequence continues at coordinate 112,823 of NZ_OZ239144.1, read as the reverse complement.
AAGTCGTGGCTGAGAGAGAGGGGTGCATGACAGCCTTGAGGCCATGCCGTGTCCAGCGGCCACTCGGGCAGCACCCAAAGCCCACCCCAGAGGCCTTCCTCGGGCTGCCGAACCAGGCCCACGCAGCCCTTGCGCCAAACCACCAGCCAGCGGGCCTGGCGCACCGGCCGGACACGGGCCAGCCGCGGCACGGGGAAGTCGGAGACTCGCCCCCGACGATGGCTCTCACAGTGCCCCGACACGGGGCAGGCCTCACAGCGCGGCTGTCGCGGCAGGCAGACCAGTGCCCCGAGGTCCATGATGGCCTGGGTGTAGGCGGGCATGTCCTGGGCGGCCTCTGGCAGGCGAGCCTCGGCCTCCTGCCAGAGGTGATTGGCCAGAGCCTGACTGGCCCAGGGCTGGGGCGCGCAGACTTGCCGCGCCAGGACCCGACGAACATTGCCATCGAGAATCGCCACCCGCTCCCCAAACACCACTGCGCAAATGGCTGCAGCCGTGGAGCGGCCCACCCCGGGCAGCCGCTGCCATGCCTCTGCATGGGCGGGAAAGCCACCGGCCTCCACGAGCTGCTGGGCCGCCCGATGCAGATTGCGTGCACGGGCGTAATAGCCCAGCCCACTCCAGGCCGAAAGCACGTCATCCAACGGGGCTGCCGCGAGTGCCGCGCAGTCTGGGAACCTCGCCAGGAAACGATCGAAGTAAGGACGCATGGTGGCCAGCTGCGTCTGCTGAAGCATGATCTCGGAGAGCCAGACTCGATAGGGGTCCGGCGACTGACCCGGTGCCGGGTGCCAGGGCAGGCCGGCGCGCCCATGCTGGGCAGCCCAGGCCATGAGCTGGCTGGAAAAGCGCGAGACCGACCGACGGCTCATCGCTGACAGGCAGGGCAGTAGAAGCTGGCCCGCTGGGCTTGGACCATGCGTCGGATGGCTTGCCCGCAGTATGGGCAGGGCTCGCCGGCCCGGTCGTAGACGCGATGTGCACCCGCATACTGCCCGGTGCCGCCATCGGCATGTCGGTAGTCGCGCAGGGTGCTGCCACCAGCCGCAATGGCCTCTTCAAGCACCGCCCGGATGGCCTGCAGCAGCTGGTGAAGTCGGGCCGCAGAGACCCGACCCGCGGGCCGGGCTGGGTGAATGCCCGCCCGATGGAGGGCCTCACTTGCATAAATATTGCCCACGCCCACGAGCGGATCACCCTTCATGAGCCAGACCTTGATGGCCTGCCGCACGCCCTTGGCCGAGCCTGCGAAGGCCTGCGGCGTCAGTGTGGCCGACAGGGGCTCCCATCCTTGGCCCGCTTGGCCCACGAGGCTGGCTGGCAAGGGACTGTCATGGGGCGTGTGGACACCCTGCGGGCGGCGGGCCAGTCGGATGTCGCCGAATCGGCGCGGGTCAACGAACCAGAGTTCACCGTGCTCCCACCAGCATCGCAGGTGGCAGTGCGCCGGCGGCGCATTCTCCACGGGCGATGGCTGCCAACGCAGCACGCCCGACATTCCAAGGTGAATCGCCAGCCAATGCTGCTCGAATGTCCAGATGAGCGTCTTGGCCCGCCGAGACAACCCCACGAGCCGTTGGCCTTCGAGGGGCTTGAGCGGCGTGATGCGGCCGGCAAAGCTTCGCAGGGGCTTGCCGCTCACGGCCAGGCGATGCAGCCGCTGGCCCACCAAGACTGGCACCAGCCCGCGGGCAATCACTTCCACCTCTGGCAGTTCGGGCATGGCCATGGCCCCCTTCATTCTGGGTTACTGTTGCGAGACCATGATGATGCGTTATTCCATTCGCCTGGCCGCCCTTGCAATGGCTGCGTCGATCTCCTGGCCCGCCCTGGCCAAGGGGAGCTCGGCCGGTCCGCAAGAGCCCCGCATGGTCTTCCAGATTCTGGTGAGCGAACTGGCCATCCAAGAGGGTGAACTCGCCCTGGCCGCGGCCACCTATGTCTCCTTGGCCGAAGAGACGCAGCAGGCCAACATCGCAGAGCGTGCCACCCAGGTGGCCCTGAGTGCGCGGGCACCGGCCCAGGCCCTGCGCGCGGCGAGGGTCTGGGCCAAGGCGAGCAATGGACGGCTTGAGGCCCAGGACACCGTCGACACACTCGAGCTCATGCTCGGGTTCACGGGCGACCTCACCCAGTCGCTGCTGGCGCGACGCGAACAAGCTCGGCGCGCCGGACAGCTCGAACCGTTTTACGAGCGGCTCACGGGCCTGCTCAGCCGCACGCCAAACCGGGCTCAGGCCCTTGCCCTGCTGGAGACCATTGGCGCCCCGGACCTGCAGCTTGCATCACTGAGTTACACCCGGGCCATGCTGCACGAGCAGCTCGGCCGGCTCGATGACATGGAGCGCCTGCTCCGAAGCCTGATTGCCCGCGAGCCCACACATGCCCATGCGCTCAATGCCCTGGGCTACAGCCTGGCAGACCGCGGCGAGCGCCTCACCGAGGCCAACGAACTGATTCGAAAAGCGGTGAGCCTTGCGCCGGAGGACCCACACATTCTCGACAGCATGGGCTGGGTGCTCTTCCGCATGGGCCAGCCCAAGGAGGCGCTCACGTGGCTGGAGCGCGCCCACCGACAGCAGCCCGACGCAGAGATCTCTGCCCACCTGGGCGAGGTGCTCTGGACGCTTGGCCAGGCCGACCGGGCCAAGGCGATCTGGCGCATTGGACTGGCCAGTGACCCACACAACAAGGTGCTCGCCCAGACCCTTGAACGCCTTGGGGTTCGCATCGAGTGATGCGGCGTGTGGCCTTGGGTCTGGGGCTGGTGCTGTTGCAAGCATGCGCAAGCCTGCCCCCCGCGCAACAGGCCACGACCTCGGCCGACGACCTGCCCGCATCGGTGGGCCGCTTCGTGCTGTTCGGGCCAGGCCTCGAGAGCCCCATCCAGGGTCGATTTGAGTGGTGGCCTGCCCGCGAAGGCCCCGCCGGGCGCGAGGCCATGCTCGCGATCACAGACCCCTGGGGTCAGCCACAGGGCCTGCTGCGCCAGACCCGTCTGCCACAGGACTGGCAGGGCTGGTCGCTGGCTGGGCCACGCGGTGAGTCGGTGTCCACGGAGCGGGCCCGCCAATGGGCCCTCGATGCACTGGGCCTGCAGGGCGACCAACTGCAGACCCTCGGTGCGCTGCTCGATGCCGTTGCGCAGCAGTTGTCTCCCTCCGAGGCGGCGACATCCCGGCGCATTGAGGCCTCGCTGCCCAGCAGCCGAGGCCCCCTGGCCATTCGCATCGTGCCCGACCGGCTGCAGCCCTGATGCAGACCTGGCTCGCCCCGGCCAAGCTCAACCTCTTTCTGCATGTGGTGGGGCGGCGTGCCGATGGCTACCACCTCCTGCAGAGCGTCTTCTGCCTCATCGACTGGTGTGACGAAATTCGCATCACGACCCATGAGCGGGGGCAGATTCATCGGGCCGAATCACTGGACTGGGCTGAGGATGACGACCTCGCCATCCGGGCCGCCCGGGCCCTCAAGGCCCACAGCCAGGCATGTGGCCTGCTCTCTGAGACTGCTGGCGCAGAGGTCTCCATCCGAAAGGCGATCCCCAACGGGGCGGGCCTTGGTGGAGGCAGCTCCGATGCGGCCACCACGCTGATGGCACTCAACGCCCTCTGGGGCCTTCACCTCCCCCGCGAGACCCTCGCCGAGATTGGCCTCACCCTTGGGGCGGATGTGCCCTTCTTCCTGCACGGCCAGGCAGCCTTGGTGGGTGGGATCGGTGAATCGATGCAGAGCCTGCAGCCCGCAGCCCAATGGTTTGTGGTGGTCGTGCCACCGCAGGTGGTGCCCACGGCCCCGATTTTCCGCGACCCCAGCCTGGTTCGAGACACGGTGCCCATGCCACCAAGCGAGCTTCAGCTGGCCTGCAAGGATGCGCGCTGGACCGCGGGTCGGAACGACCTCGAGCCCGTGGCCTGTCGCCAGTTTCCTGTGGTGGCCCAGTGGCGACACCAGCTGGCGCGCGTCGCCACGGGCCTCGGACTGCCCCCGGCCGCCGTGCGCATGAGCGGCAGCGGGGGGGCCTGCTTCGTGAGTTGCCAGCATCACGAGGAGGCCCAGACCTTGGCCCAAACCCTGGTGACACAAGGCTTGGCAGCGGATCGGGTTCGCGTCTGCAGGGCCCTGGCTCGGCATCCGGCGTCTGAACAGTTACCATAATGGCTTGTTGCAAACGCTGGGGAGTCGCCAAGTTGGTCAAGGCACCGGATTTTGATTCCGGCATGCGAGGGTTCGAGTCCTTCCTCCCCAGCCACTGGCCTTCGGCGGCCGCTTGATTGGAACCACACTGAGCATGGCGGATCGACTCCCGGTTGGAAACGGATCACCCGACGGCATCATGCTGTTCACGGGCAATGCAAACCCCCGGCTTGCAGCAGAGGTGGCGCGCCACCTCTCCATCCCACTGGGCCGCTCGGCCATCGGACGCTTCTCAGACGGTGAGGCCACGGTTGAGATTCTCGAGCATGTGCGTGGCCGCGACGTCTTCATTCTTCAGCCCACCTGCTCGCCCGCAAACGACCACCTCATGGAAGTGATGCTGATGGCCGACGCCCTTCGGCGCGCCTCGGCCAGCCGAATCACTGCGGCGATTCCCTATTTTGGATACGCCCGTCAAGATCGCCGTGTTCGGTCGGCGCGCGTGCCCATCAGCGCCAAGGTGATTGCCAACATGCTGCAGTCGGTGGGCGTGGATCGCCTGCTCACCATGGACCTGCACTCCGACCAGATCCAGGGCTTCTTTGACATCCCCGTGGACAACATCTACGCAGCGCCCATCATCCTGGCCGATGTCTGGAAGCACGACTACCCGAGCCCCATGGTGGTTTCGCCCGATGTGGGTGGTGTGGTGCGGGCCCGTGCCTTTGCCAAGGAGCTCGACACCGACCTGGCCATCATTGACAAGCGCCGCCCCAAGGCCAATGTCTCCGAGGTGATGAACATCATCGGCGATGTCAGCGGCCGAACCTGCCTGATCATGGACGACATGGTCGACACCGCCGGCACCCTCACCAAGGCTGCAGATGCCCTGAAGGCCGAGGGCGCGCTCAAGGTCATCGCCTATTGCACCCACCCCGTCTTGTCCGGCGGCGCGGTCAAGCGCATCACCGAGTCTTCGCTCGATGAACTGGTGGTCACCGACACCATTCCGCTCAGCCAAGAGGCAGCCCAGTGCGGCCGCATTCGCGCAATTACCTGCGCAGGCCTCATGGCCGAGACCATGATTCGAATCGCGAAGTCTGATTCGGTCAGTTCGCTCTTCCTGGCCTAGCTCCCCGAACTTGGCGGCCCATTGGGCCCACTGCTACACTAGCGGGCTTTCCCTCTGAGGCTGGTCGCGGCCCAGGGGCCTGTTCACCACATTTAGAAGCGGAGTGCATCATGAAATTTTCCACGTCCACCGTGGTTGCAACCCGCCGTTCTGCTGAAGGATCGCGTGCGAGCCGCCGCCTTCGTCGGGATGGCAAGCTGCCAGGCATTGTGTATGGCGGCAAGGGCGAGCCCATCGCCATTGAAATGGATCACAACCCCATTTTTCTCGCGCTGAAGGTTGAGTCCTTCCATGCGTCCATCCTGAAGCTCGAGCTCGACGGCAAGAGCGAGCAGGTGCTCCTGCGCGACTTCCAAATGCACCCGTTCAAGGCCCAGGTGCTGCACATCGACTTCCAACGTGTCGAGGCCGATCAGCTTCTGCACAAGAAGGTGCCTTTGCACTTTGTGGGTCAGGATGTCTCCCCCGCCGTCAAGCTCGATGCCGCCATCGTCAGCCATGTGCTCAACGAGCTCGAGATCAGCTGCCTGCCCAAAGACCTGCCGGAGTTCATCGAGGTCGACCTCTCCAAGCTTGCGGTTGGCCACTCGGTTCACGTCAAGGACATCACCCTGCCCGCAGGCGTCACCTTGGTACTCCACGGCCAGGACAACCCCGTTGTTGCCACGGCCAGCAAGCCAGGCGGCAAGGACGACGCTACCCCGGCTGACGCCACTGCAGGCTAAGCAGCGCGGTCTGCGCGCCGGCCGCATTGCGCCATGACCATTCGCCTGATCGCCGGCCTCGGAAACCCTGGGGCCGGCTACTCTGAAACCCGCCACAACGCGGGTTTCTGGTTTGTGGATGCCCTGGCCGCCCGCGGCCTGGGCGCCGGCCCCGCCAGTTGGTCCTCCGAGTCGCGGTTTAAAGGTCATGCCGCGAAGGTCGCGGCCCCCGGTCTGGTCGCTGGTGGCCTCTGGCTGCTCAAGCCAGACACCTTCATGAACCGCTCTGGGGCGGCTGTGCAGCCCATGCGCCACTTCTACCAAATCGAACCACAAGAACTGCTGGTGGTTCACGATGAGCTCGACCTGCCACCCGGACAGATTAGGCTCAAACAAGGCGGTGGCCACGGCGGCCACAACGGCATTCGAGACATTGCGACCGCCCTGGGCGATGCCAATTTCTGGCGGCTGCGCCTGGGCATTGGCCACCCCCGAACCCTCGGGCTGGAGCAGGCCGTGGCGGACTTCGTCCTGCAGCGGCCGCGGCCAGACGAATCCACTGCGCTGGGCCAGGCCATCGATCGTGCACTGCAGGCCTTGCCTGCGCTTCTTCGGGGGGATGCGGCTGCAGCGCAACGGCTGCTCCACGTCGACCCTCCCGCACAGCCCAACCCCTGAAAGGACACCCATGGCACTTCAATGCGGCATCGTCGGCCTGCCCAATGTTGGCAAGAGCACCCTCTTCAATGCACTGACCAAGGCGGGCATCGCTGCTGAGAACTATCCCTTCTGCACCATCGAGCCCAACACCGGCATCGTGGAGCTGCCCGACCCACGTCTGAATCAGCTCGCTGCCATCGTGTCGCCCGAACGTGTCATGCCGGCCACCGTCGAGTTTGTCGATATTGCAGGACTGGTGGCCGGTGCCAGCAAAGGCGAAGGCCTTGGCAACCAATTCCTGGCCAACATTCGTGAGACAGATGCGATTGTGAATGTGGTGCGCTGCTTCGAAGACGAGAACGTGGTGCATGTGAATGGGCGGGTGGACCCATTGGCGGACATCGAGACCATCGAGACCGAGCTGGCCCTGGCCGACCTGGCTGGCCTTGAGAAGCAGCTCGTCAAGGCGCAGAAGCTCGCTCGCTCGGGCGACAAGGAGGCCGCCAAGCTCGTGGCCGTTCTTGAGAAATGCCAGGTGCAGCTCGACAAGGCCAAGCCCATTCGGGGCCTGGGCCTGGACGCCGACGAACACGCACTGATACGCCCTTTCTTTTTCATCACGGCCAAGCCCGCGATGTTTGTGGCCAATGTGAAGGAGGGTGGCTTTGCGCAGAACCCGCACCTGGCCGCACTCGAGGCCTATGCAGCTGAGCAGCGTGCGCCGGTGGTGGCCATCTGTGCAGCCGTCGAGGCCGAGATTGCAGACATGGCCGACGAGGACAAGTCTGTGTTCCTGGCGGACATGGGCATGACGGAGCCAGGCCTTGACCGCCTGATTCGGGCGGCATTCGGGCTCCTTGGACTACAGACCTACTTCACCGCCGGCGTCAAAGAGGTTCGGGCCTGGACGGTGCGCGTGGGCGCCACGGCACCGCAGGCCGCCGGTGTGATCCACACCGATTTCGAACGAGGCTTCATTCGGGCCGAGGTGATTGGCTTTGAGGATTACGTGGCCTGCAAGGGCGAGCAGGGTGCCAAAGAGTCCGGCAAGATGCGGCTCGAGGGAAAAGACTACGTCGTCAAGGATGGCGACGTCATGCACTTTCGCTTTAACGTGTGAGCCGGGCCAGGCCGAAGTAAACCTGCCCTGCACGATCGGAGCGCACCAGTTCCAGGCCATGGGCCTGCAGGTGGGTTTCAAAGGCCCCCGCAATGGGCTCATCCGATTCCAAGTACAGGCAGCCGCCATCGGCCAGGTGCGGCACGGTGAGCACCACCATGCTGGGCAGCCGATGCTCCGAGAACGGTGGGTCTAGAAAAATGAGTTCATAGGGCGTCGCCTGCGGCTCACCGGCCCGCTGGGCAAGCCAGCTGGCTGCATCGGCCCGAAGCACCGTCACTGCAGTGGCGGCGAGCCGAGCCTTGGTGGTCGACAGGGCAGAGACCACCTGCGGGTCGTGGTCGAGCAGGGTCACACTGGCGGCCCCACGCGAGGCGGCCTCAAAGCCCAAGGCTCCAGAACCAGCAAACGGATCGAGCACACGCGCAGCCGAGATGGGCACGGGCATCCAGGTGACGAGCCAATTAAAGACGGTCTCGCGAACCCGGTCTGGTGTGGGGCGAAGATCCGGCCGATTGGGCACGGGCAGCAGGCTGCGCCGCCACTGGCCCGCAATGATGCGCACCGAACCCGGCTGCGCCGGACTGCGCCGTGGCGTCACGGGGATGGCACGGGTGCGGGAGAGGGCGCAGCTGCGGGAGACGGCGCGGCTGCAGGCGCCGTCTCACCACCAACCACCACCACGGTCATGGCATCGAGGACCAGTCGCCGGGCCAGGACATCTGCAATGTCCTCCTGATTCACGGCAGCCACGCGCTCAGACCAGGTGTCGAGGTAGTCGAGTGGCAGGCGGTAGAAGGCCATCTGGGCCAGGTTGTCGAGCAGCTTGCGGTTGGAATCCAGGCGCAGCGCAAAGCCACCCAGCAGGTTCTTCTTGGCCGCCTCCAGCTCCGCCTCGGTGGCCCCCTTCTGCACAAAATCGGCCAGCACAGACCGCACCACCGTGAGCGCTTCTGCCGAGCGATCGCGCTGGGTCTGTAGCCCGATGAAGAACGGCCCCGGCTGGGCCAGTGGCTGAACAGCAGAGAACACGCTGTAGGAGAGCCCCCGCTTCTCACGCACCTCGTGGGTGAGGCGGGCCGTGAAGCCGCCGCCACCCAGGATGTGATTGGCCACCAGCATCGGGAAGAAATCCAGGCGGTCGGATCGGCTCATCATGGGCAGGCCCAGCCAGATGTGGCTCTGGTTGGCGGGGTGGGGCTGACGAATCTCAGTGGCCTTGGCCGGTGGCACGGCCGGCAAAAGCGAGAGCCAGGCCACATCCGATCGAATGGCCAGGGCCTGGTGAGATGGGTCCTGAACGCGCTGGGTCAAGGGCGCAAGCAGTGCGTCGGCCAGGGCCTTGGCATCGGCCAGGCTGAGGTCTCCGACGAGCGCCACCGACATGCGCTCGGGCCGCCAGAAGCGCGCATGAAAGGCGGCGAGGTGGTCGGCTGCGATGGCCTGCAGAGAGGCCTGTGTGGACTGCCGCCCGTAGGGATGGTCTCCGTACATGGAAGACCACAAGGCCCGGGTGGCCAAGGCCTGGGGCCGGGTGAGGGACTCTAGAAGGCCCGCCACCGAGCGGTCTCGCTCGCGTGCCACGACCGCAGCGTCATAGGCCGGGTCGGACAGCTGACGCGCTGCCCAGGCGACGGCCTCGTTGCGAACGGCGGCATCCGATAGAAACCGGTATCGGATGCCCACCCGATCCTGCGAGACCGATTCAGAACGCTGGATGGCCAGTGCTGCCATGGCCTGGCCCACCTCTTCTTCCGACCTCGCGGGCCGGTCCGCGACCGCCGCCAGGCCCCGGTTGGACAGGCTCGCCGTCAGGCCCGCCAGGCCTTCCAGGCCCACGGGATCCCAGCGGCTGCCTGCGTCGATCTCGATGGCGAGGTCGACCATGGGGATGCCACGCGCGGGAACAAAGAGCACCTCCACGCCCTGCGCGGATCGAAATGACTGGATGCGGTTCGAGGCCTTCTCAGCGGCGGCCACCCCCACATCGACGGTTTTCACTTCAGCCCGCACCGAGCCCATGGCCGTGACCATGACCACGGCAGCCATCACCTTGACAGACAAAAGGTTGCGCATGGTCTCTCCTCAGTGCCGCAGCACGGGGGCTGCAAAGCCCCGACGGCTGGCGGTGTCCAATGGCTGCGGCAGCAGTTCGATGAGCGTGGACTGGTCGTCCTGGAAGATGGTCTTGGCCACGCGTTGCACATCCTCGGGCGTGATGGCGTCGAGCAGCTGCAGCCAGTCGGTGGCATCGGCCAGGGGCCGGCCCGCAGTGACCAGGCGGCCCACCTCCATCGCCTTTGAGAAGAGCGAGTCTTGCTTGTAGACCTGCGAGGCCTTGGCCTGCCTGCGAATGAGATTGAGCTCGTCCTGAGACACCCCCTGGGAAGCAATCTTGGCCAGTTCGGCCTCGACATCGCGAAGGACCTCCCTCACACCGACACCCTTGGCGGGCGTGGCCTCCACCAAGAAAAGTCCTGGCCCTCGAGACACGGCGTCGGCCTGTGTGCCCACGCTCACGGCGCGCCGACTCTCGCGCACGAGCCCACGCTGTAGCCGCCCAAAATCAGGATGGTCGAGCAGGGTCGACAAGACCCCAAGCGCCACGACATCCCGGGCCACGGGGTTGTCCGGGGAGACTGGGCCATCGGCTGGGCCCAGGGTGGGCGCCCGCCAGGCTTTAAAGAAGAAGGCATTCTCAGCCGGCGCAGAGACCTGCGCCTCACGCGCACCCAACTGCTTGGGCTCAACCACAGCCGAGGACATTGGCAAGGTCTTTGGAGACCAATTTTTGTAGAGGCGCTCCACCTCGGCCAAGACCGCCTGTGCATCGACATCGCCTGCGACCACCACGGTGGCATTGTTGGGGGCATACCACTGGTCGTACCAGCCACGGGCATCATCGGGTGTGAGGGCCTTCAAGTCTGCCATCCAGCCAATGATGGGGTGTCGCACTGGCGACGCCACAAACGCCCGCGACATCAGGGCCTCATAGGCCAGGCCTGACGGGCTGTCGTCGGTGCGAAGGCGCCGCTCCTCCATCACCACCAGGATCTCCTTGGCGAACTCCTCGTTGGTGAACTGCAGGTTCTGCATGCGGTCGGCCTCCAGGGCCATGACATCGAAGAGGGCATCGCGATGAACCTGCTGAAAGTAGCCGGTGTACTCCCGAGATGTGAAGGCATTCTCGCGGCCACCCAGGGCGGCCACGCGGCGGCTGAACTCACCAGCAGCCAGGGTCTTGGTGCCCTTGAACATCATGTGCTCGAGCACGTGGGCCAGGCCTGTCTTGCCGGGCTGCTCGTCCATGGAGCCGGCCTTGATCCAGACCATGTGCAGGGCAGTCGGCGCACGGCGGTCTTCAAAGACCACCACCCGCAGACCATTGGCAAGGGTCTGGTCGAGGCTTGGTGTGGACTGCATGCTGCGCGCCGCAGCCGGCAGCATCAGGGTGATCAAGGCGCCTACAATGGCCGCAACGGCTCGTTTGCTTGTTCTCATCTCGAAAAAGACCACTCCATCCATGATTGGGTTCCTCAACACCGGCGGTTTCTCCCGACTCAAGTCGGGCCTCTCCAAGACCCGCGCCGCGCTCGGCCGTCTCATTGGGCGGCCGGTGATCGACGACGACTGGTTTGAAGAGGTTGAATCAGCCCTGATCATGGCAGATGCGGGGGCCCGCACCAGCCAAGACCTTGTCGCAAGTCTGCGCCAAAGCCTGCGGTCCTCGCCCGTCGACCCCACAGCCAACCCTGAGGCACTGGCCGATCGACTCATTGAACTGCTCGCATCTCGACTGGCCAGCCTGTCATCTGTGAGGCAGCCCGGCCCCGCAGCCGGGCCCCGGGTGCTCATGGTGGTTGGTGTCAACGGTGCAGGAAAGACCACCTCCATCGGCAAGCTGGCCCACCACTTCCAGGCCCAAGGCGAAAAAGTGCTGCTGGCGGCCGGAGACACCTTCCGGGCTGCAGCCCAAGAGCAGCTCCAGGCCTGGGGAAGTCGCAATGGCGTGGACGTTATTGCACAGGCCCAGGGCGACCCCGCGGCCGTGGCCTTCGATGCCATCAAGGCCGGTGATGCCCGCGGCGCGAGCCTGGTGATGGTCGACACCGCTGGCCGGCTGCCCACCCAACTGCACCTCATGGAGGAACTCAAAAAGGTGAAGCGGGTGATGGGCAAGGCCATGGCCGGCGCGCCCCACGAGACCTGGCTGGTCGTCGATGGCGGCACCGGTCAGAACGCCGTGGCACAGACCAAGGCCTTCGACGATGCGCTGGGGCTGACCGGCCTCATGGTCACCAAGCTCGATGGCACGGCCAAGGGCGGTGTCCTGCTGGCTCTGGCCCAGGAGCGGCCCATTCCCGTGCAGTTCGTGGGCGTGGGGGAAGGCATTGAAGACCTGCAGCCCTTTGACCCCAAGGCCTTCGCAGCCGCACTGGTCCAGTCTTAAGACTGCGGCACGCAGTCCACGAAGTAAGCGCGCTCGCCGTTGCGGTCTTGTTCCACCAGCCCGTGGATGTCCGCCTCAAAGCCTGGGAAGGCGGCATTGAACTCACGCGCAAACTGCAAATAACGCACGATGGTCCGATTGAAGCGCTCTCCTGGAATGAGCAATGGAATGCCTGGCGGATAGGGCGTGAGCAGGCTCGTCGTGATGCGGCCCTCGAGGTCATCGATGGGTACACGCTCGGTCTTGCGATGGGCCACCGATGCAAAGGCATCTGCAGGCTTCATGGCCGGCTCCATGTTGGAGGTGTACATCTCGGTGGTGAGCCGGGCGATGTCATAAGACTTGTAGGTGTCGTGTAGCTGCTGGCAGAGGTCTCGAAGGCCCACGCGTTCGTACTTGGGCTGGGCCGCACAGAACTCGGGGATCACCCGCCACATGGGCTGGTTCTTGTCGTAGTCGTCCTTGAACTGCTGTAGGGCCGTGAGCAGCGTGTTCCAGCGCCCCTTGGTGATGCCAATCGTGAACATGATGAAGAACGAGTAGAGGCCTGTCTTCTCGACGATCACGCCGTGTTCGGCCAGATACTTGGTGACGACCGAGGCCGGAATGCCCTGGGCGTCGAACTCGCCCTTGATGTTCAGGCCTGGCGTGACGATGGTGGCCTTGATCGGGTCGAGCATGTTGAAGCCCGGCACGAGGTTCTCAAAGCCGTGCCATTCATCGTTGGGCTTGAGCTCCCACTGCTCGCGGTGGGCCATGCCATCGCTGTCGGCCTGAAACTCGGCCGGTCCCCAGACCTTGAACCACCAGTCCTTGTCACCGAACTCGTCCTCCACCTTGCGCATGGCCCGTCGAAAGTCCAGAGCCTCGACGATGCTCTCTTCAACCAGTGCGGTTCCCCCGGGAGGCTCCATCATGGCCGCCGCCACATCCAGCGAGGCAATGATGGCGTACTGCGGGCTGGTGGAGGTGTGCATCAGGTAGGCCTCGTTGAAGAGGTCTCGATCGAGCTGCCGTGTGTCTGACTCCTGCACCAAAATTTGTGAGGCCTGGGAGAGGCCCGCAAGCAGTTTGTGGGTCGACTGGGTCGAGAAGATCATGGGGTCATGCGGGCGGGGGCGGTCCTTGCCAATCGCATGCATGTCTCTGTAGAAGTCATGAAAGGCCGCATGCGGCAGCCAGGCCTCATCGAAATGCAGGGTGTCAATGGTGTTGCCGAGCACGTCCTTGAGCATCTCCACGTTGTAGAGCACACCGTCGTAGGTGCTCTGCGTGATGGTGAGGATGCGGGGCTTGGGCTGGCCGTTGGCCTTGGCCTTGGCCCAGGCCTCCTTGGCAAATGGGTTGTTCTGAATCTTGGCCTCGATGGCTGCAGGCTCGAACTCACTGAGCGGAATGGGGCCGATGATGCCGAGGTGATTGCGGGTGGGCATGAGAAAGACCGGGATGGCACCCGTCATCGTGATGGCATGCAGCACACTCTTGTGGCAGTTGCGGTCGACCACCACGATGTCGCCCGGGGCGACTGCGGCATGCCAGACAATCTTGTTGGATGTCGAGGTGCCATTGGTTACAAAGAAGCAGTGGTCTGCGCTGAAGATGCGGGCTGCGTTTTTTTCAGACTCGGCCACCGGCCCCGTGTGGTCGAGCAGCTGGCCAAGCTCGTCGACGGCATTGCAGACATCGGCCCGCAGCATGTTCTCGCCAAAGAACTGGTGGAACATCTGGCCCACAGGCGCCTTGAGGAAGGCCACGCCACCGGAGTGGCCGGGGCAGTGCCAGGAATAGGAGCCATCCTGCGCGTAGTGCAGCAGGGCCCGAAAGAATGGGGGCGCGAGGGAATCGAGATAAGACTTGGCCTCGCGGATGATGTGCCGGGCCACGAACTCTGGCGTGTCCTCAAACATGTGAATGAAGCCATGCAATTCGCGCAGCACATCGTTGGGAATGTGGCGCGAGGTTCTGGTCTCTCCATAGAGGTAGATGGGGATCTCGGCATTGCGGAATCGAATCTCACTCACGAAGGCCCGCAAGTTGCGGAGGGCGTGGGTGACCTCTTCTTTGCTGCCGGCACCAAACTCTTCGTCATCGATGGACAGCACAAAGGCCGAGGCTCGCGACTGTTGCTGCGCAAATTGGGCGAGGTCGCCGTAGCTGGTGACACCCAGCACCTCCATGCCCTCTTTTTCCAGGGCGTCGGCCAGCGCACGAATGCCCAGTCCAGAGGTGTTCTCGGAGCGAAAGTCCTCGTCGATGATGACGATGGGGAAACGAAACTTCATGGTGGGGGCCTTTCCACAGACGGTGGCTGATCTTAGGGCAAAACCGCGGGCTTCATGAGACTAGCACTCTCATATGTCGAGTGCTAAAATGGCGTCAACCCAGGGGGAGACAAGACACATGACCCATTCCGCTCTGACCGTCCTGCCACTGAGTCCAGGTGCCAACCTGGAGGCCTACCTGCGCACCGTGCAGACCATGCCCTTGCTCACGGCCCAGCGCGAGCAAGAACTTGCCCTGCGCTTTCGCACCCTTCAAGACCTCGAGGCCGCCCGCGAGCTGGTGCTCTCGCACCTACGCCTCGTGGTGGCCGTGTCCCGACAGTACCTCGGCTATGGGCTGCCGCATGCAGACCTCATTCAGGAAGGAAACCTGGGCCTCATGAAGGCCGTTCGCCGCTTTGATCCAACCCGGGGCGTTCGGCTGGTGTCCTTTGCCCTGCATTGGATCAAAGCCGAGATCCACGAGTACATTCTGCGCAACTGGCAGATGGTGAAGGTGGCCACCACCAAGGCCCAACGCAAGCTTTTCTTCAACCTCCGCTCACTCAAGCGCAGCTTGGGTGCGAACGCAGGCGTCACGGCCGAGCAGGCCCAGGAGATCGCCCAGACCCTGCAGGTGGCCCCCGAGGAGGTGCTGGAGATGGATCAGCGGCTCAATGGCGGCGACACCCCCCTGGAGGGGCAGGTGGTCGATGGCGAGGAGCGCAGTGGCCCCATTGCCGCACTGGCCGCAGAGCGCGCCGACCCCTCTGAGATCGTGGCCGAGGCCCAAGAGGAAGCGCTCGGTCGCGCCCGCGTCGCCGCAGCACTGTCCACGCTGGACGACCGCAGCCGCGACATTCTGGTGGCCCGCTGGCTTCACGACGAGGACGACAAGCCCGCCACCCTGCACGAGCTCGCCAGTGCACACGGCATCTCTGCGGAGCGGGTTCGTCAGATCGAGGCTGCGGCGATGAAAAAGCTCAAGCAAGCACTCACTTAATTTTTTCTGAAGGCGCATTGCATAAGGGTTATCCTTGTGCGATGCAGACAGCCGTCTACCCAGGAACCTTCGATCCCTTCACCCGGGGCCACGAAGATTTGGTGCGCCGCGGTGCCAAACTCTTCGATCGCCTGGTGGTGGGCGTGGCCGACAGCCGCTCCAAGCACCCGTTCTTTACCCTGAGTGAGCGCTGTGAGATTGCCCAGGAAATTCTGAGCCACTACCCGAATGTCGAGGTGCGCCCGTTTGAAGGCCTGCTGAAAGACTTTGTCCGTGAGCTCGATGCCAACGTGATCATTCGTGGGCTGAGGGCCGTGTCCGATTTTGAGTATGAGTTTCAGATGGCCGGCATGAACCGATACCTCATGCCAGACGTGGAGACCATGTTCCTCACACCTTCAGACCAGTACCAGTTCATCTCTGGCTCCATCGTTCGGGAGATCGCCACCCTGGGTGGCGACGTGAGCAAGTTTGTGTTCCCGTCGGTCGAGGCCTGGCTCACCAAGAAACTACAGGATCAGGGCAGCACCAAGTAGTGGTCGGCCAAGAGGGCTCCAAAGAGCCAGGCCAAGTAAGCAATGGAATACTTGAAGGTCTTGCGGGCCAGGGCTTCGCTGTAGGCCCGGTAGAGCTGCCAGGCCAGGGCCAGGAAGCGCAGGCCGAGCCCAATGGCTGCCACCAGGTAGAGCCAGCCTGACAGGCCCATGGCCGTGGGCAGAAGGCTCACCGCCAACAACAACACCGTGTAGAGCAGGATGTGCAGCCGCGTGTACTTCGGGCCATGCGTGACGGGCAGCATGGGCAGGCCCGAACGGGCGTAGTCATCGGTGCGGTAGAGAGCCAGCGCCCAAAAATGCGGCGGGGTCCAGACAAAGATGATCAGAAAAAGAATCCATGCCTCTGGCGGTGTCTCACCGGTGACTGCGGCCCAGCCGAGCACGGGTGGCATGGCGCCCGAGGCGCCACCAATCACGATGTTCTGCGGCGTGAGTGGCTTGAGAATGAGCGTGTAGATGATGGCGTAGCCCACAAAGGTGGCCAGGGTGAGCCAGGCCGTCAGTGCATTCACAAATACGAAGAGGATGTAGAGGCCCAGGCCGCCCAGGAGCCCCGAGAAGACCAAGGTCTGAGACACCGTGAGGGTTCCAGAGGGCAGCGGCCGCCAGGCCGTGCGCGCCATCTTGGCATCGATGTGCGACTCCACGAGGCAGTTGATCGCGGCGGCGGCAAAGGCCACAAAGGTGATGCCGGCGGTGCCCGCCAGCAACGGCTGCCACGGCACCATGCCTGGCACCGAGAGGAACATGCCGATCACCGCGCAAAAACCAATGAGCAGATTGACGCGCGGCTTGGTGAGCGCCAGGTACTGTCGGCTCAGTGCGGCGAGCGACAGTGGCGAGGCGGCGGTGGAGGAGGACATGGGTTTAGCCGATCCGGGATGCTTTGAGCAACTTCATGAGGTCAGACCTGATTTTCGCAGGATCGGGGTCGGCTGGGAACCGCATCATGAGGTTGCCCAGTGGATCGACCAGCCAGAGGTGCGAGCCCACTCCCGTGGAGCCCTCTGGCAGTGGCCATGCCTCGAGGGCGGCGGCATCGGCACTCAGAACCCAGGTGCCGAGGTGTTCCTCCGGCAGGGCCACCTTGGTGCTCGCGGCGTTGGGCGCCGTGGGGATGATCCAGAGGCGCTCCACCCGATCTCTTTCTCTGCCGGTGGCCAGACGAACCTGGCGGGTCATCCAGAGTTGCGACTCACAGACTTCGCCGCAGGAGGCCGGCCCCACTCGAATCAACAGCCAGCGGCCGCGAAAGTCTTGGAGACTGGCCAACTGCTGACGCGGGTCGTCCTTGGACAGGGCGGCCAAGACATCCACAAAGCCGGACTCACCCGGTGCCCGCACCAGGGTGGTCACGGGCAGGCTGCCAATCGGCCGTTGCGGCTCGACGAGGTCGCCGTGGTTGGTGCGGCCTTCAGGCCTCACGCCGTAGTACAAGAAATAAGAGGCCACCACGGGGGCCAAACAAACAGCCACCACCATCCAGAACATGGTCATGGAGCGGCGAGGCGTGGGGGTGGGCATGGTGGTGGTCATGGGTTCTATCCGTTGGAGCGGTTCAAGACATGGATGCATCGGCGGCGCGACGAAGGCGCCAGGCAAACACCAAGGCCACCACACTCATCAGCCACCACTGCAGTGCATAGCCTTCGTGCTTGGCGATGTCTTCGCGATCGGGGGTGGGAATGCGGCGCAGGAGGCCGTCGCCAGTGTCCGAAGTCTGCCAGAAGATGACGGGCCAAGTCCGCGTGGCCGCTCCGGTTTTGTCGGTTCCAAGCCAATCCTGGGCGGCGGCCGGCTCGAAGTTCTGCCAGAGTGCACCGGAGCGCAGGTCAGCGGCGTCAGACCGCAGTTCGAGGCGACGCATGAGGCTCGCCATGGCGACGGCCTCGAGTTGAACAGGGCCAGCCCCCGGGTCTGGGCGATGCAATTCGCCGGCCTCGAAGGCGCTACGCCGAGGGTCGGCTTCACCCGGTGCCTTTGGGGCCCAGCCCCGGTTGACCCAGGCCAGGCTGCCATCTTGCAGAACCAGTGGCGTGAGCACGTGCACACCAGGCGCGCCTTCGTGGGCGCGGTTGTCGAGGTAGAGGGTCTTGTCATCCCGCCAGCGGCCTATCAGCGTGGCCACCCGACGATCAAGGTCTTGCGTGGCGGCTTGGGCAAAGGCGTCTCTAGCCTGGCCTGGTAGAAACGGCAGGGCCGAGGCGGCCCGAGACTCGGCCACACGGGCCGCGAGCGCGGTCTTCTCCAGGCTGCGATCCCACTGCCACAGGCCGAGACCCAGCGTGAGCAGCGCCAATGCCAGACACACCCAGCTCGCAGGGCCAAATCCCTGTGGTGCCTTTGTCGCCGTGATTCCCATTAAGATGGAACTCCATGTCTAAACTCTTCATCGCCCTGGCCTTCTTGGGCATCATCGGAAGCTTGGGCTCCGCGCTCTTTTACCTGATGCGTGACAAGGGCCAGAGCAACAAAACCGTGAAGGCCCTGGCCATTCGGGTCGGCCTGTCGATCGCACTCTTTCTCTGCATCCTGATCAGCCACCAGCTTGGCTGGATCGAGGCCTCCCAGCACCGCTTTTGATGAAAAAGGCCACCGGGGGGTGGCCTTCTCATGATGCGAACGGACCCGTTGGGCGAGCGAGCGGCCCGCCCAGCGCAACTTACATCCAGTAGACCACCACGTAGAGGCCAAGCCAGACCACGTCCACGAAGTGCCAGTACCAGGCGGCACCCTCGAAGGCGAAGTGGCTCTCTGGTTTGAAATGGCCCTTGAGTACTCGGAACCAGATGACGAGCAGCATGATGGCGCCGATCGTCACGTGAAAGCCGTGAAACCCCGTGAGCAGATAGAAGGTGGATCCAAAAATGCCAGACGAGAGCTTCAGGTTCAGGTCGGAGTAGGCATACATGTACTCATAGGCCTGAAAGCCCATGAAGATGGCACCAAGGAGCACCGTTGCCCCGAGCCAAAACAAGACCTTCTCGCGATGGTTCTCACGAAGGGCATGGTGGGCGATGGTGAGGGTCACGCCAGAGGCCAGCAGCAGGGCTGTGTTGATGGTGGGGATCCAGAAGGGGCCCATCGTCTGGAAGGACTCCACCAGGCCAGCGGGACCCGCATTCGGCCACTGGGCAACAAAGTCTGGCCAGAGAAAGGCCTTGTGGTCGAGGTCGCCGAGCCACGGCATGGCGATGACGCGCGCGTAAAACAAGGCGCCAAAGAAGCCCGCGAAGAACATGACTTCGCTGAAGATGAACCAACTCATGCTCCAACGGAAGCTGGCGTCGACCCGGTGGTTGTACTGGCCGGTCTCGGACTCGTGGATGACATTGGCAAACCAGCCCACGAACATGTAAATGAGAATGGCAAACCCGAGGGCGAGGCTGTAGCTGCCGTAGGACGCCTCATTGATGAGACCGGAGAGGCCCACCATGAAGAAGAACATGGCAATCGAGCCCACCAACGGCCACTTGCTGGGCCCCGGAACAAAGTAATACGGGGCGGCCCCGTGGGTTGCTGCACTCATGCCTGACTCCCTTTCATCTCATCTCATCCACTGGTGATGACGCGCACCAGTATCACCAAGCTCAATACAAATATCAAACCAGCCAGCAGGCCCACCAGGATGACATGCACCGGGTTGAGGCTGGCCATGTCGGCATCGTGGGCCGAGCCCTTGCGCACACCAAAAAAAGACCAGAGCACGGCACCCAGGGTCTGACGAAAACTGCCCCGACGCTGGGTCGCCACCTTGAGCTCGTCCAGGGCGGACACCTCAGCGCACCACGGTGGACGACGGCGCCTGCGCCGTTGGGATGCCCACCTCGAAGAATGTGTAACTCAGGGTGATGTTCCGAATGCCGTCGGGCAATTCCGGGGCGACCACGAAGACCACCGGGAACTCGCGTGTCTCGCCGGCCTTCAGAACCTGTTGCTCAAAGCAGAAGCACTCGAGCTTCTTGAAGTGCGCCGCCGACTGCTTGGGGGCATAGCTCGGAATGGCCTGGCCAGAGATGTCTCTTGTCTCATGGTTCTTGATCTCGTAGATCACGGTGACCAGTTCACCCGGATGCACCTCGACCACATTGTTGCGTGGCTTGAAGGTCCAGGTGCCGTGGGAATTGGCATCGAACTCCACGGAGACCTTGCGGCTGTAGTCGACCTGGGTGTTTTCTGCGAACCGTTTGGCCTCGGCGTAGTCGAGTTTCTCTTTGGAGCTCAGGATGTTGATGCCCGTGATCTCACAGATCTTCTCGTAGAAGGGGACCAGGGCAAAGCCAAAGGCAAACATCAGAACCGTCACCATGAGCAGCTTGCCCATCATGCGGGTGTTGTCAGGTCGGTGTGCTTGCATCG
Source organism: Hahnella aquatica (SeqCode) (assembly GCF_965194505.1). Lineage (GTDB taxonomy): Bacteria > Pseudomonadota > Gammaproteobacteria > Burkholderiales > Burkholderiaceae_A > Hahnella > Hahnella aquatica. The sequence continues at coordinate 92,440 of NZ_OZ239144.1, read as the reverse complement.
CGCTCAGTGTGTCGGAAAGAAGATGAACTTCAGAACGATCCCCACAAAAAAAGCGCCGGCCACTGACAAGAGAATCAGGGCCAGGCGCAGGTTTGCGGGCTGACGGTTCGAGGGCATGTCTGACGCGTCGATCACTTCACCACAGGGGGTGTTTCAAAGGTGTGGAACGGCGCGGGCGAGGGCACGCTCCACTCAAGCCCATGCGGCGCGCCCCAGGGGTTGTCGGCCGCCTTGGGACCACCCTTGATGCACTTGATCACGACATAGAGCAGCAGGAGTTGCGCCAGGCCAAAGCCCAGGGCACCCACCGAGGCCAGCGCATTGAAGTCTGCGAACTGCATGGGGTAGTCGGCATAACGACGCGGCATGCCGGCCAGGCCCAGGAAGTGCATGGGGAAGAAGGTGATGTTGAAAAAGATCATCGAGAGCCAGAAATGGGCCTTGCCGAGGGTCTCGTCGTACATGTGGCCTGTCCACTTGGGCAGCCAGTAGTAAACACCAGCAAAAAGGCCAAACAGAGAGCCGGCCACGAGCACGTAATGGAAGTGGGCCACCACGTAGTAGGTGTCATGCAGCTGGATGTCGAGCGGGGCCACCGAGAGGATGATGCCGGTCAGGCCGCCGATCGTGAACACGATGATGAAGCCAATGGCAAAGAGCATTGGGGTCTCGAAGGTCATCGAGCCGCGCCACATGGTGGCCAGCCAATTGAAGATCTTCACGCCCGTGGGCACGGCAATCAGCATGGTGGCGTACATGAAGAAGAGCTGCCCTGTGAGCGGCATGCCCGTGGTGAACATGTGGTGGGCCCAGACCACGAAAGACAGGATGGCGATCGAGGCCGTGGCGTAGACCATGGAGCTGTAGCCAAAGAGGGTCTTGCGCGAGAAGGTGGGAATGATCTCCGAGATGATGCCGAAGGCCGGGAGAATCATGATGTAGACCTCAGGATGCCCGAAGAACCAGAAGATGTGCTGGTACATGACGGGGTCACCGCCGGCTGCAGCATTGAAGAAATTCGTGCCGAAGTGACGATCCGTGAGGGTCATGGTGATGGCGCCCGCGAGCACCGGCATCACGGCAATCAGCAGGTAGGCGGTGATCAGCCAGGTCCAGACGAACATGGGCATCTTCATGAGGGTCATGCCCGGCGCCCGCATGTTCAAAATGGTGGTGATGATGTTGATCGAACCCATGATGGACGAGGCGCCCAGCAGGTGCAGCGCAAGAATGGCCATGTCCATGCCCGCGCCCATCTGGGTGGACAACGGCGCATAGAGGGTCCATCCGGCGGCCGTGGCCCCGCCCGGCACGAAGAAGGAGGCCACCAGAAGAATGGCCGCGGGAATCATCAGCCAGAAGCTGAAGTTGTTCATCCGGGCGAAGGCCATATCCGCGGCGCCAATCTGTAGTGGGATCATCCAGTTCGCAAAGCCCACGAAGGCCGGCATGATCGCGCCGAAGACCATGATCAGACCGTGCATGGTGGTGAGCTGGTTGAACAGTTCGGGCTGGATCATCTGCAGCCCGGGCTGAAAGAGTTCTGCGCGGATGCCGAGGGCAAGAATGCCACCGATCATCAGCATCGAGAAGCTGAACCAGAGGTAGAGGGTGCCGATGTCTTTGTGGTTCGTGGCAAAGAGCCAGCGGCTCAGCCCATGCGGATGGTCGTGGGCGTGGTGGTCGGCCGCGTGGCCGTGTGGATCCAGAACTGCACTCATCGCTTGCTCTCCTTACTCAACTTTTGCCAGGGCTGCACCGGAGACCGCTGCAGATTTCGACTTCTGTTCATTGACCCATGCCGTGTACTCCTCGGCCGTGACCACTCTCACCACAATCGGCATGAAGGCGTGGTCTTTGCCACACAACTCTGCACAGTGACCATTGTAGGTTCCGACCTTTTCAGCCTTGAACCAGGTGTCTCTCACAAAACCAGGAATGGCATCTTGCTTCACGCCGAAGGCGGGCACCATCCAGGCGTGGATGACATCGTTGGCCGTGGTGACCACACGAATCTTCTTGCCCACGGGCACGACCAAGGGGTTGTCCACCTCGGAGAGGTAATTGAGGGTTTTGGCCTGCTGATTGATGCGCTGCTCGTACGGTGTGGTGAGGGTGGAGTAGAAGGCGATGCCCTGGCCCTCGCCCTTGAGGTAGTCGTAGCCCCACTTCCACTGGTAGCCCGTGGCCTTCACGGTGATGTCGGCGTTGGTGGTGTCTTTCTGGGCCATGACGATGGGGGTGGCATAGATGCCGATGACCAAAACGATCAGGAAAGGCACCACCGTCCAAGCGATTTCCAGCGAGGTGCTCTCGTGAAAATCTACGGGCTGATGGCCCTTGGACTTGCGATGCGCATAGATGGAATAAAACATCACACCAAAGACGGCCACGCAGATGAGGACACAGACCACGAGCAGGAAATTGTGGAGGGTGTAAAGGTTTTCGGCCATGTCGGAGGCCGGGGTGCGCAGGTTGTAGCGCGTGGTCATGTCGTTGGCCAAGGCCACGGCCGAGAGAGATGCTGCCAACAAGCCTGCCGACAGTCGGCCGGCCAATAGTGAGATCCGATTCATGCTTGGTCTTCTTCCCATCAATAAAGTGATTCAGGTGGGCACTGCAACCAGCACCCGCTTTAAATCTTCAACAAACTGCCTGCGGCCCGCCTGATCGACAAATCGCCCCAGCGGCACCACCTGCTTGCCCGATCGGAGGCTGACCAGACTGGTGCGATCACCAGGCCACTCCACCCGCAACCAGTCCCGCGGCACCGTCGACATCAGCCGCTGGCGCCCCTGCACGACCTCCACCGACACGTCGGAGGCCGACAACACCACCCGCTCGTGGTCGCATGCATGCCGGGCGTACACCAGAAAGGCCACGCCCAAGGCCAAGCACTCGGCCACCGCGAACGGCACCACCACCCAAGCACCGCGACTGGCCCAGTAGACCGCGAACGCCAAGGACAGCCCCGCCAGAGACCCGAAGATCCCAACCAACTGTTTCGGGGTGAGGCTGCAGTTGCGCCGAAGCATCCAGACCGTTTGGCCGTCGTGGTCCTGCCGCACGACATTGGTGTTTGCGCTCATGCATCCCCATCTGGACGTCTTCAACGACCTGATTCCCCCGGGTGGCTGATTATATGCCGTTTGGCAGATGTGGCGAAGCATCCCTGCTGTCAGGAAGGATTGACGGCCAAGGCCTCAACCCGAGGAAAACCTGTTGCGGGGCATAAACTGCACGGGGGCCGGTGTCTCTGGGGACGGCCGACGGCGCGCGGGAACCCGCCAGGCATGGGCATAGACGAGTTCCACTTCCAGCAGAATCCGGCCATCGGGCACTTTTTGCGACTGCAGCAATGGTGCCCAGGCATGGCGGGACACATGGGCCCAGGCTTGTCGAGGGGGTCTCCAGGGAAAGGTTCGAAGGTCCGCCCGGGCGCGTCGCCAATCCCGATACGACAGGGTGAGTCGCTCAGACTCTAGAACGGGATCGGCCAGGCCCACCTGGACGAGCAAATCCCCAAGGTCGTGCATGTCCGGCCACCAGGCCGAGACGGCCTCGGGCGCCCAACCGATGTCGCGACGCAGGCCCGGCAGGGTGCTCGGGCCCAGGCCAGCGACCATGAGCAGCCCCCCCTCCTGCAATTGGCTTGCCGCCGACTGCAGGAGTGCCTTGTGGTCTGCTTCACCGAGCAGCAGGCCGACCAGGTCGATGCGACCCAACGGCCCCTCAAACGCAGGCAGCGGTTCGCCCAGGGTGCGGCTCGCGCGGCCGGGCGGCACTCGCATGATCGACGCCCGTTCGTCCAGGCCTGCGTGCCACGCCGCCAAGACTGGGTGGACGCCCATCACAGGGGCCTTTGGCCCGGTTCGCTCCGCCGATCGGCTGGTGTCTGCTGCCATGGCGGCTGAGTATAGTGGCCGATGCCTCTCGCAGACTGGCTTCTTTCCATTTTTTCCCCAGGCCAAGCCGCATCAGCACTGCGCCCCGGCCCCGGCGCTGGCTGGCGAACGGTCCGCCTGCCGTGTGGCGCCCCGCTCATGCTCTGGGCAGCAGGCCGCTACGATGAACAGCTCGCCGAGGCCATTCGCCGGGCCAAGTACGGGCCGCGTTGGTCAGCGGCCTGCGAACTCACCCGGTTGCTGCCGCAGACGCAGCGCTCTGGCCTCTGGGGGCTCAAGCCCATTCTGGTGCCCATGCCGCCCGACCCGGGCCGACTCCCCTCCCGAGGCTTTCACCTGCCCGCAGAAATGGCCAAGCAGTTGGGGCGGCTCAGCGGTTGCCCGGTGGGCCTGCGAATACTCGACAAGCCCGCGAGCTCACCGATGCAGGCGGGGCGGGCCCGAGCCGCGCGGCTCGAGGCCTTGCGCGGCCAGTTCCAGGTTCGAGCGCCCGTCGCCCGCCAGGCCGTGCTGCTGGTCGATGATGTGCTCACCACCGGCGCCACGCTCTCAACGGCATGCAGCACGCTGGAAAACGCGGGGGCCCGGGTGGTTGGCGCGATCGTGCTGGCCGTGGTCGAGCCCGCGCGCATTCAGTCGATAAGATCGCGGCATGTCCGACGCCCCATTCCACGTCGTCCTGGTTGAGCCACAGATTCCACCCAACACGGGCAATGTCATCCGACTCTGCGCCAACACCGGCGCATCACTGCACTTGGTGGGGCCGATGGGCTTCCCCCTGGACGACGCCAAAATGCGCCGCGCAGGTCTCGACTACCATGAGCGCTGCCTGGCCCAGACCCATGTCAACTGGGACACCTTTCTGGCCGCACAGAAGCCACCCCCTGGGCGGTGCCTTGCACTCACCACCAAGGGGCAGCGGTCTGTGTTCGATCATGACTTCGAGTCGGGAGACTGGCTCATTTTCGGCTCCGAGACGGCCGGCCTCTCCGAGGCCCAACGGGCATGGTTTGAGCCGACCCAGTGGCTTCGACTGCCCATGCGGCCAGGAAACCGAAGCTTGAATTTGTCGAATGCCGTGGCCGTGGTGGTCTACGAGGCCCTTCGGCAGACGGGTCAGTTGAGCGACTGAACGTCCCACACCGGCCGAACGATCACTCGTCCACGGCCTCTCTCGAGAGCAGGTCGAGCAGGGCCTCTTGCGCAGTCCAGCGGCCCTCGAGCACCGCACAAACGGCCTCCACGATCGGGAGTTCCACCCCCAGGCCCTTGCCAAGGGCCTGAATCACCGGCGCGGTTCGGACGCCCTCGGCCACGTGGCCCAACCCCTGAAGGGTCTCATCGAGCGTCTTGCCCATGGCCAGGGCCATGCCAACCCTGCGATTGCGGGAGAGATCCCCCGTGCAGGTCAGGACCAGATCACCCAAGGTGGCCAGCCCCATGAAGGTGCTGGTCTGGGCCCCCATGGCCTCACCGAGTCGGGCCGCCTCCGCAAGACCCCGGGTGATGAGTGCCGCCCGTGCATTGGCACCCAGCGCCATTTGGTCGGCCGCGCCGGCCGCAATCGCCAGCACGTTCTTGATGGCCCCGCCCAACTGCACGCCCACCAGGTCATCGGTGGCATAGACCCGCATGCCGGCGCCGTGCAGGCCTCGAGCCGCCGCCCGCGCCCAGGCCAGGGAGGTGCTGGCCAAGGTCAGCGCCACGGGCAGGCCTTGGGCCACCTCCTGGGCAAAACTGGGCCCACTCAGGGCGCCCATGGGCCAGCCTGGCAGTGAGGCCGACACCAGGTCTGATGGCCAGGTGAAGGCACCATGATCGCCCTGGGCCACACCCTTGGAGAGCCACAACAGTCCGGCCCCGGCCGGCGGGCTTTTCACATGGGCAGCCACCTGTTTGGAGAGGTCGGAGAGTCCCGCCACCGGCGTGGCCAGAATGAGGAGCGCACCGGGCTGGGATGCGGCAGCCTGCACCCAGGCGGCCAGGGCATCGCGCAGCACCGAAGCCACCGCCAGTTCGGGCGGAAAGGCCTGGCCCGGCAGATACCGCCTGTTCTCGCGGTGGGCGGCGAGGTCGCTGGACTGGGCGGGGTCTCGAGCCCAGAGGCTCACCGGTGCCTGGCCAGGGCGCCGGGCGAGATGAATCGCCAAGGCCGTGCCCCAGGCGCCTGCGCCCAGCACGAGCACCGGGCCGTTCAACATGACCGTGGCCGCCTACTGCGGGAGGATGAGGCCACTCTCGGAGGCGCCCGCGGGCGCCTGCTGGGCCGCCAGCTTGGCGAGCTTCTGTTGGAAGAAGCCCTCCCAGTTGATCTCTGAGAGGTGAACCGGCGGAAAGCTCGACCGTTGGATCAGGTCGGCAATGTTCGAGCGCAAGTAGGGATAAACGATGTTGGGGCAGGAGATGCCTTTGAGCAGGGTTCGCTGCTCGGGCGACACGCCCTGAATTTCAAAGATGGCGGCCTGCGTGGCCTCAACCAGGAAGCCCACGCCATCGCCCACGCGGCAGGTGATCGTGCAACGCACCCCGACCTCGACCATGTCGCCGCCAAGTTCCTGCTCGGTCGTGTCGATCTCGAACTCGAGCCGGGGCTCGGACGTGTCGAGGAAAATCTGCGGCGCCTGCGGAATCTCGAGGGAGCAGTCTCGCAGGTAAACGCGCTGAAGGTTGAAGACAACGGCTTGCTCAGCCGCGGGGGCTGCTTGGGCATCAGACATGGGGCGCTTTCAGTTGGAAGAGGCCAGCAGCCCCGTGAGTTCACCAGCCCGGTCGAGGGCTGAGAGGTCATCGAAGCCACCCACGTGGGTGTCTCCAATGAAAATTTGGGGCACGGTGCGGCGCCCCGTTTTGGCCATCATGTGATCGCGCTGTGCGGGGTCGAGGTCGACACGGATCTTCTCAATCTGCGCCACACCGCGGGCCTTGAGCAGCATCTCGGCCCGCTGGCAGAAGGGGCACACGGCGGTGGTGTACATCACCACCGGCCTCATGCTGCAGCCCCCTTCGAGGAGACAGGCAGGCCCGCCTGCTGCCAGGCATCGAAGCCGCCCTCCAGGCTGTAGACCTCTTCAATGCCAGCCTTGCGAAGGCTTCGCCCCGCCGAGAGGCTACGGCGGCCACTGGCGCAGACCAAGATGACCGGCCGCGGCGCCGATGCCCCCGATGCGACATCCTTCTTCAGGGCATCGATCTGGCCCGAGAGGGTGGAATTGGGAATGGAACGGGCCTGCGGAATGAGGCCGCGCGTGCGCTCGGTGGTCTCGCGCAGGTCGATCAGCAGGGCGTCTCGCCCATTGAGGAGTTGTGTGGCCGCCAGGGTATTGATCTCTTTGGCCACGGTGTTGCGGACCACCATGGGCCAGACCAGCAGGCCACCGCTCACGAAGGCCGCCAAAACCAGAAAAATGTTGTCGGTAAAAAACTGCAAGAGTGCTTCTCCCCACGGGTGGCGTGAACCCCGGATTATAGAATGCGGTCAACCTGTCCAACTTGTAGAAAGCGTCTTGAACCATGCCTGCGCCCCCTCCTGTCGTGCTGCTTCGGCACGGACAAAGCCAATGGAACCTTGAGAACCGATTTACCGGATGGGTCGACATCGACCTCACCGATGCGGGCCGCGAGGAGGCCCGGCGGGCCGGGTTGCTGCTCAAAGACCGCGGCTTTGGCTTCGACCGGGCCTTCACCTCGGTGCTCAAACGGGCCATTCGAACCTGCTGGATCACCCTCGACACGCTCGACACCATCTGGGTGCCCATTGAGCAGGACTGGCGCCTCAATGAACGCCACTACGGTGCGCTTGCAGGCCTGAACAAGGCCGAGACCGCGAGCCTCCATGGCGAGGACCAGGTGCACATCTGGCGTCGCTCCTTCAGCATTCGGCCAGCGCCGGCCGATCGCGCAAGCCCCAGTTGGGAGGGCCACGACCCCCGCTATCGTCACCTCTCGCCCGATGAGATTCCCACCACAGAGTGCCTTGCAGACACCGTCGCCCGGGTACGGCCCTTCTGGGAGGAGCGTGTGGTGCCGGCCCTGCGGTCAGGTCAGCGCATTCTGATCGCAGCCCATGGCAACTCGCTTCGCGCCCTGATCAAGCTGCTTGAAAACCTCTCGGATGACGAGGTCATCGACCTCAACATTCCCACGGCCCAGCCCATGGTGTTGGAATTCAATGCTGGGCTGGCGCTCGTTTCTCGTCGATACTTGGCGGATCCCTCAGAGATTGAGGCCGCCATGTCGGCGGTTGCCCACCAAGGACGCTCATTGAAAGCTGCTCGAACATGACCACTGCAACCCTCTCCAAACTCAAGATCACCGGATGGATTGGCACCGGGCTCATCAGCGGCGTGCTGCTGAGTGTGGGCCTGTCGGCCTTGGCCCAACGCGAGTCTCGCCTGAGCCTGCCCGTCGACGAGCTGCGCCAGTTTGCAGAGGTGTATGGGGCCATCAAGTCCAACTATGTCGAGTCGGTGGAAGACAAGAAGCTCATCACCGAGGCCATCAGCGGCATGCTCACCGGTCTGGACCCTCACTCCACCTATCTCGATGCCGATGCCTTTCGCGAGCTGCAGGTCGGCACCCAGGGCGAGTTTGGAGGCCTGGGCATTGAGGTGGGGGTGGAAGATGGCTTTGTGAAGGTCGTCTCACCCATCGAGGACACCCCGGCCGACCGGGCTGGCGTGAAGGCCGGCGACCTCATCATCAAGATCAACGACAAGGCCACCAAGGGCATGAGCCTGCAGGATGCGGTCAAGCTCATGCGGGGCAAGCCCAAGACCAGCATCGAGCTCACCATCTCGCGCAAAGGCGTCAACCAGCCGGTGGTCATCACCATTGTTCGCGATGTCATCCGAGTCCAGAGTGTGAAGTCAAACTGGGTTGCGCCAGGCTATGCCTTTCTGCGCATCACCCAATTCCAGGAGCACACCGTCGAGACGATGGTGTCCCACCTCAACAAGCTCCTGGCCCAGGCCCAGTCCAATCCCGGGCAGCCCATCAAGGGCATCGTGCTCGACCTGCGCAACGACCCAGGCGGCCTGCTGCATGCAGCCGTGGGCGTCTCAGCTGCCTTCCTGCCGGGCGACATGGTCGTGGTGACCACCGATGGCCGACAGCCGGATGCCAAGCGCAGCTTCCGGACACGGGCCGAGGATTATCAGCGCGGCGGCAAAGACCCACTGGCCGATCTGCATCCACTGGCCAAGTCCCTTCCCATGACCGTGCTGGTCAATGCAGGATCGGCATCCGCCTCCGAGATCGTGGCAGGCGCCCTCCAAGACCACGGCCGCGCCAAGGTGATCGGCACCCAGACCTTCGGAAAGGGCTCGGTCCAGACCATCCTGCCGCTCACGAGCAACACCGCCATCAAGCTCACCACGGCCCGTTACTACACACCCAAGGGCCGGTCCATCCAGGCCAAGGGCATCCGGCCCGACTACTGGGTGGAAGAGACGGCCGAGGGCGACATCTCCGACCGCTTCCGTCTGCGTGAGGCCGACCTGAACCGTCACCTCAACAATGGCCAAGGCCCCGAACAGGGCTCGAGCGGGCAGACCCGCACACAGGGCAAGGAGCCCGCAGCCGACCGCAAGCCGGTTGCATTTGGGTCGGCCGATGACCACCAGCTCAAACAGGCCGTCGCCCTGCTGCAAGGCCAGCCCGTGGCGACCAACCCGGCGCCGCCAGAGCCCCAGTAAGCGCGGGGCATCGTGGCCCAGTTCGGCCCGCTCGACGAGGAGAGAACCTTCAGCCGCCAGCTCCTGCTGGCGGAGGTCGACGATGCAGCCCTGCAACGGCTCAGGCATGCCGAGGTCCTGGTGGTGGGTGCCGGTGGGCTTGGCTGCCCCGCGGCCCAGTACCTTGCCGCAGCCGGTGTGGGCCGCCTGCGTTGGGTCGATGGCGACACGGTCGATGCCTCCAACCTGCCGCGTCAAATTCTGTTTGGCCCACAGGATGTGGGCAGGCCCAAGGTGCTGGCGGGCCAGGCAAGCCTTGCGGACCGCACGCCTTTTTGCACCATCCTGGCCGAGGCCGAGCACGGCCATGCAGAGAACTTGCCGGGCTGGATTGCTCAGGCCGATGTCGTGCTCGACTGCACCGATCGCTTTGAAACCCGACAGCTCATCAACCGCCTCTGCGTGGCTGCACACAAGCCACTGGTGATTGCCTCGGTCATTCAGTGGTCGGGCCAGTTGCTGGTCGTGGATCCGCGGGCGCCACAGGCGGGCTGCTATGCATGCCTCTTTGAGCCCGGCCTACAAGGCGCCGATGCAGCCTGCGGCGCATTCGGGGTGTTCTCCACCGCCGCCGGAATGGTGGGCCTCATGCAGGCACACGAGGCCCTGCAGTTGCTCATGGGGCTTCCCGTCCAGGCCGGTGAACTGCGCCTCATCGATGCCAAGCGGCTCGAGATCTCTCGGGTGACGGTGCCACGGCATCTAGGCTGCAGCGTCTGCGCGACACCCCACCAACAGCCCAGCCCTTAGTCCCCTAGCCCCTTGGCGGCCAAGGCCTAGAAAATCCTGGGAAGAATCTCGGCCGCGTGCTCTGCCGGCTGCTGCTTAAAGCCTGTCTTGGCGAATCGAAGCCACCGGCCCATCACAAAGCCCATGGCCAGGCTGGCCTGACTGGTCGGGTCGGCCGAACCGCCTTCAACGGCCTCGAGCTTCAAGGTCTGACGCAAGGAGGCCTCGATGCGGTCCATGATCTGGTTGACCCGCTGCTGCAGGCGGGCGTGCTCAAAGACAATGGCCTCACCGATGAGCACCCGTGTCATGCCGGGGTTCTTCTCTGCGAAGGCCAGCAGCATGTTCACGATGGCCCGAGCCTTTTGAATGGGGGTCTCGGAGGAGGCATCGATCTGGTTGATGAGGCCGAAGATGGTCTGCTCGATGAACTCCAGCAGGCCTTCGTACATCTGGGCCTTGCTCGCAAAGTGTCGGTAGAGGGCCGCCTCTGAGACTTGCAGCCGCGCCGCCAGGGCTGCGGTCGTGACCCGCTCGGCCTCTCCCTCTTCCAGCATGGCCGCGATGGCCTGCAGGATCTGCAGGCGGCGCTCGCCGGGCTTGGGCCGCTTGCGAGGGGTCTCAGCTGAATCTTCGGCTTCAGTCATGGGCTCTCCTGCGGACGCTGTCTCCAAGACGCGCCAACGCTGAAAGGCAGTTTACTTGATGATGCGCAAAAACTGGGCGCTGCGCACTCGGGGGGCGGCCCAGCGACCAGCCCTTGGCCCGTTGGGCGGCCGAGGCCCAGACCCGGGCCGTCCGAAGGCCAGCCCGATGCGCGCCACGCAGGTTGTCGGCGCTGTCATCCACGAGAATGACCTGCCCGGCGGGCCGCCCTGTGAGCCGCACGAGCCGCTGCCAGAGCCATGGCGACGGCTTGGGCCGCAGCCGGCCGATGGCCCGCATGTCCTCCACACAAATGATTCGCTCGAACTGACGGTCCAGGCCCAGGAAGCGAAGCACCCGCCAGGCATACTGGCGCGGCGCATTGGTGAGCAGCCAGTGTCGGCCCCGCAGGCGACGCAGGCGCAGCGACTGGCCCCGAACGGGCAGCAGGTGGTCGAGCAGGTCGTGGTCTGGGTGGGTCTGATGAAGGAAATCGGTGGCATCGATGCCGTCATGGGCCACCAGCCCCAAGAGCGTGGCGCCATAGCGGCGCCAATACCGCTGCCGGCGCTCACTGGCCTGCTCTCGGGACAGGCCCAGCCGAGACATGATGTAGTCGGTCATGCGTCGATTGATCTCGGCCATGAGCCGGTGGCTGGCATCGTGCAGGGTGTTGTCGAGGTCGAGAAGCCAGACCGGGCCGTGGCCCGCATCACGGCTGCGGCCAGGCCGAATGCGGCCCAGCCCGTGGCGCAAGGGCATGTCAGTGGGACCGAATCATCGTGCCCACACCCTCATTGGTGAGGATTTCCAGCAGCAGGCTGTTGGGCACACGGCCATCGATGATGTGAACCGACTGCACCCCACTGCGGGCTGCATCCAAGGCCGAACTGATCTTCGGCAGCATGCCACCCGAGAGCGTCCCGTCCTCAAAGAGGTGGTCGATTTCGCGGGCGGTGAGGCCCGTGATCAGATTCCCGGACTTGTCGAGCACGCCAGGGGTGTTGGTCATGAGAATGAGTTTCTCGGCCTTGAGGATTTCGGCGAGCTTGCCCGCCACGAGGTCTGCATTGATGTTGTAGGTTTCGCCGTGGGCACCGGACCCAATCGGCGCAATCACTGGGATGAAGCCGCTCTCGAGCAGCGAAGCGATTACCTGGGGGTCCACCGCCTCGATCTCGCCGACCTGCCCAATGTCGGGCCCCGGTGTCTGATCGGCAGCCTGCAGCACCAGCTTGCGTGCACGGATCAGGCCGCCATCCTGGCCGGTGAGGCCCACGGCCTTGCCCCCGGCATGGTTGATGAGCTCCACGATCTCTTTGTTCACCTTGCCTGCAAGCACCATCTCCACGATGTCCATGGTCTCGGCATCGGTGACCCGCATGCCCTGCACGAATTCACCCTTCTTGCCCACGCGGCCGAGCAGGTCTTCGATCTGCGGGCCGCCGCCATGGACCACGACCAGGTTGATGCCCACGAGCTTGAGCAGCACCACATCGCGGGCAAAGCCTTGCTTGAGGGCTTCGTCCGTCATGGCATTGCCGCCGTACTTCACCACCACCGTCTTGCCATGGAAGCGCCGAATGTAGGGCAGGGCCTCCACCAGCGTGGCGACCTTCTGACTGGAGGTCAATCCATCGGACATGAGACGCCGGGGCTAGTCGCCGAACTGCTTTTGCCGCAGCTCCCGCCGCTGCTGGGCCTCGATCGAGAGCGTGGCCGTGGGGCGTGCGAGCAGCCGCTGCAGGCCGATGGGCTCGCCCGTCTCCTCGCAGTAGCCGTACTCGCCCGAATCGATGCTGGCCAGGGCCTGCTGCACTTTCTTGATAAGCTTGCGTTCCCGGTCGCGGGTTCGCAGCTCCAAGGCATGCTCCTCCTCGATGGTGGCGCGATCTGCTGGGTCCGGCACGAGCACCGTCTCACGCAGGTGCTCGGTGGTCTCGCCTGCATTCGAGCGCAGCTCAGCCTCGAGGGCCACGAGCCGGCGGCGAAAGAAGTCGAGCTGGGCCGAGCTCATGTAGGCGCTCTCTGGCTGGGCCAGGAGCTGTTCTTCTGTTTCGATCATCTTGGATGCTACTTGCTTCATCACGGCTACCTTCTATTTTCTTCAGGCTGGCGCCAGACATTGGCGCAGCCCCTTCTCGATTGTATCCCTCGGCAGACGCCGGCCGATGAAGACAATCCTGCTCTGCCGTGGCTCGCCAGCCTTCCATGGCCGGCCCTTGTCACCGCCCATCAGCATGTGAACCCCCTGGAAAACCATCTGGTGGTCGTTGTCCTTCATCCAGAGCACGCCCTTGTACCGAAGCAACTGCGGCCCGTAGGCCTGTGAGACGGCCGACATGAAGCCCTCGAATCGGTCGTTGTGAAACGGCTGGTCGGCCTTGAACACAAACGAGCTCACGTCGTCGGTGTGGTGATGGTGGGCCTCGGTGTCAAGGAAGTTGGGGTCGATCTCCAGGGCCGCATTGAGGTGGAAGCCACCAATGTCGAGGAGCTGATCGATCTTGGCCTCTCCGAAATGCACCAGCGCCTGGGGTGCGCGCGGGTTCATGCGACGAAGCCGGTCCTGCAGGCGCGTCAATGCCTCGGCCGTGACCAGGTCTGACTTGGAGATCAGCAGGCGGTCTGCAAAGCCCACCTGCGCCTGCGCCTCTGCATTCTCATCGAGCTGCTGAGGGCCATGCTGGGCATCGATCACCGTGATCACCGCATCGAGCAGATAGCGCTCGGCCACGGCATCGTCGACGAAGAAGGTCTGGGCCACTGGGCCGGGCTCGGCCAGGCCGGTGGTCTCAATGACCACGCGATCAAAAGAAATTTCGCCCTTCTCGCGTCGGTCGTGCAGGCGGCCCAGCATCTCCACGAGATCGCCACGCACCGTGCAGCACAGGCAGCCATTGTTCATCTCGACAATGCGCTCCTGCCGGTCTTCAAAGAGGAGTTCGTTGTCGATGCTCTCTGCACCGAACTCGTTTTCGATGACAGCCATTCGCTGGCCGTGCTCCTCTTGCAGCAGGCGCTTGAGCAGGGTGGTTTTGCCGGCACCCAGAAAGCCGGTGAGGATGGTGACAGGAATCATGGGGCTATTTTGCATCCTTCTCGCCATCGGTCTGCACGCGTTTGGCCCTTGGGTGGGCGGCGTCGTAGACCGACGAGAGCCGCTGAAAATCAAGGTGGGTGTAGACCTGGGTGGTGGCGATCTGCGCATGGCCGAGCATGTCCTGCACCGCCCGAAGGTCTCCACTGGACTGCAGCAGGTGGCTGGCGAATGAATGCCGCAGCATGTGCGGATGAACCGCCTGGCCAAGGCCAGACTGCCGGGCCTGGGCCGTGAAGACTCGCTCAATGCCGCGCCCGGAGAGCCGACCGCCCCTTCGGTTCAGGAATAAGGGCTGGTTCGGGGCCGCCAATGCCTGCTGGCGTTGCGCATCAAAGGGGCTTTCCCGAACCGCAAGCCAGTCTTGCAAGGCCAGCACCGCCGGGGCGCCCATGGGCACCACCCGTGTCTTGCGGCCCTTTCCCACCACGGTGACCAATTGCTCCTGCAGGTCGGCCCAGCCGTGCATGGGGTCTGCCGAGGGGGCCAGGTTCAGGCCCACCAACTCCGAGAGCCGAAGGCCCGATGCATAGGTGAGCTCCAGCAAGGCCCGCGCCCGGGCCGCCTGCCAGCCAGACAACGGTCCATCTCCTGTGGCCTGCGTGCCCGAGACATAGGCGCAGGCTGCATCGACCGAGAGGGCCTTGGGAAGCAAACGCTCGGCCTTGGGCGCCTTCAATGCGGCCACCGGATTCTGGGTCAGGACCCGCTGACTCACCAGCCATGCGAAGTAGCCTCGCCAGGCTGCAAGCCTTCGGCGCAAAGACCTCGGCCCGAGCCCGGCCTGGGCCATCTTGGCCAGCACGGGCCGAAGCTGCTGCGTGGTGCAGGCCTCCAAGGGCAGGCCCGCGAGGGCCTCGGTCAGGGCCGCGAGGTCTCGTCGATAGGCATCAATCGTCTGGGCAGAGTAGTGCTGCAGGGCCAACTGCCCGAGGTAGTCTTCTGGGCCATTGGCCATCTCAGTCCGTTGCAGGCCGAGGGCTGGCCAGGGACTGCAAGGCGGCACTGGCCAACTCCGATAGACGCTCAAGGAAGTCGATGCCCTGATCGGGTGAGAAGCGACCGGGGTCTGGCGCGCCAAAGACCAGCAGGCCAAAGCTCGATGGGGCAGCACCCACCCGCAGGGGGAGGATGGCCACCGAGCCGCCCTGCACGGCATCGCGCTGGGCGGACGAGAGCACGCCCAGGGCCAACTGCGCCTGGTGCGCAACCACCGGCAGGCAGATGGGCCGCATGAGGTCATCGGCCAGGGCCACGGCTGGGTTGTCTGCTGCCACCTGCCAGGCCGGGGCCTTCTTCTTGGTGATTGGCCCCCAAATGGCCAAGGCCGCAGCCGGCAAAGTGAAGCGCTTGGCCAGGCCAGCTGCCATGCCATCGGCCCGTGCCACGGCATCAGCGCCCTGCAGGAGGTCGCGAATCCACAGCATGAGCTGGTCCTCCAGTCGGCGATTGTCCTGGGCGTTGTGGACCATGGCCGTCATGCGCGACTCCAGCGCCTTGATGCGTTCACGCAGAACAATGGTCTGCCGTTCAATGAGCGAGACCGATCCATTGGACTGGCCATGCGGAATGGCGAGGTCTCCGAGCAGGTCGGGGTGCCGATCAAAAAAATCGGGATGGGCCTGAAGGAAGGCGGCCACGGCCGCATCGTTGACTGCACTCATGAGAACCAGACTCCTTCAAAGACATTGGCCGCAGGGCCCGTGAGAAACACACTGGCGCCGGGCTCGCCAGACCACTGCACCTGCAGGCGGCCACCGGTGGTTGATACCGACACCGCCGCTCCTTTTTTGAGCTGGCCATGCAGCATGCCCGAGACCACCGCCGCGCAGGCCCCCGTGCCGCACGACAGGGTCTCACCCGCCCCACGCTCAAAGACACGAAGGCGAATCGTCGCCTCATCCACCCTCTGGGCATAGCCCGCGTTGACTCGACGGGGCAGGCGCGGATGCGACTCCAGCCAGGGCCCCGCTTGGGCCACGGGAAAGGCGGTTACATCTGCCACCCACTCCACCAGGTGCGGGTTGCCCATCGAGACTGCAGAGAGCCAGTGACACTGGCCAGATGCATCATCCAGGCCATACAACACATGGCCCCCCTCCATGCGCTGTGGCAGCCCTTGCACATCGAAGGGCAGGTCCGAGGCCTTCCACCTTGGCGCGCCCATGTCCACCGTGACATCGCCACTGGCCTCCACCCGCGGCTGAATGAGGCCAGCCTTGGTCTTCACCCGAATCACGGGGCCGGTGGCCAGGCCATGGTCAACCACATAGCGTGCAAAGCAGCGGGCACCATTTCCGCACTGCTCCACCTCGTGGCCATCGGCGTTGAAAATTCGGTAGACAAAATCGGCCTCGGGGCTCTGTGAGGCCTCCACCAGAAGGATCTGGTCTGCCCCAATGCCCAGGCGTCGGTCTGCCATGGCCCTCAGGCGCTCGGGGGCCAGCGCATCGGGCGACAGCCCGGCCCGCGCATCGATCACGATGAAGTCGTTGCCGGCGCCATGCATCTTGGTGAACGGAATGCCAGAGGGGTTGCCCATCCCCGGATTATCCATAGACCGACGGGGCCTCGGCGGGCCGGGTCTTGAACCGGCGGTGGGTCCAGAGGTACTGGCTCGGCGCCTCCAGCACACGGGCCTCGATGAAGTCATTCATGCGCTGCACGGCCGCCAACAGGTCTTCATCCCGTTCGTGGGTCCAGGGTGGGTGGAACACAGCCCGATAGCCGGTCTCGGTCATGGTGGTCACCAGGGGCAGCACGGCCGCGCCCGTCAGTTGTGCAAGGCGCACCACGCTGGTCACCGTGGCCGCGGGCTGGCCGAAGAAGGTGGCAAAGACGGCATCGCGTTCACCGAAGTCCATGTCCGGCAGAAAGTAGGCGGGAAGGCCGCGCCTCACCAGTCGGGCCAGGCGTGCGATGCCATCGTTGCGTGGCACCAGAACGGGCTCATTGAAACGGCTGCGAACCGACAGCACCCAATCATTGAGGCGTTGGCTGGGCTGGCTGGAGTACATCGACACGATTTGCGTGAGCAACTGAAGCCGAACACCTCCTGCATCGAGGCCGAGAAAATGCGGGGCCAGCACAATGACCGGCTGACCTTTGAGTGCCTCGAGCCGCCAGGCATCCACCACCTCGACCCAGTCGGAGAGCGTCGGTGCATCGCACTGCCCCAGGGCGAAGCGATCGAAAAAGGCGCGGGCATAGCAGACAAAATGCGTGCGGGCGATGTTTCGACGGGCGGCAGGCGAGAGGCTCGGCAGGCAGAGGGCCAGGTTGCGAAGCGCCACCCGACGTCGACGGGCCACCACATAAAACAGCAGCCAGCCCAGGCCTTCCTCCATGCGTCGGCGCAGAGGTCGCGGCAGCCTTGCGATGGAAGCGGCAACCCAGAGCCCTGCCTGAATAAAGCCTTCACGCATGGGCGGGGGCCCGGCCTGCCGGCACCTTGAAGCGGTTGTAGGCCCAGAGGTAGTCCTGCGGGGCCCGCGCAATCAGGCCCTCGACCTTCTCATTGAGGGCGGCCAGCCAAGGGCCCAGGTCGGCATCGGAGGGCAGGCCTCCGGCCGGCACCCAGGGCTCAAGCACGAGCTGCCAGCCGCCCGGGGTGCGCAGGGCGCTGGCCCAGACGATGCCAGCCCCCGTGGCCTGGGCGAGCCGCAAGGGCAGGGTCATGGTGTAGGCGGGCTCCCCAAAAAATGGCGCCCATGCCCCATCGCCCTGGCCGGGCACCTGGTCGGGCAGCATGCCCACCGTTTCACCGGCCCGAAGGCATCGCATGAGCTGTCGAACACCGGCCGCAGTGGCTGGCGCCGTCTTCACCACCGGTGTGGGCCGAAGCGCCTGCAGCAGTCGCTCCACGGCGGGCTTGCGAGAAGGTCGGTAGAGCACCGTCATGGGGTGATGGCGGCCAATCACCCGAGGTGCCAGTTCGAAGGCACCCAGATGCGGGGTGAGCACCAGGGCGCCGTGGCCGCCGGCCAGCACCGCATCGAGGTGGGCAAGCCCCGCCATGGGCATGGCCTGCTCGGCCCTGGGGTCGCACCAGATCTTGGGCAGCTCGGTCACCAGCCATCCGGCCCGGCCAATCGCACCAGCCATCGACGGCTCGGATGTGAGAAGGCCCTTGGCCTGCAGCACCTGAAGGCCCCGCACCCAGTTGGCCCGAAAGCTGCGCCGATACCGCGCAGAGGCCATCCAGGTGAGCCAGCCAAAGGCATGCCCCAGGCCTCGCAGCAGCCACAGGGGTAGCTGGGCACCGATTTTGAACAATGCTTGCATAGGGTCTATAGTGACTGAATCGCCGATTTAATCGACAACTTGCGGGGCGATGAGCGTTTCAAATACCGCTAAAGCGTATGCATCTGGTCTCCCTGTGCTCCACGCTGCAAGCGGCCGCAAGGCCAACGATCACCGTGGAGCCAACCATGCCAGCAAGCCATCTCTTCACCTCGGAATCGGTTTCCGAGGGACACCCCGACAAGGTCGCAGACCAGATCTCCGACGCCATCCTCGACGCCATCTTTGAGCAGGACCCGCATGCACGGGTGGCCGCCGAAACCCTTTGCAACACCGGGCTCGTGGTGCTGGCCGGCGAGATCACCACCACCGCCAACGTTGACTACATCCAGGTGGCCCGTGAAACCCTCAAGGGCATCGGCTACGACAACACCGACTACGGCATCGATCACAAGGGCTGTGCCGTGCTCGTGGCCTATGACAAACAGAGCCCCGACATCGCGCAGGGCGTGAACAAGGCCCATGACGACAACCTCGACCAGGGTGCTGGCGACCAGGGCCTCATGTTCGGTTATGCCTGCGATGAAACCCCGAGCCTCATGCCCGCGGCCATTCACATCGCCCACCGCCTGGTCGAGCGCCAGTCACTGCTGCGCCGAGATGGCCGACTGCCATGGCTGCGTCCCGACGCCAAGTCGCAGGTCACCCTGCGCTACGAAAATGGCCGGCCGGTGGCCATCGACACCGTGGTGCTCTCCACCCAGCACGATGCAGACATCGGCCTCGAGGCGCTTCGAGAGGCGGTGATTGAGCAGGTCATCAAGCCCGTGCTGCCCAAGGAGTTGGTCAAGGGCAACGTGAAGTACCTGGTCAACCCCACAGGCCGATTTGTCATTGGCGGGCCGCAGGGCGACTGTGGCCTCACCGGCCGCAAGATCATCGTCGACACCTACGGCGGCGCGGCCCCTCACGGTGGTGGTGCATTCTCGGGCAAGGACCCCTCCAAGGTCGACCGCTCCGCCGCCTATGCCGGCCGGTATGTGGCCAAGAACATCGTGGCGGCGGGCCTGGCCAAAAAGGCCCTGATTCAGATCAGCTACGCCATCGGCGTGGCCCAGCCCACCTCCATCATGGTGAGCACCGAGGGCACCGGGGTGGTGCCAGATGAGCGCATCGCCGAGGCTGTTCGTGAGGTCTTCGACCTGCGGCCCAAGGGCATCGTGCAGATGCTCGACCTGCTGCGGCCGATCTATCGGAAGACGGCTGCCTATGGCCACTTTGGCCGTGAGGAGCCGGAGTTCAGCTGGGAGCACACCGACCGGGCTGAAGCCCTGCGCAGCCGCTGCCTTTAGGGATTCGGGGATCCTCGAGGATCCTTGGAGGGCATCGGGGGGCATCGGGGGGCGCTGCACACGCCGCGAAGGGGCAGCCTTGACCGGGCGGCCGATCGCGGCGAGAATCCTGGATTGCCCAAGGAGCGCTGCGAGAGTCTTTCTCCCAGGCTTGGGCAGCCAGGCGACACCCGTGTCGCTTGGCGGTTAACGGCGCTCGCGACATCCACTTGAACCAAGAAAGGAGCGCGAGATGAGCGCTGTCATCAAACCAATCTCCACCCAAGACTTCGAGGTCGCCGACCTCAGCCTGGCCGACTGGGGCCGCAAAGAAATCAAAATCGCTGAAACCGAGATGCCCGGACTCATGGCCATTCGGGAAGAGTTCGCAGCCAAGCAGCCCTTGAAGGGTGCTCGCATCACGGGCTCGCTGCACATGACCATTCAAACGGCCGTGCTCATCGAGACCCTGACTGCACTCGGTGCACAGGTGCGCTGGGCCTCTTGCAACATTTTCTCCACCCAAGACCATGCGGCTGCAGCCATCGCCGAGGCCGGTGTGCCTGTGTTTGCCAAGAAGGGCGAGAGCCTGGCGGAATACTGGGATTACACCCATCGCATCTTTGATTGGTCCGATGGCAAGCCCAGCAACATGATTCTCGACGACGGCGGCGATGCCACCCTGTTGCTGCACCTCGGGGCCGATGCAGCCCGCGATCCCTCGGTGCTTGGAAAGCCCTCGAGCGAGGAAGAAACCTGCCTGTTTGAGTCGATTCGTCGCCAGTTGGCCAAAGACCCTGGCTTCTATCAGCGCCACCTCGATGCGGTGATCGGCGTGACCGAAGAGACCACCACTGGCGTGCACCGCTTGAACGAGATGTCTGCCAAGGGCACACTCGCCTTCCGGGCCATCAACGTGAATGACTCGGTCACCAAGAGCAAGTTCGACAACCTCTATGGCTGCCGTGAGTCGCTGGTCGATGCCATCAAGCGCGCCACCGACGTCATGATTGCTGGCAAGGTTGCAGTCGTGGCCGGCTACGGCGACGTTGGCAAGGGCTCTGCCCAAGCCCTGCGCGCCCTCTCCGCCCAGGTCTGGGTCACCGAGGTCGATCCCATCTGCGCCCTGCAGGCCGCAATGGAAGGCTACCGCGTGGTCACCATGGATTACGCCGCCGACAAGGCCGACATCTTCGTGACCGCCACGGGCAACAAGAGCGTCATCACCCATGCCCACATGGCCAAGATGAAGGACCAGGCCATCGTCTGCAACATCGGTCACTTCGACAACGAGATCGATGTGGCGGCCTTGTCCCAGTGCAAGTGGGAAGAGATCAAGCCCCAGGTCGACCATGTCATTTTCCCCGACGGCAAGCGCATCATCCTGCTGGCCCAAGGCCGTCTGGTGAACCTGGGCTGCGGCACGGGCCATCCCAGCTTTGTGATGAGCTCCTCCTTTGCCAACCAGACCATTGCCCAGATCGAGCTCTTCTGCCACCAGGATGCCTACGACAAGGGCAAGGTCTACGTGCTGCCCAAGCATCTGGACGAGAAGGTGGCCCGGCTGCACCTCCAGAAGATCGGGGCCATGCTGACCGAGCTCACGCCCGAGCAGGCCCGCTACATCGGTGTGCCCCAGGACGGCCCTTACAAGCCCAACGCCTACCGATACTGATCCTGATCGGCCCTCGCGATCATGGAGTTCAGCCTCGAGTTTTTCCCGCCCAAGACGGCGGAGGCCCAGGCGCAACTGGGCGAGACCGTGTCACAGCTCGCCCATGCGCTGGGGCCTCGGTATGGCTCCGTCACGTATGGGGCCGGGGGGTCCACCCGCGAGGGCACCCTGGCCACGGTGGCCCAGCTCCAAGGGCTGCTGCCGGCCGTCGCGCCCCATGTCTCCTGCATCGGCGCAAGCCAGGCCGAGATGCAGGCCTTGCTCGAGGGCTATCGAGGTCAAGGCATTGCGCGGTTGGTGGCCCTGCGGGGTGACCTGCCCTCCGGCTATGGGCAGGCCGGGGGGTTCTCCCACGCGGTCGACCTGGTGCGTTTCATTCGAGAGCGGTTTGGCGATCATTTCGAGGTCGAGGTGGCCGCCTACCCCGAGATCCATCCGCAGGCGCGCTCGGCCCAGCACGACCTGCAGTGTTTCGTCGAAAAGGTTCAGGCGGGTGCCACGGGCGCGATCACGCAGTACTTCTACAACACCGATGCCTACTTTCGGTTCGTGGATGACGCCCATGCCTTGGGCGTCGACATTCCCATCGTGCCGGGCATCATGCCCATCACCAACCACAGCCAGTTGGCGCGCTTCTCGGATGCCTGTGGGGCCGAGATTCCGCGATGGATCCGACAGCGCCTCATGGGCTACGGCGACGACCTGGCCTCCATCCGGGCGTTCGGCCAGTCCGTGGTGACCGACCTGGTCGATCAGCTCATGACGGCCGGCGTGCCCGGCCTGCACTTCTACACCATGAACCGGGCCGAGCCCACGCTGGCCATCATCGAGGCCCTGGGCCTGGGACCTCCCAAACCGACCGCTCCGTGACCAGCCAATCGAGCCGCAGGTCATGCGGCTCACCGAAGGATGTCGGTCGCCGAGCCTCTTCAAAGCAGACACCGACCAATGTCGGGGGGGGGCGGTCTGGCGGCCAGGCCGCCCAAGTCCGGTCGTAAAAGCCCTTGCCCGCGCCGAGCCGATGGCCCTCGGCGTCTACGGCCACACAGGGCACCACCCAGCAGTCTGAGTCAAAGGCCTTTTGATGCACCGGCACCGGCAGCCCCATGGCGTCCGATGTCCAGGCATCGTCCGGCCCCCAGGCCACCATGGTCAGGGGCGCATCCATGGCCTGCACCACGGGCAGCCCAAGGGCCAGGCCGCGGGAGCGCCACCGCGCCCAGAGCGCCCTCAGGTCGGGTTCGGCACGCCAAGGCCAGAAGACCAGGGGCCGCTGCCAGCCCTGGGCCGCCAGAAGGCCGTCAAGCCGCTCGGCCAGGTCGAACGAGGACTGCGCATGGTGCGCTGGCGCCATGGCCTGCCGTGCCTGCAAGGCTTCTCGCCGCAGAGACGACTTGATGGAGACAATTTCAGCTTTAGACAACGACATATCTTTCGATTCTGAGGGAACCCAGGCTATCGTAGTCCGATGCAACCCACCTTCTTCACCTCCAGCCTGTTGGCGCTGGCCCTGACCAGCCTCACGGTCCCCCTCAGCGCCAAGCCCCGAGACCCACCCCCATCGACGGCCCCAGTGCATGCCATGGTCTCGGCCAAGGCCGCCTTTGAGGCCCGCAGCATTCCCCGACTCTTGCAGGCCGAGCAGGCCCTGCGGCAAGACCCCCTTCGCATCTGGCCAGCCTATTGGCGCAGCCAGTTGGTGGTGACCGGCCAGCCATTTTCCGAGGCGGCCCAGCATGCCGCCAAGGACTTCTCGGAGACCCACCAAGGCCATGTCCTGGTTCGGGCGCTGTATCGCGACTGGGGCGTGGCGGCCTTGCAGTCGGCGCCTTGGTCCAAGGCGAGCGACATCATTCGTCAAATTCCAGCAGACCTCGACTCCAGTCCACTGCGCTGCGCCCAGGCGCGGCTGCGTTCAGACCTTGATCCCCCGAACCTGCTGGCGGTCACCCAGGGGCAGGAGTCCACCCTTGGCTGCCAAGACCTGCTCGAGGACCTCGCGGCCCGGGGCCTGATCGAAGCAGAAGGGGTGCGAGACCGGGCCCGTGCGATGGCCACCCAGGGCGACCTCAAGGCGGCTGAGCAACTCTGGTCGGCCGCGCGGGGGTTGCGGCTGTCCACCTCCGAGCAGGCCGTGCTGCGGCTTCTGGCCATGGCACAGATTCGAAGCACACAGGCCGCCGCCCAGCTCGACAAGACCCAGAAGACCTTCTCCGCCGAGCAGCGCGCCTTCCTGCAGTTCGCCATTGGCAGCCGCCTCTGGCTGCGAAGCGACCCCAAGGCCTGGCCACTCATCCGTGAGGGCTTTGGCTCGGTGGGCTCACAGCCGCCGGTGTTGCTCGAGTCTGCGGCACGGCTCTCTCTTCGAATGGGCGACTGGGCTGCGCTTCGGCAGATCCTCGCCGTGATGCCGACAAGCCTTCAACAGCAAGACCATTGGGCCTACTGGCGGGGCTGGCTGGCCGCTCAGACCGGCCAGCATGAGCAGGCCCGGGCCATCTGGGCCACCATTCCGCCGGGCTGGGGTTTTTATCAAATTCTCACGGCCGAGGCCCTGGGTCGGCAGATCTTTGTACCCCCACCCGACGCCCGAACGCGACGACAGATCGCAGAGCAACGGGCCCGCCTGGCCGACCATCCGAGCGTCTATCGGGGGCTCAAGCTCTCCTCGCTGGGCATGCGCTCAGAGGCTTCTCTGGAGTGGAATGGGCTCATTCGAGACCTCCCCGATGCCGCACTGCTGGCGGCCAGCCAGCTCGCCTTCGAGGCGGGCCACCCCGATCGTGGCATTGCAGCAGCCATTCGAACCCAGCAGCTCCACGACCTCTCCCTGCGCTACCCGATCTTCCATCGGCGTGAGATTGACCTGGCCAATCGGGCCGAGCCCTTGGAGACCGCATGGGTGCTCGGGCTCATGCGGCAGGAGTCCCGATTTCTGCCGGCGGTGCGTTCACCGGTCGGGGCCGTGGGCCTGATGCAGCTCATGCCCAAAACAGCCAAGTCGGTGGCCCGCGACATGGGCCTCAAGGGCTTTCGGCTCGACCGACTCGAGGAGCCCCAGACCAACATTTCCCTGGGCATCCATTACCTAAGAGACCTCACCCGAGACTTCAAAGGCTCTGCCATTCTGGCCACGGCGGCTTACAACGCGGGGCCATCTCGCAGCCGACTCTGGTCCGGCCAACTCACCCAGACCATTCCAGGTGCAGCCTTTGCCGAGTCCATTCCTTTCTCCGAGACCCGTGGCTATGTGAAACAAGTGCTGGCCAACACGGCGGTCTACCAAGGTTTGCTGAGACAATCCGAGACATCAAACTTGCTCAACGAGTGGCTCGCCCAGATTGGCCCGGGCCCAAGCCGCCTGGCGGTGAACCCCTAAGGACTCGAATCAGATGGAAACACCTCGCAAGACTGTGATTGTTGGAGGGGCTGGCTTCATTGGCCAGGCCATTGCCGCTGAATTGGTCTCCCGAGCCGGTGGCGCTGCCGGCGCTGTGCGCATCCTCACGCGCTCCCGCAGCCGCGCGCGGGCCCTCTGGAGCCTTCCAGGCATTGAGATTGTCACCCTCGACCCGCGCGAGGAGGGCGCACTCGGCGACGCCCTGGCCGGAGCCAGCCAGGTGGTCAACCTGGTGGGCCTGCTGCACAGCAAGCCCGGACGCCCCTGGGGGCCCGATTTCGATGAAGCCCATGTGAAGCTGCCCTCACGCCTGGCCCGCTGCATGACCCGCCAAGGTGTTCGTCGGCTCATTCACATCAGCGCGCTTGGCGTCTCAGACCATGCCCCCTCCATGTACCTGCGCTCGAAGGCGGCTGGAGAGGCGGCGCTGCGCGGCGTGCACGGCCTGGACCTCACCATCCTGCGCCCCTCGGTGGTCTTCGGGCCTGGAGACCAGTTCCTGCGGCTTTTCGCACGACTGCAGGCGATCATGCCGATCGTTCCGCTGGCCACGCCCCACGCCAAGTTTCAGCCGGTCTATGTCGGCGACCTGGCCCATGCGGTCTGCAATGCCATCGAGAATCCCAAGACGATCGGCCAGGTCTACGACGTGGTGGGCCCCGATGTGCTGAGCCTCTACGAGATTGTTCACTGGGCCGGCGTCTACAGCGGACACCCACGGCCCATTCTTCCGTTGCCCGACAGCCTCTCCTGGCTTCAAGCCCTGGTGATGGAGCACCTGCCAGGCCGGCCGCTGATCTCCCGCGACAACCTCGCCTCGGCCAGCGTGCCCAATGTCTCGGCCGAACCCATGTCTGCGGCACTCGGCATTCGAGCCCCGATGAGCCTGCATGCCATGGCGCCACTGTTTCTCGGCGGCCAGACCGTTCGCGGGCGCTTGTTGCAGCGTCGCACCACCCGCCTGCTCCAGGATTGACCAGACCGCTGCACGAGTCCGCCGCGCGGCTGCGGGCCCTGGCCCCGCAGCGAACCGATCCCGTCTGTGCCCGGCTGCCCACAACCGTGGCCCTCTACTGTGTGGGCGGCGCCGTCCGGGATGCGCTGCTGGGCGACGACAGCGCCGACCATGACTTTCTCGTGGTGGGCGCCACTCCGCAGGCCATGCTGGATGCCGGGTTTCGGCCCGTGGGCCGAGATTTTCCCGTCTTCCTGCATCCGACATCCCAGGCGGAATTCGCGCTGGCTCGCACCGAGCGCAAGAGCGGCGTGGGCTATCACGGCTTTCAATTTCAGGCCGACGCCTCCGTGACCCTCGAGGACGACCTGCTTCGGCGCGACCTCACCATCAATGCCATGGCCGTCGACGAGCAAGGCCAGCTGCACGACCCACACGGCGGCCATGCGGATCTCCAAGGGCAGCGGCTCCGACATGTCAGCCCCGCCTTTCAAGAGGATCCCGTTCGACTCCTGCGACTGGCCCGGTTCATGGCCCGATGGCCCTGGGCCCAGGTGGACCCCGACACCGCTGCACTCTGCGCGCGCATGGTGGAGGCTGGTGAGGCCGACAACCTGGTGGCCGAGCGGGTCTGGCAGGAGGTGCTCAAAGGCCTCTCCGAGGTGGCGCCACAACGGCTGGTCGAGCTCTTGGTGTCGGTGGGTGCCTGGCCGCGCATCATGCAGGCCCCCGCGCCAACGCAGACGCGCCTGGCGCAGCTGGAGGCCCTGGCCCTGGCAAAGACCGATCCCTTGATCACCGCAGCGGTGCTCTGGGCCGAGGAACTGCCCGAGCCGATGTCGGCCGTGGTGCCCAAGGCCGTCCATGAGTGGGTGCAGATGCTCGGCGCAGGCTTGGACCAGGTGCCCTTGCGGGAGCCTTCGGAGTCTGCAGCGCAATGGGCAGGCCGCTGCCTGCAGTGGTGCCAGAGCGCAGACCTCTTCCGACGCCCAGAGCGCCTGGCTGCACTCATTCATCTCGGCCGCCTGCTGCACAACCAGCCCGCCCAGGCCTGTGAACATCTGGCCCAACAGGTGTACGAACTGCTTCAGACACCCGTGGGTGCGGTGGCCCAAGAGGCCCAGTCCAAGGGTCAGTCGATTGCTGAGGCGGTTGCCCAGGCCCGCCTCGAACAGCTCACCGCAATGGCGACAAAGGATCTGACTGGCCGATCGTTGCTGTGAGCGCAAGAAATCGCTGGCCCATGCCATCGTCCGAGAGCAGGGTCTGAAGTTGCGAGAGCGCTCGCAGCCTTGAGGGCTCCGCAGGCGGGGCCCCCGCACCGCCTTCAAAGAGCAACTCGGTCGCCACATCGAGCAGGCCTTGGTCGAGCAGCCAGGCCGCCTGGGTCTGCACTGCCACCGAGGACGCGCCCCCTGCGCGCGCAGCCTGGGCCAGCTCGGAGAAGTCCACATGGGCTGTCAGGTCCATCTCACCTGGCAAGGCCAACCAGGCCATGGGGTCATCGACCCGCCGGTGGGCCCGATGGCCCGCCAGGGTTCCTCCGCTGCGGTCGGGATGGTCCAGCTCCAGGCGCTCATAGCCATAGTCGATGAAGATCACCTCGCCCCAATGAACGGTCGCGACCACTGTGCTGGCCCACGCCTGTAGGCTGGGGCACCACTCCCCCATGTGGCCCGATCGCCAGGGGCCCAGGCGTTCAGAGACCTGCGCCTGTCGCTGCATCACGGCCTCCAGCAAGGGCCCTTCAGCCGGCCGGGGCTCCCATGCCCAGGCAGGGTCACCAGCCCCAGAGGCCCTCACCACACCCCACTCCAGGACATCGCCCGGGCCGCGCCACTCAAAGCGTTTCACGGGCAAGGCATCGGCCACTTCATTGGCCATCGCCAGGCCGTCAAAGGGTGGCATGGCCTCATCTGGCCAGCGGGCCGGCCAGACCAATCGGGGCTCAAGCGCCGACCAGGCGGCAGGGTCCAGCGCCTGCAACACCGAACGAAGGGTGTCTTGCTGGCGGGCCTGAAGGCCGCCACTGCGTTCAATCAGTTCGACACGCTCGGGCAGAACCCCGCGGGACCAGAGCACCGCGAGCAGGTCCGCCATCAGCCGGCCCGTTCCAGGGCCGAACTCTCGAAGGCTCAGGGCCGAGGCACGCCCCTGGCTTGCTGCCAGGTCTGTCAGGGCCTCGAACCGCCGGGCCATCGCATGGGCCATCCAAGGACCCAGCATGGGCGCTGTGACGAAATCGCCGCACTCACCAAATGGGCCTGTGGGGCCTGCCGGCACCGCGTAATAGCCCTGCGTCGGGTGGTGCAGGGCCAGCTCCATGAAGGCATCAAAGGGCAGCCAACCACCGAGGGATGAAGCCTCTGCACACAGCGCGTCGTCAAGGGTGGAGACCATGGCGGCAGGTTATCAAAGCTACACTTGCGAGATGCCCGATCGACCCTCCAAGCCCCTTTCCAGAACGCGCCCAGTGGCCTTGGTCACCGGCGGGGCCAAACGACTCGGCCAGGCCATCGCGCTGCGGCTGGCCGAGGACGGCTGGCAGTTGGCCATTGGACATCGGGCATCGGCCACCGAGGCACAGGCCCTGGCGCGCCAGATTACCGATTCAGGCGGTGCGGCCACCGCCGTGGCACTCGACCTGGACACCCTCGGGGATGACGCCGCACTGGATGCCTGGTGGAACGACCTGGAGACACAGCTGGGTGCCGTGGGCCTGTTGGTCAACAATGCGGCACGTTTTGAGTTCGACCTCGCCAACACCGCCACCCCCGCCAGCCTGTCTCGGCACCTGACCACCAACCTCATGGCGCCGATTCGACTCACCCAGGCATTGCATCGCGCCTGCGGCCGCGCGGCCAAACAGGCCCATGGCGTCATGCCCATGGCCGCGGTCATCAACCTGCTCGACCAAAAGCTGGTCAATCCGAATCCTGACTTCTTTAGCTACACGGTCTCCAAGGCGGCCCTGGAGCACGCCACGCGCCTGATGGCCCAGGCCCTGGCCCCAGCGCTGCGGGTCTTGGGGGTGTCTCCCGGCATCAGCCTGCCCTCGGCAGACCAGACACGGGCTGAGTTCGAGCGGGCCCACCAGAAGACGCCCTTGGGCCAGTCGAGCACCGCACAGGAGGTGGCCGAGGCGGTGGCCTGGCTGGCACAGGCCCGGGCTGTGACCGGCACCACGGTGCTGGTCGATGGTGGCCAGCACCTGAGCCCCTCGGCCCGTGACGTCATGTTCACCACCCGATGACCATGCTGCTCGACCCACGACTGGCCGACTGCCGTCGAATTTTTCTCAACGGCCTTTGCGTTCAGGCCTCCATTGGCTTTCATGCGCATGAGCGGCAGCAGGCGCAACGGCTGCGCATGAACGTGGAACTCTTCGTGCCCATCGCCCAATCGACCTCGCAGAGCGATGCCGTCGATGATGTGCTCGATTACGACTTCATCCGCATGGGCGTGCTCGAGGTCGCGGCCGAGCAGCACTACAACCTGCAAGAAACACTGCTCGATCGCATCGTGGCCTTGTGCCTTTCGCAGGCCCAGGTGCGGGCCGTCAAGGTCAGCACCGAGAAGCCAGATGTCTACCCCGACTGCGACACCGTCGGCATTGAGGTCTTTGCATGGCAACCGTCTCCGTAGCCCGCCTGCTCGAAACCCTGCCGCAGGACGGCCGCCGCGCGGAGACCGAGCACAACAAGCGGTCCAAACGCCTGCACCGCCTTGTGGGCGAGGCCATCGCCGACTTTCAAATGATCGAGGCTGGCGACAAGGTCATGGTCTGCCTCTCCGGTGGAAAGGACAGCTACGGGCTGCTCGACATTCTCATGTCGCTGCGGGCCCGTGCACCCATCGACTTTGAACTGGTCGCCGTCAACCTCGACCAGGGCCATCCTGGTTTCCCAACCGATGTCCTGCCCAATTACCTGCAGGCATTGGGCGTGCCCTTTCACATCGAGAGCCAGGACACCCACAGCATTGTCAAGCGCGTGATTCCCGAAGGCCAGACCATGTGCTCGCTCTGCTCGCGGCTTCGCCGAGGCGTGCTGTATCGGGTGGCCGATGAACTCGGGGCCACCAAGATTGCCCTGGGCCACCACCGGGATGACATCCTGGAGACCTTCTTTCTCAACCTGTTCTTTGGCGGCACCCTCAAGACCATGCCACCGAAGCTGCGCTCCGACGACGGGCGCCACACTGTCATTCGCCCCCTGGCCTATGTGGAGGAGCAAGACCTCGAGGCCTGGGCGCAGGCCCGCGGCTTTCCCATCATTCCCTGCGACCTCTGCGGCTCGCAAGAGAACCTTCAGCGCCAACAGATCAAACGCATGCTGCAGGACTGGCAGCGCCAACACCCCGGCCGCATTGAATCCATGTTCCAGGCCCTGGGCCGCGTGGTGCCCTCGCACCTGCTCGACCGCAGCCTCTTTCCTTTCCAAGATCTGGGGCGGCCCACGCCATGACCTCCTTGCTTCGGATGCTCACCATCCTGCTGGTGGTCTGGCGCCACGGACTCGATCAGCTTGCCGTCGATGGTGCCCAGCGTGGGCTTGATTCTCGGCTGCTGAGCATTCTGCTGGCCGTGCTGCGATTTGGCCGGCGGTTCGACAAGAGCCGCGGCAGTCGCATCCGTGAGGCCCTGGAGAGCCTGGGCCCGATCTTCGTCAAATTCGGTCAGGTCCTCTCGACGCGTCGCGACCTGCTCGCACCCGACATTGCGGATGAACTCGCACTGCTCCAGGACCAGGTGCCCCCCTTCGACTCCCAGCTCGCCATCGCCACGATCGAGGCGGCCTTTGGCCAGTCCATCAACGACCTCTTTGAATCCTTTGAGTCCACACCGGTGGCCAGTGCCTCGATTGCGCAGGTGCACTTCGCCCGGCTCAAGGGCGGCCGAGAGGTGGCCGTCAAGGTGCTGCGACCCGGCATGGCCCACATCATCGACAAGGACCTCGCCCTGCTGAGGCTCTTTGCCCAACTGGTGGAGCGGTTCTCCTCCGATGGCCGTCGGCTCAAGCCACGCGAGGTGGTCGATGAGTTCGACCACTACCTGCACGACGAGCTCGACCTGGTTCGGGAGGCCGCCAATGCCGCCCAGTTGCGTCGCAACTTCTCAGGCTCGAGCCTGCTGCTGATCCCCGAGATGATCTGGGACCTCTGCCGCCCGGATGTCATTGTGATGGAGCGGGTCTACGGCATTCCCATCAACCGCATGCAACGGCTGCGAGACGCTGGCATCGACCTCAAACAGCTCTCACGCGAAGGCGTGGAGATCTTCTTCACCCAGGTCTTTCGAGACGGCTACTTCCATGCCGACATGCACCCGGGCAACATCCTGGTGGCCGACCGTGGCCCCCACTTCGGCCACTACATTGCCCTGGATTTCGGCATCGTGGGCACCCTGTCCGCCTTCGACAAGAACTACCTGGCCCAGAATTTCCTGGCCTTCTTCCGGCGCGACTACCGCCGAGTGGCGGAACTGCACGTGGAGTCGGGCTGGGCCCCTGCAAATACCCGGGTCGAGGCGCTTGAGGCGTCGGTGCGGGCTGTCTGTGAACCCTTCTTCGACCGGCCGCTCAAAGAGATTTCCCTGGGCCAGGTGCTCCTGCGACTCTTTCAAGCATCTCGACGATTCAATGTGGAAATTCAGCCGCAGCTGGTGCTGCTCCAGAAGACCCTGCTCAACATTGAGGGGCTGGGCCGACAGCTCGACCCAGACCTCGACCTCTGGGTCACCGCCAAGCCCTTTCTGGAGCGTTGGATGAAGGAGCAGATTGGCCTGGAAGCCCTTAAACAGAACACCCTGCTCGAGGCGGGCCGCTGGGCGCAGCTCCTGCCACAACTGCCGCGGCTCGCCCATGCGGCGCTCACCGTGGCCAGTCAGCCCAAGACAGATGCCTCGGCGGAACAGTTCGAACGACTCTTGCAGGAAACCCGCCAGACCCGGCGTTGGCTGCAGGCCCTGGTGCTGATCTTGGCCATCAGCCTGCTGGTGCTGGTCGTCCCATCGATCTGGCCGCCCACCGCATGACTACCCACCTAAATCAACCCTCACCCAGCAAGGAGGATCCTTCACCATGCTCTTGACACTCGTTGGCCTCTACTTACTGGTCTCCATTGCAATTGGTCTGGTGGCCGCCAGGCAGGTGCACAGCGCGAGCGACTACATCACCGCGGGCCGCAACCTGCCCATGCCGGTGGTGCTCGCCATGGTCTTTGCCACCTGGTTTGGCGCAGAGACCGTGCTGGGCGTCTCGGCCACATTTCTGGAAGAAGGCTTCCGGGGGCTGATCTCCGACCCCCTCGGGGCCTCGATCTGCCTGGTGCTCTTTGGCCTGGTCTTTGCCCTGCCGCTGTATCGAATGAAGCTCATGACCCTGGGCGACTTCTTCCGGGTGCGCTACAACCGGCAGACGGAACTCATCATTTCCCTGTGCATCGTGGTCTCCTACCTGGGCTGGGTCTCGGCCCAGATCACGGCCCTGGGACTGGTCTTCAGCGTGCTCTCGAACGACCTCATCTCCATGAACCAGGGCATGCTCATCGGCGCGGCCGTGGTGCTGGTCTACACGCTCTTTGGTGGCATGTGGTCGGTGGCAGCCACCACATTTGTTCAGATGATTGTGATTGTGGTGGGCCTGCTCATCGTGACGAGCATGGCCGGTGAGATGGCCGGTGGCATGTCCACGGTGATCAGCAAGGCGGCGGCCGAAGGAAAGTTTGAATGGCTGCCCAGCCTCGACATGCTGGACATGCTGGGCTGGATCGCGGCCCTGCTCACCATGGCCTTGGGCTCCATTCCTCAGCAGGATGTCTTCCAACGGGTCAATGCCTCGAAGTCTGAGCGTGTGGCCGTCTGGGCGACCACCCTGGGCGGCGTGGCCTACTTCTTCTTTGCTGCCATCCCACTCTTTCTGGCCTACGCGGCAACCCTCATCGACCCAGAGACCACCGCGCGGCTCATGGCCGACGACTCTCAACTGGTGCTGCCAACCCTGGTGGCCCAGCACATGCCCTTCTGGGTGCAGGTGGTCTTCTTCGGCGCCCTGCTCTCGGTGATCATGAGCACGGCCTCGGGCACCTTGCTCGCACCGTCCGTCACCTTTGCAGAAAATGTCATCAAGGGTGCCGTGCCCAACATGACCGATCGTCAGCTGCTGCTCACCACGCGCATCACGGTCTTTGTCTTCACCCTCCTGGTGACGGCCTACGCCCTGCTCACCGATGAGAGCATTCACAGCATGGTGGAGAACGCCTACCGCATCACGCTGGCTGGTGCATTCGTGCCCTTGGCGGCCGGCCTCTTCTGGAAACGGGCCAACAACCTCGGGGCCACGCTGTCCATCTCCATGGGCTTGGGCACCTGGCTGCTGCTGGAGTTCTCGGGTGCAGAATTGCTGGTGGAGCCCCAGCTCATCGGCCTGCTGATGAGTGCAGTGGGCATGGTCGTTGGCTCACTGATCCCTCGAGGAGGTGCACGTTGAATGTGGTGATTCTCGCCGCGGGGCAGGGCAAGCGCATGCATTCGAGCCTGCCCAAGGTGTTGCACCCGATTGGTGGGCGGCCCATGCTGGAGCATGTCTGTCGCACGGCCCTGGCCGCCGGTGCGGCGCGCCTGACCATTGTGGTGGGCCATGGTGCCGAACAGGTGCGCACGGCCGTGGCGGGCTTCGACCTCCCCCTGCAGGCCGACCAGTTGTGCTTTGCCTTGCAAGACCCCCCGCAGGGCACGGGCCATGCTGTGGCGGCCGCATGGCCCAGCATCGATCCCTCGTCTGGCCTGACCATGGTCCTTTATGGCGACGTACCCCTGATGCGGGCCGATGTGCTCAAGGCATTGGTGGCTGCGGCCCAGGCCGAGGACCAGATCGCACTGCTCACGGCCGTGGTGAGCGACCCCACGGGCTACGGCCGCATCCTTCGAAACAGCCAAGGCCAGGTCTCGGGCTCGGTGGAAGAGCGCGACGCCACACCGGAGGTGCGCCAGATTCGGGAGATCAACACCGGGGTGCTGGTCGCCCCCACCGCCGAGCTTGGCCGTTGGGTTCATGGCCTCGACAACAAGAATGCACAGGCCGAGTACTACCTCACCGACGTCATTGGCATGGCAGTCGCTGAAGGCCGACGGGTGGTGGGCCTGCCCTGCCAGGACCCGGACGCCTTTCTGGGGGTGAACAACCTTGTGCAGCGGGCAGACCTGGAGCGACGCCACCAGCGACGCCTGGCCGAAGACTGGCTCTTGGCAGGCATCGACATTGCAGACCCATCACGGTTTGATGTGCGAGGAAGCCTGCACTGTGAGCCGGGGGTGCGAATCGACATTGGCTGTGTCTTTGAGGGCACCGTGGTCCTGCGGGCTGGCGCACAGATCGGCGCCTACGTGGTGCTGCGAGATGTCGAGGTGGGGCCTGGCGCGCGGGTGGAGGCCTTTAGCCATCTCGATGGAGCGGCCCTGGGCCGTGAGGCAGTGGTGGGGCCTTTCGCCCGGCTGCGGCCCGGCACACGCCTGGCCGAGGGCTGCCACATTGGCAACTTCACCGAAGTGAAGAACAGCCAGATCGGGCCCTACAGCAAGGCCAATCACCTGTCTTATGTGGGCGACAGCACGGTCGGGGCCCGCGTGAACATTGGCGCGGGCACCATCACGTGCAACTACGATGGCGCCGAGAAGCATCGCACCATCATTGAAGACGATGTCTTCATTGGCTCTGACACCCAGCTGGTGGCGCCCGTGGTCGTGCACGAAGGAGCCACCCTGGCGGCCGGCACCACGCTCACCAGCGATGCACCAGCCCACCAGCTCACCCTGTCCCGGGCCAGGCAGGCCTCGATTCCCAAGTGGAAGCGGCCCCAGAAGAAATCGCATTAGCATGAGGGCCTGACGCTCCTCACCAGCAGCCCCTCACCACCGGAGAGAATCACCAGATGTGTGGCATTGTCGGCGCCGTCGCCGCCCAGAACATCACGCCCTTCCTGATCGAAGGTCTTCGCCAACTCGAATACAGGGGCTATGACTCCGCAGGGCTCGCACTGCTCGAGGGCGGCAAGGTCTCGCGCGTTCGCGCGGTCGGCCGGGTGGCAGAGCTCGCCGCCGCGGCCAAGGGCCTCTCGGCAGACATCGGCATTGCCCACACCCGCTGGGCCACCCACGGGGCGGTCACACAGGACAACGCCCACCCCCACCTCTCCAGCGGCCACGGGCTCGAGATCTGCCTGGTTCACAACGGCATCATCGAGAACCACCAGGGCCTTCGGGCCGAACTCGAATCGGCCGGCTACACCTTTGAGTCCCAAACAGACACCGAGGTGGTGGTGCACCTGCTGCACCAGGCCCGGCGCCAGTCCAACGACCTGGCCGCGGCCCTGCGGGCCGTCTGCCAGCGGCTCAAGGGCGCCTATGCCCTGGCGGCCATCAGCAGCCAAGACCCCGGCCGCCTGGTGGCCACCCGGCTGGGCGCCCCATTGCTCATTGGCGTGGGCCGGCAGCCAGACGGGGCCTACATCGCATCCGATGCCTCTGCCCTCCTGCAGGTCACCCAGTCCTTGGTCTACCTCGAAGACGGCGACCTCGTGGCCTTTCATCGACCCACCCCCGCTGGCCAGGTGTCTTATCAGGTGGAAGACCGAGACGGCCAACCGGTGACACGCCCCGTGGTGCAGTCGAGCCTCAGCCTCGACGATGTCAGCCTGGGGCCGTATCAGCACTACATGCAAAAGGAAATGGCCGAGCAGCCGGGTGCGGTCGCCGCCACCCTGGAGATGGTCACCGGGGCCACAAGCCTCTCACCCGCGCTCTTTGGCAGCCAGGCCGACACCGTGTTTGCGCAATGCCGCCATGTGCTGATTCTGGCCTGTGGCACCAGCCTGCACGCGGGCCTGGTGGCCCGATACTGGCTAGAGTCGGTGGCGCGCCTGCCCTGCACGGTGGAGATCGCCAGCGAGTACCGCTACCGCGACAGCGTGGCCCAGCCCAACACCCTGGTGATCACCATCTCTCAATCCGGCGAGACCGCCGACACCCTGGCGGCCCTGGCCCACGCCCAGGCCCAGGGGCTCACGGACACACTGGCGATCTGCAACGTGCCGGAGTCTTCTCTGATTCGTGCGGCCAAACTTCGATTCCTCACGCGTGCAGGCCCTGAGATTGGTGTGGCCTCCACCAAGGCCTTCACCACGCAACTGGCTGCACTGTTTCTGCTCACGCTCTGCCTGGCCAAGGCGCAGGGCCGACTGACCGCAGACGACGAGGCCCAGCACCTGACCGCCCTGCGGCACCTTCCGGCGGCACTGGCCGCAGTGCTCTCTGCAGAAGACCAGTTCAAGGCCTGGGCCCTCGAATTTACGAACAAGTCGCATGCGCTGTTTCTCGGACGCGGCATCCATGCCCCCATTGCCATGGAGGGTGCACTCAAGCTCAAAGAGATCAGTTACATCCACGCAGAGGCCTACGCAGCCGGGGAACTCAAGCATGGTCCCTTGGCCCTGGTGGATGCCGACATGCCAGTGGTGGCCGTGGCCCCAAACGACCAGCTCTTGGAGAAGCTCAAGAGCAACCTGGAAGAGGTGCGGGCCCGCGGCGGACGACTCTATGTGGTGGCAGACCAGCATGCGGGCATGCAGCCCTCCGACGGCGTCTCGGTGATCACCTTGGGCGACCATGCCGGCCTGCTGTCGCCCATTCTGCATGTCGTGCCCCTGCAGTTGCTCGCCTATCACGTGGCCTTGGCCCGAGGCCATGATGTCGACAAGCCCCGCAACCTCGCCAAGAGCGTGACGGTGGAATGACTGAGGGCCAGGAGGCTAGGCCACGCCCCAGCGTGCCCGATACGCCTCCACAGCTGCCCGATGGGCTGCGAGTTCGGGCGCATCACTGGCGGCGAGTAGGGCCAGCAGGTCCGACAGATTCGCAATCGCCACAACCGGCAGGCCATGCTGGTGGGCGACCTCTTGCACGGCAGACCGCGCCGTGGGTTGGTCGGCCGTGCCGCCGCGCTCCATACGGTCTAGCGCAATCAGCACCCCCGCCGGCGTGGCCCCTGCATCACTCAACAAACGAACCGACTCACCCACGGAAGTGCCCGCAGAGATCACATCATCGATGATCAGCACCCGATGACCTCGAAGGTCTGCACCCACCAGCAGGCCTCCCTCGCCGTGGTCCTTGGCCTCCTTGCGGTTGAAGGCAAAGCCGATGTCGTGGCCCCGTGCCGCCAGGGCCATGGCCATGCTCGAGGCCAGCGTGATGCCCTTGTAGGCCGGCCCGAAGAGCCGGTCGGCCTGTAGACGGCCCTCGGCCTGGGCCAAGAGAAAGGCCTCGGCATAGAAGTCGGCCAAGGCCGCCAGGGCAGCGCCATGATGAAAAAGGCCCGCGTTGAAGAAGTAAGGTGAGGCGCGACCAGCCTTGGTCGTGAAGGTGCCAAACCGCAGCACGCCCTGGGCCAGGGCAAACCGCAGAAACCGTTGTTGAATGCTGTCGGCTGTGCTGCTCATGTTCGGCGAGAATACACAACATGC
Source organism: Hahnella aquatica (SeqCode) (assembly GCF_965194505.1). Taxonomy (GTDB): domain Bacteria; phylum Pseudomonadota; class Gammaproteobacteria; order Burkholderiales; family Burkholderiaceae_A; genus Hahnella; species Hahnella aquatica. The sequence continues at coordinate 55,209 of NZ_OZ239144.1, read as the reverse complement.
GTGTGATCAGTCTCAATGCCAACGGCATCCGTTCTGCGACCGACAAGGGTGCCCTCGACTGGCTGGCCCAGCAGGCGCCCGACTTGGTCTGCCTGCAGGAGCTCAAGGCCCAGCACGACGACCTCCAGCCCCAGCACCAGTGCCTGGCCACCGGCCTTCAAGGACAGTTCGCCTGTGCACAGAAGAAGGGTTACTCCGGCGTGGGCCTCTACGGCCCGGCCGGGGCATCCCTGCAGGTGGGCTTCGGCGTGACGGAGTTCGACGACGAGGGCCGACTGCTTGCGGCCCATTGGCCTGGCCTCACAGTCGTGAGCCTGTATGCGCCATCGGGCTCGGCCAGCGAGGATCGTCAGGCCTCCAAGTTCCGTTTCATGAAGGCCTTCGCGCCCATCATGGCCGCCTGGATGGACGACCACCGCACCAGTGGCCGCGAATACCTCATCTGCGGCGACTGGAACATTGCCCACACCGAGCGTGATCTTAAAAACTGGAAGGGCAACCTCAAGAACTCCGGCTTCTTGCCAGAGGAGCGAGCCTGGCTATCCGACGTGTTTGGCCCGATGGGCTGGGTGGACGTCTATCGGCACCTGCATCCCGAGGCCACAGGAGAGGGCTACACCTGGTGGTCCAACCGGGGGCAGGCCCGGGCAAAGAACGTGGGCTGGCGAATCGACTACCAGGTAGCCTCGCCGGGCCTGGCCGCCCGCGCCAAGGCGGCCTGGGTCTTCACCGATGCACGCTTCTCCGACCATGCGCCCCTGGTGGTCGACTACGACCTGCCCTCACCGTAGGCTGGGATCGGGCGGAAGGCTGTCCAAGGTTTTACCCATGGCCTTGGCATAGAGCGGCAAGACCCTCGGCAGGTTTCGGGAAATGTCATCGATCCGGGTGCTGCCCGCGGGGTGGGTCGAGAACCACTCGGGTGGCGCGCCCTTGTTGGCCGCCTGCATCTTGCGCCACAGCGAGATGGCCGTCCGAGGGTCGTAGCCAGCCCGGGCCGCAATGTCCAGGCCCACCAGGTCTGCATCGGTCTCGTCGTCCCGCGAGAACTTCATGCCAATGAGCTGCGTGCCAAAGCCCATGGCCTGACGGCCAGCCTCACCAAATCCAAGCATGGCCGACAGCACACTGGCGCCCATGTCGGTGAGCTGTGCCTTGGCCAGGCGGTCGCGGCTGTGCTCCCGAAGCGCATGGGCCATCTCATGGCCCATGACCATGGCCGCCTCATCATCGGTGAGCTTGAGCTTGGTCAGAATGCCCGTGTAGAAACCAATCTTGCCCCCGGGCATGCAAAAGGCATTGATCTGGTCGCTCTGAAAAACGGCCACCTCCCAGGTCCAACGGGCTGCATCTGGGTTCCATTGGTTTGCGAAGGGCTTGAGCCGCTGGGCAATTTGATTGAGTCGCACCACGGAAGGGTCGCTTGCCGGCAGGAGGGCTTTCTTCTCCTGTGCTTTTTTCTTCATGGCCTCGAACTGCTGCGCCGCCGATCGCTCCAGTTGTGCGGCTGGCACCAGCTTGCGCAGCTGTGAGGCCTCTCCCACGGCCACACCGTCACCCGGCCCGGCCAGCGACGAGCCCCCGCCCGTGGTGACACAGCCCGACAGCAGGCCCAGGCCCACGACCAAGGTCATCCATCGAAGGGTTGGCTTCATACTCCGTGTCATGTGTGCCTCCAAACGACATCAACAATACCGGATCCGCGAGCCCCGATGGACCCAGTAACCCGCCGCCCGCCCACGCGTGCGCTGCTCATGATGACCCTCATCATGGGCTTTGCCAGCGGCCTGCCACTGGCCCTCTCGAGCGGCACCCTGCAGGCCTGGCTGACCGTCGAAGGCGTCGACCTCAAGACGTTGGGCTGGCTCACGGTCTTGGGCCTGCCCTACACCTATAAGTTCGGCTGGGCCCCACTGATGGACCGATTCTCACTTGGCGGCGCCGCCCGAGGTCGTCGCAAGGGCTGGCTTGTGAGCCTGCAGTTGGGCATGGCCGGCGTGCTTCTGCTCATGTCGACCAGCCAGGATGTGCAGTCGGCCGAGGGCCTCTGGCGACTGGCCAGCCTGGCCTTCTTGTTGGTGGTGTTGTCGGCGAGCTTCGACATTGTTTTTGATGCCTGGCGCGCGGAATCCCTGCAGCCCGAAGACCGCGGCCTCGGGGCCGCATGGTCGGTCATTGGCTACCGACTGGCCATGCTCACCTCCGGCGGACTGGCCCTCATGCTCGCAGACCTCTACCTCGGCTTTGGGGGCACGTATCGCGTCATGGCCGGCATCTGCGCGCTCATGGCCGTGGTGGCCTTGTTCGCCCCGGAGCCCAGCACGGCCCGGCCGCCGACCAGCCTGCGGGATGCCGTTGTGGAGCCCTTTCGGGAGTTTTTCTCACGCGGCGGCGCCTGGTGGCTGCTGGCCGGCATCATTCTCTACAAGCTGGGCGATGCCTTTGCAGGCAGCCTCTCCACGGCATTTTTGATTCGTGGCATGGGCTTTAGTGCGGCCGAGGTGGGTGCCGTGAACAAGGGCATGGGCCTTCTGGCCACCCTCGTGGGCGGACTCGCGGGCGGCTGGCTGCTCGCTCGACTCGGCCTGTGGCGGGCGTTGCTGATCTTCGGCATGGGCCAGGCCATCACCAACCTGGGCTTCTGGTGGCTCTCGATTCACCCAGCCAGTCTGACCAGCATGACCCTGGTGATCCTGCTGGAGAACCTCGCTGGCGGCATGGGCACGGCCGCCTTTGTCGCCCTGCTCATGGCCTTGTGCGACATCCGCTTCACCGCCACTCAGTTTGCGCTCTTGTCCGCACTCGCCTCCATTGGCCGGGTCTGGGTGGGGCCGGTGGCAGGCGTGGCGGCCACCGATTACGGCTGGCCGCCCTTCTTCCTGGGCAGCTTTGCTGCAGCGCTCCCGGGGTTGTGGCTGGTCTGGCGGCTGCGCGCCATCATTGACCGGGCAGACCGATCCGAGCCCGCATGAGGTCGGTGACCATCTGCGGGTTGGCCTTGCCCTGCGACTGCTTCATCACCTGACCCACCAGGGCATTCAAGGCCTTGTCCTTGCCGCCCTTGAACTCCTCGACCATCTTCGGGTTGGCCGCCAGTACCGTGTCCACCAGCCCTTCAATGAGGCCCGTGTCTTGAATTTGCTGCAGGCCCTTGGCTGCAATGGCTGCATCGGCCGTGGCAAAAACGCCCGACCACAGGTCGGCGAAGACCTCGCGGGCAATCTTGTTGGAGAGCGTGCCATCCTCGATCCGGAGCAGCAGGCCCACGAGCTGGTCTGCCGTCATCGGTGCCTGTGACATGTCGCGCTCCTCACGATTGAGCGCAGTGGCCACCTCACCCATCACCCAATTGGCCAGCGCCTTGGCGCGTGCAGCCGTGGCGCCCCCATGGGCCCGCCAGGCCGCCAGCCCCGCCGAGAAGAAGTCGGCCGTGGCTCGGCTGGCCGCCATCATGGCGGCATCGGCCTCAGAGAGGCCCAGGCTGCTCACCCATTGGTCGCGCAGGGCCTGAGGCAGGGTGGGCATCTCGGCTCGCACCGCATCGATCCAGGCGCTCGCAATGTGCAAGGGCGGGAGGTCGGGGTCTGGGAAGTAGCGGTAGTCCTGGGCATCTTCTTTCGAGCGCATGGCCCGTGTCTCATCCCGGTCGGGGTCAAAGAGCCGCGTCTGCTGCACCACCGTGCCACCGTCCTCGATGAGCGCCACCTGCCGCGCGGCCTCCACCTGGATGGCACGCTCCAAGAAACGAAATGAGTTGAGGTTCTTGATCTCGCAGCGGGTGCCCAGGGTGGTGTCGCCCTTCTGACGCACCGACACGTTGGCATCGACCCGGAAGGAGCCCTCCTGGAGGTTGCCATCACAAATGCCAATCCAGGTCACCAGCCCATGGAGGGTCCTTGCATAGGCAGCGGCCTCGGCGGCCGAGCGCATCACCGGCTCACTGACAATCTCGAGCAAGGGTGTGCCCGCCCGGTTGAGGTCGATGCCCGAGCAGCCCGTGGGCAGGCCCTCAAAGCCCTCGTGGATCGATTTGCCCGCGTCCTCTTCCAGGTGCGCACGGGTGAGCGCAATCGCACGGGTCGTGCCATCTGGCAGAACAATGTGCACCGCACCCCCCTGGACCACCGGAATCTCGAACTGGCTGATCTGATAAGCCTTGGGAAGGTCTGGATAAAAATAATGCTTTCGTGCAAAGACGGAGACAGGGGCAATCGTGGCCTCGACCGCCAGGCCGAATCGAATGGCAGCAGCGACGGCTGCGCGGTTCATCACGGGCAGCACCCCAGGCAGGGCAAGGTCCACGGGATGCGCCTGGGCGTTGGGCTGTGCCCCGAAGGCCGTGGACGCCGGCGAAAAAATTTTCGACTGCGTCTTTAACTGCACATGGGTTTCCAGACCAATCACCACTTCCCAGGTCATGCCACTGCTCCTGCTGCTGGATGCCGAAGGTGCCAGTCGGTGGCCCGCTGGAAGGCATCTCCCACGGCAATGAGCCGGGCCTCCTCAAAGCGCGGGCCGATGAGCTGCATGCCCACCGGCAGGCTGCTGCCCTGGGCATCACCGAAACCACAGGGCAGGGACATGCCGGGCAGGCCGGCGAGGCTCGCACCCAGGGTGTAGATGTCGGCGAGAAATTCGGAGAGCGGGTCTTGGGCGTCCATTTCGTCCATCCGCCAGGCCAGCTTGGGCGAGACGGGGCCCAAAATGAGGTCGCAGGTTTCGAAGGCCTGGTCGAAGTCTTGGGCAATCAGCCGTCGCACCCGCTGGGCCTGAAGGTAATAGGCATCGTAGTAGCCATGGGAGAGCACGAAGGTGCCCACCAGAATGCGTCGCTGCACCTCATCCCCAAAACCCTCGGTGCGGCTTCGTCGATAGAGGTCTTCGAGGTCCTTGGGATGCTCAGCACGATGGCCGTACCGCACGCCATCGAAGCGCGACAAATTGCTCGAGGCCTCGGCCGGTGCGATCACGTAATACGTGGGAATCGAGAGCTCGGTGCGCGGCAGGGACACCGGCACCGTCACGGCACCAAGGCCCCTGAGCACGTCCAGAGCCGCCTCGATGGCACTTCCAATGGCAGGCTGCAGCCCCGCTCCAAAAAATTCTGTGGGCAGCCCGATCCGCAGGCCTTGAAGGGGCTGGGCTGCTGGCGCATCGGCCACCAGCGCACCCACCAGCCGGGTGAAGTCTTCAGCGGGCCGCTCCAAGCTGGTGGCGTCTTTGGAATCGAACCCCGCCATGGCGTTGAGCATCCAGCCGCAGTCCAAGGCGGTGTGCGCCATGGGGCCAGCCTGATCCAAGCTTGAGGCGTAGGCGATCATGCCCCAGCGTGAGATGCGACCGTAGGTGGGCTTGAGGCCGGTGATGCCACACATGGCCGCCGGCTGACGCACCGAGCCCCCAGTGTCGGTGCCCGTGGCCGCCGGGGCCAGGCCAGCGGCCACTGCAGCCGCAGAGCCACCGGATGAGCCGCCCGGGATGCGGTCACGGTCCCACGGATTTCTGCAAGGCCCGTAGGCACTGTGTTGGGTGGCCGAACCCATGGCGAACTCATCGCAATTGGCCTTGCCCAGGCCGACCATGCCCGCCTTGGCCAGGCGCGTGACCACCTCTGCATCGAATGGGCTGCGATAGCCCTCGAGCATCTTTGAGGCTGCCGTGGTGGGCCAGTCGGTGGTGACAAAGACATCTTTGTGAAGCACAGGAATGCCCAGCAGGGGGCTGCGCTCGCCTTGGTCGATGCGCGCCTGGGCCGCCCTGGCCTGGGCCTCGGTGACCTCGGGGTCCATGGCCAAGACCGCGCCCAGGCTGGGGCTCGCCTTGGCGTCTGCCGCAATGGCGTCGAGATGGTCCTGGGCGAGTTCCACGGCACTGACCATGCCCGAGTCCAGGGCCCTGCGCAGGCTGGCGAGGTCGGCATGGAGAAGGTCCATGCTCACTCCACCACCCGAGGCACCAGAAAAAGGCCCTCTGCTGACTGCGGCGCATTGGCCAGCAGGCGGTCACGTTCCGGCAGCGATGCCGCCTGGTCGTCGCGCAGGCGTAGGGGCAGGTCGTGCGGATGGGCCATTGGCGCCAGATCGCCCACCGGCGCCGACTGCAGCTGACCGACCCAGCCGACAATGTCGGACAACGAGGCTCGAAGGGCCTCAGCCTTGTCTGGGTCCAGGGCCAATTTAGAGAGCCTGGCAAGCTTGTCGAGTGCGTCTGGCGTGAGGGTCACGGTAGAAATGTGGATAATTAAACCTTTGATTATCCTCATTCTCTGACTGACTCACCCGGATCCCCACATGCTCGGTTCGTTACGCGGTTTCTTCGCCCAAGATTTGGCCATCGACCTCGGCACTGCCAACACCCTGATCTATGCGCGCGGCAAAGGCATTGTCCTCAATGAACCATCGGTGGTGGCCATCCGATACGAGGGCGGGCCCGGCGGCAAGAAGACCATCGAGGCCGTTGGCACCAAGGCCAAGCAAATGCTGGGCAAGGTGCCAGGCAGCATCGAGGCGGTTCGGCCCATGAAGGATGGCGTGATTGCCGACTTCACCGTCACCGAGCAGATGCTCAAGATGTTCATCAAGATGGTGCACCCCAAGAAGCTCTTTTCACCGAGCCCGCGGGTCATCATCTGTGTGCCCTGTGGCTCCACACAGGTGGAGCGCCGGGCCATTCGCGAGTCCGGCCTCTCAGCCGGTGCCAGCCAGGTCTACCTCATTGAAGAGCCCATGGCGGCAGCCATCGGCGCAGGCCTGCCCATCTCTGAACCCCGCGGCTCCATGGTGGTCGACATCGGTGGGGGCACCAGCGAGATCGGCGTGGTCTCCTTGGGCGGCCTCGTCTACTCCAGTTCCATTCGCGTGGGTGGCGACAAGTTCGATGAGGCCATCGTCAATTACATTCGCCGCAACTACGGCATGCTGATCGGCGACCAGACCGCCGAGGCCATCAAGAAAGAGATTGGCTCTGCCTTCCCTGGCAGCAGTGCCAGTGAAATGGAAGTGCGTGGCCGCAACCTCAGCGAGGGCATTCCCCGCAGCTTCATGGTCTCGAGCAACGAAATCCTCGAGGCCCTGACCGACCCCATCAGCCAGATCGTGGTGGCCATCAAGAATGCCCTGGAGAACACGCCGCCCGAATTGGCGGCCGACATTGCCGAGCGCGGCATCGTCATCACCGGCGGTGGTGCGTTGCTCCACGACCTCGACCGACTCTTTGCCGAAGAGACTGGCCTGCCGGTCTATGTGGCCGAGGATCCGCTGGCCTGCGTGGTGCGTGGCTGTGGTGAGGCCATCGAGCGAATCGATGAACTGAGTGCTGTTCTTTCCACCGAGTAGACCCCGCCACGACCGGATCTTGGCCCTCTCTCAGACACCGCCGCCACTCTTTCACCAGGGCCTGTCGGCCCGCATCCGACTCATCGTCGCTGTGGCGGCCGCCGCCGTACTCATGCAGCTCGACTTTCAGTTGGGCTTTGCCCAGCCGCTGCGACAGGGCATCAATGCCGTGCTCTATCCCATCAGCGAACTCCTCATGCTTCCGCGAGATGCGGCCATCTCATCGGTCGAGCACATGACCAGCATCCGTAGCCTGCGCGAGCGCGTGGGCCAGATGGAACAAAAGGAAATCGAGCAGGCACAAACCCTGCTGGCCATGGAGCAGTTGAGGGCAGAGAACGACAACCTGCGAACGCTCATGGGCCTCGCAAAGCCACTGAACCGCCCGAGCATCGTGGCCGAGATTCGCTCTGCACGACCCTCCCCGTTGCACGACCTCGTGGTCATCAACCGCGGGCTCGAGCACGGCATCACGAAGGGCTCGCCCGTGCTGAGCAGCCAGGGCGTGATTGGCCAAGTGAGCCGCGTCTTTCCCATGAGCGCCGAGGTTCGGCTGCTCTCCGACAAGCAGCTGCAGGTCCCGGTCTACCTGCCTCGGGTGGGCGTGCGGGCCCTGACCCAGGGCGTTCCTGGAGAGGACTCCTTCGAGCTGCGCCACGTGAACCTGGCTGCGGACATCTCCGTGGGCGACACCGTGCAGACCTCGGGCTTGGACGGCGTGTATCCCCCAGGGCTGCCCGTGGGAGTGATCATCTCCGTGATGGAACGAGAGGCCTCATCATTCCCGCTCATTCTGGCCAAGCCGATTGCATCGGCGGCCCTGCAGCAGCAAGTGCTGGTGCTGCAGGACAGCCCCGCCGTGGCCGCCGCACCGACGCCGAATCCGCCGGCCAAGCCCGCAGCTGCCGCTGCCCCTCCCAAGGCCAATCAGCCATGAATCGCGGCGAGACCCTGGCCCGGGAGCCATCGCTCCAACTGATTCTCTACAGCTTTCTGGTGGCCGTGGCCTTCAACCTGCTGCCCTGGCCACCGCACCTGCCGCTGCCAGACGCCGTGGCCGCCTTGTTGGTCTTCTGGGCGGCCCAGGCGCCGCGCAAGATGGGCCTGGGGCTCGCCTGGGTGCTCGGCCTCGTCATGGATGCCCACAGCGGCGTGCTCTTGGGCGAGCATGCCCTGATCTACTCGCTGCTCACCTATGGGGCCGTGTCGCTGCACCGACGGCTCATGGGCTTTGGCGTGGCAGGGCAGTCCATGCACATCATTGGGCTCTTCATGGTCTGCCTGCTGGCTGGCGCACTCATTCGTTGGCTTGCGGAGGGCACCCCGCTCACCGGCTGGCTGGTCGTGCAGTCGATTGCCAACACCCTGGGCTGGCTGATCGCCCACCGTGTTCTGCTCATCATTCTCAAACGCAGGCCGGGCCGCCGGCCTGTGAAGGCACCAAAGACCTCGCTCTGACATGGTCACTGAAACGCGGTCCACCTCCGACTTTCGAAAACGGGTGACCGTTGCGGCCATTGTGGTGGCCATCTGCATTGGGCTGCTGGGCCTTCGATTCGCCACCCTGCAGGTCTGGCAGCACCAGGACTACGCCATCAAGGCCGAGAACAATCGAATTGCCCTGCTGCCCATGCAGGCCCCCCGAGGGCTCATTCTCGACCGCTACGGCGAGGTGCTGGCGCGAAATGATGCAGGCTTCTCGGTGGAGTTGGAGCCAGGCATCAAGGGCGATGTCGACCCGCTCATCGAAAAGCTCACACCCCTGCTCAACCTCACGCCCGCAGACATTCGTCGCTTCAAGCGCGACCTGGCCAGCGCCCGCAAGTTCGACCCCATCGCCTTCAAGACCAAGCTCACCGATGACCAGGTGGCCCGCGTGGCCGTTCGCATCGAGGAGCTGCCCGGCGTGCGCATCGAGCGGCGCCCCATTCGCGGCTACCCGTATGGCGAGTCGTCGTCTCATCTGCTGGGCCACATCGGCCGGGTCTCTCGCTTTGATCAAGAACGGCTCGAGCGGGAACAAGAGGCCGCCTTGTACGCGGGCGTCTCGCACATTGGCAAGCTGGGCATCGAGAAGAGCTACGAGAAGATCCTCAAGGGCGACATCGGCTTTCTGCAAATCGAGATCGCCTCCAGCGGTCGTATCATCCGAGAGCTCGGCGTCAAGCCCGCCGTGCCCGGCCGCAACATTCAGCTGGCCGTGGACTTCGGCCTGCAGCAACTCGTGGAGGCCGCCTTTGGCAATCGCCGGGGTGCCCTGGTGGCCATGGAGCCCAACACCGGAGAGATCCTCGCCTTTGTCTCCAAGCCCAACTTCGACCCCAATGCCTTCGTGGATGGCGTCGATCCCGAGCTCTGGGAGAGCCTCAATGCCTCGCTCGACAAGCCCATGCTCAATAGGGCCCTTCGCGGCATTTATCCGCCCGGCTCCACCTACAAGCCGTTCATGGCCCTGGCCGCACTGGCCTCGGGGGAGCGAAAGCCCAGCGACACCATCCAAGACCCGGGCTACTTCATGCTCGGCAGCCACAAGTTCCGAGACTCCCGGCCCGAGGGGCATGGTCGGGTCGACCTTAAGAAATCCATCGTCGTCTCAAGCGACACCTACTACTACAAACTCGCCATGGACATGGGCGTGGATGGCATCTACAAGTACATCGCGCCCTTTGGGTTTGGCCAACGAACAGGCATCGACATGGAGGGCGAGGTGGCCGGCATCCTGCCCTCGAGCGACTGGAAGATGAAGCGTTTTGGCGTGGCCTGGCTCACGGGTGAAACGCCCTCGATTGGCATCGGCCAGGGCTACAACGCCTTCACCATGCTGCAGTTGGCCCGCGCTACCGCGGCCATTGCCAATGGCGGCAAGCTCATGCAGCCGCGTTTGGTGCGCGCCATCGAGGCCGACGATGGCTCGTACATCCCCCTGTCCGCGGTGGTCGACTCCACCCTCGCACTGGATCCGGAATGGATTGCTTTTGTAACCGAGGCCATGGTCGAGGTGAATGCCTCCGGCACCTCGGCACGGGTCATGGCCGGCACGCCCTACCAGGTTGCCGGCAAGACAGGCACCTCGCAGGTCTTCAGTGTGAAACAGGATGAGAAGTACATCGAGAGCCGTGTGGCCGAGCGGCTGCGGGACCACTCGCTCTACGTGGCCTTCGCACCCGCCGACGCCCCAAAGGTGGCCCTGGCGGTGGTGGTTGAGAACGGTGGCTTCGGTGCGGCAGCAGCCGCACCGATTGCACGAAAGGTGCTCGACTTCTTGCTCGTCACGCGGTCGCAGCCCTCACCAGCAACACCCACCGCGCCTGCCCCCACGACACCCGCACCCATCAAGCCGCTGGTGAGCACACAGGCCCACGGGCAATCCACCGTGGCGCTCAACCCTGGCGTGGCCCAGCCATGAACAGCATCGAGCGTCGCAAGGCCCAGACAGGCTGGCGGGCCGTCACCTTCTGGCTCAAGCAGCGGTTCGATCGACTCGACCAGCCCCTCTTCTGGACCATGGTCGGCATTTTTGTGGTGAGCCTTTTTGCGGTCTACAGCGCCAGCCATGACGACCCCGAGCGGTTCATGGGCCATGTTCGAAACCTGTTGTTGTCCATGACGCTCATGGTGGTGCTCGCCCAGGTTCCGGCCATGCAGTTTCAGAAGGCCGCCGTGCCCCTGTACCTGTTGGGCGTGGTGCTGCTGCTCGCCGTGGAATTCGTGGGCGAGACCAGCAAGGGCGCCACACGCTGGCTCAACATTGGCATCACCCGAATCCAGCCCTCCGAGCTCATGAAGATCGCCATGCCACTCATGCTCGCCTCCCTGGTGCACCAGCGCGAGGGCCTCAAGGGCTGGCGCGACTGGATCTTGCCGGTGCTGCTGCTGGTCGTTCCAGTGGCCCTCATTCTCAAGCAGCCCGACCTGGGCACGGCCATTCTGGTGGGCGCCTCGGGCTTCTTCGTCCTCTACCTGAGCGGGATTGCCTGGCGACTCCTGCTGGTGGCTGCCGTGGTGGTGGTGGGCGGGATCATTCTGCTGGTGGCCCTTGGCGACACGGCCTGTGGGCCCGGGGTGGACTGGCCAGGCCTTCGTGAGTACCAGCGTCAGCGTGTCTGCACCCTGCTCGACCCCATGCGAGACCCCTTGGGCAAAGGCTTTCACATCATTCAGTCGGTGATTGCCGTGGGCTCCGGCGGCATCTTCGGCAAGGGCTGGATGCAGGGCACCCAGACCCAGCTGGAATTCATTCCTGAACGGGCCACCGACTTTGTCTTCTCTGGCTTTGCTGAGGAGTTTGGTTTTCTGGGCGCCATCCTCCTGCTCGCCCTCTACCTGGGTGTGGTGCTTCGAGGCCTGTGGATCTCGCTTGGCGCACCCACGCTTTTCGGGCGCCTGCTCGCGGCCAGCATCTCACTCATCATCTTCACCTATGCATTTGTGAACCTGGGCATGGTCACCGGCATCCTGCCCGTGGTGGGCGTGCCACTGCCCTTCCTGTCCTACGGCGGCACCGCCATGGTCACACTGGGGGTTGGCATGGGCCTGCTCTTTAGCGTGGCCCGTGACCGCTCTCGCGTGACCCAGGGCTTCACGCTGCACGGCTAGCCATGTCTGCCCTGGCCATCGCCCGCGTCTTGTTGGAGGGCTTTGATCGGCACTACGGCCTCTTTCGTTACAACGCCCAACAGGCCAAGACCTGTTTTGAATCGGGCAGCTACCAGGCCATTCGTCGGCTTGCACGTGAGCGGATTGCCTTCTACGACCAACGGGTCGAAGAGGCCTGCAAGCACCTGGAGACCCTCTTTGAGGAAGAACTTCAGTCCAAGGGTGTCTGGCCCGAGGTCAAGAAGGCCACCATCATGCTGCTGACCAACCACAAGCAGCCTGAACTCGCCGAGACCTTTTTCAACTCCGTGACCACGCGACTCCTCGACCGCGAGTACTTCCGAAACGAGACCCTCTTTGTGCGGCCGGCCGTGGCCACCGACTACCTCGACTCCGACCCGCCGTCCTATCGGGTCTACTATCCGCGGGCCCGCGGCATCCGCCAGGCCCTCGTGGACATGGCCGTGGACATCGGCATGGCCAGCCCTTGGGAGAACATTGATCGCGACCTGCGGCTGGTGCTGGCGGCCATCTGCCAGCAGATGCCTCGGCCATTTAAGGCCGCATCAGACCTTCAGGTTCACCTGCTTCGCGGCCTGTTCTTTCGCAACAAGGGGGCCTACCTGATTGGTCGCATCATCAACGATGGCGAGCCCTTTGGCTTTGTGGTGCCCATTCTGCGATCGGATCAAGGCCTGCTTCGCATCGACACCATCCTGCTCGACCGCGAACAGATCTCCTTGCTCTTTTCGTTCTCGCGGGCCTACTTCATGGTGGACATGGAGGTGCCCTCGGCCTATGTCCAGTTCCTGGGCAGCATCATGCCCAACAAGCCCAAGAGCGAGCTCTACACCATGCTGGGCCTTCAGAAGCAGGGCAAGACCCTGTTCTACAGAGACCTGCTGCACCACCTCAAACATTCGAGCGACCGCTTCCAGCTCGCCGAGGGCATCAAGGGCCTGGTCATGCTGGTCTTCACCCTGCCCTCGTTTCCGTATGTCTTCAAAATCATCAAGGACAAACGCTTAAAGGATGTCAGCCGAGAGCACATCATGTCCAAGTACCAACTCGTGAAACTTCACGATCGGGTGGGCCGCATGGCCGACACCTGGGAGTATTCCAATGTGGACTTCCCTCGCGCGCGTTTCGACCAGGCCTTGATCGATGAAATTCTGGAGCAGGCGCGCAGCATGATCGAGTTTCAGGACGATCGCGTCATCATCAAGCATGTCTATATTGAGCGGCGCATGGTGCCACTCAACCTGCACCTCGAGCAGGCCACCGATGCGCAGATCGACCATGCCATCAAGGAGTACGGAGACGCCATACGGCAGCTCGTGGCTGCGAATATCTTTCCGGGCGACATGCTCTACAAGAACTTCGGCCTCACACGCCAAGGGCGTGTGGTGTTCTACGACTACGACGAGATCCAGTACCTCACGGAGTGCAACTTCAGAACCATTCCCGAGCCCCGAACCCCCGAGGACGAGATGGCCAGTGAGCCCTGGTACACGGTGGGCCCCAATGACGTATTCCCCGAAGAGTTCGGTCGCTTCTTGCTCGGCCTGCCCAAGCTTCGGGGGGCATTCATGAGGCATCACGCAGACCTGCTGCAGGCCTCCTTCTGGTCGGAGCAGCAGCACCGCATTCGGCAGGGCCTGCTCGACGACGTCTTTCCCTATCCCGAGGCCATTCGATTTGCATCCAACGCAAGGAGCCCTGCATGAGCCGTCCTACATGACTGGCCCGGCGCAGCAGACCAGCTTCGACTACGTCATCGTGGGCGCCGGCAGCGCGGGCTGCCTCCTGGCCAATCGTCTCTCCGCCAACCCCGCCCACCGGGTGCTCCTGCTCGAGGCGGGCGGGCCCGACGACTGGTTCTGGATCAAGGTGCCGGTCGGCTATCTCTTCACCATTGCCAACCCACGAACCGACTGGTGCTTCAAGACCGAACCAGACCCAGGCCTGGATGGCCGCAGCATTCACTATGCCCGCGGCCGTGTGATTGGAGGTTGCTCCTCCATCAACGCCATGATCTACATGCGCGGGCAGGCCAGTGATTACGCCCGCTGGCAGGCGGCCACAGGTGATGACCGATGGGCCTGGGGCACGGCAAGCTCGGGCCAGACCCTCGCCACGCTCATGTCGCTCGAGGATTACTTCGAAGGCGCCAATCCCTGGCACGGGCAGGGCGGGGAAATGCGTGTGGAATCGCCGCGGGTGCGTTGGCCCATCCTGGAGGCCTGGCAGCGCGCCGCCCAAGAGCAGGGCATCCCCGCCATTGCCGAGTTCAACCGGGGCGACAACTTCGGCAGCGCTTATTTCCATGTGACCCAGCGCAGAGGACGCCGCTGGTCGATGGCCGATGCCTTCCTGCATCCCATCGCCCATCGACCCAACCTCACCATCTGGACCCACGCCCAGGCCCTGGGCCTGCAGTTCTGCAGCCTGGATCAGGCCCCCGCCTCCGCAGGTGCCTGGACCGGGGCGCGCCAACGTGCCTGCGGGGTCACCGTGCTGCACAACGGCGACAAGGTCTCGGTTGCGGCGCGCAAGGAGGTGATCCTCTCGGCCGGTGCCATTGGCTCGCCACAGCTGCTGCAGGTCTCGGGCATTGGCCCGGCCGGGCTGCTGCGATCGCATCAGATCCCCATCGTGGCCGACCTCCCTGGGGTGGGCGAGAACCTGCAAGACCACCTGCAGATTCGAACGGTCTACAAGGTTCGCCATGCCACCACGGTCAACGGCCTTTATCGCAGCCCCTGGGGGCGCGCCAAGATGGGCCTCGACTACCTGTTGTTTCGGCGTGGGCCCATGACCATGCCACCCTCGACGCTCGGCGCCTTTGGCAAGAGCCATCCAGGTGTGGAGAGCGCAGACCTCGAGTGGCATGTGCAGCCGCTGTCGCTGCCAGCCTTTGGCCAGCCCCTGCATCCCTTCGATGCCATCACGCCCTCGGTCTGTTACCTGCGGCCGAGCTCGCGAGGGGTGGTGGCCATCACGCAGCCCGACCCATTGGCCGCGCCCAAGATCGACTGCCGCTACCTCTCCACCGAGGAGGACCTGCAGGCCAGCATCCGAGGCCTCGAGCAGACCCGCGCCATCATGGCCTCACCAGCCCTGGCCGCCCATGCGCCAGAGGAATTCCTGCCAGGCCCAGACCGAACCACCGAGGCGCAGCTCGCGCAGGCGGCCCGCGAACTCGGCACCACCATCTTTCATCCGGTGGGCACCTGCACCATGGGTCGCATCAGCGCCCAGGGTCATGCCGACGACCCGCGCACGGTGCTCGACTCCGACTGCCGGCTGCGCGGCGTGGCGGGCCTTCGGGTGGTGGATGCCTCGGCCATGCCACTGATCACCTCCGGCAACACCAACACACCGGTCATGCTCATTGCCGCGCGCGCGGCCGAGTCCATCCTCTCTGAAACCCATTCTTCTTAAAAGGGAGTTTTCACATGCGCATTCACCACCATGACGACTACCCATTGCGGGCCACTGGCCTGCGCGACTTTGGCCATGGCATCCATGCCGTCGACTCGGGCTACCTGCGCGACGAGCTCGATGCCGTACACCTGCTCGTCGAGAAAGGGCGCGTGGCCATCATCGACACGTCCACTGAGCGCTCGGTGCCCCGCACCCTGGCCGCCTTGAACACACTGGGGCTCTCCCCAGACTGCGTGGATTTCATCGTGCTCACCCATGTTCACCTCGACCACGCAGGCGGTGCAGGCGCCCTCATGGCGGCCTGCCCGAAGGCCAAGCTCACCGTGCACCCACGTGGCCTTCGCCACATGCTCGACCCAAGCCAGCTCTGGTCAGCCGTCTGTGCGGTCTATGGGGAAGAGATGGCCCTTCGCGAATACGGGCCCCTCTCGCCAGTGGCAGAAGACCGCATCATCACCACCCCCGAAGGGGCCAGCATTTCTCTGGCCGGCCGAGAGCTGGTCTTCTGGGATGCCCCGGGCCACGCCCGTCACCACGTGTTCATCCAGGACACACAAACGGGCGGCATCTTCACTGGAGACACCTTTGGCATCTCCTACCGCGAGCTCGACACACCCAATGGCTCCTTCATTTTTGTCACCTGCCCGCCCACCCAGTTCGAGCCCGAGCCATTGAAGGCCTCGATTTCGAGGGTCATGGCCGCAAAGCCGCCCGCCGTCTACCTGACCCACTACTCCCAGGTGAGGGATGTCCAGGCCGCGGGGGCGCAGCTGCTCAAACAGGTGGACCAGTACACCGCCATTGCGTTGGCCCGACGAGACCATGGCGAGGGTCGCGCCAAGGCCATTGAGGCCGACCTCCACCAGCTCATTGGCGGCCAGGCCCGAGCCATGGGTGTCACCCTCGATGAGAAATCCCTTGGCGAGGTGTTGGCTCTCGACCTTCGGCTCAACGCAGACGGGCTCTCGCACTGGCTGGAGCGCCTATAATCGCGGGCTTGACCCCCGCCGACCACACCCCTTCCGCACCCGTGCTTCAGGAGTCGGCCGCCTTTGCGCGGCTGAGGGCTGCACTCGCCCAGCGCATTCTCATCATCGATGGCGCCATGGGCACGATGATCCAGCAGCATCGCCTGAGCGAAGAGGCCTATCGGGGGCTCGAGGGCAATGCCGCCGTGGCCCTCACGGGAGACGCTGCGCAGGCACTGGCTGCGGCCACCGACGCCGGCATCGATGTCAAGGGCAACAATGAGCTGCTGAGCCTCACCCAGCCCCAGATCATTCAGGGCATCCACGAAGCCTACCTCGCGGCCGGGGCCGACATCATCGAGACCAACACCTTTGGCGCGACCCAGGTGGCCCAGGCCGACTACCACCTCGAAGGCCTGGCCCGCCAGATGAACATCGCCTCGGCCGAGCTGGCCTGTCGCGCCCGCGACCGATTCAGCACGCCAGACCACCCCCGCTTTGTGGCTGGGGCCCTGGGGCCCACGCCCCGCACCGCCTCCATCTCGCCCGATGTCAACGACCCGGGCGCGCGCAACACGAGCTTTGATGAGCTCGCCGCCTCCTATGGTGAGCAGGCCCAGGCACTCATCGAGGCCGGCGTGGACCTTCTGCTCATTGAGACCATCTTCGACACCCTCAATGCCAAGGCCGCCATTTTTGCCATCGAGAGCCTCTTCGAGGCCCGCGGTGAACGCATCCCCGTGATGATCTCGGGCACCGTGACAGACGCCTCTGGCCGCATCCTCTCGGGCCAGACCGTGGAAGCCTTCTGGAACAGCGTTCGTCATGCGCGGCCCATCACCATTGGCCTGAACTGTGCACTCGGAGCCGCCCTCATGCGGCCCTATGTCGAGGAGCTCTCCAAGCTCGCAGATGTGCCCATCTGCATCTATCCGAATGCCGGCCTGCCCAATCCCATGGCGCCCACGGGCTTTGATGAAACACCGCCCATCACGTCGGGCTTCCTCAAAGAGTTCGCCGATGCAGGATGGGTGAACGTGGTGGGGGGCTGCTGCGGCACCACGCCAGAGCACATCGCAGCCATTGCAAAGGCCGTCTCGGCCTACACGCCGCGCACCGTGCCCAAGGTCGCGCCGAAGCTGCGGCTCTCTGGCCTGGAGCCTTGCAACATCGACGAGACCTCGTTTTTCGTGAATGTGGGCGAGCGAACCAATGTCACCGGCTCCAAGCAGTTCGCGCGGCTGATTCTCTCGGGTGATTTTGAGAAGGCCGTGGACGTGGCCCGGCAGCAGGTGGAGAACGGCGCCCAGGTGATCGACGTGAACATGGACGAGGCCATGCTCGACTCCCAGGCCGCCATGACCCGCTTCCTCAACCTGATTGCCTCGGAGCCGGACATCTCCCGCGTGCCCGTGATGATCGACTCCTCCAAATGGAGCGTGATTGAGGCTGGCCTGAAATGCGTTCAGGGCAAGGCCATCGTCAACTCCATTTCCATGAAAGAGGGCGAGGCCGAGTTCGTTCGGCAGGCCCGGCTGTGCCGCAAGTACGGTGCTGCCGTGATTGTCATGGCCTTCGATGAACAAGGTCAGGCCGACACGCTGGCCCGCCGACAGACCATCTGCTCGCGGGCCTACAGCCTGCTCACCGACACGGTGGGCTTTCCCCCCGAAGACATCATCTTTGACCCCAACATCTTCGCCATTGCCACGGGCATTGAAGAACACGACCGCTATGCCATCGACTTCATCGAGGCCACCCAGTGGATTCGCGAGAACCTGCCCCATGCAAAGGTCTCGGGCGGCGTCTCCAATGTGAGCTTCTCGTTCCGCGGAAACGACCCCGCACGCGAGGCCATTCACACCGTCTTCCTCTACCACGCGGTGCGCGCGGGCATGACCATGGGGATCGTCAATGCCGGCCAGCTCGGCGTCTACGAAGACCTCTCCCCAGAATTGCGCGAGCACGTCGAGGACATCGTGCTGGCCCGCCGGCCCGACGCCACCGAGCGCATGATTCAGTTTGCCGAGCAACTCAAGGGCGGTGCCAAACGCGACGAGGAGAAGCTCGCCTGGCGCGAGCTGCCGGTCGAGAAACGGCTCGAGCATGCCCTGGTGCATGGCCTCACAGAGTTCATTGTGGAAGACACCGAGGCCGTTCGAGCGGCCGTGGAAGCCCGTGGTGGCCGGCCCATCGAGGTCATCGAAGGGCCTCTCATGGGCGGCATGAATGTGGTGGGCGATCTCTTCGCAGAGGGCAAGATGTTCCTGCCCCAGGTGGTGAAGTCTGCCCGGGTCATGAAGGCGGCCGTGGCCCACCTCGTGCCCTTCATTGAGGCCGAACAGGCCGCCAGTGGCACCTCGCAGGCCAAGGGCAAGATGATTCTTGCCACCGTCAAAGGCGACGTGCACGACATTGGCAAGAACATTGTGTCGGTGGTCCTCCAGTGCAACAACTTCGAGATCGTCAACCTCGGGGTCATGGTGCCCGCCCAACAAATTCTGCAGGCCGCCAAGGAGCACAACGCAGACCTCATCGGCCTGTCGGGCCTCATCACCCCCTCGCTCGAGGAGATGTCTCATGTGGCCCGCGAGATGGAGCGGGATGAATGGTGCCGCTGCAAACAGATTCCACTGCTGATCGGTGGGGCCACCACGTCACGCATCCACACCGCCGTGAAGATTGCCCCGCACTACTCGGGCCCCGTCATCTGGGTGCCCGATGCCTCACGGTCTGTGCCCGTGGCGCAGGCGCTCACCAGCGATTCAGCCCAGAAGGGCGCCTACCTGGGCGAGGTGATCCGTGACTACGCCAAGCTGCGCGAGCGCCATGCCGCCAAGGCCGCAGCCAAGATGCTCACGCTCGACCAGGCGCGCGCCCATGCGCCCACCATCGAGTTCACGGCCGCCCCCGTGCCCAAGGCCATGGGCCGTCGTGTGCTGAAGTCGTATCCGCTCGAAGAGCTCGTGGCCACCATCGACTGGACACCGTTCTTCCAGACCTGGGACCTCGCCGGCCCCTACCCCGCCATTCTGGAAGATGCCGTGGTGGGCGAGCAGGCCCGACAGGTCTATGCCGATGGCAAGGCCATGCTGGCCAAGCTCATCGATGGCCGCCGGCTCACGGCCAATGGTGTCCTGGCCCTGTTGCCCGCACGGCGCACGGGCCCAGAAGACATCACCATCTACGCCGATGAATCCCTCTCCACCCCGGTGCTGACCTGGCATGGCCTGCGGCAACAAACAGAAAAGCCCAGCGGCGAGTACAACAAATGCCTGGCCGACTACGTGGCCCCCACCGAGGCCCAGGTGCCGGACTACATCGGATGCTTTGCCGTGGGCGTGCATGGTGCCGATGCCTTGGCTGCCGACTACGAGGCCAAGGGCGACGACTACAACGCCATTCTGGTCAAGGCCCTGGCCGACCGACTCGCCGAGGCCTTCGCAGAGCGCCTGCACCAACGGGTGCGCACCGAGTTCTGGGCCTACCAGCCCGAGGAAGGCCTCTCCAACGAAGACCTCATCGCCGAGCGCTACCAAGGCATTCGGCCGGCCCCGGGGTACCCCGCATGCCCAGATCACAGCGTGAAGGCTGCGCTCTTTGAAGTCCTGCAGGCAAAAGACATCCAGATGTCACTGACCGAGAACCTGGCCATGCTGCCGGCCTCGGCCGTGAGTGGCTTTTACTTTTGGCGGCCAGAGTCCCAGTACTTCAACCTGGGCCCGATTGGCGAAGACCAGTTGGCCGACTATGCCCAACGCGCCAAGGTCTCCGACCGAGACGCCCGGTCTCGCCTGGCCACTGTGCTGGGCTAGTTCCGCTCCCAGACCACCGGTTCACCCGCCACGCGTGCGCGCTCGAGCATCTCCAAGACAGGCACAAGCCGGCGAGACAGCCCCACGAGCCTGGCACCAAGGGCCGCATCGGGCAGGGCCCCTTTGGACTGCAAGGCCTCCAAGCCCGCCTCCAACTGCGCCTCGGTCTGGGCATCCTGCTGCTTGGCCTGCGCCTTCGCAGACTGCGCTGCCGCAATCACCTCGGGCAGGCGATCGACCACCCAGATCCCCGGCACGTGGCCATCCTCACCCAGCGCCTTAAAGACCTGCTGGGCCACCTCCTCGGTCATCACAAATGATGCCGCGGCCTTGCTCATGAATCGGATCACTGGGCTACACTCCTTCGCTCTTGGGGGTTACACAGATGCAGGTGCAGATGTCCATTGTCTCTCGGCTCGGATGGCCGCTCCTGCTGGCGGGCATTGTCTGGCTCACCGGCTGCTCGCCCACCCACGACTGGCGCATGGTGAGAGACCCCGAGGGTCGCTGGTCGGTCACGCTACCAGGCAAGCCCGTAGAGGTCACCCGCCAAGTGAGCCTCACCCTGCCCGATGGCAGCGAACAACTCATTTCACTGCGCCTGCATGCCGCCAAGGTCGGTGAGACCCGGTTCACCATGGGCGTGGCCCAGCCACTGGGCTTGTCTGGAAAGCCCGCATCTGCCGCCTTGCTGGAGGGCATGCGCAAGGCCTTGGAGGCGGCGATGCTGCGCAACCTTCGCGCCACGGTGGACGATGCCAGCGTCAAGGGCCCGCGCTTTCGGGCCACGGGCGAGATGCCCGTGGAGGCCAACCAGCCGCCGATGCCCGCCTTCCTGGAGATGACCACCGTCGTGCAGGCCGGCGTGGTGGTCGAGGCGCTGGTGGCTGGGCCACAGTCTGAGCGCAACCAGGAGGCCATCGAGCAGTTCTTCGACAGCCTTCGCGTGCCCGCGCAGTAGCCCCCGAGCGCATTCATGCAGGCACGGCCCAGCACTTGGTCGATTGCGGCACTCGTCTGGCCGTTTGGCCTGGCCTATGCCCTCTCCTATGCCCTGCGCACCATCAATGCGGTGCTCTCGCCGGCGTTCGTGGAGGAGCTTGGCCTCTCGGCCGGCGCCTTGGGGCTGCTGACCAGCGCCTACCTGGTGGCCTTTGCCGCCATGCAGCTGCCCGTCGGGCTGCTCCTCGATCGCTACGGACCACGCCGGGTGGAGGGCAGCCTCCTGCTGCTCGCATGGCTGGGCTGCATGCTGAGCGCGCTGGCGGAGTCCTTCTGGCTCTTGTGGCTGGGCCGCGCCCTCATTGGCATGGGCGTGTCAGCCTGTCTCATGGCCTCTTACAAGGCCTATCGGCTTGCCCTGCCCATGTCATTGCAGGCACCCCTGGCCTCCACCATGCTGGTCATTGGCTCCTTCGGTGCCCTGTGCGCCACGCTGCCCGTGGAGTGGGCCCTGGGCTGGCTGAGCTGGCGCGAGATCTTCTGGCTGCTCTCGATCTGCTTTGGCCTGGCCTGGGCCGCGATTGTTTTTGGCCTGCCCCCGGTGCCTGCGCCCGAGCAGCCCACTGCGCGGCTCTGGGCCGATGCCCGCGCGGGCCTGGTCACGGTCATGACCCACCCAGAGTTTCGGCGGCTCATGCCCTTTGGTCTCATCACCTACGGCGGGCTTTTGGCCATGCACGGACTGTGGATGGGGCCTTGGTTCCGTGTGGTCGAAGGGCAGTCGCCTGCGGATGCGGCCCTGGGCATTTTCATCATCACCGCCACGGTCATGGGCAGTCATTTGCTCACGGCCTGGCTGGCCAGCCGCGCGGCCGACTGGGGCTGGAGCCTGGAGGGCCTCATGCGCATGGGCTTGCTGGCCATGGCCAGCATGAGTGCCCTGGCCGTGCTGGGCGCCTGGCCACACCCATGGCTTGGCTGGATGCTCGTCTTTCTGGCGGGTGGCACCACCACGCTCAGCTACACCCGCTTTGCACAGTCCTTCCCAGACCAGCTCTCGGGCCGGGCCACCACGAGCTTCAACTTCTTAATCTTCCTGGGAGCATTCCTGGTGCAGTGGGGAGTGGGCCTGTTGATCGATGGCTTTGAGGCTTGGGGGTTGCTGGGGCCGCAGGCCATGCGGGCGGGTGTGGGCGTGTGGGTGCTGGGTCAGGTGGCCGCGTTGTTCTGGCTCATCCGGCGCGCAGGGCCGCCGGAGGATCGAGCGCACGCCGCAGGCTGATGGCCGCGGCCACCTCCGAGACCCCCAGCGGCGCGCCATCGGGCAGGTCGGCCAAATCGGCCACGGTTCGGGCCACCCGGGTGAGGCGATGCTGCACCCGCAGGCTCCAGCCCAGGTGCTCGGCCGATT
Source organism: Hahnella aquatica (SeqCode) (assembly GCF_965194505.1). Classification (GTDB taxonomy): domain Bacteria; phylum Pseudomonadota; class Gammaproteobacteria; order Burkholderiales; family Burkholderiaceae_A; genus Hahnella; species Hahnella aquatica. The sequence goes on along the minus strand of NZ_OZ239144.1, from coordinate 32,696 downwards.
GGGCCAAAAGCCGCTGGGCCGTGTCCTGCAGCGGCGCATGCAGGCGAAGGTCTCCCACCGGCAGGGCCGCATTCAGGCAGCCCTGCCGATCCATGGCCCGGGCATGGGCGCGCGCCACATCCTCGGCGCTGGGGGGCGCATGTCCACTGGCCTGGGCATAGGCCTGGGCCTCGGCACGGGCCCTCGTCGCGCTTGGCCAGGCGAGTTGCACAGCCAGGTCGAAGCGGTCGAGCAGGGGGCCTGAGAGCCGACCCCGATACCGGGCCACCTGATCCGGGCTGCAGGCACAGTGGCGGGTGAGGTGATTGGCGCCATAAAAGCCGCAGGGGCAGGGGTTCATGGCGGCCACCAGCAAGGGCGCCGCAGGCAGCACCTGCCGGTCGTGCACACGGGCCACACGCACCTCGCCAGTCTCCAGGGGTTCACGCAGGGCCTCGAGCGCAGCCCGATTGAACTCCGGCAGCTCATCCAAGAAGAGCACCCCGCCATGGGCCAAAGACAACTCACCGGGCCGAATGGGCTGGCCACCCCCAATGAGCGCGGCCATGGAAATGCTGTGGTGGGGCGCCCGATACGGCGGGCGGCCCCAATCCGCCAAGGCCTCCACGGGCGTGCCCTGCTGCAGGCTCTGCAAGGCGGCCACCGTGCAAGCGGCCTGGGCAGACAAGGGCGGCAGCAGGCTGGGCATGCGCTGGGCCACCATGGACTTGCCCACACCGGGCGGGCCCACCAGCAGCAACCGATGGCCACCGGCTGCAGCCACAAGCGCTGCACGTTTGGCCTCCGCCTGGCCTTGGATGTCCTCCCAGGCAAGCGGTGCGTCCTCGGCCGGCCGCGCGGACGCCCCGGCAGCATGTGCGGGCAGCATCGGCACCGACTGCCAATCGCCTTCGCCCTTCAAGGCCGCAACGACTTCGGCGAGGTGCGCGGCCACAACAATTCGATCCCCTGCCTCCAGGCGGGCGAGTTCGCGGGCATTGGCTGCAGGGAGCACGAGCTGACGCAAGCCCGGCTCCGCCAGGGCTGAGAGGCCAAAGACAAAGCCCGCCCGAATCGGCAGCAGGTCTCCCGAGAGCGAGAGCTCGCCTGCAAATGCGCGGCCTTGCAAGGCATCGGGAGGAATCTGGCCCTCGGCCGCCAGAATGCCCAGGGCAATGGCGAGGTCGAACCGGCCGGAATCTTTGGGCAGGTCTGCCGGCGCAAGGTTGACCGTCACGCGGCGTGCGCTCGGAAAGGAGAAGCCCGCGTTCTGAATGGCGGCCCGCACCCGCTCTCGTGCCTCCCGCACGGCGGTGCTGGGCAGACCCACGATGATCAGGTTGGGCAGGCCGGGGGAGAGGTCCACCTCCACGCGAACGGGGGAGGTCGTGAGGCCGGACAGGCTCCGGCTGGCCACAGTGGCAATCGACATGGGGCGAGTCTGGCAAGGCCCCCGCTCGATTGGCCACCAGACGCTTGGTCATTGGCCGGGCAGCCGATGACCACTGCCAAGCAAGTGTTAAGTCAGTTGGTGGTGGGGGGTGACGCGGGGGGCGCAGAGGGCGACGTGGCGCGGCCAGCCGACTCGAAGGCCGCCAATCGGGCCTCCAACTCGGCGAGCTTGGCCGATGCGCGCTCGAGCACGGCCTGCTGCTGGTCGAAGTCTTCGCGGCTCACCAAGTCCAACCGATCAATCGCCGCGGCCAAGGCCGTGCGCAGGTGCTTCTCAGCCTCCGCCTTCGGGCCCTCTGCACCCTGGGCCATGAGGTCGGTGACCTTCTGCTGCAACTCTGCAAAGACGGGGGGCAGGGGAGGCATGGAGAACTTGGTCATGGCTCAAACGGTAGCACGGCCCACCCGCTCAAGACCACCGTTCGGCGCCTGTTCCCACTCGCACCGGCCTGGTGCGCAAGCACGACGATGCACCAATGTCGCACCAATGAAGTGCGGGGCGAGGGCGCAAACACTCGGAAACCTCACGATTTTGGGGCGTTTTCGGGTCATTTAAGGGGTTTCCAGGGTGGCACGGCTTTCGCTAAACAGTTCCACGTTAAAACCCACTTGGAGCCACACAAAATGAAAAAAACACTGCTTGCTGTCACCCTGGCTGCGCTGACCTCTGGTGCCGCCACCACCGCCTTGGCTGCTGATCCGAAGGCACCCGCGCCGGATTTTGAAATTTCGGGCTCAGTAACTTTCACCAGCGACTATCGATTCCGGGGCAGCTCTGAATCAAATCTCAACCCCGCACTACAAGCTGGGATAAATGTTAACCATGCAAGCGGTCTTTATGGCGGCGTGTGGGGCTCTAGCCTGAACCATTCCCTTTACACCGACAGAGACATTGAGACGAATTTGTTCGTTGGGTACACCTTCTCAAGCATGGGGTTGGATTTTGACATCGGCGATCTTTACTACTACTACACCGACTTCACAGGAACTGGTTCAAAGCCTCACACGAACGAAATCTATTTCAGCGTTGGCTACGGTCCATTGAGCTTCAAAAATTCATATGCCACCACCAAATACTTTGGCGTCACAGACTCTAAGGGACACCTCTACTCAGATCTCACTCTTACTCTCCCACTGAACGACACCACGTCGGTTTACGCGCATGCCGGCTATGCAAACGGCGAGGGAAATACGGCAGATTCCGGAACGGATTTCAAAATCGGAGTTACCACTGAACTCAACGGTTTCGGTCTTGCGCTGGACTATGTCGATAACTCGGGTGATTTAGCGAGAGCTGCGAAAACAGCGGCCTCAGGGGCTGTCAAAGACGTCCGAAAGAGCGGTGTTGTCCTCTCCCTCTCCAAATCCTTCTAACCCAAACCCCCGGGCCGCGGATCCCTGCGGCCCATTCTTAACCAACGAGGATGCTTATGAAACTCATCACTGCAGTCATCAAGCCCTTCAAGCTCGATGAAGTCCGGGAAGCCCTCTCGGCCATCGGCGTGCAGGGCATCACCGTGACCGAGGTCAAGGGCTTTGGCCGTCAAAAGGGTCACACCGAGCTCTACCGTGGCGCCGAATATGTCGTCGACTTCCTGCCAAAGGTGAAGCTCGAGGTGGCCGTGGCCACCGAACTGGCGGAACGCGCCATCGAGGCCATTGAAACAGCGGCCCGCACGGGCAAGATCGGTGACGGAAAAATCTTCGTCACCTCACTCGAATCCGTGATTCGCATCCGCACCGGCGAGACCGGCAAAGACGCGCTCTGATCTGACTCCATACGAAACGAGGCTCCAATGAAAATTTCTCTCTCCTCCCTGGCCCGCCCTGCGCTGGCCGTGGCTGGTGCGGTGGGCATGGCAACGGTTGCCTTCGCCGCAGACGCCCCAGCCGTCGCAGCACCCCCACCCCCACCAGTACCCAACAAGGGTGACACCGCATTCATGATGCTTTCCACCGTCTTGGTCCTCTCAATGATTGTGCCGGGCCTTGCACTCTTTTATGGTGGTCTGGTTCGCGCCAAGAACATGCTTTCGGTGCTGATGCAGGTCATGGTCGGCGCATCACTGATTTTCGTACTTTGGGCCATTTACGGTTATTCACTTGCCTTCACAGGCGGGAGCCCCTTCTTCGGCGGCTTCGACAAAGCCTTTCTGGCAGGGATCACGGCCGAATCGGTTGCAGCAACCTTCAGTCGGGGCGTGGTCATCCCCGAGCTCATGTTCGTGGCATTCCAAGGCACCTTCGCTGCGATTACCTGTGCGTTGATTGTCGGCTCGGTGGCCGAGCGCATCAAGTTCAGTGCCGTGCTGCTCTTTTTGGTGATCTGGTTCACATTTGCTTACATTCCCACCGCCCACATGGTCTGGTACTGGGATGGCCCGGATGCAATCAAGGTCGGCGACCCCAAGTCGTTTGAAGCGGTTGTTGCGGCCGCTGGTGCCCTCTGGGCCAAAGGGGCGCTCGACTTCGCTGGCGGCACGGTGGTTCACATCAATGCAGGTATCGCAGGTCTCGTGGCTGCCTACATGGTGGGCAAGCGAGTTGGTTACGGTAAAGAGCCCATGCCCCCGCACAACCTCGTGATGACCATGGTTGGTGCGGCCATGCTCTGGGTGGGCTGGTTTGGCTTCAACGCCGGCTCGAACCTTGAGGCAACGGGTGTGGCAGCCCTGGCCGTGACAAACACGCTCTTTGCGACCGCTGCTGCCATCGTGGCCTGGACCCTGGGCGAGTCGATCTTCCGTGACAAGCCCTCCATGCTCGGTGCTGCCTCGGGCGCGGTCGCTGGTCTGGTCGCCATCACCCCTGCGGCTGGTTTTGTGGGGATTACCGGTGCATTGGTGATCGGTCTGGTCGCAGGATTCGTCTGCCTCTGGGGTGTGACGGGTCTGAAGAAACTGCTCAAGGCTGACGACTCGCTCGATGTCTTTGGCATCCACGGCATTGGTGGAATCATCGGCGCCATCCTCACGGGTGTCTTTGCCGCGCCCTCACTCGGAGGCACTGGGGTGTTTGACTATGTGGCAGACAAGGTCGGCGAGTACTCGATTGGCGCCCAGGTTGCCATTCAGACCGAGGCAGTCATCACCACGGTAATCCTCTCTGGGGTGGTCTCCATCGTCGCCCTCTTCATCGTCAAGCTGGTCATGGGCCTGCGGGTCTCGGAAGAGGAAGAGCGTGAGGGCCTCGATGTGAGCTCTCACGGTGAGAAGGCGTACTACATGTAACTGCTTCATTCTCCTCGTGGCCAGTCCCCCGGCCACTTTCCAGCCTGCGATGCCCTGACGGATCGCAGGCTTTTTCATGGCCGAAGGCTACAATGTCCGGCCATGTCGAACGTGATCACCCCAGACCTTCAGCCCAGCCTGTGCGGGCCCCTGCTTGCGCTGGAGCGCCGTGTGCTCACGCAGAGCCTCGAGATTGAGCACTGGTTTCGGGCGCAGTGGCGCAGCCATCAGCCACCCTTCTACGGCTCGGTCGATCTTCGCAATGCCTGCTTCAAGCTCGCCCCTGTCGACACCAACCTGTTCCCCGGCGGCTTTAACAACCTCTCGGCCTCGGCCCGGCCGGTGGCCGTGCAGGCGATGATGTCCTCCATTGAGCACCACTGCCCCGACATTCGGCGGGTGCTGCTCATCCCAGAGAACCACACGCGCAACACCTTCTACCTGAGCAACGTGGCCCGGCTCACCGACATTCTTCGCCAGGCCGGCCTGGAGGTTCGCATTGGAAGCCTGCTGCCGGAGATCACCGAGCCCACGCCCATCGCGGTGGACCACGCCCAGGGCGAGCCGCACCAGATCGTGCTCGAACCCCTGGTTCGAACGGGCGAGCGCCTCGGGCTCGCGGGCTTTGACCCCTGCCTCATCCTGCTCAACAACGACCTGTCGGCCGGCGTGCCCAGCATCTTGCAAGGCCTGCAGGGCCAACGTGTCTTCCCTCCTCTGCATGCCGGCTGGGCCTCGCGCCGCAAGTCGCAGCACTTTGCGGCCTACCGCACCGTGGCCCAGGAGTTTGCATCCCGCCTTCAGATCGACCCCTGGCTCATCGACCCCTACTTCGACCATTGCCAGGGCGTGAACTTTCAGACGGGCATTGGCCTGGAGTGCCTGGCCGAGAAGGTCTCGCAGGTGCTCGACCAAATCCGCCTGAAGTACCAAGAGCACGGCATTGGCCAGACCCCTTATGTGGTGGTGAAGGCCGATGCAGGCACCTACGGCATGGGCATCATGACCATCAAGGATCCCTCAGAGATCCTCAGGCTCAACCGCAAGCAGCGCAACAAGATGTCAGTCATCAAGGAAGGCCAGAGCGTCTCCGACGTGCTGGTGCAAGAGGGTGTCCACTCCTTTGAGACCGTGCGAGAGCCCGAAGGCGAGTCGGTGGCCGAGCCCGTGGTCTACATGATCGACAAGTACGTGGTGGGCGGCTTCTATCGGGTGCATGCCACCCGAGGGCCCGACCAAAACCTCAATGCCCCGGGTGCCAAGTTCGTGCCCCTGCCGTTTGTCAGCGGCTGCCAGCAGCCACTGCCGCATGAAGAGCCCGACGCCATGCCCAACCGCCTGTATCTCTACGGGGTGATCTCTCGGCTTGCATTGCTCGCGGCCTCACGTGAGCTCGAAGCCACCCACCCCGCAGCACAGAACCCGAGCTGACGCCTCCGGGCGCCCCCTGTTCCCAAGCCATGGCCCGCCTGCTCTTCATCACCGACCCCTTGGCGGGCTTTAAGCTCGAGAAGGACTCCACCTTCGCCATGATGCGGGCGGCCCAACAACGGGGCCACACCCTCTGGGCCGCCACAGCAGACCAACTCCGTTGCCGGGCCAACGGGCCCACTGCGCAGCCCAGCATCACGGCCACCGCCATCACCATCAAGGCCAACGTGACCAGCAGTTCCTCTGCCGAGCCCTGGTGGTCCGCACTTCAAGAGGCCAGCCTGGAGCCCGAGGACATCGACCTCATCCTCATGCGAAAGGACCCCCCGTTCGACGTGAATTACCTCGTGGCCACCCAGCTGCTCGAGGTCTTTGAGCGCATGGGCGTGCGCGTGGTGAATCGTCCGCAGGCCCTGCGCGACCACGGGGAGAAGCTCTCGGCCCTTGAGTTCACACGGTGGGGGCCACCGGGACTGGTCAGTGCCGACATTGCGCAGCTGCGCGCCTTCGCGCAGGAACACCCCAAGGTGGTCTACAAGCCACTCGATGCCATGGGTGGGTCCGGGATTTTCGTGACCGAGGCGGCCGACCCCAACCTGCCGGTCATCCTCGAGCTGCTCACGAACCTGGGCGAGCGCGCCATCATGGCGCAACGGCACCTGCCGGAGATTGTGGAGGGCGACAAGCGCATCCTGCTCATCGATGGCGAGCCCGTGCCCCATGCCCTGGCCCGCATTCCCCCGGCCGGTGCGTCGCGCGGCAATCTGGCCGCCGGTGGTCGGGCCCGCGCCCAGCCGCTCACCGAGCAGGACCATGCCATTGCCGCAGACCTCGGCCCCACCTTGGCCGCACGGGGACTCTTTCTGGTGGGTCTCGATGTCATCGGTGCCCACCTCACCGAGATCAATGTCACCAGCCCCACGGGCTTTCAAGAGATCACCCAGCAAACGGGCTTTGATGTGGCCGAGCATTTCATCACCCGCTTGGAGGGCCTGCTGTGAGCCAAGCCAGCGCTGCGTCGGAAAACCCCGCCATGCCCACGCAGATCATTCTGGTCTGCCATGCGCCGCTGGCCTCTGCCCTGCACGCCGTGGCCTGCCACGGGTTTCATCAGCACCTGGCCGATGTCATCGCCATCGATGTCCTGAGCGAAGAACGCAAGGAACATGTCTGCGAGCGCATCCAGGCCGCCTGGCAAGAAGCCGGCACGCCCAAGGCGGTGCTGCTGCTCACCGACCTGCACGGCGCCACGCCCTCCAATGGGGCCAGCCTTTGGCTTTCTTCGCCGGCTCCGGATGCAGCCGGCGGGGCCGATGCGGCCGGCGTGGCCGGTGTGAGCCTGCCCCTCCTGCTCAAGGCCCTGACCTACAAGCACCTGCCCCCCGCGGCCTTGGCCGCCCACCTCCTGGAGAGCCAGGCCGACTGTGGCTGCCGGCTCGAGGCCTTGTGAGATGACCCCATGAAAATCGAGAAGGCCACCATCATCAACGCCCTGGGCCTGCACCTCAGGGCCTCATCCAAACTCTCTCAGACGGCCACGCGCTTTCCCTGTGAAGTCTGGCTGCGCAGGGGCACCAAACGGGTCAATGCCAAGAGCGTGCTCGGCGTGACCATGCTCGCCGCTGGCCCCGGCACCGAGATCGAGATTGAGGTCGATGGCGAGCAGGAGGACGAGGCCTTGGCCACGCTGCAGGAACTCATCGCCAACCGATTCGGCGAGGACCAATAGCCCATGGCCTGGTCTGTCTCTGGCATTGGCGTGGGCGACAAGCTCGCCATTGGGCGGGCCTGGGTGCTCGCTCCCGCCTCGCTCGACCTGCCCCGGCGCAGCCTCACGGCCGCACAGGTGGAGCCCGAGGTCTTGCGGTTTCAGGCGGCGGTGGGTGGCATTGCCCAAGAGTTCGAAGACCTTCGCACCGCCTTGAAGGGGGAACCAGCCGCAGAGGTTCGTGCCTTCCTCGACCTGCAGGCCATCGTGCTGCAAGACCCGGTGCTCATCGATGAAACCATTGCGCTGATCCGCGCCGAGCAGTGCAATGCCGAGTGGGCCCTGATCCGTCAGTTCGAGGAGGTGGCCAACCAGTTCGATGCCATCGACGACCCCTACCTGAAAGAGCGCAAGGCGGACGTGCAGCAGCTCGTTGAGCGCATTCTGAAATCCATGCAGGGTGTGGCCGACCTCTCGGCCGCCTTGGCCCAGCAGGGTGGGGCGCCTGAAGAGGCACTGCCCTGGATTCTAGTGGCCCGTGACATTGCACCAGCAGACATGCTGCTGCTGCGCCAGCACCAGTTTGCGGGCTTTGCCACCGACTCGGGCAGTCCCACCTCCCACACGGCCATTCTCGCCCGAAGCCTGGGCCTGCCGGCCGTGGTGGGCCTGGGCAGCCTGCATGGCCTGGTGTCTCAGGGCGAGGAGATGGTCTTGGATGCCGCCATGGGTGTGGTCATGGGCAGCCTCGATGCCGACCTGCGCGCCCACTATGCCGACCAGCAGGCAGGCCAGCAGCTGGTGCTCGAGCGGCTCAAGCGGCTTCGGTCGATTGAGGCCAAGACACTCGATGGCCAACGGGTGCTGCTGCAGGCCAACCTGGATTTGCCCGAGGATGCCGGTGCCGCACTGGAAGCCGGCTGCGATGGCGTGGGGCTCTTTCGCAGCGAGTTTCTCTTCATGAACCGAACGGCGGCCCCCACCGAGGAGGAGCAGACCGAGGCCTACTGCAAGGTGGTGAACCTGATGGCGGGCCGCCCCATCACCATCCGCACCCTCGACTCCGGTGCCGACAAGACCGTGGCGGCCCTGGCGGCCGGGCGGGCCACACCGGCCAACCCGGCGCTGGCCCTGCGGGCCATACGGCTGTGCCTGGCCGAGCCGGACCTCTTCCTCACCCAACTGCGCGCAATCCTGAGGGCCTCGGCCCATGGCCCTGTTCGGATCATGATCCCGCTGGTCAGCGGCCCTGGCGAAATGATTCTGGCCCGCCGCATGATTCAAACGGCCATGCAGCAGCTCGATGCCAAAGGCCAGGCCTACGACAAGCGGGTCTTGGTGGGCGCGATGATCGAAGTGCCTTCGGCGGCCATTGCCATCGACAGCATGCTGGCCCACATCGATTTCGCCTCACTGGGCACGAACGACCTCATTCAATACACCCTGGCCATCGACCGCACCGACAGCGAGGTGGCCCATCTGTATGAGCCGCTTCACCCGGCGGTGCTGCGGCTCATTCGCGATGTCATTCGCGCCTGCGACAAGGCCAGCACACCCATCTCCTTGTGCGGGGAAATGGCGGGCGAGCCTCAGCTCTGCAAGCTGCTGCTCGGCCTGGGCCTGCGCACCTTTTCCATGCACCCGGTGGAGCTGCTGCGGGTCAAGCAAGAGGTGCTGCGGGCAAGGGCACAAGACCTCAGCAAGCCGGTGGCCCGACTGCTCAAGCTGCCCGATGCCAAGCGCATTCGGGCCGGCCTCGAAGCCCTCTAGCCTCACTGCGGGTCGGCCGTCTTGGCCAGCGGCGGCACGGTCTGAATCCATCCTGCCCGCAGCGCTGCAAGCACAGCCTCTGAGCGGTTGCGAACATTCAAAGCCCGCAGAATGGCCGTGATGTGAACCTTGGCCGTGCCCTCGGACATGTCCAAGGCCCGGCAGATCACCTTGGTCGGGCTGCCCTCCACCAAGTGCTGCAGCACCTCGAACTGTCTCGGTGTGAGCGAGGCCCACGGGGCGAGAGCAGCCGGGTCACGCACCTCCACTCGAATCACCGCCTCACCACCCGGGCGCAAGGAGCGCCGTGCACCCGGGCTCCAGCTTTGCCCACGGTCGACGGCCGGCAGCCGAATCGGTGCCGAGGCATCCTTGGCGATTTGTTGATGGTGTGCCTGCAACAGGCGGGAAATGGCATCGGACATGCGCTCCTCCAGACGGGGTCGGTTGAAAAGCCGACAGTCTGCGCAGCCACGGGCCCAGGAAATGTAAAAAAGTGTGTCAAATTACGAGGCCATGCATGACAGAACCTCCTCCGTTGGCCCTGTAGACGCGCAGTTCGCACGGTTTGATTCGCCGCTGACACTGGCCAGTGGGCAGTCCATCTCGGGCTTCGAACTCGCCTATGAGACCTACGGCACGCTCAACGCCGACCGCTCCAATGCGGTGCTCATCTGCCATGCCTTGAACGCCTCCCACCACGTGGCAGGCAGCCGCCCCCAAGACCCGTCTGATCTCGGCTGGTGGGACAACATGGTCGGCCCCGGCAAGCCCGTGGACACCAATCGATTCTTCGTGATCGGGGTCAACAACCTGGGCTCCTGCTTTGGCTCGACCGGCCCGACCAGCCTCAACCCCGCCACGGGCCAGCCCTACGGAAGCGACTTCCCCATGGTCACGGTCGAGGATTGGGTCGAGACCCAGGCCCTGCTGGCCGACCGTCTGGGCATCGAGGCATTTGCTGCGGTCATGGGTGGAAGCCTGGGCGGCATGCAGGCCTTGGAGTGGTCGATCCGCTACCCCGACCGGGTGCGACATGCCGTGGTGATTGCCTCTACGGCCAGGCTCTCGGCCCAGAACATTGCCTTCAATGAGGTGGCACGGCGCGCCATCTTGCAAGACCCCGAGTTCCACAACGGGCACTACCATGCCCATGGAACGGTGCCCCGCCATGGCCTGTCGGTGGCCCGCATGATTGGCCACATCACCTACCTCTCGGATGACGACATGGCCCAGAAGTTTGGCCGGGCGCTTCGACACGGCCAGGGCTATCGATTCGATTTCGATGTCGACTTCGAGATCGAGAGCTACCTTCGTCACCAGGGCGAGAAGTTCTCGAAGTACTTCGATGCCAACACCTACCTGCGCATCACCAAGGCCCTCGACTACTTCGACCCCGCCGCACGCACCGGCGGCAGTCTCTCGAGGGCCCTCGCGCCGGCCAAGGCCATGTTCTGTGTGGTCTCGTTCACCACCGACTGGCGCTTCCCACCGGAGCGCTCACGCGAGATCGCCTCGGCCCTCATGCAGAACAATGCCCGTCTGGTCTATGCCGAGATCGATGCCCCGCATGGCCACGATGCCTTCCTCATGGCAGACCCGCGCTACCACGACCTCATTCGCGACTACTTCGAGGGCATCGCATGCGCCTGACACCCTTGCGTGGAGACCTGACCCAGATTGCTCAGTGGGTTCCGCAAGGGGCCCGCGTGCTCGACCTTGGCTGTGGCGATGGTGCCCTGCTCGACTGGCTGCAGACCCAAAAAGGCTGCCATGGGTATGGGGCCGAGATCGACCATGATCATGTCCGTCAATGCCTGCGGCGCGGTGTGAATGTGGTCCAGGCCGACATCGACCAAGGCCTCACCCTGTTCTCGAGCAGCCAGTTCGATGTGGTGATCCTCTCGCAGGCCCTGCAGGCCACCCATCGCACCGAGCATGTCCTGCAGGAGATGTCTCGGCTGGGCCGCGATGTGATCGTGAGCATCCCCAACTTTGGCCACTGGAGTCACATTCGATCGCTGCTCGGGGGGCACATGCCCGTCAATGAGCGGCTGCCCTATGCCTGGTACGACACGCCCAACCTTCACTTTGCAACCATTCGAGACTTCGAGAACCTGCTCAACCAATTGGGCATGTCCATTCTCGATCGTGCCTACTGTGTGGAACAGGACCACGGCATTCGTCGCATCGCCTGGGCCCCGACCCTGCGGGCCACGCTCGCCCTCTACCGATTCGCAGCCAAGTGAGTTCGCCCCAGGCCGTTGAGCCGCCGGTTCGGCTTGCCTTTGCCATGTGGGCCATGGCGGCGGCCTTCTACCTCTTTGACTTCTTTCAACGGGTCTCGCCAGCAGCCCTGGCACTCGACCTTTCGCGCGAAATCGCGCCCACCGCCGTGGCCCTGGGTAGTTTGTCCTCGGCCTACTTCGTCACCTACGCGCTGCTCCAACTTCCCGGTGGCATGCTGATTGATCGTTTTGGCACGCGCAAGGTGTTCGTGGTGGCCTGCCTCTTGGGTGGGGTGGGCACCTGGGTCTTTGCAAGCGCCCACGGGCCTGGCGTGGGCGCCCTGGGCCGACTCATTCTTGGCGCTTCGGGCGCAGTGGCCTGGGTGGGCATGCTGAAACTGGCCTCACAGTGGTTCACGCCCGCGCGGTTTGCATCCATCACCGGTGTGTCCTTGGCCATTGGTGCCGTGGGTGCGGTGGCCTCGGGGCTGCCACTGCGCATGGCCTCGGATGCGGCCGGCTGGCGCAGTGTGATCATGGCCACAGGCCTTTTCGCCCTGGTGCTCGGCCTCGTCATCGCCTGGAAGATGCGGGACACACCAGCCCTCTTGGGCTATGCCAACCATCAACACCCGACACGCCCCACCTCAGACGACAGCGCACACAAAATGCCCTGGCGCGACCTTGCCTGGCTCTGCGTGGGCCAGATGGGCGTGACCGGCAGCATGGCGGCACTGGCCTGGCTCTGGGCTGTGCCCTACCTCACCACCCAGTTTGGCCAGAGCCCCGCCCAGGCCACCTTCCTGAGTTCCATGATGATGGTCTTCTTCGCCACCGGCGCAATTGTCTTTGGCACCCTCTCCGACCGGCGACGCACCCGGCAGACACCCCTGCTCTGGGGAACAGGCCTCACAGGCCTGCTCATGACCGTACTGGCCTCAGGCCTGGTCATGGATTCCCTGGTGTTCACTGTCTTGGTGCTCTGGCTGCTCGGCGGCACGGCCGGCTCCATGGTCTTGTCATTTGTGCTGGCCAAGGACCTCGTTCATGGCCACCGCACGGCCACCATCGTGGCCCTGGTGAACCTGTGTGTGATGCTCGGCAGCATTGGCCTGCCGCCCCTCTTTGGCGCCATCTTGGATCACTTCTGGACGGGGCTTCTGGTCGATGGCGTGCGGCAGTACCCCGCGCACGCCTTTCAGTGGGCCCTGGGCACCTTGGCGGGATGGATCGGCATCACCTGGTTGGCCCAGCGCATGGTGAGGGAAGACCCTACTTTCGCCAGAAGGCCGGCACCAGAATCACCAGCACCGTGAGCAGCTCCAGGCGCCCCAGCAGCATGGTGAACGACAGCACCCAAAGCTGAAAAGACTCCAGGCCGGCAAAGTTGCCGGCTGGGCCCACACTGCCCAGGCCAGGGCCCAGGTTGTTGATGCAGGCCAACACCGCGCTGATCGCCGTGATGTCATCCAGGCCCGTGAGCAGCAACAAGAAGCTCGCCACCATGACCGTGGCCCCATAGAAGAGCATGAAGGCGAGCACGGCGAAGATCACGGAGTGGCCAATCGCGCCACCGCCGAGCGAGACGGGCTGAATGGCCCGAGGGTGCACGATGCGCAGCAGTTCACGGCCCGCGAGCTTGACCATGACCACCAGCCGAATCATCTTGATGCCGCCACCCGTGGAGCCTGAACTCGTGGAGAAGGCCGCCAAGAGCATGAGCAGCCAGCCCAGGTGGTAAGGCCACAGGCTGTAATCGGTGGTGGCGTATCCGGTGGTGGTGGCAATCGAGACCACATTGAATGCAGCCACCCGGAAGGTCTCCAAGAAGCTGGGGTAAACGCCTTTGGCCCAGAGCACCAGGGTGACCAGCAGCACACCACCACCCACCGTCATGAGGAAATAACGGGCCTCCGGGCAGCGCTTGTAAGGCTCAATGGTCATGCGGCGGAAGGCTGAAAAGTGCATGGCAAAGTTGATGCCCGAGAGCAGCATGAAGACAATGGCCACCGCCTCAATGGTTGCACTGTTGAAATGGCCCAGGCTGGCATCGTGGCTTGAGAGCCCGCCAATGCTCACCGTGGTGCCCGTGTGAATGAGGGCATCGAACCAACCCATTCCTGCAAGCCAATAGGAAAAGAAACACAGCAAGGTCAGCAGCACATAAATGCCCCAAAGGGCCTTGGCCGTCTCCGTGATGCGTGGGGTGAGCTTGTTGTCCTTGGTCGGCCCCGAAATCTCGGCCTTGTAGAGCTGCATGCCGCCCACACCCAAGAGCGGCAGGATGGCCACCGCCAGAATCAGAATGCCCATGCCACCGAGCCACTGCAGCATGCTGCGCCAGAAGAGAATCGAGCGAGGCATGTCGTCCAAGCCCGTGAGCACCGTGGCCCCCGTGGTGGTCAGGCCAGAAATGGCCTCAAAAAAGGCATGGGTGTAGGAGATGGGCAGGTGCAGGTAAAAGGGGAGGGACGCCACCGAAGCCAGCACCACCCAGGTGGTGGCCACGAGCAGAAAGCCATCCCTTGCGCGGAGGTCTCGGCTTTTGACACGGGTGAGCAGGAAGGTCGTGCTGCCGATCAGCAGCGTGATGACACCCGCCGTTACAAAATCCAGTGCAGCCGCATCGGGGCCCAGCAGCAAGAATAAGGCGGGCACAAACAGCAGCAGGCCAAAGAACAAGACCAACAACGAGAGGATGTTGAGGACGACCCGAAAGCTATTGACGCCAGGCGTGTGCAACGTGACCGCGCCTTCCTTAGAAAAAGCCTGCTGAGACCTGGAACAACTTCTCGACCTTGGGAATGGTCTTTCGATTGGTCACAAACACAATGAGGTGGTCTTCGCCTTGGATTTCAAGGTCGTGATGGGCCATGAGCACCTCTGCGGTCTCGCCCTCGCCCCTCACAATGGCACCAACCTGGGCACCCGCAGGCAGGTTCAGCTCCTCGACCCGTCGGCCCACCACCTTGGAGGTCTTGGCATCGCCATGAGCCACCAGCTCGAGGGCCTCGGCTGCGCCGCGCCGCAGGCTGTGCACAGCTGCCACATCACCACGGCGAATGTATTTGAGAAGCGCACCCAGGGTGGCATGGGACGGCGTGAGCGCGATGTCGATCTGTCCGCTCTCCATCAGCTCCGCATAGGCCCTGCGGTTGATGAGGGCCAGGACACGACGAGCCCCCAGGCGCTTGGCCAAGAGGCAAGACATGATGTTGTTCTCGTCATCATTGGTGAGGGCCAGGAACAAATCGACGCTGCCCACATTCTCTTCATCGAGGAGGTCTTCATCGGTGGCGTCGCCATGCAGCACCAGGGCCTTGCCGTTTAAGTCTTGCGCCAGTTGTTCGCAACGCTTGAGATTGCCCTCAATGATCTTGGGGGTGATCTCGTGGCAGATGGCCTCGGCCAGGCGACGACCAATATTGCCCCCGCCCACGATCATCACCCGCTTGACCGGACGGTCCATCTCGCGAAGTTCGTGGGTGACCACCCGAATGTGCTCCGAGGCGGCCAAGAAAAAGACCTCGTCATCGGGCTCGATGAGGGTGTTCCCATCGGGCAAGATGGCCTTGCCGTCTCGAAAGATGGCCACCACACGGGAATCCACCGATGGCAGGTGCCGACGAATGTCACGAATGGGATGGGAGACCAGGGGGCTGCCGGAATGCGCGCGCACCGCCAGCAGGCTGACACGGCCCTGAGCGAACTCCAGCACCTGCAGCGCCTCGGGGATCTCAATGAGCTTGAGCAGGTAATCGGTCACCGTGCCCTCGGGGCTGATGGCCACGTCCACCGCAAAGCCATCGAGGGAGAGAAGGTCGGGGTTGGAGATCCATTGGGCCGAACGAACACGCGCGATGCGACGCGGCACATTGAAGCGACGATGGGCCAGCTGGCAGGCCACCAGGTTCACCTCGTCGCTGGCCGTGACCGCAATGAGAATGTCGGCATCGTCAATGCCCGCAGCCTCCAGCACCGACAGACTGGTGGCAGACCCGTAGATGGTTTTTAAATCCAGCCGCTCTTGAAGGCTCGAGAGAATTTGGTGGTCGGTGTCCACCACGGTGATGTCGTTGCGCTCGGTCACGAGCATCTCTGCCAGGCCTGCGCCGACCCGGCCCGCACCCAGAATAAGAATTTTCACGACGCGACTTTTCTAAGGCCGTTCTTGCCGGGCTCCAGGCCCAGTTGCCGAATCTTTCGATACAGGTGCGTGCGCTCCAGGCCAGAGCGCTCTGCGAGTCGGGTCATGCTGCCGCCTTCACAATCGAGTTGGTACTGAAGCAAGACCCGTTCAAAGGCCTCTCGGGCCTCACGCAAGGGGCCATCCAGGTCGATGGCCAGCAGCGCCTCGCGGGCAGATTCCATGGAATCTTGTGAGGCCTCCTGGGGGAAGTCTTCGGGCCGAACTTCATTGGCCGCCTGACTGGCCGCTTGAATGTGGGCCACGGCGGCCTTCCAGGCGCGCTGAGACTCTGCCTTGGCGAGCGCCGCCGACACCGCCTTGAGGAGCTTGGCCAGCGCAATGGGCTTTTCAAGAAAGTCGAAGGCACCCATGCGGGTGGCCTCCACCGCCGTGTCGATGGTGGCGTGGCCGGACATCATGATGACGGGCTGAGAGAGCAGGCCCTGGACTGACCACTCCTTGAGCAGGGTGACACCATCGGTATCGGGCATCCAGATGTCGAGCAATACGAGATCGAAGGGCGCCTGTGCACGGGCGGTGCGCGCCTGTTCCGCGTTCTCCGCCAGGGTCACGGTGTGCCCCTCGTCCTCCAGGACTTCCAGCAACAGTTCGCGAATGCCGCGCTCGTCATCGACGATGAGTAAATCAGCCATGGGTTTGATTTTCTGCCTGAATGGCCGGGTCTGCAAATTGAAGTTGTGCTCGGGTGCCGATGGGCTCGTCATGCTCGTCCCGACGGGTCTCTAAGCTGATGATCGCCCGGTTCTCCTCGGCGATTTTTTTAACAATGGCCAGGCCCAGACCACTGCCCTTGGGCTTGGTCGTGACATAGGGCTCAAAGAGCCGGCCGGCCAGCGCCGCAGGAATGCCGGGGCCATTGTCATCGACTCGAATCACCGCCCGAGGCCCTTCCGGCGTGTCCACCCAGCCTGTGTGGATCACCACCTTCGCATCGGTCGCATCCCCCACAGCGTCCTGGGCGTTCTGCACCAGGTTGTGGAGCACCTGGCGCATCTGGGCCTGGTCGGCCATGACCGTGGCTGGCGAAGGGTCGGGCTCGCAGACCACTCGGGCATCGGCTGCATAGAGCGGCATGATCTCGCGCAGCAGTTGACCCAAGTGAAGCGGCGTGGGCCGGGCCATGGGCAGGCGGGCGTAGTCCCGAAACTCATCGACCATGGCCTTGAGGCCTGCCACCTGCGCAACAATCGTGTCGCACGACTTGTCGAGCACCTCCTTGTCCTCGGGCGAGAGCTTTTCGAGCAGTCGGCGCTGCAGTCGCTCCGCAGACAGTTGAATGGGGGTGAGCGGGTTCTTGATCTCATGGGCCAGCCGACGGGCCATGTCCGACCAGGTCTTGGCGCGCTGCGCAGACATGAGGTCACTGATGTCATCGAAGACCAGCACGAATTGATCCGACTGGGCCGGGTCTTGGCTGGGCAGCCGAGAGGTGCTGGTCAGCAGGGTGACCAATTGACCGTCGGCACGGGTCACGTCCATTTGGCGTTGGTCTTCAGCCGACTGTGCGAGCGCGCTCATGATGGTGTCGGCCTGGGACTTGAGCAGGGGCAGGGCCGATAACGGTTCACCCATGCGTTCAGACAGGCCCGCACCCAGGATGCGAACGGCCCCGGGGTTGAACCGAACGAGCTGCCAGCGGCCATCGAAGACCAGCACGCCCGCAGACAAATGCGACAAGACCTGCTCCAAGAAGAAGGCCGCCGCCTCACGATCGCGCTGATTGGCCATGGCGAGGTCTCTGGCCTCTTGCAGCTGCCGGGTCATTTCATTGAATGACCGTATGAGGTCGCCGAGCTCGTGCTTGGCTGCGTCATCTCGCAGCTTGGGATAGTCGCCCTCGGCCACCGCCTTGGTGGCACGCTCCAAGGCGCGCAGGGGGCCAGCGAGCCAGGCGCTCAAGAGCGCGGCCGCGAGCAGCGCTGCAAAAATGGCCAGCAGAAGGGTGAGCGTCAGGGTCACGCCATAGATGCGGCTGATGCCCTCCTTGCCGAGTGCAAGCTGTCGGTAGTCGCTGTAGCCCTTGTTCAGGGCGTCAATGTTGCGGGCCAGCGGCTCGGGCACGGGCTCGAGCCATTGCACAAACCGAATCTGATCTGCCCCCAGGCTGGCCGGCACCGACATGGCCAGGGCACGAACCTGCAGGCCCCAGGGCGGGCCCTCCGGCCGTGGCTCGATGATCACGAACTGGCGGGCTGCACGGGCACGGTTGAGCGCCTCGGCCGAGGGCATGTCCGGCACCAGCCGAAACAACGAGGCACTGCGAATGGCCAGCACCCGACCTTTCGCGTTGAGCACGAGCACTTCAAGCCCATCGCGGCCATCCGTGAGGGTCTCGACCGCCTCACTCAAGGCATCGTCGGGCTGGGCCTCCAAGGCCAAGGCCAGGCGCCTGGCCTGTGTCATGGCCTCCACCTGTATGGCCTCTAGCGTGGCGCGCCCCAGCGCAGCCCCAGACTCCAGGCCGCCATCCACACTCTGTGAGAACCAGCTGTCGATGGTCTTGGCCAGGAACTGAGACGAGACCACCGCCACCAGGCCCACCGGCACAATGCCCATGAGCGCGAAGGCCAGCGCAAGCCGAATCATGAGCCTCGAGCCAAAAACCTTCTGCCGATGTCGTCGCCAGGTTCGGGCCAGCACCAAGACCACCAGGGTGGCCATCGCCGCTGACAACACCAGGTTCATGCCCACAAGCCATGCATACCAGTCGTCCAGCCGGCTCTCCTGGCCAGAGGCCATGGCCAGCAGGGCCAAGAAGACCGCTGCCGACAGGACCACCACCAGCAAGCCCAACCGAAGGGCCAAGCTCATGGACGGGCCACCTTCACGCGCCCTGATGACAAGACCCAGTCCTCGCTGGCAATGGCTGTCACTTGGAGGGCCTTGGGCAGGGCGCTGGGATCGAGCTGCAGCCGCAGCCGACCCTCGAGGCCCTCTGGCCATTGATGCGCCTGAAGCACCCGCCACCCGCGCACCGCCAGGCATGCCTTCAAGGCTTCGGTAAGGTCGGAGAAGGCCTGTGGCTTGGCCCCATCCACACTCACTCGAAACTGCCGAGACACCGGATGAAAAGTCAGGCTGGCCTGGCGGGTGACACGAAGCTGCTCATCGTCCCACCACCACCAACGGGGTCGCACCAGGCTGAACTCCGACAAGAAGGAGAGTGTGACCCCTCGCTCGATGGCCTGAACCAAGACTGGGCTCAGCGAGACGCTGACCTGGCCGCTCAGCACAATGGCGCTCGACTCTTCGTCCATCTGCGCCCGAACATCGGCCACCGAAAGGTTCGCGCCCGGCGGAGCCCCTGGGGGCTCCGTGGCCCAGGCCGCAGGCAGCACAGCGTGAAGAACCAGCAACCCATGCATGACCATAAGGGCCACGGGCAGCCTCAACCGACTACGCCAGCTTCTCAAAACAGGCATGGAAAAAACCGTCATGGCCCACCACCATCCCGGCCGGTGTTGTCTCGGCACTTGGAAACACATGACCTGGCGACGGACATCGCCGGGCCTGTGGCCATCGGGCTTGAAAGGCCGCTGCCTGGTCCTCGCCCTCGGCGAGAAAAACAGAACATGTGATCAGCCAACAATGGCCCCCCGGTTTGAGCAGTTGCCAAAGCTTATCGAGAATCGTCGCCTGCCGCGCCACCAAGGCCGCAAGCGCCGTCTCCGACTGTCGCCAAGGAATCTCTGGATGATGCCGCACCACGCCAGAAGCCGAGCAAGGGGCATCGAGCACCACACCATCGAATTGCGTCGGCAGCCCAGGGATAGAACCGGGCTGTGTCCAATCCCAGAGGCGGGTTTCAATGGCGCCCTGAAGGTGGTCGGCCAGGCGGATGCGTTCGGTCTCTAGCCTGGCCATTCGGGCCGCCGACTGGTCCACGGCCCAGATCGTGCGATGCGATTGCTCGGCCATGAGGAAGGTCTTCCCCCCAGGGGCCGCACACGCATCCAGCCAGACCTCGCTCGCGCAATTCGATTCGTCAGTCAGGCCGAGATGCCGGGCCAGCGTCTGCGCGGCTGCATCCTGCACCCGGAACAGGCCCTGCTCGAAGCCGGGAATTTGTTGAACGGGTCGTGGCGGATGCACCCAGACACAGGCCGCATCTTCTGGATGGACATGCAACTGCAGGCCTGCTGCCCGCATGCGCGCCTGGGTCTCCTGCTGCTGCGCTTTGGTGGCCATGAGCCGCAGGCACAGTGGCGGTCGCGCTTGGCTTGCTCGCAAGATGGCATGGGCCTGTGGCAGGCCCCAGTCGGACACAAGCCGGTCGTGCCACCACGGCGGCACATTGAACTGCGCCATGGGCTCGGAGAGGTCGGCCTGGGCCGCCTCGGGGTCGGCCAGCACCCGGCGCAGCAATCCATTGACAAAGCGAGCCGCCGGCTCACGGCCCAACTCGCGGGCAGCGCGCACGGACTGGTCCACCACGACGGCTGGGTCTCGATACTGGCGCTGCAGGCATGAGAAGGCAACGGCCAGCAGCGCCACCAGCCTGCGATCGGGGGGGCGTTTGACCAGGCGCGCCAGACGAACCTGGGTCAGGCCCCAGGCGCGCCAGGCGGCATAGCGAAGGTCTTCAACTGCGGGAGAGAGGTGGGGGGCCAACACGCCCAGACGGGCTTGGTCCGATAGGCCCAACACCATGGCCTCGACGGCCTGCAGCATCTGCCGCCAGAGGGGCGGCGATCGGTGAGAAGGCTTCTCGGCTGCCTCAGGCACGCAGCCCACCCGCCATCTGCTGCAGGCGGGCGATGCGCTCCTCGGTGGCCGGATGCGTGGCAAACAGTCCTGCAAGCCCACCACCCGACAGTGGGTTGAGGATCATCATTTGCGCCGTCTCCGGATGGGCCTGGGCCGCGGCAAATGGAATGCCCCGGGCCATGTGATCGATCTTGGACAGGGCGCTGGCCAGGGCCATGGGATCGCCCGAGAGCTCGGCACCACCACGATCGGCCTCAAACTCTCGAGCACGTGAGATGGCCATTTGAATGAGGCTCGCGGCAAGCGGGGCCAAAATCATGACCAGGATGGACACCACCGGATTCACAGGCCGGCCTTCGCTGTCTCGGCCGCCGAAGAAAACAGCAAAGTTCGCCAGGGCGGAGATGGCACCCGCCATGGTGGCCGAAATGGTGGAAATCAAAATATCTCGGTGGGCCACATGGACCAACTCATGGGCCATCACCCCACGCGCCTCTCGTGCGTTCAACAGGCGCAGCAGACCTGTGGTGGCCGCCACGGCTGCATTCTCCGGGTTACGGCCCGTCGCGAAGGCATTGGGCGCGTCTTCTTGAATGATGTACACCTTGGGCATGGGCATGCCAGCCTTTTGAACCAGCTCAGCGACCATGTTGTAGAACTCAGGCGCCGTGGTGGCATCGACCTCCTTGGCGTCGTACATCTTCAAGACCAGCTTGTCGGAAAACCAGTAGGCACCAACATTCATGAGAAGCGCGAAACCCAACGCAATCAGCATGCCCGAGCGCCCTCCGAGGGCGCCACCCACCACCCCAAACAGCGCCACAATCGCCGCCATGAGCATGGCTGTCTTCATCCAGTTAAACATGTCCCGTTCCTTTCAAGAGACCACCGCCAACAACGCACCCACAGCCCAGCCCGCGCCCTTGGAAAACTCGGGCGCCAACAGGCGCTTGCCACCTGGGCGCTGAAACCAGCCCAGCCCCACGACACCCGTTCCACAGGCCACCGACAAAAAAGGTTGGGTCGGTGTGGGCAACTTCAAGATGGTGCCTGGCGCGGCCCACTGACCATGGCGTTCCACGACTAGGGCTGCGCCGCATTTTAAGGTCACCCCTTGCCACGACACGGTGGATCCTGGGCTCGGATCGAGTGAACGGATCTGACAGGCCACCCGCTCGGCAGGTTCCGCCAGCTGGGCCGGCCGATCCTGGGCAGTGATCTTGGGTGCATAGCAGCTGCCCTCGTTTGACTGGGGGCTTGGCGGCCCGGCCAAGAAGAGGCGCATGCGAAACCATTCAGACAGGGCCTCGGTGCCCAGGCTGGCCAGCCGGTCATGAAGGCTGGCCACCGTGTCGTCCGGCGCAATCGAGAGCCGATGGGTCGACCAGATCGGCCCGGTGTCGAGCCCCGCCTCCATTTGCATGACACAAATTCCAGTCTCTGCATCACCTGCGGCCAGGGCCCGTTGAATCGGAGCAGCGCCGCGCCAGCGGGGCAGCAATGACGCATGCAGATTGATGCAACCCCACCTGGGGAGGTCCAACACAGGCTGGGGCAGCAACAGGCCGTAGGCCACCACCACGAGCACATCGAGCCGGGCTGCAGCCACGGCTGCACAGGCTTCGTCGGCCCCAGGCTGCCCCGCGCGAAGGCTCTGCGGCGCGTGGACTGGGAGCCCAGCAGACTCGGCCACCTGCTTGACCGCACAGGCCTGCATCGCCAAACCACGGCCCGCAGGTCGGTCCGGCTGTGTGAATACGCAAACCAGCTCAATGCCCAAGGCCGCCTGCTGCGCCAACAATGCCTTGAGCTGCTCGGCGGCAAAGCCGGGCGAGCCTGCAAAGCCCACCCTCAACACATCAGAGGCGAACGGCCTGGTCAACGGTGTCTGCTTGGTGGCGCTGCGCCTTCAAAAGCTTGGTCTGGATACGCGACTGCTTGAGTCGAGACAGGTAATCCACAAATACGCGGCCCTCGAGGTGGTCCATCTCGTGCTGAATGCAGACCGACAGGAGGCCATCAGCATCAAACTCGGTAACCTCGCCCGCCAGGTTCAGGCAACGAACACGGATGCGATCGGGCCGCTCCACTTCGTCGTAAATGCCGGGCACGGACAAGCAGCCTTCCTGATACACCTTGGCCTCGTCGCTCTGCGACACGAACTCCGGATTGATCAAGACGCGAAGGTCGGACCGGTCTTCGGTCACGTCCACCACGATCACACGTTCATGAACATTGACCTGCGTGGCAGCAAGACCAATGCCGGGCGCGGCATACATGGTCTCGGCCATGTCTGCGGCCAGCTGCCGGATGCGGTCGTCCACCTGGGCCACGGGCTTGGCCACCGTCCGAAGCCGCGGGTCTGGGAAATGAAGAATGTTGAGCAAAGCCATCCGTATGGTCGAATCAAAAGGGTTGGTCGCCCCATAGTCTAGATCGTCCTGCCTTCTGAGTCGATGCGACATGACAGACAACAGCCCCCTCGAGCACCTCCTCAACGAACATGCCATCCGCCGGCTTGCTGACATCAGCCCGACGCTTCAGGACCTCTTCCACCTGGGCCAACTGAATGCCCTGTCCCAGTCCGGCCTGGCCATCGTCGGCAGTCGTCGGGCCAGCCCACAGGGCATTGCCGATGCCCATCACTTTGGCGCCATCGCAGCCGCCACGGGGCTGCCCGTCATCAGTGGCCTGGCCACCGGCATCGACGCTGCAGCACATCGTGGGGCGCTCTCCGTGGGTGGCACCACCATCGCCGTGCTGGCCCACGGCCTGGATCAGACCTACCCCAGTCGTCACCGCTTGCTTGCCGAAGAAATCCTCGACAAAGGCGGCCTTTTGCTCAGTGAGTATCCCGATGGCACCCCCCCGCGGCCTTATCAATTCCCCTTGCGCAACCGAATCATTGCGGGGCTCTCACGAGGCATCTGTCTCATCGAGGCCGCCCAGGGCAGCGGCTCATTGATCACCGCCTTGTACGGGCTGCAGATGGGTGTGGATGTGGCGGTGGTGCCTGGCAGCATTCACGACCCATTGGTGGCCGGCGGCTTGGGGCTCATTCGCCAGGGCGCTGCCCTGGTGCGAAGCCCGCAAGAGTGGCTCGCCGACCTGGGCATCGTCTGCCCCTCGGGGCAAGCCAAAGGTTCGAACCCTGCAGCACCTGCGGCAGCGGCCTCCCTCTGGAGTGGCACCGAGGACGATCGGGCCACGGCGCTGTGGCAATCTTTGAAAGCATCTCCACAGGGCATTGACGAGCTCTGCGCGACATCGGGCCGCTCAGCGGCCGATGCACAGGCAGGCCTGCTCATCTTGGAGCTGCAAGGCCGGGCCTTTCGAACCCCCTCGGGCCAATGGCAACGATTCTCAGGACCTGGCGTATTCTAAAAAAGAGCCCGTCACCTTTGTGAGTCCACACCTTGTCCAAGACCCTTGTCATTGCAGAAAAGCCCTCGGTTGCCGCCGACCTCGCCCGCGCCTTGGGAGGCTTCGAAAAAAATGATGATGTGTTTGAACGCGATGACATGGTGATTGCGTCGGCCGTGGGACACCTCTTGGAGATTGTGGCCCCAGAGCAGTACGACGTGAAGCGCGGGAAATGGAGCTTTGCTCAGCTGCCCGTCATTCCGCCGCATTTCGACCTGCAGCCCCTGCCCAAATCGGAGCAAAAGCTCAAAACCCTGGCAAGGCTCATCAAGCGCAAGGATGTCTCCGCGCTTGTGAATGCCTGTGACGCGGGACGAGAGGGTGAGCTCATCTTTCGCTACATCGTTCAGCACACCAAGGCCAAGCAGCCCATCTCCCGACTGTGGCTGCAGTCGATGACACCGGCGTCCATCCGCACGGCCTTTGAATCCTTGCGCGCCGACACCGACCTCATGCCCTTGGCCGATGCTGCCCGCTGCAGGTCTGAGGCCGATTGGCTCGTGGGCATCAATGGCACACGCGCCATGACGGCCTTCAACAGCAAGGAAGGGGGCTTTTTTCTCACCACGGTGGGCCGGGTGCAGACACCAACCCTTGCGGTGGTGGTGGAACGAGAGGAATTGATTCGTCGTTTTCAGGCGAAGTCTTACTGGGAGGTCGAAGCCGAGTTCGCTGTGGCCGCGGGCTCCTATACAGGCAAGTGGTTCAACCCAAGCTTCCAGAAGCAAGACCAAGAGCCCGATGCGCGGGCCGACCGGCTTTGGAACGAGGCGGACGCAGCAGCCATTGTGGCGGCCTGCAAGGGAAAATCTGGAAGCGTCTCTGAAGAGAGCAAGCCCAGCACCCAGGCCCCCCCCGCACTCTTTGATCTCACCAGTCTTCAGCGTGAGGCCAATGCTCGTTTTGGTTTTTCCGCCAAGAACACCCTGGGTCTGGCCCAGGCGCTCTACGAGAAGCACAAGGTGCTCACCTACCCGAGAACCGATTCCAAGGCCCTTCCAGAGGATTACCTCGGTGTGGTGCAACAGACCTTGGAGGCCTTGTCGAACTACAGCCCCACCGCGCAGGCCGCCAAGACCATCATCAAGCAGAAATGGGTTCGCCCCAACAAGCGCATTTTCGACAACAGCAAGGTCTCAGACCACTTTGCCATTGTTCCCACGGGTCAGTTGCCAAAGTCGCTCTCAGAGCCAGAGCAAAAGCTCTTCGAACTCGTCTGCCGTCGCTTCCTGGCCATCTTTTTTCCGTCGGCCGAGTACCTCAACACCACCCGCATCACGCAAATCGACCGTCATGCCTTTAAGACGGAGGGTAAGGTCTTGGTGTCTCCCGGTTGGCTCACGGTCTATGGCAAGGAGATCAGCGAGGACGATGACCGACTGGTGGCCATTGCGGCTGGGGACACCCCAAAGACCCAGGCCATCGATCTCAAGGCCCTGCAAACCAAGCCACCCGCCCGTTACACCGAGGCCACCCTGCTCTCGGCCATGGAAGGGGCTGGAAAGCTTGTGGATGACGACGATCTTCGCGAGGCCTTGGCAGGAAAGGGCCTCGGAACACCTGCCACCCGGGCTGCCATCATCGAAGGCCTTTTGTCAGAAAAGTACCTGATTCGAGAGGCGCGTGAACTCTTGCCCACGGCCAAGGCCTTCCAACTGATGACCCTGCTGCGGGGGCTCGACATTCAGGCCCTCTCCAAGCCGGCCTTGACCGGGGAATGGGAGTTCAAGCTGCGCCAAATTGAAGAAGGCCAGTTGTCTCGTGAGGCCTTCATGCAGGACATCGCTGCCCTCACGGGCCACATGGTGGAACAAGCCAAGAACCACACCAGCACCACCATTCCGGGGGACTACGCCACACTCCAAACACCTTGCCCAAACTGTGGGGGCGTGATCAAAGAGAACTACCGCCGGTATGCCTGTGGCCAATGTGAATTTTCCATCACCAAAATCCCCGGAGGCCGAACTTTTGAACTTCATGAGGTGGAGCAATTAATTCAAGAGAAACACCTCGGGCCACTGGATGGTTTTCGCAGCAAAATCGGCCGCCCCTTTGCCGCCAGCCTCAAGCTCACCGATGAGCACAAGTTGGAATTCGACTTCGGTCCGTCGCTCGATGATGAACTTGCAGAGGTGGTCGACTTCAGTGACCAGCCTAGCCTGGGGCCATGCCCCAAGTGCGCAAGCCCCGTGCATGCCTTTGGCAGTTCTTATGTGTGCAGCAAGGCGGCCGGGCCCGACAAGACCTGTGACTTTAAGTCTGGAGTCATGATCCTTCAGCAGACCGTGGCCGCCGAGCAAATGGAAAAGCTACTTCGAGATGGGCGCACAGACCTGCTCGATGGCTTTGTCTCATCTCGCACCAAACGGCGCTTCAAAGCCTATTTGGTGAAGACGCCTGAAGGCAAGGTGGGCTTTGAATTTGAAGCTCGTGCGCCAGCCAAGGCGGGTGCAAAGCCCAAGCGCGCCAAGAAAACCGCTTAGGCATTGAAGGATTCAGGCCGGTGGAAGGTTCGTCACACCCGAGCGAACATGGCCGGTGGGGCCCGCAAGCGCGGCCGACTCACAGTGTCGGGTCTGGTCGTCGAAGAAGAAGTCTGGCTCGAATTCCCTTAAAAACTTTCCTTTGTCGAGGCCACCCAAAAAGAAGGCCTCATCAATGTCGACCTGCCAGTTCATGAGGGTGCGAATGGCACGCTCATGGGCTGGCGCTGATCGTGCGGTGACCAAGGCTGTGCGCAGTCGCATGGGCCGCTCACCCGACGCTTTACGAAGGTGAACCAATGCATCGAGCAATGGCTTGAAGGGCCCGGGCGGCAACGGTGCCTGGGCATGCTGTGTTTCATGGGCCACAAATGCGTGAAGCCCCTCTGACTGATACACCCGCTCCGCCTCATCGGAAAACAGCACTGCATCTCCGTCAAAGGCAATTCGCACTTCATCAGGGTGTGCCGTACCCGCCCGCGCCGAATGCGGGTAGACATGCGCCGCAGGAAAGCCTGCCTGAAGGGCCTGCTCGACATCTTGTGCATTGGCAGACAAAAACAAATGGGCCGCCAAGGGCTTGAGATACCGATAGGGTGCCGTTCCTCTCGTGAACACCCCCCGCTGAAGTGCCAGGCCATGAGCCTTGGCGGAGTGATAGACCCTCAGGCCAGACACCGGGTCGTTGCGAGACAACACAACAACCTCCACGCGCGCTTGCTCTGGCGTGTTAAATGCCATGAGCTTTTGCACCAGACCAAAAGCCACCCCAGGGTTCGCCGGGGTGTTGAGGCGATCCCACTGCAGCTGCATGTAGGCCCGGTCGTCGCCCTCTTCAAAGACTCGGTTCTCCTCCTCGAAATCAAACAAGGCTCGAGAGGAAATGGCCACCACCAGTTGATTGGATGCGGCCTCGGTCATTGGGTCTTAAACGTCTAGGTTGGCCACACGCAAGGCATTGGATTCAATGAACAGTCGCCGTGGCTCCACTTCCTCGCCCATGAGCGTGGTGAAAATTGCGTCGGCCGTAATGGCGTCTTCAATCTTCACTTGAAGAAGGGTGCGTGTCTCGCTGTTCATGGTGGTCTCCCACAACTGCTCGGGATTCATCTCACCAAGGCCTTTGTATCGCTGCTTGGAGAGGCCTCGCTCCGCTTCTTTCATGAGCCAGTCCATGGCCTCTGAGAAAGACGCCACCTCATGCTGCTTGGCCTGTTCACCCGTGCCACGTTGCACCTTGGTGCCGGCCGGGGTGGCAGAGGACAACCGTTGGCTCGCCAACGCAATGATGCGATGGTCTTCGCCGTGAACGAAATCGTGGTCGATCACACAATGCTTCAGGTTGCCATGATGATGCCGCTCCACACGAATCGACCAGGTCTCTTGCGCATTGTTGAATTCAGCAAAAATCTTTGGCGTCACTGCGCCAGCGGGCAGATGCTTCGCAAGCCAATCGGTGAGCTGCTGGCTGGTTGAAATGGCCGCCTCGTTCGAAGACAAATCAAGCGCCACACCATGCAATACCGCGGTGAGCACCGTTTCATCCAAAATTCTGGACAAGCGATCGACAACACTTCGGGCCTTCAGGTAAAGGGCTGCCAACTCGGCCAGGCTTCCTTCGGTGGGTGCGGCGCCCTCTGGCAGAAGTAGACTCGCATCACGCAGCGCAAGCGTCATCATGGTCGCCTGCATGGCGTCGTCGTCTTTGATGTATCGCTCTTCCTTGCCTACCTTGATCTTGTACAACGGCGGTTGTGCAATGTAGATGTGGCCACGCTCGACCAATTCCGGCATTTGCCGATAAAAGAACGTGAGCAACAGGGTGCGAATGTGGCTGCCATCGACGTCGGCATCGGTCATGATGATGATGCGGTGATAGCGCAGTTTGTTCGGGTCATACTCTTCTTTTCCAATGCCCGTGCCCAGGGTTTGGATGAGCGTGACAATTTCTTGAGAGGCAATGAGCTTGTCGAATCGCGCCTTTTCAACGTTCAAGATTTTGCCTTTTAGCGGCAAAATGGCTTGGTATTTGCGGTCGCGGCCCTGCTTGGCAGAACCGCCCGCGGAATCGCCCTCGACCAAATAAAGCTCTGCCTTCGCTGGGTCGCGTTCTTGGCAGTCGGCCAGCTTTCCTGACAAGCCAAAGGAATCCAGCACCCCTTTGCGCCGTGTCATGTCGCGGGCCTTGCGGGCTGCTTCGCGGGCACGGGCTGCGTCAACAATCTTGCCGCAGATCGATTTCGCGTCGACTGGGTTTTCCAACAAAAAAGTTTCCAACATTTTGCCAACCAGGTCTTCCACCGGCTGCCGAACTTCGCTGGACACCAATTTCTCTTTGGTCTGCGATGAGAATTTCGGCTCTGGAACCTTCACCGACAACACACAGGTGAGCCCTTCGCGCATGTCGTCACCGGTGGTTTCGACCTTGGCCTTCTTAGCCAGGTCTTCATCCTGAATGTATTTGTTGATCACCCGTGTCATGGCGGCACGAAGGCCCGTCAGGTGGGTGCCGCCATCGCGTTGGGGAATGTTATTGGTGAAGCACAGGACTTGCTCGTTGTAAGAGTCGTTCCATTGCATGGCCACTTCAACAGACACACCTTCTTTGGCGCCTATGGCATGGAAGACATGCGGGTGCAATGTGGTTTTGGTTTTATTGATATAGCTCACAAAACCTGAAACGCCACCCGAAAACGCAAAGTTCTCTTCCTTGCCTTCGCGTTGATCCAGCAATCGGATCTTGATGCCATTGTTAAGGAAACTCAGTTCACGAAGACGTTTGGCCAAGATATCAAAATGAAATTCAACCTTTCCAAAGGTTTCTTCACTGGCCAGAAAATGAACCTCCGTTCCCCGGCGATCGGTGGTGCCTTGAATCGACAAGGGCGCAACACGTTCTCCACGTCGAAACTCCATGGTGTGCAACTGCCCATTGCGACGGATCGACAATCGCAACCAATCTGAAAGTGCATTCACCACAGACACACCAACACCGTGCAGACCGCCTGAAACCTTATAGCTGTTCTGGTCGAACTTGCCGCCTGCGTGGAGCTCGGTCATCACGATTTCTGCTGCCGAGCGCTTTAATTCATCGTCTTCGTGGATATCGGTTGGAATGCCTCGGCCGTTGTCTGTGACAGAGATGGAATTGTCTGTATGAATCGTGACAACAATGTCGTCGCAATGGCCAGCCAAGGCTTCGTCGATGGCGTTATCCACCACCTCAAAGACCATGTGATGCAAACCGGTGCCGTCATGGGTGTCGCCAATGTACATGCCAGGCCGTTTGCGAACGGCCTCCAAGCCTTTGAGCATCTTGATGGACGATGCGCCGTATTCCTTGATCTGATCAATTTCTGACATCTGTTTTTGCTTTCTTAGATTCGCATCGGCATGACCACATAACGGAAGGATTCATCCGTTGGCGTGGTGATCAATGCACTGGCATTGGTGTCTTGCAAGGAGAGAATGACTTTTTCCTCTTTAAGGACGGACAAGACGTCGAGCAAATACTGAACGTTGAATCCAATCTCCAAGAGCTCTCCCTCATATTCAACATCCAGTTCCTCAACGGCTTCTTCTTGCTCTGCGTTGGTGGCCGTTAGACGCAGCGTCTGGTCTTGTAGAGACAAACGCACCCCTTTGAATTTGTCTGTGGTGAGGATGGCCACGCGAGACAAGGATTGTAAAAACGTTTCTCTTGAAAGCGGGATGTGTTTCGTGTGCCCTTTGGGAATCACACGGTCGTAGTCTGGAAACTTTCCTTCGATGAGCTTGGACAATATTTCAATCTGACCAAACTTAAACAGCACCTGATTGCTGGTGAGAGAAATCTCGACAGAATCCGTTGTGTCATTAAGAATCTTCTGAAGTTCAGTGATGACCTTTCTTGGGATGATGACCTCGATGGAACCTGTTTGATCAATCTTTACAGCCTGATAAGACAGCCGATGCCCGTCTGTTGCAACGGTTTTCAGAGCCTCTGGTGAAAGCACGAGCAGCATGCCATTGAGGTAATACCGAATGTCTTGTTGGGCCATGGCAAATTGCACCAAGTGCAAACAACGCTTGAAGTCTTGCTGCGACAGCACTGTTTGTGCGGTGTATTGCGGTGCCGGCGTGACCGTGGGGAATTCATCTGCGCCCAAGGTTTGTAGACTGAATTTAGATTTGCCTTGTGCAATCGAGAGCTTTTGGTTTGCAAAAGAGATTGTTACTTCATGATCGGCGTGGAGCGCTCTCAGAATATCGAGCAGTTTCTTGGCAGAAACTGTGATGGCGAAGTCTTCAGGCCCGTGACCAATTTCACCAAAGGTTGTGATCTGCATTTCAATGTCGGTTGCGACAAAGGCAACGGTCGCGCCGGTTTTGCGGATTAACACGTTGGACAATATTGGAAGCGTGTGTCGACGTTCAACAATGCCTGTGACCATCTGTAGGGGTCTTAGCAGTGCGTCTCTCTGGGCTTTGATCAGGATCATATTGTTAAGAGTAGTCGTAGTAGTAGGTGATTTGAGCGTGTGGGGACAAGTGTTGTAAAGCTTTGATGTTTATAGGAAAGTTGTTTTTTCTAGCGTTGGCAGAACCGTTGCGAGACGAAAGAAGTGCTGGGACAACCTTCTTCTAAAGGCTGAGTTATTCATGTTGTTCACAAATTGAACACAGCCTCTTGTGTGGGTTGTCCACAAGATTTGAACAGGGTTGTGAACAAGCTTATCCACGGATGTGTTGTTCCAGAATGTGGATGGCCCGATTTAAATCTGTGTTGTGTTGTCGTTGTTCAGAGATTTTTCGAACCGCATGCAGCACGGTGGTGTGGTCGCGCCCACCAAAAGAGTCGCCAATGTCTGGGAGACTTTTCTGTGTGAGTTCTTTGGCGAGATACATCGCCACTTGCCTGGGATGCGCAATGTTGGCTGGCCGACGTTTTGAATACATGTCAGCCACCTTGATCTTGTAATAATCCGCCACAACCTTTTGAATGTTTTCAATGGAAACAGAGGTCTTCTGAATGGAGAGGAGATCTCGCAGGGCCTCCTTGACCACTTCCAGCGAAGGCGACACCTGATGGAAGTGGCAATAGGCAATGACCTTCCGTAGCGCACCCTCGAGCTCTCGCACATTGGATTTGAGCTGCCGAGCGATGAAAAAAGCCTCGTCTTCCGACAACGCCAAATTTTCTTGCTCAGCTTTTTTGAGCAGAATTGCAACACGCATCTCGAGCTCTGGCGGTTCGATGGCCACCGTCAGACCAGAACCAAATCGGCTGATCAAACGGGTGTCGATGCCGTTGAGTTCAGAGGGATAGGTGTCGCTGGTGATGATGATTTGCTTCTTTGCGGCGACCAAGGCCTCAAACGTGTAGAAAAACTCTTCCTGGGTTCGGGTTTTGCCAGCAAAAAACTGAATGTCATCAATGAGAAGCAAATCCAGAGAATGGTAGTAAAGCTTGATGTCATCGAATGATTTGCGTTGATACGCCCGGACCACATCGCTGACGTAGGCCTCCGCATGGATGTAACGGATGCGTGTCTGCGGGTTGCGCTTGAACATCTGGTTGCCGACTGCATGAATTAAGTGACTCTTCCCCAGGCCAACCCCACCGTATAGAAACAGTGGGTTGTATCCAGAGCCAGGGTTTTCAGACACTTGCAGGGCGGCAGCTCGAGCCAACTGGTTCGCTTTTCCTGGAACAAAATTGTCGAAGGTCCAGTCATGGTTTAACCGCGCTGGATCTTTCGCGGGTGGTTGCGCTGCCTTTGAAGTGTCCGGTGGCGGCGCGCTCGGTGCATTTGCTTCAACCACCCCGGTTTTGGCTGCGTCCTCGACCAAGGAAATGTCGATCTGAACCCCGTGACCAAGGTGGGTCTGCCACCACAGTCGCATGGGTTCTACCAGGTTCTCACGGGCCCAGTCTTGTTTAAACCGGTTTGGCGCACCCAAAGACAAACGTGCAGGCTGTTCGGATGTGTCCAAGGACAGCGGCACCAGCGGCACCACCCAGGTCTTGTATTGCTGGTCTGGAAGAAGTCTGGAGAAGTGGGTGAGGCAGGCCTGCCAGTCGTGTTGAAGCAT